>NZ_CP023063.1:2857500-3195000 GCF_002288505.1 Sinorhizobium sp. CCBAU 05631
GTCTCGACCCACGAGACCATCACTGAGCAGAGCACGGAATATGCCGACGACGTCATCCCGGTCCGGCGCGCCACGCCGATCGCCACGGTGCTCGTGAATGCAGGCTATGCCAGGGCCCAGGCCGACGACGCGGCCGGATATATCGAGACGGCGCTCGGGGCGAAGGAGCTTGGCGCGGGCGACGTCCTGCGCATCGGCATCATCCAGAAAGGCGAAGAAGCAAGGATCGTGCGGGCGACGGTCTATTCGCGCAACCGGCACGTGCTGACGATGGCCGTCGACGATCGCGGCCGTTTCGTGCCCGGAGCCGAGCCTCCGAAGCTCGATGCCGTCGCCACCGCCTTCGACGATACCGGAACGCCGGTGATCACCAGCGGTCACGATCTGCCGCGCGTCTATGACGGCATCTATCGGGCCGCCCTCTCCTACGGCATGAATGCCGAGATGATCTCGCTGATTGTCAAGCTGCTGGCGAGCAATGTCGATTTCCAGGCACAGCTCAAGCCGACGGATTCGCTGGAAGCCTTCTTCTCGGTCACCGATGAAAGCGGGCAGGCGACGGAAGAGTCCGAACTTCTCTATGTCGATGCCAAATTCGGGGATGCCGAGACGCGGTTCTACCGCTTCCACGATCCGGACGACAATTCGATCGATTATTTCGACGAGGCCGGCAAGAGCATCCGCCAGTTCCTGTTGCGCAATCCGGTTCCGAACGGCCACTTCCGGTCCGGCTTCGGCATGCGCCGCCACCCGATCCTCGGTTTCTCGCGAATGCACACGGGCGTCGACTGGTCGGCGCCGCGCGGCACGCCGATCATCGCAGCCGGCAACGGCGTTGTCGAAAAAGCCGGGTGGGATTCGGGCGGCTATGGCAACCAGACCCTGATCCGCCACGCCAATGGCTATGTCTCGTCCTATAATCACCAGAGCGCCATCGCCAAGAACGTCAAGGCGGGCGCAAAGGTCGTGCAGGGCCAGGTGATCGGCTGGGTCGGCACCACCGGACTGTCGACCGGCCCGCATCTCCACTACGAACTGATCGTCAACGGCAACAAGGTGGACCCCTTGCGCATCCGCCTGCCGGGCGGCAAGTCGCTCTCCGGCGAGGTGCTGGCAAAATTCGAGAAGGAGCGGGAGCGCATCGACGAACTTCTCGGCAAGGACGATCCGAGCCAGGTCGCAAGCCAGTAGGCGTCTCCACGAGGGACGGAGACGAGACACGAATGGGGCCGCCCTATTGCGGGCGGCCTTTTCGCATTTTGAGAGATGCTTAGGCGGCTTCCTTTGCCGCGGGCGTGCCGCGCTTGAAGTTCAGCCGGTCGGAACCCGCAACGATCTTGATCGCCGATCCGTCCGGGAACTCGCCCTGCAGCATCTTTTCCGCCAGCGGGTCCTGGACATATTTCTGAATCGCCCGCTTCAGCGGCCGCGCACCATAGGCCGGGTCGTAGCCCTTGTCGGCAAGGAAGGCCCGCGCCTCCTCCTCGAGCTCCAGCGTGATCTTCCGCTCGCCGAGCAGCTTGCGCAGCCTTTCGAGCTGTATGTCGACGATCGCCCCCATCTCCGAGCGGCGCAGCCGGTGGAACAGGATGATCTCGTCCACCCGGTTCAGGAATTCGGGCCTAAAGGCGGCTCTGACCACTTCCATGACTTGGTCGCGGACGGCGTCGCTGTCCTCGTTCTCACCGAGGCCGGTCAGGTATTCGGCACCGAGATTCGAGGTCATGATGATCATCGTGTTCTTGAAGTCGACCGTGCGGCCCTGACCGTCCGTCAGGCGGCCGTCGTCGAGCACCTGCAGGAGCACGTTGAAGACATCCGGATGCGCCTTCTCGATCTCGTCGAACAGCACGACCTGATAGGGCCGGCGGCGGACGGATTCGGTGAGCGCACCACCCTCCTCATAGCCGATATAGCCGGGGGGTGCGCCGATCAACCGGGCGACCGAATGCTTCTCCATGTATTCCGACATGTCGATCCGCATCAGCGCCGTCTCGTCGTCGAAGAGGAAGCGGGCAAGTGCCTTGGTAAGCTCCGTCTTGCCGACGCCGGTGGGCCCCAGGAAGATGAACGAGCCGATCGGCCGGTTCGGATCCTGGAGCCCCGCGCGGGCGCGTCGTACGGCGCGGGACACGGCCTGGACGGCATCACCTTGGCCTACGACCCATTTGGCCAGCTCGTCTTCCATCCGCAGCAGCTTTTCGCGCTCGCCCTCGAGCATCTTATCGACCGGAATGCCGGTCCAGCGCGAGACGACATGGGCGATGTTGTCGGGGGTGACCACCTCCTGCACCATGGCATTGGCGCTCGAGCCGTCCTGGCTCTCGGCCTCGGCAAGCTCCTTCTCGAGATTCGGGATGACGCCATAGGCAAGCTCGCCTGCCCGCTGGAATTCACCCTTGCGCTGGACGATCTGGAGTTCGTTGCGCGCCTCGTCAAGCTGCTTCTTGAGGTCCGCCGCCCGGCCAAGCTTCTGCTTTTCCGCCTGCCAACGGGCGGTCAGGGTCGCGGCCTGTTCCTCAAGCGCCGCAAGGTCGAGCTCAAGCTTCTCGAGGCGGTCCTTCGAGGAAGCATCGGTCTCCTTCTTCAGGGCTTCGCGTTCGATCTTCAGCTGGATGACACGCCGGTCGAGTTCGTCGAGCTCCTCCGGCTTGGAGTCGACCTGCATCCTGAGCCGCGAGGCCGCCTCGTCCATGAGGTCGATCGCCTTGTCGGGCAGGAAACGGTCGGTGATGTAGCGGTTGGAAAGCGTCGCCGCGGCCACCAGCGCGGAGTCGGATATCCGCACCTTGTGGTGCTGCTCGTATTTTTCCTTGAGGCCGCGCAGGATCGAGATCGTGTCCTCGACCGTCGGCTCCTCGACGAACACCGGCTGGAACCGGCGGGCAAGCGCCGCATCCTTTTCGACATGCTTGCGGTACTCGTCGAGCGTGGTCGCGCCGACGCAGTGCAGCTCGCCACGTGCCAGCGCAGGCTTCAGGAGGTTCGAAGCGTCCATCGCCCCGTCCGCCTTGCCGGCGCCGACCAGCGTATGCATCTCGTCGATGAAGAGGATGATCTCGCCCTCTTCCGAGCGCACCTCGTTGAGCACGGCCTTCAGCCGCTCCTCGAACTCGCCGCGGTACTTCGCACCGGCAATCAGCGCGCCCATGTCGAGGGCCATCAGCCGCTTGTCCTTGAGGCTTTCCGGTACGTCGCCATTGACGATACGAAGCGCCAGGCCCTCGGCGATCGCGGTCTTGCCGACTCCCGGCTCGCCGATCAGCACCGGATTGTTCTTGGTGCGGCGCGACAGCACCTGGATCGTGCGACGGATTTCGTCGTCGCGGCCGATCACCGGATCGAGGTTGCCGTCGCGTGCCTCCTCGGTGAGGTCGCGCGCGTATTTCTTCAGGGAATCGAAGCCCTGCTCGGCATTGGCGGTGTCGGCCGTCCGGCCCTTGCGGATTTCATTGATGACCTGGTTGAGTTTCGTGGGCGTTACGCCGGCTTTCGTAAGGATGGCGGCGGTGGCGGCCGAGCTTTCCATCGCCAGCGCCAGCAGCAGGCGCTCGACGGTTACAAAACTGTCGCCGACCTTCTTCGCCGCCTCTTCCGCGGCGGTGAAGACCTTGGCGAGCGGCTGCGACAGGTAGACGGAACCGCTGCCGCCCGTGACTTTCGGAAGCTTCGCCAGCGCCGCGGCCGTGCCCGCCCTTGCCTCGCGCACATCGCCTCCGGCGCGTTCGACGAGCGATGCGGCCATGCCCTGATCGTCGTCGAGCAATACCTTGAGGACATGCTCCGGCGTGAATTGCTGGTGCCCTTCGGCCAACGCATGGGTCTGCGCCGATTGCAGGAAGCCGCGTACCCGCTCGGAATACTTCTCGATATTCATGTCTTACCTCCATGATCCGGCGAGCCCATCGTTGTGGCACTGGCCGGCGTTTCAGGATCAGGCTCCCGCATTCGGCAAGCCCGCTACTGCATGTCTCCTTAAATCGCTTTCGATTTAAGGTGCTACAGCGATCTTTGCGCGTCCAATACGACGTGCGGCGCTGTACTGACGGCTCGTCCCCGCGTTGCGGGGGTCCAAGTCTTCGAAGCGAATATGGGGCGATATTTTCGGAAATTAAAGGGCGTCGGAAAGCGGCGTTCCGCGAATCTTTCCGGTGCATGGCGAAGGCCTGCGGAGCCGCCGGGCTCGCGAGCTGGCATTTAACCGATGCAAAAAGCCCGGCCGTCCGGCCGGGCTTTCAGATAGGGAAATCTCGTATTTCTGGCGCTATTCCGATGCCGCCAGGACCGGGGCGTCGCCGCCAGGCTGTCCTTCAGCCGCGGGCTCGTCTCCTGCATTGCGGCGCGGCTGGCGACGCGGGCGGGAGGCGCTGCGGCGCCGCGAGCCGGTGCGGCCGGAAGACGCCACCGACGTCTCCTCCTCCATCGCCACTTCGGCGGGCATGCCTTCGATCACCGGCTGCGGGCCGGAACCGTCGATAACCGGCTGCGGCTCGCTGGGAGCAGGCGCCTGGGCGGGTGCTGCGGCGGCCGGTGCCGGCTCGGCATAGACCTGATCCAGATCGTCCTGATCGCGGTCGAGGTCGCGGTCCTGATAGTCCTGGCGCTCTTCGCGCTGGAAGCGATCCTGCATCTGCGCCTGTGCCGCCGCAATGATGCGGTTGTAGTGCTCGGCATGCTGCAGGTAGTTTTCTGCCATGACACGGTCGCCGGCGCTCTGGGCGTCGCGGGCAAGCGCGGCGTATTTTTCCGCAATATGCTGGGCGGTACCGCGAATTTTCACATCCGGGCCGGAGCTGTCGTACGTCCGCGTCAAGGGATTGGATCCCTTGCGGTTGTTATTGTTGTTATTGCTTCCGTTGTTGTTATTCCGCCCACGGCCGCGCTTGTTCTGCTGTCCTGGCCTCATCGTCCATTCACCTGAATTTTCTTGCTGATGATAATCATATGGTTCCGTATCCCGGCCGGATTGTCCGCGCCCGAGAAAACACGCGCCACGGCAGACCGCCTGTTCGCGGTCGCGGCGCCGGCTGACGTCAAATTAACAGGTACCCGCACAAGGCACTGTTGAACCCTAGCAACTCTTTCTTGAGAGCAATCCCCGTGGCCAGGTCATACTGGAACGAATCTCTGGTCCATGACCTGTGCCCAGTGCGCGGCCAGAAACTAGCCCGCTTCCTTGGCGATTCCAAGCCCTTTCTTTGCTCATCCAGAAAAGAGGGCGCTAGTGCAGCATTTTTTCAACGGTGATGCTGCCTTTGACGTCCTGCCCGAATATCAGGACCCGGTCGTTGCCGCCGAGATCCTTGCGGCTCTCAATCAGGCGGAAGCTCTGCGCTTGGAACAGCGCCGTAACTGCCTGCTTCTGATCGAAACCGATTTCCAAGCCTACAACTCCGTCCGCTTCGAGATGGCGGCCGGCGTGTTGAGCGATGGCACGGTAAGCGTCAAGCCCGTCAATTCCGCCATCCAGGGCGGCAGCCGGATCATGGTTTCTGACCTCCGGCTCAAGCTCATCTATGACAGTGGACCGGATATACGGCGGATTTGAGACAATGACGTCGAACCGCCCTTCCACTGCCTCGAACCAATCGCTCCTAAGCGTCAGGAAGCGTTCGGCGAGCCCGTTCCTCTTCGCGTTTTCGCGTGCCGTCGCCAAGGCGTCTTCCGATATATCGGTACCGGTGCCGCGCGCTTCAAGTACCCCGGCGAGAAGCGCGAGGCAAATGGCACCGGTGCCGGTTCCAAGGTCGATGACCCGGCAGTGTCCCTTGCCCGCGGCTATGCGGCGCACATGGGGGATCAGGCAGTCGACAAGCGTTTCGGTGTCCGGCCGCGGCTCCAGCGTTTCCCTCGAAAGCGACAGGGCCAATCCATGAAACTCGCGCTCGCCAAGAATGCGGTAGACCGGCTCGCGTGCCATCCGGCGGTCGATCGCCGCGCGGATACGCGCTGCATCTTCTGGGCTGACCGGCTCGCCTCCCCTTGCCATAAAGCCGGCGAGCGACAGGCCGAGTAGACCGGAAATCAGGTGCCTGGCATCGACCGCCGCATGTTCGATGCCGGCGGCCCTCAACCGATCGCGGCTCTCGGAAAGCAGCCTGTCCAATGTCTCGCGCATCCCCGGCTCAATTCTGCCGTTCGCCGAGCAGGGCGAGCTGGCTTGCCTGGTGGTCCGCAAGCAAGGCGTCGACGACCTCGTCGATCTCACCCTCCATCATCCGGTCGAGCTTGTAGAGCGTCAGATTGATACGGTGGTCGGTCAGGCGGCCCTGCGGGAAGTTGTAGGTGCGGATACGCTCCGAACGGTCGCCGGACCCCACTTGGCTCTTGCGGTCGGCCGACCTTTCGCTGTCGGCGCGCTGGCGCTCCATGTCGAAGAGCCGGGAACGCAGCACCTGCATCGCCTTGGCGCGGTTCTGGTGCTGCGACTTTTCCGAGCTGGTGACGACGAGGCCGGTGGGCAGGTGGGTGATGCGGACTGCCGAATCCGTGGTGTTGACGTGCTGGCCGCCCGCTCCCGAAGAGCGCATCGTGTCGATACGGATATCCTCGGGGCGGATTTCGATATCGATCTCCTCTGCCTCCGGCAGAACAGCGACGGTCGCCGCAGAGGTGTGGATGCGGCCGCTCGCTTCCGTTTCGGGTACGCGCTGCACCCGGTGGACGCCGGACTCGAATTTCAGCCGCGAGAACACGCCGCGCCCGGAAACCGTCGCGATGATTTCCTTGTAGCCGCCGGCCTCGCCCTCGCTCGCCGAGAGCACCTCGACCCGCCAGCCCTTGGCCGCAGCGTAGCGCTCGTACATGCGGAACAGATCGCCGGCAAAGAGCGCCGCTTCCGACCCGCCCGTGCCGGCGCGGATTTCGAGGATGGCGCTTTTTTCGTCGGCCGCATCCTTCGGCAGGAGCAGGATCTGGATCTCCTCTTCGAGCGCTTCGATCCGCTCCTCCACCTCGGGCTTTTCCATTTCCGCGAGGTCGCGCATCTCCTTGTCCGTCGCCCGGTCGGCGAGCATGGCCTCGATATCGGCAAGCTCGGCGACCGCCTTCTCGTAGACGCGGATTTTCGTCACGACCGGCTGGAGCTCGGAATATTCCGATGCGAGCTTCACATAGACGTCGGCCGCGGGGCCTGCGGACATACGCGCCTCGATCTCCGCGAAACGCCGTTCGAGCTCGCGCATCTTTTCAACAGGAAGCTTTGCCAAGTTTCACTCCAAACACGTCCGCCTCGCCCGAACCCGGTTCGGACGAGGATGAAGACGCTTTCGATCAATCTATACCGGTATGCCGTTCGCCGCCGCGAAATCCACCAGAAGCTGGCGGATCGGCGTTTCGGATTTTGTATCGTCCAGGGCGGCATTGAGGACTTCGGCCAGCTTGTCGGCGTCGAGCGCCAGCAGCATGGCCTTGACAGGCCCGACGGCAGTCGAGGCCATGGATACCGAGCGGAAGCCGATACCGAGCAGTGCCATGGCCGAAAGCGGCTTGCTCGCCATCTCGCCGCAGAGCGTCACCGGCGTGTCGTTGCGTTCGCCGGCGCGCACGATGTCGCGCAACATTCTCAGGAACGGCCGACCGAGAATGTCGAAACGGTCGGAAACGCGGGCATTGCCGCGATCGACCGCCATGGCGAACTGGAAGAGATCGTTCGAGCCGACCGAGACGAAATCCACCTCGGCCATGAGTTCGTCAAGCTGCCAGAGCAGAGCCGGCACCTCGAGCATCGCCCCGAACTGCAGCTTGCGCGGCAATTGCTCTCCGAGTTTCGACTGCCGCTCGATCTCCTTCTGCAGGAGCTCGCGCGCCACCTTGAGTTCCGACACCTCGGTCACCATCGGCAGCATCAGCTTGAACTCGGCGCCGGCAGCCGCGCGCAGCATCGCTCGGAACTGGGTCCGCAGCAGGCCCGGCCGGTCGAGCGACAGCCGGATGGCGCGCCAGCCGAGCGCCGGATTTTCCTCTTCCGCCGCGCGGAAATAGGGCACGACCTTGTCACCGCCAATGTCCAGCGTGCGGAAGGTTACCGGTTTGCCGCCCGTCTGCTTCAAGACGTTGCGGTAGAACGCTTCCTGTTCCTCCGCCTTCGGCATGGTGGAGGCGATCATGAACTGCAGTTCGGTGCGGAAGAGGCCGATGCCTTCGGCGCCCGCTTCGTTCAAATGCGGTAGATCGACCAGGAGCCCGGCATTCATCTGCAGCGTAATGCGCTTGCCGTCCTTCGTCAGCGGCTCGACGTCTTTCAGCGCCCTGAACTGCGCCTGGCGGCGGGCGCGGAAGCGCACCTTTTCCTCGTAGGAGCGCTGCAGGTCGGCGACCGGGCGCAGGTGCACTTTAGCGTCATCGCCATCGACGATGATCGCGTCGCGGTTTTCGGCAAGCGCCACCGCTCCTGCTGCCTGCCCCACGACCGGAATGCCCATGGCGCGCGCGACGATCACCACATGGCTGGTGACCGCACCCTCTTCCAGGACGAGGCCGCGGACGTTCTCGCGCGGATAATCGAGCAGTTCCGCCGCGCCCATGGCGCGCGCGACGATGATCGCGTCGCTCGGGAAATCGGCGGCGGAAAGCTTGGCGCCGTAGCCGGAGAGCTGGCGCAGCAGGCGGTTGGCGAGATCGTCGAAGTCATGCATCCGCTCGCGCAGATAAGGATCCGTCAGCCGGATCATCCTTGCCTTCGTCTCGCTTTGCACTCTCTCGACCGCCGCCTCGGCCGTCAGGCCGTTGCGGATCGCTTCCTCGAGCTTTCTCACCCAACCACGATCGTGCGCGAACATGCGGTAGGTCTCGAGCACCGCCCGGTGCTCGCCTTCCATCGACACGTCGCGCCGCGACAGCATGTCGTCGATCGAGATGCGTAGCGACCCCAGCGCCTCGGCGAGGCGCTGCAGTTCGTGCTCCGTATCCTCGTTGAGCAGGTTGGTGACGACGATCCTCGGCTCGTGCAGCACCACATAGCCAAGGCCGATGCCTTCGCCATAGCTGTTGCCCTCGATCGCAACGGGGCGCGAAAGGTCCAGCTCAAGTCCGGGTTTGGTGATCTTCTTGAGCTCGCCGGTCGCGACCATCTCGGCGAGCACCATGGCGGTCGTCTCGAGCGCCTCGACCTCGTCCTCGCGATAGTTGCGCATCGCCTTGTTCTGCACGACCAGAACGCCGAGCGCGCGCCCGGTGCGCAGGATCGGCACGCCAAGGAAGGAGTGGTAGATCTCTTCGCCGGTCTCGGGGAGATAGGTGAAGGCCGGATGCGCCTGCGCGTCGGAGAGATTGAGCGGGCGCGCCGAGGCGGCGATCGTGCCGACGAGACCCTGGCCCATCTTCAGTTGTGCCAAGTGCACCGCGGTCTTGTTCAGACCTTCGGTCGCGTAAAGCTCGAGAATGCCGTCGGAGCGCAGCACATAGACGGAGCACACTTCCGCGACCATGTTCTGCGCGATCTGGCGCACGATACGGTCAAGGCGCTCCTGCGGCTCGAGCGGTTCCGCCATGAGCTCGCGCAACCGCTTGAGGAGAACGCGCGGACCCGCGGAAAGGTCTCTCATCGCGTAGGGTCTCCCGAATAAGAATATACGACGGCACGTGACGGGAGGCGCGGCCCTTGGCGGCCGCGAATCCCCAATCGAATGCCTGCTGTCTAACTCTTATCGAGACCGTAGGCGGAATGCAAAGTGCGAACCGCCAATTCCGCGTATGGACCGTCGATCAGGATGGAAATCTTGATCTCGGAGGTGGTGATCGCCTTGATGTTGATGCCCTTCTCGGCGAGCGCTCGGAAGGCAGAGGCGGCGACACCCGCATGGCTGCGCATGCCGATGCCGATGACCGAAACCTTGACGAGGCCGGATTCCGATTGCGCGACGTCGTAGCCGATCTTCTCCTTGTTGTCGGAGAGCACCTTCAGCGCCTTGTTGACGTCGCCGGACGGGACCGTGAAGGTCATGTCCGTCTTGGAGCCGTCTTCGGAAATGTTCTGGACGATCATATCGACGTTGATATGGGCTTCGGCGAGTGGGCCGAAGATCGCCGCAGAAACGCCCGGCCGGTCGGCCAAGCGCCGCAGCGAGATCTGGGCTTCATCCTTGGCATAGGCGATGCCGGTTACGACTTCCTGTTCCACGATCTCATCCTCATCACAAATCAGCGTTCCGGGCGGGTTTAGAAGGTCACCCATGCCCGGCGCATCGGGATCCTCGAAAGACGAGCGTACGAAGGTACGCACCTTGTGCACCATGGCGAGCTCGACCGAGCGCACCTGCAGGACCTTGGCGCCGAGGGAAGCCATTTCCAGCATTTCCTCGAAGGCGATCTTCTTCAATCGCCGCGCCTTCGGCTCGATGCGCGGATCGGTCGTGTAGACGCCATCAACGTCGGTGTAGATGTCGCAGCGGTCGGCCTTGACGGCAGCGGCGATGGCGACGGCGGAGGTGTCGGAGCCGCCGCGGCCGAGGGTCGCGACGCGATTGTCGGGGCCGAGCCCCTGGAAGCCGGCAACGACCGCCACCTGACCCTCGCCCATGCGGCGGATGATATCGGCGCCGTCGATGTCGAGGATGCGGGCCGCACCATGGGCGTTGTCGGTCTTGACCGGCAGCTGCCAGCCCTGCCAGGAGCGGGCGTTGATGCCCATCGACTGCAGGGCGATCGCCAGCAGTCCGGAGGTCACCTGCTCGCCGGAGGCGACCACCGCGTCATATTCGCGCGCATCGTAGAACGGCGCATTCGAGCCCGCCACCTTCGGCATGTTCTCGACCCAGCCGACCAGCTCGTTGGTCTTGCCGGACATCGCGGAAACGACGACGGCGACCTCGTGGCCGGCATCGACTTCGCGTTTTACATGGCGGGCGACATTGTGGATGCGGTTCAAATCTGCGACGGAAGTCCCGCCGAATTTCATCACGATGCGTGCCATTTCGCCTCTACCGTACCAACATGTTTCGCGCCTGCGCCCGACAGCACTCCCGCCGGCGCCTGACGATCAAAAAGCAGAGACTTCTCGGACATCGGCCAGCCACCGCTGCGGGAAGCGGAAAGTCGCGGCGTCTCTTAGCGGATCAGCGGGCGGCGTGCAATGGGAGGGTGGAGGAAGACTTGAGCGTCGGGGGCAGGTTTCCAGGATCTGGCCGGACGTCAGGCGGCGAAATCCGGGTGTCTCGCCACGACGCAGGCGACGTCGCAACCGCGAACCCGATGCGTCGCCCGCGCCTCCACCATCCAGCCGCTGCGGCACACACCCGCTTCGAGGCGCGGCACGAGATCGTTGGCAGTGCGCGAGGGTTCGTCGTGAAAGAGAAAGAGCCGTCCGAACGGCGACAAGTACCTGGCTAGGACGGCAAGCTCGCGCTCCGGATTGCCGCGCGCGAAAATGCCGACGCGCAGAGCAAAAGCCTTGTCGAATACGGCGCTGCCAAACTCGGCCCGTGCGAGTTCCGCGACCACGAACTCGGCTCGCCCGTCGGCGACGAAGGCGGCATTTCGCCGCCGCGCGGCCTCGATCATTGCCGCCGAACGGTCGATCGCAAGCAACCGACCGTCGACGAGCCGGTCGCACACCATCGTCGCCGCCAAGCCGTGACCGCAGCCGATCTCGAGAATGCACTCGGATGCCTCGGGCGCAAGCATCTCTACCGCCCAGCCGATCCGATCTCTCATCGCCTCACCACCGTCTCACGCCGGATTCCTGCTCTCTAAGTTGGCAGCAATCATCTGCGATCGCAATGCTTCAATATTAGCACCACTTGCAAACTTGCTGCAGTTTTGTCATTCTCCGACCTGAGCGAAAGTCAGGCGGCGACGTTCAACGGGAGGAAGGGCAATGCGCAAGGTCATCATGTGGGACATGGTCAGTGTCGACGGCTTCTTCGAGGCGCCGGGGCATGATATCGACTGGTTCGTCTTCGAGGACGAGCTTGCCGCCTATATCGGCGAGACGCAGTTGGAAGCCGGTACGCTGCTCTTCGGACGCGTCACCTACGAGATGATGGCCGCCTATTGGCCCTCGGCCGAGGGCAACATCGCCACTTTCATGAACGGGGCGGAAAAGTACGTTTTCTCGAAGACGCTGACGAGCGCCGAGTGGAACAACACGACACTCGTCTCCGGCGACGCCGTCGCCGAGGTCGAGCGCCTGAAGCAGCGCGACGGCGGCACGATCTTCATCTTCGGCAGCGCCGACTTTGCCGCCACCCTGACCGCCCGTGGACTGGTCGACGAATACCGTCTCGGCATCAATCCGGTGCTCCTCGGCAAAGGCACTCCGCTCTTCCAGAACATCCCTGAGCGCACCAAGCTGGACCTCACCCATGTCCGCCCGCTAAAATCCGGCGTCGTCATCCTGCACTATCAGCCCGCCAAGGCTTGAGGCGGTTTGCAAAGCCGCCCCTTGACATCGCCCGTCGATCGTCCGACTTCACCTTTCGACAGGGCGGATTTCGGGCGCGACGTTTCTGCCCGGACCCGATACGCGAGGAGGCTCCGATGAGCGAGACGGCACGCACGACGATCGACCAGAGCGAGGTGGACCGTTTCTCGGCAATGGCGGCCGAATGGTGGGATCCGACCGGCAAGTTCCGGCCGCTGCACAAGTTCAACCCCGTGCGCCTCGCCTATATCCGCGACAAAGTGTGCGAACAGTTCGACCGGGATCCGAAGAGCCCGCAGCCGCTGAAAGGCCTGCGCCTTCTCGATATCGGCTGCGGCGGCGGGCTGTTGTCCGAGCCGATGGCGCGCATGGGCGCGGATGTTCTCGGTGCGGACGCTTCTGAAAAGAATATCGGCATCGCCAAGGCGCATGCGGCGGGCAGCGGCGTCAACGTCGACTACCGCGCCGTGACCGCCGAGGCTTTGGCCGAGGCTGGCGAGAGCTTCGATATCGTCCTCAACATGGAAGTCGTCGAGCATGTCGCCGATGTCGACTTCTTCATGACCACCTGCGCCCATATGGTGCGGCCCGGCGGCCTGATGTTCGTCGCCACCATCAACCGCACCCTGAAGGCCGCTGCCCTCGCAATCTTCGCCGCCGAGAACGTGCTGCGCTGGCTGCCGCGCGGCACCCATCAATACGACAAGCTGGTCCGCCCGGAAGAACTCGAAAAGCCGCTCGAAGCGAGCGGCATGGAGGTCGCCGACCACACCGGCGTGTTCTTCAACCCGCTTGCCAATCAATGGAACCTGTCGAAGGACATGGACGTCAACTACATGATCGTCGCCAAACGGCCGATTTGAGAACGCCGGCCGGGCCGCTCAGTTCGTGTCGTCCGGAAGCACTGGCAGCGGCGCGATCTCAATGCCTTCCTCGAGCAGCGCTGTCGCCTCTTCCGCGGTCGCCTTGCCGATCAAGCCGCGCTGGTCGGCCTCGCCATAGTGGATCTTGCGGGCCTCCTCGGGAAAGCGCTCGCCGACATCTTCGGCGTTGGCGCGGATCGTCTTGACCATTTCACGAAGCTTGGCGATCGTCTCCTTCTGCGCCTGGTCCATGACGAGGGCCTGCCGGGCTTCCCTCTTGCGGGCGGTGGAGACGGTTGGCGCCATCAACTGCTTGCTGACCGAGCCGGAACCACAGGTGGGGCAGGTGACGAGATGAGCTTTGGCCTGCCGGTCGAAGTCGCCGCTCGACGAGAACCAGCCTTCGAATCCATGGCCATTGTCGCAGGACAAATTGTAGCGGATCAAGCTGCAACGCCTCCTTTCCCAGCCGGGACCACTTGATCGAGCACGAAATCGCGGGCGTTCCTGAGATTGGGTATGCGCGCTCGCGCGCCGCTGACCGCCGCCACGTCGATTTCCGCGATAAGGACCGCCTCACCGGCCGGGCCGGCCTGGGCAAGCACCCTGCCCCAGGGATCTACGATCATCGAATGTCCGAAGGTCTCCCGTCCGTCCTCGTGCTGCCCGGCCTGGGCAGCGGCAATGACGAAAAGCCCGTTCTCGATGGCGCGAGCCCTCAGCAGAATTTCCCAATGCGCCTCGCCGGTCTGACGGGTGAACGCCGCCGGCACCGACATGATCTCCGCGCCGGCCACCGCCTGCTGGCGGAAGAGCTCCGGAAAGCGGACGTCGTAGCAGATCGCAAAACCCAGCTTGCCGAAGGGTAGATCGACCATGCGCGCCGTGGCGCCCGGCCGATAGACGGCGCTCTCGCGCCAGCTTTCGCCATTGTCGAGGTCGACATCGAACATGTGGATCTTGTCGTAGTCGCAGATCTTCTTGCCATCCGGCCCGAACAGGAAGCCGCGATTCGCGACCTTGCCGTCCGGAAGCGCGATCGGCGTGGAGCCGACATGGAGATAGACCCCGAGTTCGCCGGCAAGACGCGCCGCCTCCTCAAAGACGAGATCGTCGGCTTCGTCTTTAACTACCGAACGCAGCCCCGCCCGGTCGCGCTGGATGGCCCCGGTCATTTCAGGCGTCTGAATATAGCTGGCGCCCTGCGATGCGGCTTGGCGCACCAGCCTGACCATCGTTTCGACGTTCCTCGCCGGATCGACGCCAGAGCACATCTGGACGGCTGCAGCCTTGAAACTCATTGCCCTTTTCTCCCAAGCCAGAGCGTGGGGTCTACCCGACCCGGACCATTCCTTTGAGCTTTCGTGCGATACTGTGCGCTTCGCCTTAACTCAAGCGGCGAGCATCTCGTCGAGCTTGCCGGCCCGATCGAGTGCATGCAGATCATCGCAGCCGCCGACCGGGACGTCGTTGATGAAGATCTGCGGAAAGGTCCTCCCGCCATTGGACTTTTCGATCATCGTCTGGCGAAGCGCCGGGTCATAGGTCGCGTCGTGCTCGACGAAATCGACGCCCTTGCTCTCCAGAAGTTTCTTCGCTCGTGTGCAATAGCCACAGAACTGACGCGTATAAATAACGACCGAAGCCATGGTTTCGAACTGCTCCTTCGCCGGCACCAGCGCCGGCCGTTTTTTCGTCATATAGGCTCGGGCAACGCCATTGCAAAGGTCAAAACCGTGACCTCCGCGGCTCCGGCGCGTCTCAGCGCGCGGGTCGCGGCGGAAACCGTTGCGCCGGTCGTGTAGACGTCGTCAACGAGGACGATGCGTTTCCCCACGAGCGAGGATTTGGCGCTCTCGGGTACGGCAAAGGCGCCGCGGACATTCTCCTCGCGTGCCCGCGCCCCGAGCCCGACCTGCCGGCGCGTGCGCCTGACACGGCGAAGCACTTCGGGACGATAGGGCTTGCCGGCCCGTTCGGAGACACAGCGCGCCAGTTCCGCCGACTGGTTGAACTTTCGCCGCCAGAGCCGAAATGCGTGGAGCGGCACCGGCACGATCATATCGGCCGCCGCGACGGCGCCGTCGCTGGCCCGGACCATCCATTCAGCCATCATCCGCGCGAGATCGGTGCGGTCGCGATACTTCAGCCCATGCACCAGATCGCGGGCAATTCCCTCGAGGAGAGACACGGAACGCAACCGATGGAAGGGCGGCGGATTGGCAATCGCCTGCGGCGAAACGGCCCCCGGGCCGGGATCGAAGGCGAAGGGCGAGCCGAGGATTTCGCAATAGGGTCGCTCGATCAGGCGCAGCTCCGCCCAGCAGGAGGGGCAGACGGCATGCGCATCGCCGGTCAGCCGACCGCAACCGCAGCAGACGGGCGGGAAGACCAGATTGACCGCCGCCCCGCCGAACGTTTGAAACAGCGCTCTCCAGCGCTTCGCCCGATTTCTCCAACCGTCCCGTTCCATAAGGTTGACTTTGTCCCCTTCAGGGTTTCTTTGCATCCGTGATTTCGGAGAGAGTATCGTGGAAATCGTCTTTGACCAGAGCCTCGTCGAGGCGCACCGCCGCAAAGCGCTGCGTCGGGCGGACCCGAAAGCGACCTTCCTTCTTGATATCGTGGCGCAGGAACTGGCAGATCGCGTCAGTGTCGTAGACCGGTATTTCGACAGAGCCATGGAATTGCACGGCTACACCGGCGCCGCCGCCGCCCGCCTCGCCGAAACGGGAAAGGTCGGCACTATCGAGCGAGTGGAAACCGACGAAGGCTTCGGCTCGCCCCATGCTCCGGTTACCATTGCCCCCCTCGAGCGCATCCCGGCGGAAGCGCAAACTGTCAATCTGCTGGTGTCGCCGCTGTCGCTGCATCTGACCAACGATACGCCCGGCGTCTTCATCCAGGCGCGCCGCGCCCTCAAGCCGGACGGGCTCTTCCTTGCCGCGATTCCCGGCAGCGGCACGTTGCAGGAGCTTCGCGAATGCCTGCTTTCGGCGGAAGCGGAACTGACCGGCGGAGCGAGCCCAAGGGTCGTGCCCTTCGCCGACGTGCGCGACATGGGCGGGCTTCTGCAGCGCGCGGGTTTTGCCCTGCCGGTCGCCGACGCGGAAACCTACACGGTTCGCTACGATTCGCTCTTCGGGCTTCTCAAGGATTTGCGGGCAATGGGCATGACCAACCCGCTTAAGGCCAGAAGCCGCCGGCCGGTGCCGCGCCGCTTCTTCCTGAGAGCGGCCGAGATCTATGCGGAACACTTCTCCGATCCGGACGGCCGGGTTCGCGCGACCTTCTCGATCATCTATGTCTCGGGCTGGGCGCCGCATGAGAGCCAGCAGAAACCGCTGAAGCCCGGCTCGGCCAAGCAGAGGCTGTCGGATGCGCTCGGGGTGAGCGAACACGCACTGAAGGGTTCGGGCAAGCAGTCCTGACAGGGCATTTTGCCCAACTCATGCCGGTATCGCCCGGACTGGGACTATGTCCAGGAGTCTTCCATCGCATCGGCGATCAAGTTCAGCACATTCAGCAATTCGTTGGAAAAGTTCTGAAAGCCGAGGAGAAGGGCGACGGAAATCAGGGCCGCGATGAGACCATACTCCACGACGGTCGCACCGTCTCGGCTGCGAAGGAGAGATCTCAGCTTGTCCATGCGTCCTCCGGCCCCATGACGGCGGCGAGGTCCTCGAGGAGCTCCCAACCGTCCTATGGTCAATGGCAGCGAAAGACGCGGGGCTTGCGCGTATTCGCTCGAATCAGCACCCGCTCCTGCTGCCGTTTGCATCGATGATGCAGACGGCGCCCGGCATTTCCTGAAGCACGCTGCGGCGCACGGTGTAGCGCTTCGCCGTGCCGCCGGAGGGAATCGAGCCGGTGGAGATATTGTCGTAGTCGATCGGCGTGTTTGCGAGCATCCGCTTGTCGCCCTTCGATGAAAGCATTGGCGTCAGGATCAGCGTCAGCGCGATCACTGCCGTGCCGAACAGCAGCGACAGATTGAGCACGCCCGTCCGGCGGGACTGGCTCGCCACCAGATCCTTGTCCTGAACTGTCCTCCAGAAATCCTCGTCCACCATTCCAGCCTCACAAACACCTCAGAGAGCGGGGCGAAGCACCCTTCCCAAGCTTCGACCTCACCACAGCTGCCCGAAACCGGCGCGGCCAATGATCGGGGCGCGCCGAAACTGATAGGCTCGATTGTGAAGGAGGGTGATAAACTTTTGATTAATAAATCTTGGAATTTAGGGGAGTTGACCGGCGTTGACGCTCGGTTTTCCTCCCATCACAGACAAATTTATTAATGAGACGCGGCAGCACCCGGAATGCCGCCTTCCGCCCTGCGCCTAAAGGAGATCCATCAGGAACGGGATCAGCGGCTCGTCCGCCGGCGGCATCGGGTAATCACGCAAGGCCTTCGGGCGCACCCATTTGATCAGCTGGCCCTCCCGCCCCTCGGCAAAACCCTCGTAGCGCCGGCAGATGTAGAGCGGCATCAGCAGGTGAAAGTCGTCGTAGCTGTGGCTCGCGAAGGTGAGAGGTGCAAGGCAGGCGACCTTGGTGCGAATTCCGAGTTCCTCTTCGAGTTCGCGGATCAGCGTCTCCTCCGGCGTTTCGCCGGCCTCGACCTTGCCGCCGGGGAACTCCCAGAGGCCGGCAAGCGGCTTTCCTTCGGGCCGTTGCGCCAGGAGAATGCGCCCGTCCGAGTCGACTAGCGCACAGGCTGCAACGAGCACGATCTTCTTTGCCGCTACTTCCATGCGTCAGATCCTCGGCGTGCGATAAAGGTAATCATAAACCTCGGAGAAACCGGCTTTCCGGTAGAGCGCGATTGCTGCCGTGTTGGCGGCTTCCACCTGCAGCCAGGCCTTTCTGGCGCCGCGCAGGCGTGCCCAGCGCAGTGACGCGTCGAGAAGCGCCCTGCCGACGCCCCGGCGCCTGACGGACTCCGCCACCGAGAACTGCATGATGCCGGCCAGGTCGTTGTCGTGAACGACGAGCGACACGGCCGTGGGGCCGAAGTCGCGATCCTCGAAGAGAAAAAGGCCGCATTCGGGTTTGATGGCGTTGATGATCTCGGCCAGCACCGGCTTGGTCGCCGGATCGCCCTTGCCGATCTGGAGCCTCGCGTCGACAAAACGGCCGAGATCCTTGATCGGCAGGTGGTCCATGCCCTCGCCGAGCTCACCCTGCGCGAGATCGAGCTCCATGACGAGGCTGCGGCTGAAGGATGTCCAGGCTTCGCCGTCCATGTAGGCGATGAGTTGCGGCGGTGTGAGCGGGGTCTGCCGGACCGTAAGCGGCCGGCCATGTTCGGCAAAGCGCCGCGCCGCCTTCTCGAGCCGGATGGCAATGTCGCGATAATCGGACGGATCGAGCGGATTGATCGAATTCAGGCGCTTGGAGGGATGCCCGGCGGTCAGTCGTATAAGCCAGCTGCCGTCATAAACGACCGTCGCGGCGGGCCAGGCGCGAAAGCCCACCGCTTCGAGGCGCCGCACACTGGGAAGATCAACCATGCTTGCTCCAACCACCCCGCTCTCGACCGGCGGCCGTCTGTCGTTCGATGTCATATCCCGTCCCGATCAAGCGAGCGACCGCATCAGCTTCTGTAATCGCCGTTGATCTCGACATATTCCTTGGTGAGGTCGCAGGTATAGACCGTTGCGCGACCCGGACCGAGGCCGATGTCGACGCGGATCGGAATGTCCTCGCCCTTCATCACGGCGGTCGCTGCCGCTTCCGAATAGGCCGGATCGCGCTCGCCCTCGACGGCGACGCGGACGTCGCCGAACCAGATCGCCAGCCTGTCGCGCTCGGCCATCTCGCCGGACTTGCCGACCGCCATGACCACCCGGCCCCAATTGGCGTCCTCCCCGGCAACCGCCGTCTTGACAAGCGGCGAGTTGGCGATCGAAAGCGCGATGCGCTTGGCGGCAGCGTCGTTCTCAGCGCCCTCGACGGTCACTTCCACCATCTTGCGCGCGCCTTCGCCGTCGCGCACGACCTGCAGTGCCAGGTCACGCAGCAGGTCGTTGAGCGCCCTCCCGAAGGACTGGAGCCGCGCATCGCCCGCATCCTCCACCCTCGCCTGCCCGTCCTTGGCCGCAGCGCCGGTGGCAAACAGCATCAAGGTGTCGGAAGTGGACGTATCGCTGTCGACCGTCACGGAATTGAAGCTGGGGCCGACGCTGGCCGAAAGCAGCGCCTGCAGTGCGGCGGGTGCGATGTCGGCATCGGTCACCACGAAGGAAAGCATGGTCGCCATGTCCGGCGCGATCATGCCGGCACCCTTGGCGATGCCGTTGATGGTGACCGTGACGCCGCCGATCTCGGCGCTACGGGTCGCGACCTTGGGATAGGTGTCCGTGGTCATGATCGCCTTGGCGGCCTCGAACCAGAAGTCCTCCTTGGCCGATGCCGCGAGCCCGTCGAGCACGCCGGCAAACTTGGTGGCGTCGAGCGGCTCGCCGATCACGCCCGTCGAGGCCAGGAAAATCTCGCCCTCATTGCAGCCGACCGCCCGGGCGGCGGACTGCGCGGTGAGTTCGGTCGCCTCTTTGCCCTTCTTGCCGGTGAAGGCGTTGGCATTGCCCGAATTGACGACCACGGCACGTGCGTGACCGCCCGGGAGATTTCTACGGCAGAAGTCGACGGGGGCGGACGGGCACTTCGAACGCGTGAAGACACCGGCCACCGCCGCCGGCTGATCGAAGACCATAATCAACACGTCAGTGCGGTTCTTGTACTTGATCCCCGCGGCGGCGGTCGCCATGCGCACGCCGCGAAGGGGCGGCATTTCAGCAAAGGTTTTCGGAGCGAGCGGAGAAACGGTACCGGACATGGCGAACCCTGTTTGAATGCCTTTGATCACCATGGTTACGGGCAACCATGGTGATCTTTTCCATTGTTTCAGAGCGGGATGCGCGCGGAACGCCGCGCACACTTTTCCTCATCCCGCTCCAAATGGTGCGAGAAATGCCCGAGCGACATTCAGCCGCCGGGCATCCCGATCCTTGTCTTGACGAGCGGCTGGCGCGACGAACGCCTCTTCTCCGCTCTGGCACGGGACCGTCCTTGAGGTTGGCGGCCCCGAAAAAGCTACTGGCCTTGGCGCGCCTTGCCGGCGTCTTCATAGGCCTTCTTCAGCGCCGGATCGGAAATCTCGACGCCGGTCGCCTTTTTGGCAGTGCCCAGCAGCGCAAGGTACTTGTCGCGCATGACGAGCTGACGAACCTGCGGCTCGACCTGCTCGAGCGTCGGCGGCGCCTGCGGACGCTTGTCCTCGACCAGGATCACGTGGAAGCCGAACTGGGTCTTGACCGGCATCTTTGTATAGCTGCCCTTCTCGAGCGCGAAAGCAGCCGTCTCAAATTCCGGCACCATCCGGCCCTTGGTGAAGTAGCCGAGGTCGCCGCCATCGTCCTTGTTCGGATCGGTGGACTTGGCCTTGGCGAGTTCGACGAAGCTCTTGCCGGCGTCCAGTTCCTTGATGATCGCCTTGGCCTCGTCCTCGGTCTTGACGAGGATGTGGCGGGCCTTGACTTCTTCCTGCGCCGGGATGGCGGCGATTTCCTTGTCGTAGCGTGCCTTGACCTCTTCCTTCGTCACCGCATCGACGACGTGCTTCTTGAAGAAGGCGTTGTGAAGTTCGCGCTCGGTTAGGAAGGCAACACGCTGCTTGAAGGTCGCGTCGTTCTGCAGGCCTTCCTTCTCGGCATCCTTGACGAGCAGCTTGACGTCGATGACGGCGGAAAGGGCTGCGGCGCGCTTCTGTTCGTCGGGCATCCGCTGGAGCTGCGGATCGAGGCTGGTGATCGCGAGATCAAGCTCCGACTGACGGATTTCCTGCCCGCCGACCTTCGCGACGACCGGATCGGTCCCTTCGGCGCGGGCGACGCCTGCGGCCATCATCGCGACCAGCGCCGCGGCCGCCAGGGTCTTGTATCTAGACATGTTTCTTACCTTTCACCATTGGCCGCCAGCGCGATTGCCTCCGGCCCTTCGAGGGGGCTGCACAACACCAGAATGTGGCGGTTCTGTAGCCGTCCGGCCGCGCAAGTGCGTTGACATAATCCGACCCCCCTCTTATCTGTCACGCAACCTCGCGTCCAGAACAGTTTCCGGGCGTTTCACGGCATTAGACGGTTTTTCGAGCCGGACCTGAAACCCCCAGGGCGATAAATAAGGAAAGGACCATTCGGATGGTCAGTCTCGGCGGCCTTGCCCGCAAGTTGTTTGGTTCCGCCAACGATCGCCGCGTCCGCGGCTACCAGGGTCGGGTGGACGCGATCAACGCTCTCGAAGCCGACATGAAAACGCTGAGCGACGAAGCGCTCGCTGCAAAGACGGTGGAGTTTCGGAGCCAACTCGGCGAAGGCAAGACCCTCGACGACCTCCTTGTGCCGGCCTTTGCCGTGGTGCGCGAGGCCGCCCGCCGCGTTCTCGGCCTGCGTCCCTTCGACGTCCAGCTCATCGGCGGCATGATCCTGCACGAGCGCTCCATCTCCGAAATGAAGACCGGCGAAGGCAAAACGCTGGTGGCGACGCTGCCCGTCTACCTTAACGCGCTCGCCGGCAAGGGCGTGCATGTCGTCACCGTCAACGACTATCTCGCCCAGCGCGACGCCAGCATGATGGGGCGGATCTACGGCTTCCTCGGCCTGACGACGGGCGTCATCGTCCACGGCCTCACCGACGAGCAGCGCCGCGACGCCTATGCCTGCGACGTCACCTACGCGACCAACAACGAGCTCGGCTTCGACTATCTGCGCGACAACATGAAATACGAGCGCGCCCAGATGGTGCAGCGCGGTCACTTCTTCGCGATCGTCGACGAGGTGGACTCGATCCTGGTCGACGAGGCGCGCACGCCACTGATCATCTCCGGCCCGCTCGACGACCGCTCGGATCTCTACAATACGATCAATGACTTCATTCCGCTGCTGTCGCCGGAAGACTACGAGATCGACGAAAAGCAGCGCTCGGCCAATTTCTCGGAGGAGGGCACCGAGAAGCTCGAAAACCTCTTGCGCCAAGCCGGGCTCCTGAAGGGCGAGTCGCTCTACGACATCGAGAACGTGGCGATCGTCCACCACGTCAACAACGCGCTGAAGGCGCACAAGCTGTTCACGCGTGACAAAGACTATATCGTGCGCAACGGCGAGATCGTCATCATCGACGAGTTCACCGGCCGCATGATGCCGGGGCGTCGCTACTCCGAAGGTCAGCATCAGGCGCTGGAAGCCAAAGAAAAGGTGCAGATCCAGCCCGAGAACCAGACGCTCGCCTCGGTCACCTTCCAGAATTACTTCCGCATGTACGAAAAGCTTGCCGGCATGACCGGCACCGCGGCGACGGAAGCCGAGGAATTCGGCAACATCTACGGCCTGGAAGTGGTCGAAGTGCCGACCAATCTGCCGATCAAGCGCCTCGACGAGGACGACGAGGTCTATCGCACCGCGGGCGAGAAGTACAAGGCGATCATCGACGAGATCAAGGCGGCCCACGAGCGCGGCCAGCCGATGCTCGTCGGCACCACCTCGATCGAGAAGTCCGAGCTGCTCGCCGATATGCTGAAGAAGAGCGGCTTCTCGAAATTCCAGGTGCTGAACGCCCGTTACCACGAGCAGGAAGCCTATATCGTCGCCCAGGCCGGCGTGCCGGGCGCCGTCACCATCGCCACCAACATGGCCGGCCGCGGCACCGACATCCAGCTCGGCGGCAACCCGGACATGCGCATCCAGCAGGAACTGGCCGAGGTCGAGCCCGGCCCCGAGCGCGATGCGCGCGAAAAGGCGATCCGCGAGGAGGTGCAGAAGCTCAAGGACAAGGCGCTCGCCGCCGGCGGCCTTTATGTCCTTGCCACCGAACGCCACGAAAGCCGCCGCATCGACAACCAGTTGCGCGGCCGCTCCGGCCGCCAGGGCGACCCGGGCCGCTCGAAGTTCTTCCTGTCGCTGCAGGACGATTTGATGCGCATCTTCGGCTCCGACCGCATGGACGGCATGCTGCAGAAACTGGGCCTCAAGGAGGGCGAGGCGATTGTCCATCCGTGGATCAACAAGGCGCTCGAACGCGCCCAGAAGAAGGTCGAGGCCCGCAACTTCGACATCCGCAAGAACCTCTTGAAATATGACGACGTGCTCAACGACCAGCGCAAGGTCATCTTCGAGCAGCGTCTCGAACTCATGGACGCGGAAAGCGTCACCGAGACGGTCACCGACATGCGCAACGAAGTGATCGGGGATATCGTCGCCAAGCGCATTCCCGAGCGAGCCTATGCCGAGCAGTGGGATGCGGAAGGACTTAAGGCCGACGTCCAGCAATACCTCAACCTCGACCTCCCGATCACCGAATGGGTCGCCGAGGAAGGGATCGCCGAGGACGACATTCTGGAGCGCATCACCGCCGCCGCCGACAAGGCCGCCGCCGAGCGCGCCGAGCGCTTCGGGCCGGAGATCATGCAATATGTCGAGCGCTCGGTCGTGCTGCAGACGCTCGATCACCTCTGGCGCGAGCACATCGTCAACCTCGACCATCTCCGCTCGGTCATCGGCTTCCGCGGCTACGCCCAGCGCGACCCGCTGCAGGAATACAAGTCCGAAGCCTTCGAGCTCTTTCAGGCCTTGCTCGTCAATCTCCGCCAGGCGGTATCGGCGCAGCTGATGCGCGTCGAACTGGTGCGCGAGGCGCCCCAGGAGCCGCAGCCGCTGCCACCTATGGAAGCCCATCATTTCGACCCGATTACCGGCGAGGACGACTTCGCGCAGGCGGCGCTTGGCGCCGCCTCCCCGGCAAAGCGCAACGCCGCAGACCCCTCCACTTGGGGCAATGTCGGGCGCAACGAGCCCTGCCCCTGCGGTTCGGGGAAGAAATACAAGCATTGCCACGGAAGCTACGAAGCCTGACGAGATGCCGCCTCCGGGCGGCATTTTCGCGTCCGAGACCGCGCCGCAGAGCGGCCTGCTGAACCGTTTGTTAACGCTGTTCTGGCAGAAGTGATGCCCTGTATTGCGTAATCTCAGGGTGTCTTCGTGTTGATGGCGGTATGTCAAACGGCCGGACGAATGCTGCCGTCGGCGCTGAGGCACCGCCTGTCCGATTCCGTGCAGCGGCTCCTGCCCGTGCTCACCGGCTCCGATACCCGCAGTCGCGCCCAGCGCATGGCGCTGATCTCCTTTGCGATCCGCATCCTAAGCGCGGCAATCGCCTTCGCCTCGCAGATCTTTCTCGCGCGCCTGATGGGCGAGTTCGAATACGGCATCTTCATCTTCGTCTGGGTGATGACGGTCCTGTTCGGCAATCTCTCCTGCCTCGGGCTCCCCACCGCGGTTATCCGGTTCCTGCCGGGATACAGCACCACTTCGGAGCTTGCGGAAATCCGCGGCCTGACGACGACGGCGCGCATCTTCGCCCTCCTTTCCGCAACCGCCCTTGCCGCGATCGGCGCAGCGGGTCTGTGGCTCTTCGGCACGGCAATCGAGAGCTACTACTTCGTGCCCCTCTATCTCGGCCTCATTACCCTGCCGATGATTGCGCTCGGCGACGTGATGGACGGCACGGCGCGCGCCCATAGCTGGCCGGTTGCGGCAATGAGCCCGACCTTCCTCGTGCGGCCTTTGCTGATCCTCGCCTTCATGGTCCTGGAAACGGTCGCGGGCCTGCCTTCCTCTGCAACGACGGCGATGGCCGCAGCGCTTGCCGCGACCTATTTGACGACGCTCGGGCAGTTCGCAATAATGGTCTGGCGGCTCGACCGGCACTACCTTCCCGGCCCGATGAAAATCGAACTCAGCCGCTGGCTGCGCGTCTCGATCCCGATATTCCTCGTCGACGGTTTCGGCTTCCTCTTGACCAATTCCGACGTCGTGATCGTCGGCCTCTATGTGAAGCCGGACGACGTGGCGATCTACTTTGCCGCCGCGAAGACCATGGCGCTCGTCCATTTCGTCATGTTCGCGGTCAGGGCGGCCGCCGGCCCGCGCTTTTCGGCGGCCATGGCAGCGCGCGACCGGCATCAATTGGCGGAGATCGCCATCGAAAGCGCCCGCTGGTCGTTCTGGCCGTCACTCGCTATCGGCTGCACCGTCGTGCTGGCGGGTCCGCTGCTGCTGTCGCTGTTCGGCCCGGCCTTCCCCGCCGGTGCTCCGCTGATGGCGATACTGCTCACCGGTATCCTCGCCAAGGCCTTTGTCGGCCCCGCCGAGACCCTGTTGACGATGGCCGGACGGCAAAAGCTCTGCGTCATCCTCTATGTGGCCGCGCTCGGTGCCAATGTCGCGCTCAACGTCACGCTCATTCCGCTCTTCGGCTTGACCGGAGCGGCCTCAGCGACCGCGGGCGCGATGTTCGTGGAGGCGGCGATCCTGCATGTGGCGGTGAGGCACACCTTTGGTTTCACGCTCCTGGCACTTGCCGGCGCAAGGAGCGGTCATGACGAAAACGAGGCAATCAAGCCATGAACGGCAACATCCAGTTCCCCGGGGAAGCGAACGGAAGCGCGAACCGCCTGCTTGGCGGCCTGGCGCAACCGGCCGCCGATCCGACGCAGGCCGAACGGACCTTGATGGTGGGCAGGTCCGGCCGGCATCTGGCCATCTACCAGGCCCGCTCCGGCTACGAACTGCAGCGGGAGCTCGACTTCCTATCCAACCGGGCGATCGAGCCGAACGTCTTCTTCACTGGCCGCTTCCTGGCGCCCGCCATGCCACGGCTGGAGGATCGGGTGATTCGCCTCGCCGTCATCCGCGACAGCAACGAGCGCAGCAGCCGCCTGCGCTTCCTGATGCCTTTCTCGATCGAAAAGCCGGGCTTCTCGATCGGCGCGCCGATCATTCGCGGCTGGTCCAATCCCTTCGGCCCCTTGGGCGTGCCGCTGCTTGACGCGGAAGACGCCGTCGAGACGATCAGCAACCTTTATACGGCGCTCGCCTCGCCCTCCTCCGGCATGCCGCAGGTGCTGGTGCTGCCGGACGTGCGCCTCAAGGGCAAATTCGCGCAGCTCGCCCGGGCCGTGGCGATCGGCGAGAACCTGCCGCTGACGGTGACCGATACATTCGAACGGCCGATGCTCGAAAGCCTGCTCGACGGTCCAAGCTATCTGCGCCAGGCGATCAGCCGGGCGCATTTCAAGGAACTGCGACGCCAGTGGAACAATCTCGAAAAACACGGCAACCTCGCCTACAGCGTCGCGCGTCAACCGGAGGAGATCCGCTGGCGGCTGGAGGAGTTCCTGGCGCTCGAGGCCTCCGGCTGGAAAGGCCGCGAACGCAGCGCCATGATCATGGACCGCTTCCGCGCCGCCTTCGCCCGGGAAGCAATCACCAATCTCGCCGAAGCCGACAGCGTCCGCATCCACACGCTCGATCTCGACGGCAAGGCGATCGCCGCGATGGTCGTGCTCATGATGGCCGGCGAGGCCTATACCTGGAAGACCGCCTATAACGAGGACTACGCGAAATATTCGCCGGGCAAGCTGCTCTTGGCCGAACTCACCGAATGGCACCTCGACGACGCCAATATCGCCCGCTCCGATTCCTGCGCCGTGCCCGACCATCCGATGATCGCCCGCTTCTGGCAGGAGCGCGAGGAGATGGGGACGCTGGTGATCGGCCTGCAGCAGAACCGCGACCGCGACGTGCGCCAGGTGGCGGCTCAGCTTCACCTCTACCGCAACACCCGCAACATGGCGCGGCTACTGCGCGAGAAGATCCGCGCGCTGGCCGGGCGCTGATGGGGCGGAATCAGCGGTCGCGCGCTGCCTCCACCTCGGCAGCAGCCCTCTCCCGCAACAGCCGCCGGATCACCTTGCCCGAAGTGGTCAGCGGCAGGCTGTCGACGAACTCGATCTCGCGCGGATATTCGTGCATGGAGAGCCTGTTCTTCACCCAGTCGCGGATCGCAGCCGCGGTCTCTTCGGCTGCGGCGACACCGGGCTTCAGCACCACATAGGCCTTGACGATCTCGGTGCGGATCGGGTCCGGCTTGCCGATCGCCGCGGCCATCTGAACGTCCGGGTGGCCGACGAGACAGTCCTCGATCTCGCCGGGGCCGATCCGGTAGCCGGACGAGGTGATGACGTCGTCGTCGCGGCCGAAAAAGGTGAAGTAACCCTCCTGATCCATGACGCCCTGGTCGCCGGTGGTCATCCAGTCGCCGATGAACTTCGCCTCGGTCGCCTTGACGTTTCGCCAATAGCCCAGGAACATCACCGGATCGGGGCGCTTGATCGCGACTTGGCCGGTCGTGCCCGGCGGCAGCACACGCCCCTCGCCGTCGATGATCGCCACCTCATGGCCGGGTGCGGCCTTGCCCATCGAGCCCGGTTTCAATACTCCGAGGTCGGCGGCCGACGAAATGACGATGTTGCATTCCGTCTGGCCGTAGAATTCGCTGACCTCGACGCCGAGCGCCTCCTTCGCCCAGTCGAAGGTCTCGCGCCCGAGCGCTTCGCCGGCCGAGCCGATCGTTCTCAGATCGAGCCTGTAGCGGTCGCGGGGCCGATCGACGGATTTGAGCAGCCTGAGCGCCGTCGGCGGAATGAAGGCGTTGCGCACATTCATCTCTTCCATGATGCGGAATGCCATATGCGGATCGAACTTCTGCGCCGGCGAGGAAACCACCGGCACGCCGAAGAACAGCGACGGCAGCAACGCGTTCAAGAGCCCGCCCGCCCAGGCCCAATCGGCCGGCGTCCACATCCGGTCGCCCGGCTGAGGCAGGAAGTGATGGTGAAACTGGAAACCCGGCAGATGGCCGAGCACCACGCGGTGGCCGTGCAGCGCCCCCTTCGGCGGGCCGGTCGTCCCGGACGTATAGATCATCAGCGCCGGATTGTCCGGCCCGGTATCGGCGGCGGCAAAACGGCCCTCGCCCGCCGCCAGCCGGTCGAAGAGCACCGTATCGGGCAGTTCCTCCTCTTCCGCCAGCACCACCAGCCGTAGCTCCGGCAGTTCGCTTCGGAACGCCGCAAGCCGCTCGTAGCCGAAGCGATTGGTGACGACCGCCGTCGCCCCGGCGTCCTGCAGCCGGTAGCTGAGCGCCTCGACGCCGAAAAGCAGCGCCAGCGGCAGGGCGATCGCGCCGAGCTTGTAGATCGCCGCATGGGCGATTGCCGCTTCGAAGCCCTGCGGCAGCAGAATGGCGACCCGATCGCCCGGCTTGATGCCGTGCGCGGCAAGCCCGCCGGCAAAGGCCGAGGAGCGAGCCGCGAAGGCGCCGTATGTCAGTGAATGAGGTTCGGTGTCCGGGCTGAAATGCTGCAGGCAGATACGTTCAGGGTCACGCGCCGCCCATGCGTCGCTGACGGCGACGCCGATATTGAACCTCTCCGGAATCCGCCAGCGGAATTCGCGATAGAGGTCGTCGTATGTGTCGATCTTCGGTAGCATGGGCCGCGCTGGAGTTTGCTGCAGCGCAGCAGCTAACACTTTCGCCCCGTGGAATTCAATGGGTGCGGGCCGGGTGAAGGAACTCGGAACAGGGACGAGGTCCGCTGGCATCTTGCCTGATAGAGCGAAAGCGCCGTTTCCGGTATAGTGCGGAGCTCAAGCGACCTCAGCCCGACGGCGGTCGGAGTCAAAGTCGTGCCAACCCATGCTGCATGACCTCCACATGACGCGGTAGGGAGGAGTATTCCATGGCAAACCAGATCCGGCCGCTGCAGCCGGGAGAACCCGCCCCCTCGTTCGCGCTCGCCGCGGCCAACCCTGAAGGAATGGTCTCTCTTGCCGATTTGCGCGGTCGCCCGTTCCTGATCGGCTTCTTTCGCGGTTTGCACTGCCCGTTCTGTCGACGTCAGGTGGAACAGCTTGCCGGCCTCCAGCCAGCGCTACGCGCCGCCGGGATAGAGACCCTGGCGGTGATCAACACGCCGGTCGAACGCGCTCGCCTCTATTTCCGCCATCGGCCGACGCCGGTAACGCTCCTGTGCGACCCGGATTGCCACACGCACCGGGCCTTCGGCGTGCCGCGGGGCGAATTCCTGCCCGATGGCAGCAGCGAGCGGCCCGAATGGCCCCATCGCGCATCGATGGCGCAGTTCGAGGCGGCTCGCATCAATCCTGCCGGCGTGTTCCCGGAGCCTTTGCAGCCCATGGAAGCCAACGTTGTCCTCAACGCCAGCGACGGCTTCGAGCTCGACGAAGCGGACAAAGCGATCCTGGCGGACCATGGCACCCAGCTCGTCGGGCATTATCTGGTCGACGCCACCGGCATCGTCGGCTGGGCGCAAATCGAGGCGCGCGACGGGCCGAACGACCTCTGCACCTTCCCAACCGCGGCGCAGATCCTTGCCGCCGCCGAAAACCTCGGACGCTGACCCGGAGCGGAAGTCCGCCGGAGTATCTTTTTCGGTGACGAAAGACGGGGTAGCAAGTGGTGCCCCATGCCGAAGAAAAGTAAGCTCGCTGAATCAACCGCGTGTCAAATTGTGGGACAAAAGCGAATGCCTATGTTTCATTATGTTTCTCGCCGCGCATGTCTCACATTATGAAACGCTCTCCCGTCGCCAGGCTGGCGAAAAGTAAATGTCCGAGGTCAGCGCCATGCATGTGCCCGTCTCAGGTTTGCGCAGCTGCTCGTTGATCGGCTTCGCCCCGTGCCGGGGACGGTATCGAGCCTGCCCATCCCAGCGCCCGGCCGACTATACGCACAGGAGTAATTACTTTTCTGGCTATCGCGGCTGCGGGTTCCACGCTGAGAATTGCAGGCGCCCAAGATACGTAGGCGCGCGGACCCAAGCCGCACCCATAGGGCCTTGAGCTAGGCCTTCGCCGAGCCTGTAAAACCAAAGCCTTTCCCAGAGAAGGCGGCGATTTGAAGGCTAAATTTCCTGCCGCGAATAACCACTCGTCTCGGCCACGTCGGGCGGTGCACGTCTGAAGCCGCGCGAATACGGCGGCTGAAAGCTTTCCCGGACGATTTTATCAACATCCCTTAGAGCGGCAAGCAGTCCGCGACCGACCCTCGGCGCTAACAAGGCGCTGGGCAACTCGTTGGCGATCAACGCGGTGCGTTGCATCGGCCAGCACATTCAGACACATCGAGGATCAACAGGTGCTGTCATGAGCATTGCCATCATGTCTCTACTGTTCAAGAAGCAACTCCGGTCGGCTAGTCGCAAGATGTTGCCGTACGGCTGGCCGATTTCGCTGATGACGATGGTCGAGGGATCTGGCCCACCGTCACGAGGCTGGCAAAGGAAACGGAGTTGTCGACGCGCACGGTGAAGCGCATTCTTGCAGAGTTCGTCGCCGAGGGGCTGCTCATTATCCGCAAAAGAGGCGGCGCGGGTGCGGGCGTTCCGACGCGCTATGACTTCAATATGGAGGCGATCGCGCGGCTCAAACCAGCGACAGCTCCGCCGGCAGAAGTGTGCCATGATGACACCCTTAATGGCTCTGAAGGGTGCCATCCTGGCACACCTAATGGCATTGCGAGGGTGACACCCGAGACGTTTAAGGGTGACACTGATAGCAAAGAAGGGTGCCACGCTGTCACCCAATCCATAAGAGATCCGCTAACAGAGCCACCAGAACCACCAGAAGAAAGAGAGGGCGCGTGTAGACGTGATGCGGGAGCGAGTCCACGTTCGGACGATCCAGCGTAAGCGCGTAGGTCACCCCACGTATCTTTGAGGCCGCTGAACGCGCATTCTCTGCATGAGTCATGCGGAGAAACCTATGAGCGACAGTGTGAATCATCATCGAACATTCGAGGTCCTGACGGCGGAGCCGGTGCAGTCTCGACGCAAGCCGCGTCATTGGTCGGACGAGGAGAAGGCGCAGCTTGTCGCCGAAGCGCTCTCGCCGGGGGCCAATGTGTCGGCGATTGGGCGATCTCAGGGACTGGACCCGTCGCAGCTCTATGCGTGGCGTCGCAAGGCGCTTTCGTCGGGAATGGTTGCGCCATTGACGGAGGAAGCGAGCGCGCCAGTCAAGTTCACGCGCTTTGAAGCGGTGGGCAGTTCGATGGTGGAAATCGTCGTGGGCGATGTCGTGGTGCGCGCCGGCGCCGATGTCGATGCCGATCACCTGACGAAGATTCTCCGGGTGGTCCGCAAGGCATGATTGCTTCCGGTGTGGTGGTTTACGTGTCGTGCCAGCCGGTCGACTTCCGCAAGGGAGCCGCGTCTTTGATGGCGCTGGTGCGGGATGGCGGCCTCGACCCGTTCAATGGTTCGCTTTACGTGTTCCGGTCGAAGCGGGCGGACCGTGTTCGCATCGTCTGGTGGGACGGCTCAGGCGTCTGCCTCTATTCGAAAACTCTGGAAGAGCAAAGCTTCTGCTGGCCCTCGATATCGGCGGCGCGGATGCGCCTCGACCATTCCCAGTTGATGGCGCTTCTGGCTGGGCTCGATTGGAAAAAGATCCGCCCGGCCAAGATCAGGCGGCCGTTGTTGACGGGCTGAAACCGGCCTGCGACATGATGAATCATGTGGCTGTAACGGTTGGGAAAACGGCTTTTTTTGTGCTCTATTGCCTCCCATGGTTTTGCCTGTTTCCGATCTTCCCGACGACGTCGATGCGCTGAAAGCGATGATCCTCGCAATGGCCGAGGAGCGAGCTGCGAACGAGGCCCGACTTGCAGCCGCGGCGGCAGAGGTCGCGCGGCTGCAGGCCGTCGAGAAAAGCGCCAACGAGCGGATCGCCAACCTCACGTCGATCCTGAAAGTCTTGCAGCGCACGCAACATGGCACGCGTTCCGAGCGGCTGCGCCTGGCCGTCAACGACGAACAGGTGTCCTTTGCGTTCGAGGAGGTCGAAACCGGCCTTTCGGCAATCCAGAGCGAACTCAACCGCGCGGCCGGGGACAAGCCGAAGCGTGCGCCGCGTCCGCGCAAGGGCTTTGCCGCTCACCTCGAACGCATCGAGGAGGTTATCGAGCCGGAAGTCCCGGCCGACTGCGCGGGGCTGGAAAAGGTTCTGATCGGCGAGGACCGCTCCGAGCGGCTGGACGTCGTGCCGCCGAAGTTCCGGGTCATCGTACTCGCCGCCCCAAATACGCTTTCCGGGGCCGCGACGGCGTGGTTCAGGCCTTAGCGCCGGCACACCTCATCGAAAGCGGCCTGCCGACGGAGCGGCTGCTTGCCTATATCGCCGTGTCGAAATACGCCGACCGCCTTCCGCTTTACCGGCAGGAGGCGATCTATCTGCGCGATGGCGTCGAGGTCAGCCGGTCGTTGATGGCGCAGTGGATGGGGCATCTGGGCTTCGAATTGCAGATGCTCGCCGATTATATCCTCGAGCGCGTCAAGGAGGGCGAAAGGGTCTTCGCCGACGAGACGACCTTGCCCACCCTTGCCCCCGGTTCCGGAAGAACCACCAAGGCCTGGCTGTGGGCTTACGCACGCGATGATCGACCCTATGGCGGAACCAGCCCGCCGATGGTGGCCTACCGCTTTGAGGACGGCAGGGGCGCCGATTGCGTGGCGCGTCATCTCGCCGGATTCAGCGGCATCCTGCAGGTGGATGGCTACTCGGCCTATCCCAACCTGAGCAAGGCGCGGGCCAAAACCGGCAGCAATGAAACGATCCAGCTCGCAGGGTGCTGGGCGCACCTGCGTCGCAAGTTTTACGACCTGCATATCAGCGGGGTCTCGCAGGCCGCGACGGATACAATCATCGCCATGACCGAGTTGTGGAAGCTTGAGGATGAGGTTCGCGGCAAGGATGCCGAGAGCCGGGCGGCGCGGCGTCAGGAAAAATCCGCGGCCATCGTCGCCAGCCTCTTCGAGTTGTGGGAAAAGGAACTGGGCAAGGTCTCGGGAAAACCCAAAACCGCCGAGGCGATCCGCTACGCCCTCACCCGACGAGAGGCGTTGGAACGCTTTCTGACGGACGGTCGCATCGAGATCGACTCCAACATCGTCGAGCGCGCGATCAGGCCCCAAACAATTACGAGAAAGAACAGTCTATTCGCCGGCAGCGAGGGTGGTGGACGAACCTGGGCGACGGTGGCCACCTTGCTGCAAACCTGCAAAATGAATGGCGTCGATCCGCTCGACTGGCTCTCCCAAACCTTGACCCGCATTGCTCAAGGCTGGCCAGCATCCGAAATCGAAGGGCTCATGCCCTGGAAGTTCAAGCCTGACGTTATCGGCTGACCGCTTACGATCCAGCGGAGTTCATAAAGCGAGTAAAAGCGCTCGAGATCGGAACGAAGAACAACCTATGGCCAGAAGCGATCGCCTCATCGACCGCGTGGGCGGTGCAACAGTTTGGGGATTTGACGCCCGAGGAACGGCTGCTGGCTGAGGAGTGGCGCGACGCCTACCTCGCCGCGTGCAAGGCGCAAAAGGTCAAGCCGGTGCCGCTGGGCGTCTATCTGCGTGATCGAAAGTTTCTCGATGCACAGGCACGAGCCGGAGAGGAGTCAACCGTAGAGACGATCAAGGTGTCGCCATTTGGGCCGGTCTGGGCCGCTCAGAGGATGCTGGCTCTGCTTGCCGGACCGGAGGCAATTGATTCCCCGACAACATCAAAGATCGCGTGCGGGAGAATTACGAAAACTTGCGCCGAACCAGCGTCAGTAGAGCGAATAGGTATTTGATCTGCCACCGGGTTCGCCTGGCCGACGATGGGTCGTTAATCTTTCCGGAGAATTTGGTGGAGGCGGAGCGGCGACGGAGAGTGTGCGAGGAGGGATATCCCGAGGTCAACCGGCTGCACGAGCGGCCCGACTCGGCCGATCCACGCTTCGCGGCGCTGGCCGATCTTTGCGAGCCGGTTCGGGTCGACTCTGAGCCTTACCGGCAATGGCGGCAGCATCACGAGGCGGTCGGCTGGCCGTTTATTCCGGATCCCGGGTTTGTACCTGTGGTGTTTTCCCGAGGGGCGGGCGCCAAGCCTTGGAGAAATTCAGGACAGCGGCGCTGGCGGCTATAGGAGGATCTTAGCCGGCTCTCACCTAGGGCCCTGGGTCCTTCCTGAGCCGAAACTGAATGCGGGAGGGGCGGCAGCGCAGGTGACTCAGCTGTGAGCCGTTCCGGGGCGCGTGATTCTGGTCTTGTTGTTTTTTCGTCTTAGCACGAGAGGGAGATCCTCGCGTCCTCCGAGCGGGAGCGGCCTTCGCGGCTGCCTTAAGCGTTCCTCAAACCACGCCGTTAGTTCAGCGCTTATGCGGATCTGATAGTGATGATTGATCGTATTTGACGAGGCTCGCCGGGAGGCGGCGATGTTTTTAGCAGCAAATCCTGATTTCACAGCTCAGATTGGCCGACAGCCAACCTATCCTGGACGCCGGAAGAAGCAGCATTTCATCGAAGGCTATTTGCAGGCCGGACTTCCACTTGGCGGTAGTGGCCAAACAGCCGGGCAACAGTGACAAGCAGCCACGTCTGAGACCCGGCCAGCTCCCGCGCACCTTATGACAAGGCGCTCCTTGCCCGATATGTCGAAGGTCTCCGACTCGCAGGCCTCCCGGAGTGAGCGTTATTCGTGGCACAGTGCTCCATGCCGCGAAGCTGAATAAACGGACGTAGACTGACCCGACGGCGCAAAAAACCTGAGCCAAGCTGCGCCCGCAGTTCCGCGTTCGACCCTCAGCCGACCTTGACCCGCCGGGTCATGAATGGCAGCCCTACGCCCGCAACCGTCCCTTCTTCAACTTCCGAGCAAGCCTTATCAGAGCATCGCGAAAGCGACGATCATCAATCCAAAGATGCCCACCGCGATGATCGTTTTCGTTGTCCTATCCATCGTTACCTCCAGCGGGCCAGCGGACCGCGCGGTCGTCGCTGGCCTGAGAACCGCTGTTCACCTATGATGCACGGCTGCCTTTGGGCTGCGACACAGTTGCCGGTGATTCCACCTATACCTGTCCCCTACGGTCGGAAAAGCCTTTCGACAATCCGCGGGATGTCGTTTCTCGTTATGCCGATGTCCTCGAGCAGCCTGTCGTCGAGGTTGTGAAGCGCGGCGGCCGCCCGCCTCCGCTGCCGGCGTTGCAGCGCACGTAGAAAAAATCCCGCGACAGTCACCCCGAGACTGCGCAGCGTCGGGTCCCGGCGGGCTTGGGTTGGTGAGTGTTCGTGTGCGGACATCGTTGCCCTCCATTCGCAGTAGTGATCGGCCCAGTCGCGTGGTCCGCAGAAGCGACGCGGCGAACGGGCGTTCGGGAAGCATCAGCGGCCTGCAGACGCGGCGGCGCCCGCTTGAGCGCACCGCCGGCGCGTAGCCGCGTGCCGGACTGTCTATGTGAGAGGGGATCCCCGAGGCGGCGAACGCGTGCGTTCGAGCCGCTCGGGGTTACGGTCGCGTCAGCAGGGACGCTGAGAGGACCAGGTATTTCTTGTGTCGACGTGAACTAGTCATACCTCCGATATGGTCACTTGAGGCAAAGGCTTCAATCGGTCGAGATGCGGCCTTTGGACGCTGGCTAGTCGATTGTAAAATCGCGCGAATCCGCAGCTCCAGCCGACAGGGCGCTTGCGCCCAGGAGTTGCTTGATGGGCGCTGCCGTCGCTCTCTGACGCAGGCGGAGGCGGCTCGTCACCGCCGGTTCCAACCGCGCCCACAGCGCGGTGACGGTGCTTCCGATCAGCACTTGCGCCAGGGGCCCAGTCCCTCTACGCGAGCCACGATCAAATTCGGCCCGCTCCTTGGCCACAGCAGCCAGGATCGCGGCCTCCACCGGCCCCTCCTCCACTACCACTGAGGAGCGGAGCCCTTCGATAGAGGCGAGTTCCTGGCGCAGGAGATCCGCTTCGCGCATCGCGGCTGTGCGGTACGTTTCACCTGCGACGGGTGATATCTGAGGCCCTTATCGTTAAGCGCGTGAACGGCCGTCAGGCTGGCGTTCCACTCGATCGCTAGCTGGATTGCGCGCTCCTGTGTTGGATCGCATCTTGCGCTGAAGTCGGTCGCGAGGATGATGTGGCCTGGTTTCAGCCGGCCCGCTGCGGGTACTGCATTTCCGGATATTATCCTTGGGCGACATCCTGACTGCGATCTAACGGATCCTTGGCGATAACGTCGAGGTTATCACCATTGGGGTGCCTGGAAGCGCAAGAGCTTGAAAATCAATCCGGATCACGTTGATCTTCTGTAGGCCATCCTTTTCTGTTTCGACAGCAATTACCCGACCCGCTCTCAATCCGAGCAACCCCAATCCCAAAGGCGACTCTACCGAGACAGTGTAATTAGGAAAGTTCTGGCTCTCATTGCGGACTACATTGGCAGTTCTCGGTACACCTGCATCGACGCAGAAGGTCACGCGACTGTTTATCGTCACGACATCATCGGGGACATTTCGCGGGGAGCAAATTTCAGCCTGCACCAGCTTTCTTCTGAGCAATCGGCGGTAGGCATTGTCGCTCGTGGTCTGATCAAGAATTTCTCTGAGCACCGCATGGTCGTTTGACGTTAGATAACACTGAAGCCGATTGCTCATGTCAGAACTCCTTGGAGCAGATCTGCTCCGGCAAAACTAACTGATCTCAGTTCGATCTCCCTGGCCGCTGGTCTCATGGCGCCAGGGCCCAAGTCCTGAGATGGAGCTACCGACTTCAGTCCGAAAACGACGGAGTCGTTGAAGCAGATGAAATCCGGGTCGTCTGCGGTTAGCAGACGATAGACAGCCGATGCACCGTCAGTGCTGCGTCGATTCCCTAGACGAAGGCTAGTCACACTCAACGCAGGCCTTCTGAACGTGGCGTGTCCACTCAGGCCAGGATACTTCCCTACAACTCGCTTAACTCGCGCCATCACCAGTCCTCTCGGGTCCGCTCAAAGGCGAGCCCCGCGGTTCCTCTTTTCGCGATCCTCGTTCTGCGAGCCTCTTGAATTCGCTCCGCCTGTCGTTTGGTGAAAGGCCCCATCGGCTGGGTCTTCTGGTCGCCGCAGCGGACCTGGCAATACCACCTGATGCCATCGTGCGAGAAGATGTCGACTGACGTAGAGGTCTCATGCGGCTCTTGCCTCGCGATCTCCTCGATGAAAATGATCGACCTCGAAAAGTGCTTGGCGGGCGTGGTCCTGTGCAAGCCAGGAGCCGGATTGCGGTCGGGCGACGTTGACATGGTTGACCTCCTTTCTTCACTGCGGCGGTGCGGGCCGTTGGCGCCTGCCCGTCACCAGACGACCATTTCATGCTCCATTGCCACCTCGAACATCAGATTTTCGATGTCCCGGGATATCGAAGCGGCAGCCAGTACGCGTCCGTCGCGCTTGAAGCGCAGCAGACAATCCCTGCCGGAGATGTCGCCTTCGACCATGATCTCGTCCCATCGCTCCGCATGGCCGACATAATTGATCCTGACGTCGTAGTGCTGGCTCCAAAAGAACGGCACGGCTGCAAACTTCTCGCTCCGGCCGAGCATATTCAGCGCCGCGGTCTGCCCTTGCCTCTCTGCCACCACCCAATGTTCGACGCGAATGTTCTCGCCGCTATGGGGATCGGGCCAGCGCGCGATGTCACCGGCCGCGAAGATCCCCGGTTCGCTTGTTTCCAGTAAACTGTTCACGACGACGCCGCGGTCGGTAGCCAACCCTGCCGTTTCGGCGAGCTCCGTCCGTGGCCGCACGCCGATGCCGGCGACCACGAGGTCCGCGGCCAGCGTGTCGCCGCCGCGAAGCTTCACCTCGCTGCCATTGATGCTGCTTGCCATCTCCTCGAGGTGGAAAACGGCTCCATTCTTCTCGTGAAGGGTCCGGATGAAGTCGCCCATCTGTGAACCCAGGACCCGCCCCATCGGGTGTTTGTCCGGTGCGACGACATGGACGTCGACGCCGCGAGCGCGCAGGGCCGCGGCGACTTCGAGGCCAATAAAACTCGCTCCAAGCACGACGGCGCGGCGGGCCGTCGTCGCCTGTTCGATTATGGCCCGGCAGTCAGCGAGAGAGCGCAGCGTGTGAACGTGGGGCCGGTCGGCGCCTGGAATGGTCAGGCGAACCGGCTCTGCACCGGTCGCCAGCAGCAATTTGTCATAAGGGACGCAGTCTCCGTCCGCGAGCATGACCTCGCGCGTCCGCGGCTCGATCCGAACCGCTCGCGTCCCGAGACGGAGATCGATCTGGTTCTTGGAATAGTAGCTCTCCCCCCGTAGCGGGACCCAGCTCTCCGGGGCCTTGCCGGCAAGGTAGTCCTTTGAAAGGTTCGGCCGGTCGACAGGCGCCGCCTCATCGTCGCTGAGCATGACAATGCTGCCACGATATTGCTCTCGCCGAAGCATTTCCGCAGCAGCAAAGCCGGCTGCGCCGCCGCCGAGGATGACGATCTTCTCCGGCTTTGCCTCGACGGGGAGCTCGCTCGTTGCCGCTTCCGCACGCTTGCGCTTGCCAACGACGAAGAGATTGCCGTCGCGCTGTTCTACCCACCAGCATGCCAGCGGCCTGAAAGCGGGTGCGCGCAGGGCCTCCCCGGTTCTCAAGCTGAAACATGCGTGATGCCATGGGCAGCGGACGGTGTCACCCGCCACCAGTCCTTCGGCGAGCGGACCGTTGTAGTGCGTACAATGCGCGTCGACGGCAAAAACTTCAGCCCCGCGGCGCACAAGCAGCACCTGCGCATCGCCGCAATGGCCGACCAGATTGCTGCCGTCAGGAAGATCGGCAAGTCTGATGCCCCGTGCCAGATCAGGCCCAGTCATGCTTCTGTGCTCAGCAGCCATTCGGTTCTCCTTGGCTATCGAGATGGCGCCCGCTGCGGGGGCTGAAAGCGACTCTGCGGGTCGCGGCCTTTCATCTCGCCAGCCAGTTTGTTGCTGCTGCGTCTGTTAAGCAAACGAATTTAATCGCCCGTTGCGTGCAGTATTTCTGCTAGATTGCTCATGACAAACGGCCAACACGACATCTAAAGAATGGCTTGCCCGCTCCTCCCCCAGTCGGCGAGGAAGGACGCCAGTCCTCTCTCGGTAAGCGGGTGATTGCTCAGACTCCTGAGCACTCCCGGTGGTACCGTTGCAATATCGGCACCGGCCATTGCAGCCTGCGTGACATGCAGCGGTGTACGAATTGAGGACGCCAGAATTTCCGTATTGAAGGACTCGTCGTTGTTGTACATCGCCCGGATCTCCCGGACGACTTCCATGCCATCGAGGCCGATGTCGTCGAGCCGGCCGACGAAAGGCGAGATGTAGCCCGCACCGGCTTTCGCCGCGAGCAAGGCCTGGTTAGCTGAAAAGCAGAGCGTGACATTGACCTTCAGCCCGCTTTCGCTGAGTGCCCGGCAAGCCCTGAAGCCATCCCAGGTCGAGGGCACCTTGATGGCCACATTGGGAGCAATGCCGGCCAACTGCTCCCCCTCGGCGACCATGCCGCCGAACTCGGTCGCGGTGACCTCCGCCGAGACCGGGCCCTTGATCGCCTCGCAGATCTCCTTGATAACCTCCCGGATCGGCCGGCCGGCCTTTGCGATCAACGACGGGTTCGTGGTCACCCCGTCGACGACTCCTGCGGCGGCGAGCTCGCGGATTTCGCCAATATCGGCTGTATCGACAAAAAACTTCATCGTTTTTCTCCTGGCGTATGCGCGTGAAGCGGCGGCGAGCGTTCTTCGGGTCGGCCGCCCGAGTGATTTCGTCATCGCAGGCATGATCACATCGCCCTATGTTTTTAACTATGGGTCGCAGGGAACGATGTGGACGAGCGGCAAAATCTCCGAGAAGGATGTCAAACTGAAACGCGCCTATGAGAGTCCGACGGACAGTGACGGCAAGCGTATCTTGGTTGACCGGCTGTGGCCGCGCGGAATCAGGAAGACCGATGCGGCAATTGATCATTGGGCGACGGAGCTGGCGCCAAGCACTGAGCTGCGGAAATGGTTCGCTCACGATCCCTCCCTTTGGGAGGAGTTCCGCCGGCGATATGCCGCTGAGATCGAGGCGCATCGCGAGGAACTTGATCGATTGCACGACCTGGCACTTATAGATCCGATCACGCTTGTCTATGCGGCGCGTGACGAGACGCACAACGATGCCGTCGTTCTCAGGGAGTTCTTGCTGGCACATCGATAAAATGCCCTATCTAGGTGTCGGGAACGACGACGGTCGACGTAGGACCGCGTTGCTGCGCATGACGAGTGGGCCAACCGCGCCGCGCCGAACAAGGAGGGCACGCGCCTTTGGCCCGTTTCCACGCAGCATGCAGCGCTAGCACTGCTGGATTCCAGCGAAGCTTACGGCTCGACTAGTATTTAGCAAACGAATTTGATTGACATTTAAGCGCAACTTTTATGCTATACTGTGATGGACATTGAGCTCGCCCGTACTTTCTTGGAAATAGTTTCAACGGGAAGTTTTATTCGAGCCGCCGAGCGCTTGAATGTTGCTCAGACGACGGTCAGCGCGCGGATTCGTCACCTCGAACAACTGCTTGGCCGGCCGCTGTTTATTCGGAACAAGGGCGGCGCATCTCTAACGCCGGCGGGCGAGCAGTTCCTGCGCCACGCGCCAACCTTCGTCCAGTTATGGCAGCGCACTCGTCAACAGGTCAAAGTGCCGACAGGGCGCCGAGCGGTGCTGACGGTCGGCAGCGAAGTCACTCTTGCGCAACCCCTGCTGCTGAGCTGGGTTCGATGGATTCGCCAGTTTCTCCCCGATATCGCGCTTCGCGTCCATGTCGACGTGCCCCAGGATCTGATCAATCAGGTCGCCTCGGGAATGGTCGACGTGGCGATCATGTATGCTCCCCAGCATCGACCCGGCCTTAGAATCGACCTGCTAATGGAAGAAAAGCTCGTGCTCGTCACAACCGATCCGGAAGCGAAGCGCCTTGAGGAGACGAGTTACGTCTACATGGATTGGGGGCCGGATTTCGGGCGGCAACACGACATGAATTTCCCGGATGTCGCACCGGACCTCTCTTTCGATCTCGGTCCGCTTGCTCTCGGCTATGTCCTTGCGAGCGGCGGCTCAGGCTATTTCAGAATGAGCGCGGTGGAGCCGCATTTAGCTGCCCGTGAGCTCTACCTCGTACCCGACATGCCGCAATACTCCTATCCGGTTTACTCGGTGAGGTCGGCAAATGCCGATGAGAGTGTCGTGGGACCTGCCCTTGCGGGCTTGCGAGCGATCTCCGAAGGCAACATCGAGGCCTAAGTGACCGCCTCGGGCAATGGAAACAGCAGATCGACTGTGGTTCCGGTGCCTCGTTCACTGGCAATGCTCAGATGGCCGCCGACCATCTGCATGAAAGTGCGCACCTGCGCTAACCCCATTCCGGTGCCGTTCTCGCCCTTCGTCGTGAAGAACGGGTCCAGCACCTTTTGCAGAACTTCCTGTGGCATGCCGCAGCCGTGGTCCTTAACGCGAAGCCGGGCGTAGGTACCCGGCGCCGGCCCGCCTTGCGCACAATTCGTCGCGACGAGCCGCTCCGTTCCGATCCAAATCTCACCGCCGCCTGGCATTGCATCACGAGCGTTAAGGACAAGATTGAGAACGGCGGCGTCAAACAACGCCTGATCGATCAGACACCTTGGAATGTCGGAACCCAATGCGAGCCTGACGCGGATGCTAGGTCCCGCGCCATACCGGAGGAATGGCCCGGAAGAGCTGACGAGCTCATTCAGGTCGCGCACTTGCAGGTCGGGTTCTCTATCGTCTGCAAAAGCGAGCAACTGCGATATCAGTTCGACGCCCCGATCGACGCCTTCCCGCGCCGCCGCGATAAAGGCGCGTACGCTCTCCGGCTGGTCGGCTTTTCTTTCGGCGAGCCTCAGGCCCGATTCGACGATTGCCAGGATGTTCCTGAGGTCATGGGCGATACCGCCGGTCATCTCCCCCAAAGAGGCAAGCCGGCGGATTGCGCTTTCTTTTTGTTTGGCAGTCTGTGTGCCGCCGCTGGCCTCCGCCTGCGATTGCAGCAGGTCTGCCCGAAATGCCATTTCTGTCATGACGGCCCCTCATGGTTTCCGATGCCGTTCGGACACTACTGTCCCCGCACCATCTCCTTCATCTGTCCGCTCGTCGGCTGGACACCGCCGAGACGCGCGGCCCACCAACTAAACTCGGCGGACTGTCCGCTTTGCCATTATTTCTTCGACCGTTGGAAACGCCTTGAGGGCCTCATCAGGTAGGCCGCGGCTTGCAGCGACCGCCTCCATCCAGCCGCCATGCGCTTCCGGTTCGCCGACTATGATGCGGCCGACCATTCCAGCCTGCTCGTGGGGAACGCAATAATAGTCATAAACCCCTTGCTCGGTGAAGGTTACCGAAAAGCTCTCGGTGGGCAGGAGATAGTCTGAATCCCAGGATTTTGCCGATTCAGGAATGCGCAGCGGCCTCCCGAAGTTTGCTGGATGATAGGCGGTCGTCGTATGCGAATTGCCGGGGTTGAAGTTGGTCCAGCGGACCATCTGACCCGGCTTGATCAGTACACCGATCGGGTCGAACCAGACATGCGAGCCATCGGCGCGCCCGTGCATCCTGATCTCCACGACCTCTTCGGCCCACACGTCCCGCTGGGACAGGGAAAGGACGGCGGCGAGCCCGCCCCATAGACCCAGCACGTCACGCCGCGCGACCCTCATTTGGCGACGCTCGCTTCGCCGGCCGCTGCAACATGCCACAGCACCACATGGACATGCGGCTCTTCCACGCCTGGATGGCCGGCATTGTAGTAAACGTCGACATGGTCGACGCCGCCGCCAGGCGCTGCAAGATTATCGAATGACTTGTCCGGATTAAGATCCTTGGTCGGCAGCATGTAGATGGTGCTGACAAGCTTTCCGTCACGATCATATGCGAGGAACGGTCCGGCTGGCAGAGTCGCCGGATCGACGAAGAGCTGGCCCATGCCGGGGAGGAAGTCGGGCAACTTCACCAGCTTGCTGACCTGCTGATAAGGAGCGGCCGGCGGCGCCTTTGCGACTTCATCCGCCGCCATGGCACCAAGCGCGCTGGTCAGTGTCAGAACTGGTACGAGGAAACGTTTTTTCATCGGGGGGGATCCTTTTTCAAAGCCGAGGTCGCGGAAATTCCGGCGGCCAATGGCTGTTCGTACGACCTGTCGCGTGCAGCCATTCAAGAACCAGGCGGGAATATTAGTCCAATGAAATAAACTGGCATTTCAGTGCAGTATTTCTGCATTCTTGCAAGTTTTCGGCTTCGCCGCCTCTGGTTGCTGAAAGTGTACTGAACGGGAGATATCCAAGAGTTCAACTCGGTGAACGTTTCTGGCCGAGCGCTTGATTTCAAAAATTCCGTCCCCATGTTTAAGTTATTATGAATATTTCCGTGACCCACAGAGAGCCACAACGCCTCAAAGCAGGCCTCTAGCCCGGACGCGAGCTCTACCGGGCTTCGCGTCCGGGTCAGCCACATCCTCGATTCAATCACAAAGTGCAGCAGACGGCGTGCCAAACGCACTCCGTTTGCGCTCGCGCGTACCGGCTTAGAGGCAACCATGTTGACGTTCAGAAACCTATCAGAAGAAGATATTACTCTTGACCTTGCGACAAAGGGAAAGCACTCGGCGCTGTCCAGGATCGCTGTCAAACTTGCGCGAAAAGCCGGGCTTGATGATCGGGCGGTCCTTCGGGGCATCTGGAGGCGGGAGCGGCTTGGCTCAACCGCCATCGGTCGTGGCATCGCCGTCCCGCACGCGTTGCTGCGCTCGATCTCGTCTCCCGTAGCGTCGTTTACGCGACTGGCTCCCCCGATCGATTTCAAGAGCCCCGACCTCGATCCCGTCGATCTCGTCTTTGCCCTGCTTTGGCCGCGCTCGGAGGTTCGCACCTTCTTGCCCGCGCTGTCCCAACTGTTTCGGTTCGTGCGGGCGCCGCTGATCCGGGATGGCCTCCGGCTTGCCCGGTCGCCCGATGAGGTGATGGCGATCCTGCAGAGCGAGGCATGGTCGATCAACGACATCCCATCGCGGGCCAGTGCGGTTCAAAGGGTGGCGGTAAGGTAAACCATAGGAGGACACGAAAAATGAAGAAGCACAGCCAAACCCCACGAAAGCCTTCGATCGTGATTGGCGAGACGGATCACCAGCGATTGAACAAACTCGCGCTCGCCGCGGCCGATCGCCTTCCCGAAATTTCCGATGGTCTCCTCCTCGAACTCGAACGCGCAGGGGTGGTGCCGGACGGCTCGGTGCCTTGGAATGTCGTGCGAATGGGATCGACGTTGGAGTATGAGACGGATACCGGAGATAGGCGAACCGTGACGCTTGTGTTCCCGAAAGACGCCGACATTTCCGAAGGAAAGATATCGGTCCTGACCCCGATCGGAACTGCCCTTCTCGGCTTGTCCGCCGGTCAGACGATGAGATGGACCGCACGGGATAACAGGCAGCACAAATTGACGGTGTTAGCGGTTACCGAAAAGCGGGCAGCAGGCAAGGCTTCCATTCCTCCGACACGCCCAAGCCTTCTTGCCTAACGCAGAAAACAATCGCTGACGTTCGCAGTCTCTGCCGATCGGTCCGAGCGTGGCCGGCAAGGTCGGCGCTGCCGTGCTTGCTGGCCAAACGGCCCAGTCGATCGCTCCCATGCTAGGCAGTCCAATTTGTAGAAAGGAAAATGGAACATGATTACTGGCTCCCAATGTCGTGCGGCACGTGCACTTACGGAACTCTCGCGCCAGCGCCTCGCGACATCTTCCGGTGTTGGGGTCGAAACCGTACTGCGTTTTGAGCGGAAGCTCGACAAACCGAATGATGATGAAGTGCTCGCCTTGCAGTCAGCTCTGGAAAGAGCTGGCGCCCTCTTCATCCCTGATAATGGCAGCGGCATTGGTGTGCGGCTGAAATTCTCAAAATCTGTAGCTCGACGTATCGACATACTTGAGAATGAAGGCGGTATAGTTGCCCCTGACCGGGTGCCTTAAGTGCAACCCAGTCAGCGGCGATTTGCGTGCCGGTTTCTCGAGCAACATTAGCACCCGCGCCTGAAAAAACTCTTGAGCGACCGCTCATCCCTCTGCAGTCAACGGTTCCCAGAACTTCAACCGCTAGGCAGAATCTTTGACCTTTGCGGTCGCCCAATGATCCTCACAGATCCGAATGGCTCAGGTTACCTGAACGGCCGCGTTGCCCCGCATCGCGTCCCTTCGTAATGGTCACTGCGTGCGACTGCTCTCCATCTGTGGACGCTCCGTAAGACGCAAGCGGTTTTTGGGCGGTTAGCACGTTGTCGGATGCTGCCATCTGTCCGGCCTCTTGGTGCAGCGCTGAGGCTGCGGGCCCGTATTGAAAAACAATCAAGCTTTACGACCCGCCTTCAGATGTTGGGTCCGGTGCGCGACCTGGCGCTGTTCAATCTCGCGATCGACAGCAAATTTCGCGCTTGTGATCTCGTCGCGATCTCAGTTGCTGATGTCGCGATTTCCGGACGGGTTCGTGACCGGGCGATTATCATTCAGAAGAAAACCGGCCGACCCGTGCAATTCGAACTGACCGATCAAACGCGGGAGGCCGTCGCTGCAAGGATCGGAACTCGCAGGCTCGGTGAACGGGATGACCTGTTTCCGAGCCGCGTGCACTTATTGCCGCATCTGTCGACGCGGCAATATAGCAGGGTCGTTGAAAAGTGGGTGTCGAGCATCGGGCTCGATCCCAAGCGCTACGGCACACACTCGATGAGACAAACGAAGGCGGCCCTCATCTACAAGAAGACCGGCAACCTTCGCGCCGTCCAACTCTTGCTCGGCCACAAGAAGCTGGAGAGCACCGGACAATACCTCGGAATCGAGGTCGACGATGCCCTGGCCATTTCTGAGCAGGTCGAGTTGTAGTATTCAATAGCGGCGTTTCGAACAGAGGCGCCGCTATTTCGCTATGCCGAAGGCCATATTCGACCCTTTGCTGCCCTTCCGGTCCGGCACGATGAACCGCAAGTTTTGAGCCAGAGCGGACGCTTGGGCACTAGCATGTTCACTTCTTAGTGAACTGCTCGCCACCAAGCCATACTGCTCCCACCCATAACCGAGGGTCCCAAAAAATATCCGGCGCTTGATCTTCGACAGATAGAGGACGTGCCCGAACGTTTTGGCGCTCATATCGAGCAACAGGTAGACCGTCATAATATTGGCACCCTGAAGCCGAAGAGAGGCCAGGCGGCACGACCGAGTTCGGGCAACACCGCCTGGAGCGAGGAATGGTCGGATGCGCCATGGATCGTCGCTTTCCCCGCCTTTAGACGAACAAGAAGTCGCCAGCATTAAAAGCGGTGAGATTGCCCAAAGTAGTTACAGTGTCGAGGTCCGCAACCAGTACTGCGCCGCCGGCCACAGCTGGATTAGGATCGTAGTAAACTGCAGCGTGGCCGAGATCCGTATTGTGGAATACGAAGAATGCACCCGTCGCGATGTTACTGTAGCCGTTGATCGTGTTCTGCACTGTCGCGTTGGTGACGCTGGCATCCGTTTTCACGGCTACCTCTGTGCTGGCAACATTGATCGCTGCGTCGTTCCCGGTCTTGAAAATGAAGACCGTATCGTTGTTACCGGCGGAGAACTCGTTGGCCGCAATCCCGACTTCGAAGCCCAATTTATCGACAGACGTCGAGTTCGCGCCGGGATTGAAGTCGGTGACGTGGTTTGTTGTGCTTGCGAAGTTCCGGAAGACAAACGTGTCGAAGCCGCCTCCCCCGGTGAGAATGTTGTTGCCGGCGCCGGCATCAAGGACGTCTTCGCCGCTACCGCCGACGAATACGTCGTTTCCCTGCGTCCCGGTAAGTGTCAGGTTAGCCCTGAGTTCATCACCCTGGGCCTTTCCATCGATGTACGAGTAGTTGTAGTTCAGGGAGGCTAGGTCGATTTCGTTTTCCACGTTGTTGGACGGCGTGGAGGGTGTACGGATTGTGAATTGTGCAGTCGACGTGTGTCCCTGTCCATCGTCTACCGTGTACGACAGGGTGGCTGCTTGGTTGACATTGCCCGTGCTCACGTTGAACCCGGTGACAGCCCCGCCGGCCGTCACCGGCGTGATCGTCCAACCGCTCGGCAGCGAGCCGATAATGCTCGACGCAGAAATCGAAAGGGCGTCTCCGTCGGTGTCCGCGTCATTGTTGAGCAACCACGCGGCTGATAAGAAAACGGACGTTCCTGTTGAAATGACGATCGCATCATCGGATGCCGCCGGAGCCACATTGGCCGGCGGATTGACCGTGATCGCCACCGTATCCGTATCGCTTGCCAAGCCGTCCGACGTGACCACCGTCAACGTGTCGGCGCCGCTGTAATTGGTATTGCTGAGATAACACAACGTAGCCAAAGCGGCATTGACCTGGGCCAGGGTCCCGCTGATCGTCACCGTGTTCGTGCCGTTGTTGTTCAAGGTGAAGCCGCCTCCCGTTCCGACCGTCAGTTTGCCGCTGGAAACGGAGAGCGTCGTGGTCACATTGGCGGTGTCTACATCGGCGACAGCGACACCGGTAATTGCGGTCGCGATGTTAGAGCCGACTGTCTGGGAGCATGGTATCGTGTTGACCGGGGCGTCGTTGGCGCCCTCGATGGTGATGGTGGCGGTCTGGGCGACCGAGCCGCCATGGCCGTCGATGACGTCGTAGCTGTAGGTGATGACGGCGGTCTCGCCGACGGCGAGGTAGTTGTAGGCGCTCGGGTCGACCGACAGGCCGTCGCCGTTGACGGTGACGCCCGAAGCGTCGCCGCCCGTCAGCGTCAGGCCGGAAACGTTGAGCACATCGCTGGCATCGGCATCGCTCGCCCCGGCCAGCAGATCGACGCTGAAGCCGGCCTCGTCCTCGCTGGCACTGCCGCTGACCGCCGCCGACACCGCCGGCTGGCCGTTGCGGCCCTCGATGGTGATGGTGGCGGTCTGGGCGACCGCGCCGCCATGGCCGTCGATGACGTCGTAGCTGTAGGTGATGACCGCGGTCTCGCCGACGGCGAGGTAGTTGTAGGCGCTCGGGTCGACCGACAGGCCGTCGCCGTTGACGGTGACCCCCGAAGCGTCGCCGCCCGTCAGCGTCAGGCCGGAAACGTTGAGCACATCGCTGGCATCGGCATCGCTCGCCCCGGCCAGCAGATCGACGCTGAAGCCGGCCTCGTCCTCGCTGGCACTGCCGCTGACCGCCGCCGACACCGCCGGCTGGTCGTTGCGGCCCTCGATGGTGATGGTGGCGGTCTGGGCGACCGAGCCGCCATGGCTGTCGATGACGTCGTAGCTGTAGGTGATGACCGCGGTCTCGCCGACGGCGAGGTAATTGTAGGCGCTCGGGTCGACCGACAGGCCGTCGCCGTTGACGGTGACCCCCGAAGCGTCGCCGCCCGTCAGCGTCAGGCCGGAAACGTTGAGCACATCGCTGGCATCGGCATCGCTCGCCCCGGCCAGCAGATCGACGCTGAAGCCGGCCTCGTCCTCGCTGGCACTGCCGCTGACCGCCGCCGACACCGCCGGCTGGTCGTTGCGGCCCTCGATGGTGATGGTGGCGGTCTGGGCGACCGAGCCGCCATGGCTGTCGATGACGTCGTAGCTGTAGGTGATGACGGCGGTCTCGCCGACGGCGAGGTAATTGTAGACGCTCGGGTCGACCGACAGGCCGTCGCCGTTGACGGTGACGCCCGAAGCGTCGCCGCCCGTCAGCGTCAGGCCGGAAACGTTGAGCACATCGCTGGCATCGGCATCGCTCGCCCCGGCCAGCAGATCGACGCTGAAGCCGGCCTCGTCCTCGCTGGCACTGCCGCTGACCGCCGCCGACACCGCCGGCTGGTCGTTGCGGCCCTCGATGGTGATGGTGGCGGTCTGGGCGACCGAGCCGCCATGGCCGTCGATGACGTCGTAGCTGTAGGTGATGACCGCGGTCTCGCCGACGGCGAGGTAATTGTAGGCGCTCGGGTCGACCGACAGGCCGTAGCCGTTGACGGTGACCCCCGAAGCGTCGCCGCCCGTCAGCGTCAGGCCGGAAACGTGCAGCACATCGCTGGCATCGGCATCGCTCGCCCCGGCCAGCAGATCGACGCTGAAGCCGGCCTCGTCCTCGCTGGCACTGCCGCTGACCGCCGCCGACACCGCCGGCTGGTCGTTGCGGCCCTCGATGGTGATGGTGGCGGTCTGGGCGACCGCGCCGCCATGGCCGTCGATGACGTCGTAGCTGTAGGTGATGACGGCGGTCTCGCCGACGGCGAGATAATTGTAGGCGCTCGGGTCGACCGACAGGCCGTCGCCATTGACGGTGACCCCCGAAGCGTCGCCGCCCGTCAGCGTCAGGCCGGAAACGTGCAGCACATCGCTGGCATCGGCATCGCTCGCCCCGGCCAGCAGATCGACGCTGAAGCCGGCCTCGTCCTCGCTGGCACTGCCGCTGACCGCCGCCGACACCGCCGGCTGGTCGTTGCGGCCCTCGATGGTGATGGTGGCGGTCTGGGCGACCGAGCCGCCATGGCTGTCGATGACGTCGTAGCTGTAGGTGATGACCGCGGTCTCGCCGACGGCGAGGTAATTGTAGACGCTCGGGTCGACCGACAGGCCGTCGCCGTTGACGGTGACCCCCGAAGCGTCGCCGCCCGTCAGCGTCAGGCCGGAAACGTTGAGCACATCGCTGGCATCGGCATCGCTCGCCCCGGCCAGCAGATCGACGCTGAAGCCGGCCTCGTCCTCGCTGGCACTGCCGCTGACCGCCGCCGACACCGCTGGGGCGTCGTTGGTGCCGTGGATAGTCACCACGACTTCTCGACTGGCCGTACCATCGGCCGACCACACCGTCAGCGTCTCTGTCACCATCTGCCCGGCGGTGAGCGCCTGCGTCGCGGCGCACGCGTTGTCGAGCACGTACGTCCACGCCCCGGTCGTCGCGTCGAAGCTGAAGCGGCCGTAGGTGCCATCAAGCGCATTCTTTTGAGGCGTCTGGAAATGTTTCTGGCCGGTATCGACATCGCAGACGTTCAGTGTGCCGGCGGCAGTTGCCGAACCAGGGTCGCCATTGCTCGTGCCTCCTGCTTCGATTACGGACCCTGTGGACGTGCCGCTGATCGCTGCCGCGTCGTTCTGGCCGACGATGTCCAGCGTCACTTTCGCGTAGCTGAGGGTGCCATTGGATAGCCGGATGGAATAATAGAAAGAGTCCTGGATAGACTCACCCCCAGACAGCGAATCGACGCTCCGGGCATTCTCAGGCGAATTGGAACCGCTATCGATTCTGAATTCGATCTTTCCATTGTAGATTCGGATCCAGTTTCCTTCGGCGGTCTTCTCCCAGCCTGTTGTAATATTGCTCTGCAACAACTCACTCATAAAATTCGAGCCGCCGTCGTCGATGGACCAGAGTGTCTTCGCCTTGCCGCCGAGATCGTTGGACATCACGTTCAGCGCGATGGTGCAGGTAGCCGCATCGTAGATTCCAGACGCCAGCAGTTGCTCTTCAGTCCATCCATAAGTGTCGCCCTGCGCCTGCGGAGTGTTGTTGAAGGATGTAGTGCTCCCACCACCTGTGGTCTGCGTCGCCATAAACCCTCTCCATTACTTTGGGTGCCCTGCTCGGGTCGTGTGATTTCGAGTTTGATAGATTGCGGCGGCCTTTCCGGGATGCCGCTCGTGCATGTTTATCTGGAGCGGCCCAGGTCACATCCAGAGACCTCGGAACAAAGGCGTCCACATCGCCTGTTCCGTCGGAGATCTGGTAAATTCGCGAGATCGCATTCAGGAAGAGGGTGGGAAACCGGCCGAGCTCAGCCGGTCCCCCCGCAATCAAAGCTGGCGCGCCCTCATCAGGCGAAACTACTCTGCACACGCCTGCTCCTTTCCGGCCAGCGCATTCAAATTGCCGGTCTGGCTTATGCTGGAAAATTTGATTGGTTCCCCTAGCCGCTTCCACGCTAACGCAGCAACGGCTCGAGCAGATCCCTATCCCTGCTAAGTTCTTAACATGTTTGATCAATTAAAAAACTAATCTTACGGTGTACTACTTTAATGCAGACGGATTAAACCTTGGGCGCTTCGCATTTCTCAACTGTTTAGAGGTTCAAGCTATACTGGAGAGCTTTCGCTTGTCGTTAGCACTGCGTCCGGAAAATTGTCGCCATGTCCATTTCGCCGACCGCAAGCGCACTCCCCCGGCGCGGCTGTTAGGGCGAGTCTCTCCCCGTAACTGTCGGTTCCCAATTGCCCGACAATGACTGCATCAGTCGCGGCTTGCGGCGTCGAGGTGCGGTGGAACGAAAGTCTCATTCGGTCGAAGGGCGTCAGGCAGCGTCTCGGCTGACCCAAGGCGGCGCATTCCGCGATAGACGGTGGTCGAGGCCCGAGTTGCTTGCAGCTTCAGTTGGTAGTCATCCGGCATTGACGAGTTTCATGCGGCCGGGACTTTTCATCTCGAGTGCTGACTACCAAGCCTCTTACCTTGTTCTCTTGCGGCGGCGATGCATTCGTTCGTTCGGAGATCAGCCTGCGCGAATGCGGTGGCACCGAACACAGGGAAGATCAGCTCGCGATCGGCCGAAGCGGACCTGCAGCCTTCCTGCTATGATCCGGTTTAGCTCGCAATAACGCGCCGGCCCAGGGCTGGTGCCTCGGCACCACCAGAGGGCACCAATGTCGCCCGAACCCATAAGAAAACCGACTCGCCAGGTCCAATCCTAGCGTCGGAAATTCCACCGTTGGGGGCGCTGACAGGCGGGATCTCTGATCTTTGCCGTCGTCCCAAGGGCTCTCGTAGAACCAATGAACCAAATCGCTGAACGGCGGCTTTGTCCCGCCTCGTGTCCCTTCGTACTGATAGCTGCGAACGACTGCTTGCCAACCAACATTGCCGTTTGCCGCCGGCGAATCGCGCCTTCTCTTTTCGCTGCGATCGGCTCCAGCATGCGCCAGCATTCGCACTAGGCGAACGCAGGTCGCTACCGCAGAAAATTGAAGCAAAGACGCAAGTCGAGGATGGCCGTCTTTCGCCTGCCGCGATTGTTCAGGCTTCACTCATCCCCTGCTAATCGACCTTTGCCCGAACCAGCGCATGAATTGCACCTGGGAGCCGCGTGGCCATGAGCGCGCGCCGCAATCAAGCTCTTTGCGCGCTCGGCCGCAGATCATCTCGACCATCATTCGCCAATAGGCAGCTCCTAGGAAATGAGCACACTCATTAGAGGCTCGCTCCACCGCGCCTGCAATTACCGCTGGTATATGTCCTAATGTCGGCGGGTGATCCGATGATCCTGCAGTGAGCCCTTGAGCCGATGGCAAGCACGACCAGAGGCGAGCGAAGCGAAAGCTTCCGGGTCGGTACACCGGTCGGACCCAGCCCTGACGGTTCCGACTTCGGAATATCGACTCAGGCGCTTGCATGAAATCTATGCCAATTTTCCAGAACAACTCAGCCGGCCGCGACAGAGGGGCTCATTGAATTGACAAGCCTGACCGGCGCAATTCAGCGTTCTATGGGAATGCTCTTCTGAGGAAGAGGGTGGAGCGCAGCCCGAAGGCCTGAATTCAATATTCCGCCCCTACGATTGCCGCGGAGCGCTTTGGCATTCTTGCTCAGGCGCTGCGGGTCTCTGCCTCAGGAAAGCGGACACACGCAGATCGACGTCTCTCTGTCACCCTTGCAATTCTAGGTCGCATGTGGCGTAATTGCGAGCGGACGATTCGATGATCCTTGAGCGAGCCCTTGAGCCGATGGCATTACGACCGGAGGCGAGTGAAGCGAGAGCTTCCGGGTCGGTACGCCGGTCGGACCCAGCCCTGACGGTTCCACATCTGGAACACCACTCAGGTGCCCGTACGGAAAACTATGCCGATTTTTTGTAGAGCCTCGCAGTCATTTCGGAACGCTTGCGCATACCACGGGCGCTGACTACCGAACTGACGATGCCTTCGCGCGAACATACCCCCAGGGGAGGCTCCTTCGAGCGGAAATTTCGGAACCTGGTCAGGAGATGTTGATGACTATGCTGCGCCAGCGTTCATTGGCTCTGAAGGCGGAAGATTATCAAGGAAGAAACCGGCCTCAATTACTGAACACCCGACTTCAAAAAGTCCAGCGGATGCATAGCGACAGTATGGTATCTGACGCCTGCCACCGATGCTGAGGCAAGCGCCTTCACCGTCCCCGCTGTTCTGCTTTTGACGCATGCCAGAACTCTTGAGCAGTCCATGCGCGACGCCGCGCATGGACTGCTCTTGCATGCACGATCCTCAACTTGAGATCAACGACCGCCCCTCCCAGGGGGCTGCCTTGGAGAAAGTGATGAAAGCGTTTGCCACAGGCGACCGCCCCCGTCGCTCGACTGTATTGCCGGCTGCGCTGCAGCCCATTGGCGTCACACGTGAGCAAGCAGCGGCTCTCCTGAGCATTAGCCCCCCGCTGTTCGACAGCGCTGTCAGGGCCGGCACGATGCCCCCGCCGCGCGTGCTTGGAAGCCGCAACATATGGAGCGTTGACGAATTGAGGGAAGCCTTCCAGGCGCTCCCGCTCAAATGGGACGCGGCGAGCGAACTTGACGAACAACAACCGCAGCAGGGCAATGGTTTTGACAATGCCAAAACGGCTCGATGACAAGCTTCCGAGAGGCGTCAGCCTGGACCGCGACTTTCGCACCCGCAAGCCGCGTTATTATTTTCGCGCGCCGGGCAAGAACAAAGTTCGGCTTCGCGAAAAACCGGGAACGGTCGAGTTCGACAAGGAAGTCGCCTGCGCGCGTCTCGGCGTGCCTTATGCTCCAAGGGAACAGGACGAGAAACGGCCGGGGCAGCTGAAGCGTAAGCCTTTGGAGGGTACGGTCGACTGGTTGCTGGCAGAATACAAGCGACGCGTTCGGGGAAATATCAGCGCCAAAGTTCTCGCCCGCCGTTCGCGCATCCTCGAAGAGATCTGCAGCTACAAGTTCGGCAATGCGCGCTGTGGCGATCTTCCCTACGCCGACATGCGCAAACGGCATGTACTGGAGATCCGCGATGCGATCCGCACCAAGCCCGGCGCCCGCAATGATGTGAAGCGCGCCCTCTCCGCCATGTTCTCATAGGCCGTCGAGAGCGATCTGGCCGCATTGAACCCGGCCGCGAAGATCAAGCTGCTGCACTCAGGCGATGGTTTCCACACATGGACGGTCGAAGAGGTGCGGCAGTTCGAGGCAAGGCATCCCGCCGGGTCGAAGGCTCGCCTCATGCTGCACCTGGCACTCTACACCGGCCTGCGCCTCGACAGCCTTGCGGTCCTCGGCCGCCAAATTTGCGCAACGGCATTCTGACGATCCGCCCTGAGAAGACCCGGAAATCAAGCGGCGTGATGGTCGAGATCCCGGTGCTGCCGGTCCTGCAAAAGACGATCGACGAAACTCCGATCGGCAACCTGACGTTCCTCGTGACGGAGTTCAACAAGCCGTTCACTACCAATGGCCTCGGCAACAAGATGCGTGACTGGTGTGATCAAGCCAGCCTCTTTCATTGCACCACTCACGGGCTGCGCAAGGCTGGCGCGACGATCGCGGCCGAGAACGGCGCGACCGACGAGGAACTGATGGCCATCTTCGGCTGGACGACCAAGAACCAGACGACGACCTACACCAAAAAAGCGCGCCGCAAGAAGATGGCCGCAGGAGCGATGCACAAGCTCGTGCCGGAACAAAAGTAGGTCACTTTTGTCCCACACATTTCGGGTTTGGAAAATGTGGGACAAAAACAGCCAAAGAGATAAGGAAAATCAACGGCTGCTTTAAGAGTTGGTGCCCCATGCCGGGGTCGAACCAGCACTCCTTTTGGGAACTCGATTTTGAGTCGAGCGCGTCTACCAATTCCGCCAATGGGGCAAGGCTCAAGCGATATCAGCGGTTTGGGATTTACACGATCGTTTTCGCGCCGGTCAATCGAGAAATTGCGATTTTCGCAGCGGCGATCACAAAAGCGTGCGGCCGGGGGCCGGTGACGGCGATTTACAGCGGAACCGAACCTACATAAGAAGACGGGCGCCGTTTCGCCGCCCTTGCGAGGTATTCATGATCGAGGCTTCCGCCGCCACGCGCCAGCAACTGCTTCTCGCCCTCGTCGTCACGCTCGGCATGGCGGCGACCGTCGGTGGCGCGCTCGGTTTCGAGCATATCGGCGGCTACATCCCCTGCGCCCTCTGCCTCATGCAGCGCGACCCTTATTACTACGGCATTCCGCTCGGCCTCGTCGCCATTGTCGCCAGCGTGCTGAAACTGCCGGCCTGGACGACGCGCGCGCTGCTCGGAACCGTCGGCGTCCTGATGCTCGTCGGCGCCGGGATCGGCGTCTATCACGCCGGTGCTGAATGGCATTTCTGGGAGGGTCCGTCGACCTGCGCGACGACCGCCCAGGGCATCTCCTCAAATGTCGGCGACCTGCTCGGCGATCTTGACGCGAAGCACGCTCCGTCCTGCACCGACGCGGCGCTGCGCGTCCTTGGCCTGTCCTTCGCCGGCTGGAACGTCATCGCCAGCCTGATCCTCGCGGCGATCGCGCTGCGGGGCGCCGCCAAGGCGTAAGGTCGCAACCGCTCACGCCAAGATATTCGCATTGACCTGAAAAAAGGCACGGCCTTACGGCTGCAGCTCGACATCCCAGTAGAGATAGTCCATCCAGCTTTCGTGCAGATGGTTCGGCGGGAAGAGCCGTCCATTGTTGTGCAGGTCCTGCACGGTCGGCTGGTACGGCCTTTGATGCGGGAACATGTGGGCCTGCTTCGGCAGCTTGCTGCCCTTGCGCAGGTTGCAGGGCGAACAGGCTGCGACGACATTTTCCCAGGTCGTCTGGCCGCCATGCGCGCGCGGGATCACGTGGTCGAAGGTCAGATCGTCCGGGGATCCGCAATACTGGCATTCGAACTTGTCGCGCAGGAAGACGTTGAACCGGGTGAAGGCCGGAAAGCGCGACGGCTGGACATAGCTTTTCAGGCAGACGACGCTCGGCAGCCGCATCGAGAAGCTGGGAGAGGAGACGGAGTGTTCGTATTCGGCAAGGATTATCACGCGGTCGAGAAAGACCGCCTTGATCGCGTCCTGCCAGGACCAGAGCGACAAGGGGTAATAGCTCAGCGGCCGGTAATCGGCGTTCAACACAAGCGCCGGCAGGGCCTGAGGTGAGACTGCAATCGTCAAGCGTATTCTCCTGAGCGATTCGGCATCTGCATCTTCTATATTAGGCCTGTTGCGACAGGATTGTGAAGCCGGAAAGAAAAACCAAACAAAGGATTCGCTTTTCTCTTCAAGGCGTCACGGGCAGCGCATCACGCCGCATCTCACGCGCATAGTAAGCCCAGAAAAGCCGGGCCGCGACGCTCCGCCAGGGGGACCAAGAGGCGGCGAGCGAATCGATTTCGCTCGCCGTCGGCCGCAACTCGAAACCGAGCGCGTGACCGACGGCGTTCTGCAGCGCCACGTCGCCGGAGGGAAAGACGTCCGGATGGCCGGCGCAGAAGAGCAGATAGACCTCCGCCGTCCAGCGCCCCACACCCTTGATCGCCGTCAGCTCGTGGATCGCCGCGGCCGCCTCGATGTTGCAGATGCCGTCGAGATCGATCTCGTCCGTAACCGCCGCGGTCGCCACCCGCCGCAGCGTATCTGCCTTGGCGCGGGAAAGACCGAATTGCCGGCAGGCATCGTCGTCAAGCGAAAGCACGGCGCCGGCGCTGATCTCGCCGAGCGACGCCTCCATGCGGCTCCAGATCGCCGCCGCACTCGCCTTGGAGACCATTTGCGAGACGATGATATTGGCAAGGCCGCGATAGCCCGGATCGGTGCGCCTGAGCGGCACCGGCCCGGCCTTGTCGAGGACGTGTTCCAGGCGGGCGTCGAGCATCACGAGACCCGCGAGGCCAGCCTCGATATCGTCGCTTGTGCGAATGATCCGCATGCACCCTCCAAAATAGCGGATGACCTTTATACAGCTTCCATGGCAAAGGAGCACAATGCCCGTTCCGCCGCCAGCACAACCGGTTTTCCGCTTCGCCCCAAGCCCAAACGGCTTGCTGCATCTCGGCCACGCATTGTCAGCCATTATCAACCACGACATGGCGAGCGCGATGGGCGGCCGTTTCCTGCTGAGGATAGAGGACATCGACCGGGCGCGCTGCCGTCCGGAGTTCGAGGCGGCGATTTTCGAGGACCTCGCCTGGTTGGGTCTCATCTGGGAAGAACCGGTGCGGCGCCAATCAGATCAGCTCGATCTTTATGCGGCAGCGCTCGAACGCTTGAGAACCATGGGGCTGGTCTATCCTTCCGTCATGACCCGCGGCGAGATCAAAACGGCGGTGGCGGCGCATGGGGCGAGCGGAAGGGCATGGCCCCGCGATCCGGACGGGACGCCGCTTTATCCGGGCCGCGAGCGTGCGCTGACGGCAAGCGAGCAGGCCGACCTCGTCGCGGGCGGCCGTCCCCACACCTGGCGGCTCGACGTGGCGAAGGCGGTCGGCCGCCTTGCCGAACCGCTCCTGTGGCGCGAGACCGGGGAAGGTCCGGCCGGGGAAACCGGCCTGATCGCGGCGGATCCGGGTGTCTGGGGCGACGTCGTCCTGTCGCGCTCGGACGCGCCCTCGAGCTATCATCTTTCGGTGGTCGTCGACGACGCCCTGCAGGGCATCACCCATGTCGTGCGCGGCCGCGACCTCTACCACGCAACCTCCATCCACCGCCTGCTCCAGCGGCTTCTCGACCTGCCGGAGCCGGTCTATCATCATCATCGCCTGATCCTCGGGGCGGACGGCAGGAAACTGTCGAAGAGCAACGGGGACACAGGTATCGCCGCCTTCCGCACCGCCGGTCGCTCGCCGGCGGAACTGCGCGCCATAGTCCTGGAGGCGGCATAAAGCCGTCCTATTGGGAGGGCGGTCCCTCGCCGCGCCCTTGGAAGCTGCGTGACACCATGCGCTTGACCTTGAACTTCAGGATGGCGGCATTGATCTCGGCGCCGATGATGAAGATCGCCCCGACCATGTAGAGGAAAACCAGCACGATCACGATCGAGGCGAGGCCGGCATAGGTTGCCACATAGTTGGAGAAGGCCGCCAGATAGGATGCGAAGGCATAGGCGCCGATCGACCACAGAAGCAGCGTCAGCAGGATGCCGGGCAACACGTCGACGATCTTGCGGTGCCCGTCCGGCAGCCACAGATGCGACACCAACAGCCCCATCGTCAGCATCGCGAGCGCCAGCGCCAGGCCCCAATTATCGACGGTCGCCAGCACGGCGTCGAGCCAGGGTAGCCATTGGTCGGCATTGCGGACGGCCAGCGGGACGGCGACCAGCAGAATGCTGATGACGGCGAGGATCAGGACGCCGGCAAGCACGAAGCCGAGGCTGGCGAGCCGGGTTATGTACCACGGGCGGCTTTCCGCCACGCGATAGGCCCTGTTCAGCGCAATTCGCAGCGCTTCGACGCCGTTCGAGGCGAAATAGGCGGCCGCGACGACGGAAAGCGTCAAGACTCCGCCGCGCTGGATGGTCAGCACCTCGACGATCTCATCGGCGACGGGCTTGGCGATCGATTCGGGCCAGGCATCGAAGATCAGGTGGACGGCCGTCACCGCGAATTGGTCGGCCCCGAGGAAACTGCCGAGCGCGGTGCCGAAGATCAGGAAGGGGAAGACCGCCATCAGCGACGACAGGGCCACATGGCTCGCCATCGCCCAGCCGTCGTCCTCGCTGAAATGCCAGAGCGCATCGAACACGACCTTCCAGATGATGCGAAGCGATGCCGGCATTCCGTCTCCTGTAGTGCCCGCCCTTCCGCGTGACCGGCTACGCGCTATGCCTGTGGCGGCGCGCCGCCAGGACGCAAGTGCGCGCAATTCAATTGTTTCCCAATCGTGAATATGGGAAACGGGACAGGTATTTCTACAGGAATCGACCGGATGTCTGAACGCCCCACCATTATCGTCACCGGCTGCTCATCCGGCATCGGCGCCTATTGCGCGCGCGCTCTGAAAAGCGACGGCTGGCGCGTCTTCGCGACCGTCCGGCGGCCGGAGGACCAGGCGGAGCTCGAACAGGAAGGCATCGAAACCTTCCTCATGGATTATACCAGGCCGGAGACGATCGCCGCCCTGGTGGAAGCCGTGATGGCGCTGAGCGGCGGGCGGATCGATGCGCTCTTCAACAACGGTGCCTATGGCCAGGCGGGCGCGGTCGAGGACCTGCCGACGGAAGCGCTGCGGCTGCAGCTCGAAACCAACGTGATCGGGTGGCACGATCTGACGCGCCGCGTCATTCCGGCGATGCGGGCTCGGGGCGGCGGCCGCATCGTGCAATGCTCGTCGATCCTCGGTCTCGTCCCCTATCGCTGGCGCGGCGCCTACAACGCCTCGAAATCCGCGCTCGAGGCCCTGTCGCTGACATTGCGGATGGAGCTTGCCGGCAGCGGCATCGAGGTCAGCCTGATCGAGCCGGGGCCGATCACGTCGAAGTTCACCGCCAATGCGCTTGCCTATGTCGAGCGCTTCATCGACCTCAAGAATTCCGTCCACCGGGCGGAGTACGAGAAACAGCTGAAACGCCTGCGCGGCGAAAGCAAGCCGGTCCGCGGAAGGCTCGGACCGGAGGCCGTTTATCACGTTCTGAAACACGCTTTGACGTCGCGCCGGCCGAGGCCGCATTATGTCGTGACCAGGCCCGCCAAACAGGGTGTGCTGCTCAAGAAACTCCTGCCGGCGGCGCTGTTCTACAGTATCATCGGCCGACTCGGCTGATTGAATAGAAGGAGCGATGACATGCCCAGTTTCCTGACCGCCGTGACATTGTTCGTCATGGGCCTGGTTGCGATCGTGCTCATCCGCGGCCTGTTGAACATGGCCCGCAAGGGCAGCGGCAATACGTCCAACAAGCTGATGCAGACGCGCATAGCGTTGCAGGCGCTGGCACTCGTGCTGATCATGCTGACGCTGTGGGTCACCGGCGGTGGCCGGCCGAGCTGAGGACCAAGCGAAGTCACGATGGTCAAGCTCAACAAGATCTACACCCGGACCGGCGACAACGGCACGACCGGCCTCGTTGCCGGCCCGCGCCGCTCGAAGAGCGATCTTCGCGTCGATGCCTATGGAAGCGTCGACGAGGCGAATGCCTTCGTCGGCTTGGCGCGCCAGCATACCGGCGACAGGCCGGATCTCGATCAGATACTGATGCGTATCCAGAACGATCTCTTCGATCTCGGCGCGGATCTCGCCACACCCGAGACCGGCGAGAAGCAGGACTATGAGCCGCTAAGGATCGTCGCCGCCCAGGTGGCTCGCCTCGAGGCCGAGATCGACCGGCTGAATGCCGATCTCGAGCCGCTGCGCTCCTTCGTGCTGCCTGCCGGCAGCGCCGCCTCCGCAGCGCTCCATGCCGCTCGCACCGTCGCCCGCCGCGCCGAACGGCAGATGGTGGCGCTTGCCGAGGCCGAAGGCGAGATCGTCAGCCGCGAGGCGGTTGCCTATATCAACCGGCTCTCCGACTTCCTGTTCGTCGCCGCCCGTTGGGCGAACGACATGGGACGCGCCGACGTCCTTTGGGTTCCGGGCAAGAACAGATAGGCTCGCGCAAAATCACGCTTCGGGGATCGGATGTTCATACCGCTGCACGACAGGAACGCCCTGAAGCATATCGACATGCAATATGTGACGGTGACGCTGATCCTCCTCAATTTCACCCTCTGGCTCTTCACCGTACCGATCGCCACCGAGGAGTTCGCCAATGCCGCCGTGCTCGGTTTCGGCTACATCCCGGCGATTGTGTTCGACTACGCCATTCTCGACCCCGCCCTTGCGCTCGTCCCGGACGAGTTCACCTTTGTCACCTATTCCTTCCTGCATGGCGACTTCACCCATCTGGCGATGAACATGCTGTTTCTCTGGGTCTTCGGCGACAATGTCGAGGACGCGCTCGGGCACGTCCGCTTTCTCCTGTTCTATCTGCTGTGCGCCGCCGCCGGCGCGCTGGCGCACGGGCTCATCGATCCCGCCTCTGAAGCGCCGCTGATCGGCGCCTCCGGTGCCGTCTCCGGCGTGGTCGCCGCCTATTTTCTGCTGCACCCGAAGGTCCGGGTCTGGGTGCTCGTGCTTTTCCGCATTCCCTTGCCGCTGCCCGCCGCCATCCCGCTCGCCTTCTGGATCGGCCAGCAGTTCTACATGTTCGCTGTCGATCCGGGCGGCAGCGTCTCCTGGACCGCCCATATCGGCGGCATCCTTGCCGGCCTCGTTCTCGTGATCGTTTTGCGACGCCGCGGCGTGCCGCTTTTCGATCGCACCATTGTCAGCCCCCGCGCCGTCGAACACGAGTCTGGGCCTGTCGAGGGAACGGAGACGCCCCTGCCGGGCAAGCGGAAACCGCCGACCCCCTGGGGCCGTCCGACCTAAGGAACGGAGCGGGCGGTCCCGATCTGACGATTATACGCTGCGATTTCAACAGATTACGCGGTCTTCAGGCGCAGGGAAAGGTTTCCGCCTCAGGCCCCTCCCGCCCGCTTGCCGGAAGCTCGTCTTACGTGTACGTAAACGTTAATAAAGTTCGCGGGCTAATATCGGTTTAGCGTTGCGGTTGGCGATTGTAATTGGAGAAAAAACGCGTATCGATGTCGCCAATCGACAATCAGGCCGCTTTGTTAAGGCGCATTTTCCTGCGAACGCTGCTGGAGGGAAAGAATCCATGAAAATCCTGGTCACTGTTAAGCGGGTCGTCGACTTCAACGTCAAGATCCGGGTGAAGGCGGACGGTTCGGGCGTCGAGCTTGCCAATGTGAAGATGTCGATGAACCCGTTCGACGAGATCTCGGTCGAAGAGGCGCTGCGGCTCAAGGAGGCCGGCAAGGCTTCCGAAGTCGTCGTCGTCTCGATCGGCCCGGCCAAGGCCGAGGAGACGCTGCGCACCGCGCTCGCCATGGGCGCCGACCGGGCGATCCTCGTCGAGACCGAGGACCAGGTTGAGCCGCTCGCCGTCGCCAAGATCGTCAAGGGTGTCGCCGAAGCCGAGCAGCCGGGGCTGATCATCGTCGGCAAGCAGGCGATCGACGACGACAGCAACCAGACCGGCCAGATGCTCTCGGCGCTGCTCGGCTGGCCGCAGGGCACCTTCGCCTCCAAGGTCGAGCTCGGCGACGGCAAGGTCAACGTCACCCGCGAGGTCGACGGCGGCCTGCAGACGGTCGAATTGAAGCTGCCGGCGGTGGTAACCACCGATCTGCGCCTGAACGAGCCGCGCTATGCCTCGCTGCCGAACATCATGAAGGCGAAGAAGAAGCCGCTCGACAGACACATGCCTGGCGATTTCGGCGTCGACACCGCACCGCGGCTGAAGGTCTTGAAGACCGAAGAGCCGTCCGGCCGCAAGGCCGGCATCAAGGTGAAGTCGGTCGCCGAGCTCGTCGACAAGCTCAAGTCCGAAGCCGGCGTGCTTTAAGTTTAAGGAAAGGGAGATTTCCATCATGGCCATTCTGCTTCTGGCTGACCACGACACCACCCACCTTTCCGACCAGACGGCGAAGGCGCTGACGGCCGCGACGAAGATCGGCGGCGATGTGCATGTGCTCATTGCCGGCTCAGGCGTTAAAGGGGTCGCCGAGCAGGCGGCCAAGCTTTCCGGCGTCGCCAAGGTGCTGGTCGCCGACGACGCCTCGCTCGCCAACAACCTGGCCGAGCCGCTGGCGGCGCTGATCGTCTCGCTCGCCGGTTCCTACGACACGCTGATTGCCGCCGCCACCTCGGTCGGCAAGAACGTCATGCCGCGGGTTGCCGCCCTCCTCGACGTCGCCCAGGTCTCGGAGATCATCGAAGTGGTCTCTGCCGACACTTATCGGCGGCCGATCTATGCCGGCAATGCCATCCAGACGGTGCAGACGAGCGAAGCCAAGCGGGTGATCACCGTCAGGACCGCCTCGTTCGCCGCCGCCGGTGAAGGCGGTTCAGCGGTCATCGAGAGCGTCTCGGCCGCCGCCGATCCGGGGCTTTCCAGTCACGTCTCCGACGCGCTCTCGTCCTCCGACCGGCCGGAACTGACCTCGGCGAAGATCATCATCTCCGGCGGCCGGGCGCTCGGTTCCTCGGAGAAGTTCAAGGAGGTCATCCTGCCGGTCGCCGATAAGCTCGGCGCCGCCGTCGGCGCTTCCCGCGCCGCCGTCGATGCCGGCTATGCGCCGAACGACTGGCAGGTCGGCCAGACCGGCAAGGTGGTCGCTCCCGACCTCTACATCGCCTGCGGCATTTCCGGCGCCATCCAGCACCTTGCCGGCATGAAGGATTCGAAGGTGATCGTCGCCATCAACAAGGACGAAGAGGCGCCGATCTTCCAGGTCGCCGACTACGGCCTCGTCGCCGATCTCTTCGACGTCCTGCCGGAACTGGAAAAGGCGCTTTGAGGGCGCCGCACTCGGGCACGAAAAGGGCTGGAAAATCTGCCGGGTTGGCATTAACAATCGTACCGGGCCGTACCATCGGCCCGGTTTTTTGCATCTTCGGCAGCGCCGCTGCCGAGATTTCCTAAAGTGGATGTTCGCTTCGATGATCAAGACAATCGGAATTATTGGCGCGGGGCAAATGGGCTGCGGCATTGCCCATGTTTCAGCAGCCGCCGGTTACAAGGTACAGCTCTACGATATTGCTGCTGACCGCATCGAAGCAGGGCTGGCGACCATCAACGGCAACCTCGCCCGCCAGGTTTCCTCCGGCAAGATGAGCGACGACGACCGCAAGAAGGCGCTGTCGCTGATGAAGGGCTCGACAGATATCAACGATCTTTCGCAGGCCGATCTCGTAATCGAGGCGGTCACCGAAGACGAAACCGTCAAACGCAAGATCTACGGCCAGGTTTGTCCGATCATGAAGGCGGACGCGCTGCTTGCCACCAACACCTCGTCGCTGTCGATCACCCGGCTCGCCTCGGCGACCGACCGTCCCGAACGCTTCATGGGCATCCACTTCATGAACCCGGTTCCGGTGATGAAGCTGGTGGAACTCGTGCGCGGCATCGCCACCGACGAGGAGACCTTCCGGACTGCCAAGGAATTCGTCGCCCATCTCGACAAGACCGTCACGGTCGCCGAGGACTTCCCCGCCTTCATCGTCAACCGCATCCTGCTGCCGATGATCAACGAGGCGATCTACACGCTCTACGAGGGCGTCGGCACGGTCGATGCCATCGACACGGCGATGAAGCTCGGCGCCAATCATCCGATGGGGCCGCTACAGCTCGCCGATTTCATCGGCCTCGATACCTGTCTGTCAATCATGCAGGTGCTGCACGACGGCCTCGCCGATTCGAAATACCGTCCCTGCCCGCTGCTGGTGAAATATGTCGAGGCCGGCTGGCTCGGCCGCAAGTCCGGCCGCGGCTTCTACGATTATCGCGGCGACGTTCCGGTCCCGACGCGCTGAGGCCCGCGATATCGCTTAACTTTCCGGAGGCGGCGCTATCGCCACCTCGATCAGCCGCTTCGCATCGTCGCTGTCCCAGGCGGCCGGCCCGTTCATCGAACCGATAAGGCAACCCTTCTCGTCGATCAGCAGGGTGGCCGGCAGACCGAAGGCAAGCCCCTCCTTCTTCAGCGTGTTGAAGACGCCCATCGAGGCGTCGCGATAATAGCGCAGGTCTTTGACCCCGATCTCGTCGAGGAAGGCCTTCGGCTTGTCGTCGCCACCGGTGTCGATGTTGACCGCGACGACCTCGAAGCGATGGCCGCCAAGCGCCCCCTGCAGCCCGTCAAGCGCTGGCATCTCCTCGCGGCAGGGCAGGCACCAGGTTGCCCAGAGATTGACGAGCACCGTCTTGCCGGCAAAAGAGGCGAGCGTCAGCGGCTTTCCGTCCGGCCCCGTGAAGTCGAGACCGCCAATCGGCCGCGGATTGGCGGCCGGTGTCATCGCCGCCACCTGGCCGCGCATCAGCGGCGTCAGCGCTGCCACCTTTTCGCCGGCGAGCGGGCAGCTTGCGTCCGCCGTCGGCGCCGCGCCGCCATTGCCAGACCCGGTCTCCTTCACGTATACCGCAGCCGCACCGGCGATCACGCCAAACAGGGCAGCGAGCGCGAACAACTTCACGGCCGGAGGACGTTTCTTCTGGTCTTGCATTTCATTCTCCAAAGGCGGGCATTCCGATGGCTGACGGCAGTTCCGAGACGAAATCCTCCAACCAGATGTGGGGCGGACGCTTCGCCTCGGGCCCGGACGCGATCATGGAGGAGATAAATGCCTCGATCGGCTTCGACAAGAAGCTCTATGCCCAGGACATCCGCGGCTCAATAGCGCACGCCACGATGCTCGCGCATCAGGGCATCATTTCCGCCGAGGACAAAGACAAGATCGTTCACGGCCTCGGCACGATCCTGTCAGAGATCGAAAGCGGCGCCTTCGAGTTCTCGCGCCGGCTCGAAGACATTCACATGAACATCGAAGCGCGGCTGGCGACGCTGATCGGCCCCGCCGCCGGACGCCTGCATACGGCACGCTCGCGCAACGACCAGGTGGCGCTCGATTTCCGCCTCTGGGTGAAGGAAGAACTGCAGAAGACCGAAAGGGCCCTGACAGCGCTGATCGGCGCCTTTCTCGACCGGGCGGAAGAGCATGCCGACACGGTGATGCCGGGCTTCACCCATCTGCAGACGGCCCAGCCGGTGACCTTCGGCCACCATTGCATGGCCTATGTCGAGATGTTCGGCCGCGACCGCTCGCGCGTCCGCCACGCGATCGAGCATATGGACGAAAGCCCGATCGGCGCCGCCGCCCTTGCCGGCACCGGCTTCCCGATCGACCGGCACATGACGGCGAAGGCACTCGGCTTCCGCGAGCCGACCCGCAATTCGATCGATACCGTCTCCGATCGCGACTTCGCACTGGAATTCCTGTCTATCGCCGCAATCGCCGCCACGCACCTGTCGCGTCTTGCCGAAGAGATCGTCATCTGGTCGACGCCGCAATTCGGCTTCATCCGCCTGTCGGATGCCTTCTCGACCGGTTCTTCGATCATGCCGCAGAAGAAGAACCCGGATGCCGCCGAGCTCGTGCGCGCCAAGACCGGCCGCATCAACGGCTCGCTGATTGCGCTTCTGACGGTGATGAAAGGGCTGCCGCTCGCCTATTCCAAGGACATGCAGGAGGACAAGGAACAGGTCTTCGACGCGGCCGAAAGCCTCGAACTGGCGATCGCGGCGATGACCGGCATGGTCCGCGACATGACGATCCGCGCCGACCGGATGAAGGCCGCCGCCGGTTCCGGCTATTCGACCGCCACCGACCTTGCCGACTGGCTGGTCCGCGCGGCGGGCCTTCCGTTCCGCGATGCGCATCACGTGACCGGAAAAGCCGTCGCACTTGCCGAAGAGAAGGGCTGCGATCTCGCTGACCTCCCGCTTGCCGAACTCACGGCGATCAACCCCGCCATTACCGACAAGGTCTTCGACGTGCTGACCGTCGAAGCGTCCGTCGCGAGCCGCACCAGCTTCGGCGGCACCGCACCGGCCGAGGTGCGCAAGCAGATTGCCTGGTGGCGGGCGCGCAATTAGTGGATTCGCTGCCGCCGGCGCGCCCCTAATCCCGCTGCCGCGACCTTCTCCCCGCACGCGGGGAGAAGGCTAGGGTGAGGCAGCGATATGCATTGAAACGTAGACATCTGCGCACACAAACAGGGTGCACAAGTCGCTGAAAAACCGATAAGAGACCGCTCTATCTAAGATCAATCGGCTTCAGCTTCGGCGAGGGACATGACGATGACATCTACCAAGGCGGCCCGGCTTGCGCTCCTGTTGGCAATTCCGGGGCTGGTTCTGACCGGCTGCGGGCGCAAGGGCGATCTCGACCGGCCGGGCGCCACCACGGCGATCAACACGAAGGCGCCCGCCGGCACCGCCGAACCGAAGGAGACGGTCGAGGACCGCCCCTTCCTGCTTGATCCCCTCCTCTAAGCGAGCGACACCCCCGTGAACCATTTCGACTATCGCGACGGAATTCTTTACGCCGAAGACGTCCCAGTAACGGATATCGCCCGCGCCGTCGGCACGCCCTTTTATTGCTATTCCACCGCGACGCTCGAGCGACACTACCGGGTGTTCGCAAGGGCCTTCGCCGACGTCGATGCGATGGTCTGCTATGCGGTGAAGGCCAATTCCAACCAGGCCGTACTGAAGACGCTCGGCCGCCTCGGCGCCGGCGTCGACGTGGTCTCCGAGGGCGAGCTCCGCCGGGCGCTCGCCGCCGGCATTCCTGCAGAGCGGATCATGTTTTCCGGCGTCGGCAAGACGCCGCGCGAAATGGACCTCGGGCTCGAGGCCGGCATCTATTGCTTCAACGTCGAATCCGAGCCGGAGCTGGAGATCCTCAACCAGCGGGCCGTCCGCGCCGGCAAAAAGGCGCATGTCTCCTTCCGCATCAATCCGGACGTCGACGCGGGCACGCACGCCAAGATCTCGACCGGCAAGAAGGAAAACAAGTTCGGCATTTCCTGGGAGCGGGCGCGCGCCGTCTATGCCCATGCCGCGACGCTCCCCGGCATTAAGGTGACCGGCATCGACATGCATATCGGCAGCCAGATCACCGAGCTGCAGCCCTTCGACGATGCCTTCAAGCTGCTGCGCGAACTGGTCGATACGCTGCGCTCGGATGGCCACGCCATCAACCATGTGGATATCGGCGGCGGCCTCGGTATCCCCTACCGGGAAGACAACAATCCGCCGCCGCTCCCCGATGCCTATGCGGACATCGTCAAGAACCAGCTGAAGGGCCTCGACTGCAAGATCGTCACCGAGCCGGGACGGCTGATTGTCGGCAATGCCGGCATTCTCGTCACGGAAGTCATTTATGTGAAGGATGGCGGCGAAAAGACCTTCGTAATCGTCGATGGCGCGATGAACGACCTGATCCGCCCGACGCTATACGAAGCCTATCACGAGATCAGGCCGGTGAAGATTTCTGCGGCCAATGCGCCGCGCATCAAGGCCGACGTCGTCGGCCCGGTCTGCGAGACGGGCGACTATCTGGCGCTCGACCGGGAGATGGCGATGCCGAAGCCGGGCGATCTCTTCGCCATCGGTTCAGCGGGCGCCTACGGAGCGGTCCAGGCCAGCACCTATAACAGCCGCCTTCTGGTCCCCGAGGTACTCGTCAAGGCCGATCGATTCCACGTGATCCGCCCGCGCGAGGACTACGACGATTTGATCGGCCTCGACTCGGTGCCGGATTGGCTTGACTGATCCCCGGCGTAGATCTTTCGACGGGCCGCGCCTCGGCGCGATCACGGTTTGTTTTTCTTGTCGCCCTCGCCTTCGCCACAAAGGATGTTATCCTGACCTTTGACCGCCGCGGCGGTCAAAGGGATCGAAAGGGAACTTAGGCGGATGACGCAATTCCGGCAGGATGAAACGCCACAACCGAAGTCACTCGGCAGAATGCTGGCGACGAAGCGGTTCCTGGCACGCCTGATCCTGCTTTCCGAGCAGCTCCTGCCCCGTGCGCTCGCCCCGGCCTCGCTCGTTCTCCTCTTCCTCTCAGCTGGCTGGCTCGGCCTTTTTCGTGTCGCGCCGTTCTGGCTGCACGTCGTGGTACTGCTCGCCTTCGCCGCCGGGCTTTTCCTGACGCTGCTGCCGCTCACCCGCGTTCGCTGGCCGGAGATCGCCGAAGCCGACCGGATGCTCGAAGACCGCAATCGGCTGCCGCATCAGGCGATCCGCGTGCAGGATGACGCGCCGGCGACGGAGGGAGCCGTTGGTGCGGCACTCTGGCACGAGCACCAGGCACGCATGGCGCGTCTCGTCCACGGCCTCGATACGGGCCTGCCACGTCCCGACGTTGCGAGACACGATCCCCTAGCACTCAGAGCCGTGCCGATCCTCATCGCCTGCGTCGCCTTCGCCTATTCCTATTCGAACCGCGCCGGCCTGGCGTCGGATGCGTTTCGGCTGCCCGAACGGCAGGTCGCTGCTCCCGACATCCGCATCGACGCATGGGTGACGCCGCCGGCCTATACCGGCCGCGCACCGATTTTCCTGACCGGCCGGGAGGATACGGCAGCCGCCGACAGGCAGGCTGCGATCACCATTCCGCAGTTCAGCGACGTCACGGTCCGGGTAACGGGCAACGGCCAGGAGACGCAGGTCAGCTATGCCGACACGGGCAGCCCTCAGCCGACGATCATCCCGGCCGTGGCCGGCAAGCCGTCGCCGCAGCAGCCGGCGGAAGCGGCCGGCACGCCGGCGAACGGCGCCCGCAGCCATCTCTTCAAGATCACCCGCGACGGGACGCTTTCCGTTGCCGGACAGCGCTGGAATTTCAAGATCATTCCCGACAGCGTCCCCGGCATCGCCTTCGATGGTGCTCCCCGTCCGACGGCGAACGCTTCGCTGGAGATAAGCTTCCTCGCCCATGACGACTACGGCATCGCCCAGGCCTGGGCAGAGATCAATCCTCTGGACGAACCGGCTGCCGGCGCCAGGCCGCTCTATCCACCACCGGAATACCGCCTCGACCTGCCCCGCCGCAACCCGCGCGATGCCAAGGGAACGACCAGCCGGAACTTGAGCGAACATCCGCTTTCCGGCAAGCGCGTCGAGATCACTCTCGTCGCCCGCGACGCCGCCGGCCAGGAAGGGCGAAGCGTGCCGGAGGAAATGGTTTTGCCGGCGCGGCGCTTCTTCGAGCCGCTGGCCGCAGCGGTCGCCGAACAGCGGCAGGTCTTCGCGCTCGACGCCAACCAGCTCCCCCATGCCATCGATCTCAATGATGCGCTGACGCTCTATCCCGAGGAGACGATCCCGAACCTCACCCATTTCCTGCTGATCCAGTCGGCCCGGACGCGGATGGAGCTCGCCCGCAACGACGAAATGCTGCGCGACGCGGCCGAGCATCTCTGGGAAATCGCCCTCGGCATCGAGGATGGCGACCTGTCGCTCGCCGAGCGCCGGCTGCGCGATGCCCAGGAGGCGCTCTCCGATGCGCTTGAACGCAACGCCTCGGATGAGGAGATCGCCAGGCTGATGCAGGAGTTGCGTCAGGCGATGCAGGAATATATGCGCGCGCTCGCCGAGCAGGCGGCCAAAAATCCGGCGATCGCCGCCAATCCGGACATGAACAATGTGCTGCGCCAGCAGGATCTGGAAAAGATGATGGACCAGATCGAGAACCTGGCGCGCTCCGGAGCGCGCGATCAGGCGCGCCAGCTTCTGTCCGAACTACAGCGGATGATGAACAATCTGCAGGCCGGCCGAATGCAACAGGGCGGCGAGCAGAACAGCGCCATGCGCCAGCAGATGGACAAGCTCGGCCAGCTGATGCAGCAGCAGCAGCAGCTGATGGACGAAACATTCAAGCTGGACCAGGCGCTGCGTGACCGGATGCAGCGCGGCGATCCGCTGCAGGGCGAGGACAACGAGCTGTTCGGCCAGGACATGCCCCAGGATCCCGGACAGCAGGGCGACCCGAACGGACAGCCGAACCCGCTCGACGAGATGACCGCCGAGCAGCTGAAGGAAGCCTTGAGGCAGCTCAGAGAGCAGCAGGAGGCGCTCGGCAAGCAGCTGGGCGATCTGCAAAAGGGCCTGGAGGAACTCGGCATAAAGCCCGGCAAGGGCTTCGGCCAGGCCGGGCGCGAAATGAAGGACGCCGCGGGCGCCCTCGGCCAGGGCCAGGGCGAACGGGCGGTTGGCAGCCAGGGCCGGGCGCTGCAGGCGCTGCGCGAAGGCGCCCAGGACATGATGAACCAGATGCAGGCCCAGGGTCAGGGGCCCGGCCCCGGGCAAGGTGTGCCGCAATACGGCCAGAACGGGCGCGATCCGCTCGGGCGCCGCCAGCAGAACGCCGGACCGGATTTCGGCGACCAGGTGAAGGTGCCGGACGAGATCGACACGCAGCGCGCCCGCCAGATCCTGGACGCGATCCGGCGCAAGCTCGGCGACAACCTGTCGCCCGAAGTCGAGCGGCTATATCTGGAGCGCTTGCTCGATATGCGCTGAGGCCCCGCCCGAGCAGGGCCTCAGGAAACCCTCAGGCCGCCAGGGCGTGCGCAACCGCCTTGCGGATGTCAGGCAAGGAAAATGGCTTGGAAATCACATCCACCACCTTGCCAGTGAGATCGTCGGTGCGCTCGCGCTGCTCGGCATAGCCGGTCATCAGCAAGATCTTGAGCTTGGGAAAGGCCGCCGATGCCTGATGCACGAGCTCGATGCCGTCCATGACCGGCATTCGGATATCGGAAAGCAGCAGGTCGAAGCGCTGGTCCTTGAGGCAGGCGAGCCCGTCGGCACCATCCCCGGCCTCAACCGTTTCGTGTCCATCGAGTTGCAGCGCCCGCGCCACGAACGAGCGCAAGGCATCCTCATCCTCGGTAATCAGGATTTTCGCCATCATGGCCTCCCGTATTCGCTCTCACGGAGCGCCGGCGTCGTTCGCAAGGAAGACGTCTACGTCGTTGAACATCCGTATCCACGCCGCCTGCGGCCGTGACACCGTTCCAACCAAACAGGTTTTTGTTTGCTTTCGGTAAACGCGATCTCATCGATTTTCAGCATCTCGCGCTTCCAGGTAGAGAAAGGGCGAATACTCGCCCATCAGGCGCAAGCAATCATTGCCCTCCCCGCAAAGAGTGAAACCGGGTATCGGAGGCCGGAGAGACACTATTCCGCGTCGCCGGTGACGACGCCGACGAAGGGCAGTTCGCGGAAGGCATAGGCGACGTCCATGCCGTAGCCCACCACGAAGTGATCGGGGCATTCGAAGCCGACATAATCGGCCTCCAAGTCGACGCGGCGCTTCATGCGCTTGTCGAGCAGTACGGCGATCGTCACGTGGCGGGCGCCGCGTTCGTAGAGCAGGTCCTTGGCAAAGCGCAACGTCCGCCCGGATTCGAGAATATCGTCGATCAAGAGAACGTCGCGATCGTGCACGTCGCTGTCGATATCCTTGGTGATCTTCACGCCCTTGGATTCGGTCCCCGTGCCGTAGCTTGACAGCGTGATGAACTCGACCTCCGGCGCAAGCCCCGCCCCGTGCATGGCACGGATGAGATCGGCCGCAAAGATGAAGGAGCCCTTGAGGATCGAGATGACGAGGAGGTCCTTGTGCGGCCCGCGCATGATCTCTTCCGCCATGTCTCGATTGCGACTGGCGATCGCCTCGGGGCTATAGAGGATCTCGATATTCTTGCCGCGAACGACGGGCATGGCGGGTCTCCGTTTCTGAAGGAAGAACGCCTGCCCTCCCTTTCCAGCGCCGATTAGCACAATCAGCGAGGCGAAACACTGTTTTCCGCAAAGGAAACGGCGACTTCAGGCATTTTTCCGCCCGCATAGGGAAGCCGGGTGACGAAGCGGCGGCTTTCACCCGGCGCGATGGCCGCGCCTTCGTGCATCAGCCGCGTCGCCAACACCGGCCGTCCGTTGCTCATCACTTCGACGACCACAGGCGGCAGACGCTGTTCGAGATCGGAGCGGTTGTCGATGGCCCCATAGACGGAAAGCACGCGCATGCCGCCGGTATAATCGAGTGAGGTCGTGACCGTCTCGATGGCCAGCGGACGGGCATCCGCCTCGTCATGCCCCCCGAGCCCTGCCACCAATAGGAAGGCCGTGAGGCCAAGGCCGGCGGCGAGGGCGGCGAAACGCCGCGCCGGCATCGCACGCAGTTTCACCTCCGCAGTCGCTAGGAGCCGCGCCGCTGCCCCGCTTCGAATGGTCGTCGTCGGAGGCGGAACGGGGCGCGCTGCCGATCGCCGATTGTCGTTGAAGACCGGATAAGGGCCGCGCCGCGGACCAGGAGCGACGGTCTCGAATTCGACGTCGACATAGTCGCGTTTCCTGGCCGGGGGATTGTCCGCGCGCGGCACGCGCTCCGGCGGAAGGAGGTCGATACCGGCGGTCTTCGTGCGAAATGCCTGCATGGGGCTCTCCCATCGGAGTGCCGCGCCCTTCTACGCCGGGCGCGCCAAGCTCGCGGCAAGACCCTGCAAAAACAAGGCATTGCATCAAATCCTCACGGAACGTAAATCGGAATGGTTAATGTTTCGGAAAGAGCCGCGAAAGCGGCGTGTTTTCCTGGGACGTTAACCGTCGCTTAACCATGGTTCCGCACTCGGTTTTGCCTTGGCAGGCGCGCTGTCCTACTGCATGGTCCTTCAATCGGCACCGCAGTTCAAAGCGATGCAGCGCGCTTCGTGTGCGCCCGGCGGGGCGCAAGGACGCCTGGATGTGCGAACGGCCGGTTGCGGCGGTTGTCGAGGATTGTGACGAGAGATTGGACTGTCCCGTTGATTCATTTCGAGAATGTCGGATTGCGCTATGGCATGGGGCCGGAAATTCTCCGGGACCTGACGTTCGACATTCCGCGTCGGTCCTTTCAATTCCTGACCGGCCCATCAGGAGCCGGCAAGACGACGCTGCTGCGGCTGCTGTTCCTGTCGCTGAAGCCGACGCGCGGGCTCATTCGCATGTTCGACCGCAACATATCCTCCATTCCGCGCGAGGAATTTCCGATGCTGCGGCGACGCATCGGCATCGTCTTCCAGGACTTCCGCCTTCTCGACCACCTGACGACCTATGAGAACGTCGCCCTGCCGCTGAGGGTCCGCGGCAAGGAGGAGACGAGCTATCGCTCGGACGTGCTCGAGCTTCTCAAATGGGTCGGTCTTGGCGAGCGCATCAATGTGCTGCCGCCGGTGCTTTCCGGCGGCGAAAAGCAGCGCGCCGCGATCGCCCGGGCGCTGATCGACCGCCCGGAAATCCTGCTCGCCGACGAACCGACCGGCAATGTCGATCCGCCGATGGCAAGGCGGCTGTTGAACCTTTTCCTCGAACTGAACAGGCTCGGCACCGCCGTGGTGATCGCCACGCACGACCTGTCGCTGATGGACCAGGTCGAGGCCCGGCGCATGATCCTTTCACAGGGGCGGCTCGATATCTATGAATGAGCAGCGCCCCCGCCGCGAGCCAGACCCGCCGCCGCAGCAGCGCCGCAGCGAGATGCGCGTGCGCCCGACCGGGCCGATCGTACCCTCCGCCAATGTCTCCGGCCATGCCTTGATGTGCGTCATTGCCATCATGTCGTTCCTCGCCTGCCTGACGCTCGGCGGCGTCAGCATGGTGCGCGCGACGGCGCAAAGCTGGCAATCGCAGATTTCTCGCGAGATCACCATCCAGATCAAGCCGGACGAGAACCTGGACATGGAGAAGGCGCTCGCCGACGCGCGCGACCTCGCCTTGACCTTCCCCGGCACGACGGGCGGCAACATCATCGACCGCGCCGCAACGGCCCGCCTCCTCGAACCCTGGCTCGGCAGCGGCCTCAACCTCGACGAACTGCCGGTGCCGCGGCTCGTGGTGATAACCATCGACGAAAACGACCCGCCGGATTTTTCCGCCATGCGAAAGGCCTTGACGGAGACGATTCCCGAGGCGTTTCTCGACGACCATCGCACGTGGGTAGACCGCCTGGTCGCCATGGCCAACACCACGACAATGATCGGGACCGGCGTTCTGGCGCTTGTCTTTTCGGCCATGGTGCTGACCGTCGTGTTCGCCACCCGCGGCGCCCTTTCCGGCAATCGCCACATCGTCGAGGTCCTGCATTTCGTCGGGGCCGAGGCGGGCTTCGTGGCGTCCGAGTTCCAGAAGCACTTCCTTAGAATCAGCCTCAAAGGCGCCGGCGCCGGCGGGCTGCTCGCGGCGCTGTCATTCGCCATCGCCGGTTTCTGGCAATCGCAGACGCTCGCAACCCCCGAAACGGACCAGGCGACGGCGCTCTTCGGCACCTTTGCGATCGGCTACACCGGCTATCTGGGCATCTTCGCGATCATCATCGTCATCGCCTTGCTGACGACGCTGACGGCGCGGCTGACCGTCACCCGGACGATCTACGAAATCGACCTTATCCGCTCGGACCCCGGCCGGACGGATACCTATCAGAGCTGACCCCTCTCGTGGGCTTTCCAAAACCGTGAATCTCCCCCGACCGATCTATCCCCTGCCGCAATCGGCGGCTATGTGAGAGAATCATAATGGGTGAGGAGCTTCGCGAGAGCGGAATGGCCGATAGGGGCAAATGGCGAGACAGGGCCGCGCGCCGCCGTCGGTCTCGCAGCCTGCTGCGCAAAATCCTGCGGCGCGGCTTTTTCGTGCTGCTCGCCTTTCTCGCCATCTTCGTCGCCGGCTTCCTGCACTTCGCCGATACGGTCGCCTCGCTGCAGCCGCCGGCCACACCCAGAGCGGATGCAATCGTCGTGCTGACCGGCGGCTTCCAGCGGATAGACCAGGCGGTCGAACTGCTGAAATCCGGCGCCGGCAACCGGCTTCTGATCTCCGGCGTCAATCCGGCGACGACGGAGAGCCAGATACGCCGCAACACGCAAAGTTCGGCCGATCTCTTCAAGTGCTGCGTCGATATCGGCCATGAAGCAGTCGACACGATCGGCAACGCGACCGAGGCCGGGCAGTGGATCCTGGACCGCGGCTATCGGAGCGTCCTCGTCGTCACCAACAACTACCATATGCCCCGCAGCCTGCTCGAACTGCGCCGGGTTCGGCCGGACACGCAGTTCATCGCCTATCCGGTCGTCAATTCGGACCTGAAGACATCCAACTGGCTGCGCAATCCGCTCTTCATCAAGGCCATCCTGCTCGAATACGCCAAATATTCGGTCGCCTCGCTGCGGGATCTTGTGAGCACGCACCTGACAGACAATCCGAGAACCGACGCTTCTCTCCCCGCGCCGCGGGAAGAGTAGCGCGCCGGATCCTGCAAGAACTGTTTTCCTTGCTGCGAGTTTCGTGTAGGCAGCGGAACGGCCAACCGCATCGCGGTCAGCGTCGCCTTCCATCGAGAGCCTGCCTGATGATCATCCTGCGTTCGATCCTCTTCAACCTGGTCTTCTATGCCAATCTGATCGTCCAGATGATCGTGCTGACCCCGGTCTATTTTCTCGTGCCGCGCAAGACAGCCTGGTTCGTGCCGAAGAACTGGGTGCGCAGCAACCACTGGCTCATGCAAAAGATCGTCGGGACGACCTTCGAGATCGAGGGCCTCGAGAACGTTCCACAGGGCGCCTACATCTTCGCGCCGAAGCACCAGTCCTTCTGGGACGCCTATGCGCTTCTGCCCTGGCTCGACGACCCGTTCTACATCCTGAAGCGCGAGCTGACCTGGATCCCGCTCTTCGGCTGGTACATCATCAAGCAGCGCATGGTGCCGGTAAACCGCGCCGCCCGCGGCAAGGCGATGACGGAGGTCATGGAGCGCACCAAGCGGGAAATGGCGACCGGACGTCAGCTGATCATCTATCCGGAAGGCACGCGGCGCCCGCCCGGCGCCCCGCCGGAATACAAGTACGGCATTGCCCGGCTCTACCGCGACCTGAAGGTGCCGGTCGTCCCCGTCGCCATGCATCCGGGCCTCTTCTGGCCACGCCGCAAGTTCCTGCGCTTTCCCGGCCATTTCAAGGTGCGCGTGCTGCCGCCCATCGAAGCCGGCCTTGATCCGGACGCCTTTTTGGCGAAGCTCGTCGAAGTGACCGAGGCCGCTAGCGACGAGCTCCTCGTCGAGACCGTCAAGGCCAATCCTCACCTGCCGCTGCCGCCGACGGCCAAACAGCGCCTGCGCGAACTTGGCGCGGGAAAAGTGACCGATCAGACCTGAGCCGACGCGGCTGCACCGTCGGTAAGACTGGCGGCGACTTCCTCGAGCCAATGGTCGCGGATGCCCATTTCCCTCAGATGGGCAAGCGTGTTGAGCACGTATTCCCGGTTGTTTCCCGACTTGCCCACGGCGGTTGCGACCGTGGCGGCCGCCTGCTCCGCGCTGAGCGCCCCGGCATATTGCACGTGGTTGCGGTCGATCACATAGGCGAGCGCCGGCACGCGCCGGCCGTCGGAGAGCTGCACCGGCATGGTTCGCTCCTTGTAGACCTGCGTGACCAGCTCGCGCTCGCGCAGATAATCGACCACCTCCGCCCTTTCGGCGGCAGCGACGCGAAAGGCCATGCCGATGCAGGAGCCGCCATAGTCCAGTCCGAGCACCAGGCCGGGGTGCCGCTCGGTGCCGCGATGCACCCAGGAATGGACGCAGAGGGAGCGACGATAGCCGAAAGCCCGCGCCGTCAGCTTCTCCTCGAAGCGAAAGCCCGGGTTCCACATCAGCGAGCCGTAGCCAAAGACCCAAAATTCGTCCATATCCGCTGCCATTCAACCAATGTTGCCGCAATAACCGAATCATCCTGGATAGGCGCAGCGGCCGACTGAGAACTTTCTAAAGCGGGATGGGCAAAGCTGTGAAGCGGTTTTCCGCCTGAAGCCGCTTCACCTTGTCGGGAGGCGAGCGCGCCGAAGAGTGCATGCGCATCTGCGTCGAAGTCGAGTTCTCCTTAAATCGACCTCGATTTAAGGACAAAGACATGCAGCAATTCAAAGTGCTACAGCGACCTTTGCGCGTCTGATAAGACGCGCGCTGTAGATGCCGATACTGGCCAGTAAAGTGGAGTACGCAATACCATGACGGTAACCGAGGTCGCCAAGGGCCGGCCCGCCAGCAGGAAGTTTCTCTGGCTTGCAGCAGGCATCATCCTCGTCGCCGGCCTCTATTCCGCCGCCTGGTTCGTTGCCGCCGACCAGATCGAGAAACGGTTGCCGGCCTACTTGGCGGAAAAGCAGGCGAGCGGCCTTGGCGGCGAATGCACAGATCTCGACGTGCGCGGCTTTCCGTTCAGGATCGGCCTCTTCTGCGACAAGGTGCGCCTCGACGACACCCGCCGCGGTGCGTCTGCCTCCTTCGGCGCCTTGCGGACGGCGGCACAGGTCTACCAGCCGGGACGCGCCGTCGTCGAACTCGACGGCCCCGCTGAAATCCGGGTCTCGCCCGGGGTTTCGGTGTCCGCCGATTGGACGCTGCTGCATGCAAGCCTTGCGGCGACGCTCTCGGGCATCGACCGTACGTCGATTGCCTACGACAATCTGACCGGCACGATCCGCTCGCCGCTCCTCGGCAAGGGCATAGGTTTCGGCGCCAGCCACGGGGAGATCCATCTACGCCAGAACAGCGATGATCTCGACGCGGCGCTCAGCGTCGAGAAGCTCGACCTGCGGCCCGAGGAAGGCCCGAGCCCCGCCCCGCCGGTCAATCTTGCCGCGGACCTTACGGTCACCGGTAGGGCCGACTGGCTGCGAGGCGGCGCGATCAACCCGCACATGCTGCGCGGTACCAGGGGCGAAATGCGGCAGTTGACGTTGGACGCAGGAAGCGGAATGACCGCCAAGCTCACCGGACCCTTCTCGGTAGACGATCAGGGGCTCGTTTCCGGCGAGTTCTCGCTGACCCTGGTGAACATCGACGCATGGCGCGAGAACCTGGTGAAAGCCGTTCCCGAGGAAACGGACCTCATCAACAATGTCGCCAACGTCTTGACGGCGCTCGCCGCCGGCAAGAACGAAGCGACCGTCAAGCTCAATGTGCGCGACGGCACCGCCTTTCTGGCCTTCGTTCCGATCGGTGTCCTGCCGGCGCTTTGAATCCGGAATTCAGATCTATTTCTGGTCCATGGCATGCCGGCCGAAGTCCGGCATCGCCGTATCCTGACCGGCCTGGATGATCGACCGGCGGATCGCCCGCGTACGGGTGAAGAGATCGAACAGCTTGTCGCCGTCGCCCCAGCGGATCGCGCGCTGCAGCGAGGCAAGATCCTCCGAAAAGCGCGCCAGCATTTCGAGGATCGCGTCCTTGTTGTGCAGGCAGACGTCGCGCCACATGGTCGGGTCCGAGGCGGCAAGACGGGTGAAGTCGCGGAATCCCGAGGCGGAATATTTGATCACTTCCGACTCGGTCACGGTTGCGAGGTCGTCCGCCGTGCCGACGATGTTGTAGGCGATGATGTGCGGAAGATGCGAGACGATCGCCAGCACCATGTCGTGATGCTCCGGATCCATCTCGTCGACCATCGAGCCGAGCGCCTCCCAGAAAAGCCTGAGCTTTGCGACCGCCTCCTCGTCCGTGCCCGGCGGCGGCGTCAGGATGCACCAGCGACCGCGAAACAGTCCGGCGAAGCCGGCATCCGGACCGGAATGCTCGGTGCCGGCGATCGGGTGACCGGGCACGAAATGCACGCTGTCCGGCAGGTGCGGCGCCATCTGGGCGATCACCGATCCCTTCGTCGAGCCGACATCCGTGACGATCGCCCCTGGCTTCAGATGCGCGGCGATTTCGGCGGCGACCGCACCGGAAGCTCCGACCGGCACGGAGACGATGACGAGATCGGCATCCTTCACCGCCTCGGCGGCCGACAGCGTATAGCGATGCCCGAGGCCGAGCTCGCCGGCGCGCTTCAGGGTCGCTTCGCTGCGCGTCGACACCACGATCGTTCCGGCGAGCTGCCTGTCCATGATGTCGCGCGCGATCGACGAGCCGATCAGGCCGATGCCGATGAGGGCGATGGTTTCGAACTGCTGAGCCATCATTTCCGTCCCATGAATTCGGTTAGTGCCGCGATCACGCCCTCATTCGCCTCTTCCGAGCCGATGGTCATGCGCAGCGCATTGGGAAAGCCGTAAGCGCTGACGGCACGCAGGATAAACCCGCGGCCGGTCAAAAAGGCATCCGCTTCCTCGGCCGATTTGCCGCCCGCCTCCTGGAAATGGATCAGCACGAAATTGGTGACCGACGGCGTGACACGGAGACCGATCGCCGCCAGGGCTTCGCTCGCCCTTGCGAGCCAGGCGAGGTTGTGATCGACCGCCGCGGCGACGAAGGCCTGGTCCCGGATCGCCGCCGCCCCGGCCGCGATCGCCGGCGCATTGAGGTTGAAGGGGCCGCGCACGCGGTCGACGGCCTCCACAATGTCGCGCGGCGCATACATCCAGCCGATGCGCAGGCCCGCAAGGCCATAGATCTTCGAGAAGGTCCGTGTCATCACCACGTTTCGGTTGGCCGAAACCAACTCCACTCCCGCCTCGTAATCGTTGCGCCGGGCATATTCGGCATAAGCCGCATCGAGTACCAGAACGACGCCGGGCGGCAGCCCGGCATGGAGGCGCCGCACCTCGTCGACGGGAATATAGGTTCCAGTCGGGTTTGCCGGATTGGCGATGAAGACGATCTTTGTCCGCTCGGTGACGGCAGCGAGGATCGCGTCGACGTCGACGCGCGCGTCGCTCTCCTTGACCGTCACCGGCCTCCCGCCGGCGGCGGTGATCTGGATCTTGTAGACGAGGAACCCATGCTCGGTGACGATCCCTTCGTCTCCGGGGCCGAGATAGGTGTGGCAGAGGAGCCCCAGCAGCTCGTCCGAGCCGTTGCCGCAGAGAATATTGGCCGGGTTCAGCCCGTGAACCGCGGCAATCGCGTGTTTCAGCGCGTGAGCCTGCCCGTCCGGATAGCGCTCTAGAGTAAACGCCGCCCGCTGGAATGCCTCGATTGCGCGCGGACTCGCGCCGAGCGGCGTTTCGTTCGACGACAGCTTGTGGACCTTCGCCACGCCCGGCGCGTGTTCCCGGCCCGGCACATAGGCGGCAATGTCCAGGATGCCGGGACGCGGCTCGGGGCTCTTCAGGGCAAGGTTCATCGATCGGCTTTCGCGGGGAAGAATGCGGTCCAGCCAATACCGGGGCGCGGCAAATTTGTCGAGTGCGGCGTCGCTGCCGCGTTTACGGGGTTTTGACCTCCGGCGCCCGAATGCGGGTGCTGGGAACGCCATGCGGTGCCAGCACCGGGACGAAGACGCGGCGCGAGGCGCGCGCCGCCACCGGCAGGCCCTGATAGAGCCGCTTCTGCGCCTCGACGATGATCACCCCGGAAAACACCGGCCAGAGCGAGCGGCCGAAGCGCTCGAGACCATGGCGCAGTCGCAGGATCATCTTTCGTCTCGATGGCGGAAAGAAGAGCGCTTCGGAGCTCGCCCCCGGCGTGAAGTTGGTCTCGCGCAAAAGTGCCGTCAGCTGTCCCCGCGAATAGGGCCGGCCGGAACCGAAGGGCGTGTGCTCCATCCGCGCCCAGACACCGCGACGGTTTGGCACGACGATGACCAGCCGCCCGCCGGGAGCAAGCACGCGCCAGATCTCCTTCATCGTCTCCCGCGGGCTCTCGGCGAATTCCAGCGCATGGACCATCAGCACCCGGTCGATCGAGGCATCCGGCAGCGGCAGTTCCTCGTCGAAGACGAGCGCGGTGGAGGAGAGTTCGGCAACCGGCCAGTTCACCGCGCCTTGTCCGGCCGGCATGAAGGCGAAGGTGCGTTCGGTGTCGGCGCGGAAACGCTCGAGATAGGGAACCGCGTAGCCGAGGCCGACCAGCCGCTCTTCCGGCATGCGCGCCCAGACGGAAGCGATCGCCATGCTGACGGCTTGCTCTGCCATCCGGCCGAGCTCGGAATGATAGAATTGGCGGAGATCGACGATATCTGTATGCATGCGCAACATGTTAGCTTCGAAGCGGTAGACTTCAAGGCGAGGCTCGCTACATTCGGCTACTGCATGTCTCCTAAGATCGACTTCGATTTAGGACAAAGACATGCAGCAATTCAAAGTGCTACAGCGACTTTTGCGCGCCTGATCAGACGCGCAAAAGTCGCTGTAGTCCCGACGCATGCTCCAAGGGAGGCCCAAGCCATGGCCGCGCTCGAACTTGACCTCTTCCTCTGCCGTAGCGACAACTTCGGTGTGCTCGTCCACGATCCGGTAAGCGGCGCAACGGCGTCGATCGACGCACCCGAGGAGCAGCCGATCCTCGAGGCCCTGGAGCGGCGCGGCTGGCACCTCACCCACATCCTGACGACCCATCACCATGGCGACCACGTCGCGGCAAATGTCGGCCTGAAGGAACGCTTCGGCGTCACCATCATCGGTCCAAAGGGCGAGGCTTCGAAGATTCCAGGCATCGACAAGCAAGTGGCGCATGGGGAACGCTTCGTATTCTCCGGCCATCCGGTCGAGGTGATCGAAACGCCCGGTCATACGGCGGGGCACATCTGCTTCCATCTGCCCGAAGACAAGTTGCTCTTCGCCGCCGATACGCTGTTCGCGCTCGGCTGCGGTCGGCTCTTCGAGGGGACGGCCGAGACGATGTGGCAATCGCTGAACCGGCTGATGGCGCTTCCCGACGATACGGCGGTCTATTTCGGCCACGAATACACGCTGTCGAACGCTCATTTCGCCGTGACGATCGATCCGGAAAACTCGGCGCTGAAAGAGCGCGCCGCCGAAATCGAGGAGACCCGTTCGGACGGCGGCTTCACGGCGCCGACGACGATCGGCCTTGAGAAGAGAACCAACCCGTTCCTGCGCGCCGCCGATCCGAAAATCCGCGCTCACCTCGGCATGGAGAAGGCGAGCGATGCAGCCGTCTTCGCGGAAATTCGCAAGCGCAAGGACAATTTCTGATGAGCGCCGCGCGGGAGATGACGGCGGCCACGATCATCGACACGCTGGGGCTCACCCGGCATCCGGAAGGCGGCTGGTACGTCGAGACCTTCCGCGATGCCGACGGCGGGTCACGCGGCCACTCGACGGCAATCTACTATCTGCTCGAAAAGGGTGACCGATCGCACTGGCATCGTGTCCGCGATGCAGCCGAAGTCTGGCATCATTACGCCGGGGCGCCGCTCGAACTCAGCATTGCCGAACCCGGAAAGCGGGCCTCACGCCATCGGCTCGGTCCCGACCTTCTGAACGGCGAACGGCCGCAACAGATTGTCCCCGCCGGTTGGTGGCAATCGGCCGCCTCGCTCGGAGACTGGACGCTCGTCGGCTGCACGGTTGCGCCGGGCTTCGACTTTTCCGCCTTCGAGATGGCCGCACCGGATTGGCAGCCGCCGCGAGATTGAGTGTTACTCGGCCGCTTGCGCCGCCGTCCCGCCGCTCCTGAAGATCATATCCTTCGCCGCGAGTACGGCGCCGCCTGTGACGAGCATGCAGGCCAAGGCGATTCGCCAGGACGGCTCGGCAAAGTCGAACAGGATGAGGATCAATGTCGAGAGCACCGGCGCCGCATAGCTCGCAACACCGAGGAACTGGATGTCGCCGTTCTTGACGCCGAAGTCCCAGGCATAGAAGGCAGCGCCGACCGGCAGAAGGCCGAGGCCGGCAACAGCCAGCCATTCCAGGGGCGCCTGCGGCCAGACCGTGGTCTCGAGGCCGAGATGGCAGAGAAGGGAAAGAATCGAGGTCGCTAGGCAAAAGCCGGTCACCACGTCGGTCGAAACTGCGCCGAAACGCCGGGTGATCAGCGAATAGCCGGACCAGGCGAAGGCGCAGAGGAATGCGGCTCCGTAACCGAGTGCATAGGCATCGTCGAAGGCGACGCCGTCGCGTGCCACGATCATGATGGTGCCGGAGAGCCCCGCAAGCGCGCCGGCGATATGGTACCAGCGAAGCCTCTCACCCGGCAGCAGGGCCGAACCGACGACGATCAGAAGCGGCCAGAGATAGGCGATCAGGCCGGCTTCCACCGCCGGGGCATTTCGAAGCGCCGTGAAATAGAGAAAATGGTAGCCGAAAAGTCCGGCAATGCCGGTGATCCAGACCTTGGCCGGCTGCTTCAGAAGCGAGAGGCGTTGAGGTTTCGACGCCAATACGATGATGCCCGGCAGGCTGCCGATCATGAAGCAGATCGCCGAAAGCTGGAACGGCGGCACCTCACCGGAGGCCGCGGTGAAGAGTGCCAGCAGCGACCACATCAGGATTGCCGAAAAACCGACCAGCGTTGCCTTGAACTTCATCCCACTTCCCCTCACGCAGCCCCCGAAGGCGACACCCGGTACGTCCGCGTACCGCCGCCCTTCGACTTGTCATGGATTTATCGTGCCTGCGCGATTTTTGAAAGAGGCGACCGGCTGGCCCGACTAGCCGCCAAACCGCGTCGCCGACACGGTCACCGGCCCGATCTTCGTCGGAATGCGGACATAGACGGGGGCATAGACGTCGACCGCCTCCGACTTCGCGAACCAGATTTCCATGGTTTCCAGGCGGCGCAGATATTCGACGTCCTCACGCCCCTTTCGGTACCCGGCCTTCGGCACGAACTTGACGCCGCAGACGATCACCTCGCCGTCAAAGCCCTTGGTCTTGAAGTTCCGCGTGCCCTTGGCCGACAGCCTGATGTCGAGCCGCGATTCGCCGTCGAAGATCGGCAGCGTATTGGGGCAGACGCGGCTTGTCGCCGGAATGATCAGCCCGGAGAGCGGATCGAGGACGTTGCGCATGTCGCGGCTCGTCACCGGTACCCAGTTCTTCGGCAATGGTGTGCGCTTCGGGACCATGCTTGCGCGCACCACATTGCCGTTGCGGAAGCTGACGCTGATCGCCCGGGATTTCTTGCCGCTGCGATAGGACATCGAGTATTGCGTCGCCCGGAGGCGGTCGCGGCCGATCAGCCCGGAAACGCGCGTCTGGCCGGCGGTCGGGCTGATGATGTTCACCAGGCCGGCCGAGTTCAACGTTCCCGAGATCGTATAGCGATTCTGCTCGATCTCGGTGTGGAACGAGGCCCGCGCCAGCGGCAGGCCGGCAAGCGCGATGCTGTAGTCCGTCTGATGCTCGATCTCCGCAGCAAAACAGGCTGTGGAAAACATCGCGGCGGCCAGGAGTGCCGGCACGCGAAAGCCACTGCGCAACATCATTCCCGAAAGCCCCATTGCCAATCTCCTGCAGGATCCGTGAAGCGCGACCGGTTCAAGGACGAAACCATGCAGCAGCTCAAAATGTTACAGTGTCATTCTGCTTCTCGACGACACCCGGCGCGGCCCTGCCGCAATTCCCTGAGATGCAAGCGGTTTGCGGCATTTCTGCGCCCGATTCGTCATAGTCTCTACAGGCGAGACCAAGGGCTTGATTCCGCCTGCGCCAGGAGGAGATAGCGCGGCGCGGCACGGCCGGAAAGATGACGGCTCGCAACCGCGCTGAATTTTTGATAATCCTTGGCAAGGCACGGATTTTGAGGAAAGCGCAGGTTTGGCTTGACTGGCGGGCCATCACTGACTATAGAACCGCGACTTTCCAATAATGGCCAGTAGGAACGCGGCCTGGGCTCTGGGCCCGCTACCGCATTGTCCGGCGGCAAAAAGAAAATAGGTGTACCATGTCCCGTAGTTGCGAATTGACCGGTAAGGGCGTCCAGTCGGGTCACAATGTGAGCCACGCCAACAACAAGACGAAGCGCAAGTTCCTGCCGAACCTGTGCAATGTCACGCTGATTTCCGACGCGCTCGGCCAGCGTTTCCGCCTGCGCGTCTCCGCTGCGGCTCTGCGTTCGGTCGAACACCGCGGCGGTCTCGACGCCTTCCTGCTGAAGGCCGACGAGAACGAGCTGAGCATGCGCGCCCGCCTGCTGCGCCGGCAGATCGTCAAGAAGGCTGCCGAAGCCGCCTGATCGGCGCCGGAACCTTTCCGAACACGGCTTGAAAGGCTTGCGGATCCGTCCGGCAAGCCTTTTTCTCGTGTTCGATTCACCGGCCGGATACCTGCCTTCGGTCTTGTGCGTCACTGGTGGCATCACCCAGGATAAAAAAATGCTGATCAACCGTACGTTCTTCGTCTATGTCGCGCTGATGACCCTGGTGGTGGTCGCGTCGAACTTCCTCGTGCAGTATCCCCTGCCCGGCTCAATCGCCGGCATGCAGCTCGGCGATCTTCTGACCTGGGGCGCTTTCAGCTATCCCTTCGCCTTCCTGGTCACCGACCTCACGAATCGCCAGTTCGGTCCGCGCATCGCGCGCCGCGTCGTCGTCGCCGGCTTCGTGGTCGCCGTCGCGCTTTCCTTCTTCGCCGCGACGCCGCGGATCGCGATCGCCTCGGGTTCGGCCTTCCTGCTTGGCCAGCTTCTCGATATTTCGGTATTCAACCGGCTGCGGCGTCAGACTTGGTGGCGCGCTCCGCTCGCCGGTTCGCTGATCGGCTCGGGCCTCGACACGGCGATGTTCTTCTCCTTCGCCTTCGCACCGGTCTTCGTCTTCCTCGGCCCGAACGACAGCTTCGCGCTAGAAGCAGCACCGCTCCTCGGCCTCGTCGCCTATGAAGCGCCGCGCTGGATTTCGTGGGCGCTCGGCGATCTGGCGGTGAAGATCCTGTGCGGCATCGTCCTCTTGCTGCCCTATGGTGCGCTGATGAGCGTCGTCAAGCCGATGCCGGCAGCCAAGGCCACCGCGTGAATTTGAAGAGATGAATAGGCGGGGCCGGGTTGGCCCTGTCGCGCTTCAGTTGGTGTAACCGTCCCTCAGCCGGAACTCGAGCATTAGATTGCGCTCGAGGATCGAATGGTTGTCGTCGGAAACCAGGATCAGCCGAGTCTCGCCGTCAGGCCGGACGACGACATCGAGCCCCTCCATGTTGTCAATCTGGTAGCCCATGTCGGCCTCGAGCAGCACCTCGCCGTCGACCACGGCGCCCGGGCGGATATCGGCGGCGGCAAGCCGCCGGATGCGCATGCCGAGTCCTGAGGCGAGATTGAAGCGGCGCTCCAGGATGAGCAGATCGCCATTCGGCAGGAACGCGCCGTCGGTCACCGCATAGGGGTCGTTGCGCACCACCGCGAAGGCGCCCCGCAGCGGACCGTCGAGAATGCCGGCCAGCAGATTGTCGGACGCATCGACGCTACGTTCCGCGACGACCACAGCGGCGCCGCCGAGCGGCCCATCCTTCGGCGCAATTGCGATCGTCTCCAGGCCGCCATTGCTACGCAGCTCCTCGACCCGAAAGGGCAGGCTCATCTGGCCGATCGGCCGCGATCCGGCAAAACCTGGGTCCGGATAGAGATCGACCCGTGCCGCCTGCTCGAAGCTGACGATGACGGCGCCGTCGCGCAGCGCCAGCCCCTCGGAATCCACCATCCATTTCTTGAGCTGAGCCCCGCCATTGGCATCGGTCATTGCGGTGATGGCGAGGTCGGTCGTGCCCAGCAGCCTGCCCGCCGCGTCCCGAATGACGGCGCCCTCGACCCAATGTCCAGTATCGAGAACGGCGACGAAGGATTCGCCACCCGGCCGGAAGCGGATCGCCGAAACCGCTCCGAACAGCGCATTGGGCGAGGTCATCTCGATGCCGCCGATGAATTCGAGCCTGCCGAAGGTCGTCGCGTCGGAGCCGACCTTGAACTGCGAGATCTGCCGGCTGCGGATCGGAGCGATCTCACACAAGGCCTCCGCCTTCGCAGCCACGGTCGACGCCAACAGGAAGAGAACGGCAAGGAATCGGCGGAGCATGTCTAGGCACAACCTTCCAGGGAGGCGACGCAGGTGCTGACCGACGGGCAGCCTCCTAGCAGATGATGGAGATGCAGGCGAATTTGCGGCGTGGCAAACCGCTCAGCCGACCCGGCGCAGGCCCCCGACGCGGCCATGCCTCTCCTCCTCGAAGAGGGCGGCGAGCTGCTCGGTCATGGCGCCGGCCAGTTCGTCCGCATCGACGATCGTCACGGCGCGGCGATAATAGCGCGTCACGTCATGACCGATGCCGATCGCCAGAAGCTCGACCGGCGAGCGCGTCTCGATCTGCTCGATGACGGCGCGCAGATGCCGCTCGAGATAATTGCCGGCGTTGACCGACAGGGTGGAATCGTCGACCGGCGCGCCGTCGGAGATCATCATCAGGATGCGGCGCTGCTCCGGCCGGGCGAGCAGGCGATCATGGGCCCACATCAGCGCCTCGCCGTCGATATTCTCCTTGAGCAGCCCCTCGCGCATCATCAGGCCGAGATTGCGGCGCGCGCGGCGCCAGGGGGCATCGGCCGACTTGTAGACGATGTGGCGCAGGTCGTTGAGGCGGCCCGGCGACTGCGGCTTGCCGCCGGCCAGCCATTTCTCGCGGGATTGTCCGCCCTTCCACGCCTTGGTGGTGAAGCCGAGGATCTCGACCTTGACGCCGCAGCGCTCCAGCGTGCGGGCCAGGATGTCCGCGCAGGTGGCCGCGACGGTGATCGGCCGGCCGCGCATCGAGCCGGAATTGTCGATGAGCAGCGTCACGACCGTGTCGCGGAAATTCGTATCCTTCTCCCGCTTGAAGGACAGCGGCTGCATCGGATCGATGATGATCCGCTGCAGCCGCGCAGTGTCGAGGAACCCCTCCTCGAGGTCGAACTCCCAGGAACGGTTCTGCTGCGCCATCAGCCGCCGCTGCAGGCGGTTGGCGAGGCGGCCGACGGCCCCCTGCAGGTGTGCCAGCTGCTTGTCGAGGAAGGCACGCAGGCGGTCGAGTTCCGCCTCCTCGCAGAGCTCCTCGGCTGTGATGGTCTCGTCGAATTCGCGCGTATAGACCGCGTAGTCGACCTTTTCGTTCAGATCGGCGAAGGGGTGGTTCGGCCGCTTGACCTCGCCGGGCGTCTCGCTGTCTTCGTCGCCCTCGTCCTGAAGGTCGTCGTCGGAGATCTCGGCGCCGTCCATCTCGCCTTCTTCCATCTGCTCCTCGGCAGACTGGTTTTCATCGGCGGGGGCGGCATCGGAGCCCTCCTCCTCTTCGCTGGCGTTCTCGTCCTGCTCCTGGCTGCGCGGCTGGTCCTCGTCGGTCTCGCTTTCCTGCTCGTCCGGCTCGATATCGTCCTCGCCGTATTTCTCGGCCACATCCATCGAGGCAAGCATGTCGCGCACCACCCGGGCGAAGGCGTGCTGGTCGTTGATCGCCGCCGGCAGGTGCCCGATGTCGGCGGAGGCCTTCTGCTCGATGAAATCGCGCCAGAGGTCGAGCACCTTGCCGGCCGCCGCCGGCGGCTTCTTGCCCGTCAGCTTTTCCCTGACCAGCAGCGCCACCGCCTCTTCGAGCGGTGCATCCGCTTGCGCTTCGATGGAGCCGAAATTGGCCTTGGCATATTTCTCCTCGAGCATGGAGGAGAGATTGTCGGCAACGCCTGGCATGCGGATCGCCCCGATCGCTTCGACCCGCGCCTGCTCGACGGCATCGAAAATCGCCCGCGCATCGGCGCCCTGCGGCGACATGGTCGCATGGATGCGGTGGTTGTGGCAGGCCTTGCGCAGCGCCATGGAATCGCCCAGACCGCGCGCCACGGCGAGTTCGTGCCGGGTCGGACGCTTCGAAAGCTCCGGCAGCCGGATGCGCTCGCCGGTCATCCCGGGGCGCTCGTTCGCGAAGGCGACTTCGAGCTCCGCATCCCCGGCGATCGACCGGACGCAGCCGGAAAGCGCCCGCTTGAACGGTTCAGCGGCGTTTTCCCTCGTTTGCGGCTTCGCCTTTGAATTCGAGCTCACGACAGTTCCTTCTTCAGCCGGCTCCGGCTGATACCGAGCGCATCACCGATGTACCTAAGCGCCGGCGGCTCCGGGCGGGTGCCGGCGCTTGGGCGAACTCAGGCAGTCGCTTCCAGCACGATATTGGCGGCGCTTTCCTTGAGCTCGACACCGAAGGCACGCTGGTAGTGCTCGGCGACCAGGGCCCGCTCCAGCTCGTCGCATTTGTTGAGGAAGGTCACACGGAACGCGAAGGCGATATCGCCGAAGATATGGGCGTTCTCGGCCCAGGTGATCACCGTGCGCGGGCTCATCACCGTCGAGAGGTCGCCATTGATGAAAGCGGCGCGCGTGAGATCGGCGACGCGCACCATCTTCGACACGGTCTCGCGGCCCTTGTCGGCCGTGAAGCCTTTCACCTTGGCAGCGACGATGTCGACCTCCTTGTCGTGCTGCAGGTAGTTGAGCGCGGTCACGATCGACCAGCGGTCCATCTGCGCCTGATTGATCTGCTGCGTGCCGTGATAGAGCCCGGTCGTGTCCCCGAGGCCGATCGTGTTGGCGGTGGCAAACAGGCGGAAGGCCGGGTGCGGGCGGATGACGCGGCTCTGGTCGAGCAACGTGAGGCGGCCGGAGGATTCCAGCACCCGCTGAATGACGAACATGACGTCCGGACGACCGGCATCATACTCGTCGAACACGAGCGCGACATTGTGCTGATAGGCCCAGGGCAGGATGCCGTCCTTGAATTCAGTGATCTGCAGCCCGTCCTTGACGACGATTGCATCCTTGCCGACGAGATCGATACGGCTGACATGGCTGTCCAGATTGATGCGCACGCAGGGCCAGTTGAGCCGCGACGCCACCTGCTCGATATGGGTCGACTTGCCGGTCCCGTGATAGCCGGAAACCATCACGCGTCGGTTGTGGGCAAAGCCTGCAAGAATGGCGAGCGTCGTTTCCCGGTCAAAAAGATAATCGGGATCGAGATCGGGCACATAGGCGTCGCCCTTCGAATAGGCTGGAACGCGCAGATCCGTATCGATGCCGAAAGCCTCCCGAACCGAGATCGTCGTATCGGGGAGGTTGGAAATGTCGAGGTCAATCTTGCTCATCATGTCTCCAGAGCGGCCGCCGGACGGCAGCCGCGCATTCGCCTGCAAAAGTGTTTTCTGTCTTAATCCGCGTTGTTAGCAGAAACCAGCCTGTTTTAACAATTGATAGGCCTGAATCACGGCCCGAAAACGGTCTTCCGAGCCCCTGTCTCCGCCATTCGCATCGGGGTGGTGTTTCTTCACGAGGTCCTTGTACGCGGCCTTGATATCGGCGGAGGTTGCCGAGGCGGCGAGCCCGAGCGTTTCGAAGGCCTTGGCCTCGAGCGTCTTCAGCTTGCGCAACCGCGGCTCGTGCCGCGCCTGCCGGGCGCGCGCCTCGTTGAAGAAGCCGAACGGATCCCGCATGCGCGCCTGGGCGCCGGCGCTGCCGGAACGCATCTGCGATTGTGTCGGGCCGTTGCGGGCACTCTTGTTGACGCCGACCGTCCAGGTGGGACGATGCCCTGTGACCGCTTCCTTCTGGTAGCGGGCGATCTCGGTGTCCGAGAGCCCGGAGAAATAATTGTATCCCTTGTTGTATTCCTTCACGTGCTCGAAGCAGAACAGGAAATACTCGCCTTCCGCATTTCGGCCGACCGGAGCCCGATGCACGCCCGTCTTGTCGCAGCCGTCCCACTGGCACGTCGGCGTAGACGGCTCCACGCGCGCCTGTGCCCCCTTGGGGCGCGTGCGGATTCGATCGAAGTATTTTGAATCGAGCTTCATGGCAGCCATTATGGGGTTTGCGACGGGTCACAACAAGAATTGACAAAGCGGAATGTTGCTGGCTTTGTGCGCGCATTTTGCATCGCCGGCGCCATATCGCGGCGCCAGAGCAACAGGAAAATGGGACGGAAGCATGTCGCTGCAGAACCGCATCGAAGAGAAGCTTCAGGAGGCCTTCCATCCCGAACGGCTGATGGTGATCAACGAAAGCCATCTGCACGCCGGCCACCAGCCCGGCTTCGACGGCGGCGGCGAAACCCACCTGCGCATCCGGATCGTCGCGAGCGCCTTTGCCGGCATGAGCCGCGTGGCGCGCCACCGCGCCATCAACGACCTATTGAAACCCGAGCTCGATGCCGGCCTGCATGCGCTGGCGGTGGAGCCGGCCGCGCCCGGAGAAGCGACGCGCTGGTAGAGGTCAGAGCCCTGCCGCCTCCTCCTCGGCCGGGCGGATGCGCAGTTTGGTGATCCGGTTCTTCACCCGCTTCATGACGATGAAACGCTTGCCGTAGAAGGTGAAGGCCTGCCGCTCCTCCGGAATGCTCTTCGCTTCGTGGATGACGAGACCGGCGACAGTGGTCGCCTCCTCGTCCGGCAGGGACCAGTCAAGAGCGCGGTTGAGATCGCGGATCGGCACCGAACCGTCGACGACGATCGAACCGTCGGCCTCCTGTCGAACGCCCTGGATGTCGAGGTCGTGCTCGTCGGCAATGTCGCCGACGATCTCCTCGAGAATGTCCTCCAGCGTGACGAGGCCCTGAACCTGGCCGTATTCGTCGACCACGATCGCCAGATGCAGCTTTCGCCTGAGGAAGGCGTTGAGCTGGTCCGTGAGATTGGTCGTGTCCGGCACGAACCATGGCTTCTGCGCGATTCTGACGATATCGACGGTATGCGGTTCGACACCCGGCTCGGCGAGCGCCCTCTGCAGATCCTTCGAATGGACAACGCCGATGATGTTGTCGGTCGAGCCGCGCCACAGCGGCAGGCGCGTGAAGGGGCTTCCGAGGATTTCCCGGACGCAGACCTCCGGCGGCTCCTCCGCGTTGACCGCCTGCATGGCGGTGCGGTGGATCATGATGTCGGAAACCTCGAGCTCGCCGAGGTCGAGGACGCCGCCCAACCGGTCGCGGTCCGCCTTGACCACCGCCCCTTCCCGATGAAGCAGGTCGACGGCACCGCGCAGTTCCTCCTGGGCCGAAAGCATCGGCCGGTCGGAGGAAACCTTCACGCCGGATAGGTTCAGGAGGCGGCGCACGATCCCGTTTATGAGCGCCGATATCGGACCGGCAATCGCCACGAAGCGCTTCACCATGGGCGCCACGGCAAGGGCGAACCGATCGGGAGAGGCGATCGCCCAGCTCTTCGGCAGCACCTCGCAGAAGAGGACGAGCAGCACCGTCATGCCGAGCGTCGCGACGAGCACGGCGAAGTTGCCGACGAGGCGGATCAGCAGGCTGGTCGTCAGCGACGTGGCGAGAATGGTGACGAGGTTGTTGCCGAGGAGCAGCGTTCCGACCAGCCGGTCACGCCGCTCGATCAGCCGGTTGACGAGACCGGCGCGCCGGTCGCCATTGCCCTCGAGCGAATGCATGCGCGCCCGGGAGGTTGCGGTCAGGGCCGCCTCCGAACCGGAGAAGAAGGCCGAAAGGAGCAGCAGGCAAACGACCGAGAGGAGCGACAGCCAGTGCTCCGCCAGGAACAGCCATGCCGCCTCGACGCTCATCGCGGATGCTTTTCCTTGAGAAAGCCCAGCACCTCGGACGCCGGAACGTCGTCGGCGACGAAGGACTGGCCGATGCCTCTCGTCAGGATGAAAGTGAGCTTGCCGCCCTTGACCTTCTTGTCCTGGGCTATCGCCTCCATCAGCCGCTCGGCCGGCGGAAGGTCGCCGGGAATGTCGGACAAGCGCGTCGGCAATCCGACCGCCTTGAGGTGGGCTTCGACGCGCCGCGCATCGTCCGGACTTGCAAGATTCATCCGGGTGGAGAACTCGTGCGCCAGCACCATGCCGATCGCAACGCCTTCCCCGTGCACGAGCCTGCGGCTGTCATACTCGGTCGCGGCCTCCAGGGCGTGACCGAATGTGTGTCCGAGATTGAGCAGCGCGCGCAGGCCGTTCTCGCGCTCGTCCGCGGCGACGACGTCGGCCTTGGCCTGGCAACTGACCGCGATCGCCTCGATGCGAGCCGATCCGCCGGCAAAGACCGCCTGCCAATTGCGTTCCAGCCAATCGAAGAATTCCGGCTTGTCGATCAGGCCGTATTTCGCAACCTCGGCATAGCCGGCGCGAAACTCGCGCGCACTCAGCGTATCGAGCACGTCCGTGTCGGCGAGCACCAGATCCGGCTGGTGGAACACGCCGATCAGGTTCTTGCCGTGCGGCGAGTTGATGCCGGTCTTGCCGCCGACGGAGGAATCGACCTGTGCCAGAAGCGAGGTCGGCATCTGGATGAAGCGCGAGCCGCGCCGGACGATGCCGGCGGCAAAGCCGGTCAGGTCGCCGATCACGCCGCCGCCGAGCGCGATCACCGCATCGTTGCGCTCGATCTTCGCCGCGAGAATGGCGTCGCACACCGGGATCAGATGCTCGAAGCTCTTGGTCTTCTCGCCCGCCGGCAGGACGAGCGAGACCGCCTCGATGCCGCTCTCCTTCAGGCTCGTCATCAGCGGCTCCAGATAACGGGGCGCCACGTTTTCGTCCGTGATCACCGCCATCCGGCGGCCCTTGAGGCGCGAGGCGATTTCCTTGCCCGCCGCGGCGATCAGGCCGGGGCCGATGAGAATGTCGTAGGACCGGTCTCCGAGGTTCACCCGCACCTTTCGCTCGGCAGGCGTCACATGGTTCATCATGGCATCTCGACTTTCTTGCAGTCGGCGATGGCGGCGAGGACCTCCTCGACCATCGTCTCCTTTTTCACGTCGCGCGACAGGACCACGAGGTCCGCCTCGGCGTAGATCGGGTAGCGAGCCCGCATCAGGTTCTCCAGCGTCTGCTTGGGGTTTTCCGTCTTGAGGAGCGGCCGGGTGTCGCGCTTGTTCACCCGTTCCCACAGCACGTCGAGATCCGCATTCAGCCAGACAGTCAAACCGCCCTTCTTGATCTGCCGGCGCGAGCGTTCGTTGATATAGGCGCCGCCGCCGGTCGAGACGACCCGCGGCCCCGATCTCAGCAACCGCTTCAGCACCCTCGCCTCGAGCGCACGGAACTCCTCCTCGCCATAGGCGGCGAAAAGCTCGCTCACCGTCATGCGCGAAACCCGCTCGATCTCGTGGTCGGAATCGACGAAGGGAACCCCGAGCGCCTGTGCGGTCAGCCGACCGATCGCCGATTTTCCCGCCCCCATCAGGCCGATAAAAATGAGATTGCGTTTACCGAGAGCGAGCTTCGCCCGCTCGGCGAGCGTCGCGGAATCCGGTTCGGTCACATCGTTCATTAGGCGTCACAGTCCCCATTCCCCTTCCGTATCGACAAATCGGCGGGGGGCGTCAAGTCGTCGCGCCGGCCGGGCCACGCTTCTTGAACTTGCCGGACGAGCCGTTCATATAGATCACGGTTCCGCAATGGCGTTACCCGCGTACTGGAGACTGAAATGCCAACCCTGTTCCGGTTCCTGTTCTTCTGCGCCGTGGTGGCCGGCATGATCTATGGAACCATGGTGGCGCTCGTCACCTTCGTCGAACCGGTAGAGCGGGACGTGACGGTGCGCATTCCGTCCGAACGGGTCAACAAGCCGCAATGACCGATCTTTCGGAGGCCCACCTCGAAGCTTTCCTGGAAATGATGAGCGCCGAACGAGGCGCGGCGGTCAACACGCTGCAATCCTACGAACGCGATCTCAGGGATGCCAGCTCCTTCCTGCGCACCTGCGGGACGCGGCTCAATGCCGCCACGGCCGACGATCTGAGACGCTATCTCTCGCATCTTGCCGGCGAGGGCTTCAAGCCTTCCTCGCAGTCACGCCGGCTGTCGGCCCTTCGGCAATTCTACAAGTTCCTCTATGCGGAAGGGCTGCGCGGCGACGACCCTACCGGCATTCTCGACGCGCCCAAGAAGGCGCGCGCCTTGCCGAAGACGCTCAGCGTCGATGACGTCACCCGGCTGATCGGCCAGGCCGAGGCGGAGGCCGGCTCCAGCGCCGAAGACGCCTTCGCGAAGCGTCGCATGCACGCCCTCCTGGAGCTTCTTTATGCGACCGGCATGCGCGTCAGCGAGCTCGTGTCGCTGCCGGCAAGCGTGCTTGCGCAGAACGGACGCTTCCTGGTGATCCGCGGCAAGGGAAACAAGGAACGGCTCGTGCCGCTGTCGCAGGCCGCGATCCGCGCCATGCGGACCTACGGGGCCGAGTTGCGCGAAAGAGCGGCGGAAACGGAGAGCCCCTGGCTCTTCCCCTCCTTCGGCAAATCCGGTCACCTGCCGCGCCAGGTCTTTGCCCGCGACCTCAAGAGTCTCGCGGCTCGTGCCGGCATCAAGGTCGCGGCGATCTCGCCGCATGTGCTGCGCCATGCATTCGCCAGTCACCTCCTCGCCAATGGCGCCGACCTGCGCGCCGTGCAGGAACTGCTCGGCCATTCGGACATTTCGACGACACAAATCTATACGCATGTGCTTGAAGAACGGCTGCACGAGCTGGTGCAAAACCACCACCCCCTTGCCAAACAGGCGAAAAAACAGGATTAGGACCGCCGGGCAGGTTGGCTTTGCCGGACGGTCCTTGTCGCAAAACGATCGGAAACGCATCTCATGCACAACTATCTCGACTTCGAAAAACCCATCTCTGATCTCGAGGGCAAAATCCTCGAATTGAAGAAGCTTGCCGGCGAAGACGAGAGCGTGAACACTTCCGATGAGATCGCGCGGCTCGAGGGACGTGTCCGCGATGCGATGGCGGAGATCTATTCCAAGCTGTCGCCCTGGCAGAAGACTCAGGTTGCGCGCCACCCGTCCCGGCCGCATTTCCTCGACTATGCCGCGGAGCTCTTCACCGAGTTCATGCCGCTTGCCGGCGACCGAAACTATGCGAACGACGATGCGATCCAGGCGGGCCTCGCGCGGTTCCGCGGCGCGCCGGTCGCGGTGATCGGACAGGAGAAGGGCAACGACACGAAGTCGCGCATCAAGCACAATTTCGGCAGCCCGCGCCCCGAGGGCTACCGCAAGGCGGTCCGCGTCATGGAAATGGCCGACCGGTTCGGCCTGCCGCTGATTACCCTGGTCGACACCGCCGGCGCCTATCCCGGGGTCGGCGCCGAGGAGCGCGGCCAGGCCGAGGCGATCGCCCGTTCGACCGAAATGTGCCTCAACGTCAAGGTGCCGATCGTCACTGTAGTGATCGGCGAAGGCGGCTCCGGCGGCGCGATCGCGATCGCGACGGGCAACCGCGTCTATATGCTCGAGCACGCGATCTACAGCGTCATCTCGCCGGAGGGTGCGGCCTCGATCCTCTGGCGCGACTCGACGCGGGCGAAAGAAGCGGCCAGCAACATGAAGATCACCGCCGAGGACCTGAAGGCGCTCGGCGTCATCGACGGCATCATTCCCGAACCGATCGGCGGCGCCCATCGCGACGCGCAGGCCGTGATCGGCCGCACCGGCACGGTCATCGCCGATGCACTGAAGGAGCTATCCGGCCGCAATGGCGACGAACTGCGCGCCGACCGCCGGCAGAAATACCTGAACATCGGCCGCAATCTCTGAGCGGGCGAGGCAGAGCGTGATCCTGGCCGCCTCCCGCTTTAGCCTCGTTCAGCGCCCGGCCATTGCGATCAACTTGGCGCGCTCGACAACCGGAAATCGGGACTGTGGCCAAATCTTGGCCATATTCATGGGGTCATGAGAAACGCCGTTCGCAGGGGGCACCTGCACGGTTAAGATTTCGTGAAGGATAATGTCTTACTGATTCGTTGACACCTCTCCCTCGCGGAAGGGGCGTGCACGGATGGAATCTGGCTAAAACGGGCTTTTGCCGATGCGTTTCAGGAATCTTTTTGTCACCGCCGTCATTGCAGCCGCGCTCGCCGGCTGCACCAACGAAACGCTCGATTCGGTCAATCTCTCCTCCGTCAAGAACAAGACCGAATACCAGCTGTCCGGCAAGATCGTCGGCAAGATGAAGGAACTGGGGATGCAGAAGACATCCCCGATCCTGTTGCGCATTTTCAAGGAAGAGGGAACGCTCGAGGTCTGGAAGGCGAATGCGTCAAGCCGCCTCCAGCTCTTGAAGAGCTATAAGATCTGCGCCTGGTCGGGCAAGCTCGGCCCCAAGGTGAAGGAAGGTGACCGTCAGGCGCCGGAGGGCTTCTATCCGCTCTATCCGCACCAGATGAACCCCAATTCGAACTATTACCTGGCGATCAATACCGGCTTCCCCAACACCTATGACAGGGCGAATGGCCGCAGCGGCACGCATCTGATGATCCACGGCGCCTGCTCGTCGTCGGGCTGCTATTCGATGACCGACGAGCAGATCATCGAGATCTTCGCGCTCGCCCGCGACGCCTTCAAGGGCGGTCAGGAGAGCGTCCAGCTTCAGGCCTTCCCCTTCCGCATGACGGCCGAGAACATGGCCCGCCACCGCGACAATCCGAACATCGAATTCTGGAAGATGCTGAAGGTCGGCTACGACCAGTTCGAAGTGACCAAACGTCCGCCGCAGGTCAATGTCTGCGAGAGGAAATACGTCTTCAATCAGCAGTCCGACGGCAGCTTCAACCCTGCCGGCCAGTGCCCCGCCATGTCGACGCCGCCGGCCTTGCAAGTGGCCATGGCGAATTTCGACAAGGACTACCAGCGCGATTATCAGAAGGCGCTGAAGAAATACGACGGCATGGTTTGGTATGAGCCGAGCGAAGCGGAGCGCAAGGCGATCGTCGCCGAGCAGCGCAAGGGCCGCGAGCTTGCCTATGCGCCGACCGGCACGTCGCTCGACGCCGGCAAGCTGATGAAGGTGAGCGATCTCGAAAAGCGGCTCGCCGAGCAGAAGGAGGCCGAAGAGGCCAAACAGGCGGCGTTGATCCAGAAGGAAGCTCTGGAGAAGGCGACGCGCGACGGCAAGGCCGTACCCGTGCCGCAGCAGAGCCCGATCGAGCGCCCGGTTCAGCAGGCGGCGCTGCAGACGGCGCCTACCCAGAAATCCTTCTGGAACCTGTTCTCGAAAAGCGAGCCCGCGGCGCCGGCACCGGCCAACCAGGCGCCCGCCGAGCAGAGCGCAGTCCTGCCGGGGGCTCAACAGGCGGCTGCGACCCAGCAGCACCCTGCCGGCACTCAGCAACAGGCAGCCACGCCGGCCGGGGCCAATCCGCAAGTGGCCACGGCCCCTGCAGCCGGCAGCGAAACGGCGCCGGCGGAACAGCCGCCGAAGAAGCGTCCGTTCTGGAAGATCTGGGGCAATTGATGCCGGACGAGCCAAGGGTGGTCTATGATTTGAGGGGGCTGAAATGCCCCCTTCCCGTTTTGAAGACGCGCAAGCGAATGGAAACGATCGCGCCCGGCAGGCTCATCGAGGTCGAGACGACCGATCCGCTGGCCGTGATCGACATTCCGCATTTCTGCAACGAGGATGGGCACCGGCTCGAGCAGGCGGCATCGACCGCCGGCGGCCATCGCTTTCTCATTCGCAAGAAGACGTGACGGCGGAGATTCCGGCGCTCTCTATTATGACGCCTGTGGGCAGGAAGGGGCAAAGCGGCTTGATCAGAACTTCACACCGGGCACGGCGAGCGGGTTGTCGGTAAGCGCCTGCGCATCCGGACGGTCGACGCGCGGCTTGCCGGTGAAGGCATCGAAGAGATCGCGCACGAAAGCCTCTTCGAGCCCCTTGGTGATCAGCACCATCCGGGTGCGCCGGTCGGCTGGGTCCGGCCAGGCGGCAAGCCGTTCAGGCGCGTGAAAGACGGACTGGACGCCGTGCAGGACCACCGGGCGCTCCGGCCGGTCCGCGACGCAAACGATCGCCTTCATACGCAACAGCTTCTCGCCATGGGCCGAGCGCAACAGGTCGACGAACATTTCGAGCGCCATCGGCTCGATCGGCCGGTCGTGAACGATGCTGAAGGAGCGGATGTCGGAGCCGTGGCGATTGACGTCGTGGTGGCGGTGATCGTGCCCATGATCATGGCCGTGGTGATGGTCATGATCGTCACTTCCATCGAGCTCGTCCTGCAGCCAGCGGCCGACATCGGCAACTTTGTTGGATGGATCGTAGAGCCCGCAGGCGAACAGGTCGGCCCGCCCCGCCTCTTGCCCGTCGCCGTCGAAGATTGGCGCGCGCGGATTGAGGTCCTTCAGAAGGTCAGCCAGCGCTTCGAGCTGTTCCTTACCGGAAAGCCCCGTCTTGCTGATCACCAGCCGGTCGGCCACGGCGACCTGCTTCAGCGCCTCGATGTGCTTTGCGATCGTCTGGGCCCCATTCACCGCATCGACGACAGTCACTACGCCGTCGAGGCGGAAGTTCTGGGCGATCACCGGATTGCCGAGCACCGACTGCAGCACCGGCGCCGGGTCGGCCAGGCCGGTCGTCTCGATGACGACGCGCTTCAGCGGCTTGATCCGCCCGGTCTGCATTCGGTCCATCAGGTCGGCGAGCGTGTCGACCAGTTCACCGCGGACCGTACAGCACAGGCAGCCGTCGGAAAGCTCGATCACCCCGTCGCTCGACGCCTCGACAAGCAGGTGATCGATCGAGACATCGCCGAATTCGTTGATGATCACGGCGGTGTCAGCAAGCGCCGGATCCTTCAGCAAGCGGTTCAGAAGGGTCGTCTTGCCCGCACCGAGGAAGCCGGTGAGGATCGATACCGGCACGACCGGCAGTGGACCGTTCATGGAAAGGACTCCGTCATAGACCTTGGCGGCGTCCGGGCGGAAACCGCAATCGCATTCCCATCGCGCTCAGAAGCTGGGGCGCGGCACCGGAACCGGGACGTTGGCGAGCTCGGCGACATCACCTTGCCCGGCGACATCGCTGCCTGCCTTGGCGGTCTTGTCGCCGCTGCCCGGAATAAGCCCGGCGAAGGCCAGCTTCAGCGGACGGTTGATCTCGTGGATATAGGGCGACAGCAGCTTCTGCCGGCCGCCCTCGTCGCGGCCTTCGCTACGGACCTTCGCCGCCTGCTTGGAGCAGATCTCCTTGCTGACGTCCGAAACCACTTCACGGCCTTCGCCGTAAGGCGCGATGGCGGTCAGCGACGGTTTTCCGGCCGCAGGGGTCGTCAGCGCCATCTGAAGAAGCCGGGCCGACTCGTCGGCGCGGGCGCCGAGGCTATCCTCGCCGAGCACGACCGATATGACGCTGCGACCAGAACGGCTCGCCGACGATACTTGGTTGAAGCCCGACGCGCAGATGAAGCCGGTCTTCATGCCGTCGGCCCCTTCGAAGCGGCCGATCAGCATATTGTAGTTTGCATAGTCCTTCTTGCCGGTGGTGAAGCCTTCCAGCGAGAAATAGGAGGCATATTGCGGAAACTCGCGCTTCAGCGTGATGGCCAGAACGGCAAGGTCACGCGCGGTCGTGTATTGGCCCTGCCCCGGCAAGCCGTTGGCATTGATGAAATGCGACGAGGTCATGCCGATCCGCCGCGCTTCCGCGTTCATGCGGTCGATGAAAGCCTGCTCCGTTCCGCCGACCGTTTCCGCAATCGCCACGGCGACGTCATTAGCGGATTTGACGAGCATCATCTTCAACGCGCTGTCGAGCGTCATCGCCTGCCCGGGCTTGTAGAACATCTTGCTCGGCGGCTCGGCCGCCGCGTTCTTCGTCATCACCACCGGGCTTTCCAGCGTCAGCTGTCCCGCCTGGATTGCCCGAAACGTCGTATAGGCCGTCATCAGCTTGGTCAGCGACGCCGGGTACCATTTCTGGAAGATGTCCTGATGCTCGTAGACCTTGAGAGTTGCGACGTCGACAACGAGCCGCGGATTGGCCGACGCCGGAAGCGCCGCCGCCAATGCCGCACAAACACCGGCAAAAACGCCCATCGCGCCTGCCCTGTTGCGCATCAGAAGTCGAACTGTCACCACTATCTTAACCTCGAATTTCCGCAGTTGCCTCGTATCGTCCGGCTATTTAGCCTATATGGCAAGGAGATGGCAAAGCCCATTCACCTCGCCGTCAGGCCACCCACCGAACAGACCCACAGGGAAGCATCATGCCGATATTGAACCGCGCTGCCGAACTCCAGAACGAAGTGACCGAATGGCGGCGCCATCTGCACATGAACCCGGAGCTCCTGTTCGCGGTGGAAAATACGGCAGCCTTCGTCGAAAGGAAACTGAAGGAATTCGGCGTTGACGAGATCGTGACCGGCCTCGGCCGGACGGGCGTCGTAGGGCTTATCCGCGGCAGTCTCGGCCCCGGCCGCACCATCGGCCTCAGGGCCGACATGGACGCCCTGCCGATCACCGAGACGAGCGGCAAGGCCTGGTCGTCGACGACCCCCGGCAAGATGCATGCCTGCGGCCACGACGGCCACACCGCCATGCTGCTTGGTGCAGCGAAATATCTCGCCGAGACGCGCAACTTCGCCGGCAGCGTCGCCGTCATCTTCCAGCCGGCCGAGGAAGGCGGCGGCGGCGGCAACGAGATGGTCAAGGACGGCATGATGGAACGCTTTGCCATCGAGGAGGTCTATGGCATGCACAATATGCCGGGCATGCCGGTCGGTCATTTCGGCAGTCGCGTCGGGCCGATCATGGCCTCGACCGACGAGTTCACCATCACCATCAAGGGGCGCGGCGGCCATGCGGCGCAGCCGCACAAGACCATCGATCCGATCGCCATCGGCGCGCAGATCGTCAATGCGCTGCAGACGATCGCCTCGCGCACCGTCGACCCGCTTGCCTCCATCGTCGTTTCCGTCACCAAGTTCAATGCCGGCTTCGCCCACAACGTCATTCCGGAACAGGCGGTCCTGGCCGGCACGGTGCGCGCGCTGACGCCCGAGGTGCGCGACACCGGCGAGACGCGCATCCGCCAGATCGCCGAAAGCATTGCCGGCGCCTATGGCGCGACGGTCGACGTCTGGTACGGCCGCAACTATCCTGTCACCGTCAACCATGCCGAAGAGACCGGCCACGCGCTTGCCGCCGCCGCAACGGTCGCCGGCCAAGGCAACGTCAATGCCGCGCTCGATCCGATGATGGGCGGCGAGGACTTCTCCTACATGCTACTTGCCCGGCCCGGCGCCTTCGTCTTCATCGGCAACGGCGATTCCGCCGGTCTCCACCATCCCGCCTACGACTTCAACGACGAAGTGATCCCGCACGGGATTACCTATTGGGTGAAGCTCGCCGAAGCGCGGCTCGCCGCCTGATAGATCGGAGCAGGGGCAGGCAGATGCACCAGATCGACAAGACCGATCGCCGGATCCTCAATATCCTGCAGGCCGACGGGCGGATCACCAATCTCGAACTGGCGGACCGCATCGGCCTCTCGCCGACCGCGACGAGCGAGCGGCTGCGGCGGCTTCTGAAAGAGGGCTACGTATCCGGCTTCGGGGCGCGCCTCGATCCGCACAAGCTCGGTTTCGGGCTGCTGGTCTTCATCGAAGTGATGCTCGACAAGACGACGCCGGAGGTCTTCGACCAGTTCGCCGCCGCCATCAAGCAGGCGCCTGCGGTGCTCGAATGTCACATGGTCGCCGGCGGGTTCGACTACCTCGTCAAGACCCGTTTCGAGGATATGACCGCCTACCGCAATTTCCTCGGCCAGGTGCTTTGGACGCTGCCGGGCGTCAAGGAGACCCGCACCTATGCGGTGATGGAGGAAATCAAGAACGACGGGCCGCTGCCGCTCGTTTGACGGCAGCGGCTCGTCAGATCATGCCTTGATCGAAGCCATGTCGATTACGAAGCGATAGCGCACGTCGCTCTTCAGCACCCTCTCATAGGCGGCGTTGACCTCCTCCATCCGGATCGTCTCGATCTCCGAGACGATGCCGTGCTCGCCGCAGAAATCCAGCATCTCCTGGGTTTCCTTGATCGAGCCGATCATCGAGCCGGAGATGCTGCGCCGCGCCGGAACGAGGGAGAAGGCATGGACCGGCACCGGCTTCTCGGGAATGCCCACGACCACGAAATCGCCGTCGACCTTCAAGAGGTTGAGATAGGCGTTCCAGTCGATCTCGGTGCCCACGGTGCAGATGATCAGATCGAAGCTTCCGGCCAGTTTCTCGAAGGTCTGCGGATCGTTTGTTGCATAATAGTGGTCGGCTCCGAGTTTCAGCCCGTCTTCCTTCTTGGACAATGTCTGGCTGAGGACGGTGACCTCTGCACCCATCGCATGGGCGAGCTTGACGCCCATGTGGCCGAGACCGCCCATGCCGACGATCGCCACCTTCTTTCCAGGCCCCGCCTTCCAGTGGCGGAGCGGCGAATAGAGCGTGATGCCGGCGCAGAGCAGCGGCGCGGCCGCATCAAGCGGCAGGTTTTCCGGGATCGAGAGGACATACCCCTCCTTGACGACGATGTGATCGGAATAGCCGCCCTGGGTCGGGGTCTTCCCATCGGCCTCGACGCCGTTATAGGTTACGACTAGGCCGGGCATGTAATGTTCGAGATCGGGATCGCGGGTGCCGCAGGTCGTGCAGGAATCGACGAAGCAGCCGACGCCGACCCGGTCGCCGCGCTTGAACTTGGTGACCTTGGAGCCGACCGCCCGGACGATGCCGACGATTTCGTGGCCGGGCACCATGGGAAAGGTCGAGTTCCCCCATTCATTGCGGGCCTGGTGGATGTCGGAGTGGCAGACGCCGCAATACTGGATGTCGATGACGACGTCGTCGTCGCGCGGTTCGCGACGTTCGAAGGTGAAAGGGGCGAGCGGCTTCGATGCGTCCGTAGCCGCATATCCTCTTACTATGGCCATGGGGTCTTTCCTTCATGTCTGGGAATAGCGCGCCGCGCGGAGGCATGGACCTCGGGCGGCAAGGCGGACTATGCTGTTCCCGGGCGCCACTGCGTTAGTGCGATCCTGCAAAGTTTTTGCACAATCCTGCAAGAATGAAAGAACGGCCGTTGCGCCGCAACGTCCTCCTCCTATCTGTGCCCCGTCTCATAAGCCCCAAGCACCGGAAAGAATATAGAAGATGTCAGAACTGCAACGGACGCCGCGCCAGGAGATGATCGACATCATTGCCCGGATTGCCGCGGTGGACGGCGACCACCCGACGATCGTTCCGGGCCTCAGCATTCACCGGCATTCGAGCTCCGCCAAGCCGAATTGTGCCGCCTACAAGCCGAGTCTCGCAATCATCGTCCAGGGAGCCAAACGCGTCCTGCTCGGCGGGGAGCTGTTCGTCTATGGCGCATCGGACTATCTGCTGACGTCGATCGACCTGCCGGTCCTGTCGCAAATATCCTTGGCTTCCAACGACGAGCCCTATCTCAGCATGAATTTTCAGATCGATACGGCGAAGATTCCAACGCTTATCGACAGGGTCGGCGATCAGACGGCAAGGTCACCCGCGTCGCCGCGCGGCATGACGGTTAACAAGCTTACGGCGGACCTGGAAGACGCGGCACTGCGACTGCTGCGGCTCCTCGATCGCCCCGCCGAGATGCCCATCCTGTTGCCGCTTATCGAACAGGAAATCCTCTATCGGCTGCTGATTGGGCCACATGGTGCCAGGCTGCGGCAGATGACGACCGCTGAAAGCCAGCCACACCAGATCGGCCGCGCCGTCGCCTGGCTGAAGGAGCACTACTCCCACCCGCTCCGCATCGACGACCTGGCAAACCGGGTCAGCATGAGCGTCTCCTCGCTGCATCATCATTTCAAGGCGATCACGGCGATGAGCCCGCTGCAATACCAGAAGCAGCTCCGCCTGCAGGAAGCACGCCGGCTGATGCTGGAGGAGCGCCTCGACGCGGGCGACGCCGGTCATCAGGTTGGTTACGACAGCCAGTCGCAGTTCAGCCGCGAATATGCGCGCCACTTCGGTGAGCCGCCGATGCGCGACATCGGCCGCGTTCGCCGAAGCCTCGTCGATCTTTTGACCGGTGAGCCGGAGATGCTGAGCGAGGGGTAGTCGGGCTCTACCACCCCTCCTCCAGCACCTTTGCCAGCATGGCGGCGAAGAAATCGGCGCTCTCGCGGCTGAGGCAGAGCGGCGGCTTGATTTTCAAGACGTTGAGATGGTCGCCGGTCGGCTGCATGATGACGCCGAGCTCCAGGAGACGGTCGCAGATCGCCGCCGTCTCCTCCGTCGCCGGCTCCAGGGTCTCGCGGTCGCGGACGAATTCCACGCCGAGATAGAGCCCCATGCCGTGCACCGCACCGACGATCGGGATTAGCTCACCGAGCGCTTGCAGCCGCTCCTTGAGATGATCACCCACCGCGCGGGCGTTCTCCTGCAGCGCCTCGTCATGCAGGATGTCGAGGACGGTCAGCCCGACGACGGAGCTCACCGGGCTGCCGCCGGCGGAAGAGAAGAAATAGCCTTCCTTCTCGAGCGCCTCGGCGATTTCGCGGCGGGTGATCACCGCTCCGAGCGGGTGGCCATTGCCCATGCCCTTGGCGACGGAGATGATATCCGGCACGACGCCCTGTTCCTCGAAACCCCAGAAATAGTGACCGAGCCGGCCATAGCCGACCTGTACCTCGTCCGCGATGCACACACCGCCACGCGCCCTGACCATCCGATAGACGGCCTCGAGATAACCGGGCGGCAGCGGAATGCCGCCGGCATTGCCGTAGACCGCTTCGCAGATGAAACCGGCGAGGCCCCCGCCGTTCTCATCCAGTTCCTCAAGCTTTGCCGCGACCGCCCCGACATAGTCGCCGGTCGAGCTTTCGCCGCGATACGGCCCGCGATAGGTATTCGGCGAGACGACCGGGTGCACCCACTGGGGCCGGGTTGTCAGAGCCTGCGGATTGTCGGCGATGGAGGTCGAGACGGCGTCGCTGGCGACCGTCCAGCCATGATAGGCCTCCAGCAGCGAGACCACGCTGCGCGCGCCGGAATAGGCCCAGGCGAGGCGGATGGCGAGGTCGTTCGCTTCCGAGCCGCTGTTGACGAGAAAGACCGTGTCGAGGCCTTCCGGTGCAAGAGCCGCAAGCCGCTCGGAAAACTCGGCGACGGCCGCGTAGTGGAAGCGGGAATTGGTGTTAAGCAGCGACCATTGCCGTCCAACCGCAGCCGAGAGGCGCGGATGGCCGTGCCCGACAATGGTGACGTTGTTGACCATGTCGAGATAGGCCCGCCCCTCGACGTCGAAGAGATGCTCCTTCCAGCCACGCTCGATCTGCGGGGGCTTGCGGTAATAGTTCTTCTGCGGCCGCGCGAAATGGCGCTGCCGTCGATCGAGCAGCGCCGCCGCTTGCGGTGGCGGCGCATCGCAATCGAAACCGAGGATTGGCCCCGGCGACGGAGAGAGCCTCCGCCAGGCTTCCGCCTGATGCGGGACCGCAAAAGGCGGCGGGTCGATTTCCGCGGCGGTGCAAAGCTGCACGCGCATGAAGCCGAGCGCTGAAGCGTCGCCGGGGACCGTGCCGATCCGGTCCCCTGCCTCGACGCTCCCATCTTCAAGTGTTGCCGGCTCGATCCCCAGCAGATGGAGGTGGAGGCCCTGCGTCGAAAGAATCAGCCTGCCGCGGCGCTGGTGCAGCTGCCCGGCAAAGGGCGCGTGAACTGCGGTCTGCCCGTGCAGGCAGAGGTCGACATGGAGGGCGAGCGTCTGGGGAGGCTTGGCCTGGAGAAGGCGCGTTTCGGTCAGGCGGAATTCGCCGTAGCGGGTCGCGGCAGCCCCGGCGGCCCGCGCCGCCGACTGCAGGAGCAGCGCCTCGGTATCCTCGTAGTGCCAGCGGTCGGCGGGCAGATGCGGTCCGAGCAGCGACAGGTCGACGATACCGACCCGGTGAGGATCGACGTCCGGCATCAGGCGGCCAGTCTCCGGGAGGACGGGCGACGCATCCTCCTTGCCGATCGCCTGATGAATGGCATGATCCATAAGCTCGAAGGGAACGGAGACGGCGACATCGAAGATTTCGCGCTCATGTGCGGCATTGCCCTGGACATATGCGTTGTCCGGCTCGATCTCGAGCTGCCGTGCCGAGCTTGCAACGAGAATGCCGGCGCGCGCGACGATCAGCGGCCAGAGTGCCTTGATTTCGGCCTCGGTCAGCGGGCAGACGGCATGGAACGCCTTGACCGCCGGCAGGATGCGGAAAGGATCGCCGTCGACATGGTGAAGCAGCGACGCACAGGTGACCGCGAGCTCCGCCACCAGCCAGCCTTGGAGCACGTCGCCGAAATCGATGACGCCCTCGGGCACCAGGCGGCCGCCCTTCTCCGCCCGGCTCACGACATTGTCGTCGGTGACATCCTGATGGATCGCCCTGAGGCGCAGCTCCGGCATCAGCGGCTGAACGCGGCGCATCGCCCCCACCATCGCCTCGGCGATGCGCTTGCGCAAATCGACATCGGTCATCGCCGAAAGCAGCTGAAGCGCCACTGGACCGGCTCGCCGGAGATCCCATTGCAGTTGCCGGACGAGCCCCGGATGGTCGAAGTCCGCGAGTGCCGCGGCGAGCCGACCGGCGAGGTCGCCAAGGGCCGATACCGTTTCTGCCGACAGGTGCTTGCGGCGCGTCAGCGGGGTTCCCGCGAGGTAGGTCAGCAGCCGGAACTGGTAGGTGACGTCGCGCACGGCGGCACTGACGATCTCTTCGCCATCGCGCGCCGGAACGACCCGCGGCACCATCGGCGCATTGGCCTTGGCGCCCACATGGCGCAACGCCGCGTTTTGCGCCTCGAGTTCGACGCGCTCGTATTCCGCCCTCGCAATCTTCAGCACGAAGCGGCCTTCGCCCGTATCGACACGGTAGTTGCGGTCCTGCTGGCTGCCGAGTTCGGTAAGATCCCCGGAGACGCCGTAATGTTCGAGCAGGATCGCCTTTGCCTCATCCGCCGACACGTCGGGCCTTGCGAGCTCGGTGCGGCGCTTCAGCGAGTCCTCTTCCATCGTTCCGCTCCCGTTCGTCTCAAGGCTTCTTACGATGAAACGCCTTCGAGGCGATAGCGCGTACCGGGATAGATGAGCCGCGCGACCGTGACATTCCGGTTTTCCGACCAGGTCCGGCGGCGGATCATCAGGCAGGGTTCGTTGCGGCCGATCGAAAGCAGCTTGCATTCCCAGGGCTGCGGTAACACCGCCTCGACGACCTGTTCGGTGCGGGTGATCGGCGCAACCAGCGTCAGGTAGGCGTTCGGCGTCGTGCTCACGAAATCCTGCTTAAGATAGTCGGGGCAGATCACCGGATTGACGAAACGATCCTCGAGTTGGATCGGCATGCCGTTTTCCGCGTGAACGATGATCGAGTGGAAGACCCGTGCCCCGGTCGAGAGCCCCAGCGCACCGGCAATGTCGGGGTTTGCCGATATCTCTTCGAGACGATCGATGCGAGAGCTGTGACGGTGACCCCGCTCGCGAATCTCATCGGCGATGTTGCGGACTTCGAGCAGCGCGGTGCTGCCCTTGTGAGGCGCGACGAAGGACCCGACACCTTGCACCCGGGTGATGGCGCCCTCGCTTGCCAGCTCGCGCAAGGCGCGGTTCGCGGTCATCCGGCTGACCCCGAGATCGGCAACAATGTCGTTTTCGGAGGGGATGCGATGATGCTCCGGCCACTCCCCGCTTTCGATGCGGCTGCGGATGAACTGCTTCACCGCCTCATAGCGCGGGATGGGTCCATCCTCGAAGGCGGATGCGTCGCTTTTGCGCTCCATTGACGGCATAGTATGCTCCGTTCGTCGATGCCGGACCGACATGCGACCGGCGACCACGGATTGTTTTCGACGATTTTTAGGTTGCGCGCCACCAGAAAATATCTATAGTTCCATATACAACCACGTACAGGGAGAAAGCGATGTCTGCCTTTTCCGCTCACCGGCTCTTTGCCGAGCAGGCGCTTCTGTCGACCGGTTGGGCGGAGAACGTGGTCATTTCCCTAGACAGTGACGGATGCATTGCCGCCGTCGAAACGGCCCGGGCGCCGGCAGCGGGCGACGAACGCATCGCCGGCCCCCTTGTCCCGGCCATGTCGAACCTGCATTCCCATGCCTTTCAGCGCGCCATGGCCGGCCTTGCCGAAGTGGCCGGTAGCGGCGACGACAGCTTCTGGACATGGCGCGAGACAATGTACCACACCGTCGGCCTTGTCGATCCGGACGATGTCGAGGCGATCGCCGCGAAGCTCTATGTGGAGATGCTGAAGGGTGGCTTCGGCCGAGTGGTCGAATTCCACTATCTTCATCACCAGGCGGACGGCACCTCCTATGCCGATCCGGCCGAAATGTCGCTGCGCATCCTGAACGCCGCCCGTACGACCGGCATCGGACTCACGCACCTGCCGGTTTTCTACGCGCATGCCAACTTCGGCGGCATGGAGCCCAATCCGGGCCAGCGCCCTTTCCTTCACGATCCGGATCGCTTTCTTGCCCTGCTCGAACGGCTGGTTCCGGCGAGCGCCGAGGCCGGCGCCGAGCTCGGCTATGCCATCCATTCCTTGCGCGCCGCCACGCCCCAAGAGATGCGAGAGATCCTCGGGTCGGCACCGGTTTCCGGACCGATCCACATCCACGTCGCGGAGCAGACCCGCGAGGTCGAGGATTGCCTCGCCTGGAGCGGCCGTCGCCCAGTCGAATGGCTGCTCGACGAAATGCCGGTCGACGAGCGCTGGTGCGCCATTCATGCGACGCATATGACGCCGGAGGAAACCGAGCGGCTGGCGAAATCGGGAGCGGTTGCCGGCCTCTGCCCGGCGACCGAGGCCAATCTCGGCGACGGCATCTTTCCCGCCACCGATTTCCTTGCCGCCGGAGGACGTCTCGGCATCGGCACCGACAGCCATGTGGCGACCAGCGTCGCGGAAGAGCTCCGGCTTCTCGAATACGGCCAGCGGCTGCGCGACTGCAGGCGCAACCGGCTCGCCGCTCCCGGCGCCTCGGTCGGCAGGACGATCTTCGACGCCGCACTCGCCGGCGGTGCCCGGGCGGCCGGTCTCGGTACGGCGGGCATTCAGGTCGGCGCGCGGGCGGACCTCGTCGTGCTCGATGGCGCCAATCCCTATATCGCCGCGGCAAGCGGCAATCAGTTTCTCGACCGCTGGCTTTTTGCGCTCGGCGGCGAGACGGTCCGCGACGTCATGGTCGCCGGCCAATGGAAGATCCGCAATGGACACCATGACCGGGAGGAAGACATCGACCGCGCCTTCGCGCGGGTTCTCACCAAGCTGAAATAGCAATCCAGTCGACGATCAAAAAAGGGGAATGCGCATGTCGATCAGCACTATGAAACTCACCTTCGCCGCCGCCGGCCTGATGCTTGCGGCTTCTGCGAGCGCGGCCAACGCCTCCTATTGCAGCGACGGAAAGACCGTGACCTTCGCCGGCATCGATTGGGAAAGCGGCGCCTTCATCACGGAAGTCATGAAGACGATCCTGGCCAAGGGCTACGATTGCCAGGTGGATTCCATACCCGGCAATTCCGTCACGCTCGAGCAGGCGACCGCCAACAATGACGTACAGATTTTTGCCGAGGAATGGCTCGGCCGCTCCGACGTCTGGAACAAGGCGGTCGAAGAAAAGAAGGTGGTTGCTGTCGGAAAGACCTTCGTCGGTGCCAGCGAAGGCTGGTTCGTGCCGGACTATGTCGTCCACGGCGATCCCGCTCGCAACATCGAAGCCAAGGCGCCGGATCTCAAGAGCGTCTCTCAGCTTTCCGACCCTAAGGTCGTCGAAGTGTTTGCCGATCCGGAGGAGCCGTCCAAGGGGCGCTTCCTGAATTGCCCCTCCGGCTGGACCTGCGAGGGCGTCAGCACTGCCAAGCTCGAAGCCTACAAGCTCGGCGAGGCCTATGTGAACTTCCGGCCCGGCACCGGCACGGCGCTCGATTCGGCGATCACCTCCGCCTATCTCCAGGGCGAGCCGATCCTCTTCTACTACTGGTCGCCGACGGCCATCATGGGCAAATTCAAGCTCGTCCAGCTGGAAGAGCCGGCATACAACGAGGCCTGCTGGAAGGAACTGAGCAGCGCCAACGGCAAGCGCGATCAGGGCTGCGCCTTCCCTTCCGTCGAGGTCGCCTATGGCGTGAACAGCACCTTCGCTTCGGAGGCTCCGGAGATCATCGCGATTCTCGAAAAGGCGACCTTCCCGCTCGAGGCTGTCAACGGCAGCCTTGCCTATATGGCCGACAACAAGGTCGACGCCGCCGCTGCCGCCGCGGAATTCCTCAAGACCAAGGCCGACGTCTGGGGCAAATGGGTTTCCGAAGAGGCCCTCGGCAAGATCGAAGCGAGCCTCAAATAAGACGAGCTCAATTCCGTCTGCGTTCGCCGCGCCTTACCCTTCCACCACGGTAAGGCGCGGCGCCCGCAATCTGCCAAGATGCCCGCGGACAGGCGGCGATGATCGCCGGCGGCTATCCGAGCAAGGATTTTTCCAATGTTTCCGGACTCTCTCAATCTTTCGATCCGCGCCCCGGTGAACGAGATCATCCAGGCGCTCGTCACCAACTACGGCTGGGTGTTCAAGGCGATCAGCGGCGTCATCCTGAAGGCCGTGCTGTTCATCGAATGGATCCTGCGTGGCCTGCCCTGGTGGCTGGTGATTCTGGCCTTCATGGCGCTTGCCTGGCAGAGTTCGAAGCGCTGGACGCTGACGCTTGCCGTCGGTGCCCTGCTTCTCGCCGTCGGCGTGCTCGGCCTTTGGGACCTGACGATGCAGACATTGGCCCTGATGCTGATGGCGACCATCGTCTCGGTGGTGGTCGGCGTGCCGATCGGCATCCTGGTCGCCAAGAGCCGCGTCGTGCGCAACGTCACCCTGCCGGTCCTCGACGTCATGCAGACAATGCCGAGCTTCGTCTACCTGATCCCGGCGCTGATGCTCTTCGGTCTCGGCAAGGTGCCGGCGATCCTCGCCACCATCATCTATGCGGTGCCGCCGCTGATCCGCCTGACCGATCTCGGCATCCGCCAGGTCGACGGCGAGGTTGTCGAAGCGGCAACCGCCTTCGGCGGCAGTCCGACGCAGATCCTCTTCGGCGTCGAGCTGCCGCTCGCCACTCCGACCATCATGGCCGGCCTCAACCAGACGATCATGATGGCTCTGTCGATGGTCGTCGTCGCCTCGATGATCGGCGCGCGCGGTCTCGGCGAGCAGGTGCTGAACGGCATCCAGACGCTCGACGTCGGCAAGGGGCTCGAGGCTGGCATCGGCATCGTTATTCTCGCAATCGTGCTCGACCGCATCACGCAGGGCTTCGGCAAGCCCCGGACGGAGGACGCCCGCAATGGCTGATATCGATATCCGCAACGTCTACAAGATCTTCGGGCACGACGCGAAGGCGGCGCTCGCCATGGCCAAGGATGGCCTCGACAAGGCCGATATTCTTGCCCGCTCCGGCTGCAGCGTCGGCCTCAACGATGTCAGCCTCAAGATCGGCGCCGGCAAGATCTTCGTGATTATGGGGCTTTCCGGGTCGGGCAAGTCGACCTTGGTGCGTCATATCAACCGGCTGATCGAGCCGACGAGCGGCAAGGTCGTGTTCGACGGCAGCAATATCCTCGATCTCGACGCAAAGGCGCTGCGTGCCTTCCGCATGCGGCGCGTCAGCATGGTGTTCCAGAGCTTCGCGCTGATGCCGCACCGGACCGTGCTGCAGAATGTCGTCTACGGCCAGCGCGTACGCGGCGTGTCGAAAGCCGTTGCCCGCGAAATCGGCATGAAATGGATCGAGACCGTCGGCCTGTCAGGCTATGACGCGAAGTTCCCGCACCAGCTCTCGGGCGGCATGAAGCAACGCGTCGGTCTCGCGCGGGCGCTGGCCGCGGACACCGACGTGATCCTGATGGACGAGGCTTTCAGCGCCCTCGATCCGCTGATCCGCGCCGATATGCAGGATCAGTTGCTGCAACTGCAGCAGAACCTTGCAAAAACCATCGTCTTCATCACTCACGATCTCGACGAGGCCCTGCGCATCGGATCCGAGATCGCGATCTTGAAAGACGGTCAGGTCGTGCAGGTCGGCTCGCCCAGTGATATTCTCGATAATCCGGCAAACGACTATGTCGCGCGCTTCGTCCAGCGCCGGCAGGGAAGACCCGAGAAGCATGACTGAGACGATCCTCATCGATGGACCGCTGACATGGCGCGAGATCGCCGTCATCGCCGGTGGCGTTCGCCTTGCCTTGTCCGAGCGGACGCGTCAGCGGATCGTCGATGCCCGCCGGATCGTCGATGCGCTGGTCGAGCGCGGCATCCGCGGTTACGGTATCAATACCGGCGTCGGTGCGCTTTGCGATGTCGTCATCAGTCGCGAGAACCAAGAGGCTCTGTCGCGCAACATCATTCTAAGCCACGCCTGCGGCGTCGGCGAACCTCTCGGGCAGGCCGAAGCCCGTGCCGTGATGGCAGCGCAGATCGCCAATTTCTCGCATGGCTACTCCGGCGTTCGGATCGAGACCGTCGAGGCGCTGATCGCCCTTCTGAATGCGGATATCATTCCGCTCATCCCCTCGCGCGGTTCGGTCGGTTATCTCACCCACGCTGCCGCGATCGGGCTCGTTCTGATCGGTCATGGCGCGGCCGCGCACGGGGCCGAAACGCTCAGCGGCATGGAGGCGCTCGCTCGGGTGGGGCTGGAGCCCTTGCGGCTCGAAGCAAAGGAGGGTCTCAGCCTGGTCAACGGCACGCCTTGCGCCACCGGGCAGGCTGCGCTGGCGCTGGCCCGCACGGAACGGCTCTTCGGCTGGGCCGACGCGGCCGCGTCGCTGACCTATGAAAATCTCGGCAGCCAGGCGGAGCCGTTTGCCGAGGCACCACTGACACTGCGCCAATCGCCAGGTCTCCAGGCGGTCGGCAAGACCTTGCGTCGCTGGCTCGCGGAAAGCCCGATGCTTGCCGAGACAGCGGGCAGCCGCACGCAGGATCCGTTAAGTCTGAGAGCCGTGCCGCAGGTGCATGGCGCGGCGCGCGACGCCTTCTACCAGGTAGCCGAGATCGTCGACCGGGAACTAGCAAGCGTTACCGACAATCCGGCCGTGTTCGGTTCGCCCGAGGCACCCCAGGTCCACTCACAGGCGCATGCCGTCGGAGCCGCGCTCGGACTTGCAATGGATACTCTCGCCGTCGCCGTGTCAGAGGTCGCCGCGATTTCGGAGCGCCGCATCGACCGTCTAGTCAATCCGCTGGTGAGCGGCCTTCCGGCGTTTCTTGCCGATGACAGCGGCGTCTCCTCCGGTTTCATGATCGCCCAGTATACCGCCGCGGCCCTCGTCGCCGAGAACCGCCGGCTGGCAGCACCGGCAAGCCTTGACGGCGGTATCACCTCCGCGCTGCAGGAGGATATCCTGACCCATGCGACGCCTGCCGCATGGAAGGTCCTGTCGATCCTCGACAATCTCGAACGGATCGTCGCGATCGAATTGCTGGCCGCCGCCCAGGCCTATGACATGCAGCCCAAGTCGCGCGGCAGGGCACCGCGCACCGATGCTCTTTATGGCCGCATTCGCGGAGCAATCTCAACCTATGCCGACGACCGGCCGATGAACGAGGACTTCGACCGGATGCGCGACCTCATGCGAGGAGTGGCACCATGAAAATCCTGCGCTCAAACGACTACAGGCACATGCCCTGGAAGAACGGCGGCGGCGAGACAATCGAAATCGCCGTGTCGCCGGATCGCGCGCCGCTTTCCGATTTCGACTGGCGCGTCAGCATGGCGACGGTTGCCAATGACGGCCTGTTTTCCAGCTTTCCCGGCATCGACCGGAGCCTTTCCATTCTCGAAGGCGCCGGCATGACACTGTCGATCGAGGGCCGCCCCCCGAAGCTGTTGACGACGGCCGACGCCCCGCTCTCCTTCCCTGCCGATGTCGCGACCTCGGCCAAGCTCACCAATGGCCCGATCACCGACCTGAATGTGATGAGCCGCCGGCAGACACTCAGGCACCGGGTGCGAAAGCTCCATGTCGAGCACTCGCAGCCGATCACCTCCCATGCCCGCGAACTCATCCTTTTCTGCCACCGCGGCAGCGTCGCGCTGTCGACCGAAGGCGTCTCGGCGACGCTGCACGCGCTGGATACGGCAGTGCTGCAGCAGCCGCTCGCCGTCACGCTTTCGGCGGACATCGCCTCGGAAGTCTTTCTTGTCGAGATCAGTTCCGCCTAGAGCACCAAGGCGTAGCGGATTGCACCGAAAAGCAGGAGCAAGGCGCCGAGCGCCATCATTGCCACCCCGTGCCAGTTCCGCGTCAGCCCGAGGAATCGCAGGCTCTGATGTCTTGGCTCCAGCGTCTGGGGGTCATTGTCGAGGGGATGCGGCGGCTCGCTCAGCCGCCTTCGGCCAAGCGCCTCCCAGGTCATGACGAGAACGCCGCATATAAACAGGAATGCACCGGCGAGGACTGGCCACACGCGCTTGCTCCGCAATTCACTGCGCGATCACGCCTCAGCGTGTACGTGTCTGAGGACGCACGACATTCATCTGCAGCTCGTGGGCCGAAGCGTATCTGCCCAGCACCTTGATCAGGCGCTGCTCCTCTGCCTTGTGCAGACCGCTTCGCCTGCAATACTCCGCCACGTCCCAGACATGCTTGGCATCGGTCTTTTCGAGCTTGCGGATGTCCATGTGTCTCATTCTGCACCTCCCACCTCAGGCGAGAAACGTCGCCGCCCCGATTTTGGTTCCACCGCCTCGGCAAGGCACCGAATGCGCGTCACGCGCTGCGATGCGCACCCGTGACGCCGTTTTCCGCGTCCCGCGCTTGCGTTCCCTCTTGCATGCAGTCGCGGCGAACGTCCTTCAGCTCCTGTTCGTCCAGCTTCTCTATTCCGATGAAGCGGTTCTCGGCGTCACTCACTCGGATCAGCTCGTCGATCTTGGCCTGCAGCGCGACACCGTCGCGGTTCTGTGAGTTCTGAAGCACGAAGACCATCAGGAATGTCGTGATCGTCGTACAGGTATTGACGGCGAGCTGCCATTTTGCCGAGAAATCGAAGAGCGGACCACATATCGCCCAGATGACGATCGCCGAGGACGCCACGGCAAAAGTGTACGGCCTTCCGGCGAGCTCGGAAATTTGCTTTGAGAATTGGGTAAAGAATGGCTGCATCTGGCGTGCTCCTTCCGAAAGCCGCCAACGCGGCGACGGCCTGCTTGGTTCCTGCCGGCGAGGATGACGGCCAGCCGAACCGAGGGAACAAATCGCACTGCTTGCCGTTCAGCCTAGGGCGCATCGCGTGCGACACGTATTGCGCGCCGTGCTTCGTTCCTCGTCCTTTGGATGTCGTCTCCCCGGAATGCTGCAGGGCGAAGGAGAGACAATCCTCTGCATGTTTCCTCAAATCGCCCATTTGAGGACAAAAACATGCAGGAATTCAAAGTGCTAAAGCGCCCTTGTGGGTCTGATAAGACGCACGGCGCTGTAGAACGGAAGAAGGACCCGATGCCTCAGAAAGACAACAAGCTTCAGAAACTGACACTGATGCTCGGCCAGACTGTCGCCGCGATGCGTGTCAATGAGATGGTGACATGCCGTTGCTGCACTGGGTTGCTGCGCAGACCGACGACCCCCAGCGTTTCATTGCGGAAGTCATGGAGGATATGCGAGAAGAACTGAGGAGCGCGGCCGGGGCCGATGGCAGCCGGGTCACGGCGGAGGCGGCCCAGGAAGCTCTGGACTATCTCGACAACTTGGCCGCCGAGATGCTGGCTCCGCGAAGCCGCAAGCGCGTGTCCGGCGAGACCAAGGGCGTCTCACCGGTGGAAGGATATCACTTCCCTTCGTTCACATCCGCTCAAGACGGGCGGTTGAGCGCGGCCGCCCGTGATCCCTGAGGCTATGCCGGAAAGACCCGGCATATTTCGCCTCATTGCGCCCCATGATGCGGCACGGATTTCGGCGCCTCTTCCAGGAAGGTATAAGGCCCCTCCGGGCATTTGACGTCCGGATTGACCGGATGGAACAGGCCGAGCGGGTTCGGCTTGAAGATCCAGGCATGCAGGTCGTAATGATGCAGTTGCGCCGGTAGAAGCGGCTCATGGCCCTCCATCGGCCCGTCGAAAGGCTGCCCGAACAGCTCGGGCTTTGACTTAACACCGGTGGCGAGCGGGATCAGCCACTCGACGGCAACGAGCTGCAGCTTGTCCCCAACCGGCTCGTAGACCAGCAAAGTGGGCTTCATCGGGTCGGGCATCGGGCCGATCAGGGCGGGGTTCAGGAAATGCACCCCCATCGTGCCGGTCGCGAAGGTGACGCAGCCGAGCGTCGAGAAATAGCCGTCGCGCACGGCAACCACCGGATCCTGGTATTTTTCAAGCGACGCCTTGAGCTTCTCGAGCTCCGGCGGAAGCTTGTCGGACGCGTTGACCAGATGTGCGTACATGAAAGCAATGGCTGCCGCCAGACAGTTCGTCCATAGGCGGCGCAGCACCGGAGACATAGGCATGGCTCGGTCCTCCCTCGCTCCACTCGCCTCCCGCGAGGAGCGCGCGACATGATACAGCGGCGCCTTTCCGCGCGCTATTCATGCGATAGTTAGTGCCCGCCGGCAGATCAAGGATGAGGAGCGCCGATGACGCTCCTCCTCGACCCGCGGACGCCCGACCAGGCGGCACTCAAAGCCGAACATCCCACAGGGTAAACTTGGCTTCGAAGAGCCGATCCTCGTTCTCCGGAAGACCGATGTCGCGGCGCATGCGATCTGACAAATGCGAGACCCGGTTCGTCGTTTGACGATGCCTCCAGATGGCAATCAGAAGCGCACGCGCAGTCTTCCAGGCGCCGAATTTCCGGCACAGGTCATCGACCGTCCGAGCGAGGGTATCAACAACTAAAAATTGTGCTTCACGCATGATTTTTCCATCCCGGCGCATCGAGGCGGCCAGGTCCTTTCGAAGGTCAGAAAACGCGCGGATGCGAAGGCGAAGATACGAAAATCGCTTCGTCAGCCGGTCACGTCAGATCAGGTGGAGATAGCGCCAATCGGCGGAAATCCGGGGTTTAATAGCCCTGGACACCAAATCGGCTCGGGCCAAATGCGCGATGCATCGATGCCACGGCAGCCGTTCCGCAAGAGGGGCGCATGGTCACGAGAGTGGAATTCATTGCACGCCTCCTCTGGCTTGAATTAAGAGTGATGCCAACATACACGAGTCCGGCCGATTGGCAAACACACAATTTCGGATTGTAGCAATTGCCGACAATTCGTTGCAAGACAGCAACAGCTTGGCGCTCCAGTGACAGCATGCCGGTGATCGTCTCTCGCCGGTCCCTGCGGGATATGACCGGTCCAGCGGTGCCTTCTGCTGGCGGGTCGTCGCCGCCGCTCCGGAGACGCCGCAGCTCTCTATCGGCAAGAGCGGCTACTGATCGCTGCCGAGAAGCGCGGCGATTTCCCCCATCGCTGCGGCCGACAAAGCGCCCTTTTCGAGTGCGGCGAGATTCTCGCGCACCTGCGCCTCCGTCTTGAAGCCGGGGATCGGAAAGGTATTGGGGGAACGGGCGAGGATCCAGCCCAGGGCCCCCTGTGCCAAGGTCCTGCCGCCGGTCTGGAGGAGTTCCCGCACCGCGGCGAGGCGTTGCAGATGCTCGGCACGCGGCCGGCCGTCCTCGAAGAACCGCACCCAGCTGTGCCCGGCCGCCCTGACGTCAGTGGGTGGCAAGCGCGTATCCGGCCTGAACTTGCCGGTCAGGAATCCCATCGCCAGCGGCGAGCGATTGAGGCTGGCCAGATTGTTGCCCTCGCACATCGCAAGCATCTCCGGCCCATCCGTGAAGACGTTCAGCTCCTGCTGCACGGCGACGAAATGCGGGAACTTCACCATGCGCTTCGCCGCGGCGGCATTGTCCGTACTCCAGCCCCAGAAACGAATGGCGCCCCGCTCCGCCAATTTCTCGAGCGTTTCAGCGGCCGCATCCGCTTGATCGCTTGAAAGCTCGCCGACGTGGATTTGATAGAGGTCGATATAGTCGGTGCCCAAACGCCTGAGCGAAGCCGCGCAGGCCTCTTTGATATAGGCGGGAGTGACATCGGTGCCGACGAGAGCCCGGGCGGCGCGATCATAGGTATAGCCGAACTTGGTTGCGATGATTGCCTCGCCCCTTCGTCCGCTCAGCGCCCGGCCGATCACCTCTTCGCTGTGACCGGTTCCATAGGCATCGGCCGTGTCGATCAGCGATGCACCCATTTCGAGCCCGAGGCGGAGGGCACGGATCGACTGTTCGTCGTCGACCTCGCCCCAGCCATCCGGCTTTCCGTTGAGCGTGAAAAAGCCTCCGATCGCCCAGCCGCCCAGGCCGATAGCCGCGGCCGAAAGGCCGGACCGGCCCAATTGTCTGCGTAGAGTCGCGGGCATGTCGGTGGCAAGCATGGTATTCTCTTCACGATGCGGTGCTCATCAACCATGTCATCGCAAACCGGCGATCAGAAGCCCGAATTCCGCAGGATGTTTTTCAACAATGAAAAACGTCATTGACGAGTGGGAGGATCACGTGGGCGAGCGAGCCGTCAGAGAAGTGCCCTGAAAACGAGCCCTCGGGCCTCATCGCTGAAAGACGTAAACCGCACCTCCGGCGTCGTCGGAGACGAGGACGGAGCCGTCCGGCGCCTCCTTGACATCGACCGGCCGGCCGACGTCCCTTAGAAAGGTCGTCGCCGAGACCGGCCGTCCGCCCCGGAAGCGCAGCCGCACGACCTGATAGCCGACCGGCACGGACCTGTCCCAACTGCCGTGCTGGGCGACCAGCGCGTCGCCGCCGAGGCTGCGGAAGAAGTGGATTCCCAGGGCTGCGACATGAGCCTGGAAATTGAAGACGGGCGCGATCTGACGGGCGGGCGGCGTCGCGTCCTCAAATCCTGTGAGACGGATTTGGCCGCCGAAATAGGGGAAGCCGTAGAAGCCGCCCGGCCGAAGCGCATTCAACTCGTCGGGCGGGACGTCGTCGCCCATCCGGTCGGCACCATTGTCGGTGAAGAACATGGTGCCGCCTCGCCAGTCGAAGCCGACAGAGTTGCGAACGCCCCAGGCGACGCGTCGAAGGTCCGACCCGTCCTGGTTCATGCTGACGATCGTTCCCTGCAGCCCGCGCGGCGAGCAGATGTTGCAGGGCGATCCAAACGATACATACAGCCGGGCATCGGGGCCGACTGCGATGTAGCGATAACTGTGGGCGCCCGAATTCGGCAGGTCTCGGCGAATATCGCGCCGGCCGCTCAGAGCGCCGCCGCGCCCGATATCGAAAACGGTGATGCTGTCCCTCGAGGCGACGAACAGGCGGCCGCGGGAACACGCGACGCCGTTCGGAGCGGAGAACCCGGACGCCACCCGCCGGGCGCGGCCCCCGGATAACGGCACGGCATAGACCGAGGACCCCTTGGTACCGACAAACAACGTGTCGCCGCAGACCGCCATTTCGCGCGCGGCGGGGACGCGGGCAAGCAGTTCGGCTTGGGCGGCGGCAGCGACGCCGAAGGCGACGGTCGCGACAGCGGCGAGCGCGAGAAATCCGGCTTTGGCGGCAAAGACGACCATAGGCGGCTCCGAATGCAAGCTGAATTGCTGGAAGGAATTGGAGCGGCCCACTGTCGTTTCAAGCGGAAGCGCCGGCCTCACGGCGAAGTGATCGTCGGAAGCCGTTGTGGAACTACCGGTTCGGCGAGCCGACACGCGGCGTTGGCTCGCTCATGAAGGGACGCTCCCCTTTCCGCACCAGATAAACCTCGCGCTCCGGATTGGCTTCGATTACGAAGCCTGCGCTGCGCAGCATCGCCTCGACGCCGGCGCGGTTCGGGATGAACCAGTTGGTGGGATCATCGGCGAAGCGGTGTTCGACGAAGAACAGCTTGGGATAGTCCGGACGATCGAAAACATCCCATTCCGGAAAATCGTAGTTGGTTTCGACCGGCGAGACCGACCTCGAGCCGCGCTGCATGCACTGGAACAGCATCTCGTCGCCGACCACGTGCTCGTAGAGGAGATCGAGCGCCAGAAGCGGATGGCGCAGGTGGTAAAGAACACCCATGAAGATCACCAGGTCGAACCGTTCGCCGAGCTGCGCTACGTCGTAGACGCTCATCAGCCGGAACTCGATCCGCATCCCTGCCTGCTCGGCGGCGAATTTCGCCTGCCGCAGATAGCGCGGATCGGAATCGATGCCGAGCACCCGACCGGCATTGCGGCGCTTCATTTCCTGTGAATAGAAACCGGCATTGCAGCCGATGTCGAGCACGCTGCGCCCGCCGAGGTCCTCCGGCACGACATGCTTGAACGCCTTCCATTTCACGGCGGGATAGTCTCCGAGGAAATGATCGGGAGACGTTTCGACGCCGGCGATCCGCATGTTGTGGAACCAGGGTCCGAGCGCGGCGATCTCATCCTCGATCGTCGTTCGGTATTTCGTCTGCTGAACCATCATCAGAGATCCTGCGAAAGAGCCGACATTTCCGGCTGACGCGTGGGACGGCCGCGCCGGCGGACCGGCCTTTGCTCCGGGAGCATCCGTTGGAACCAGCCGATCGTATGAGTCAGCCCCTCGTGTAGCGGAACCTTCGGCTCCCAGCCGAGAAGCGATTTTGCCCGGGCAATGTCGGGGCGGCGGCGTTGCGGATCATCGGGCGGCAAGGGTGCGTGGACGATCGTCGACGCGGTCCTGACTTTCGAAAGCACGAGCTCGGCGAGCTCGATGACGGTGAACTCGCCCGGATTGCCGAGGTTCACCGGCACCCCCGGATTGGGATCGCGATTCATCAGCCTGATCAAGCCCTCGACGAGATCGGACACATAGCAGAAGGACCGCGTCTGCTCGCCGCTGCCATAGACCGTCAGCGGCTCGTTGTTCAGCGCCTGGACGATGAAGTTCGAGACGATCCGGCCGTCGTTCGGGCGCATGTGCGGGCCGTAAGTGTTGAAGATACGCGCCACTTTCGCGTCGACGCTGCCGGCCCGCAGGCTGTCGAAGCAAAGCGCCTCGGCCGCCCGCTTGCCTTCGTCGTAGCAGGCCCGCGGCCCGGTGCAGTTGACATGGCCCCAATATTCCTCCTGCTGCGGATGCTGTTGCGGATCGCCGTAGATCTCGCTCGTCGAGGCCTGAAGGAACCTGGCACCGTGCCGTGCGGCAAGCCGCAGCAGATTTCCGGTTCCGGTGACGCTTGTCATCATCGTATGGATCGGGTCGGCCTGGTAGGAGGGCGGCGAAGCCGGGCAGGCGAGATTGTAGATCTCGTCAAGCGGCTCATCGCTTGCGATTTCGTCGCAGACATCCTGTTCGACCATGGTGAAATAGGGGTTGCGCTGAAGTTCGGCGACATTCGCCGGAGAGCCCGTCAGATAGCTGTCGAGGCAGATCACCCGGTTGCCGGCATCAAGCAGGGCTGAACAAAGATGGGATCCCACGAAGCCGGCCCCGCCGGCGACCAGGATGACCTTTGCGCGATTGGCTCCGTTTCTCTTTGCCATAGGCCGTTCTCCTTTGGGTTATACCCGAAGCCGCCGCTCGGAATGTCTCGTGGCGAGATCGGTCTTGGGCGCGACGCTTTCGATGGCCTCGACGAAGGTTCTGGCACGCACCGCAGCGCTATGCGCGCTTGCGACGCGCTGGTAGGCGCGGTCGGCGACGGCCCGGCACTGGCGATCGTCGAGGCTCGTCAGTGCCGCGACGACGTCGTCGCTGCTCGTTGCGACGATGGCGGCCTGTCCCGGCGGGAAGAAGCTGTCCAGGCCCCTCCACCAATCGCTGATCAGCGGCGTGCGGCAGGCGGCCGCCTCGAAGAGCCGGACGCTCGGCGACCAGCCCGCCGCCACCATGTCGGCACGGGTCACATTCAGCGTGAACCGCTGGCGGCTGTAGAACTCGGCATGTTCGGCAGGCGGCAGATGCTCGATGCGCTCCACATTGCCCGGCCAATCGATCCCGAGCGGATAGTTCGGCCCGGCAACGACGAAGCGCATTTCAGGCAATCGCCGCGCCGGCTCGATCAGCAGACGTTCGAGTATCGGCTGCCGGTCGGGGCTGAAGGTTCCGAGATAGCCGAGATCCCATTTTCTCGGCGCACCGGTGTTGCGATAAATGTCCAGGTCGACGGCGCAATAGAGCGGCACGGGTCGCCTCGCCCCGAAGTCGCTCCGAAGCCGATCGAGCATCCGGCCGCCGGAAAAGGAGAAATAGAGATCGAAGAACGGCACCTGCCGGCGCGCCAGATATTCCTCGTCGCCGCGCCCGAGCTTTGCAAGCGTCACCGGCGTGTCGATGTCGTAGAAGCACAGCCGCTTCGGGCCGAGATCGAGGACCGCGTCTATCACCTCCACCCCGTCCGGCACGTAGGACCCGATGACGACGCCGTCCGCACCGGCCAGCCTGCCGCCATGCCGCGTCAGCAGTTCGTCGACGCTGCCATACAAAACAAGCTCGCAGAACTCCGGCTTGATGAGGTCGCGGTGGCTTGCATACCAGGGGACGTCTCGTTCGAGGAAAGTCACCCGATGGCCGGCGGCGTGGACGCCCCGAAGCAGCGCTCGAAATGTCGTCGCATGGCCGTTGCCCCAAGAGGAGGATAGCGAAAGGCCGAGGACCGCGATATCGAGCGAACGGTTCATTCGGCTGCCTCCACCCGACGCGACCGCTCGCGGAAGATGCGGTCCACTTCGGCCGCCCGATGTGCATAGGTATGTTCGCCGAGCACGCGCTGGAACGCCCGCTCCCCGACCTCCCTCGCAACCTCAGCCGTCAAGGTCCGCATCAGTTCCGCCACGTCGCGACCGTCGCGGGCGACCAGCACCTCCTCGCCCGGCTTCAGGAAGAGTTCGATGCCTTCCCAGGCATCGGTGATCAGGCAAGCGCCGGCGCCTGCCGCCTCGAAGACGCGTGTGGCTGGCGAGAAACCGTTCTCAGCCATGCTGTCGCGCGAAATGTTAAGGACCGCGCGCGGCGTCGCGTTGAAGGCGTTGTGGTCGGCAGTCGGGACATGGCCGAGATAGGCGACGTTTGCAGGCAGCGGCTTGTCGTGCCAGCCGGCTCCGCCGAGCAGGAAGCGCCGATTGCCGAGTTGCGCTGCCGGCTCGAGGAAGAACGCCTCCACCCGCGCCTCGCGATCCGGCAGGCGATTGCCGAGGAAGGCAAGATCGGCCGCAAAGCGTGGGTCTTCGGCGACGCGATGATGCGTCTGCGGGTCGACCGCATTGTAGATCGGCACGCATTGGCGGGCGCCAAGCGCGCGATAGGATCCGACGACCGGATCGCCGCCGCCATAGGTCAAGACGAGATCGAGCGATGCGAGGGCGCGCCGCAGCGGATGATCCGGCGAGGCCCGGAGCTCCTGAAGCGTCGCGGGCGCGTCGACGTCCCAGAAGATCTTGAGCGCGGCCGGACGTGCTGCCGACATCACCTTTTCGAGCAGGTCGTCGTCCTCGAAGCCGACGCCGCTCGCCTTGATGACGATGTCGGCCTCGGCCGACGCCGCAGCAACCCGCTTCAGCGCCGCGACCTTCCCTTCGTAGACGACGACCCTGCACCAATCCGGCGGCTCGATGTCGCGGTGCTTCTGGCGGTCATAGACGTCCGGCTCATAAAAGGTGATCTGATAACCACGCGCGGCCAGCGCCCGCAGCAGACCGCGGTAATAAGTCGCCGCACCGTTCCAATAGGCCGAAACGAGGCTCGATCCGTAAAATGCGATCCTCATAGCGCCACCTCCTTCGTCGTGACGAGATCACCCGCAGCGCCTATCGGCCGATAGGAAGCGACGATCTCAAGGAGCTCGTCGACGCGATGCGCGCAGGTGTGGCGTGTCCGGATCGTCTCCATCCCGCTTGCCGTCATCTCTTTGGCAACGGCCTGCTCGGCGAGCACCTGGCGCAGGAGACGCGTCATCTCCGATCCATTCCGGGCGAAGAGAAAGTCCTTGCCGGCGCGGAAAAGCCCCTCCGCATCGTTCCACGGCGCCGAGATCAGCGGAATGCCGCAGGCAAGCGCCTCGAACACGCGGATGGTCGGGATTCCGGGCAAGGCCTCCACATAGGGTCGGCGCGGGATGTGCACCGTTGCCCGATGCTCGGCGAAGGCACGCGGCACCGCGGCGTTGGCGATCCAGCCGCCATAGGCGATTGCCGCCGCCCGCAGCGCCTTCAGCGCGCTGCCGGGATAGCGGACGCCGCGCACCGCGGTCTTGAGCCTCAGCCGTCCCGCCGGCTCGATGAGGAAGGTGGCGATCTCGCTGCTCCGCTCGTCGTCGCCCCAGTTGCCGATCCAGACCAGATCGCCGGTCTTTTCCACCTCCGGCATCGGGTGAAACAGCGAGGTGTCGGCCGCTTCGTGCCAGGTGAAGACATGCTTGCCCCAACCGGCGTTGAGATACCGTTCGCGAAGCGCCTCCCCGAAAGCGAGTACGAAATCATAATCGGTCAGATCGAGCCGGGCGATCTCGCGCCGCTGGCTGACGGCCCGATGATGCGTGTCGTGAAAGGCGAGCGTGAACCGGCCGCCATTGCGTCGGAGGCGCCCGAGCCGGGCGATTAGGGTCGGCTCGGTCCACTCGTGCACAACGACCACGTCGGCGTCACCGACTGCCGCCTCGTGATCGAAGTTCGGGTCGTAGTTCTCCGCGCGCAGTTCGGGGAACTGCTTGCGAAAGGCGGCGATCGGCGCGACACCCTGGTCGGCGATCAGGTTCAGGCGGCTCCAGGAATCGCGCGGCTCAAGAGCCGTCGCCTGATGTCCGCGGCGAACGAGTTCGCGCATCACGCCGCGCAGGAAATGGGCATTGCCATGGTTCCAGTCGGAAACGAGGGATTGGGTGTAGAACAGGAACCGCATCGCTCACTCCGCTGCCGTCAATCGGGAGGATTTGTGCATCGCCAGGCTGTAGGCATCGAGCACCCGGTCGCGCTGCGCTTCGATTGTGAAGCATTGCGACCGAGATCGGGCCAAGCGGCCAAGCTCTGCGCGATGCGCGGCATCCCGGGTCAAATCGTTGACTGCATCCGCCAGCGCCTCCGGATCGCGCGGATCGAAGAAGCGTGCCGCACCATCCCAGAGTTCACGGTAGGTTGCGATATCGGCAAGCACCAGCGCCGCTCCGGCGCCGGCCGCCTCAAGCGGCGCCAGGCCAAACGGTTCGTAGATCGACGGCGAAACGACGACCGCAGCGCTCGACATCAGCGCCATCACCCGCTCGTGACTGATCTCGCCCCTGTGATCGGCGTGCGCGATGGCGAGGTGCTGGCCGTTCGGCCCGCTGCACGCCCCCGCCATGACGACCGGCCAGCGGATCGTGGCGGCAGCCCTGTCCAGCACCGCGCCGTTCTTGCCCTCGTCCCACCACCGCCCCACTGCAAAGACGAAATTCCGCTTTGAGATCATTGCAGGCTGCTCGCGGCTGGCGTTGTGGACGACGGCAAGATTGTCGATCGGGCCATAGCAGCGCTCAAGCGCCGCCGCATGGCTCCGGCTGGGGGCCAGAACCACGTCAGCGCGATTGAAACCCAGCCGGTTGCGCCGCTTCTGCCAGTGCCACTCCTCCGGCGGGCCGCCATTGCGCACGGCCTCGAACCAGGTGACGACGCAGGAATGAGAGACGGTGACGACGGGCACCTGCACAGCCAGGCCGGCCGCCTGCGAAGGCAGGTTCAGATGAATGAGATCAACGGAATGCCGGAGCGCCAGTTCGCCGAGCCCATCCGCCGCGGCTTCGAGTGCACTTTCCTCGTCGGCCATCCAATCCAGCGGCACGCCAAGCCATTCGAGGCGGCCCATCCGGGCAGCTTCCCGACTTTGCACCATGGAGGGCGCGGGACCGAAACCCGCAAAGACTGTTTCGATGCCTGCCTTGCGGAGAGCCTCGGCAAGATCCATCGCGTAGCGCCAAACACCGCCGACCGCATCGACGCTCATCAGGATGCGGCGCGGCAGCCGCGCCGGGCCCTCATGGGTGAATGGGCGCGAGACGGCTGGAGCGCGGGCGATCATGCGGTGACCCTCCGCGGCCGGTCCCGAAACCGAGACTTGCTGACCTCCGCCCAATCCTGCAGAAGCCAGGCATGAAGGTCGCGCAGGCCGGCGCGCCAGCCCGTGTGGGGTCTCCAGCCGACAGCGTCCGCAAGTACGCGCGTGTCGGCGACGAAATACAACTGGTCGCCGGCGCGCCAGTCGCATTTTTCGGTCATCAGCCTGCGTGCCGTCAGGAGTTCGATCTCGTGCAGGACCTCGGCGAGGCTCACCGCATTGTCGGGACCACCGCCCAAATTGAAGGCACGGCCATGAAAGCGGTCGATCGACGTCAGCAGTGCCCTATAGGCTGCCACCGCGTCGCCGACATGGAGAATATCGCGCACCTGCTTGCCGTCGCCGTAGATCGAGATCGGCTCACCGGCGAGCGCGCGAATGAGAAAATGCGCAACCCACCCCTGATCCTCCGTGCCGAACTGCCGCGGACCATAAACGCAGCTCATGCGGAGCACGGCTGTCGGCAGGCCGAAGGACTTCGCATAGTCCAGCACGTACTGGTCCGCGACGCCTTTCGAGCAGCCGTAGGGCGTAGAAAAATCGAGCGGCTGCGCCTCTCCGACTCCGTATCGGCGCGTTACGGCATCGGCCGGCAGGTAGCGATCTCCTGCCTCTTCCATCTCCAGGCCTGCCAATCCCCCATAGACCTTGTTGGTGCTGGCGAATATCACCGGTGCGCGGCGCCCGGCACGCCTGGCCGCTTCTAGGACGTTCAGAGTACCGCGCGCATTCGTTTCGAAGTCATCGACCGGCTGCAGCAGGCTGGTCGTCACAGCCGTCTGCGCGGCGAAATGGAAGATCGCCTTGGCGTCCTTGAAAACCGGCTCGATAGCGGCAAGATCGCGAATATCCGCAATCTCGGCCTCGACGGCCCCGCCATGATTGTCCACGAGCCACTCTAGATTGCGCTCGACGCCCGGGCGGCTCAGATTGTCGAGGACGATCACCTTCTCGCCGTCGCGCAGAAAGCTGTCCGCGAGATTGCAGCCCAGAAACCCGCTGCCGCCGACAACAAGGGTCGCTGCCGCTTTCCCGGAAAGGGCGGGCGCCGCCACGCCTGATCGCTTGTCAACCGACCGGGCGCTCATCGGACGAGCCCCCGCGTTTCGAGATGACGCTTCATTTCGGCGCCACGGTCGATCGCACCGACGCTCAGCACCCAATGCGCGAATTCCGCAAGCGAGTCCTCGAGCCTGTGCGTCGGCTGGAAACCGAGCAGGTCGCGCGCCTTGGAGATATCGGCGAAGCAATTGCGGATGTCGCCGGAACGCGCCCTGTTCATGATCTCGGGCTCGAGTTCGGGGACACCCATGGCTTCCGCCAGCAGCGAAGCGACGTCGGCAATGGCGTAGGCATGGCCGCTGCCCACATTGATGACGTGGCCCGCCGCCTGCGGCTGCTCGAGCGCCAGCCGGAAGGCGCGCGCCACATCGCGCACGTGAACGAAATCGCGCCGCTGCCGGCCGTCCTCGAACACCATCGGCGACTGCCCGTTGGCAAGCCGTGACGCGAAATTGGCGAGGACGCCGGTATAGGGATTGGAAAGCGCCTGCCCGGCACCGAACACGTTGAAGAGGCGGAGTGCGACGGCCTCCCTGCCATAGGCTTCACCGAAGATCAGCACCTGTCGTTCCTGGGTGTATTTCGTCAGGGCGTAAATGGAGGCGAGGTCGACAGGCTTGTGCTCGTCCGTGGCAACGGGCCTGAGCGTCTCTCCGTTCGGTCCGAGCAGATCCCATGCGCCGGCCCGGATATGGGCAGGTGAGCGCCTGGCATTCGGCATGCGCTCGCCCGTCGAGGACTCGTAAAGACCTTCGCCATAGACGCTCATCGACGACGCGACGACGATCCGCTGGACCGGGCTTTCGATCATCGCCTCGAGCAGCACGGCCGTCCCGAGATCGTTCACACCGACATAACGGGCGATCTCGTACATCGACTGGCCGACGCCCACCTCGGCGGCGAGATGGATGACGCAATCGATCTCCGTCAGCGCGTCCTTGACGGCGTCCGGATCGCGAATGTCGCCCCGGCGCATGTCGACGTCCGGCGGCAAGGTGATCTGTGCATCCGCGTGGACCTGCTCGTGAAACGAGTCCAGCACGGAGAGCTCATAGTTCCTCGAGAGAAGTTCATCGACTACATGCCTGCCAATGAACCCGCAGCCGCCGGTGACAAGTACCTTTGTCATAACCGCTCCTGACTATGACCAATCAGAGATAGAGACAAAGCTCCAACAAACGTCTGCAGCAAAGGTTCCTTCATCTATGACTTCTTCTTTGAACATCTATATAGCTGATGATTGTGCTGGCTATCGCCCGCGCACGCCCAAGCTACAAACCTCGCTCTTCCCATGAGGTTCCATGACAATCGGCCGGGCAGGAACAAAAGCCGGAACATGAGGTTAAGGGCCCAAGGCGGCCGAGCGTCTTTCTTGGGGCGCCGCGACGAGGGTATGGCGGGGGATATTCTTCCACTCAACGCCCACGCTGTGCCGAGCCGCCGGACATGCTCCATGTCAACAGCGGGAGGCAGGCATGAACATCAGAACGCAGCCGAGGACAGACACAATGTCCGCGGCGATCATCACCGGGCCAGGCGAGTTGCGGCTCGAGAAATTGCCGGTGCCTGAGCCCGGCCCCGGGCAGGTCCGCATCAAGCTGCAAGGCTGCGGCGTTTGCGCATCCAATCTCGTACCCTGGGCCGGGCCGGAATGGATGCGGTTTCCGACCGAACCCGGCGCGCTCGGGCATGAGGGCTGGGGGATCATCGACAAGATTGGCGAAGACGTGCATGGTTTCGCACCGGGCGACCGCGTCGCGGCGCTCTCCTATCACGCCTACGCGACCCACGACATTGCGGACCAGACCGCGATCGCATCCCTTCCCGCCGCGCTCGCGGATGAGCCCTTTCCGGGCGAGCCGCTCGGCTGCGCCTTCAACATCTTCCGGCGGAGCGCAATCCGGCCCCGCGAGACCGTGGCGATCATCGGCATCGGCTTCCTCGGCATCCTCCTGACGGAGCTCGCAAGCGCGGCGGGCGCAAGGGTCATCGCCATATCGCGCAGACCGTCTTCGCTCGCTTCGGCCAAACAGGCCGGCGCAAGCGAGGTCATCGCCATGGACGACCATTGGCAGATCATCGACAAGGTGAAGCAACTGACCTCCGGCGCGCTTTGCGACTGCGTCGTCGAGGCGGTGGGCAAGCAATGGCCGCTCGACCTCGCCGCCGAACTGACGAAAGAGCGCGGCCGCCTCATCATTGCAGGCTACCACCAGGACGGACCGCGGCAGGTGAACATGCAGCTCTGGAACTGGCGCGGCCTCGACGTGATCAATGCGCATGAACGGGACCCGGCCGTCTACATGCGCGGCATTCGCGAAGCGATCGAGGCGACGGCAGCCGGCCGCCTGTCGCCCTCAAGGCTCTATACGCATCGGTTCCGGCTCGAAGAGCTCGGCCCTGCGCTCGACATGACGCGCGATCGTCCCGAAGGCTTCATCAAGGCACTGGTGATCTACGATGAGTGACGCGATGCCACTTGCAACGAAACTGGACGCCACGACCCGCCCACGCGTCGGCTTCCTCGGCGTGGGGCGAATCGGCTTGCACCGCATGCGGGCGATCGTCGAAACCGGCGCCGTCGAAACGGCTGCCATATTCGACCCCACGCCGGAAATGGCGGCTGCGGCGCGCGAGCTGACGCCCGACGCCGTCTTGGTCAATTCCCTTGAAGCCCTGCTCGACCAGCGCCTCGACGGCATCGTCATCGCCTCTCCGAGCGCCCTCCATGCCGCCCAGTCGATCGTGGCGCTGGAGCAGGGCCTGGCGGTCTTTTGCCAGAAGCCGCTCGGTCGAACACGCGACGAGACCCTGGCGGTCGTCGAAGCGGCGCAGCACGCCGACAGGCTGCTGGGCGTTGATCTCTCCTATCGTCATACCGTCGGCATGCAGCGGATTCGGGACCTGATCACTTCGGGCGAACTCGGCACCGTATTCGCAGTCGATCTGACCTTTCACAACGCCTACGGTCCCAGCAAGCCGTGGTTCTACGACAAGGCGCTTTCCGGCGGCGGCTGCGTCATCGATCTCGGCGTGCACCTCGTCGACCTCCTGCTCTGGGTCCTCGGATTTCCGGAGGTGGCCCGCGTCGAAAGCCGGCTGTTTGCCAAGGGCGTTCCCATCCGCCGCGATGGCGGCGAGGTCGAGGACTATGCCGTCGCGACACTCGAACTGGCTGACGGAGTCTTTGCCCGGATCGCTTGCTCCTGGCACCTGCAGGCGGGATGCGACGCGGTGATCAGTGCCGATTTCTACGGCACCGAAGGCGGTGCCAGCCTCAGAAACGTCGACGGCTCCTATCTCGACTTCCGGGCCGAACGGTATCGCGGCACACAGCGGGAGGTGCTGGCTCTTCCCCCGGACGATTGGGGCGGACGCGCCGCGGCGATCTGGGCCGAGCGCCTTGCCGCAGGCGAGCGCTTCGATCCGGAAAACGATTGCTTCGTCACCGTCGCCGACGTTCTCGACAGGATCTACGGAAGATAGCGGTGACGGCTACGCACCCTGTCCGGCGCCCTCTTCGAGGCGCCGGAGCAACAGGCCTCGATAGCGCGCCACGAGCGAGTCCAGCCGCTGCACTTCCTCGGCGGCAGCACCGCACTTTGCAGAGCTCCAAAGGCCAAGGTGGAAAGCCAGATAACAAAGCTCGAGGATGTCCTGCAGCTTAGCGTCTACGGCGCGCGAGCAGCCGTCGGACACGATCGCGCGAAGATCGGCCGCTTCATCCGGTGAGAGATCGAACTCGATGGTCGCACCAGCAATGTCCCAGGCGATATCCTGAGGTCCGACGAGGTCGTGGCCAGCACTATGATCGAGCCCATCTGCCTTCAGGAACCCCTCGGCGCCGGCCAGCCACTCCCACGGGTGAAGGCGGCCGTCCGTATCGACGGGCACCACCGGAAGATCATCACCATTGGAAAGCCGAGATTTCAGCCGGGTCGCAACGGCTTCGCCGAGCGCTTCCTCCGAATTGGCGATGGCCATCTCGTACAGCATTGCCATCGAGGCGCCATTCGTCTTGGGCCGCGGCAGCCGGCTTGCCCGAAATGCTAGATAGCGGCCGAGATGTCCAATGAATTCCGCACGGTGAAACTCGCTTGGCGCAAGCGGCGCCGCCGCAATCCACTTCTGGACCAGGAACCCATGGCAGAGGCCGGCGACCGGCGGCGCGAAACCGGCCTTCGCCAGCAACCGTGCCTTTTCGAGCTTCCGTTGTCCGACGTCGCCCAGGCCCGCGAATTTGACGAGCCATGTCCCGTCGGAAGCATGCGCCAGGAATTTGCGCCGCTCGAACCGCGGATCGGCGGGCGGCCAGGAGTCGCGTCCGCACGCAAGCACGCTACGCCAGCCTCCGCCGGAAATCTCTTGCAGCGGCTGCCGTAGAGGGCCGACAAGCTCGCTCACCCAAGCGGCGAGCCGGTGCGGCGGGTGTGCCGCGAAGAAAAGCTCGTCCAGCTCGACGACGTGGCGGGGGCGCTCTGCCCAGCGTTTGCGGTGATCCTCGCTCGCTTGCGGTCCGAGCTCTCCTCTATGGCCGGGAAAGAAGTGGATGCGGTCTTCGCGGACGCCGTGCTCCTCGAGCCAATCCGCCACGCTTCCGAGGGAACTGCCGGAAAGGCCGGGCCCCTCGTCGACGATCGCGAAATCGGCCGTCCCGTCCTGCAGTAGCCGTCGCGAAAGATGCGGGCCGACGCGGATTTCCCTTCTAAAAGGATGACCGACCGGGCGCAGGGTGACCGGCGCCGCCGCCCCGATCGCAGCGGCGACCGCGGCCGAAAGGCTGGTGCCGATCGAGCGGAGGCCGATAACGACCGTGTTTGCGGCAAGCCCGGAGCGCCGGGCCGCTTCCATGTAACATTCCGGATAGAGCGCGTAGAAGGCATAGCCCTCCCCCTCCTTGATCGACAGGTCCCATGGCGCCCGAAGGTCGCGGAGCAGTGCCCAGATATGCTTCGGCGGGGCTAGGCGAGCAGAGAACCCCGAAGACCAGGACTGGGCGACGAGCCGCGCAAGCTCGAGAAGCAGAGCGCCGCACTTTTCGCGCCTTGCCGACAGCTCGTCCGCACCAAGCGTGTCGAACTCGGCGTCCGACAGTCCCTGCACCAGTTCGCCCGCCTTGATGAAGATACCGACCAAAGCGGCGTGCCGCTCGAGACCCGGCGAACGTCGATCGAACGTCCGCAACTGTGCGGCAATTGCCTCGCACAAAGTGTCGGCCCGGTCGCTGCGCTTCGGGTCACCGTAGACCAGCATTGCTCCGCCCATTGCTCTTCATCGGCGTTGAACGCGCGGCGGCTCATTTCGATCCGCGGAATGCGTGCGGAACCAACCGCGGGAACCATTCCGGCGTGCGTGGGTTTGGCGAGCATTGTAGATGCCTTGCGGGAGTGCGGCGATGCGATCGAAATCCATTCGAATCGGGCTGGTCGGAATTGGCAATTGCGCATCTTCCCTCGTCCAGGGAATTACTTTCTACCGTGACGCCAAGGAAGACGAGCCGGTGCCGGGGCTGATGCATGTCAATCTCGGCGGCTATCACATCAGCGATATCGAAGTGTCCGCCGCCTTCGACGTTGCCGCTTCGAAGGTCGGCCGCGATCTCTCCGAGGCGATCTATGCCCCTCCGAACAACACGTTCCGTTTCGCAGAGGTCGCTTCGACCGGGGTCACAGTGGAGCGCGGCAGAACGCTCGACGGGATCGGCCGGTATCTGCGCGAGGAAATCCCCGAATCGGAGGCTCCGGCCGTCGATGTCGCCGAGGTCCTGCGAAGAAGCGATACGGACGTGCTGGTCTCCTACCTCCCGGTCGGTTCGGAAGTGGCGACGCGATGGTACGCGGAGCAGGCGCTCGCCGCCGGCTGCGGTTTCGTCAACTGCATTCCCGTCTTCATCGCCTCCGACCGATCCTGGCAACGAAAGTTCGCCGAGCGAGGCCTGCCGCTGATCGGCGACGACATCAAGAGCCAGGTCGGCGCCACCATCGTGCACCGGCTGCTCGCCAATCTCTTCCGCGACCGAGGCGTCAGGATCGACCGGACCTATCAGCTCAATTTCGGCGGCAATACCGACTTTCTCAACATGCTCGAACGGGAGCGGCTGGAATCGAAGAAGATCTCGAAGACCCAATCGGTCATTAGCCAGATGGACATGCCCCTTGCTCCCGGAGACATCCATGTCGGCCCCAGCGACCATGTGCCTTGGCTCGCCGACCGGAAGTTCGCCTATATCCGTGTTGAGGGCACCACATTCGGCAGCGTCCCGCTGAATGTCGAGCTGAAGCTGGAGGTCTGGGACTCGCCGAACTCGGCCGGCGTGGTCATCGATGCGGTTCGCTGCGCCAAGCTCGGCATGGACCGCGGCGTCGGGGGTCCGCTTATCGCACCCTCGAGCTACTTCATGAAATCGCCGCCGCGGCAATTCACCGATGCCGAGGCGCGCATACGCCTTGAGGAATTCATCGCAGGCGAAACGGACGCACTCCGGGGAGCGGCCGAGTGACGACCACGTTCCTGCTGGTGCGGCACGCCGCCCACGACAAGATCGGGAATTTCCTCGCTGGGCGCACGGCAGACGTTCCGCTCGGCCCGGCCGGCCGTGAACAGGCCGAGCGTCTGGCAACGCGGCTTGCCGGCGAGAATATCGGTGCGATCTATGCCAGCCCGCGTAAGCGAACCCAGGAAACGGCCGCGGCGATCGCCGCTGCCTCGGACATTCCGGAAGTCGAAACGGCCGATGCGCTTGACGAAGTGGATTTCGGCACCTGGTCCGGCAAGACGTTCGAAGTGCTGAACGGGGACCCGCATTGGCGTCATTGGAATTCCAAAAGGAGCCTTGCCCGCGCGCCGGGCGGAGAGACGATGCTGGAGGTCCAGTCGCGAGTGATCTCGCTCGTCGAAACACTCGGACGGCATGGGGACGACGGTAAAATCGTCCTTGTCAGCCATGCGGACGTCATCAAGGCCTTGGTCTGCCATGTCCTCGGCCTTTCGGCGGACGCCTGGTCCCGTTTCGAGATCGCTCCCGCCTCCATCTCGACCCTGGTCGCGGGCGACTGGGGGGCGAAGATCGTCACGTTGAACGAAAACGGGTCGTGAGCGCCGAAGACCTCGAACAGCGCAATCAACCAGCCGGTCTCCGGCAGTTCGGAGGAATTGATGATCGAAGCCGCAATGATCTGGAACGAGCCGAACAACAAGTCCCATTGGGATCCGGAGATCGACCCCGATTGGAGCCGCTTTGCGCATATGGCGAAGCTCGCCGCGGACGCCATTCATGGCGTGAACCCCAATCTGACAAGGGTGCTCGGCGGCATCTCGCCGATCGACCCGGGCTTCCTGGCTCTCATGGATACCTATGGCGTGCTCGATCACGTCGATGCGGTGGCCGCCCATGGCTTTCCGCTCGACTGGAACCTCTGGCAAATTGACGAATGGCCGCAGAAGATCGCGGAACTGCAGAACGTCACCGATCTGCCGATCTGGGTAAGCGAGGTCGGCGTCTCGAGTTTCGGTGCCGAGGAAGTGCAGCTATGGGGACTGAAAAGAACCGCCGAATTGCTGAAGGGCAAGGTCGAACGAATTCAGTGGTACAGCCTCTACGATCTGCCGAGCGCCTGGCCGGCCACGACCCGGCACAAGGAGGCGGAGGGGTCTTCCTATTACCGGCATTTCTACATGGGACTTCTGCGCGAAGACGGCACGCCGAAGCTGGCGCTCGAGGAATTTGCCCGGCACACGCCGGACATCGGGCTGGTGCAATGGTTCCATTTCGAGGACCCGCGGCTTGAGGACGCCGTAGAATGGATGAAGCGCCTCGGGATCACCTGCCTGCGCACCGGCCTCTCCTGGGCCGACCGATTCCGGCCGGATGCGCTGGCATGGTTCGATCGGCAGATGGAGGCGCTCGAGGATTTCGACGTGACCGTCACCTATTGCTTCACGCCGGAACACCGGGGCCTTGCCCCGCACCATACGAGCGCGCCGATCGTGCCGGAGGAATTTGCCGAATTCTGCGCCGAGATGACCGAGCGCTATGCTCCTCACCCGTCGCCGGTAGGTGTCCTCGATCAGCCTCAGCTCTCACCGCGACCGCCGATGCGATCGACGAGTTTCCCGACCCAGCCGCGCGAATAGGTGACGCCCTGATAAAGGGCGAGCATCGTCGAAGCCCAACGGGTATAGATGATTGGCAGGTGGAGTGCCCTTGCCAGGAGGAAGATGCGATGGCTGTGGGCGCTGATCGAACTGCGCAGCCAGTAGACCAGCATGCGTCGGGCCGGCAGCCCGCTCCATTTCGGCGCCACGCGCTTGTTCGGCCTTATTCCGTATCGCGGCCAGCTCAGGCGAAAGCCAAGCCCCTCGCGTCGCTGTCTGAATCCCGCCGCTTGGGTTCGCACAACGAAATCGGCGTCGACCTCGTCGAGAGCCAGCCTTCCTTCGTCGGCGGCATCGGCGATGAGCCGTTGCAGCAATGGAGAGCGAACCACAACGACATTCGTGCCCCGTCCGTCGGACGAGTAGGGTTCGACCCAGGCGTCGCCGAATGAAATGTCCGCCGTCTCGGCGACCACGTCGTCGCAGAAGTTGCAGGCGGAATTCTGAAAATATCCAGCCCCCCAGTCGCCGTCGACGAGATGCCACCAGTCCTTGCTCCTGGTCCCTCCGTCCCTGAGCCGCAACTGAGCGGTGTACCAGTTCGCCGGCCGGCGGACATCCTTCAGCCGGAAATCGACACCCGCAACGTCTCCCATCCTCGCCTGCATCTGCCAGGCGAAGCTTTCGACGAAACGAGCGCTTTTCATGTGTCCGCAAAAAAGGCCGAGCGTGAAGGTGATGCGCTCGCTCAGGACCGGATCCTGCCGAGAAAGGAGATGCACGGCCTTGACGAAGCACGGGATGCCGACCACCGCATAGCGTCCGGGCTGGCGCCTGATCTCGTCGACGATCGCGGACATCTCCACGGGATAGTAACGCGACTTGGCGCCATCGCGCACGTCTTCCACCGTTCGCGAGATCCGGTAGCGGAAGAGCGGTTGGCGATCGTCCTCGCCGTCGGAGCGCGGCACCACATGAGCGATCCCGTCGACCAACTTCCTCGCCAGAAGCTCGGCGGCCGTCCAGCTTGCCAAGCCGCCGGAGCTGCCGTCCGCCCGAAAGCTCGCCTCGCGCACGTGACCGACAAAGGCTGCCTGGAAGCGCCCGATCAGCGGATCCCGGTATTTGGCCGATGGGAACCGCTCGCAGGCGATTTCGTCCTCGTTCCGGGCATGCGGAGAGAAGGGACAGAGGGCGGCGAAGTCTGGTGGATTGTTATCCGCCGACAGACCGGAAATTTTCGGCTTGAAGTGGCCATAGCGGTCGAGGCGCATGGTCACATCGCTGGCGCTTGAGCGCGCCACGCAGGCTCCACACCCGATGCACAGGCCAGACTTTCCGATCCGCCGCGGCGTGAGCCTGGGATGGTCAGGCGGAAGTTTCGGCGGATCAGTTGAGGACATAATCCAGATATGCCTGTGAGCGGAGGCGATGCTCGGCGAGCCGGGCTGCGGTGGCTGGATCCGGTGCTTCGTCAAGAGCCGCTCCATAGTCCCGCTCGCCCGCTCCTTGCCAAATGACGTGGCGTTCTGCGCCCAAGAGTGCGGTCAGGTCGTGGATCTTGTTCCAGCGGTAGTCCGACATCACGCAGGCAAAAGCCTTGGAATTGATCAGGGAGAAGACGCAGCCGTGAAAGAAATTCGTCACCACCGCCGCAGCACCGGCAATGAAGCCGGCGAAATCATGTGGCCCGGCGTCGATCCACTGTTCATCGGCCCAATCGTTGCGATAGCCGACGCTGACAAGCTTGATCGCGCGTGATCGCGCCCAGCGTCGAACCGGGTCCATGAACCAGTCCGGAAAGGAATGGCCATAAATGGCAGCGTAGGGGCGCGGCATTGCCATTCCGTAAACTGCCTCGTCGGAAGCAATTGCCTCGGGAAATTGGAGGCACGGATCGAGGACGAGCGTCGCCTCGCAGCCGACCGCGTTCTCGATGATCGTCTTGGAATTCCCATCGCGCACGGAAATGCTTTCGAACTTCCGCAGCCCCTCCGCCCAGAAGCTCTCGAGCCCGTTTGCAGCCGGATGGTTCCCGAATGTAGCGGCATAGGAAACGAGCCGCCGCGTGGCGAGTTGATCGCCGTAGAACAATCGGCATCCACCATACCAGGGGTGACGCAGGTTCCAGACCTCGTCGCTGCCGACGATGACAAGGTCGCAGCTCTCGCTGCCCGCCGGATCATCCAGCGCAAAGGCTCGGCTGAGCGGAAGTGCTTCAATGGCCTTCAAGAACTTTCTGATTTTCGCCGCATAGAGCGGACCATCGGCAGCCGAGGTCCTGACCGGCAGCAGCGGCTGCAAGGCGCAGCGCCATTCGGCCCGGCTGACGCGATCGGAACGGTGGTCGAGAACGATCGGCTCGTGGCCGCGAGATCGCAACCCTTCGACCAGACATCGCGTCTGCCAGAAGGAGCCGTAGTTGATGCAGCGGTGAAATGTCAGGACACCCAATTTCGCCAATGGTCGATCCTCTTCGCACCTAACCGACCGCGCAGGAGTAGGTTCCCGCCATCACTTGCCCGCTGCTGAAGCGGAGCAGGCAACAGCGGGTATTGGCTGGGGACTATCGATTGATGCGCTAACCGCTGCGGCGGCCGGGGGTGCGGGGTTCCGACGTCAGGAACGCTTGAGCGCCGGGTCGTCGAGCGCCGGATTGTAGAAGAGCGAGAGCGTCAGGCTGCGCGCGATGCGCTCTGCCGTGCTCGTGAACCAGGCCTTCGCCTCCGGGTTCGGTGCAATGTCGTCAAGGGTGACAGCAAAGAGCGCCAGCCATTTTGGAAAAAGCTCCGGTGACATGTTGGCGACGCCGAGATGCGCCTGGACCGGCTTGCCGCCATAGGCGCCACTGCGGAAGGCGACGGCGGACCAGAAGCTTTTCATTTTCTCCATGTGCTCCGGCCAACGTCCCGACAGCCTTGCGTCGAAGACGGGCCCAAGCTCCGGATGCGCGAGCACACGGGCATAGAACGTGTCGACCAAAGTGCCGATGAACGCCTCATCGATACCTATCGCCTTCATCTCTGCCTCCGCCCGTTCGCGGATGGCCGCTGAATGCGCGGCTTTGCCCTGCAATTCCATTCCGTCGCCCTGTTCAGCCGTGTCTGCGCCCCCTTATATAGACGTTGCGGATGTCACTCCAAAAGTCGAACCGGGACATGCGGCAATCTGTCCGGCGACGGCCGGGCCCCTCCGGCCGCAGCGTCGCGCGCGTTCCAACGTGGTCGCAAGCGGCGCCCATCGCAATCTGCGGATTTGCTTCTCGGGGGAAGTCGACGGGCATTTCCTTGATTGCCCTATCAGTATTTCGACGGCACATACAGTTCCGGTGGCAGTACTTTCCGCTCGTAGTCGGGATTGAAGACCCGCTCCGGCAACGCGATATCCGCATGCGGCACATCCTCATACGGGATCTTCGTCAGCAGGTGGTCGATGCAGTTCAGACGCGCCCGCTTCTTGTCATTTGCCTCGACGATGTACCATGGCGCTTCCGGGATGTTGGTGCGGGCAAAAGTCTCTTCCTTGGCCTTGGTGTAGCCCTCCCAGCGCACCCGCGACTGCAGGTCCATGGGCGAAAGCTTCCACTGCTTCAGCGGATCATGAATGCGCATCAGGAACCGCAACTGCTGCTCCTCGTCGGTGATCGAGAACCAGTATTTCACAAGCCGAATGCCGGAGCGCACCAGCATTCGCTCGAATTCCGGAACGTCTCGGAAGAATTCCTCCACCTCGCCTTCCGTCGCGAAGCCCATCACCCGCTCGACACCGGAGCGGTTGTACCAGGAGCGGTCGAAAAGCACGATCTCGCCGCCGGCCGGCAGATGCGGAACGTATCGCTGGAAGTACCATTGCGTCTTTTCGCGGTCGGACGGTGCCGGAAGCGCCACCACCCGCACGACGCGCGGGTTCAGCCGCTGTGTGATGCGCTTGATCGCGCCGCCCTTGCCGGCCGAATCGCGGCCCTCGAAAATCACCACGACCTTCTCTTTGTGATAGACGACCCAATCCTGGAGCCTGATGAGTTCCGCCTGCAGGGACAGGAGGGCGCGGAAATAATCGGCTCGCGGAATCGTCGGGGGACGCGCCTTGCGATAAATCTTGCGGATCTCCTCCGTCAAGGCCGGTTCGGACAGTTCCAGCTCATAGTCCTCGTCGAGCGTATCGGTGAGCTCCGCTTCGAGCCAATCCAGGCGCTCAGTTTCGTCGTTCAGCTTCCCCATGCTATCCTCCATCCTTCAACCGGTGCGGCAGCATAGCATTTTCTTATGAGACTGATTTGACCGCGCCATGAACTCGCTAAAGCCCGCAGGAACCAGGACTTCTCCTCCGACGTTTCCCGACTGGCATCGAGGAGTACGACAATGGCCAAGAAGAAGCAGCTTCCCAAGAAGATCGCAGGCGTGAAGGTTCCGAAGGGGCTTCGTCGGTCGAAGATATTGAGGAGCATGGTACGCAGCGACGTGGGCAGGGATGTACTGGCCAAGGCCATCACCGCCGGGGCCGGAGCCGCCGCAGCGGTACTGGTCGACCACCGTGACGACGTTTTCGACGCCAGAACCGCGAAGAAGGGTAGGAAGGCAGTCGGGTTGGCGCGCCGGGCAATGCAAAGCGGCTTTTCGGCAGCGATGGACGCGATGAAGGATTCCGTATTTCCCGAGACTCACAAGCCGAAGAAAGCCAAGAGCAAAACCCAAAGGCGGGCAGTTGTCCATTAGACCGGCGTCGACGAGCAAAGTTGTGCTCAGTCGTCATCGCTTGTCCGGTTACCCTTGCTGTTGACTTCCGGCACCAGGGACTGTCGGGGCACGATCAGTCCCGAGGGGAGTTCGGGGTCATCTTGCCGCTCGCCGCCGCTCACATAGTCATATACGTCGGCTGCACCCACTTGTGCCGCCCGCGCCAGGCCGACGCCCAACAGCCGCGCCGCGATCAGCGGGTGTTCGCGGATCAGCACGGAAATTGCTCGCACGCTCGCCGCGACGATGACGCGCGAGGTGAACTTGTCGCCGTACTGGCGTACCAGGAACCCTTCGATGGACTTAAGCCCGCCCCCTTTTTCTTCGTCATCGCGCCACGCCTCATCCTGATCGGCGCCGTCCGCTGGCAAGGGCGCCGGTTTGTAGCGCCGTTTCGGCGGATCGGCGTCTCGGATCACTTCCCTTGCAGCCGAAAACGCGGTCTCCAAAGCATTCGCCCAAAGCCCCGCGGATCGGGCACCCTTTCGGGTCACGGTTTTGGCGACCGCGGTCACCTTCTGCTGCTTTCCGATCAGCACTGCCGCCGCCGCACCCGCGCCGGCAGTCAACGAGTGGGCGAGCAGGTCACGCCCGGGGCTGGTCTTCATCAAGCTGCGGAGCATCTTTGATTTGCGCCAAGCCTTGGGGATCTTCACACCCGCGATCTCTTTGGGAAGCCGCTTCTTCTTGCCCATCGTCGCCTCCTTGCTCTCACAAACGAAGAGAGACGATCGGGGTTCCAGCCGCAGGCCCGGATAAGGAAATTCGCGTCGCTCGGAACGCTATGCCTCAGCGCCAGAAACGCCTCGTGTCGACAAATATATCGTGGGCTTCACCGGCAGCATGCAGGAGCTTTTCCTTGTCGTCCGCACTGAACGGTTCTGTATCCGCGACCTCTGAAAGCTGCAGCTTCGACAGCATGTCGGGAGCGGTGGCGAGATCGTTCAGACTGCCGAGGTGATCCTGAAGTCCCCCCATCGCGACGATGAACCTCTTGTGGCGCTTGGTTTCCTGCTTGCTTTCATAAAGGGGGCCAAAAAACTCCGCCGCATAGCGCAGTTTCTTTGCCGCAATGCGCACTTCATGGCGGGTCTCATCATCCAAATCGATCAGATTGCTGCCGCCTTTCGCCACCTTCTTCCAAAGCTTGTCGAGCATCCTGGAGGCGAATTGCCTCGCCGGCTGGGCGAGCAAGGCCTGGCCGGCCTCGTCGCTTCGCCAGTCTCTGATCGAAATCCATTCGACTAGGTCGATCATCAGGGCGCGGGCGCGGACGGAGGAAAGCGCGGCTCCTGCCGCGCCATAGGCGTCGCTGCGGGCCTCCTGCAGACAGCGCAAAAGCTCTTCGCCTGTCGTGTTCTTGATCATGACGTCGATATTGCGCGCATCGCCAAGCTCCGAGGCAAGCCAGCGTAGCTCATCGCGCAGATGATCGAACCTGCTATCCGTGAAAAGCGATTTACAGATGGAGAAAAGCGAGCGCAGTCGACGCAGGGCCACACGCGCCTGATGCAAAGCTTCGGTATCGCGAGACCATGACAGGACCATTTCATTGAGGCGAAACTGCTTGAGGCAGGCTGACGCAATGCGCACGAACACCGTCGCAGTATTCATATCGGCAGCGAGTGGCGTAACACTCGCCTTGACGGCACCACGCGCAGGACCAATCAGACGGTAGCCGCGATCCGCTTTGGTCAGCACCCCGATCGAAGCCGGCGTGATCAGATTGAGTTTTCTGGTCAGGGCAAACAACGCCGTCGGGGAACCCGCCTTCCTTTCCAACTCGATTTCGCAGAGCGGTGCCTCGCGATCCGCTGCAAGGACTTTTCCGACGTCCATGGCGACGTCGATCGTCGCGTCGCCTTCCGTGATGCTCCAACGATGCCGCTTGACGTAAACCTCGAACAGCGGCGCGAGCCTTTCGGCCACCCCGGCAAGCTGGGCCTGTATCTGCGGATCGTCGAGAACAGGCGTGTCGTCGGCAATTGGCCGTGACCATTCTTCACGCGTGAGAGCTTCGGCCGCCGAGCCGTCGCCGGATTTGACGATCTGGGTCCGTTCATTCCCGCATTGCCGGATGCATAGCGACAACCCGCGCTGAGACAGGTCCCATTCGTCGGTATCATAATAAACGGACCTCTGCCGACGAATGGTGGGGGTGCAGGCGAAGGGATTCTCCTTCAGAAGCAACGATGCCCCCCCTTGGGCCAGCTCAAGCTTGAGTTCCGTTTCCTGCATAGTCCCCCTCGGTGCGGCTTCCCTCTGCAAAGCTGGCAAGCATTGGATAGTCCGTTAAAAAGCTGTCACAAACAATCCTTCCGGCCCGTGCCAGCTCTGGCGCGGGCATCACTCGCCGCGATGCTGCTCCGCTTCGACACCCGAAAACGGCGAGGCCATCCGGGTATTCGTCTGGCAGATAAGACAAGGGGCACGTCGACAGCTCTCGATGCTGGTCAAGGATGAATTGTCGCGGCATTCCCGGCCTCGTCGGCCGTACCGGCCGCATAGGCTGTCGATAGCCGTCGGTAATATGGGAATCTCAGCGCAAGAATCGTCACCACCACGCCGATCGCACCCGCAAGTGTAAAGACCAAACGCGATGCCTCGCGCCGGACCCATCCCGAACCATCCGCCTATGGTATCGGCCCCTGCCCCGTCGGTCATGAACGGAATGACCACGAACTGGGTCAGCGGACCGATCAGGAAGGCGGTCAGCGGCGAAGCGGCCTGTTCGACCGACTGGGCAAAGCCGAAGACGCGTCCCTGGCGTTCCAGGGGCACCACTTTCTGCAGGACGGTTGCTCGGCCGCTTCGGCATAGGGCGCCAACAGCATCCAGATGAAGCAACCGCCCGCCAGCAGCCAGACCGAGGACTGGATCGTGAAGACGCAGCACACCGACCAGGTGATGAGATTGACCAGCAGCAATGTGCGCAGCGGATTCTTGCCCAAACCCTCTTCGATATGACGATGCCGCTGATGATGAAAGCGGTCGAGAGCACGCCGAACAGCAGTCCCACATCTGCACCGATACGAGCGAGAGGCCATAGGCATCCAGCAGCGCCATGAAAATGTCACCCAGGAAATTGTTGAACGTGGCAAAGAAGATCAGCGCGAATAGCCCCGGCACGGCGGCAATCACCGCAATCGTTCCTCGATGTCGACGCGCTTGGGTTCGGCGGGGTGACCGGGCGCGGCTCCCAAACGCCGCTCATCGACATGAATGAAGGCAAGGTGCGCAAAGGCCAGGAAGGTGAAAACGAGGGCGAAAGCCAGCGACGCCACCATTCCGCCCCAGGCGACCAGAAAGCCGCTGATCACCGAGGTGGTGAGAAAGCCGATACCGGTCACCATGCCGACGAGACCATTGGCCTTGTCCCTCCTATCCTCGGGAATGAGCACGGTGACCAGTGTCGGCAGGGCGATGGAGCGAATATTGCCGGCAATGACGCCGAGCATCACCAAAAGCACGAAAACCCAAAGGTGAAAGCCATAGGGATTGGCGAAGGCCGCCTGCGGCGACATCAAGAGCAGCGCCAGGGACAGTACATAGAAGCCCGCCGACACCACGCTCGAGCCGAGCATGGCCAGCTTCTTGGGGTTGTGGTCGACTATGCTGCAGAGCCAGAAGCCGAAGCCGGATGTGAACACGAGGTAGACACCGGCGATCATGCCGGTCGCAAACACGGATTGCGTTTCGATATAGACTCAGAAGGTCAGCGCGAACCAGACCGTGAAGTTGGTGATGTTGGCGATCAGGTTGTTGCCGAGAAGATGGTAAAACGGACGCATCGGCCTCTCCCTGTTGGCCCGGCCCTGCGTAGCTAGGGTGTGGAACCCCGATGTTCAATCCATTGCCAGGATGGCCACAGTCCGCCACGGCGAGGCGTCAGCAGTTCGGCTAACTCCAGCCTCATGCCGACCCGGACGCCGCGATCAGTGAAATCTGGGACGCCGACGTGCGACGGCCTGAGGGCCTTTCGGCGCGCCGCGCGGCACCTTGCGTGCGGTCGTCTGACCGGAACTCTTCGTGCTGGTGTCCATCGGCATCCTCGCCGGATTCGCATCGGTACGCCGCGGCAATGGTCATTTCCCAGGCGGTGGTCGATGGTAGCGGCATTGCCATGCCGGTCGGATTCGCTCGCGAAGACATCGCCTTCGCAGTGACGTTGCTCGGCTTCTCGGCACTGATCGCATCCGTGCCCGCCATCCTTGCCTACCGCCAGTCTCCAGCCTCCGCCCTTCGCGGCTGAGCGGGCAACCTTTCCCTGGCAGGCCGACCATTCTGCGCCCCCGCCTGGGTTCTTATGATGTTGGAACCTCGATGCTCGGAAAGCCGAACTCGCGTGGCTATCGAATCTCTGCATGCCCTTACTGGGAAATTGCACGGCCCAACGCCATATTCAGGCAGCAGATCCATGACGGAGACAGGGCAATGACCTACGCTAAGACTGCCGAGGCGGTCAGGAATCTCACACCCGAGCAGTATCGTGTGACCCAGCAGAACGGCACCGAGAGGCCCTTCACGGGGGAGTACAATGACAACAAAAGGCCGGGGATTTATGTCGACATCGTTTCCGGCGAACCGCTGTTCGCCTCGTCCGACAAATTCGATTCCGGCTGCGGCTGGCCGAGCTTCACCAAGCCGATCGTGGAGGAGAATGTCGAGGAACTGAGGGATGATTCCTATGGCATGGTCCGCACCGAGGTGCGCTCGAAGCATGGGGACAGTCACCTCGGCCATGTCTTTCCCGACGGCCCGAAGGATCGCGGCGGCTTACGTTATTGCATCAATTCCGCCGCGCTGCGCTTCATTCCGCGCGAGGAGATGGAGGCCGCGGGTTACGGCGCCTATCTCAACCAGGTGGAGGACATCTGAATGACCGAGAAAGCTGTATTGGCTGGTGGCTGCTTCTGGGGAATGCAGGACCTCATTCGCAAGCTCCCCGGCGTCGTCGAGACCCGCGTGGGCTATACCGGCGGCGATGTGCCGAATGCGACCTACCGCAACCACGGCACCCACGCCGAGGGCATCGAGATCATCTTCGATCCGGGTAAGATCAGCTACCGGCGGATTCTGGAGTTTTTCTTCCAGATCCACGATCCGACCACGAAAAACCGGCAGGGCAACGACATCGGCATGTCCTACCGCTCGGCGATCTACTATGCCGACGACGAGCAGAAGCGCATTGCCGAGGACACCATCGCAGACGTCGACGCTTCCGGCCGATGGCCGGGAAAGGTGGTGACCGAAGTCGAACCGGCGGGGGACTTCTGGGAGGCGGAGCCGGAGCACCAGGACTATCTGGAGCGCTACCCGAACGGCTACACCTGCCACTTCCCGCGCTCCGACTGGGTCTTGCCCCGTCGCTCGGCGGCCGAATAGGCGGCCGTGTAGCTCCCGCCGCCGCATCCGAGCGCGGGCGCGCAGGCTGATCGCCTACAACAATGGTCCGGAGCGAGGCTGTGGCAAGCCGCTTGTCGCGTCTGGCGCTTTGGCTTCCGCAAGCTGCGACAGGAAACGATCCATGAGCGGGGAAGCGCCGAAGCGACGATAGACGCGCTCTTCGGCGAGTGAAAACTGAGGATTGACGTTCGTCAGCTGCGCCATCGCCCGCTGCGCGCCTGGCGCGTCTCCGCGCTGGGTCAGGACTGCCGTATGTATCAGGAGGCAATCCGCCTCGCGCGGCGCGCGGATTAGGCATTCCCGCAAGACCTGGTCGGCCTCGTCGATGCGGCCGGCAGCATAGAGAGCCTGGCCGTAGACATAGGTGTAATACTCGGGCGCCATCGGATGCAGCCGCCGTGCGCGCTCGGCGTTGCTGACCGCCTCCTCATAGCTCCCGAAGCGGACCTGCGCCTTGGCCAGCGCCATCAGGCTGTCCGGGTCGTTCGGGTTGAGTTCGACCGCACGCTCCGCGGCCTGAATGGCGCTGGCGTAGTCGCCGGCGACCGAAAGGCCGAAGCTCAGGGCCTGATAGCCTACGGCGAGATTGGGGTCGAGGCGAACGGCTTGGCGCGCCTCGCTGAGCCCCGTTTCCACGTCGATCCGAGTCGCCCTGCCGCTGAGGTTCTGTGCGAAGTCGACGATATAGGTCATGCCGAGATTGGCGCGCGCTGTGGCATAGCGGGGATCGAGTTCGAGGGCACGATGAAGCAGCGCACGCGCCGCAAGCAGCGCCTCGGCATCCCTCGATCCGTGTTTATAGCGGTCCCGCGCCTGCAGCACGAGATCGTAGGCCTGAAGATTTTCGGTCGGCCGTTCAGCCGCGTTCGATACTTCCGACTCGCGCACATAGGACACGAGATGCGAGACGATCTCGGCCGTCAGATCGGTCTGCAGCGCAAAGACGTCCTCGACGCGGCGGTCGTAGGTGCGCGACCAGAGATGGGCGCCGCTGCGCGCGTCGATCAACTGTGCCACCACGCGAAGCTGGTCGCCGGCGCGCCTGGCGCTGCCTTCCACCACATAGCCGGCCCCGAGCCTTTCTCCGATCCTGCGGATGTCCTCCGCCTGACCGCGCAGCGCAAAGGTCGAGTTGCGTGCGATGACCTGAAGGTCGGGATTTCGCGCTAGGTTGGCGATGATGTCCTCGGTCAGCCCGTCGGCGAAGTAGGCCTGGTCGGTATCGCCACTCATGTTGTCGAAAGGCAGCACCGCAACGGTCGGCCGCGCATCTGCGGGCCCGGCGCCTGTCAGACGCACAATTCTGCCGGTCACATCCGCACCGATCGCCCGCAATGCGGGCACCTGAGTGAAAGCGGCGACGGCGACGAGCGCCGCAGCCCCCACCGCAAAAGGCAAAGCGGCACGCCGGCGGAGCGTAAACCTCCGTGTCCAGCCCCGGCCGCTCGCCTCTTCCGGCTCGAGCCGAACGGCGTAGACGGCGAGCGGCTCGGCGATGTTCTTGGCCTGCCTTCGCCCGACACTGTAGAAAAGCTTGCTGCGACTCCGGTCGGCGCTGCGGACCACGGCCTCGCTGACGAATATGCTCGCCGGCGCTGCCATGGCCTCCAGTCGGGAAGCGACGTTGACGCCATCGCCGAACATGTCGCCATTGTCTTCTATGACGTCACCGAGGTTGATGCCGAGCCGCATTTGGAACGGCCGCTCGGCAAAGCCGTTTTGGATCTCGATCGCCGCATCGAGCGCCTCGTTGACGCTCGGGAAGGTCGCGAGAAAGCCGTCACCGGTGGTCTTGAAGGTGCGACCGCCATGTTTCTCGACGGTCGGTATGATCAGTTCGCTGAAGGTGGCGCGCAGGGCCGCGTAGGTCGAGGACTCGTCCTCGGACATCAGCCGGCTGTAGCCTACGATGTCGCCTGCAATGATTGCTGCTAGTTTGCGTTCCATCACGAGCCTCGTCAGACGCATCTATATGGCACCGTCCTTGCCCGTCCACTCAAAACTCCGTGTGCGCACGCGTTCCCTCGCCGGGCGTCTTGCGACCACAGCGCCGCCGTCCGTCAACCGGCGGTGGTTTGCGGATCGCTTGCCAAACGACCGGACACGAGCCTTCACCCGGAACGAGGACGGAACCTATCGCGGCTCGCGAGGTTGGTCGGACTGAGCAGGAGGATATAGCGATGGCCAAATGCGACCAGTGCGGCAACGGGTGTTTCCGTGCCCCTTGATGCTAAGATGCTTACCCGAGTGCCCACGAGCTGAGGAAAGGCCGTCCTCATGAAGCCGATGAACGAAGAGCACCTGGCCGTTCTGCGCAGGCACATGGTGGAGGTGATTGCAATCTATGTCGATCTTGCAAGCGAGGAACTCGGCAAGTCGGTGCTCGATGAACGGGTGATGGCGGCGATGCTGCGGGTGCCCCGGCATCTCTTCGTGCCCGCCCCGGTGGCGCCTCTTGCCTATCAGGACACGCCCTTGCCGATCGGCTTCGACAAGACCGTCTCGCAGCCCTTCATGGTCGCCCTTATGACCGATCTTCTCGATCCCCAACCGCATGAGGCGGTGCTCGAGATCGGCACCGGCCTAGGCTACCAAACCGCAATCCTCGCCGAACTCGCCGGGCAAGTTTGGAGCGTCGAGATCATCGAGGAATTCGCAAACCATGCCGAGGCTCTCCTTGAGGGCTTCGGCTTGTCGAACATCGGCATTCGGGTCGGCGACGGCTCTCGCGGCTGGCCCGAGCACTCCCCATTCGACAAGATCCTGGTCACGGCGGCGGCCGAGGAGGCGCCGCCCGCCTTGCTCGAGCAGCTCAAGCCGATGGGCCGTATGGTTCTTCCTCTCGGATCCGAAGAACAGGTGCTGACAGTCATCGACAAGAATGCGACGGGACAACTCAAGGCGCGGAAACTGATTCCGGTTCGGTTCAGTCGGCTCGAGGCCGCGTGACGCTAGCGTCTGGGCATCCGGCGCAAGGGAAGACGTGATACACAGCCCAAAGAGCTCACCTCGGCGGGCTACTTTCGCCAACCCCTTGCCGATCGCGTGCTCGGAATCTCTGATCTCCGCGGGCGTTCGGCCGTAGGTGCGCCGAAACTCCCTGGTAAAATGCGAGGTGTTCACGAAACCGACGTCAAGCGCGACCTCGATTATCGGTTTCCAGCTCGTCAGCAGGATCTGCCTTGCCCGGTCCAATCGCAGGCGTCGGAATGCAAGCGCGGGAGACATCCCAGCCTTCTCGGAAAACAACCGTTCAAGCTGGCGACGCGACAGGCCGACCGAGGCCGCAAGCTGCTCGATGGTGATCCCACCTTCGAGATGCTGTTCCATATTGATCAGCGTGGCCATGACGCGGTTGTCGTTGACGTAGTCGTGCAGCGGCTGCCGCGTCTGGATATCGAACTGCGACCGGGCCTTTTCGATCTGCAGGCCTTCGAACGCGTTGCGCTCGGCGTCCCGGCTGATGTGGCGCCTGACCAGGGCGGCGGCAAGATCGGCGGCACTGCTTCCCCCGCACAGGAGCCGCGCTTGCGGTCGAGATTGAACAGCCGATCCGGTCGGACGTCATGATCGGGAAATCGTTCGCGAAACTCGTGGTAGTGAAGCCAGCTCACGCAGGTCTGATGTTCCTTCATCAAGCCTGCCTCTGCCAGAATGAAGGGGGAGCCGGTGCACAGGCCGATCAACGGAACGCTTTTCGAAGCGGCCCGCTTCAGAAACCGGATCGTTTCATGGCCGACCGGCTGCTCGAGTTTTCGGGAGCGATCTACAGCGTCAGACGCGCAAAGGTCGCTGCAGCACTTTGCTCGCTGCCTGCTCTAACTCGGCTGCGAGTCATGGAAACATGCGGTAGCCGCGAACTTCGAAGTCGAATCGCGCAAAAGATGCTCTTCGCCTCCCCGGTCGCTGCGCACCTTCGCAGCATCCGCCCCGACCGATCGATCCTCAGACGGCGTAAAGCTCGACCGGCTTCTCAAAGCCCTTGAGATGATATTCCCGACCTATGCTGTCGGCCGTCTGACTCTGCGCCCGCTCGAGAACGGCCCGGGTTACGAGAATCCCGCCCGCTTCGGCGGCTGCCTGGGCGCGAGCGGCAGTATTCACAACCGTTCCAATCGCCGTCAGGTCACGATGCGACCGACCGAACTCTCCAAAGCTGGCCTTGCCCGAGTCGATGCCGATCCCGACGCCGAATTCGCTTCCATCCAGGCCTTCGCCCGCGTGCAGTTCGCGACGCAGTTGGCAGCGGCGCTGGATCTCCCGTGCAGCCAGAACGGCACATTCCGCATGGTCCTGGCGGGGGATCGGAAAGTTGAAAATTGCCATGACCGCGTCTCCGACCGTCTTGTTGAGAAGACCGTCGAATTCCCAGATGGCCTCGGCACATTCATCGTAAAAATCATCCAGCAGGGACGAGACCGCATCCGCCGAAAGCGACTGCGACAGCGTGGTATAGCCCCTCAAGTCTGCAAAAAGCACGGTCACGTCAACGGTGATCTTGCGGGCCTTCATCACGCGTGTGAACATGAGTTCGCAAATGGTGCAGGTGTTCGGATTCATCCGGCTCGGGCGGATCCCGAAGGCGCGGAAGGGTATGGACGCCGGTCCGCGCAGAGGCACGGGCAGACGCATCTGCTCCCAGCAGCCCTTGCAGATTCTCGATTGAGAAAACGACATGTCGCCGCGGCTCCCTATATAGGTCGCCGCGATTTTCTCACATCTCAGTCGGAAAATCTTTCGAATATCAATCGAAGGCTCCGGCAAGGAGGCTTTTGAGGTCGTGACGGTTTTGGCCCAGGCCGGCACGCGTCATTCTCGTCAGAACCAGAGATCGCCCACGCATCGCCCCTTGGACGGCAGGTCCTCAAACGTGTCGAGGCCGTCGAAATGATCAATCGGCAGGTCAAAAACGGCATCCGGCGGCGCAAGCCGCAGGTTCACGGCCATGCGCCGCCGGCCATCCCCGTCAAGCCGCAGGCCGCGCCAACTCAGGACACAGGCGCAGGAGGGGCAAAACAATATCTCAAGCGATGATCTGTCGCGGCCGGCGCGCGTGTAGGAGGCCGTCTCCCCCGTGACGGCGATGCGCTCTCCTTCGTAGCCATAGGCCCACAGCGCCCCATAGCGCCGGCAGAGCGTGCAGTTACACGCTGTGATCGAGCGGGGATCACCCTCCAGGGTCCAGCTCGCTTTACCGCAATGACATGAGCCGATCAGCATGAGCCCGCCGTTCAGTCGCGCTGCCTGTTCAACGGCGGCATCCTGCCTCAATCGGGCCATGGCAGCAACGACCGTTTCGGGCCGAGCCACCCTGTGGGTGGTCCGGCAGCAAAAAATGTAGGCCGCGATTGACTTGCGGCAATTTGGCGAGGCGAGGGCGATCACTCCTATTCGGATCGCGAATGCGATGTATCAAATCCGAAGGAAATGCGCTTCACGCGGCGAAGTCATGATAACGGAAAGAAGAACCCCTTGTTCAATCCGCTGCGGGCTGGACTTCACGCGTTTATCGCGTCGTTGAAGCAGAAGACTGCAACATAGGTCGCCGAGCTTGCTTACCCAGCGGAACCTTTCCGTCCGGGGCACATTTCCACCCGAGGGTGGGTCGCGGCAACCGGACGCCTCACCCGAGATTTTTCCCTTTGTTCGGACGAGCTCCGCCATGACCACAATGACGCTTTCCGATATCGCCAAGAAGATCGGGAATATCGATTTCTGCATGTTGGCGACGAAGGCAGAGACGGGTGCGATTTCCCATCGCCCGATGAGCAACAATGGCGATGTCGAATATGATGGCGACTCGTGGTTCTTTTCCCATGACGATACCAACAAGGTAGCCGACGTCCGTCGCGATCCGCGGGTGACACTATCGTTTACCGAACCACCAGGCCTTCTCGGAAAGCCCGGCATCTTCGTTTCCATCGAGGGCCGTGCGACGGTCATCCGCGATAGAACGCAGTTTCAGAAGCATTGGGTGGAGGGATTGGAGCGCTGGTTTGCCCAGGGTGTCGACACACCCGGTCTCGTGCTCATCAAGGTGCATGCCGACCGAATTCAATATTGGGACGGCGAGAAAAACGGTATCGTCCAGCTATAAGCGGCACGTTCATGGCGAGTGGGGGAGTGAAAGTCGGCCCTGTGAATTTCAGGTACACTGCGGAAGGCTTGACGGCTCACTTCGCAACGATCTTGTGCGATCACGCTGCACCGGGCGATGACGGCAGCCGGCTTCAGAAGGGAGGAACTCATGACCGAAAATATCGCTGAAAAGTCCTGCACCCCCTGCCGCGGCGGCATACCGCCGCTGACGAGGGACGAAGCCGCCGGATATCTTTCCCAGATCCCAGGCTGGGAGTTGCTGGACGACGGGCATCTGATCCGCCGCAGCTTCAAGTTCGCCGATTTCAAACAGGCGCTGACCTTCGTCGATGAAGTTGGGCGGCTGGCGGAAGAGGAGGGGCATCACCCCGACCTCTGTTTCGGCTGGGGCTATGCGGAGGTTTCGCTGCAAACCCACAAGATCAAGGGACTGCACGAGAACGATTTCATTTTGGCGGCGAAGGTCAACCACCTGCCGAGGTCATCTTGAATTCAGACAGCATCGACCTTGCCACCGTCCCTGGAACCGGATGGCCAATCTCGAAAGACGCGGATCTATGGCCGATCTTCGAAGCACAGATCATGAACACACCACGGCTGCGTACGCAGCACATCATTGGTACGCAGCTAGAATGTCGGCAGAGATCGTCCTCCTAACGCCGCCCCCATTCCCACGCGCACATCGACCGGATTGCTGCTGTGGCAATTGATGTGGCGAGCACGGCGGAGCACTACGAAATGCCGCCCGAGGAGCGATGGGACAGTCGCTCGATAGGCGATGGGATGCGCAACGTTTGAGTTGACCGTTTTGGATGACGAGGCGACACTTGCAACCTGCAGCAAGGCGGGAGGAAAAACGATGGCCGAGCCAGACGGCTGGCGTCAAATGGCAAGCGCGCCAAAAAACGGCACTCGGATCCTTGTGACGATTCGCCCGTCCGAACAGGGGGCGGCAGAAGTTGACCTCGTGTATTGGTCGAAGGGCGATCAGTTCGGTGCAGAAGGCTGGCGCGCCTCTGATTCCTCGCCCGGCCGCATCGTCGAATATTCCGAGCCGGAATTGAAGTGCTGGATGCCGATGCCCTCGGCCAATCTCAATCGCACCTCGATGCCCTCACCCTGGGAAGGCGACGACGACAAAGAGCTCGACGGGTCAGGGATTTAAGAGAGGCTCTCGCCATCTGTTCGTGTTTGGCTGACTTTCTCGTATAGGACGGATCAAGGGAACTCTCGAGACGTGCGCTTGCATTGGATCGCCTCAATCTCGATCCCGTGAAGCCTCCGACTCAACTGGCATTGGCGTGCGATCAGCGCGCCTGGGCTGAAGGCAGGGAGTATGCGGCACGGGGGGCGCCTCCTCGAGCTCTGAGCTGTTCGCTTCTATGAAGAACTCTATCTGGAAATCAACGGCACTCGGTAAAAGGGCCGCCCGATCCAGGTCAGGTACGTTTACTCTCGACGCCAATCGGTAACCAATAGGGCGCCGGTCGCTTTGGCAAGGACTACTGCCTGTCCTTAAATCGACCTCGATTTAAGGACAAAGACATGCAGCAATTCAAAAGCGCCACAGCGACCTTTGCGCGTCTGATATGACGCGCGACGTATCGGTGAGACAGCCACGGGCACTTCAGGAGAACTCATGTTTGACCATGTCAAGTTCGGAGTCAGCGACTATGCAGCGAGCAAGGCGTTCTTCCTCAAGGCACTCGAACCGCTCGGCGTAGCTGTTGTCTCGGAGGGGCCGCCGACCTACGGTGTCGAGCTTAGCCCAAAGGGTAAGGCTTCATTGTGCCTGTACCAAACCAAGGAAAAGCCGGCGCACCTTCACTTGGCGTTCACCGCCGAGAATCGCCAGCAAGTCGAAGCCTTCTATCGCGCGGCTCTGGCTGCGGGCGGCAAAGACAATGGTGCGTCCGGCCTGCGGCCGCACTACCACGCGAACTACTATGCAGCTTTCGTCATCGGTCCGGACGGGCACAACATCGAAGCAGTTTGCCACGAACCCGATGCCTGACCCATCGCTCGGCCTTCTTCTGACCCTGGTCATCGGCCTTCATGATCAGCATTTCCTTGGCGAGATAGTGGGATGGCTGAACTGGATCTGTTCGGCACGGCTGAGCGCATGGGCTAGATTGGCCACTTCGATATCGACATGCCGAGCTTCACCTTGTAAACGCGCGCACCGTCCGAGAGGGTTAATCTCGGCCTTGACGCCGAGTTCGCGGGTGATCGCGCTGCAGAGATCGACGTAGAAGTCAGGCGGGCAGCCGCGATAGCCGCCTAGACCATTTTTGTCACGAAAGCGGAATTTCCATTCTCCGGCTCCGGCGTCAAAACTCCGGAAATTCGCCGCGAGCTACAACGAGATTGTCACCCATGTCTTAGGTAAGTTCTGCTACCTATGTCTCCGGGTCGTACAAGGAACTGAATGGTAGCGGAGGAGGGATTCGAACCCCCGACACAAGGATTATGATTCCTCTGCTCTAACCTACTGAGCTACTCCGCCGCCGGTGCCGTGGAAGCTTCTTGGAGAAGCCCGTCTCGGCTGGACGGGCGGCTTATAAGGTGCTGTTCCGGCTAGTGTCAAGCAATGTCTTCGGTAAAGTGTGAACTTTTGCCGATGCGCCGGACCGGGGCCGTTCAGGCCGCCGCAGGCTCACGCAGGAGCGCCTGGAGGGCCGCCTCGGCAGTCGGCTCGCGTTCGGACTTGCGGATGAATCCGCCGCCATAGACGCGGGCGTTCTCGCCGGTCCCGGAATAGAGCGCGCAGGCCTGGCCGGGCGCCACGCCCGCCTCGCCGTCGACAAGCTCGACATAGATGCCGTCGGCATTGCGCCTCAAGACGGCCGGCGCTGGCTGGCGGGTAGAGCGGACCTTGGCGAAGCATGCGAATCCGCGGACTGCCGCCTCGTCGATTTCCTCGTCGCCGAGCCAGTTGACGTCGCGCAGATAAATGCGGCGCGTCTCGAGCGCCTCCTTCGGGCCGACGATGACGCGGCGCGAGCGGGCGTCGAGATAGACGACATAGAGCGGCTCGCCGGTCGCCACCCCGATGCCGCGCCGCTGGCCGATCGTGTAGTGCAGGATGCCTTCATGCGTGCCGAGCACGCGCCCGTCGAGATGGACGATCTCGCCGGCGAGCGCCGCATTCGGCTTCAGCTTAGAGACGATGTCGCTGTACTTGCCCTGCGGCACGAAACAGATGTCCTGGCTGTCCGCCTTCTTGGCAACGACGAGGCCCATCTCCTCGGCGAGCGCGCGCGTCTCGGGCTTGGAGAGGCTGCCGAGCGGAAAGCGCAGATAGTCGATCTGCTCCTGGGTCGTCGCGAAGAGGAAATAGCTCTGGTCGCGCTCCGCGTCGGTCGGCCGATAAAGGGCGCGCTGCCCGGCATAGCGCGGCTTCGGGCTCGGCCGCGAACGGATGTAATGGCCGGTCGCAAGCGCGTCGGCGCCGAGCTCCTTGGCGGTCGTCAGGAGATCGGCGAATTTGACGGTCTGGTTGCAGGCAACGCAGGGGATCGGCGTTTCGCCGGCAATGTAGCTTTCGGCGAAGGGATTGATCACCGTCTCGCGGAAACGGGCCTCGTAATCGAGGACGTAATGCGGGATGCCGAGCGTCTCGCAGACGCGTCGCGCATCGTCGATGTCCTGGCCGGCGCAGCAGGAGCCGGCCCGATGCACCGCCGCACCGTGGTCGTAGAGCTGCAGCGTGATGCCGAGAACGTCGTAGCCCTCGCGTTTGAGCAGCCCGGCCACGACGGAAGAATCGACGCCGCCGGACATGGCGACGACGACGCGCGTATCTTCGGGCTTGCGGTCAAAATCGAGACTGTTCACGGGATCCAATCCGGCATCCGGACGCCGCCTGTTCCTGCAGACGTCCTGTTTTACCTATCGCATGCTTCCTTAAATCATAGTCGGCTTAAGGATAAACATGCAGCAATTCAAAGTGCTACAGCGGCCTTTGCGCGTCCAATGACGCGCCGCACCTAGAGGCGGCGCGCTGATCACGATTGTGCCGGCGGCCTTGCTTCGGCTTTCTGTGCCGCGACATATAGAAACTTGTGCTTCGCGGGGCAAGAGCGCAGGCGTGCGGGCCGTGCAGGCTGCCGACCGAGGCCGCACGCCTGCCTGACGTTCTCCGCGGCTCTCAGTGGCTCCGAGGTGTCTCAAATTATGAGCAAATTGTTACCGGCCACTTAGGCAAATGTTAAATGTGGCAAGCTAAGGTCGCCTCCATATGGTCTTGAGTTTGTGTAGAGAGTCCCATGACCGAAATGATGCGTCCACGCGTGAAATATGTCATCGGCCCCGATGGCAGTCCTCTGACGATTGCGGATCTGCCGCCGGCCAACACCCGGCGCTGGGTAATCCGCCGGAAGGCCGAGGTCGTCGCTGCCGTGCGTGGCGGCCTTTTGAGCCTCGAAGAGGCCTGCGAGCGTTACACCCTCACCGTCGAGGAATTCCTCTCCTGGCAGTCCTCTATTAACGACCACGGTCTCGCCGGCCTGCGCACCACCCGCATCCAGCAATATCGCCACTGATCCATCCGCGACAGGGCCATACATCGAACCGGCGGCTCGGGACCTCCCGCAGCCGCCGGTTCCGTTTCTAAGATGCGCCGCCGCAGTCGAAAGTCAGCTGTATCTTGCGGGATTATCGCTTAGCATCGGCTCGAAGAGCGGCCAAGGCAAAGGAAGCCTATATGGAGATCACTGAGGAGAAGACGGATACCAAGGGCCGCTATGCGGCGACGGTCGAAGGACACACCGGCGAAATGACCTATTCCAGATCGTCGCCGCAGCTCGTGATCATCGATCACACCTTCGTGCCGGACGAATTGCGCGGCAAGGGCGTGGGACAGGCGCTTGCAAGACACGCGGTCGAGGAAGCGCGCCGGGGCGGCTGGAAGATCATTCCGCTCTGCCCGTTCATGCGCGCACAGGTCATGCGTCATCCGGATTGGCAGGACGCCGTCCAGGCATAGCCGCCGGCATCTTTGGTAAGACGATTGCCCGCCTCCCGAAAGGGAAGCGGGCCTTTGTGTTTCCCAAAGCAGGCCCTCCGTCGGTGCGGTCGAGGCTCACGCCGAGCGGCCGCCTCTTCTCAGGCGCGAAGCCGGGCCGACGAATCCCGCTCCTCAAGGGCTGCGGCCTTGGCATACTCGGCCTGAACCTCGGCAAGCGCCAGTTCGGCCGCGTCCTGCTGCACCTTCAGCTCACGGATCGACACCTGGAGATTGTCGGCACGCTGGCGCGCCGCCTTGGCGAAGGTCGGATAGGCAAAATGCGACGGATCGGAGATTCCCGACTTCTTTTCCTCGAAGACGATCTGGCTTTCGAGTTCCTTGGTCATCCGCTCGAACTCGGACATCATCATCTGAAGCTGGGTCAACTGACGCTGCTTCTCCCGCACCTGAAATTCCTTCAGGCGGGTAAGGCTCTCACGTGCTTTCATACGCAATACTCCCGTGGATAGCGAGACCCCGGTTACCAATTCCTGCGCCCGAATACCGGCCCGCGCGGGCCGGAAACAAAAAACGACTGCGGTCTTAACAAATACCTACCGCTGGTAACCTTTCGTTTACGGGCATCATTAATCATAGGTACGATGATTTAAGGCTCCGTAAATGCTGAGGTACGAAATGTGGCGCCTGCGGCATTTACGAGTCGAAAGAGTCAGATAGCGGCATTTCCTCATCTTTCGGATGAAGAGTGCCGTTTCAGATTCACCTTTGAAATCAGGAGACTGCTAAAAATATTTAACATTTTCGATACATCTTGCCAGAGTGAATCAGAATTTGTTAACCATTTGGTGGCAGCCTCCAAATCAGGCAACGACTGGATCCGTATCGCGTAAGGGGGCCACGACGACCTTGGGCGGCGGAAAAGGGGAAGACTATGCGGGTTCTACTGATAGAAGACGACAGCGCGACGGCGCAAAGCATTGAGCTCATGCTCAAGTCCGAGAGTTTCAACGTCTACACCACCGATCTCGGGGAAGAGGGCGTCGATCTCGGCAAGCTTTACGACTACGACATCATTCTCCTCGACCTCAACCTGCCGGACATGTCGGGCTACGAGGTGTTGAGAACGCTGCGCCTGTCGAAGGTCAAAACCCCAATCCTCATTCTCTCCGGCATGGCCGGCATTGAGGATAAGGTCCGGGGCCTCGGCTTCGGCGCCGACGACTACATGACCAAGCCCTTCCACAAGGACGAGCTGGTCGCCCGCATCCATGCGATCGTTCGCCGCTCCAAGGGCCACGCCCAGTCGATCATCGCCACCGGCGAGCTGATCGTCAACCTCGACGCCAAGACGGTGGAAGTCGGCGGCCAGCGCGTGCATCTGACCGGCAAGGAATACCAGATGCTCGAGCTCCTGTCGCTGCGCAAGGGCACGACGCTCACCAAGGAAATGTTCCTGAACCACCTCTATGGCGGCATGGACGAGCCGGAACTGAAGATCATCGACGTCTTCATCTGCAAGCTGCGCAAGAAGCTCGCCAATGCCGCTGGCGGCGCCAATTATATCGAGACGGTCTGGGGCCGCGGCTATGTGCTGCGCGAGCCCGACGGCAACGATTACCTGGAAACCGCCTGATTTCCGGGGCGGGTGTCACCGCCGAACACAGACCTATTCCCCCGCAAACCCGCCGCACGGCGGGTTTTTGCGTTGTGAGACAGGATTTGGTCCTGTTCGAAAAACCGCCTTCGCCCATTTCATTTTCCGCGAATGCAAAAAGCCGCGGTACATACCGCGGCTGCGACGCTCGGATCTGCGCTATGCGAATGCGTCAGGCGGCCATGGATTGACTGGCAAAGACGCTCGTCAGAATCTTCCGGTCGAAGGGCTTCAGCAGGAAATCGTCCGCCCCGGCCCGCTTGCCGGCCATCATCTTCCTGAGATCCGCTTCGACGACGCAATAATAGATGCGCACCGACGCGCCCTCGGGCAGCCGGCGGATATTGGCGATGAGGTCGAGGGCGCCCTCGAGCCCGGAGTCGACGATCAGGATGTTCGGCAGTTCGGCCTCGCAGCGGACGAGCGCCTCGAGGCTGCTCGGCGCTTCGGACACCAGGAAACCCATGCCCGACAGTATGCGCTTCCCGACCTTCCTCACCACATCCGAGCCATCGGCAATCATCAAGCGCCGCATGTCCAACTCCTTCAGGCCTCATCGGACGCCAAAAGGCGTCCATGAAGCAAAACTAGAGAGATTTGGCAAAGAAACCGTTACCGCCACGGTTGACGGCCGATTTTCATTTCTCGCAAAGCAATAATCCGCCGAGACCTGTGAAACCCTCGCCGGAGTTGAGAGCAGCGGGACTTCGGCACCCGAGAAAAGAGAAAGGCCTCCGTCGCGGACGATGGAGGCCTCTTTTCATGTCACGGGCGTGATCGGCGGGCGGAGTGGTTCAGGCCTCAGTGCGAGCGGTGAAGACGATCTCCTCGCCGGTCGACGTAACATCGATCAGCATGCCGGCTTCCTCGGCGAGCAGGACCGTATAATAGGGCTGGATCGAGTGCGCGTCCACGGCTTCCTCGGGGGTGCCGGAAAGGATTTCGGTCAGCCGCGGCGGAACGCGCATCATTCGCCCCTTTGCGACAAGGGTAAATACCGCATCGAACTCCGGGTTTTCCAGGGTGATGTCGATCGAGCCGCCGCGCGGGATTGCACCATAGGCAATCAGGAAGAGGTTCAGCAGCAGCTTGACGCGGTTCTTGGCGATGATCGCCCGCGGGCCGTTCCAAGTCACCTCGGTCTTCTTTTCCGCAGCGGCGAAGTCCTTGGCGGCCTTTTCCGCTTCGCCGGTGTCGATCGAGGCTCCGACCGAGCCGGAGGCGCCGAAGGCAAGCCGCGCGAACTTCAGCCGCACCGAGGCATTGAGCGCGCTGGTACGGATCAGGTCCATCGCATCGGCGTCGGCGCCGCCCTCGTCCAGGAGTTCGAGACCATTATTGATGGCGCCGACCGGCGAGATGATGTCGTGACACACCCGGCTGCAGAGCAGCGCCGCCAGATCGGGTCCCGTCAACGTCAGGTTCGGATTCTTTGCCATCATTCTTCCCGTTCGGTTCCATCAGCATATCGACGCCTTGCGTTCCCCGCCACGCCCGGCGAGGTCTTCGCCCGGGCCCGGCATAGCCACGCGGCCCGCGCCGATCAATAGGCCATAATGACATCACATTTGGTAAACCGATTATTAAGAGGATCGGTTCAAATTGTCAGGGCACCCCCGGATTTCGAGTGGAACTACGGAAAGCGGATCAGGTGCACGCGTTCGAGACCCGCGCTGGCCCGCGCAACCGATGCATGAGCTGGTCATGACGGCCGGCCCGCGAGCCGCATTCGCGCCTGACGGAGGAAACGATGCAGCCGATCATGAAGGCAACCGCAATGGCCGTCCGCGCCATTCTGACGACAATCCTGCTGTTCAGCAGCGCCCTGATGTCCGCCGCGCTCGCCCAATCTCCAAATAGCAGCCAGTACACGATGCAGGAGATCGTCGACGCTGGCCACGGCTTCTTCGGCGAGACCTCCGGCGGGCTTGCCAAGGTCGTCGAGCGCGCCTTCGAGCGCTACGGCCTGCCGAACGGCTATATCCTCGGCCAGGAAGGGTCCGGCGCCTTCATCGCCGGCCTCACCTATGGCGAGGGCGAGCTCCACACCAAGAATGTCGGCCAGCATAGTGTGTTTTGGCAGGGCCCCTCCCTCGGGCTCGACTGGGGCGGGCAGGGCAGCCGGGCGATGATGCTCGTCTACAACCTGTCGAGCGTCCCGGCGCTCTACAAGCGCTTCGGCGGCGTTTCCGGCTCGGCCTACGTCGTCGCCGGCGTCGGCATGACGGTGCTGACCGACGAACACGTCGTCGTCGTGCCGATCCGCACCGGAATCGGCGCAAGGCTCGGCCTCAATGTCGGCTATCTGAAGCTGACACAGCAGCCGACCTGGAACCCGTTCTGATACCAAAAGGCCGCATGTAAGTTCTCTGGAGCGCGTAGCGGGCGTGCAATCCTGCAGTAATTGTTGCAGCTTTCGGGCCGTCGTGTTTACTGCAGAAGACGGAAGGAAACTGCCCAACCGCCATGGATGCATCGGTCCAGACTTGAAACGGCCAGCACGTGATTGAATATGCGCTCCTCTTTGCCCTGGGCTTCCTGACGGCGGCCATTATCGGCCTGCTGGTCGCGCCGGCCATCCAAAAGCGCATCGTCCGCTTCGCCGAGGACCGTTTGAAAGCGACGATGCCGCTCAGCCCACAGGAAGTTCGCGCCCAGAGGGACGCCGCGCGCGCCACCTTCGCCGTCGAGAACGCGAAGATGTCGCAGACGCTCCGCCGCGAGCGCGACAAGGGCGTGGCCTTGATGCTGGAGAAGGAAAGGGCGCTCACCGAGGCACAGCGATTGGCTGGCGAAAATACCGACCTCCACACGCAACTTGCAGACATGAACGTCGAGGCCGCCGACATGCGGTCGACCATCCGCCAGCTCGAGCTGCGGATCGCCGACATGCGGGCGACATTCGACAACCTGCAGCGCGACACCGGCGCCAAGAACGAGATAATCCGCGCCTTGAACGGCCAGCTCGACAGGCAGGCGACCGAACTCGACAACCTGCGCATCGACCTCGCGGCGCGCGAAACGCAGATCGAGCATCTGAGGAGCCGGGCCGCCAGCCTGAGCGACGAGCGCGAAGCCTTACGCGCCAGTCTCAAGGGCGAAAACGCCCGGGCTCGCGAAATGGAGCTGCGCCTCGGCCGCGAAGAAAACCGCGTACGCCAGCTCGAAACCAAGCTCGCCCGAGAAGCGGCCGCCAATGCCGACCGCGAAAGCGCGCTCGAGCGGCGAGCGGAAGAAATCGAGCGGCTGAAAACGCGGGTGAAGGCGGCAAACCAGGAAATCCGCGATGCGACGAAAGCGCTGCGCCTGGCCGGCGCCAAGCCGCCGAAGCGCGTGGAACAGCACCCTGCCGCGCAAGGGGTACCGATCGAGGGGGCGCATGACGCGCAGCATAGTGTGGATCCCACCGTCCTCTCCGACGACCTGCGCAACCGCGCGACGGCGCTATCGGAACGCCTCGCCAATTCGAAGTCTGCGACCCATGACGAGGCGCTGCGCGAGGAGATGGCGCAGATCGCCGCCGGCATGGTGGCGCTCACGGCTGCGCGGGAAGGCTCGTCCTCGCCGATCCACGGCCTTCTCGGCCGAGAGGAGGCGGGGCAGCCGGGAGCCGGCAAGAGCCTGGCGACGCGGGCCAAGGAAATGCTGCCGCCTGAATGAAGGCGGCTCGGGCTTCCCCTCAGATTCGACCGTTGGCGCTGGCGACCTGATGCAGCGCGATGCCCGCGGCCATGGCGACGTTCAGGCTGTCGAGGCCCGGACGCTGGCGGATACGCGCGGTGCGGACCGCGGAAAGGATCACCGCCGGCAGCCCCTCGCCTTCCGTCCCGACCAGCAATGCCGTGCGCGGCGACGGCGGAATTTTTGTGACGTCCGTCTCGCCGCGCGGCGAAAGGCCCCATATCGCGAACCCGGCGGCCTGAAGCCTTTCGATCAGGTCCGCGGCCGTCCCCTCGCGCGCGAAGGGGAGCGTCAGCGCCGATCCGACGGACACCCGAATCGACTTGCGGTACAGCGGATCGCAGCTCGATGCATCCATCAGCACTGCGTCGACGCCGAAGGCGGCGGCATTGCGGAACAGCGATCCCATATTGTCATGGTTCGATATGCCGCAGGCGGCAAGCACGAGGCTTGCGGTAGGAAGGGCGGCGATGAGGGCGTCACGGCCGGGCATCGCATCGGATCGGCCGAGCGCCAGAACACCGCGATGCATGTTGAAGCCGGCGATCGCGTCGAAGACCCGGGCATCGGCCACGTAGACCGGCACATCGGCGGGGAATTGTGCAAGCAGCTCTGCGACGCCGTCAAACCGGTTTTCGAGCAGCAGGATTGCCTCGGCGATGATGCCGCGCCCGGAGCGGTGCGCGGCCGCCAGCATCCGCAGGACGACCGTGCCTTCGGCAATGAAGCGGCCCTGCCGGCCAGTGAGATCCCGTTCCTTGATCGACAGGAAAGCGGAGATGCGCGGGTCCGACGGATCCTCGATGCGGATCGGAGGCGGTGCCGCGACCATCTCGTCACTGCGTCCTGACGGTGACGTCGGCGACGATGCGTCCCGCCTTTATGTCGAAAACGATCGCACGGGGTTCTGCGCCCGGCAGGCTGCCATAGAACAGCACCTGCGAACCGGACAGCGCCACATTGGTCACCGAAAAGCCGGCCGGCAGCGCCGCAATCGCGGTCAGCGGCGCATCGCCCGGCACGCTGACCGCCGGCGGCGTCGCCTCCGCAGCGCCGTCGCTCCGCGTCAGCTTGTAGACAATCGTTCCGAGGACGGCCATAAGCATGATCAACATCACGCCGGCCGAAACGAGCTGCAGGCGCACCATCTTGCGGCGGACATTCTCCATCGCCGGGTCAAGCGGCTTGTCTTCCTGTTCGTCGGGCTCGATCGCGGTCATGGCTGGCTTTCTGTCGGAATTGAAACGGAATGAACGATCCCTTTAAACAAGCGACCGGCAATAGGAAAGTCCTGAGCGCCGACGAGAATGCCGCCGGGCGGTTGGATGCGTTTCTGACGGAGGCGCTTTCGGGCGAATTCTCCCGCAACCGCATCAAGGCCCTGATCGAACAGGGTGCCGTTTCGATCAACGGCATCACGGTGCTCGAACCCAAGCGCAAGGTGCACCCGGGCGACAGCTTCGAGATCGCCCTGCCCGCGCCCGAGGATCCGGAACCCAAGGGCGAGGACATTCCGCTCGAGGTTCTATTCGAGGACGATGATCTGATCGTGCTGGTGAAGCCGGCCGGTCTCGTCGTCCATCCGGGTGCCGGGAACTGGACGGGAACGCTCGTCAACGCCCTCATTCACCATTGCGACGACAGCCTTTCCGGCATCGGCGGCGTCAGACGGCCGGGCATCGTTCACCGGCTGGACAAGGAAACGAGCGGCGTCATGGTCGTCGCCAAGAACGACACCGCCCACCGGCATCTCTCCGACCAGTTTGCCGACCACGGCCGCACCGGGCCGCTGGAGCGCGCCTATCAGGCGGTCGTCTGGGGCCGCCCCCGCCAATTGAAGGGCACGATCAATGCCGCCCTCGGCCGGGCCGGCGACCGCACGAAACGCGCCGTCAAGCGCGAGGAGAGCGATGATGCGCGCGAAGCGATCACCCACTACGAAGTGGTCGAGCGCTATCACGAGAAGCCGGACGGCACCTGTCTCGCTTCAATCGTCGAATGCCATCTGGAAACCGGCCGGACGCACCAGATCCGCGTCCACATGGCCCATATCGGTCATCCGCTGATCGGCGATCCCGACTATGGCGCCGCCTTCCGGACGAAGGCTAACCTGTTGCCCGAAGCCGCCAAGGGCGTGGTCAACCGCTTCTCCCGGCAGGCGCTGCATGCCTTCATGCTGCAGTTCGAGCACCCTGCCAGCGGCGACACGATGCATTTCGAAGCACCGATGCCGGCGGACATGCAGGAACTGGTCGCCGCCCTTCGCGCAGCCTCTTGAAATCGCTGCGAAGAATCCCGATTTTAGGGACGCTTCAATAGGAAATCTTCCTTCCTCCGGTCTCACGATAGCGTGAAACCGGACTCCTTGAATCATGCTTTCGCCGTACTTATCTTCTAGCCTCGTGGGGTCTGGACGAAGACCCACGCCCGGCCTGCCGTCCCGGAGGCCGGAGATGCACAAAGGGGGTGCTTCATGGCCCGCAACACGCTGCCGACCATTGCCGCTGGAGAGGGCGGCCTCAACCGCTACCTCGACGAAATCCGCAAATTTCCGATGCTCGAACCGCAGGAAGAGTACATGCTCGCCAAGCGGTATCAGGAGCATGACGACCGCAGCGCCGCCCACAAGCTGGTGACGAGCCATTTGCGCCTCGTCGCCAAGATCGCAATGGGTTACCGCGGCTACGGCCTGCCGATCGGCGAAGTCGTTTCGGAAGGCAATGTCGGCCTGATGCAGGCCGTCAAGAAGTTCGAGCCCGATCGCGGCTTCCGCCTGGCGACCTATGCCATGTGGTGGATCAAGGCGGCCATTCAGGAATATATCCTGCGTTCCTGGTCGCTGGTGAAAATGGGCACGACCGCCAACCAGAAGCGCCTGTTCTTCAATCTGCGGCGGCTGAAGGGCCGTATTCAGGCTCTCGACGAAGGCGATCTCAAGCCGGAGCAGGTGAAGGAAATCGCGACGACCCTGAAGGTCAGCGAGGACGAGGTCGTTTCGATGAACCGGCGCCTCTCCGGCGACGCGTCTCTCAACGCGCCGATCAAGGCCAGCGAAGGCGACTCCGGACAGTGGCAGGACTGGCTGGTCGACGAGCACGACAACCAGGAGGAAATCCTGATCGAGCAGGACGAGCTCGAAAGTCGCCGCGCCCTGCTCGCCAACGCGATGAAGGTCCTGAACGACCGCGAGCGCCGCATCTTCGAGGCGCGTCGCTTGACCGAAGATCCGGTGACGCTGGAAGATCTTTCGACCGAATTCGACATCAGCCGTGAGCGCGTCCGCCAGATCGAGGTCCGCGCCTTCGAGAAGGTCCAGGAAGCAGTCCGCAAGGCGGCACTCGAGCGCGCCAATTCGCTCCGGGTTGTCGAGGGCGCCTGACCGACCTCACGCCTTCAGAACAAACAAAGGCCCGGCTGGACGCCATCCAGCCGGACCTTTGTGTTTGTCTCGGTCTTCTTACTGGCCGCTCGCCGCGGCCGCGCTGCCGAGCGAACTCCAGGCCTGCATGGCCTTACTGAAGGCCTCCGTGCCGCTGGCGCCTTTCTCAAGGGTCAAGAGGGCGCGGCGGCCGTTGCGGTAGGTGATCGGGATGTCGATCCAGCTGCGGCTGCGCAAGAGTTCGGTGTTGCTGCCGACGGCTTCCGCGAAATCGTTGAGCGCGATCATGTGGAAGTCGTCGGTGATCTTCGCCGGGACGGCAATGAGCGGGTCACCGCGATCCTGCTCTGTGCGCTTCATCGATACGCGCTGCACGCCCTCGATGGCACCGCCCTCGAAGTTCTCGGGCAGCGAAAAGACGAATTCGATCACGTGGCTTGCCGGCAGCGACGGATCGACATTGCGCTTGATCGTCATCAGCGCCGTCATGCCCCGGTCCGGAACGGTGATCTGGGCCTGGATCGCCGGCTCTGGCTTGGCGTCGCCGCCTGGAGACTCCTCCTTGATGGACCAGGCGACAGCGCCCGGAACCGCCGTGGGCGAAGATTGGCCAAGCCGCTCCTCATAGAGGAACATTTTCTCGCCGTCGGCGATGGAAACTTCGGTCTGCGGCGCTCCGCTGTCCTGGTTGGTGGCGGGCTGTTGGGGCTGGGCGGCGGCCTGCTCAGGCCCCGCCGCGACGCCCTGCGGCTGGCCGGCCTCCGTCTGCGGGGCGACGGACTTGCCCTCCTGCGCTATTTCGCTGCCGTTCGCGCCGGCGGGCCCTTCGTCGCGCTCGGAGCCATCGGCAAGCAAACGCTGGGTAAACTTGCTCGATTTGTCGTCCGGCAATGCCGTACCTTCCTGGGCGCCGGACTGTTCGCCCGGCTGCACGGCAGGCTCGCCCTCGCGGCCGGGCGGCGTTTGCGTCTCCGGACCGGCGGGGATGATTTTCGCGAGCATTGCGGAAAGCCAGGCATTGCCCGCTTCCCTGTTCACCCAATAGGCAAAGCCGCCACCGCCAAGGAGAAGCAGGATCACCGCAGCGATTGCCAGGCTTTTCACGTTGAAGCGGGATGGCTTGGGAGCAACGCGGTAGGAGGCAGGCCGCGGCGATACGGCCGCCGGCGCCACGTCGCCGACCTGGTCGTCTTCCTTGGCGGCAGCGTCCGAGTCGTTCGCCCTCCGGCCGGCCTCATCGAGGCCGAGCAGATCATCGATGTGATCCCATGCGGTGCCGGCGCGCTCCTCTTCGTTCGAAGCGGTCGGCGCTTTCTCCACGGGCCAGGCCCATTCAGAGACCTCCGGCTCAGCCGGCTTGTCCTTTCTGGTGTCGGCGGGCGCAGCGAAGGGATCGCTGTCGTCGAAGGACCAGGCCTGCGCCGTCTCCGCCTCAGCCGGCCGCGGAGCCGGGGCGCTTGTCTCGGGCTCCACCGGATGCATGCCGAGCCGCTCGGGGCCGGCCGCCTCCTGGCGCGGCGCCTCGGATGCCGGAGGCTCTTCACCGGCGCTTGCGGCGGGCGGGACGTCCTCCCACTCCGGCAGCGCCCATTCCGAAGGTTCCTGTTTCGCCGGTGCCGCCTCAGCCGGTGGAGCCTCTTCGCCGACCGGCTCTTCCGGAACCCTCTCTTCCTCAGGGCCTCCAATTGCCACGGGCTCGGGCTCGACCGGCGGCTCGTCGCGGTCGAATTCCTCCGTCTGCGGCTCGGAGGCGGTTGCCTCCTCGGCGGGCGCTTGCTGCCAGCTATCGACTTCCGCCACCGGCGGGGCTTCCTCGGCCGGAGAGAGTTCCTCCGCCGGGACGTATTCCTCTACCGGTGCGCCCCACTGCGGCTCGGCCGAGACGGCTTCCGGTTCCTCGCTTGTGGCAGGCGGTTCCTGTTCGTGCTCGCCCGCGGCGGCCAGGGTGGGCTCGGCTTCCCGGTGCTCCGGCACCTCTTGCGCAGCGGCGGGAACGACCTCATCGGCCGGGACCGGTTCTTCGAAGGCTTGAGGAGCCTCCGGCGCCGCCTCTTCTACGGATTCCTCGGCGACGGCCTGCTCAACTTCGGCAGCCTCGGCCGGAACCGGCGCCGGCTCCGGCGAGACCGGAGCGGCAGCCTCCTGTTCGGCGGACGCTTCGGCTGCATCCGGCTCGAGCACTTCGGGCTGTTCGGGTGCTTCGGCTTCTTCGATTGCCGGCAGGGCCTCGGCGTGTTCGTTTTCGACCTCGGAAATCGCCAGTTCCAGCTTGTTCAACTGGCGATTGATCATGTCGTCCGATGGCCGCGGGGACATGTTCTCGAGCTGGCGGCGCACGGCACTGCGCGCCTTCTCGTAGACCCTGCCCCGCATTTCGGGTGTGTTTTCCGACAGGCCGTCAACGGTCCTGCGAATAACTGCAACAAAATCCGCCATCAGATGCTTTCTCAAATCCTAGTCATGCAGCCGCAATGCGGCGCCGCTTCCTTGCGCCGACACTAGTCCTCAAACGGGTCGGTCACAAGTATTGTGTCGTCGCGCTCCGGGCTCGTCGAAAGCAGTGCGACGGGCGCGCCGATCAGTTCCTCGACCTGGCGAACATATTTGATCGCCTGTGCCGGAAGATCGGCCCAGCTGCGGGCGCCGACCGTCGATTCCTTCCAGCCTTCGAGCGTAATATAGACTGGCTTTACCGAAGCTTGCTGCGCCTGACTTGCGGGAAGATGATCGATCTCTTGTCCGTCCAGAGTATAGCCGACGCAGATCTTGAGCTCGTCGAGGCCATCGAGCACGTCGAGCTTGGTGAGCGCGATGCCGGTGATGCCGTTGGCGGCGACCGACTGGCGCACCAGGGCGGCATCGAACCAGCCGCAACGGCGCTTGCGGCCGGTGACGGTTCCGAATTCGTGGCCGCGCTCGCCGAGGAACTGGCCGATTTCGTCGTTGAGTTCGGTCGGAAACGGTCCTTCGCCGACGCGCGTCGTATAGGCCTTGGTGATCCCGAGAATATAGCCGAGCGCGCCCGGTCCCATGCCGGAACCGGCGGCCGCCTGACCGGCGACCGTGTTCGAGGAGGTGACGAAGGGATAGGTGCCGTGGTCGATGTCGAGCAGCGTCCCCTGCGCGCCCTCGAACAGGATGCGCGCGCCCTTGCGGCGCTGCCTGTCGAGCAACAGCCAGACCGTGTCCATGAACGGCAGCACGCGCGCGGCGACGGAGGAGAGTTCGTCCATGATCGCCTGGTGGCTGATTTCCGCTTCGCCGAGCCCGCGGCGCAGCGCGTTGTGGTGCGTCAGCAGCCGGTCGACCTTGGCCGGCAGGGTGTCGAGGTCCGCGAGATCCATGACGCGGATGGCCCGGCGGCCGACCTTGTCCTCATAGGCCGGGCCGATGCCGCGGCGGGTCGTGCCGATCTTGGTGCCGCTGTTCGAGGCAGCGTCCTCGCGGAAGCCGTCGAGTTCGCGATGCAGCGACAGGATGAGCGTGGCATTGTCGGCGATGCGCAGGTTGTCCGGCGTGATCTTGACGCCCTGGTTGCCGAGCTTGTCGATCTCCGCGATCAGCGCATGCGGATCGATGACGACGCCATTGCCGATGACGGCTAGCTTGCCGGGCCGGACGACGCCGGAGGGAAGCAGCGACAGCTTGTAGCTGACGCCGTCGATCACCAGGGTATGGCCGGCATTGTGGCCGCCCTGGAAGCGCACTACGATGTCGGCGCGCTCCGAGAGCCAATCCACGATCTTGCCTTTGCCTTCGTCACCCCATTGGGATCCGACCACCACGACGTTCGTCATATTTCTCTTCCTGTTCACGCGCACACGAGGACGTTGCGCTGTTCTCAAACCCGCGCATCTATACTGTGTTGTCTTTCGGAAAGCGACCCCGTTATGCCCGGGGCCCGGCCCTTTTTGCATGACAAGATATGGCGTTAGCGCCTATATCTGCGAACTCTCCCGCCGGTTCGGCAATCCATTTCACCTCCATGCGGATCGCAGCGCCGTGAATTCCAAAGCCTATTTCTATCTCGCCATCACCGCGCTTTTCTGGGGCGGGAATTCGGTTGCCGGCAAGATGGCCGTCGGGCACGTCAGCCCGATGATGCTGACGACGCTGCGCTGGCTCGTCGCGCTCAGCGTCATTCTTGCGCTGATGACGCCGCAGATCCGCCGTGACTGGGACAAGATTCGCCGCCACTGGCTGCAGTTGCTCGCCTATGGCGCGGTTGGTTTCACGATGTTTAACGCCTTCCTCTATTCGGCGGTGAAATATACCAGTGCAATCAACGCCGTGATCCTTCAGGCCGGCATTCCGATGCTGATCTTCCTGTTCAATTTCGTGTTCTTCCGGACGAAGGTTTCGATCGCGCAGGTCGTCGGCTTCACCGTGACGCTGATCGGCGTGCTCACGACAGCCGCCCATGGCGACTTCACGAGCCTGATGCGGCTCAAGTTCAATTTCGGCGACGGGCTGATGATCCTCGCCTGCATCGTCTACGCCGTCTATACGGTCACTCTTCGCTGGAAACCGGCGATGCACTGGCAGAGCTTCATCGCGGCACCCGCCTTCGGCGCGCTCATCAGTTCCATCCCGCTGCTCGTCTGGGAAGCTCAAAGCGGCAGCGCCATCGTGCCGGACGCGACCGGTTGGGCGATCGTGCTCTATGCCGCGATATTTCCGTCGCTGATGTCACAGGTTCTCTATGTCCGCGGCGTCGAAATGATCGGCGCCAACCGCGCCGGCCTGTTCATCAACGCCATCCCGGTCTATGGAACGCTGCTTTCCGTTCTGCTCGTCGGCGAGACGTTTCACGCCTATCATCTGGTGGCATTGCTGCTCGTCCTCGGCGGCATCGCGATCGCCGAACACGGCCGGCCGAGGCCGCCGAAGTGACGGCACGCTTTATCGCGGCCCATGGTGAGCGCTCAAAAGAGAAACGCGCCGGATGGGGCCGGCGCGTTTGCATTTCATATCCAAGCTGGAACAGCGTGGCTGCTCAATCGACGTTGAACACCAGCGGCTTCGCCTGGCGGATCGCCGCGTTGGCGCGCAGCTTGTCGAGCACCGTCTCGGAAACCGGACCATCGACGTAAAGCAGCGCGATCGCGTCACCGCCCTGCTTTTCGCGACCGAGCTGGAAGTTGGCGATGTTGACGCCGGCATCGCCGAGGGTCGTGCCGATGAAGCCGATCATGCCGGGAACGTCGGTGTTGGTGATATAGACCATGTGGTTGCCGACGTCGGCATCGAGGTTGATGCCCTTGATCTGGATGAAGCGCGGCTTGCCGTCGGAGAAGACCGTGCCGGCGACCGATCGGGTCTGGTTCGCCGTCTTCACCGTCAGCTTGATATAGCCGTCGAAGACGCCCGTCTTGTCGCGCTTGACCTCGGAAAGGATGATGCCCTTTTCCTTGATCATGATCGGTGCGGAGACCATGTTGACGTCAGCCACCTGAGGACGGATCAGGCCGGCGAGAACGGCGCTGGTCAGCGCCTTGGTGTTCATTGTTGCGGTCGACCCGTCATAGAGGATTTCGATTTCCTTGATGGCGCTTTCCGTCGCCTGCCCGACAAAGGCGCCAAGCACGTCGGCGAGGCGGATGAAGGGTTTCAGGATCGGCGCTTCCTCGGCGGTGATCGACGGCATGTTGATGGCGTTGGTGACGGCACCCTTGACGAGATAGTCCGCCATCTGCTCGGCCACCTGCAGCGCCACGTTCTCCTGCGCCTCGGTGGTCGAGGCCCCGAGATGCGGCGTGCAGACGACGTTCGGCAGGCCAAAGAGCGGGCTTTCGGTGGCGGGCTCCACCTCAAAGACGTCGAAGCCCGCGCCGGCGACATGGCCGGACTTCAGCGCATCGGCGAGCGCCTTCTCGTCGACGAGGCCGCCGCGGGCACAGTTGATGATGCGCACACCCGGCTTGGTCTTGGCAATCGCCTCGGCGCTGAGGATGTTGCGCGTCTTGTCGGTCAGCGGCACGTGCAGGGTGATGAAGTCGGCCTGCGCGAGAAGTTCGTCCAGCTCGACCTTGACGACGCCCATTTCCTCCGCCCGCTCCTTCGACAGGAACGGATCATAGGCGAGCACGTGCATCTTGAGACCGATTGCACGGGCACAGACGATCGAGCCGATATTGCCGGCACCGATCACGCCGAGCACCTTGCCGGTAATCTCGACGCCCATGAACTTCGACTTTTCCCACTTGCCGGCCTGGGTGGAATTGTCGGCGGCGGGAAGCTGACGGGCGACCGCGAACATCAGCGCGACCGCGTGCTCGGCCGTGGTGATCGAGTTGCCGAAGGGCGTGTTCATGACGATGATGCCGCGGCGCGAGGCGGCCGGAATGTCGACATTGTCGACGCCGATGCCGGCGCGGCCGACGACCTTGAGATTGGCCGCCGCGGCGATCAGCTTTTCCGTCACCTTGGTGGCGGAGCGGATGGCGAGACCGTCGTAATTGCCGATGATCTCGGCAAGCTTCTCCTTGTCTTTGCCGAGCTTCGGCTGGAAATCCACTTCGACGCCGCGATCGCGGAAGATCTGAACGGCGGTTTCCGAAAGTTCATCGGATACGAGAACGCGAGGTGCCATGAAAGGCCTCCTTGGAACAGTGTCTGAACGGAATTGGAGTGGCTTCGCCCTTAAGAAGAGCGAAACGGTCGCGTCGGATCAGGCGGCGGCCTGCGAGAGCGTCGCTTTCTGGCTCTCGAATGCCCAGGTGAGCCACGGCATCAGCGCTTCCATATCGGCCGCCTCGATCGTCGCGCCGGACCAGATGCGGAGGCCGGAGGGAGCATCCCGATAGTGCCCGATATCGAAGGCGACGCCCTCCTTGTCGAGAAGCGCGACGAGGCCCTTGGCGAAGGCGGCCTGCGCATCGGCATCAAGGGCCGTCACGTCGCGGTCGACGATCTTCAGGCAAACAGAGGTGTTGGAGCGGGTCTCCGGCTTGACGGCCAGGTTGGCGATCCAGTCATTGGCGGCGACGAAACGGTGGATCAGGTCGGCATTGGCATCGGCCCGCGCGATCAGCCCCTTGAGGCCGCCGACCGACTTCGCCCAGAGAAGCGCGTCGATATAGTCCTCGACGCAGAGCATCGACGGCGTGTTGATCGTCTCGCCGGTAAAGATGCCCTCAATCAGCTTTCCGCCCTTGGTCATGCGGAAGATCTTCGGCAGCGGCCAGGCCGGTACATGGCTTTCCAGCCGTTCGACCGCGCGCGGGCTGAGGATCAGCACGCCATGGCCGCCCTCGCCGCCCAGAACCTTCTGCCAGGAGAAGGTGACGACGTCGAGCTTGGCGAAGTCGAGTTCCTGCGCGAATGCGGCCGAGGTCGCGTCGCAGATCGTCAGGCCCTTGCGGTCGGCGGGAATGAAATCGGCATTCGGGACGCGGACGCCCGAAGTCGTTCCGTTCCAGGTGAAGACGACGTCGCGGTCGAAATCGACCTTTGAGAGATCCGGCAGTTCGCCGTAGTCGGCCTCGAAGCGGCGGACGTCGGGAAGCTTCAGCTGCTTGATCACGTCGGTGACCCAGCCGGCGCCGAAACTTTCCCAGGCGAGCATGTCGACGCCTCGCGCGCCAAGCAGCGACCACAGCGCCATCTCGACGGCGCCGGTGTCAGAAGCGGGCACGATACCGATGCGGTAGTCGCCGGGCACCTCGAGAATTTCACGGGTAAGATCGATGGCTTGCTTGAGCTTCGTCTTGCCGATCTTGGCGCGGTGCGAACGACCGAGCGGCGCATCGGAGAGAGCTTCGAGCGTCCATCCGGGACGCTTGGCGCAAGGACCAGAAGAAAAATGGGTATTTGCCGGGCGCACGTCCGGCTTGGCAGGTTTCGTCATATGCTATCCTCTCAGATAGAAGCCCCTCGTTGGGGAGGGGTGTCCCGCCGTCCGAAATATTGTGGCGCAGAGAGGATGTCAAGCGGCTTGTGTCGCGTATGACACGATTTTTGGCGCTTCGAGCACATCGTGCGGTGTTGCAGACGGAGCCCTACCAGAGTGCGAACCGCAAGCCTGCGCGGATTTCGTGGCGGGAAAGGCCGTCATCATGGCCCTTGCTGCCGCTTGCACCGGCAAGCGCCTCGGCGCCGAAGCCAAACATGTCGCCCTCAGCGATGCGGGAATAGCGATAGCCGATGTCGAACTTTAGCCGGTCGGTAACGTCGTAGGAGAGACCCGCCATCACCGCATAGGTGAACCGCCAACTGTCGCGACCCTCAAAGGACCCTCCCGCCGCCGCCCCGGAACAGGCACCGCCGCCGGCGATACAGGTCGAGCTTTCGCGAACCGTTTTCCATTCGATATGCGTCGCGCCGATGCCGGCGCCGACATAGGGCGTGAAACCGGCGAGCGTCGCCAGATCGACATAGCCGTTCGCCATCAGCCCGAGAGCGGAGAAATTGCCGCTTTGGGAAAGCGCGCAGGACGTTCCGGCCCCCTCGCCCGCACAAGGGCCTGCGGTAAGCGACGAGCCGTTGAAACGGCCTTCGAAATATTCGGCTGTCAGATCGGCGCGGAAGACGTCGGTGATCCGATAGCCCACGCCGATCGTGCCGGAGACCGGCTCATCGAAACGGGCGTCGTCGAATGGAACATTGCTGTAGCTGCCGGTGCCACTATTGAAATTGCGATAGAGGGGATCGCCCTCGCCTGTCCAGCCCGCATAGCCGATGTCGCCGCGCAGATAGAGGCGGCTGCCCACTTCCTTCTCGGTGGAGATCGTGATCTCCGGCGCGTCGAGCAGATCTTCGTCGTTCGCCGCGGCTGCGTCGGCCAAGAGCAGGCCAGCGCTCAGAGCGATACCGAGAATTCCGTTCCGCCAGTCCATGTCGCATGCCCTCGCCAGTCGTCAACGCCACCCGTAAGTGCCTCGTTAACTATTGGCAGGCACAAGTTAACTAGCGGTTAAGCATGTTGATTGGGAAACTTTTAACGAATGCCTCTCGTCGCACGGCATGCAGCAATTCCAGGTACTACACAGCAGCTGGCGGGGCAGCATGGGCGCGCGTGGCGAAGACGAAGCTTCAACTTATTAATGCTGATAAGGGGCTCCGGCCGGAGCCCCTTAACCGCCGGTTGTGGCTCCTACTTGTACACGATGGGTTCGGCCGGCGGCACGTAGGCGGCTTCGCATGGGCTACCGAACGTGTAGCGAAGACCGGCCCGCGCCTCGTGGACATAGATGTCCTTGTCGAAACCGGGACCGCTGCCGAGATTGAAACCGAACATGTCGCCACCGTCGATATGGCGAAAACGGTATCCGACGTCTGCCTTGAGATTGCAGGTGAGGTCCACCGCCGTGCCGGCCATCAACGCATAGGTAAAGCGCCACTTGGCCCGGCCGTCATGCTCGACGGTCGGATCGCAGTTCGTCGGATCGGTGGCGTCGCAGCTCGTGTTGCGCAACGTTCCCCATTTCACGCGCGTGCCGCCGATACCGGCCCCGACATAGGGTGTGAAGGAGCCGTAGGTTCCAAGGTCCACATAGGCATTGGCCAACAGGCTCCATGCCGACATCGAAGCGATATCGGTCGACACGCAGTTGGCAGCGACACCGCAGCTGCCGCTGGTCGAGCCCGTGAAATCCGCCTCGCCGAGGTAATCAAGCGTCACGTCTGCGCGCAGATAGTTGTTGATCTGATAGCCGACACCGCCGCCGAGGACGTAGGAGTCATCGAGATCGGCCCTGTCGAAGTCGACCAGACTTGCGTTGGAGCCCTGGAAGAAATGCGCGCCGCGCAGATCGTTCCAAGCGTAGCCGACATCGCCTCGCAAATACCAGCCACTCGTCTCGACGACTTCAACCGGTTGCTCGACATAAGGCGGCTCTGCTGGCGGCTGATAGACGTCTGCGGCGAAAACCGACGTGCCACTGAGCAAAGCAGCAGCAACGCCACCAAAAATCCTCTTCATGCCCCACCCCAATACGCTGGAATACCCTCGCTCGCCGATCCGAATAGATACAATCAGACGAGATGCTCGGCAGGATAGTGCCCGGGAAAGGTTAAGCCTCGATTAACTACAAAAATTTACCGTGAATATTAACGATTTGAAGTATTCGCGGCACTCAGGCATGAATCGGTGACAATGCCCGCGTGCAGGACGTACGTGCGACCTGGACATGAGACTAGAGCGCGTCGCGTTCAAGCGTAGTCACGCGGAGCGCTTTAGGTCTTTGTTTTGTGCATGTCGTCATCCCAAAACCGCGGCACAGTTTTGGGCGGCATGCATCAGTGAAGACGCGGCCAGCGAAGGCCGCGCCTTCGTCGATCCGGAACGGGCGGCTTCGGTCAGGCGGCGTTGCGCACGCTGCCGATCACGTTGACCAGTTCGTCGACGATGCGCTCGACCTTGCCGCGGTCGTCGCCTTCCGCCATCACGCGGATTAGGGGCTCGGTGCCGGAAGGGCGGATCAGAAGCCGGCCGCCCTTGGCGAGCTCCGCTTCGGCGTCGGCGATCGCCTGGCGTACCGACTCATGTTCCAGCGGCTTGCCCGTCGAAACGCGGACATTCTTCAAGACTTGCGGCACCGGCTCGAAGCGTCGGCAAACCTCGCTCACGGCCTTGCCCTGCCGCTTGACGACGGCGAGGATCTGCAGCGCCGCGACGAGGCCATCCCCCGTCGTGCCGAAATCGGAAAGGACGATGTGGCCGGACTGCTCGCCGCCGACGTTCAGCCCGTCCTGCCGCATCTGTTCGACGACATAGCGGTCGCCGACCTTGGTGCGGTGGAGCTTCAGCCGTCGCGTCTGGAGATAGCGCTCGAGACCGAGATTCGACATGACGGTGGCCGCGATGCCGCCGCCCTGCAGCATGCCGTCGGCCGCCCAGCTGTCGGCAATCACCGCCATCAGCTGGTCTCCATCGATCACCGTGCCCTTCTCGTCGACGATCAGCACCCGGTCGGCGTCGCCGTCGAGTGCAATGCCGATGTCGGCCCGCACCTCGTGAACCTTCTTCTGCAGGGCCTCCGGATGCGTCGAGCCGCATTCGAGATTGATGTTGACGCCGTTCGGCTCGGTGCCGATCGATACCACCTCGGCACCGAGTTCCCAAAGCGCCAGGGGAGCGACCTTGTAGGCGGCGCCGTTCGCGCAATCGATGGCGATCCTCAGTCCCTTCAGGGTGACGTCGCGCGGCAGCGTGCGCTTCGCCTGCTCGATATAGCGATAGATGTCACCGTCGACGCGCTTGGCCCGGCCGATGTCCTCAGGCTTGGCAAGCTGCCCCGACATGTCCTGGTCGATGAGCTCCTCGATCTTTTCCTCGATGTCGTCGGAGAGCTTGTAGCCGTCCGGCCCGAACAGCTTGATGCCGTTGTCGCGGAACGGGTTGTGCGAGGCCGAGATCATCACCCCGATATCGGCGCGGAGCGACCGCGTCAGCATCGCAACGCCAGGCGTCGGGATCGGCCCGAGCAGGAAGACGTCGAGACCGGCGGCGGTGAAGCCCGCCACCATGGCGTTTTCCAGCATATAGCCCGAAAGTCGCGTGTCCTTGCCGATCACCACGCGGTGACGATGCGCGCCGTTGCGGAAAATGGTTCCGACCGCAACGCCGACGCGCATGGCGAGATCGGCGGTCATCGGGAATATATTGGATTGGCCGCGAATACCATCGGTGCCGAAATACTTGCGCTTCATAAGAACTCCATCGTCCTGCTTCGGCAGGATCTCTTTTGCCGGGCGCGTCTGGTTGCGTGTTCCGCGACTAGTCTTCATGTCCCCGGACCTCGCCTGCGGGTCTTTCGAAGAGGGACTGGAAACGCGGCCGCGCTTCCTCCCCTCGCTTCAACTATAGTAAGCCCCTACCCGTCGAAACGGTAAATGGGGCGGCTTTGCGCCATCTTTGACACAAATGCACAACAAACGGCAGCAACACTACCATCAGAAATCATTACAGGGCGTTACCAAGCGCGCCGTGCTTGGCGATGACTCTAAACGCGTCGCGTTTCAAACGTATTCACGCGGCGCGCTGTAGGTCTTTGTCTTGTACAGTCGTTATCCCAAAACTGCTGCACACTTTTGGGCGACATGCATGAGGCCGCAAAAAACCGCCGCTCCCTTCGGAAGCGGCGGTTTTGATTGGCATGGCCGTGGACGCCGGCTGAATTACTGCGGCTGCGGCTCGAAGCCGCCTTCGGGTTCCTCGCCCTTGTTGCCGACTTCCTTCTTCGTGCCGGCCGACGGCACCGCCGACCCACGATGCGGCGGTGTGTCGTCGCCAAGATCGCGTGCCGGCTTCTCGCCGCGGATCAGCGCCTTGATCTCGTCGCCGGTCAGCGTCTCGTACTCCAAGAGTCCCTCCGCGAGCGCCACGAACTCATGGTGCTTTTCGGTCAGGATGCTGCGCGCCGCTTCATAGGCGTCGTCGATCAGGCGGCGGATCTCGTTGTCGATCTTCTGGGCGGTCGCTTCGGAGACGTTCTTCTGCTGCGCCACGGAGTGGCCGAGGAAGACCTCCTGCTGGTTTTCGCCATAGGCAACCTGGCCGAGTTGGTCGGAGAAGCCCCATTGCGTGACCATTGCCCGCGCAAGCTTCGTCGCCTGCTCGATATCGGACGATGCGCCGGAGGTGATGTTCTCCTTGCCGAAGGTCAGTTCCTCGGCGACGCGCCCGCCCATCATGATGGCAAGGCGTGAGATCATCCACTTGTAGCTCATCGAATAGCGGTCGCCTTCGGGTAGTTGCATCACCATGCCGAGCGCGCGGCCGCGGGGGATGATCGTCGCCTTGTGCAGCGGATCGGCCGAAGGAACGTTGAGGGCGACGATCGCGTGACCGGCCTCGTGATAGGCGGTGAGTTTCTTCTCGGCTTCGGTCATGGCGGAGGAGCGACGCTCCGCACCCATCATGATCTTGTCCTTGGCGTCCTCGAACTCCTGCATGGTGACGAGGCGCTTGTTGCGCCGCGCCGCCATCAGCGCCGCCTCGTTGACGAGGTTCATCAGGTCGGCGCCGGAGAAGCCGGGCGTACCGCGCGCCAGAACCTTGAGGTCGACATTCGGCGCCAGAGGCACATTGCGGACATGTACCTTGAGGATTCGCTCGCGGCCGTTGATGTCCGGGTTCGGCACGACGACCTGGCGGTCGAAGCGGCCGGGACGCAACAGCGCCGGATCCAGCACGTCGGGGCGGTTCGTCGCGGCGATCAGGATGATGCCTTCATTGGCCTCGAAGCCGTCCATCTCGACGAGCAACTGGTTCAGCGTCTGCTCACGCTCGTCATTGCCGCCGCCGAGGCCGGCGCCACGATGACGGCCGACCGCGTCGATTTCGTCGATGAAGATGATGCAGGGCGCGTTCTTCTTCGCCTGCTCGAACATGTCGCGGACGCGCGAGGCACCGACACCGACGAACATTTCGACGAAGTCGGACCCGGAGATGGTGAAGAAGGGCACGTTCGCCTCACCCGCAACCGAGCGGGCAAGCAGCGTCTTGCCGGTACCGGGCGGGCCGACCAGCAGCACGCCGCGCGGGATGCGGCCGCCGAGCCGCTGGAACTTCTGCGGATCACGCAGGAATTCGACGATTTCCTCGAGGTCCTGCTTGGCCTCGTCGACGCCGGCGACGTCGTCAAAGGTCACGCGGCCATGCGCCTCCGTCAGCAGCTTGGCCTTGGACTTGCCGAAGCCCATAGCGCCGCGCGAGCCGCCTTGCATCTGGCGCATGAAAAACAGCCAGACGCCGAGGATCAGAAGCATCGGCAACAGGGTGCCGATATAGCTCAGGAAGCCGGAAGAACCGTCGGTTTCCGGACGCACCGTCACCGTTACATCCTTCGCCTCGAGCCGCTCGGTCAAGGCGGTGTCGACGGCGGGGGCATAGGTCTGGAACGTCGCACCGCTTTCGGTGTAGCTGCCGATCACCTTGGAGCCGGTGATCACAACTTCCTTGACGCGGCTGGCGTCGACGTCCTTCAGGAATTGCGAGAAGGGAATTTCACGCGAGCCCGTGCGCTCTGTCGGCTGCTGGAACATGCTGAACAGCGCGATCAGGAGAAGCGCTATGATTGCCCAGAGGGCAAAATTTCGAAAATTAGGGTTCATCGAACTCCCCGGAACCTGTGACAGCCCGCGCTTTCGCCGGGCTGCTGTATGCCCTTAACATAGGGTTCCGGCATCGCCTTGCCAAGGAAAACCGCCGGTCACCCTTCCATTTCTGTCAAAACGTCTTCAACCGGCGGCGGGGCATATCTGTCGCGCCCGAACAACAGCGCGATCGTATCTGCCATGCTCCTGTCGAAACCCGGCAAAAAGGTGTCGTAGGGGCCGATCCGGCATTCGAGCCTCGCCGCTGCGGTCTCGGCGCCGGAGCCGGCGCTGTCCGCTGGCTCGGCGCGAGGTGCCACCAGCGACGCCCTCTTGGCAATCCCCTCCGGCAGTCCTGCGGCAATAAGCCTCTGCCGCCACATGCCGCCCTCGCCCTCCGCGCTGATCGTCAGGGCCGGGCCGAGGCTCGCTATGGTGAACCGGCCGTCCCAGGAACCGCTCTCCCCTGCGCCCAACCTCAGGAGCGGCAGATCGCGCTCCTCGCGATAAAGATAAAGGCCGTCTCGGCGCCGGTCGAAAACGACGCGGCCCGCGGTCATCCGTCCCACCTCGCCCGATCGCAGAAAGCCTGACAGCCGCTCGACCGTTGCCCGCCCCGGCGGATGTTCGCGGCCGCCGATCACCGCTGCGACGGTCATCAAGGCGCGGCGCCAGTCGGCATCGTCCATCCGTCCGGCCTGCGCCGCCGCGACCTCGGCGACGAGTCCCTCGTGAACGCGCAGATGCTCCAGTAGCAAGGCAGCCGCTCTTGCCGAGGAGGCGGCACGCAGCAGGCCGTCCCGCTGAGAGCCCGGCGCATGCTCCGCAACCGCGAGGCGGGCACGCACCCGGGCGCGCTCGAACAAGGGATTTTCATTGCTCGGATCGTCGAGCCAGCCAATGCCGCGCGCCTCCAGGAAGGTGCGGATATCGGCACGGCGCACCCGAATGAATGGTCGCAGCACCCAAATGCGGCGCCCGAAGAGCATGGCCGCCGCCATTCCGGCGCTGCCGGGGCCCCGACCCTCGTCGCGCGCAGCGCGCATGGCAATCGTCTCGTTCTGATCATCGCGCGTGTGGCCGGTGACGATACAGTCGGCAGCGAAAGCGGCTGCCGCTTCGGCCAGCAAGTCGTAGCGCTTCCGACGGGCCGCCGCCTGAATGCCCGAGCGTGGTTTGTCGCCCTGCCAATGACCGATCCGGTGGGGAATGCCAAGCCCGGCGCAGAATGCCCCGACGGCCGCAGCCTCACCGGCGGACTCCGGCCTCAAGGCATGATCGACCGTGCAGGCGGCGAGTGAGAACCCGTTGAATTCATGAGTATCGAGCGCTTCGTGAAGCGCAATGAGCAGCCCCTTGGAATCGCTGCCCCCGGAAATGGCGACGAGAATCCGCCCTGGCTTGATAAAGGATTTGAGAAAACGTCTTGCCGCAGCGATGACGGCCTCTGGCATAGGGATGGCCTCAGCAGCCGAAGCGGCTCTGTTCGCTCGTCACCTTCGCCTTAACCGCAGCCGATGCCTTGGGATAACGCTTGTTCACCTCGCGCAAGGTGGCGCAGGCGGTTTCCTTGTTGTCGAGCGCCCCGAGCGACATGCCGAGCTTGAGCAGCATTTCGGGCGCCTTCGGCGACTTGCCGTAAGTCTGATGGGCATTCAGGAAGGTCTTCGCGGACTCGTTGTACTTGCCCTGGGAATATTGAGCTTCGCCCATCCAGAAGCTTGCGTCGGCCGCCTTGTCGCCCTCCGGGAAAGCCGCGAGGTAGTCGCGGAACTCCTGCTCCGCCATGCCATAATCGCCGGAGAGGACATGGCCGTAGGCCGATTGATAAAGATCGCCCGGATTGCCGAGGGCAGCGGTCTGCTGCTCGTTTCCGGGATTGGCGTTGAGGCCGCCATCGTCTTGAGTGGCAATCCCGCTATCCACGCCCGGAAGCGTGGCGTTGGCGCCGGGCTCAGTACCCGTCGTCGTCGAGACCGGATTGCCGTTTTCATCGAAGATGATCGTGCCGAGCGTGCTTGGCGGCGGTGCCGCGCCTGCGGCATTCGGATCGGCGCTTGCCATGCCGGTGCCGTCCGCGGGGGCAGTCGTCGCCGGGCTATCCGTCACCTCGGGGGTGACGGACGCCTGATCGCTGGACTTCGGCGTTTCAAGTGCGCCGCTTTTCTTTGAAGAGGACTTGCCGCCTTCCAGATCCTGGAAGCGGAACTCGTTATCCTCCTGGAACTTCCGGATCTGCTCCTGCATCTGCAGAAGCTGGAAGCTCATTTCCTCGATACGCCCGTTGAGCGAGCGGATCTGTTCCTCGAGTTGGCCGATCCGGCCGACGTCGGTCGATTGCACCTTCACCATCGGCAGGTCGCCCTTGCTGGCGGCAGCGGCATGGGTCGCGCGGGGCAAGAGCCCCGAGAGCGGCATGGCATTTGCCGTTTGGCCGAGACCCGCAAGGGCCACAAGACCAACCAGCCCTGCCACGACAAATTTCTTCATCTCATTTGTCCTGTTCGATAGATTGTTCTCACCCGGACCACGCTCCGCAGTACATCCAACGATTCCATAGGGCGAGTGCCGCACAGTTTTCCAATTGCCGTGAAAAAGCAACGGAGTTCGGCCAAAGTGTGGTAAAAAAGAAAAGGCGGCCCGCGGCCGCCCCTTCAAAAAACCGTTTCAAATCGCCGGCTATCAGCTTCCCGCACCGCCGAGAACGGTGACGGCGCGGCGGTTCTGCGACCAGCAGGAAATGTCGTCGCAGACGGCGACCGGCTTTTCCTTGCCGTAGGAGATCGTCCGCATGCGGTTCGCGGGAACGCCGCGGCCGATGAGGTACTCGCGCGTCGCAGCGGCGCGGCGGGCGCCGAGCGCCAGGTTGTATTCGCGGGTGCCGCGCTCGTCGGCATGGCCCTCGACGGTGATGGCATAGTTCGGGTACTTCGCCAGCCACTGCGCCTGGCGGTCGAGCGTTGCCTGGGCGTCGGCACGGATCGAGCTAGAATCGGTATCGAAGAAGATGCGGTCGCCGACATTGACGGTGAAGTCCTGCTGCGAGCCCGGCGTCGCAGCGCCTGCGCCAAGGCCGAGGCCGGCGGCATCGTTCGGCATGTTCTTCTTGGAAGCGCAGCCGGCGACGGCAAGTGTCATCACGAGAGCGAGCATGACGGGATTGCGGGCGAGGGTCTGCATGCGGCTTGCTGCCGGGGTGTCAATTCGGCTCATGGGCCGGGTCTCCTTGAGAAGTGTCTGAATTCACGGTTGCCAGACTGTAACCGGAAGCGGTTAATTGCTTTTCAACAGTTATGGTTAACAAATCGAGAATCTGCGTCGGGCGCCTGCTAGACCAGCACTTTGCGGCGAGAAAGCGGCACATCGGCCACAATTGCCGCCATGCCTGTGGACGAAACCCGCCGCACCTGTGGACGAATGATGCGAGAGGCGGGATGCGGGCGAAAGCCGCTCGCATCCCTTTTCGGCCAATCTATTCCATCAGCGGCGACCAGGCTGGGTCGGAGGCGAAGCCCTGGGTCTGGATGAGCTGCTCGTTATAGCCGGTCAGGTCGATCGAATAGAGCTGCGGCCCGCCGGCACCGGCATTCTGGCGGAAGAACATCAGCACGCGGCCGTTCGGCGCCCAGGTCGGGCCCTCGTTGTGGAAGCCGGTCGTGAGAATACGCTCGCCGGAGCCGTCCGGCTTCATCACGCCGATCGAGAACTTGCCGCCCGACTGCTTGGTGAAGGCGATCAGATCGCCGCGCGGCGACCAGACCGGCGTCGAATAGGAACCGTCGCCGAAGGAAATGCGGGTCTGGCCGGAGCCGTCGGCGCCCATGACATAGAGCTGCTGCTTGCCGCCGCGGTCGCTTTCGAAGACGATCCGGCTGCCGTCCGGCGAATAGGACGGCGAGGTGTCGATCGCCGCCGTGTTGGTCAGCCGCGTTGTCGTCCGCGAGCGCAGGTCCATTGTATAGATGTTGGCGTTGCCTTCCTGCTGCAGGCTCATGATCACGCGCTGGCCGTCCGGCGAAAAGCGCGGCGCAAAGGTCATGCCCGGGAAATTGCCGACAACTTCGCGCTGCCCGGTTTCGAGCTGCAGCAAATAGACGCGCGGCTGCTGGTTCTCGAAAGACATGTAGGTGATTTCCTGGCGGTTCGGCGAGAAGCGCGGCGTCAGCACGATGTCGTTGGAATTGGTGAGCGCACGGGCATTGAAGCCGTCCTGGTCCATGATCGCCAGCTGCCGCTTGCGGGCATTCTTCGGGCCGCTCTCGGCGACATAGACGATGCGCGTGTCGAAATAGCCCTTCTCGCCGGTGATCCGCTCATAGATCGCATCGGCGATGATATGAGCGACGCGTCGCCAGTTTTCCGGCTGGGTGTAGAACTGCTGGCCGAGCATCTGCTGCCCGGCAAAGGTGTCCCAGAGACGGAACTCCGCCTTCAGCCGGCCGTCGCCTTCCTGGGTCACGCGGCCGATGACCAGCGCCTGCGCATTGATCACCTTCCAGTCCTCGAAGCGCGGTGCCGCATCGGGGTTGGCGATCTTCTCGATGAAGGCACCCTTGTCGATCGGTGCAAAAAGCCCGGAGCGTTTCAGGTCGGCGGCGACGACATCGGAAATCTTCTGGGCGAGTTCGCCCTGCAGGAAGTCGGTGATCGCGATCGGCAGCGGCTCGACGTTGCCCTTGTTGATGTCGATCTCCACGACCGCGTTTGCCGGCGCAGCAAAAAGCGCGCCTGCGAACATCAACGTGAAAAGACGGAGAAGATTGCGTCTCAGCATTTCCATAAAGCCTTTCAGCCTTTCATCCTTCTGGGCGGGCGAGGAAAACTGTGCGCGGCTTCCGCTCACATCGCGCCCAACCTGTCTAGAGCATTGAGCTTGGGTCGAAGTTGACGACCACCTCGCTCCACGAATCGTACTTGTCTGGGGGCAGCCCTGTGAAAGGAGCTGATTTAAGAACGGCGCGTCGCGCACCGCTGGCAAGCGCCCGGCGTGCCGCTTCCGAGCCGCCGGTCGCTTCGACTTCCGGCTCTCCGATCAACTCACCGTTCTGATCGAGCTGGAAGGTCACCTTGATGCGCACGTCCGCCGCATCGGCCATGCCGGGAATGATCGACCAATTGTTCTGGATCTGGCCGCGCAGTGCGTCCATTTCACTCTGCGAAAGCGTGTTGCCGCTGGTTGTCTTCTTGCCGCCGAGCGCCGCTTCTTCGGTCGAGCGCTTGGCGCCGCCGCCGGAAGACTCCTGTTTGTTGAGCAGCGCCGCGATCTCGTCGGCGTTGAAGTCGCTCTCCTTCTGGGAGGACGCCTTCTTCTGCTCCTTCTTGGTCTCTTCCTTCTTTCGTTCCGGGGTTTTTGCCGTCTGGGCCGGCTTTTCCACCTTCGGCTTGACCTGGGGCGTCGGCACCTTGTCAGGCAAAGCCTCGGCCTCCGGATTCTCGGCGGGCTGTTCCTCGGCCGGCGCAGGCTCCGGTTTGGTCTCCGGCTTGACTTCCTGCTTCGGTTCCGGGAGCGCGGCAACTTCGGTCGCGGGCTCCGAAGCCGGCTTGGTCTCCTCGACCTTCTGGATTTCCTCCTTCACCGGATCGGGTGTCGGAGGCGCCTTTTCCGTTTTTTCCGGGGCAGCAGCGGATTCGTTTTCGACGGGCTTGCTGGCAGGCTTCGGCGGCGTCTTCAGGTCGACGTCGTTGTCACCGATATTCTCGGCGTTCTCGACCGGCGTCGGCTTCTTGGTCGGGACGGGCGAAGCCTTTTCCTTGGCCGGCGCCTTCTTGTCGCCCTGCTGGATCTGGGTCATGTCCGTGATCGGCACGATGTCGACAGGCAGCGCCTCGACATCCGCGACCTCGAATTCGGCCGGACTGCCAAGCGACACCAGTGCCCAGGTGAGGACCAGGGCGTGGAGGACAGCAGATGTAGCAAGACCGCCCTTCATGTCCGGGGATCACTTTTCCTGTTCTTGAAGCGTTACCAGCCCGAGATTTTTAAAGCCGGCCGCCGAGATGCGCGCCATGACCTTCATCACCGTGCCGTAGTCGGCATTGGTGTCGCCGCGCACATAGATGCGCTCGTTGTAGCCGGTTGTGGCGATCGCCTCGAGCTTCGGAACGACTTCGTCGATGCCGATCGGCGTTTCCTGCAGGAAGATCTCGCCGGCCGGATTGACCGAGACGGTGATCGGCTGGGTGTCGGCGTTCATCGCCTTCGCCTGCGTTTCCGGCAGGTCGATCGGCACGCCCACCGTCATCATCGGCGCCGCCACCATGAAGATGATCAACAGCACCAGCATGACGTCGACCAGCGGCGTCACGTTGATTTCGCTGATCGTGCCGTTCCTGCCTCTGCGCCGACGGCGCCCGCCGCCCGACCCCTTGGCTCCGCCTACTGCCATACCCATCAGCGTCGTCTCCGTGCCCGAAGGTCGTTATTGCGCGGCCTGGCGCGAAGGTTGCAGCTTCTCGTCGATCTGCCGCGACAGGATGGCGGAGAACTCGTCGGCGAAGGCTTCCATGCGGGCGGTCAGCTTGCCGGCGTCGGCAGTGAACTTGTTATAGGCGATGACGGCGGGAATAGCGGCGAGCAGGCCGATGGCTGTCGCCAGCAGCGCCTCGGCGATACCCGGCGCAACGACGGCGAGGTTGGTCGACTTCGAGCCGGCGATCGCCTGGAACGAGGTCATGATACCGACGACGGTGCCGAAGAGGCCGATGAACGGAGCCGCCGAACCGATCGTCGCGAGCGAACCGAGCCGCGCCTCGAGCGTTTCGGATTCGCGGGCGAGCGTCACATCCATGGCGCGGTCGATGCGCATCTGCAGGCCGATCGGCGAGCGGGCGCCGCGTTCGAAGCTCTTCTTCCACTCGCGCATCGCCGAGACGAAGATCGCGCCCATGCCGGTCGTCTGCCGATCGGAGAGCGTACGATAGAGCTCCTCGAGCGACTGGCCGGACCAGAAGACCTGCTCGAAATTGTCCAGCTGGCGGCGAACGCGCCCGTAGTTCAGCGACTTGTCGACGACGATCGCCCAAGTCCAGACCGAAGCTGCAATCAGCCCCAGCATGACCAGCTTGACCACCAAGCCTGCTTGCATGAACAGCGACCAGAGGGTCACATCGCTCGTCGCGGCCAATCCAACCTGTTCCATCGATCTCAGTCCCCGAATCCAAACACCCGGCAGAGCAACGCATGCTCATGACCGGGTCGCCCAAACGTCCTGCTGCAAAATGCCCCGGCATCGCTGCCATTCGCGGCGATTGCGATATACTCGCTTCAGCTTGCCTTCTTGCCGTCAATTTTGGTCAAAGGATGACGTGCACTGCACAAATCCTGATACACAGATAAAGACACTATTATCGTTAAGGGAGTGTTACCGAAGCGATGCTTGCCGGCGGCACGGCAAGGAACTTCGCCGGCTCTTGCACGTTTCGGAGCCGAACCGGAATCGGTTTGGGATCACCCATGGCCGCTCGAAACGAACCGCTCTCCGAATACAACCGGCGCCGCGACTTCACCAAGACACGCGAGCCCAAGGGCAAGGTCGCGCGGACCAGCGGTGACCGGAAGCGCTTCCTGGTCCAGAAGCACGACGCCACACGCCTGCACTACGACTTTCGCCTCGAATGGGAGGGCGTGCTGAAGAGCTGGGCGGTCACGCGCGGCCCCAGTCTCAACCCGGGAGACAAGCGCCTTGCCGTGCGCACCGAGGATCACCCCCTCGCCTATGGAGACTTCGAGGGCACGATACCGGAAGGAGAATATGGCGGCGGCACGGTGATGCTCTGGGACACAGGCTGGTGGGAGCCGGAAGACGACCCGACGAAGGCTCTGAGGAAGGGCAAGCTTTCCTTCAAATTGCACGGCGGCCGGATGAAAGGTGGCTGGGCGCTCGAGCGCATGCGGAAGCGCGACGGCGACAAGCGGGAAAACTGGCTGCTCGTCAAGGAAACCGACGAGATCGCCTCTGAGGACGGCGAGAGCCTGATCCAGGGGAATCTTACTAGCGTGGTCACCGGCCGCACAATGGACGAGATCGCTCGAGGCAAGTGCGAGAAAAAGGCCCGCGTCTGGCATTCCAACAGGAGCACCGCCGCAAATCTAAAGGCAGGCGCGATTGCCGAGAAGGGCGAAGCTCGCAAGCGCTGATGCCGGCTGGTGGCGGAGGTGGATTTCGCCGCATTGCCGACGGACACATTCGCAACGCTCGTTCGCGGGATTGCTCGAGGACAAGGAGGCCACGGCCGTGAAACTGGAAACAACGAAGCCGACAGACGCCGCGCCGAAAGCCGCAAAGCGCAAATCCACCGCCGAGACGAGTAAGGCGTCGTCCAGCAAAGGCGACGCCGACGTCCTCGGCGTCCGGATCTCGCACCCCGAGCGCATCCTTTTCGAAGGGCAGGGCATCACCAAGATCGATCTTGCCCGCTACTATGCCGTCGTCGCGGATCAGATGCTGCCGTTTGCAGCAGATCATCCGCTTTCGCTGGTGCGCTGCCCGCAGGGCGGTGAGCGGCACTGCTTCTATCAGAAACACGCCAGCGACGGCTTCCCGGAGGCGATCCGCGAAGTGCCGATCACCGAGGCATCGGGCGAGACCGAAAACTACATGTATGTCCACGACGCCAAGGGCCTGGTCTCCGCCGTGCAGATGGGCACGCTCGAATTTCACATCTGGGGGGCGACGATCGGTCGGCTGGAAAAACCCGATCGCCTCGTCTTCGACCTCGATCCCGATCCGAGCGTCGACTTCGCCACGGTCAAGGCGGCCGCCGCCACGCTGCACGACGAACTTGCCGGCATTGGCCTCGAGACCCTTGCCATGGTGACCGGCGGCAAGGGCGTCCATGTCATAGTGCCGCTTCGACCTAATGCCGAATGGGACGAGGCGAAAGCTTTCGCCAAGCGCATTGCACAAACGTTTGCCGAGCGCGACCCGGAGCATTTCGTCGCCACCATGTCGAAGGCGAAGCGCAAGGGACGGATCTTCATCGACTGGCTGAGGAATGACCGCGGCTCGACCGCGATCGCCCCCTATTCCACCCGCGCCCGCGCCGGCGGGCCCGTCGCCACGCCGGTCGGCTGGGACGAGCTCGAGCGGCTTGGGGCCGCCAACAGCTTCCACATCGCCGACATCTTGGAGCGCATCGAGACGGGCACCGATCCGTGGCGGGAAGTCGGCGAGATCAAGCAGTCGCTGACGAAGAAGATGCTGGGCTCGGCAATCGGTTAGCCCGGTTGCGCGGGCGCTCTCTGCGCCGCCAGGAACTTCGTCGCCAGCGCCTCCGGCAGGCGCCGCGGTTTGCCCTGTCCATTGATAACGGCGATGATCACCTTGGCGGCGATCAGCAGCACGCCGGCGCGACGGATCTCCTGCTGCAGCACCATCTTGGCGCCTCCGGCTTTCTCGGTGGTGGTCTCGATCGTCAGGATGTCGTCCATCCGGGCCGGCGATTTGAAGTCGATTTCCATGCGGTGAACGACGAAAACGAGGCCTTCCGCATCCCCCTCGATGGCGAGTGAGGCCTGTTCCACGCCCAGCAACCGCAGATAATCCGTTCGCGCCCGCTCCATGAAATGCAGGTAGCGGGCGTGGTAGACGACGCCGGAGAAATCGGTGTCCTCGTAATAGACCCGCTGGATCAAACTGTGGCCGGTCTCGGTCAGCTCGCCGGCAAGCGAAATCAGTGACATGGCATTCTCCGGGAGGATTTTCGCTTTTCCTGTGCAGGAACAAAAAGACATTTGCAAGCATTGCAGCTTTGTCACAATCCTATCCTATCAGGTCACCGTGTCCCTTCCCGATCAGGAGAATCGTGCATGAAGATGGCAATCCTCGGCGGCGACGGTTTTGTCGGCTGGCCCACCGCATTGCATTTGTCCGATGCGGGCCACGACATCCACATTCTCGACAACCTCTCCCGCCGCTGGATCGACACGGAGCTCGGGGTGCAATCCCTGACCCCGATGGATTCCATCCAGGAGCGCACCCGCATCTGGCACGCGGAGACCGGCCGTCGCATCCATTTCAACCTGATCGACCTCGCCCGCGACTACGAGCTCCTGAAGAACTGGCTTTCCGAACATCGCCCCGACGCGATCGTGCATTTCGCCGAGCAGCGCGCCGCGCCCTATTCGATGAAGAGCGACCGCCACAAGAACTACACCGTCAACAACAACGTCAACGCAACCCATAACCTCCTGAACGCGCTGGTCGAACTCGACCTCGACGCCCATCTCGTCCATCTCGGCACCATGGGCGTCTACGGCTATTCGACGATCGGCGCGGCGATCCCCGAAGGTTACCTGCCGGTCGGGATCGAGACCATGGGCGGCGAGACGGTCAGCCAGGAGATCCTCTACCCGTCCAATCCGGGATCGATCTACCACATGACCAAGTGCCTCGATCAGTTGCTCTTCCAGTTCTATGCGAAGAATGACGGCCTCAGAATCACCGACCTGCACCAGGGCATCGTCTGGGGCACCCATACCGAGCAGACGCGCCGTCATCCGCAGCTCATCAACCGCTTCGATTATGACGGCGACTACGGGACGGTGCTCAATCGCTTCCTGATCCAGGCGGCGATCGGCTACCCGCTGACGGTTCACGGCACCGGGGGCCAGACCCGTGCCTTCATCCACATTCAGGACTCGGTGCGCTGCATCGAGCTTGCGCTCAACAGCCCGCCCGCGCGCGGCAGCCGGGTGGAAATCTTCAACCAGATGACCGAAACGCACCGCGTCCGCGATCTCGCCGAGATGATCGCCAGGATGACCGGCTCGGAGATCGCCTGGCTGCCCAATCCGCGCAAGGAAGCGGCCGAAAATGATCTCGTCGTGCACAACGAGAAGTTCCTGGCGCTCGGGCTCGATCCGATCCGCCTCCAGGACGGGCTGCTTTCCGAGATCGTCGACGTGGCGAAGAAATTCGCCTACCGCGTCGACCGTTCGCGCGTGCCGGCCGTCTCCGCCTGGACGAAGGACATCGCCCCCTTGATCAACCATGATCCCGAAGGCAAACGGCTGAAATCCGTCTCATGAACCCTGCGACGCCCCATCCGGAGGGAGGCCTCCCCTGTTCCCCGGCCGCCGCCCAGGATGCTTTCGTGACGCTGGTCACCAATGCCGATTATGCGCTCGGCGCGCGGGCCCTGTTGCGGTCGATCCGCCTGACGCGGACGCCGGCGGATATCGTCGTGCTCTACACGGGCGGCGTGGAGCCCGTCGCCCTCGAACCGTTGACGGAATTCGACTGTCGCCTGATCGAAACGGAGCTGCTGCCGCTCTCGGACGAATTCAACGCCCGGCATCAGCGCCGCAACGTCCACGAGCTTGCGCCCTTCACCAAGGGACGCAAGCCCGACTTCCACTCGCCGCTCGACAATTTCTGCAAGCTTCGCCTCTGGCAGCTGGTCGAATATCAGCGCTGCGTCTTCATCGATGCCGACGCGCTCGTGCTGCGCAATATCGACAAGCTCTTCCTCTATCCGGAGTTTTCCGCCGCGCCGAACGTCTATGAGAGCCTCGCCGATTTTTATCGGCTGAATTCAGGCGTTTTCGTCGCAAAGCCGTCGCTCGAGACCTTCGAAAACATGCTGGCGGCACTCGACGCGCCGGGTGCCTTCTGGCCGCGCACCGACCAGACCTTCCTGCAGAGCTTCTTTCCCGACTGGCACGGCCTGCCGGTGACGATGAACATGCTGCAATATGTCTGGTTCAACCTGCCGGAACTGTGGGACTGGCGATCGATCGGCGTACTGCACTACCAATACGAGAAGCCTTGGGAGAAGGACCATCCGCGTGCGGACGTGCTGCGGCCGCTGATCGACCTCTGGCATGCCTACCTGACGGGCGAGAATGTTCCTCACCTAGCCACTCTGCCGAGCCCGCCGCAAACCGGCTCCACGCTGCCATGACCCGCGTCCTCGTCTCCGGCGGCACCGGCTTCGTCGGCCGCTTCATCGTCGAGCACCTGATAGCGAGCGGATATGAAGTGGTCGTCGGCGGCCGCACGCCACCCGCAAGCGCCCTGTTTTCGAAGCCTGTCGCCTTCGTCCCGCTCGCGCTCGCCCCGGATATCGACCAGGGCGGCGCCTTCCGCCACATCGACCATTTCGTCCATGCCGCCTTCCAGCATGTCGCCGGTCGCTATCGTGGCGGTGAAGGCAATGATCCCGAGGGTTTTCGCCGCAGCAATCTCGATGGCTCCGTCCGACTGTTTCAGACGGCTCGCAATGAGGGGGTGAAGCGTTGCGTCTTCCTGTCGAGCCGGGCCGTCTATGGCGAGCAGCCGCCGGGAGCAGACCTCTTTGAAGATACGCCCTGCAATTCCGATAGCCTCTATGGCGCGCTCAAGCTGGAAGCCGAAAACGAACTCGACGCACTGGGCACAGCCGCATTCAAGACTGTGAGCCTGCGTGTGACCGGCGTCTACGGCGTACCCGACGAAGGCGCTGCTCACAAATGGCAGCCGCTTTTCGATGACTATCTCTCGGGCCGCGTCATCGCGCCACGTGCCGGCACGGAAGTGCATGGTGAGGATGTGGCCGCTGCCGTGCGCCTTGCCCTCCAAACACCACTGGATCGCCTGCAGGGCGGCGTGATGAACGTCTCCGATGTCCTCATCGACAATCGTGGCATCCTGGCAATGGTTCAGAATATCATCGGGTGTCCTCACCCCCTTCCGGGCCCGGCCGCGCTGGCGGCATTCAATAGCATGAATACCGAGAAGATCCGGGCCCTTGGCTGGCAGCCGGGCGGACGGGAGCGATTGCAGGCAACGGTCAGAAGTCTGCTCGCCTGACGCTGGAAACGCCAGGGTAGGAGCCACACGATGCCTGACGCGCGGCATCTGCAAGCGGTCGTTCACCCCCGGCATCGTCCTCATCTATCAGTCCCTCGTCAATACCGGCACCGAAGAGGCGCAGCGGAAACAGCCGCTTCCCACGATACTGGAGACGCTGCGCTCACTCGCAACCGTAACCGGGCCGGGGATGGCAGCCCGACACCTTCCTGATGGCGCTACAGCGCCGCGCGTCTTTTCAGACGCGCAAAGGTCGCTGTAACCCTTTGAATCTACGAGCCTTCCGAAAATCTAGTCCGGTTTTCGGGCCGATGCCCTAGCCTATGTCGATGGCAACGACCTCCGGCGGCGATCCGATCCGCACCGGCAAATTCGAAAGACCTAATCCGCCTGAGACGATCATATGGCGATCGTCCTCGATGATATGCCCATAAGCGTAGCGGTTGCCGTATCGCGACGGAACGAGCGGCGCATAACCCAAAAACCTCACCTGCCCGCCATGGGTATGGCCGGCGAGCGTCAGCGATACGCACCGGGGCACGTCGACGAAGATATCGGGTTCGTGCGCCATCAGAATGATCGGATCGCCACCGTCAATGCCCGCCAGAGTGCCGGGCAGGTCATCGAGCCCGTCGATCATACCGGCACCGTCCGACGCCGGATAGGAGGGCTCGAGCTGATCCGACAGACCGGCAAGCCAGAAGGGATGCCCGTCCTTTTCGAGGCGTAGCGCGCGATTGTCGTAGACGGGGATACCGACGCCGGCGAGCGCCGTGTGCGCCAGGGTCGGACCGTGCCCGGCTAGGCTGGCCACCGGATCGTTGAGCCAGTCGTGATTGCCTATGATCGCATGGACCCCGAGCGGCGCCTTCAGTCGCGCCAATGCCTCGGCCCAACGGGCTGGTTCGACGAAACCGGTCAGACGCAGACTGCTCATGTAATCGCCGAGTAGGAGGATGATATCGCCACCAAGCGCACTGGCTTGATCGCAGATGCTGGCAATCCGGCGTACCGGCATCCACGGTTCGCAGGCATGGATGTCCGCCAGAACGACGATCCTGAGCTTTAGCCCTGTCGGCCAGTTGGCAGGCTTCACGGCATAGGACGTGACAAGCGGCCGCTGCAACGGTTCGATGCCGATGGCATAGGCGGTCGTCCCAAATCCCGCCATCACCAGTCCGCCCAGGAGCTTGAGGAATCCACGCCGCGCCAGCATGCACTTTTCCCTCCTTCAGATGGACTTCAAACGTCCGGCCGCCTTCACGGAGGCGGCCCAGGCAAAGGAAAGTTCGCCCATCGTCGCCGCCGGCTCTATCCTTGCTGAATCATTGCGAGCACGCGGCGCCACCGAAATACACCATTCGGCCGCGCGCCTAAGCCATGCGGTCGGGCCCCCTCAGCCCAGGTCGGCGACGACGATCTCCGGCGGTACGCCGAAACGAACAGGCGCGATCGAGCAACCAAGTCCGCCCGAAACGATCAGATTGCGCTCCTCCTCGACGATATGGCCATAGGCGTAGCGATCGCCGAAGCGGGAAGGCACGACCGGGGAGTGGCCGATAAACCGCACCTGCCCGCCATGGGTATGTCCCGAAAGGGTCAAAGAAACCCGCGGCGGTACCGTCGGGAAGATGTCGGGCTCATGCGCAAGCAGGATGACTGGCGCCTCGTCAGTCACCTGCGCCAGCGTCCCGCCGAGATCGTCGAGCCCGCCCATTGTGCTGCGCTTCCATTTCTTGCCCGGCAGAAGCGCAAGCTGGTCCTCGAGCCCGGCGATCCAGAAGCCGAAACCATCTTTCTCCAGCCGGAGGGCGCGGTTGCTGTAGACCGGGATGCCGACCTCGGCCAGGGCGCGATGTCCGAAGGTTTCGCCGCCGCCGTTCCTCTGGGCGTTCCTGTCCTCCCACCAATCATGATTGCCCATGATCGCGTGGACGCCGAGCGTAGCTTGAAGCGTCGACAACGCTTTCGACCACTCGCTCGAATGGACATAGCGGGTGACGAGATTCATGCCGGACGCATAGTCTCCAAGAAGAACGATGATATCGCCGCCAAGCGCATTGGCGCGCTCGCATATGGAAGCAATCCGCCGCGCCGACATCCAGGGCTCGCAGGCATGGATGTCGGCGAGCGCGATGACACGCAGCTTCAAGCCCGGCGTCCAGCCGGGCGGCGTCAGCTCGTAGCGGGTCACGTTCAGCCGCGCCAGCGGCTCGAAGGCAAAGGCATAGCCGCCGATTGCCATGGCGCTGGCGAAACCGCCGCCGAGAACTTTCATGAAGTCGCGGCGGGTGATCATCTCAATCCTCCTCGAGTGTCAGACGAAATTGGGCCGCCTCGACATCCTTCGGCGGATTGAGCCCCAAATGCTTCCAGGCGTTCGCCGTCAGCACGCGGCCGCGCGGCGTGCGCTGGATGAAACCCTGCTGGATCAGATAGGGTTCGATTATATCCTCGATCGCATCACGCGGCTCCGATAGGCCGGCCGCGATCGTATCGATGCCAACGGGGCCGCCGCCGAAATTATGGGCGATCATCGTCAGGTAACGGCGATCGAGCTGATCAAGTCCCATATTGTCGACCAGCAACCGCGTCAGCGCCTCGTCGGCAAGCTCCCGCGTCACGGCCTCGACCCGCGCCACCTCGGCGAAGTCGCGCACCCGGCGCAGCAGCCGGCCGGCGATGCGCGGCGTGCCGCGCGCCCGGCGGGCGATTTCGCGCGCGCCCTCATCGGTCATGCCGAGGCCCATCAGCCGCGCGCCGCGACGGACGATCAGTTCCAGTTCCTCGACCGTGTAGAAATTGAGCCGCACCGGGATGCCGAAGCGGTCGCGCAACGGCGTTGTCAAGAGACCGAGGCGCGTCGTCGCCGCCACCAGCGTGAACTTGGCAAGATCGATCTTCACCGAGCGCGCCGCCGGCCCTTCGCCGATGATCAGGTCGAGCTGGAAATCCTCCATGGCCGGATAGAGGATTTCCTCGACCGCCGGGTTCAACCGGTGGATTTCGTCGATGAACAGCACGTCGCGCTCTTCGAGATTGGTGAGCAGCGCCGCGAGATCGCCGGCCTTGGCGATGACCGGGCCGGAGGTCGAGCGGAAATTGACGCCGAGTTCCTTCGCCATGATCTGCGCGAGCGTCGTCTTGCCGAGACCGGGCGGGCCGACGAAGAGAACGTGATCGAGCGCCTCGCCGCGGTTGCGGGCCGCCTCGATGAAGATCTTCAGATTGGCGCGCGCTTCCGCCTGGCCGGTAAAATCGTCGAGCGACTGCGGGCGCAGCGTCGCATCGAGGTCCTCGCCCCGCTTTTCCGGCGCAATCAGGCGTGCGGCTTCAGTCATCTCAAACTTCCGTTGCGGGATGGATCGCGCGGCCGCTCGATTTCGCCCCCGCGTGTCCCAACCTTAGTGCGCGGGCGGCAGTCAATCCAGTGCGATCGCGCACACCCTCACTCCTATTCCATTGTGGCTGCAGAAAGGCTTCCCGCCTCAGCGCGCCAGCTCCTTCAATCCCAGGCGGATCAGCTTGGCGCTGTCACCCCCCTCGCCGCCATTCTTCAAGGCCGCGGCGACCGCGTTCGCCGCCTGGTCGCGTGAATAGCCGAGATTGGTGAGCGCCGACACCGCATCGGCGACGGGAGCAGAGGCAACTCCCTCGCTCAGTTCCTGCTTGAGGCCGATCGTCGGGGCCATGTCGCCGGCAAAGGCCGGAGCCTTGTTCTTCAGCTCGGTGACGATGCGCACCGCCACCTTCGGTCCGACGCCTGGCGCGCGCGCCACCGACGTTTTGTCCTGCAGCGCGATGGCTTTGGCGAGTTCGCCGGGTGTCAGCGTCGAAAGCAGCGCCAGCGCCACCTTCGAGCCCACTCCCTGGACGGTCTGCAGCAGGCGGAACCATTCGCGCTCGAGGACCGACAGAAAGCCGAAAAGCTTCAACTGGTCTTCGCGCACATAGGTCTCGATGAAAAGCACCGCAGCCTCACCGGCCGAGCCGAGCCTGGCGAGCGTGCGGGCCGAACAATAGGCCACATATCCGACCCCCTGAACGTCGAGGACGACATAGTCCTCGCCGATTTCGTCGATGGTGCCTTTGAGCTTGCCTATCATCTGGCTTCCGTCTTTCTGGGTCCCTGTACGTCCCTTTGAGGCTTGCGTTCCGCGCACCCCCTCTGGCCTGCCGGCCATCTTCCCCACAAGGGGGGAGAAAAGGAGTGGCACGATCCGTGCCTCCACGGCAGCGTTCCACTTGCTGAAACCTTTCGGTAGGAACCAGTGGCCAGCGGCAATATTCTCCCCCCTTGTGGGGGAGATGGCCGGCAGGCCAGAGGGGGATGGGCTTAGCCGCCATTGCCTGCCCTACCCCGCAAGCGCCGCAAGGCGGTTGGTGATCGCCTGCCTGTTGTGCGCATGGCAGATGGCGATGGCAAGCGCGTCGGCGGCGTCGTTGCCCTTGAACTCGGCCTTGGGCATCAGCACCTTCAACATCATATGGATCTGCTGCTTCTCCCCATGGCCGACGCCGATTACCGCCTTCTTCACCGCATTCGGTGCATATTCGGCGACCCGGAGGCCGGCGCGCGCCGGAACCAGCATGGCGATGCCGCGCGCCTGGCCGAGCTTCAGCGTCGCCGTCGCGTCCTTGTTGACGAAGGTCTGTTCCACCGCCGCCTCGTGCGGCTGGTAGCCATGCACCACCTCGGCAAGCCCGTCGTGCAACTGGCAGAGGCGCGAGGCAAGGTCCATCTCGCCGTCGGAGGTCACCGTGCCGGAAGCGACGAAACGCAGCGAATTGCCGAGCGTCTCGATAATGCCCCAGCCTGTGCGTCTCAGGCCCGGATCGATGCCGATGATGCGAATCGTCGTCTGCATGGCTCACCCTATGTCGGTCAACGGGACGCTGCCAGCAAAAAGTGAACAAAACAAAAACATTACACAGAAACGACATCCGCCGAAGGAAAAACGCAGGCGGGGCCTTGGCGCAAAGAAACTTGAACCTACATTGCGATCGATCAATTTCTCTTAATTGAAAGCGTTTGCCATGCTGCCCTTTTCCGTTCTCGACCTGTCGCCGATTACCGAAGGCGGCAGCGTCGCCCAGTCGCTGGAAAACTCGCGCCGGCTGGCGATCGCAGCGGAGGAGAATGGCTACAGGCGCTTCTGGCTGGCCGAGCATCACGGCATGAAGGGAATTGCCAGCGCCGCCACTTCGATCGTCATCTCGCATGTGGTTTCGGCGACGCAGAGCATCCGCGTCGGCTCCGGCGGCATCATGCTCCCCAACCATTCGCCGCTCGTCATTGCCGAGCAATTCGGCACGCTTGCCGCCCTTTATCCCGGCCGTATCGATCTCGGCCTCGGCCGTGCGCCCGGCACCGACATGCGGACGGCGCAGGCGCTCCGGCGCAATATGGAAGCAAGCTCGAACAATTTCCCGAATGATGTCGTGGAGCTTCAGGCGCTGCTCGGGCCCGTCAGCGAAGATCAGAAAATCATCGCCGTGCCGGGGGCCGATTCGAACGTGCTGATCTGGCTGCTCGGCTCGAGCCACTTCAGCGCCCATCTCGCCGGCATGCTCGGCCTTCCCTTCGCCTTCGCATCGCACTTCGCGCCGGATATGCTGCTCTCCGCGCTCGAGATCTATCGCGAGCGCTTCACGCCGTCGCCGCAGCTCGACAAGCCGCAGGTGATGGTCGGCGTCATGGGCGTTGCGGCCGACACGGACGAGGAGGCCAACTATCTTTTCACCTCGATGCAGCAATCCTTCGTGGCGCTTCGCCGCAATGCGCGTGGTCGCTTCCCGCCGCCCGTCCGGTCGATGGAGGGGCTGTGGACTCCGGACGAAAAAATCTTCGTCGACCATGCGATGAGCTATGGGGTCGTCGGCGGTCCCGAAACCATCCGCCGCAAGATCGCGTCCTTCGTCGATCTCACCAGGGCCGACGAGCTGATCGTCTCCATGCCGATCTTCGACATGGAGAAGCGGCTGCACTCGCTGAAGCTATTCGCACAGGCGCAAGCGGATTTGGCGCGGGCTGCTTGACCGCAAAGGGTGCCACCCCCTCTACCCTGCCGGGCATCTCCCCCAAGGGGGGGGAGATCGGCCAGAAGCAAAGCGCTGCCTGGCACTGAGTTTGCGAATGTCAAAGAGACCAGTTTTCACGGTTCGCGTGACGAGCAATTGATTGAGCGGAACATCGCCGCTTGCCGATCTCTCCCCCTGCGGGGGAGATGCCCGGCAGGGCAGAGGGGGGTATTACGCCCGCTTGCCCAGCGCCGAACAGACCTCAGGCGGAAAGCTTCGCCAGCACTTCCTCGGACACCTCGAAGTTCGAATAGACGTTCTGGACGTCGTCATCGTCCTCGAGGTTGTCGATGAGCTTCATCAGCGACTGTGCCTTTTCCTCGTCGACCGGCACTGTGTTCTGCGCCTTCCAGATCGCCTTGACGGTCTCGGCTTCGCCGAGCACGCCTTCGAGCGCCTTCGAAACGTCGCCGATATCTTCGAAACCGCAGATGATCGTGTGGCCTTCCTCGTCCGTCGCCACGTCGTCGGCGCCCGATTCGATCGCCGCTTCCATCACCTTGTCGGCGTCGCCGGCCGAAAGCGGGTAGGTGATTTCGCCGACGCGGTCGAAGGAGAAGGACACCGAACCGGTTTCACCGAGTGCGCCGCCGGCCTTGGTGAAGATCGAGCGGACATTGGAGGCGGTGCGGTTGCGGTTGTCGGTCAATGCCTCGACGATGACGGCGACGCCGCCCGGGCCATAGCCCTCGTAGCGGACTTCCTCGTAGTTCTCCGCGTCGCCGCCGGCAGCCTTCTTGATGGCGCGCTCGATATTGTCCTTCGGCATCGACTGCGCCTTGGCGTTCTGGATGGCGAGCCTGAGGCGCGGGTTCATGCCCGGGTCGGGCAGGCCAGTCTTCGCAGCGACGGTGATTTCGCGTGCGAGCTTGGAAAACATTTTCGAGCGCACCGCATCCTGACGGCCCTTGCGGTGCATGATGTTCTTGAACTGTGAATGGCCAGCCATGACGCCCTCTGCATGCATGAATTTGTTGGGATCGGGCGCCTTATAGTTTCATTGCCGCTTTTCGTCCAGCAGGGCCACCGTTCCGGCACGCGGAATTCGACTCACGCGCAAATGCAGTTCCGCCCGTCAAACCCCCTGGAGCACATGGATCAGCGGCTTGCTCGGCAGAGTGCGCAGCGAAACCGTGATGCTCGGACCGGTGGCGAAGCTCTTGTCATAGTCGTCGCCGAACATCGCCAGGAAATCGCCGATCGGCGGTCCGCGCCGGTGCATCGGGAGGATCAGCGCGGCGCGCAGCCGCGACGTGACGCGGCTCATGCTTTCCGCCCCCATCGTCAGGCCGCCGTCGACCGGCACCATCAAAACGTCGAGCCGGCCGATCTGCCGGTAATGGCTGTCGTCGAGCTCGTGGTGCAGATGGCCGAGATGGCCGATGCAGAGACCCGCAACCTCGAAGATGAAGATCGAATTGCCGTCCGGCTCCATGCCATCGAAGCCGGAGCGGATGTCGGTCGTCACGTTGCGGATATAGGTGTCGCCGACGACGAGATCGTAGTCGGCGGGCTCGCCGTCCTCGCCCCAGCCATGCAGCACGTGACGGATCGCCGGGTCCGGCGTCAGCGTATAGTGGCTCGAATGGGCCTTGTTCATGGTCACGACGTCGGGCGGCGTCGCGGTCCGGAACCAGCCGTTGTAATCGGTGGCGATCGAAATCCCGCCCGGCGTTTCGATCAGGAAGGTCGAGTGGCCGACATAGGTGATGGTGACTTCGCCGTCGGCCGCCGCCGCGACGGGCGCGACCTCGGGTGCTGCGAAGCTGACGAAGGTCGCCGCCGGCGTGGCTGCGGCGATCGCCTGGCACTGGCTGATCGGGGCGGAGGTATCCTGCGCATGGGCCGGCTCCGGCCAGAGCGCATGGATGAACCAGATGGCGACCAGGGCGTAGGCAAGGTATCGCAGCAGCATCCTCCACCTCTCACGCAATCAAGCGCCGCGCAGGATCATTCAAGCCCGCGGCGCCGTCCACTTACAAAGGTCGCCCTCCGCTCACAATCGCGTCATTGCGGGGCCTTGCGTCACTCCGCCGGAGCGCCCGCCGCCTCCGGCACCGGCGCCCGCTTGCGGCGGAACGAACGCAGCGTCACATAGAAGACCGGGGTCAGGAACAGACCGAGAAAGGTGACGCCGAGCATGCCGGAAAAGACCGCCGTGCCGAGCGACTGGCGCATTTCGGCGCCGGGACCGGTCGCGATCACCAGCGGCACGACGCCGAGGATGAAGGCAAAGGCGGTCATCAGGATCGGCCGCAGCCGGAGCCGGCTTGCCTCGATCGCCGCCTCGATCGGCGACCTGCCCTCCTCCTCGCCCTGGCGCGCGAATTCGACGATCAAGATCGCGTTCTTGGCGGAAAGGCCGATCAGCACGATGAGGCCGATCTGCGTCAGGACATTATTGTCCATTCCCCTGAGCGAAACGCCGATGAGGGCGGCGAGAACGGCAAGCGGCACGATCAGGATGATCGCCAGCGGCAGCACCCAGCTCTCATATTGCGCGGCCAGCGCCAGGAAGACGAAGATTACCGACAGCGCGAAGATGAATGCGGCGGTGTTGCCGGTCTGGCGCTCCTGCAGGGCAAGTTCGGTCCACTCGAAGGTCGTCCCCTGCGGCAGGATCTGGCCGGCAAGCGCCTCCATCTTGTCGAGCGCCGTGCCGGTCGAAACACCCGGCGCCGGATTGCCCTGGACAGGAACGGATACATACATGTTGTAGCGCTGCACCAGCGCGGGGCCGCTCGTGTCGCGAATCTCGACGAGCGTGCCGAGCGGTACCAGCGCGCCCGAAGCCGATCTGACCTTGAGCGCAAGGATGTCGTCGCGCTCCACGCGGTATTGCTGGTCGGCCTGGGCGCGGACCTGATAGACCCGGCCGAATGCATTGAAATCATTGACGTAGGACGTGCCGAGATTGATCGACAGGGTCTCGAAGATGTTGGGGATCGGCACGTTCAGCGCCCGCGCCTTGTCGCGGTCGATCGCCAGGAAGAATTGCGGGCTCGAGGCCGAGAAGGTGGTGAACACCCCCGTCAGCCCGTCGGTCTGGTTCGCCGCTCCCATCATCTGAAAGGCAAGACCCAAGGCGCGCCGCATGTCGGCGCTCTGGCGGTCCATGATCTGCATCTTGAAGCCGCCCGAATTGCCGATGCCGCGTACCGAGGGCGGCGGCACGGCGATAATGAAGGCCTCCTGGATGCCCTGCATCGCACCGAAGATCTGGCCGATGATCTGGTTGGCACTCTGGCCATGTTCGAGCCGCTCGTCGAAGCTGTCGAAAGGCGTGAAGATCACGCCGGAGTTCGAGGCATTGGTGAAGGTCGCTCCGTTGAAACCGGCAAAGGCGACGGCGTCCCTTACCCCCGGGACTTCCCGGATCATGGCCGATGCGCGCTGGATCACGGCATCGGTCCGTTCCAGCGAGGCGCCATCCGGGAGTTGCACGACGACGATCGCATAGCCCTGATCCATCGTCGGAATGAAGCCGCGCGGTACCATCTGCGCCATGTACCAGGTGGCCCCGAGCAGCGCGACGAAGACGAGCAGGGCGGCGGCCAGCGCCAGCCGCGTCTGGACCAGACGGCGCACCGTCCAAGCGTAACCGTCGGCCATCCGGTCGAAACCGTTGTTGAAGCCGTTGGCAAGCGCTCGGCCGAAGCGGGTCACGGGGTTGCGGCTTTCATGCTCGTGGTCGTCATGCGGACGCAGCAGGATGGCCGCAAGCGCCGGCGAAAGGGTCAGAGAATTGACGGCGGAGATCACCGTCGCCACCGCGATCGTCACGGCGAACTGCAGGTAGAACTGCCCTGCAATGCCCGGAATGAAGGCCGTCGGCACAAAGACGGCGGTGAGGACCAGCGAGATGGCGATCACTGCCGCGCCGACCTCGTCCATCGTCACATGCGCTGCCTCTCTCGGCGTCATGCCTTGCGCCAGATTGCGTTCGACATTCTCGACGACAACGATCGCATCGTCGACCACGATGCCGATTGCCAGCACCAGGCCGAACAGCGTCAGCATGTTGAGGGAGAAGCCGAAGGCGAAGAGCAGCGCGAAGGTGCCGATCAGCGAGACCGGAATGGCGACGATCGGGATGATTGCGGTGCGCCAGGACTGGAGGAAGACGATCACCACCAGCGCCACGAGGATCACCGCCTCGCCGATCGTCAAATAGACTTCGTCGATCGATTCCGAAATGAACTCGGTCGGATTGTAGATGATGCGGTGTTCGAGCCCATCGGGAAAGTCCCTGGAAAGGTCGGTCATCGTCGCCTGGATCGCGTCCGCCGCCGCGAGCGCGTTGGTGCCGGGACGCGAAAAGATGCCGAGCGCCACGGCCGGGCTGCCGTTCAGGTAGCTGTTCGTGACATATTCGCGCGCTCCGAGCTCGACGCGGGCGACGTCCTGCAGCTGCACGAGCCTGCCATCCTCGGTCGCCTTGACGATCACATAGCGAAACTGTCGCGCGTCGCTGAAGCGGCCGTCGGTGGTGACGGTATATTGAAAGGCACTGTCGCCCGACATTGGCGGACCGCCGATCGAGCCGCCGGAGACCTGAACGTTCTGCTGGCGCAGCGCCTCGACGACGTCGCCGGATGTCATGCCGTAAGCGGAGAGCTTCTGCGGGTCGAGCCACACACGCAGCGCATATTCGCGCTCGCCGAACAGGATGACGTCGCCGACGCCGTCGAGCCGGACGAGAAGGTCGCGGATACGCGAGCGAGCATAGTTGGAGACGTAGAGCTGGTCGTAGCGGTCGTTCGGCGAGAGCAGGTGAACGACCATCATCAGGTCCGGCGAGCTCTTGGTGGTGGTGACCCCAATGCGCCGCACGTCCTCGGGCAGGCGCGGCTCGGCGATCGAGACCCGGTTCTGCACCAGCACCTGCGCCTCGTCGAGATCGGTGCCGAGCTTGAAGGTAATGGTCAGCGACATGGAGCCGTCGGCGGTCGAATAGGAGGACATGTAGAGCATGTTCTCGACGCCGTTGATTTCCTGCTCGAGCGGCGTGGCGACCGTATTGGCGACGGTCTCCGCATCCGCGCCCGGATAGGAAGCCCTGACGACGATGGTGGGCGGCGCGATCTCCGGATATTGCGCCACCGGCAGCTGGAAATAGGCGATGCCGCCGATGATCAGCAGCACGATCGACAGCACCGAAGCGAAGATCGGCCGGTCGACGAAGAAATGCGCAAATCTCATTGGGCGTTCTCCGCCGCTTGCGCCGCTTCCTGCGGCAGCACGACAAGCTCAGGCTTCACCTTGACGCCCGGTCGCGCGCGCATGATCCCGTTGACGATGATCGTCTGATCGCCGGTCAGGCCGCTGCGGATCACCCGGTAGCCATGCAACCGCGGCCCGAGGCGCACCGGTTTGGTCGCAACGCTGCCATCCTCGCCGACCACATAGACGACGCGCTCGTTCTGGTCGGCGGCGATCGCCTCATCGGGAATGAGGATCGCCTGGTAGGTGTTGGAGCCTTCGACCTCGACACGCCCGAAAAGTCCCGGCTGCAGAATGAAGTTGGGGTTCTCGAAGCGTGCGCGCAGGCGCATCGTACCTGTTTGGGTGTCGACCCTGTTCTCGGAGAAATCGAGCTTTCCCTCGAACGGCGGTTCCGTGGCATCGGCGATTGTCACGTGCACGGAGAGCGCGCCCGCGCCCTCCTGCAGCGCGCTGCCGCGGTCGCGGGCGGTGCGCGCATAGGAAAGCAGCCGCCGCTCGTCGACGTCGAAATAGAAATCGATCGGATCGAGGGAGACGATCGTCGTCAACACGGTCTCGTCCGCCTGGACAAGGTTGCCGGGCGATATCCAGCGCCGGTCGACGCGGCCGCTGAGCGGCGCGGTGATCGTCGTGTATTCGAGATCGAGCTTGGCCCGATCGACGGCCGCCTCGGCGCCCCGAATATTCGCCTGTGCGGCAAGCAGCGCGCGGCGGTCGTCGTCGAGCTTGGAAATCGAAAGCGTGCCGGTTCCGGTCAGGGACTCGGTTCGCTTGAACTGCGCCTCGGCGAAGGAGAGCGTCGACTGCGCCGAGGCAAGCGACGCCTCCGCCTGGGAGAGAGCCAGGCGGAAAGGTCGTTGGTCGATGACGAAGAGCTTGTCGCCCTTCTTCACCAGCGCGCCGTCCGTAAAGAACACCTGGTCCAGATAGCCGCCAACACGCGAACGGACCGAGACCTCGTCCACCGCCTGAAAGCGTCCGATGAACTCATCGGCGTCGATGACGTCCCGTACCACCGGCTTGGCGACGGTCACCGCCGGCAGTTGCGGGTCCTGCGCCGCTGCTGGTGTCGACATGAGAAGGGAGATGGAAACGCCGGCGATCGCCGGCAGACGCCACTTTCGCAACATGCACGTTCTCCAGGCACTTGAATATCAAGATCGCCCGGCGCGGCTTGCGTCCAGTTGCCGTGGCGACAGTCTCGAGCCCGGGGCATTGCCACCGAGTGGTGCCAGAGCGGGAAAAGGAAGAGTGCCTGCGGTTTTCCCGCACGCATTTTGCTCTGGCTTCTAGATCGACATGGGAACTTGCGATAGCGGCCGCTCAAAACGGCTCTGATTTGCGCGCTAACCTGCCACCATTTTCAAAGCCTGTCACTTGAAAAAAAGCGTCTCCCACGGCGTTGCAGGCGGTCGTCGGATTGCAGGCTAGTCGGATGTCCGCCGAGAAATCGGCCGAAGCCGGCCGATTCTCAGGACCAGAATTCCGGCATCGTTTCGCCAAGCCGCGGGCCGAGCCGGAGCGGCGCGATCTTTTCGGCAAGTCCCGTGCGGTCGGAAATTTCGACGCCGACGCCGCAAATCGTTGCGGGACCGGAGGCCGCTTCGAAGCGGCCCTTGGGCATCTTGGAGATGAAACGGTTGAGCGGCTCTTCCTTGTCCATGCCGAGCGAGGAATCGTAGTCGCCGCACATGCCGGCGTCGCTGATATAGCCGGTGCCGCCGTTCAAGATCTGGTGATCGGCCGTCGGTACATGGGTATGCGTACCGACTACAAGGCTGGCGCGGCCATCGACGAAATGGCCAAAGCACTGCTTCTCGCTCGTCGCCTCGGCGTGGAAGTCGAAGACGACGACATCGGCCTGTTCCCCGAGCGGGCAGGCTTCGAGGATTGCCTCGGCGCATTTGAACGGGTCGTCGAGTTCCGGATGCATGAAGACCCGGCCCATGACGTTGGCGACCAGCACGCGGGCGCCGTTGCGGGAAAAGAACAGATTGGAGCCGCGACCGGGCGTGCCGGCCGGATAATTGGCCGGGCGGAGGAACTGGTCATGCCGCTCGCAGAAGACGACGGCCTCCTTTTGGTCCCAGACGTGGTTGCCGGTCGTCACCACATCGGCACCGGCGCTGATCGTCTCCAGGAAGATGTCCTCGGTGATGCCGAAGCCGCCGGCGGCGTTCTCGCCATTGACGACGACGAAATCGAGCTTGAGATCGCTCACCAGCCCCGGGAGGCGCTCCCAGACCGCCGTGCGGCCCGTCTTGCCAACCATATCTCCCAGAAACAGAAGTCGCATACCCGTTCAATCCCGCTCGAAATGTCGGAAACCGCTCTCCGTCAACACGGCGTCGAGCGCCACGTCGTGCGGTTCCGCCGGCACTGATGCCACTTCCTGGCAGTCGAATGCAATCCCGATCAGGCGCGGCATGTGGCCTTTGCTGCGCAAGCGGTCGATCGCCCGGTCATAATAACCGGCGCCGTAGCCGATCCGGTGGCCGACCGCATCGAAGGCCGAAAGCGGCACAAGCATAATGTCCGGATCGAGCTCGGGCGCGTCCGGCCCCGGGCCCATCGTGCCGAAGCCGGTCTCTACGACCGCCACGCCGTCGGCGAGCTCGCGAAACACAATGGTCTTCTTGTCGAGGATCACCGGCAGGCAGAGGCGCGCCCCGCGGTCCTTGAGCCGCACCATCAGCGGCCGGATGTCCGCCTCCGAACGGATCGGCCAGAAGCCGGAAACCACGTGCCCGGGATCAAGCGCGATGATGTCGCTGGCATGATCCGCCATGGCGAGGCTCGCCTCGATGCGGGCCTCGGCCGGCATGGCGTCGCGCATCGCCAGACGCTCCGTCCGCAGTGCGGCTTTCAAGTCCCTCGGCGACATCAAGCATCCCTTCCATCAAACGGTTCGAACCTGCAACGAGGTAGTGCAGTTCACAGGCGAACTGAACCCGTGTCTCCGTCGCTTTTGCAACATTTCGCGACAGTCCTCCACCCCTCCCAAAACGAAACAGCATTAACCGGATCTTCACCTTTTGCCGCGGTTCGGCTTCGCGCGACGCTTTGCTCGTGCAATTACCTTCATGATTTCAAATGATTGGACGAGCTGCGATCCGGCGTGCCGGTAGCTCTCGGAGAACAGGCCCGTGTCCATGACGGACAGGATCGACCAGCTCGGCGTTTTGGAACTGCGCTGCCTCTCGCTGGCAGCCCGCGGCCGGACTCGGTTGGAGATGATGCGCGAAACCGATATTCCGGTGGAACGGATCGATCGGGCCCTCGAAGAGGCGATGCGCAAGCTCAACGCGAACAATCTCGCCGAAGCCGTCATCCGCGCCGCAAGGCTCGACCTTATCTCATAGCATCCAGTGTGAATGCCGGACCGGATCCGGCCACCATCCGTCCGGCGAAGACTCGATCCCGACGAGGCCGCCGTCGCTGATGAGATGCGGGTCGCCGCGATCCATCACCAGCCTCCAATGGGCCTCGATGGCCCACCGCAGCCGCAAACGCTCGACCGCGGCGCCGAACAGCGACGATTGCCGGGAAGTCGGAGAAGCGGGCGCAACCAGTACAGGCATGACAAGGCCTCGCGAAAGAAGGAACAATCCGATTTTCCGGCTTTCGTTGACATGAGACAAACGAATTGCGAACATGGCTGGCATCAGAATTTCTTATGGCGCCGCCATGTCCCTTCCGCTCGACAGCGACTTGCTCAGAACGTTTCTCGCGGTCGCCGATACCGGCAACCTGACACGGGCCGCCGATGCGGTTCGACGCACGCAATCGGCCGTCAGCATGCAGATCAAGAAGCTCGAGGACCTGCTCGGCTTCCCGCTTTTCGAGCGGCATTCCCGCGGCGTCGTGCTGACGGCTGAGGGCCGGCGCCTCGTCGACAATGCGCGGCGGATTGTCGCCCTGCTCGACGACACGGCGGCAGCCCTGCGCCAGCCCGCCCTCGACGGCTCGGTCCGCATCGGCATATCGGAGGAATACATCAACTCAACGCTGCCGAGAGCGCTCGGCGCCTTCGCCGCCAGTCACCCGAATGTCGAGGTGACGGTGCAGCAGGGGCACTCGATGTCCAATCTGAAATCGCTCGATGCCGGCGAGATCGACATCGCCGTCGTGTTCGAGCCGGGCGGCCGAACGAGGAACGAAGTCCTCATGGTGGATCCGACCGTCTGGGCCGTCTCGGACCAGCACGGCACGCATGAGCGGCGACCTGTGCCAATTGCCACTTATACCTATTATGAAGGCGGGTGGTGTGATGATCTGGCCCTGCGCAGTCTGAAGAAACGGGGCATAGACAGTCGCGTCGCCTATGTCAGCCGCACGAGCAGCGGCCTGATCGCCGCGGTCGTTTCAGGTCTCGCCATCGCCGCGCTGTCGCGCAGCGCCATACCCCATGGCTGCCGCGAACTGACCGAAGACGACGGCTTCGGCATCATCGACATGTCGAACGTCGTCTTGCGCACGAGACCGGACCATCGCTCCCCGACGGTGGACGCAATGGCCGACGCCATCCGTCGCGCCTTTCGGGGTGCCGATTGAAAGGAAGGAGTGCGATCCACGACGACCGGTGGAGAGTTTACGATCCCGGGTGCCTACTAAGTAGGTGGGCGCCGTGTGGTCCAGACCCACGGGTCCGGACAGGGACAGCTCCCTTGAGATCGTGTATGGCCCCGGGGATTGTGGTTCCTGTCGGGAAGCGCAGACCGCCCCGCAGATATAGAACGTCTTCACCGTTTTCGCCAGAGCGGTCCGGCGGAAATCGCACCCGCACCGACAATTGGGGGTCTCGAGCCGGGGCGGCCTAGTTCGCCGGAGCGGCCGGGCGGCCGTTGAGCTTGGCGGTGATGTCCTGGATCTGCGCCGTCACGTCCGCCAATGCCGAGGCGAGCGCCTCCTCGCTTCTCGCCTGGTCGGAAAGGTTCGCGTCGCGGCTGTTCTTCAGGTTTCCGACCTCGGCCTCGAGGTTCTTCAGCCGCCGATTGACCTCGCTCAGTTCGTCCATGACCATGATGCCCGCCATCACCGTCAGCCTGAGGTCGCCGATTTCGCCGAACTGCCCCTTCAGGTGGCCGACATATTGATCGAACCGGGCGGCGAGGTCGCTCAGGTGATCCTCCTGCCCTTCCTCGCAGGCCATGCGGTAGGCCTTGCCGTCGATCGTCACCGTCACCTGTGCCATGCTTCAAGAACCTCAGCGATCCAGCACTGCCCGAATGGTCTCCATCGCCGTCACCAGACGGCGGGACACTTCGCGATTGACTTCTTCCAAACGATTGGCCCGGAACTGCGACTGATCGAGCTCCTGCGCCAGCCGCGACCGGTCCGTATTGACCCGGCGCACCTCGCCCTCGAACTCGCTCACGTCCTTTTCCTTGTCAAAGCGGCCGTCGATTGCGATTTCAAGGGACTGAACCGCGTTTCGCAATTCCTCGATCGCCGCATTGACCGTCTTTGCAGGCATCTCTTTCGAAACCTCCAGAGGGGATGAGCAAGGCCGAACGCTTTCTCATTGCCCGAAACAAGGGGCGGAGCCGATCCCGCGCCTATCGCCTGAACCTCTCTCGCTCCGCGCTCCGAATCGTCCAGCGTTCCGGCCGTTCGGATCAACCTTTTTAAACCCATTCCGTAAGGCTCAACAATGGCGGCGTCGCCAATTGCACGCTGCAAGCTGTGGATCGCCGATTTTATCCGCCGATGCTATGCTTGCGGCGCGATCCTTCGGCCCAGGCAAGGTCGCAAAAAGCGCGCCGCCACCGGCGCCGGAAGGCCTGTATTTGTTGACTCGGGCGGCGCACCTGCTATGTGTTCGGCCGCTTCTCATACGGTCTTTGGAGGATAGAGACCGTCCCCTGACCACCGAACGCAACGGAACAGTCATGATCTCTCGCGAAAAACACGACCGGATGGCGAATGCAATCCGTTTCCTCTCCATGGACGCCGTCGAGAAGGCAAATTCCGGCCACCCGGGTCTACCGATGGGGGCGGCCGACATAGCAACGGTCCTCTTCACCCGCTACCTGAGCTTCGACCCGAAAAACCCCGCCTGGGCGAACCGCGACCGCTTCGTGCTGTCGGCCGGCCACGGCTCGATGCTGCTCTATTCGCTGCTCTATCTCACCGGCTACGAAGACATCACCATCGACGAGATCAGGAATTTCCGCCAGCTCGGCTCGCGGACCGCCGGCCATCCGGAATACGGCCATGCCGCCGGCATCGAAACGACCACGGGGCCGCTCGGCCAGGGCATTGCCAATGCCGTCGGCATGGCGCTCGCCGAGCGCAAGCTGCGCGACGAATTCGGCAGCGACCTCATCGAGCACTTCACCTATGTGATCGCCGGCGACGGCTGCCTGATGGAAGGCATCAGCCAGGAGGCGATCGCGCTTGCCGGCCATCTGAAGCTCAACAAGCTCATCGTCTTCTGGGACGACAACAACATCTCGATTGACGGGCCGATCTCGATCGCCGACTCGACCGATCAGCACGCCCGCTTCCGTGCGTCCAAGTGGCATACGATCGCCGTCGACGGCCATGATCCGGAAGCGATCGCCGCGGCGATCGAGGAGGCGCAGAAGTCCGACAAGCCGACGATGATCGCCTGCAAGACCGTCATCGGCTTCGGTGCGCCGAACAAGGCCGGCACCCACAAGGTGCACGGCTCGCCGCTCGGCGCCGAGGAGATCGCCGCGACCCGCAAGGCGCTCGGTTGGGAAGCCGAAGCCTTCACCGTTCCCGCCGACGTGCTCGACGCCTGGCGCAGCGCCGGCGAGCGCTCGGCCGAGACGCGCAGGGCATGGGAGGCAAAGCTCGAGGCCGCTGAGAAGAGGGCCGAATTCGTGCGCCGCTTCTCCGGCGAACTCGAAGCGGGCCTCGCCCCGGCGATCAGCGCCTACAAGCAGAAGCTCGCCGAGACCAAGCCGTCGCCGGCCACCCGCAAGGCTTCCGAGGATGCGCTGGAAGTCATCAACGGCGTGCTCAACGAGACGATCGGCGGCTCGGCCGACCTGACCGGCTCCAACAACACCAAGACGAGCCAGACCCATTCGATCACGCCGGACAATTTCTCCGGCCGTTACGTCCACTACGGCGTACGCGAGCACGGCATGGCCGCCGCCATGAACGGCATGGCGCTGCATGGCGGACTAATCCCCTATTCGGGCGGCTTCCTGATCTTCTCGGACTATTGCCGTCCGTCGATCCGGCTTGCCGCACTAATGGGCATTCGCGTCATCCACGTCCTGACCCACGATTCGATCGGTCTCGGCGAGGACGGCCCGACGCACCAGCCTGTCGAGCACCTGGCCTCGCTGCGCGCCATCCCCAACCTCCTGGTGTTTCGCCCGGCCGACGCGACGGAAACGGCGGAGTGCTGGCAGCTCGCACTCGAAAGCCGCAATCGCCCGTCCGCCATCGCGCTGACGCGCCAGAACCTGATGGCGGTGCGTACCGAATTCAAGGAAGAAAACCTCTGCGCCCGCGGCGCCTATGACCTGGTCCCCGCGAAGGATGCGAAGGTGACGCTCTTCGCCACCGGCTCGGAAGTGGAGATCGCCGTCAAGGCCAGCCAGGCGCTGCAGGAGAAAGGCATTTCCGCCCGCGTCGTTTCCGTGCCCTGCGTCGAGCTTTTCGCGGAGCAGAGCGACGACTATCAGAAGGCGATCGTCGGCAATTCGCCGGTCAAGATCGCCATCGAAGCCGGCGTCCGCCAGGGCTGGGATCATATCATCGGCAGCGACGGCACCTTCGTCGGCATGTCGAGCTTCGGCGCTTCCGGTCCCTACAAGGAACTCTACAAGCACTTCGGCATCACGCCGGAAGCGGTTGCCGCGGCCGCCGAAGCCAAGCTGTCCTGATCAAGCCGGAGGGCGCCCTTGTGGCGCCCTCCATTCGTTTACCCACGCCATCCTGATAGGGAGAGACCCGACATGACAGTCAAAGTCGCCATCAATGGTTTCGGCCGCATCGGCCGCAACGTGCTTCGCGCCATCGTTGAATCCGGCCGCACGGATATCGAAGTCGTCGCGATCAACGACCTCGGCCCCGTCGAGACCAACGCCCACCTGCTGCGCTTCGACTCCATTCACGGCCGCTTCCCGGCCGACGTGAAGGTCGACGGCGACGCGATCGTCATCAACAGCGGCAAGCCGATCAAGGTGACGGCCATCCGCAACCCGGCCGAACTGCCGCACAAGGACCTCGGCGTCGACGTCGCGATGGAATGCACCGGCATCTTCACCGCGCGCGACAAGGCAGCCGCCCATCTCGAAGCCGGCGCCAAGCGCGTCATCGTCTCGGCACCGGCCGACGGCGCCGATCTCACCGTCGTCTACGGCGTCAACCACGACAAGCTGACCAAAGATCACCTGGTCATCTCCAACGCATCCTGCACGACCAACTGCCTCGCACCGGTCGCCAAGGTGCTGAACGACGCCATCGGCATCGATCACGGCATGATGACGACGATCCACTCCTACACGAACGACCAGCCGTCGCTCGACCAGATGCACAAGGACCTCTACCGCGCCCGTGCCGCGGCGCTGTCGATGATCCCGACCTCGACCGGTGCGGCCAAGGCCGTCGGCCTCGTCCTGCCGGAACTCAAGGGCAAGCTCGACGGTTTCGCCATGCGCGTGCCGACCCCGAACGTCTCGGTCGTCGACCTGAAGTTCGTCGCCAAGCGCGACACGACCAAGGAGGAGATCAACGCGGCGATCAAGGCAGCCGCCGACGGCCCCCTCAAGGGCATTCTCGGCTACACGCTTGCCCCGAACGTCTCGATCGACTTCAACCATGACCCGCATTCCTCCGTTTTCCACATGGACCAGACCAAGGTGATGGAAGGCAAGTTCGTGTCGATCCTCACCTGGTACGACAACGAATGGGGCTTCTCCAACCGCATGTCGGACACGGCGGTCGCCCTGAGCAAGCTCATCTAAGACCATGTTCCGGGCCCTTTCCTCAACGACGGTGCGCTGGCGTCCGCTCGAGGGGGAAGGGCTCGAACATCTGACGATCCGGCCTCTCGACGCATCGGTGGGCGCGGCAATCCGCGCCGAAAGCGTGCTGATCGGCGCGCGCGGCGGAGCCGCCTATGGCGTTCGCTACCGCATTGACTGCGACGCCGGCTGGCGTGTCACTTCCTTCTTCATCGGGACGGCGGACGGACGCCGGCTGCACCTGCTTTCCGACGGCGGCGGCCATTGGCGCACGGCGGAAGGCGTCGCCCTTCCCCGCTTCGACGGCTGCATCGACATCGACCTTGCCGGCACGCCCTTCACCAACACCCTGCCGATCCGCCGTCTGGACCTCACGCGGGCGTCGGGCACCGTAAAACTCAAGATGCTTTACGTGCCATTCGACAGCTTCGAGCCCACGGTCGATGGCCAGCACTATACCTGCATCGAGGAGGGCAAACTCTATCGCTACCAGGCGGAAGACCGCAGCTTCACCGCCGACCTGCCGCTGGACGAGGACGGCCTCGTCACCGACTATCCCACCCTTTTTCAGAGACTATCACTGGAGACGAACTGATGGCTTTCAAGACCCTTGACGATCTGACCGATATCGCCGGCAAACGCGTGCTGGTGCGCGTCGATCTCAATGTGCCGGTCAAGGACGGTCAGGTGACCGACACCACCCGCATTGAGCGCGTGGCGCCGACGATCCGCGAACTCTCCGAAAAAGGGGCGAAGGTCATCCTGCTTGCCCATTTCGGCCGCCCGAAGGGCGAACCGGTCGCCGACATGTCGCTGAAGGCGATCGCCCCTGCCGTCGAGGAAATCCTCGACCAGCGCGTCCACTTCGCCGCCGACTGCATCGGTGACAAGGCCGCCAATGCGATAGCCGACATGAATGACGGCGACGTGCTGCTGCTCGAAAACACCCGCTTCCACAAGGGCGAGGAAAAGAACGATCCGGCCTTCGTCACGGCATTGGCCGCCAATGGCGACATCTATGTCAACGACGCCTTTTCCGCAGCGCACCGCGCCCATGCCTCGACCGAGGGCCTGGCACAGCACCTGCCCGCCTATGCCGGCCGCACCATGCAGGCCGAACTCGAGGCACTCGAAAAGGGTCTCGGCAATCCGAAGCGTCCGGTCGTCGCTATCGTCGGCGGCGCAAAGGTGTCGACCAAGATCGACCTGCTGCAGAACCTCGTGAAGAAGGTCGACGCGCTCGTCATCGGCGGCGGCATGGCCAACACCTTCCTCGCCGCCCAAGGCATCGATGTCGGCAAGTCGCTCTGCGAGCACGATCTTGCCGAAACGGCAAAGTCGATTATCGCCGCGGCGGAAGCCGCCGGATGTGCCATCGTGCTGCCGGAAGACGGCGTCGTCGCCCGCGAATTCAAGGCAGGCGCCGACCACGAGGTCGTCGACATCAAGGCGATCCCGGCCGACGCAATGGTGCTCGATGTCGGCCCGAAATCCGTCACTGCCATCAGCGACTGGATCTCGCGCGCTGAAACCCTCGTCTGGAACGGTCCGCTCGGAGCCTTCGAAATCGCCCCCTTCGACAAAGCGACGGTGGCCGCCGCCAAGCATGCGGCCAGCCGCACCCGTCAGGGCTCGCTCGTCTCGGTCGCCGGCGGCGGCGATACGGTCGCTGCCCTAAACCACGCCGAGGTCGCCGACGATTTCTCCTATGTTTCCACCGCCGGCGGCGCCTTCCTCGAATGGATGGAAGGCAAGCCGCTGCCCGGTGTCGATATCCTCCACCAGCAGAAGTAGCCGCACGCGCGCCGACCCGGGCAAATGGATAAGCCCGGGTCGGCGCCTCAAAAAATTGTGACATTTCAAACGATTAAATTTTTTTAAATCGTTTTAGTCGATTTTACTGCCATTTTCCCGCACAGTATCTTCTGTTATCGCGCGCTGCGTACCTACAGCGCCGCGCGTCTTTAGGACGTGCAAAGGCCGCTGTAGCACTTTGAATTCCTGCATGTTTCCTTGCGTAAATCGGCGACGGCTTACGGAGGCATGCAGTCGGACGCGAGGATGTTTCTTGCGCCCTCAGACCGAAACGGTTTCTTGCGCCGCTCCGCTGCGTTCGGCGCTCTGTGTAGGAGAAAAAGATGAGCGAAAGACTGGAAGATATTGCGGTTTCCATGGTCGCCAACGGACGGGGCCTGCTCGCTGCCGACGAGTCGACCGCAACGATCAAGAAGCGCTTCGATAGCATTGGCCTCGAGTCCACCGAGACCTCGCGCCGCGACTATCGCGAGATGCTGCTGCGCTCGGATGAGGCGATGCGCAACTATATCTCCGGCGTCATTCTCTATGAGGAAACCCTGTTCCAGAAGGCCGCCGACGGCACCGCGCTCGTCGACGTCATCAAGAACGCCGGCTCGATCCCCGGCATCAAGGTCGACACCGGCGCAAAGCCCCTGCCGCATTTCCCTAATGAGACCGTCACCGAGGGCCTCGACGGCCTCGCCGCCCGCCTCGCCAAGTATTATGAAGCGGGCGCCCGCTTCGCCAAATGGCGTGGCGTCATCGCAATCTCCGGAACCCTGCCGAGCTTCGGCGCCATCAAGGCCAATGCCCATGCGCTTGCCCGCTATGCGACGCTCTGCCAGGAGGCCGGGATCGTCCCCATCGTCGAGCCGGAAGTGCTCATGGACGGCGCCCCCGGCGACCACTCGATCGAGCGTTCGGAAGAAGTAACCGAATGGGTACTTCGCACCGTCTTCGAGGAACTGGGCGACCTGCGTGTGAAGCTCGAAGGCATGATCCTGAAGCCGAGCATGGTGATCGACGGCAAGAAGGCCCGCAAGGCTTCGGTCGAAGACGTTGCCGAGCGCACCGTCAAGGTACTAAAGCGCACCGTGCCGGCCGCTGTCCCCGGAATCGCCTTCCTGTCCGGCGGCCAGTCGACGGAAGAGGCGACCGCGCATCTCTCGGCCATGAACACGGCGCACGACCTGCCCTGGAAGCTGACTTTCTCGTATGGCCGCGCCCTGCAGCAGGAAGCGCTCAACGCCTGGAACGGCAAGCCGGAGAACGTCGCCGCCGGCCAGCGCGCCTTCTCGCATCGCGCCAAGATGTGCAGCCTCGCCGCCAAGGGCAGCTGGAAGAAGGACCTCGAACAGGCCGCCTGATGGGTAAGCCTGAGCGGACAAAGAGTTAAAGGGAGCGAGGAGAAGGCCCGGCGGCAGCGATGTCGCCGGGCCTTACTGCATGTTTCCTCAAATCGTAGCCGATTTGAGGACAAAAACATGCAGCAATTCGAAGTGCTACGGCGTCCTTTGTGCGTCTGCTAAGACGCACGGCGCTGTAGTATTCGGGGCCAATTGTCAGGGAGACAAGTTTGCTGTTTCGGCGGGCCGATAACGCTTTTACATCAGCGCCATTGCCGATTGCCGGGGAACTGCAATGAAATCCGTCTCCTATGTCACCGTTGACGTCTTCACCGCCGAACGCTTCACCGGAAACCAGCTCGCCGTCATCCCCGATGCACGGGGCTTGAGCGACGAGCAGATGCAGGCGATCGCCACCGAATTCGGCTATTCCGAAGTCACCTTCGTGCTGCCGCCGGATGATCCGGCGAACACCGCCCGTGTGCGCATCTTCACGCCGACCGCCGAAATTCCCTTTGCCGGACATCCGAATGTCGGCACCGCCTTCGTGCTCGGTCAACAGGGGGAGATCTTCGGCAGAAGGCCCGGCGACAAACTGCGTTTCGAAGAGAAGGCCGGGCTGGTCGAGGTTGCCCTTCTCGGCGACGGTGACGCCATTGCCGGCGCGCGCATCGTCGCTCCCCGGCCGCTCAGCATCGGACCGGTCATCGACGCTGCGACCGTCGCCGCCTGCGCCTCACTCCGGCCGGAGGACGTGAGCGAACGCACTCATCCCGCCGTGCGTGTCTCGGTCGGCCTCGCCTTTGCCGCCGCCGAAGTCAGGGATGTCGCCGCCCTGTCGAATGCACGGCCCGATGTCAGCGCCTTCCATGAAGCGAATGCGCGTTACCCACTCGCCGATGACAGCTTCAGCCTGTTTCTCTATGCGCGCACGCCCGAGCGCCCCTGGCAGATCAGGGCTCGCATGTTCGCGCCGCTCGACAATGTCATCGAGGATCCGGCGACCGGCAGCGCCTCGGCGGCGCTCGGCGCCTATCTCGCTTCGCTTCTGCCGCAGGCGGATGCGGAAATCGAGATTGTCATCGAGCAAGGCGTGGAAATGGGCCGCCGCAGCGTCATAACGGTCCGCGTCAACAAGAAGAACGGCACGGTCCGCGAGGTCAGCGTTTCGGGCAATTGCGTGGCGGTGATGCGCGGGTCGATCGAGGTCTGAGCACTACAGCGCCGCGCGTCTTATCAGACGCGTAAGGTCGCTGTAGCACTTTGAATTGCTGCATGTCTTTGTCCTCAGATCGAGGTCGATTTAAGGAGACATGCAGAAGGCCCGCCGGATCAGCGCGTCTCGGGCGTGCAATCCCTCATCGACTTGAGAAGTGCCCGAAATCGGGGGTGATCGCGAATCGGATCCAGATCGGAGTCCTGCTTGAACCAGAGGAGATGGTAGCTGGAGCTCTGCGGAACGACGGCTTCCAGCAGATCGAGCGCGCGCTCGCTCTCTCCCAACAAGGAATGGACGCAGGCCGCGTTATATTGCGCGACGATATCGTCCGGATCGACCGCCAGCGCTCGCGCCGCCCATTCCTTGGCGCGCTCCCCTTCGCCCAGATGCGCGAGCGCCAAGGCCCCGCGATGGGCGGGGCTCGCATTTTCCGGGTGCCGCTCCAGCGCGGTTTTCGCCCGCTCGATGCCGATCCGCGCCCAGCGCTGGCGCTCGGATTCCATTCCGAGCGAGAGATAGCAGTTCATCAAATGAATTGGTGAGAAATAGTCGTCGGTGCGGATTTCCGCCGCCCGCTTGAAGAACTGCACCGCCTCCTGAAACCGGCCCTGCGCAAATAGGAAGCGGCCATAATAAAGATTGGCCTCATAGAGCGACGGACTCAGCGCCAGAGCCTGGCGGAATTCGCGGCCGGCCTCTTCCGTCTGCCCGTCGTGGGTCAATGCCAGCCCGCGTGAGGCATGCGCTTCCGCCAGGTTTGGGTCGAGCGCCAGTGCCTTGGAGCTCATCTCGAAGATGCTCTCGAGCGGAAACTCCTTTTCGTGCCAATCCCTGATCGCACATTCGCATTCGGCGATGCCCGCGTAGGCGCGCGCATAGTTCGGATCGAGTTCGACAGCCTTCAGGAACATCCGGCGGGCAAGCAGCAGGTAGGACCGAGTCCAGGTATGCGAGAACTGCCGGCCACGCAGATAATAGGTATAGGCTTCCACGGAAGTGGTCGGATCGCTCTCGATCGCCTTCTTCTCCTCCGGCAGCAGCTTGATCTTCAACTGGGCGACGATCGCATGCGTGATCTCGTCCTGGATGGTAAAGATATCGGTGAGATCACGATCATAGCGATCGGCCCACAGGTGCCCGCCCGTATGCGCATCGATGAGCTGGCCGGTGATGCGGACACGTTCGCCGACCTTGCGGACGCTGCCTTCCAGAATGAAGCGGACGCCGAGTTCCTGGGCGATCTGCTTCACCTTCACCGGCTTGCCCTTGTAGGTAAAGACGGTGTTGCGGGCGACGACATGCAGGCGCGAGATCTTCGAAAGATCGGTAATGATGTCCTCGGTGATGCCGTCGGAGAAATATTCCTGCTCCGGATCGTGGCTCATATTGGTGAAGGGCAGGACGCCGATCGATAATTCGTAGCCGGCCTCGAGCGTCGCGTCGGGCGGCTCCGTTTCCTGCCGGGCGGCCGCCTCGCCGAGCGCGACCGTATAGACGCGGATATTCGGCGCGATGTTCTTCAGGCTGTATTCGCCCTTGTCGACGAAGCCGAGGTCCAACCGCGAGCCGACCTGGTCGCGCACCGACGAGGATACCGCAATGCCGGAGGGATCGGCGAGCCCCTCGAGCCGCGCCGCAACGTTGACGCCGTCGCCGAAGATGTCGCCCTCCTCAACGATCACGTCGCCGAGGTGGATGCCGATCCTGAGTTCGATGCGCCGGCTCCTCGGCAGGCCTTCGTTGCGAACGAGCATGCCGCGCTGGATCTCGGCCGCACAGGCCACCGCATTCACGACGCTCGAAAATTCGATCAGCATGCCGTCGCCGGACAGCTTGACGATGCGCCCCTTGTGTTCGGCGATCTTCGGCTCCAGGCACTCGCGGCGATGCCGTTTCAAGGCGGCCAGCGTCCCCGCCTCGTCGGTTCCCATCAGGCGACTGTAGCCCACGACATCGGCAGCGAGAATGGCGGTCAGGCGGCGTTCCAAGAGTGCCTCGATTTTCATCTTGTGGCCGAGCACGGTAATTTAACCTTTTCTTGACTACATGTCGTGCGCAGACTTCGGGCATTTTGCGCGCAAGTGTAGCCCTGTCCTCAAAGGTTAGCTGTTTCTAAGGGAACGTCGTGCGGTCGCGCATTCCCTGCGCATGTTCTATCCGCGGCAGGTGAGTGCAACTGCGGCTACGGCCGGACGAACACCGTGACCATCATCACGGCGATGGCGAAGACGGCGATCTTCCAGAAATCCCGGCGCTGCCTGAGACCGGGATATCCGAGCGGCTTGATGATGTGCACACACATGGCGACGAAGAGGAGAAGCGTCAGTGCCTTCGACATTCATTTATTCCGGAGAATTCCGCGGCCACGGTTGCAACGTCATACGGCCGTCACTTTTCGACGCATAGAGGGCTATTGTTTTCGCCGCCGATTTGCAATGACCGGCGGCAGCGATTCCAGTTGAACGGCACGACATGCCGCCGCGAATTGCCGGTCGCAGAACGATTTCGGATGGAACAATGAGAAACAACCTGCTCCCCGTCGCCGCGCTGTTGCTCGGCACTCTGTTCCTCTTTCTAGGAAACGGTCTGCTGGGTCTGCTCCTGCCGGTGCGCGGCACGGCGGAAGGATACCCGACCACGATTCTCGGCCTGATCGGCACGTCCTGGGCTTCGGGCTTCGTGCTCGGCTGCTTCTTCGCCCCCAATGTCGTGAAGCGCATTGGGCACGTTCGGGCCTTCAGTGTCTTCACGGCGCTGATTGCCATCGTTTCCCTTTTGACCGGCATAATGATCGACCCCATCTGGTGGCTGGTCCTGCGCGCGCTGACCGGCTTCTCGACCGCCGGCACGTCGATGATCATCGAAAGCTGGCTGAACGAGCGCGCCACCAATGAAAGCCGCGGCGTAATCTTCTCCCTCTATATCGCCATCACCCTCTTCGGCGTCGTCGGCGGGCAGATGATGATCCCCTTCGGCGAGACGACGACCACATTCTTCTTCATGATCTGCGGCATTCTCTACTGCGTCGCGATGTTGCCGACGCTCTTGTCCAAGGCCGCCTCGCCGACGCCGCTCAAGCAGGTGCGGCTCGACCTTCGCGGCCTTTACCGCAATTCGCCGGTGTCCTTCCTCGGCATCCTCTTGATCGGCATCGCCAACGGGGCCTTCGGCACGCTCGGCGCCGTCTTCGGCCGCCAGGCGGGTCTTTCCGACAGCACCGTCGCGGCGATGATGAGCGTCGCGATCTTCTCCGGGGCGGTCATGCAGTTGCCCGCCGGCCGAATTTCCGACCGCGTCGACCGCCGCTATGTGCTCGCCGTTCTGGCCGGTGTGGGGGCGCTTGCCGGGCTCATGCTCTTCCTGGTCGAGCCGGGCCAAGTCTGGATCGTGCTGACGCTGATTGCCGTCTACGGGGCCGCGGCAAACGCGCTCTATCCGATCGCCGTCTCGCACGCCAACGACTTCGCCACACCGGAGGATTTCGTCAAGGTCTCCGGCGGCCTGCTTCTGCTCTACGGCATCGGCACGATCATCGGCCCGACGATCGGCGGCCCGGTGATGACTGCGACGGGCCCCTATGGCCTCTTCATGATCACCGCCTGTGCGCATATGCTGATCACGGCCTATGCGATCGTCCGCAGCCGCCGGCGCGCACCCGTGCCCGTCGCCGAGCGCGAGACCTTCTCGCCGGTCAATGCCGGTGCACCGACGACGCCGGAAAGCCTGCAGCTCTCTCCGCGCGCGGCACCCTTCGAGGAGACGCGGGGAGACACCGTCGACGATCCCGAAGCGGAGGAAAGAGCCGATGAGCCTGTTTGACGACGATCAGCCGAAGAAGAAGACCGCGCATGAGATCGGCAGCGACCTTTCGCAGCTCTCCGTCGACGAACTCACCGCGCGCATTGCGCTGCTGTCGGAGGAAATCGCCCGGCTGGAGGCGGAGCGCACCCGAAAATCGGCGAGCCGATCGGCCGCCGAAGGCCTCTTCCGCTGAGAGCTAGACAAGCCTCAGAGAGCGCCGGCGGACAGCCGCTTAACGGGATATTAGGCATTTTCTGTAATTCTCCCGTCATCCGGTCTTCCGGACTCAGACATTTTCACCGATTGGCGAATGGGTCTGATTTCTCCCTGTTTTACCTTGAGAGCCGCCCCGCGCGGCTCTTTTTTTGTTTCGCGACAGCTGTTTTCAAAGAATTGTGGAGATTAACCCTTTCTTAAGAATACCCTTGCGCGGAATGCGGTATCAGATCATTCTTCGAGCATAGAGGGGCCTCAAGGAAACTTTTCCCAAAGCCACTTCGTTACCTGATCGTGATGCGTTTTGAACCAGGGAAAAACAGGCCATGTCCGAGAGAGGATTGAATACCGTCAGTTTCGCAGGACACGCTGCGTCCTCGGCGCAGTTCAAGGCGCTCTATGCCGAAGGGATGGGCCTCGTCGAGGAAACGGCGAGCTACCTCGATGGTCCTGGCCGTGCTGCCTCCAAGGTCTTGCCGCGTATGGCCTCGGTGCTTTACGCCGCCGAGTCGATGCGGCTGACGACGCGGCTGATGCAGATGGCCTCCTGGCTCCTCCTACAGCGCGCTGTCAACAATGGCGAGATGAGCCGCGAACAGGTCCTGTCGGAAAAAAGCAAAGTTCGCCTCGACAGCTTCAATGTCGACCGCAGCGCGCCCGGCTGGAACGATCTGCCCGACAGCTTCCGCGACCTGATCGAACGCTCGCTTCGCCTGCAGAACCGCGTCGCCCTGCTCGACCGCGAGATCTACCGGCCGCAGGAGGCCACGACCTTCGTCCCAGACAACCAGAACGGCGTCAAGGCACAGATCAAGCTCTTGCAGACAGCGTTTGGCGGCAACTGACGTCGACGGTAATCACGGCAGAGTTCGAGGCCCGGCCACGCGCCGGGTTTTTCGTGCGTGCGGCACGCGAATTTCCCAGCGGTCTGTCTTGCATGGTCCTTGCATTCTCTTCTCACGCACTTGCCTGTCCGAGCCAGCACGCAAAGGAGTGCGTGTGTGTGAATCTTCGGGGCAAGCCCGAGGATGACGCTTCTGGGTAATGCTCAGTGCAAATCAAGCGGTGTATGATGCCGGCAGGTGCGCTCCCCTTTTTCGACAGCGGTTCACTCTCCCGTCATCCTCGGGTTTTACCCGGGTCAAGCCCGAGGAGGACCCCCTTGACAACGCTCGGTCTTAAGTTGAGACGAGGGTAAGCGACAGGTGCTGTCAACCTTCGCTCGTCTCCGACGAAAACGGCCCCCTTCTTCTTCGTCATTCTCGGGCTTGCCGAGAATCCATGCACAAGCCGCCGAGCGAGAGGATCGCCTGCGTAAAGCCTGCATCTGACTCTTTCGTCCAGAAGGCAACAACAGCCAACAAAAAAGCCCGGCATTGCCGGGCTCCAGAAACGCGATATCGCGAGCGATCAGAGGCCGAGGCCCTCGAAGCGCTTCTTGAACTTCGAGACGCGGCCGCCGCGGTCGACGAGCTGCTGGTTGCCGCCGGTCCAGGCCGGGTGCGACTTCGAGTCGATTTCGAGGTGCATGGTTGCGCCTTCCGAACCCCAGGTCGAGCGGGTTTCGTATTCGGTGCCGTCGGTCATGACCACCTTGATCGTGTGGTATTCGGGATGGATGCCTGCCTTCATAACAATCTTCCTAAAGTTCCAGGGTCCAATTGTCGCAAGGCATTGCGACTTTGGGACCGAACACGTAAATGGAGCCGCGGACCGCTCTCGGCCACGGCTTCTTCAATTCGATGCCGTGCCTATACATGAAGGTCTGCGGGATAACAAGTGCCGCGCGGAAGACTAATCGACCCTCCGTGGCAGGCGATCGGGGGTCACGTGCCAAGACAAGAGAACCAAGTACGAGAGCGCAAGTCCGTCCGGCCGCTTGCAGCCGTGCTGCCCTATGTCAGGCGCTATCGCCACTTTGCGATCGGCGCCGCCATCTCGCTGACGATCGCCGCGGTGACGACGCTGACGCTGCCGCTGGCGGTCCGCCGGATGATCGATCACGGCTTCTCCAATTCCGATTCCGCCTTCATCAACACCTATTTCACCATGTTGATGGTGCTGGCGATCGTGTTGGCGCTGGCGAGCGCCGCCCGCTACTACTTCGTCATTTCGCTGGGAGAGCGCATCGTCGCCGATCTCCGGCGCGACGTCTTCTCCCGGGTCACGGGCCTTTCCGCCTCCTTCTTCGACGTCAACCAGTCCGGCGAGATCGTCTCGCGGCTGACCGCGGACACGACGCAGATCAAGTCGGCGGTCGGCGCCACGGCATCCGTTGCGCTGCGCAACTTGATCCTCTGTCTGGGCGCGATCGGCATGATGGTCTATACCAGTCCGAAGCTGTCGAGCCTGGTGATCGCCGCCATTCCGCTCATCGTCTTCCCGCTCGTCGGCTTCGGCCGTTCCGTCCGGCGCCGCGCCCGTCAGGCGCAGGACACGCTCGCCGCTGCCTCCGCCTATGCCGGCGAAGCGATCGCCGCCACCCGCACGCTACAGGCCTTCAATGGCGAGGCGAGCGCCAATAACCGCTTCGGCGCCGCTGTGGAGGAGGCCTATGGCGCCGCCCGTGCGGCGATCCGAGCCCGCTCGGCGCTCACCGCCTTTGCCATCACCATGGTGTTCGGCAGCGTCGTTGCGGTGCTCTGGTTCGGAGCCCGCGACGTGCTGGACGGCACGCTTTCGGCTGGCACGCTCAGCCAGTTTCTACTCTATTCCGTCTTTGCCGCCGGCAGCCTCGGAGCGCTTTCGGAAGTCTGGGGCGAGATCTCGCAGGCCGCAGGCGCCGCCGAGCGCCTGAACGAGCTCCTGAGCGAAGTTCCGCAGATCCGCGCGCCCGAGCACCCCGCCCCAATGCCCGTGCCGGCGAAGGGGGCGATCGCCTTCGACGACGTGCACTTCGCCTATCCGGCGCGGCCCGACTACAAGAGCCTCAAAGGCCTGAGCCTCGCGGTGGAGCCGGGCGAGACCGTTGCCATCGTCGGCCCCTCCGGCGCCGGCAAGAGTACCCTGTTCTCGATGCTGCTGCGCTATTACGACCCGATCAAGGGAACCGTGCTGGTTGACGGCATGGACATCCGCAGCGTCGACCCGAAAGACCTGCGCGAACGGATCGCCATCGTGCCGCAGGACGTGACGATCTTCGCCGCCTCGGTGCATGACAACATCGCCTTCGGCAGTCCGGCGAGCCGCGAGGCGGTACAGGCGGCCGCCGTTGCGGCGCAGGCCGACGAGTTCATCGCAAGGCTCGACCGCGGCTATGACACGCTGGTCGGCGAGCGTGGCGTGACGCTTTCCGGCGGCCAGCGCCAGCGTATCGCCATTGCCCGGGCGATCATCAAGGCCGCTCCGATCCTGCTCCTCGACGAAGCGACGTCGGCCCTCGACGCTGAGAGCGAGACGCTGGTGCAGAAGGCACTCGACGGGCTGATGCGGGAGCGCACCACGCTCGTCATCGCGCATCGGCTGGCGACGGTGCTGAAGGCGGACCGCATCCTGGTCATGGATCACGGCCGTATCGTCGAGGAAGGCACCCACGCATCGCTGATCCGCCAGGGCGGGCTCTATGCCAAGCTCGCGCGGCTTCAATTCGATCACGGGGCGGAAGGATTGTTTGTCGCATCCCAGGCCTGAGACCGTGCGTTAACCACGCGGCCCTCGGATGTGATTGTTTCTCGATCCGCCATTGCCCGCGGCAAGCGCAGCCCTATTGTAAGGGGGCCGGCTTTTGCCGGCAGCGCCTTCGACGAGATTGGGAGGATATCCGTAATGCCATTTCTAAGCATGACCCGCCGCGCCGCCCTTGCCTTCGGCATCGCCACGCTTTCCGCCATGACCTTGGGCGGCCCGGTGCAGGCGCAGAGTTTTCCGGACCGGACGATTACGCTCGTGGTCCCCTTCGCCGCCGGCGGTTCCACCGACGTCGTGGCCCGGATCATCGCCCAGAAGATGTCCGAGGATCTCGGCCAGCAGGTGATCGTCCAGAACGTCGCCGGCGCCGGCGGCAATCTCGGGGCGTCCAATGTCGCCCGTGCCGATCCGGACGGCTACACGATCCTGATGGCGACGGTCGCAACCCACGCCTTGAACCCGCTGATCCTGAAGACGAAGCCCTACGATCCGGAGAAGGACTTCGCGCCGATCTCGCTGCTGGTCGTCGTTCCGAACGTGCTGGTCGTCAATCCGGAGCTGCCGGCCAAATCGGTGCAGGAATTGCTGGCGCTGCTCAAGGCATCGCCTGACCAGTACAGCTACGCGTCCTCCGGCAACGGCACGCCGCTGCATCTATCCGGCGAGCTCTTCAAGTCGATGGCCGGCGTCGAGATGCAGCACATCCCCTACAAGGGCTCCGGCCCGGCGCTGAACGATGTCATCGGCAACCAGGTGCCGATCATGTTCGACAATCTGCCCTCCTCGTCCAGCCACATCAAGGCCGGAACGCTCCGGGCACTGGCGGTGACTACGGCGGAACGCGCCCCCTCCTTCCCGGACGTGCCTACCATCGCCGAATCCGGCATCCCCGGCTACGAGACCTATACCTGGAATGCGCTCTTCGCCCCGGCCAATACGCCGCAGCCGGTGATCGCGCGCCTGAACGAGTCGGCCAAGAAGGCGCTTGCCGATCCGGGGGTCCAGAAGCGCATGGAGGAATTCAGCGCCAAGATCGTCGGCTCGACGCCCGAGGAACTCGGCGCCCATGTGAAGGCGGAGCTTGCGAAGTGGACACCGGTCGTGCGCGACGCAAACATCCAGATGGACTGACGAGAGACCGGTGTTTGCCCCTCATCCACCTGCCGGCACCTTCTCCCCGCTTACGGGGCGAAGGAGACTCGCGGCGGCGCCTTCCAACCCATCGCCTGAGGAAGCGGCCGGCAGTAGGCACGCAAGTCCCCTCTCCCCGTCAAAACGGGGAGAGGGTTAGGGTGAGGGGCATTACAACGCGATGATAAGATTCTTTGATCAAACGTCCCCGCCCGCGCCCCGCCCCGCGGCACGGCCGGAAAAGATGCAGCCACCCAGGAAAGTGCCCTCGAGGGCGTTGTAGCCGTGCATGCCGCCGCCTCCGAAGCCAGCGACTTCGCCGGCCGCATAAAGGCCCGGCACCGGATCGCCGGAAAGCTCCAGCACTTGGCCGGCAAGGTTGGTCTGCAGACCGCCGAGTGTCTTGCGGGTCAGGATGTGCAATCGCACGGCGATCAGCGGGCCTGCCTTCGGGTCCAGGAGACGATGCGGCCTGGCGGTGCGGAGCAGCCGGTCGCCGCGATAGGCACGCGCGCCGCGGATGGCGGTAACCTGCGCGTCCTTGGAAAACGAATTGTCGATCTCCCGGTCGCGTGCCTCGATCTGCGCCTTGAGGTGGCTCGCCGAGAGCCGGTTATCGCCCGTCAACCTGTTCATCCCCTCGACAAGATCTTCGAGCCGGTCCTTGACGACAAAGTCCTCGCCCTTGTCCATGAAGGCCTGCACCGGGCCGGTCGGCTTTGCGCCGAGCCGCTTCAGCAGAAGCGCTATGCTCTTGCCGGTCAGATCCGGGTTCTGCTCGGACCCGGAAAGGGCGAACTCCTTCTTGATGATCGCGCGCGTCAGGATGAACCAGCTATAGTCATGGCCGCTCTGCCGGATCGCGGCCAATGTCCCGAGCGTATCGAAACCGGGCATGGCCGGCGCCGAAAAACGGTTGCCATCGGCATCGCACCAGAAGGAGGACGGGCCCGGCAGGACGCGGATGCCGTGGTCCGGCCAGATCGGGTCGAAGTTCCTGAGGCCCTCGGTATAGTGCCACATGCGGTCGGCATTGATGACGGAGCCGCGCGCCTTAGCCGCGATGTCCAGCATCCGGCCGTCGACGTGGTGCGGCACGCCGCTGACCATGGAGGCTGGCGGCTGGCCGAGCCGCTTGCGCGGCCAGTTGCGGCGCACCAGCTCATGATTGCCGCCGATGCCGCCCGAACTGACGACCACCGCGCCGGCGGAGATCTCGAAATCGCCGATCTCATCGCGCGAGCTGCGCTCGCCGCGGCCGACCGGATCCGCCTTGAGGATTGCCCCGCGCGCGCCGGTCACGGCACCGTCCGTCGTTACGAGTTCGTCGACCCGGTGGCGGAAGCGGAAACGGACAAGGCCCCGGCTCTCCGCCTGCCGCGTCAGCCGGATGAAGGGTTCGAGCACCGCCGGGCCGGTGCCCCAGGTAATGTGGAAGCGCGGCACCGAATTGCCGTGGCCATGCGCAAGACCACCGCCGCGTTCGGCCCATCCGACCACCGGAAACCAGCGCAGCCCGAGCGCATGCAGCCAGCGTCGCTTCTCGCCGGCGGCAAAATCGAGATAGGCCTCGGCCCACAGGCGCGGCCAGTGATCCTCGGGCCGGTCGAACTGCGACGATCCCATCCAGTCCTGGGCGGCGAGTTCATGACTGTCGCGAATGCCCATGCGCCGCTGCTCTAGACTGTCAACGAAGAAGAGGCCGCCAAGCGACCAGAAGGCCTGGCCGCCGAGATTCTGCTCGCCTTCCTGGTCGAGAACGATGACCTTGCGGCCAAGCGCCGCCGCCTCGGACGCCGCCACGAGCCCGGCGAGGCCGGCACCGATGACCAGCACATCGCAATCCATCAAGGCGCTCTCCCCCAACATCCCTCGACCAGCAACTCTTACGCATACGTCAAGGTCAATTCAAGCGGGGGCCGCTCGTCTATTTTTCGGTCAGCTTGAGCTCGATACGCCGATTTTGCGCCCGCGCCTCCAGGCTTTCCCCGGCCGCAATCGGCTGGTATTCGCCAAATCCGGCCGCCACTAAGCGGTCGGCCGGCACGCCCTTGGAGATCAGGAACTTGACGACCGAAGTGGCGCGCGCCGAAGACAGTTCCCAATTGTCGGCAAAGCGGCCGGTGCCGGAGAGCTGCACGTTGTCCGTATGGCCGTCGACGCGCAGCACCCAGTTGATCTCGGCCGGAATTTCCCTGGCAAGGTCGAGCAGCGCCGTGGCGAGTTTGGCCATTTCCACCTGGCCCTCGGGGTTCAGGTCGCTGCTGCCCGAGGAAAAAAGCACTTCCGACTGGAAGACGAACCGGTCGCCGACGATGCGGATATTTTCGCGGTCGGAGAGGATTTCCCGCAAGCGGCCGAAAAAGTCCGAGCGGTAGCGATTGAGTTCCTGCACGCGCTGGGCGAGCGCGACGTTCAGCCGGCGGCCGAGGTCGGCGATCTTCGCCTGCGAAGCCTGATCCTTCGCCTCGGAAGCCTGAAGCGCGCCCTCGATGGCGGCAATCTGGCTGCGCAGCGCGGCGATCTGCTGGTTCAAGAGCTCGATCTGGCTCATCGCGCGGGCGCTGACCTGCTTTTCGTTTTCGAGCTCCGAGCCCAACCGGCCGAGTTTCTGATTGGCCGCATCGGTACTGCCGGCCCCCTGATCAAGCAGCGCTTCAAGGCGGGACCGCTCGCCCTCTGACTGGGCAAGCGAGGCCTGGAGATTGGCAAGCGAATCCTCGAGATCCTGCTTGCCGCTCTTCTCGAGGGCGAGAAGCTGGGTCAGTTCGTTGATCTGGCTGTTCAGCCGGTTCAGCACCTCGTCCTTGCCGGTGATCTCCCGCCCCATCAGGAACTGAGCCGTGACGAAGACGCTGAGCAGGAACATGATCGCCATGAGCAAGGTCGACAGCGCATCGACGAAGCCCGGCCAGTAGTTGATCGTCCGCGGATTGCGGCCCCTTCGGGCGAGAGCCATGGATCAATCACCCCCGCTTTCGTCGGCGTGGCTGAGCTTCGCCTGCGAGGTGGCCCTCTCGCTGTTGACGGCGATCCGGTCGGCCTGGCCGATGCGCGAGGTCAGCCGGTCGAGCGTCTTTCGCATCGACTTCGCCTCCTCCTGCTGCGCCTCGATCCAGTCGCGTAGCATCTGCTGCTCGCCGCGCATGTTCTTGACGAGACCTTGAATGCCCTCGGCGAGGCTCGCCATCGCTGCCGTCGTGCGCTGGTTGACGCCGCCGTCCTGCGCGAGGCGGGAGAGCTGGTCGGCGACGCGCCGCATTTCCTCCGCCGGTGCGCCGCCGGTCGTCTCGATCGGCGCCGAAAAACCGGAGCCGACATCGGTCACCGAGGAAAGCCAGTTCTCAAGTTCCGTGTAGAAACGGTTCTGGGCGCGGCCGGCCTGGAGATCGAGGAAGCCGAGGATCAGCGAACCGGAAAGGCCGAACAGCGAGGCCGAGAAGGCGGTGCCCATGCCGGTCAGCGGCGCCGAGAGACCGCTCTTCAGCGAGCTTAAGAGGTCCTCCGTCGTCCCGGAACCGGCGTCGAGAGACTGGATGACGGTATTGATGGAGCCGATCGTGCCGAGAAGGCCCCAGAAGGTGCCGAGCAGGCCGAGAAAAACGAGAAGGCCGGCAAGATAACGGGTGATGTCGCGCGACTCGTCGAGGCGGGTGGCGATGGAATCGAGGATCGAGCGGAGCGCGATCGTCGAAATCGCCGTCGTCTGGCGCCCGCCGATCAGCGCCCGCATGGGTGCAAGCAGCACCGGATCGCGCCCGACCTTGTCGGCACTGCCAGCGGCGCGGAATGAATTGAACCATCGCACTTCGGGCCTGAGGCCGAGCACGTGGTTGAAAGCCAGCAGAATGCCGATCAGCAGCACCCCAAGGATCAGCCCGTTGAGGCCGGGATTGCCGACGAAGGCCTCGCGTGCCTGCCGGAAGAGGATCGCCGCGACAAAACCGACGATGATCAGGAAAATGACCATCGTCCAGAAGTAGGGCATGGGGCTCGAAAGCTTATGCGGATTATAGTTCTCCTCCGCCACTTCCTGCCCACGCCAGCCGGACAGACTGAGTTTCGTCATGCGTTTGCCAATCTCCCGGTTTGCGGCACGCTCCTGCGCCTGTCCGCACAAGCGCCGGTTGCTGCAACTCTTTGAAGTAGCGGATCATTCTCGAAATCAATAGCGATCTCGGCCGAACGATGCCGCCGATGGCCGGAGACCATCCTATCGGCCCGGAGACTAGTGGAACTTTGCGCCAAATTGAAGGGAAAACGGCAGAGCCGGCCCAGGAATGCGCCGCCCCCCTCCAGGGAGGTCGGGTCGCAACGCTGCAAAGGAGCAGAAATGTTCGATTCCAATGCCTTATGTCGAACGCGGACCGGAAGACACGTGTACGCGGCCGGGCGGCCCTACTTCGTTGGGACCGGGCGGTGGATGACCTCGCGCAGCGCCTTGGCGATATATTCGTTGCCGCAGATGATCGAGCCGTCTTCGACCGGCTTGCTGCCGCCGTCGATGTCGGTGACCCAGCCGCCGGCCTCGCGAACGAGCAGGACCCCGGCGGCGATATCCCAGGCAGCGAGATCGCGCTCCCAGAAGCCGTCGAAGCGACCGGCAGCCACATAGGCGAGGTCGAGCGAGGCGGAGCCAAAGCGGCGAATGCCGGCAACCTCGCCCATGACGTGGCGGAGCTCGATGAGATATTTGCCGTGATTGCCGCGGCCGAGATGCGGCGTGCCGGTGCCGACCACCGCGTCGGACAGGACCTTACGGGCGCCGACGCGCAGCCGCCGGTCGTTCAGGAAGGCGCCACCACCCCGCTCAGCCGTATAGAGTTCGTCGGTTGCCGGATTGAAGACCACCGCAGCGACGATCTCGCCCTGGCGCTCCAGCGCGATCGAGATGGCGAAATGCGGAAGGCCGTGGAGAAAATTTGTGGTGCCGTCGAGCGGGTCGACGATCCAGCGATGGGCGCCGTCGGTGCCCTTGATCTCCTCGCCTTCCTCGCCGAGGAAGCCGTAGGTCGGGCGGGCCTTCAGGAGATCCTCGCGGATGCTCCGCTCGGCCTTGCGGTCTGCCTGGGAAACGTAGTCGCTCGGCCCCTTCAAGGACACCTGCAGGTTCTGTACTTCGCCGAAATCGCGCGCCAGCGACTTGCCGGCCTTGAAGGCCGCCTGGACCATGACATTGAGAAGGGCAGAACGGGCCATAGGGCAATCCTCTGAAAGCGAAGGCCGGCCGAGCCGTCTCGACCGGACATTGAACCTGCTTGACGGCCCGCCCTCGTAAAGGGTCGGCGAAGACGCAACCGTCGTCAAAAAACCGAGTGAGAAGTCACTCCGCCCGCGGAGATGGCATGAGGGGCCGCGGACAAAACCGCGGCTTCAAGACCACAAAAACCCCAAGAGTTCAAGCGAAATACATGGCGCCGGTCGAATCTAGGCTCAGGACGAGCGGAACTTGTTCGCCGCCGCGAGCGCCGATTTCTGCTGCGAGTCGTTGAGGCCGAGATAGAAATCCTCGAGCGCATCGTCCTTGAGCCCCGCCCGGCGCGACAGCACGTACCACTTCGCTGCCTCGATTGGATCGGGCCGCGTGCCGATGGCATTGACGAGGAGGTGGGCAAGCCGGTTCTGCGCAACCACGTTGCCGCCCTCGGCTGCCCGCTTCATCCAGGCAAAGCCCTCGTCCAGGTTGCGGTCGCCGCCGATCCCTTCGATCAGCCAGATCGCCATGTCGAGCTGCGCGGTGTCGTAGCCGGCGCGCGCCGCCCGGGCCAGCCATTCGCGTGCACGCGCCCGCTTGCCGTCGTCGATGCCCTCGACATTGAGATAGATCTGCGAAAGCGCATATTGCGCATCGGCAATGCCCTGTTCGGCCGCCTTCTCGTAATAGGGCATCGCCGCCTTCAGGCCCTTCTGGCCGGGTGCGTCGGCAACTAGCGTCTGCCCATAGTTGAACTGGGCGGCCGCGTTGCCGAGATCGGCGGCCTTCTTCATCAGTTCGTCGGCGGCCTTGCGGTCACGCTTGACATAGCGCCCCTCCATCAGGATCAGCGCATATTTGAACATCGCCGCCGGATCGCCATTGTTCGCCGCCTGGCCGTACCAGAAAGCCGCATCCTTGGGGTTGCGCGCGACGCCGAGGCCCTGCTCGAGGATCGAGGCGACCAGCGTCTGGGCCGCCGGATCGCCGAGTTGGGCGCGCGGCAGCGCAAGGTCCATTGCCGTCAGGTAATAGCCGCGCTGGAAGGCTCCATAGGCCTCGTCCACCTTGCCGGCGAACGGCTTTTCGGCCGGAAGCGCCGGAAGTTCGGCCCCCATGCGGTCGATTACGTTGACCCCTCCGGAGGGTTTTTCGTCGTCTTTCTTGGGCTTGGCGTTCGTATCGCCCTTCGCCGGCTTTTCGGCGCCTTCCGGCAGCGCCGCACCGTTAAAGGGTGTGATCCGGCCCCGTTTCGGGACGATGCCCTCATCCGCAGGTGCCGGCGGCTGTTCGGCGCGAGCCGGCAAGGCGGCCAGAGTGACGGCGACGACAAGGGTCGCGAACCGGCTTCGTTTCAGGGGGGATCGGCTCAGCATCGCCACGTCTAATCTTCAAACCGTGGCGCTTTTTCGTCAAGCAAGGCGTTGACGGCGGCAACCACGGAGGGCGCCTGGCCCGACTCGGCGAAGACCGCGAGACGCAGCGCGACGAACTCGGCGCCGGTCTCGGCCACTGCAAGCGCGGACTGCGGATCGGTGCCGCCCATGACGATGCAGGGAATTTCGATCATCGATGCCCACCATTCCGCGAGCGCCAGATTCTTCGGGTGCGCTTCCGGCTTGATGTCGCCGTCGGTGCGGCCGAAGAACACGTAGTCCGGCCGGAGTTCGCCGATCTCGAGCGCGTGGTGGCGGTCGGTCGCATTGCCGCCGCCGACGATCATCTTCGGCGTATGCCGCTCGATCGCCTCGCCAAGCACGTCCGCACCGGCGGCGATATGAAGACCATCGGCCTTGGCTCGGCCGGCGGCCCGCGTATCGCCTTCGATCAGCGCCGCCGCACCCGCCTGCTGGATCACCGGCACCAGCGCCTCGGCGTGCCTTTGGAAATCCGTCTCGTTGAGGCCATATTGCGGAACAATGACGGAGGCCACGTCGCCGCCTTTCAGCGCATCCGCAAGGATCTTCGCGCGCTCGGCGGCATCCGGCATGTCGGGCGCGATCAGCACAAGGCGGCAGCGGTTATCGGTATTGCTCATGTCGTTCGTTCCTGGCGAAGCCCGCTCGAGGGCGGAAATCCGCCACTCGATTTCAATCGGGAAAACCGATAGACGGAGATGATCAAAGGATCAACCGCCGCCTATGCTTCCCGATCTCGACTTCTATCTGGTCGCCGTGCCGGCGGTCCTGCTCGTTGGCCTCAGCAAGGGAGGCATGGGAGAGGCGCTATCGCTGATGGGGGTTCCGATCCTCTCGCTGGCGGTCTCGCCGGTCCAGGCGGCGGCGTTGCTCCTCCCCATTCTCATCGCAATGGACATCGTCTCTTTATGGATCTGGCGGAAGCACGGCGACCGGAAGACGCTCACCATGCTCTTGCCCGGCGCGCTGGCCGGCATCGCCATCGGCTGGGCGACGTCGGCCTACGTGCCGCGCGATGCGCTGCGGCTGATCATCGGCGCCATAACGGTCGTGTTCGTGCTGCGTTACGTCTACACCGTCTGGCGCAGCCGCAGCGGCACGCCGATCCTTCCGAAGCAGCACCGTCTGGGCCCTGCGGCGCTATGGGGAAGCTTTGCAGGATATGGCAGCTTCGTCGCGCATGCCGGCGGGCCGCCTTTCCAGATCTACGCCCTGCCGCTGAAGCTGGACCCGCGCGAATATACCGGCACCATCGTGCGCTTCTTCGCAACGCTCAATGCGGTGAAACTCATTCCCTATTTCGCGCTCGGGCAGCTCGACACCAGCAACCTCATGACATCGGCGACCCTCTTTCCTCTGGCGATGGTCGCAACGGCCTGCGGCGCATGGATCGTGCGCCGCATGAAGCCGCAGGTGTTCTATCCCTTTATGTACACCATGGCTTTCATCGCCGGATCTAGACTTGTCTGGGAGGGGCTAACCAGCCTTCTGTCCGCCGGCTGAGCGAGCCTTGCTCCGCTCGAATAATGCTGCAAAGCAATGCGGCATATCGCAATGCACAATTTTCTTGCCGGTCGCAGGAAATTCGCCTAACGTCCCGTCATGACGATCGCGGACCCATTCGATGCCATTGCGGATCCGAACCGGCGTTATCTGCTGGAGGAGCTGCGGCGCGCGCCCAAGACTGTCAATGAACTCGCCGAAGGGCTGCCGATCAGCCGGCCGGCGGTGTCGCAGCATTTGAAGGCGCTGCTCGACTGCAATCTCGTATCGGTGTCGACAAGCGGCACCAGGCGCATTTACGCCATCCACAGGCCGGGCTTCGACCGGCTCAATCTATGGCTCGACCAGTTCTGGTCCTGACGGCTTACATTCGCCCGCTCCGCGGCGGCCGTTAAGGAAGTCGCCGAAGAAGCGGACCGGGCCTTAGGCCCGGTCGAGCGATCCGTCATATATGGGATTGTTGTTGACCTTTCGCGTCGTTTCTCCTTCACGAAGACGACGCCTCCCGAAAGCGCGGGAAATACCGTTCGCAATCAGTGTGTCGAGGAACGGAGTCTTTCGATTTCGTCCTTGATGCGCAGCTTCCGACGCTTGAGTTCGCTGATCAACTCGTCCTCGCAGGAGGGAGAATTCAGCGCTTCATGCAGCTCCTGTTCCAGGGCGCCATGTTTTTTCTCAAGCGTTGCAAGATGAGCCTCAATGGTCATTGGCAGTCCCTTCCTTTTGCTTGCATCCGGCACGCAAATGCCGGATGTTCCATGGTTGTAACCTTACCAGTGTGCCATGCCATTTTTCATTTGTCGAAGGCGAAATGATGACGTCGGATAACTTCCCGTCACCGCCCAAGATGTGATAGAGCGCGGCGCAGGAAATTCCGGTTCGCGGCATGGACGCAGCCGGGCTTATGGGGATCGTTTTGCATGCCGGACCAGGACCAGGCCGAACTCAGACTGACGATAGCGCGCCTGAGGCAGGAACATGAAGATTATGACGTCGCCATCAATGCCATGATCGAAACCGGCTGCGACGCCCTGCGCATCCAGCGCATGAAGAAGAAGAAGCTGGCCATCAAGGACAAGATCAGCAAGATCGAAGATCAGATCATCCCCGACATCATAGCCTGAACGGATCCTGATAGACGTGACCGAAACCACGACCCCGCCCGTCGCCATCATCATGGGAAGCCAGTCGGACTGGGAGACGATGAAGAATGCGGCCGACACGCTCGAGGCCCTCGATATCGCCTATGAGGCGCGCATCGTTTCCGCGCATCGGACACCCGACCGGCTGGTCCGCTTCGCCAAGGGCGCGCGCGACGAGGGCTTCAAGGTGATCATTGCCGGCGCCGGCGGGGCGGCCCATCTGCCGGGCATGTGCGCCGCGATGACGCCGCTGCCGGTCTTCGGCGTCCCGGTACAGTCGAAGGCTCTCTCGGGCCAGGACAGCCTGCTCTCGATCGTGCAGATGCCGGCCGGCATTCCTGTCGGCACACTGGCGATCGGCAGGGCCGGGGCCGTCAACGCCGCCCTGCTCGCCGCCGCCGTCCTGGCGCTGAGCGACGAGGACCTCGCCGACCGTCTCGACGACTGGCGTGAGCAGCAGACCGTTTCGGTCGCCGAGTACCCGGTAGACCAGGCATGAAGACCATTGGAATCATTGGCGGCGGCCAGCTCGGCCGCATGCTCGCCATGGCGGCTGCGCGGCTGAATTTCCGCACAGTCATTCTCGAGCCGCAGCCGGACTGTCCCGCCGCCCAGGCGGCGAACACCCAGATTGTTTCCGCCTATGACGATCCGCGAGGGCTCGACGAGCTCGCCCGGACCGCCGATCTGATCACCTACGAATTCGAGAACGTCCCCGTCGCCGCGGCCGAGCGGCTGGCGGCATCGCGGCCGGTCTTCCCGCCACCGAAGGCGCTGGAAGTCGCGCAGGACCGGCTGGTCGAGAAGCGGTTCATCAATGGCTGCGGCATTGCCACGGCCGGCTTCCACGCCGTCGACAGCCAGGCCGACCTCGAAGCGGCGCTTGCCGACTTCGACGGCTCCGGCGTTTTGAAGACCCGCCGCCTCGGCTATGACGGCAAGGGGCAGCGCGTCTTCCGCTCCGGCAAGGACAATCCTTCCGACGCCTTCGCCGCCCTCGGCGGAGTCCCGCTGATCCTCGAAAGCTTCGTGGCCTTCGAGCGGGAAATCTCGATCATCGCCGCACGCTCCCCTGACGGCGCCACCGCCTGCTTCGATCCGGCGGAAAATGTCCATCGGAACGGCATTCTCCACACCTCGACCGTGCCCGCATCGGTTGCCGCCTCGACCGCCGAGGCTGCCCGCAAGGCTGCGACCGCCATTCTCGAAGCGCTCGGCTATGTCGGCGTCATCGGTGTCGAATTCTTCGTGCTTGCCGACGGCAGCGTCGTCGCCAACGAGATCGCTCCGCGCGTCCACAATTCCGGTCACTGGACGGAAGCCGCCTGCGTCGTTTCGCAGTTCGAGCAGCATATCCGCGCGATTGCCGGCCTGCCGCTCGGCGACGCCTCGCGTCACTCGGACTGCGTGATGCAGAACCTCATCGGCGACGAGATCGCCGAATTGCCCGCTCTGCTCGGCGACCCGAACGTGCTGGTCCATCTCTACGGCAAGGCCGAGGCGCGCCCCGGCCGCAAAATGGGGCATTTCACCCGCCTCAGCTGAACCGAGTGGCCCAGGAACGCGCGCGCAGCTGTCGAAATCCCGCGGTCCTGCGGTTGACAAGGATGGGGGCGACACGCTATGTGCCTGCCTACTTGAAGAGCGCGCTGAATGGCGCGCTTTTGATTGTTGGAATTACCGGGCGAATTTTCATTCCCCGAAACCTGCGGATCAGGAAAAATGAAGATCAAGAATTCGCTCAAGTCGCTGAAGACCCGTCACCGCGAAAACCGCCTGGTTCGCCGCAAGGGTCGCGTCTACATCATCAACAAGTCGAACCCGCGTTTCAAGGCACGTCAGGGCTGATGCCCTCGGGCGGCTTCTGCCGCCGGCCTGAACGTCGGTCGCTTCGGTGATCCTCCGTCACATTTGATTTTGATCTTGTTTCATGGCGGGCTACGATGTCCGCCATGCGCTTTTTTCTACCTTTGATTCTGGCCCTGATCGTCCCGGCAACCGCGGCCCTGTCGCAGGCTGCCGAACCCGCCCCCCGGCCGGAGGCGGCAAGTCTCGCCACACCCGAGCAACGCCTGGACGCCCTGTTCCTCGACCTCAAGAAGGAGCGCGACGAGAGCAAGGCACGGGAACTTGCCGACCGCATTCGCCTCGAGTGGCAGGAGTCCGGCAGCGCCACGGTGAACCTTCTGATGCAGTCGGCCGACAAGGCGATCACCGACGACAAGAAAACAGTGGCGCTCGACATCCTCGACCAGGTCATCGTGCTTGCCCCCGGCTATGTCGAAGGCTGGAACCGCCGCGCGACGCTGCATTTCCAGATGGGCAATTATCGCAAATCGATGTCCGACATAAACCGCGTGCTTGCCATCGAACCCCGGCATTTCGGGGCGATCGCCGGCATGGCGACCATGCTGGAGGCCGCCGGCAAGAACGAGCTGGCGATGCGGGCGTGGCAGCAATTCCTCGATATCTACCCCTCCGACCGCAAGGCCCAGGAGCAATTCGGGGAACTCGCCGAGAAGCTCGCCGGCAGCCGGACCTGATCGGCGACCTCTGCCCTATCGCAGCCGCTCTGATATGACCGACGGATGTTCCTTGCCCTTCTGATTCTCGCCATTCTCATTCTCGCCGCGGTCGCCCACAGCTATTGGCAGGCACGCAGGATTGCCGCTCGCTTCCCGAACAGCGGCGAACTGGTCGATGTCGGCGGTTTCCGCATGAACTGCGTCCACATCCGGTCCCACGGGACCGCGGATCTGCCGCCGATCGTCTTCATTCACGGAGCCGGAGGCAATCTTCTCGACCAATTGCACGCCTTCCAGCCGGCGCTCGATGGCCGTGCCGAGATGCTTTTCGTCGATCGGCCGGGACACGGCTATTCGGAGCGCGGCGGGCCGGCCAATGCCCGGCCGGACGGCCAGGCCGACGCCATTGTCCGGCTGATGGACAAGCGCGGCATCTCCCGCGCAATCATCGTCGGCCACTCCTTCGGGGCCGCGATCGCCGCCAGCCTTGCGCTTCACCACCCGGACAGAACCGAAGGCGTCGTCCTGCTGGCGCCGGCGACGCATCCGTGGCCCGGAGGCGTCGACTGGCATATCACCTTCGCTGCCATGCCTTTTGTCGGCTGGCTGTTCGCCAGCACGGCCGTCATTCCGATCGGGCTGAGGCGCATCGACCGGGTGACGCAAGCCATATTCTCGCCCAATCCGCGCCCGAAGGACTACATCGCCAATACTGCGCCACACCTCGTCCTGAGGCCGGCCACCTTTCTCAACAATGCAGTCGATGTCGCCAATCTTCACGCTTACGTCACGCAGATGTCGCCGCGCTACGCGGAGATCTCCGCGCCGACCGTCATCATAACCGGTGACCGGGACGGCATCGTTTTGGCCGATATCCATTCCCGCAGCCTGGCGAGCTCAATCAAGGGATCGGAGCTGCTGTGGATCAGCAATCTGGGGCACAAGCCGGATTATGTCGTGACCGACCTCGTCGTCGCTGCCATCGAGAAGATCTCCGGAGAGCCGCACGACCTCCAGGAATTCGCAAGGCGGGCCGAAGCCCGCCTGAGAGTCGAGGAGCCGGTCGAGGAACTCGCTTATACGCCGGTACGTCCGTCCGAGCCGATATAGGCGATGCGCAGCATGTTGGTGGCGCCGGGCGTTCCGAGCGGCACGCCGGCGGAGATGATGATCCGGTCGCCGGGTTTGCCGAAACCTTCCGAAACGGCAATGCGGCAGGCGCGGTTGACCATGTCGTCGAGGTCGGTCGCATCCTCGGTGACGACGCAGTGCAGACCCCAGACGACCGAGAGGCGGCGGGCCGTCTGGACGATCGGCGAAAGGGCGATGACCGGCACCTGCGGGCGTTCGCGCGCGGCGCGCAGGCCGGTGGCGCCGGACGAGGTGTAGGTGACGATCGCCGCCAGGTTGAGCGTCTCGGCGATCTGGTGCGCCGCAAGTGAGATGGCGTCGGCGCCGGTGGCCTCCGGCGGCGTGCGCTGGGCGTAGATGATGCCCGAATAATGCGGGTCGCGTTCAACGTTGCTGGCGATCGAGGCCATGGTAGCGACCGCCTCGACCGGGTATTCGCCGGAGGCCGATTCAGCCGAAAGCATGACGGCATCGGCGCCTTCGAACACGGCGGTCGCCACGTCCGAGACCTCGGCGCGCGTCGGCACCGGCGACGAGATCATCGATTCAAGCATCTGCGTCGCGACGACGACGGGCTTGCCGGCACGCCGACAGGCGCGCGTCAGTTGCTTCTGCAGGCCGGGCACGGATTCGAGCGGCATCTCCACACCGAGATCGCCGCGCGCGACCATGAGCGCGTCCGAAAGCTCGATGATCTCGTCGATGCGTTCGATCGCCTGCGGCTTCTCGATCTTCGACATGATCCCGACCCGACCGCGGGCGATCTTGCGGACCTCGGCAAGATCCTCCGGGCGCTGGATGAAGGAAAGCGCCACCCAATCGACCTGGCCGGTGGCAAGTACCGCGTCGAGATCGGCACGGTCCTTATCGGTCAGTGCGCCGACACCGAGGAGCGTATCGGGCAGGCTGACGCCCTTGCGGTCCGAAATCCTGGTGCCGGAAACCACGGTGGTGACGATGCTCTTGCCATCGGTTTTCTCGGCGCGCAGATGCAGCTTGCCGTCATCGATCAGCAAGCGGTCGCCGGGCTTCACCGCCTCCAGAATTTCCGGATGCGGAAGGAAGACGCGCGTGTTGTCGCCGGGCACGTCCCTGTTGTCGAGCGTGAAAGTCTGGCCGATCTTGAGCTCGACCTTGCCTTCGGCGAACTTGCCGACGCGCAGCTTCGGGCCCTGCAGATCGGCAAGGATGCCGATCGGCCGGCCGCAGCGCGCTTCGACACTGCGAATCCGCTCGATGAGGGTGCGCATGACCTCATGGCTGGCGTGGCTCATATTGATGCGGAACAGGTCGGCCCCCACCTCGTGCAGCTTCTGGATCATCTGCTCCTCGGACGATGCCGGCCCGAGCGTGGCGAGGATTTTGACTTTTCTGTTCCGTCTCATCAATTCTGGCTTTCCTGCGTGCCGGGCGTATCGGAAAGCTGAACCATCCAGCTCCCCTGCCGCCCCGTGTCATATTCCTTGAATCCCATGCGCTGGAAGCCGCGCGCAAAGCAGTCCTGCACGCCGACGATCTTGAACTCGTTCTCGGCGACGCACATGTTGATGTCGCCGGTCCAGCGGCCGCCCTTGGCCGCGTCTTCCGCGTAGAGATAGTAGTAGCGGGACTGGAGTTCGCCCTCGATCAGCGTCGCGCAGGTCGTCGCCGGCACCTGCCACCAGCCCTCGGTGACCCAGCCGTCCTTGGCGCGATAGCCGATCGCCACGCCGACCAGCTGCTGCGTCCCGTTGCAAACGCGAAAGTCGGCCCGAGCCTCGCCAGGAATGAGAAATGCACCGGAAAGTACCAAGGAATACAGGAGGATGGCTCCTAACGTCGTCGACCCCGGCTTCGCTTTGCAAAAAGGATATCTAGACACGGCTTCCTGCGGACTCCGTTTTGATTTGTGTGGCACTTTCTTGCGACGGCCAGCCGGGAAAGTCAACGCAACTCTAATCGATTATATTTGCCGTTCCTGTGACAGAAGGCGCTGAACTCACGGCTTTTTATTGCGAGCCGCAATTTTGCGTGCGATCAGGTGCGGAGCGTTGGAGAGCGACACAGGATCGGAATGCGGCACTTCTCCCCCTATGAAATCATCGGCGGCAAGCGCGAAAACGGCCTCGTCCTTCTGGCCGACCACGCCATGAACCGGCTTCCCCCGGAATACGGGCGACTCGGCCTTGCCGACAGCGCCTTCGAACGCCACATCGCCTATGATATCGGCATCGAGCCATTGGTGCGGCAATTGTCGGCGGCCCTCGAAGCACCGGCAGTCCTCGGCTGCTTCTCGCGTCTGCTGATCGACCCAAACCGCGGTGAGGACGATCCGACGCTGATCATGAAGATCTCGGATGGCGCCGTCATTCCGGGCAACCACCCGATCACCGACGAGGAATGGCAGAACCGGCTGAACCGGTTCCACCGGCCCTACCACGAGGCGGTCTCGCAAACAATCGCCGAGGCCGCTGCGGCGAGCGGAAAGGCGCCTCTGGTGATCTCGCTGCATTCCTTCACGCCTGCCTGGAAGGGTATCGCGCGCCCCTGGCACGCGGCGGTGCTCTGGGACAACGACCCCCGCGCCGTCTTTCCAGTGATCGAAAGACTCGAGAGCGCCGGCGACATCGTCGTCGGCAACAACGAGCCCTATGACGGCGCGCTGAGGGGCGATACGATGTACCGCCATTGCATGGTGCCGGGCATCGCTCACGCCTTGATCGAGGTGAGACAGGACCTGATCTCCGACATGGCGGGCGTCACTGCCTGGGCCGAGCGGCTGGCGCCGATCCTCGCGGAGCTCAACGAAATGCCGGCGCTCCACGCCTATCAGCGCTATCCTTCGCGAACCGGTGCCTATGATGGCTGACAAACGGAGACATAACATGACCGAGCTCAGCAAGGAGCAGCGTATCGCGTTCGAGGCCGCGGCCTTCCGCCGGCTGATCGAGCATCTGCGCGAGCGCGGCGACGTCCAGAACATCGATCTGATGAACCTCGCCGGTTTTTGCCGCAACTGCCTCTCGAACTGGTACCGGGAAGCGGCCGAAGCCTCGGGCATATCGATGACCAAGGATGAATCGCGCGAGATCGTCTACGGCATGCCCTATGAGGAATGGCGCGCGCTTTATCAGAAGGACGCGTCCGCGGAGCAGCAGGCGGCGTTCGAGCGCAATCGCCCGAAGGAATAGCGGCCGTTTTCCGCCGTATCCACATCAATCCACATCTGCGGCCCTCTTCGGCGACGGCGCGGGAAGGAATTGCCCTACCTGTTGCGCAATCGCCCTTGACCTCGCCTGCCGTTCGCGGCAGGTCACAGCACCAGAATTCATTCCCCAAAAGGAGAAGACCATGTCCGATGCTCAAGGCTTCGCACGCGATCAGCTTCGCGCTTTCATCGAACGGATCGAGCGGCTGGAAGAAGAAAAGAAGACGATCGCCGACGACATCAAGGATGTCTATGGTGAAGCCAAGTCGATGGGCTTCGACACGAAGATCCTGCGCAAGGTCATTTCGATCCGCAAGCAGGACGCCGACGAGCGCATGGAGCAGGAGGCAATCCTCGACACCTATCTGCAGGCACTGGGCATGGTTCCCGCCGCCGACGAGGCCGCTTAAGCCCGATCAGGCTGAATGAAAAAGCCCGCCGGTCAGTTCAGACCTGGCGGGCTTTTTCTGTGTCCGGGAGAAGGACCTCAGTTGGTACTGAACTTCTTCACTTCCATGAAATTCACCGCAGTGCCGCTGAAGCGAGCCGTATCGACCGTGGCGCCGGCATTGCTGTTGAAGCCGGCCGCATAGACGGTCGTCGGCGCGGCCCTGAGCGAGCTGCTGACGAAGCGCGGCGCTTTGACCGGCTTCGACAGCGTGGCGACGCGGCCGGTCGAAAGCGCCCATTCGGAAATGATCTTCTTCGTCAGCTTCGGCTCAGTCCGAACGGAGGAGCGGCTTGCCGCTTCCGCATCCTGCCGCTTCGGGCGCGCGCCCTTCGAAGGCAGGTCCGCCTCGGTGTCGAAGGCGCTGTCGAAGATCGAGGCCCGCGAGCTGCTGTCGGGCTGCGGCGCATAGGCGGCCATTTGGACCGCCGGTGCAGCATGCTCGTCGACCGTCGGGGCAGCGAGCGCGACACGCGTTCCTGGCGGCCGGGCCATGGCGATCGTCTCGGCCACGGATGCGGCCGCGACCGGGCGCTCCTCAACGAGCGGGGCGGTGACATCGGCCGCGGCGACGGCGGCGAGCGCAGCCTGTCCGGCTGGACGCATTCCCGGCACCGGCACGAAGCCGAGTTCGGCCGTCTGGCCGTCGGCAGAGGCCACGAGCGTTTCGCCGGCCATGAGCGTGTTCTCACGCATCTGCGGGACCGGCACCTTCAGCGTGCTGAGATCCGCATATTCCGATGGCGTTTGCCCGGTCTGCGGCATGGCCGCGGCGAGCGCCTCCTGGGCGCTGTTCTTTTCCGGTGCAACGAGCGCGACCGCTACGCCGCTTTCGGCCGGCGCATTCTTGAAGGCCGGTCGCACGGCGGGCACGGGCGCGTTGATATTCTGCTGATCGTCGGCCGGCGCACCGGCGACCGAACCGGCGACACCCGGCAGCGCCTCCTGACCGGCGGGCGCCGAGGCGGTCTGGGCCTTGGCCGGAACTCCCTCGTCGCCGCCTTCGCCCGCGCCGGCGGCAATCGCCGTCGGTTCTTCATCCTCGTCCCCGCCGCCGCCGAAGAGCGCGGCGAAGAGATTGCGGCGCTTGCCGGTGCCAACGTCGCCCGGCCCCTTCGCGCCACCGCCGGCCACCTCGATCGCCGACGCGCCGACGCGCCGCTTGTAATCGGCAACCGCCTGTTGGAAGCCCGGTAGCGGCTTGCCGTCGGCGGGAATGTGCATCGTCTTGCCATCGGGGAAGAGGCGGGCGAGCTCGTTGCGGGTCATGCGCGGCCAGGCGCGCACGCCGCCGACGTCCATGTGCACGAAGGGCGATCCGGAGGTCGGATAATAGCCGACGCCGCCGACCTGGAACTTCATGCCGATCTCGCGCAGCGTCTTGAGCCTAACGTCGGGCAGGTAGAAGTCCATCGCCTTGCCGAGCATGTGCTGGCTCTTCTTGGCGACGCCCTTCGAACGGGATCGCAACATGCCGTTGGTGGCGGGCGAGCGATAGGCAGAGACGACGTGGATATAGTCGCGCGAACCGCTCTTCTGGTAGACTTCCCAGATGAGGTCTAGGAGGCGCGGGTCCATCTTGGTCGGCTCGTTGCGCCGCCAGTCGCGCAGGAACCGGTTGATCTGCTGCAGGCCCTTCGCATCGTAACGGCCGTTGCGCTTGAAGGTGATCTGCGCCTTTTCCTTGGTATGGATGAAATAGAGCTTCAGCGTCCGCGTCTGGCCGGCGGCCTCGACCGGCGGCGCCATTCCGGGAGTGACGAGGGAGCACGTCAAGGCAATGGAGGCGAGAATCTGCGGACCCTTACGGGTGATCGCCGAGCAGAGTCTGCGCGTCAAGGAACCGATGGGTCCCCCCAAACCGAACAAATTTGGCATTCAATCCCCGTTCGACGGACAACCGTGCTTTGCTGTCTCAGATGACTGTCAAATAAGGTGACAGCATGGCAAATATGCCACAGTAGTCACCGCCCCTTATAATATAGTGAACAGTTTCCTAACAAGGTCTAAACGGCGGTGACTGAATTGGACGGCAAATGAGGTGTGAATGCGTCGATTTTATGCCGCTTCGCGCAGTGGATTGTCGGGATCGATGCCGTAATCCTTGAGTTTTCGGTAGAGCGTCGAGCGCCCGATGCCGAGTTTGCGGGCCACTTGGCTCATCTGGCCGCGATAGAACTTCAGCGCAAACCGAATCAGTTCCTCCTCGACCTCGGCAAGCTTGCGCACTTCGCCGCCCTGATCGACGCTGGCGATGGCGTTCTCGAACCGTCCTTCGGAAACCGCGCCGAACGAGTCGGACTTTTCCTGAGTTTCAGCGCGCGGAACGTGAACGGTCGCAGGGGCGGGAGCCGCGCGGCGGTCCGGACCCGCCTCGCCCCAGGAGAGCCCGCCACGGTCGGCAACGACATAGCCCGGTATCTGGGTGGCGATCTGCGGAAAGTCCTTGACCGTGAGGTCGCCGCCGTCGGCAAGCACGACGGCGCGGAAGATGGCGTTTTCGAGCTGGCGGATGTTGCCGGGCCAGTCATAGGCGGTCAGCAGCGCCATCGCCCCGTTCGAAACCGTCAAGGGGTGGTTGAGCCTCTGCTCCGCGGTGAAACGCTCGACGAAGGCGCGCACCAGGACGGGAATGTCCTCCTTGCGCCGGCGGAGCGCCGGGATGGTGATCGGGAAGACGTTGAGGCGATAGTAGAGGTCCTCGCGGAAGCGCCCTTCGCGCACCTCGTTGATCAGATCCTTGTTGGTGGCCGAGATCAGCCGCACATTGACCCGCTGCGGCTGGCGCGCGCCGACCGTCTCGATCTCGCCCTGCTGGACGGCGCGCAGCAGCTTCACCTGAACCTCTAGCGGCAGGTCGCCGATCTCGTCGAGGAAGAGCGTGCCGCCGTCCGCATCGACGAATTTGCCGCTGTGCTTTTCGGTCGCGCCGGTGAACGCCCCCTTCTCATGGCCGAAGAGGATGCTCTCGACGAGATTGTGCGGGATGGCACCGCAGTTGACGGTGACGAAGGGCTTGCCGGCCCGGTCGCTTGCCGCCTGGATCGCCCGCGCAACCATCTCCTTGCCGACGCCGGATTCACCCTCGAGCACGATCGGGATATTCGATTGCGCGGCGCGGCGCGCCAGGTCGAGCACCCGGATCATCGCCGGGCTCGCCGAAACGATATCGTCGAAACCGACGGCGCCGCCGCGCGGCCGGCGAGAGGTTTTGACCCGCCCGTCGCGGCTCGCCATCTTCAGCACGTTGCCGATGGCGATCGACAGCCGCTCCGGCGAGACAGGCTTGACGAGGAAGTCGAAGGCGCCCGCCTGCATCGCCTGCACGACCGTCTCGATGCCGCCCTGCCCGGTCTGGACGATGACCGGCGTGTCGATACCGCGTTCGGCAAGCGCCTCGAGAAAGCCGTGGCCATTCATCTCCGGCATCAACAGATCGAGCAGGATGAGGTTGATCATGCCGCCCTTGCGTTCCAACAGTTCGAGCCCGCTGCGCCCGTTGTCGGCGAGATGCGCGACATGGCCGAGCCGCTCGATCATGTTCGTCAGCAAACGGCGCTGCACCGGATCGTCGTCGATGACAAGAATATGGGATGTCACGAAAGCCTCCTGCTCAGGACACGCGGTACTCTTTGGCCAGCCTCATGTGCCAAATCATGCCAGCCATTCGTGCCATAAAGGGCTGAACATCGTGTTTTGAGAAATGCTTGCATTTTAGCCATTGCGGGCGGTAGCAATGCGCCCCATATCGCTGCCTTCCATAGTCAAAAGGAGAGAACCGCCGATGACCCTCGCCTCGCCCCTTCTCGCCGCCGTCGGTCCCTCTCCACTGCTCACGCCGGCCGGGCAGGCGGCCCGCCCGGCGGCAGATCTCGGCGAGTTGCCCACCTGGCGGCTCGAGGATCTCTACGCCTCGGCCACCTCCGACGAGTTCCGCTCCGACCTCGCAAAGGCGGAATCCGACGCGCTCGCCTTCGAGAACAAGTGGAAGGGCAAGCTCGCGGAGGCCGCCGGCAGGACGGGCAATCAAGGCGTCGGCGCGGCCGTCAAGGAGTTCGAGGCGCTCGAGGACCTGATGGGCCGCATTGCCTCCTTCGCCGGCCTCACCTATTTCTCCGATACGTCCAATCCGGCGAACGGCAAACTCTATGGCGACGTCCAATCGAAGCTCACCGACGTATCGGCGCATCTGTTGTTCTTCTCGCTGGAACTCAATCGGATCGACGACAAGGTGATTGATGCGGCGCTCGAGGCAGACAGCCTCGCTGCCCACTACAAGCCCTGGATTCTCGACCTGCGCAAGGACAAGCCCTACCAACTCGACGACAAGCTCGAGCAGCTTTTCCTCGAAAAATCGATGACCGGGGCAAGTGCATTCAACCGGCTGTTCGACGAGACGATCGCCTCGCTCACCTTTTCGGTCGATGGCGAAGCGCTGCCGCTCGAGGTGACCTTGAACCTCCTGCAGGATCCGTCCTCCGAAAACCGCAAGAAGGCAGCCATGGCGCTGGCCGAAACCTTCAAGGCGAATATCCGCACCTTTACCCTCGTTACCAATACGCTCGCCAAGGACAAGGAGATCTCAGACCGCTGGCGCGGCTTCGAGGACATCGCCGACAGCCGCCATCTCGCCAACCGGGTCGAGCGTGAAGTGGTGGACGCGCTCGCTGCGGCGGTCAAGACTGCCTATCCGCGTCTGTCGCATCGCTATTACGCGCTGAAGGCCAAGTGGCTCGGCATGGAACAGATGGAGTTCTGGGACCGCAACGCGCCACTGCCGGAAACGCCGACCGCGCTGATCCCCTGGGCCGAGGCGAAGGACACGGTCCTATCCGCCTATCACGGCTTCGCGCCGGAAATGGCTTCGATCGCCCGGCGCTTCTTCGAAGACCGCTGGATCGACGCGCCGGTGCGGCCGGGCAAGGCCCCCGGCGCCTTCGCCCATCCAACGGTTCCGTCCGTCCATCCTTACGTGCTCGTCAACTATATGGGCAAGCCGCGCGACGTGATGACGCTCGCCCATGAGCTCGGCCATGGCGTCCACCAGGTGCTTGCCGGTGGCCAGGGCGCGCTAATGGCGTCGACGCCGCTGACGCTCGCCGAAACCGCCTCCGTCTTCGGCGAGATGCTGACCTTCCGCGCGCTGCTCGACAGCACCAAGGACAAGCGCGAGCGCAAGGCGATGCTCGCCCAGAAGGTCGAGGACATGATCAACACGGTGGTGCGGCAAATCGCCTTCTACGAGTTCGAACGCAAGGTCCACACGGCGCGCAAGCAGGGCGAACTGACGGCCGACGATCTCGGCGAACTTTGGCTTTCGGTGCAAAGCGAAAGCCTCGGGCCGGCCATCCGGATTTCGGAGGGCTATGAGACCTACTGGGCCTATATCCCGCATTTCATCCACTCGCCCTTCTATGTCTATGCCTATGCCTTCGGCGATTGCCTGGTGAACTCGCTCTATGCCGTCTATCGCAACGCCGAAAGCGGCTTCCAGCAGAAGTATTTCGAGCTCCTGAAGGCCGGCGGAACCAAGCATCATTCCGAACTCCTGGCGCCCTTCGGGCTCGATGCCGCCGATCCGTCGTTCTGGGCACAGGGGCTGTCGATGATTGAGGGCCTGATCGACGAGCTGGAAGCGCTTGATAGGGCGTGATCCAGCCAGGACGGCGACTGACAGCGACGGCTTTAGATGATCGAACACGCGCCCTTTGTCCTCTTCCGGGACGACAGCGAAGACCGCACGACAGTCTTCGCTGAGCCGTCGCGCGTGATCACGGCGCGCACGCGGGCCGAGTTCCGCCGCGGACTTTCAGAACTCGAGGCTGCCCGCCGTGCCGGCAAATGGCTCGCCGGCTATATGGCCTATGAGGCGGGCCATCTCTTCGAGGAAAAGCTCACGCCCTTCGCCGAGGAAAACCGCGAGACGCCGCTGATGTCCTTTGGTGTCTTCGACGCGCCGGCGGAAGGCCACCCCCTCGCCGAGCCGCGCCGACGCCTGGAAAACGAACCGTTCCTTTCCGAGGCCCGCGCCGGCTGGGATCTTCTTGCCTATCGCCAACGCTTCGAGCGGCTGCACCAGCACCTGCGACGGGGCGATTGCTACCAGGCGAACCTGACGATGCCGATCCACGCGCGCTGGTCCGGCGACCCGCGCGCCGCCTTCTGGTCGCTGATCGAACGCCAGCCGGTGAAATACGGGGCACTCGTGGCGCTCGACGGGCCGCTCCTGCTGTCGCGCTCGCCCGAGCTCTTCTTCCGTGTCGATGCGGACGGCTGGATCGAGACGCATCCGATGAAGGGCACGGCACCACGCGGGGCGACCGCTGAGGAGGACGCGGCGATCATCGCCGAGATGCGCGAAGACGAGAAAACCCAGGCCGAAAACCGGATGATCGTCGACCTGCTGCGCAACGACATCTCCCGCGTCACCGCGGTCGGTACGCTCGATGTGCCGAAGCTCTTCGAGATCGAGACCTACCCGACCGTTCATCAGATGGTGAGCCATGTTCGGGCCAAGCTCCTGCCGGACATTACGATCGCCGACATCTTCGCCGCCCTTTTTCCGTGCGGCTCCGTGACCGGCGCGCCGAAAATGCGGGCCATGGAAATCCTGCACGAGCTGGAATCCGGCCCTCGCGATGCCTATTGCGGGGCGATCGGCTTCATCGCGCCGAACGGCGTCATGCGCTTCAATGTGGCGATCCGGACGATTTCGGTATTTCCCGACGGCCGCGCCATCTTCAATGTCGGCGGCGGCATCGTCTTCGATTCCAAGGTCGAGGCCGAATACGACGAGTGCCTCTTGAAGGCGCGTTTCGCCGTCGGCGACGCCGAGATCGACCGATGACGGATTTCTCGCTGATCGAGACCCTGCGCTACGAACCGGAGGCCGGCTTCGTCCGCCTTAGGCTGCACCTTGCCCGACTGACGCGGTCCGCGAGGCGTCTCGGTTTTGCCGGCGCCGCGGAGGCCGAGGCGCGGCTGTTCGAGGCAGTCCGCAACTCGCGCGGCGGTTTGCGCGTCCGCCTTACGCTCGACCGCGATGGTGCCATAGCGGTTACGACCGCGCCGTTCGTGCCGCTGTCGGCCGATGCGCTGTGGCGTGTCCGGATCGCTTCGACCCGGCTCGATTCTTCGGACCGGCTGCTTCGCATGAAGACGACGCGGCGCGGCGCCTACGAAACGGCGCGCAGCGAGTTTTCCTCGGCCGAGGCCGACGAGGTGGTGCTGCTGAACGAGAAAGGCGAGATCTGCGAGGGGACGATCACCTCGATCTTTCTCGACGACGGCGACGGCATATTGCAGACGCCGCCGATCGCCTGTGGTCTGCTCGCCGGCGTGCTGCGCAGCGAACTCATCTGCGAGCGGCGCGCGCGAGTGGCGCGGCTGTCGGCTGCCGACCTTCGGCGCGGCCGTCTCTATGTCGGCAATTCGCTACGAGGTCTGATCCGGGCGGAACTCGTGGTCTGAGCCTGGCAGGGTGTAGCGCTTCACCCGGTCGCGGCCCTCGCGCTTCGCCAGATGGAGTGCCTGGTTGGCGCGGGAATAGATATCGCTGACCTTGTCGCCGTCGCGATACTCCGCAAGCCCGACCGAACACGTGTAGTAAAACTCCGGAATGTTGGAGAGCGGCCTGGCGCCTCGAATCTTCTCCAAAAGGCGATCGAGGATGAGGTTCGACTCGCTGACCGTCGTATCGGGCAGGATCAGCATGAACGCCTCGCCGCCGATGCGGCCGAAGCAGTCGGAGCGGCGGACGAAGCCTTGCATCTGGCGTGCGAAGTCGAGCAGGACCTCGTCGGCGCGCTGCGGGCCGTAACGGTCGTTGATCGCCTTGAAATAGTCGATGTCGACGATCGCCACGCAACCCCACATCTGCGGATTCTCGGCGCAGTCCTGGATGAACTCGGCAAGCTTCCCGAGCGTATGGCGGCGGTCGGGGACGTGGACCAGTTCCTCCACCGGCGAATCCCGCAAGGCGAAATCCCTGTCCTTCCGGTGCTTGCGCTCCTCCTCCCGTATCCCGGTCACGTCGACCGCCATGGAGAGCGTCCAGCCCTTTTCGTCAACGGTCTCGGTCACCCACAGCGACCGCCCGTCATGCAGTACGGCTTCCGACGCACGAGACGGCACGCTGCGGCGCCGCGCGAGCGCCGTGGCGATCCAGGTCTCGATGTCGTCGATCCCGAGCATTGCGCCCCGGCCTGCCGCGTGATTGCGGCGCATGATCTCTTCCCATGTCGGCGACTCGTCGGCGCCGACATGAAAGGTGGAACGGAATGCCGAATTGGCAAAGCGCAGCCGATCGTGCTGATCGTAGAGCGAGATCAGCACGGGCGATCGGGCTTGCAAACCCATCAGAGCCTTGAGGTAATCACCGGTCACGGTTGGTCTGCTCCAGCTTGAACAACAAATCAATCACGGCGCGAAGCGGACGGATCAACTAAAGCTATAGCACGAAAAGCTTGCGGCAAGTCGTACAACATGTGAAACCAAGGGAAAATGGCTAAGTCGCAGAACGTGCCGAATTCGCACATGAAGCACACACCTTATGACGGTTCGTCGAAGCCCTTCACGATCGGGCTTACGCAGCTCGACCCCGATCGCTGGATCGAGCCGGACGAGGCGCTGGACTTCTATCTCAGCGAAAAGGCGAGGCTGCTTAGCGCAAGCCGCGAAGAGGTCTTCGCGGCCGAGGACCGGACCGAGACTGCCCAGCGGGAACTCGTCGATTTACTGACGGACTACCTTCCGCACCACTACCCTGAGCTTTACCGCCGAGAAAACGGCGCGATGATCGCCGGCGGTCGCCGCGTCGCGCTCGACGGTGATGTCCCTATCGTCGTCGCCGGCTCGCTGATCCAGGACGATCTGGCGATCCTGGAACGCAAGGAGGGCGAATGGCGGCTTACCGCCGCCTATGTCGCCTTTCCGTCGTCCTGGTCTCTTCGTGAGAAGTTCGGCCGGACGCTCGACGAGATCCACGCCCCGGTGCCTGGCTTCGAGGGCGGAAGCCGCAATGCGGAATTGATCGCCCGGATGTTCGACAATCTCTCGCCGGCCCGCTTCGTCGAGCGCTTCAACTGGGCGGTCAATGTCGACGGCGCGCTGCATCTGCCGAAATCGAAGGCCGAGGGCATCGGCGCCGAGGCCGTCCACCTGACCGAGGCCGGCACCTTCATTCGCGTCGAGAGGCAGACGCTTCGCAAGCTGCCGCGAACCGGCGCGATCGTCTTCACCATCCGCATCTATTCCGACCCGGTTGCCGCGCTCAGAAACAGGCCCGACGCGGCCGCTCTTGCCCGCGCCTTCATCGGACAGTTGAACGACCTGACGCCGCCGCAGGCGGCCTACAAGGGCCTCGTCAGCAAGCGGGAGGCGCTGATCTCGGCCCTCCTATCGATAGCCGGTTAAGCAATATCCGAAATCGCGGTTGACCCGCCGGCCCTTTATTGTGACACGAAACTATGCTCTAGGGCCTCACGCGAGATTCCGAGGCGCGCTGTTCCGCGCGCATTCAAGCAGCATCAGAGACGTTTTGTCAGGAGAGACGCAAAAATGGCAGACACCAGCTACCCGGTCTATGGCGAGATTACCGGCCCGATCGTGATGATCGGCTTCGGTTCGATCGGCCACGGCACCTTGCCGCTGATCGAGCGCCACTTCAAATACGACAAGAGCCGGCTGATCGTGGTGGAGCCCCGTGAAGACGCCAAGGACACGGAGATTTTTGCCCGCCACGGCGTCCGCCACGTCCGCGCCGCCGTGACCAAGGACAATTACAAGGAACTGCTGAAGCCGCTCCTGTCCGAAGGCGGCGGCCAGGGCTTCTGCGTCAACCTCTCGGTCGACACCTCGTCGCTCGACATCATCAAGCTCTGCCGCAAGCTCGACGTACTCTACATCGACACGGTCGTCGAGCCGTGGCTCGGCTTCTATTTCGACTCCGAGATGGACAACGCCGCGCGCACCAACTACGCGCTGCGCGAGACGGTGCGCCGCGAGAAGGAAAAGAACCCAGGCGGCACCACGGCGATTTCGACCTGCGGCGCCAATCCGGGCATGGTCTCCTGGTTCGTCAAGAAGGCGCTCCTCAACCTCGCCGACGATCTCGGCCTCAAATACGAGGAACCGCACCAGGACGACCGTGAAGGCTGGGCCAAGCTGATGAAGAAGGCCGGCGTCAAGGGCATCCACATCGCCGAGCGCGACACCCAGCGCACCAAGCACCCGAAGCCGCTCAACGTCTTCTGGAACACCTGGTCGGTCGAAGGCTTCATCTCGGAAGGCATGCAGCCGGCCGAACTCGGCTGGGGCACCCATGAGAACTGGATGCCGAAGAACGCTAGGAGACACAAGAAGGGTTGCCAGGCGGCGATCTACCTCGAGCAGCCGGGCGCCAACACCCGCGTGCGCAGCTGGTGCCCGACGCCGGGTCCGCAATACGGCTTCCTCGTCACCCATAACGAATCGATCTCGATCGCCGACTTCTTCACCGCCCGCGACAAGAACGGCGAAGTCACCTATCGGCCGACCTGCCACTATGCCTATCATCCGGCCAACGACGCGGTCCTGTCGCTGCACGAAATGTTCGGCAACGGCGGCACGCCGCAACCGGTGCACCACGTGCTCGACGAGACGGAACTCGAGGACGGCATCGACGAACTCGGCGTGCTGCTCTACGGCCACGAAAAGAACGCCTACTGGTACGGCTCGCGCCTGTCGCTGGAGGAAACCCGCCGCATCGCCCCCTATCAGAACGCGACCGGCCTGCAGGTGACGAGCGCCGTTCTCGCCGGCATGGTCTGGGCGCTGGAGAACCCGAAGGCCGGCATCGTCGAGGCCGACGAGATGGACTACAGGCGCTGCCTCGAAGTGCAGCTTCCCTATCTCGGTCCGGTCGAAGGCCACTACACCGATTGGACGCCGCTCGACGGCCGGCCCGGCCTCTTCCCGGAAGACATCGACACCAAGGACCCCTGGCAGTTCAAGAACATCCTTGTCCGCTAAGCCGATTGCGCCCGGAGCTCGCTGGCTCCGGGCGCCCCGACCATGATTGTCGCGCCGCGGCGCCGCTTCCTCCTCTTGCTTGCAGCTCACAACTGAACGGCGAAATCGAAAGCCTCCTGCGGCTTGGGCGCAACGCCCGGCGTACAAAGTCGCCCTGGAACGCTGTTCCGCTGCTCAATTTGCCGTCAAGCCGGTTCCGGCGGAGCGAATTATGCGGTAGAGCGGGGCGAACAGAAGTCTGTAGCGGCATTGCGTTTGCATTCCGCTTCAACTCGTGACGCGGGAGAAACGCCGATGAAGCCACTCGCCATACTGACCATTCTCGCAACCGCCACGGCGCTTGCATCCTGCCAGTCGTCTCCGAGGGAAATCCGCCAGGCGCCGCAGGCGCGGGCGAGCGGCGTGGAGGGCGCCTGGGTCGATCCGAACGGCATTATCTCTACCTTTGCCGGCGGCACCTTCTCGACGCGCACCACCGACACCAACCAGCTTCTCGCTTCCGGCACCTATGTGAATGTCAGCCCGACGCTCGTCGAGATCAACATGACCTCTCTGGTCAGGAATACCCAATCCAGGGTCAACTGCGCGCTCGTATCACCGGCGCAGCTGAACTGCACGACGGATGCAGGCGCCCAATTCTCGCTCGCCCGCCAGGGCTGAGCAGAGATCCGACAATGCATGTCAAAGAAGCCTCCGACCGGAGGCTTCTTTTGTTTCTGAGCCGGCTTAACCCTACTTGGAATCCGGCAAAGAAGAGACGTGTTTAGCGCTTGAAGTCCGGCGCGACTGATGAAAACATCCGGCCTGCTGAAATGCCTCGGCCGGGCGATGATTTCCGACTGGGGCCTGCAATCGGCTGAAGACGACAGGCAACAGGAGAACATCATGATCAAATCCATGCGGACCGGCCTCATCACCGCATCCCTTCTCGCCCTTTCATCGGGCGCCGCCTTCGCCGATTACGAATTGAACATCCTGCATATCAACGATCTGCACTCGCGCATCGAGTCGATCAACAAGTTCGATTCGACCTGCTCGGCCGAGGAGGAAGGCAAGAACGAGTGCTTCGGCGGCGTCGCCCGTCTGAAGACGCTGATCGACCAGAAGCGCCAGGAGCTTACCGGCAAGAACGTGCTTCTGCTCAATGCCGGCGACAACTTTCAAGGATCGCTGTTCTTCACCACCTACAAGGGCGCGGCGGAAGCGGAATTCCTGAACCTGATGAAGTTCGACGCGATGACCGTCGGCAACCACGAGTTCGACGAAGCCGAGGACGGTCTCGCGAGCTTCCTCGACAAGGTCAAGTTCCCCGTCGTCACCGCCAATGTTCTTCCTAGCCACAAGTCGAAGATCGGCGACCGTATCAAGCCGTCGATCGTGCTCGACCTCGGCGGCCAGAAGATCGGCATTGTCGGCGCGGTCGCCAACGACACGCCGGAGCTCTCCTCGCCGGGCCCGGACATCCTGATCGGCGAGGACGTGGCGACGATCACCAGCGCCGTCGACGAGCTGAAGAAACAGGGCCTTAACAAGATCGTCGCGCTGACGCATGTCGGCTATCCGCGCGACCTCGCAGCGATCGCCAAGATCCCGGATGTGGACGTCGTGGTCGGCGGCCATTCCCACAGCCTCCTCTCCAACACCGACGAGAAGGCCGAAGGCCCCTATCCGACGATGGTCGACAACCCCGGCGGCTACAAGGTGCCGGTGGTCCAGGCGGGCTCCTACAGCAAGTATCTCGGCGACCTCGTCGTCACGTTCGACGACAGCGGCGTCGTCAAGGCCGCCAAGGGCGATCCGATCCTAGTCGATTTCTCCATCAAGCCGGATGAGGCAGTGGTCGCGCGCGTCAAGGAGCTCGCTAAGCCGATCGAAGAACTGCGCACGAAGATCGTCGCCAAAACGGAAGCGCCGATCGACGGATCGCGCGAGAATTGCCGGGCGAAGGAATGCGAGATGGGCAGTCTCGTCGCCGATGCCCTGCTCGACCGCGTCAAGGGCCAGGGCGTGACGGTCGCCATCACCAATGGCGGTGGCCTGAGGGCCTCGATCGACGCCGGCGACGTGACGATGGGCGAAGTGATCACGGTGCTGCCCTTCCAGAACACCGTCGCGACCTTCCAGTTGAAGGGTGCCGATATCCGCGCGGCGCTGGAGAACGGCGTCAGCCAGGTCGAGGAAGGCGGCGGGCGGTTCCCGCAAGTGGCCGGCCTCAAATTCTCCTTCGATCGTTCAAAGCCCGCCGGCAGCCGCCTTGTTTCGATCCAGGTGAAGGAGGGTGACGCCTTCAAGCCGCTCGATCCGGAAAAGACTTATTCGCTCGTCAGCAACAATTTCATGCGCGGCGGCGGCGACGGCTACGCGGTCTTCAAATCCAAGGGCGAGAACGCCTACGACTACGGTCCGGGTCTCGAAACGGTGCTGGCAGACTATCTTGCGGCGCATCAGCCGTTCAAACCCTATACGGACGGCCGCATTTCGGAGGTCGCCGCTGCGGCCGGCACGACGCCGGCGGAACCGGCTGCCGAAACCAAGCCGGCCGAAAGCGCTGCCGCGGCACCCGCCGCCCAGCCATCGGGCGGAACCGCATCGGCCGCTGGCGGACCGCAGAAGCACGTCATCGCCCGGGGCGACACGCTCTGGGATTTGGCCGAGTCCTTCTACGGCAACGGCTTCGAGTGGAAGAAAATCGCGGCAGCCAATGGCGATCCGGCCCCGCGCGCGCTCGAGATCGGGAGGGAACTGGAGATTCCGGCGAAGTAAGACAATTTGCCTCTGTGGCAAAGGCCGGTGCGGGCTTTCCCGCGCCGGCTTTTCTTTTTAGAAGGATTTGAAAACAGAGGCGCTGCTAAACATATAAACGCCCGTGAGGAAGACGATGACAGACCTAGTTGCCGAACCGACCGCCGCTGCTCACCCCGCCGTTAAATCGGGGAAGGTCGGCGTCCTGCTCGTCAATCTCGGCACGCCGGACGGCACCGATTACGCTTCCATGCGCCGCTACCTCAAGGAGTTCCTCAGCGACCGCCGCGTCATCGAATGGTCGCGCCTCTTCTGGTACCCGATCCTCTACGGCATCGTGCTCAACACGCGCCCGCAGAAGGTCGGCAAGGCCTATGAGCTGATCTGGAACAGGGAGATCAACGAAAGCTGGCTCAGAACCTACACGCGCAACCAGGCCGCACTGATGGCCGAAGGCTTCGCCGATCGCCCGCACGTCGTCGTCGATTGGGCGATGCGCTACGGCCAGCCTTCGATCGCCTCGCGCATGGAGGCGCTGCAAAAGCAGGGCTGCGAGCGCATCCTGGTATTTCCGCTCTACCCGCAATATGCAGCGGCAACGACCGCTACGGTCAACGACAAGGCCTTCGAGGCGCTGTTGAAGATGCGCTGGCAGCCGGCGTTGCGCACCGTCCCTCCTTACCACGACGACCCGGTCTATATCGACGCGCTCGCCACGTCGATCGAGCGCCACCTGGCAAGGCTCGACTGGCAGCCGGAGGTCATTCTGGCGTCGTTCCACGGCATTCCGAAAAGCTATTTCGAGCTTGGCGATCCCTATTATTGCCATTGTCAGAAGACGGCGCGGCTCTTGCGCGAGAGGCTCGGCTGGTCGAAGGAGAAGCTGCAGGTGACCTTCCAGTCGCGCTTTGGACCGGAGGAATGGCTGCAGCCCTATACGGACGCGACGGTCGAGAGGCTCGCCAAGGGCGGCGTCAAGCGCATCGCCGTCATCAATCCGGGCTTCGTTTCCGATTGTCTGGAGACGCTGGAAGAAATCGCCGGCCAGGCGGCCGAAAGCTTCCATCACAATGGCGGCGAGAAGTTCGCCCATATCCCCTGTCTGAACGACAGCGCCGAAGGCATGGCCGTGCTCAACCACGTCGTGCGTCGTGAACTCGAGGGCTGGCTGTAGTTGCAGCGCCCTTTCTTCTGATGTAGAATACACCGGTGAGTTGAACGTAGCATTGGTCGCCCGACCGGTGAGGAGGGCACGTGGAGCTACTGGATCCCCTCTTCGACCGCAAAGCTCCTATGTCTCGACAGGGAGCCTTCCGCCGTCCGATCACGTCGCACGCCTGGTCACCCAGGCCCACGAACGCTTTGCCTCCGTCGCGCTGGGACAGAACTCCCAAGTCTATCCGGCCCTGGCCCACGTGCCGAGCAATCTCTTCGGCATTTGCGTCGTGAGCGTTGACGGGCGCGTTTTCGCCGTCGGAGACGCGGAACATGAATTCACCCTCATGAGCGTCTCCAAGCCGTTCATCTTCGCTCTGATCTGCGATGTGATCGGCGCCACGGGCGCGCGTGAGCGGCTGGGCGTGAATGCGACCGCTACGCCTTCAACTCCGTTGCCGGGACCGAGCGCAACGCGGAGGGCCGCAGCAATCCGATGGTCAATGCCGGAGCCATCGCCACGACGACCGATGAAGCGAAATGGCGCTTCATCAGCGAGGGCCTGTCTCGCTTTGCCGGAAGGCAGCTGTCCGTCAACGATGAAGTCGATGACTCCGCTTCCCGAACAAACTCCCGGAACCGGAGCATTGCCTGGATGCTGGAAAGCCTCGGCCGCATCTATTGCGATCCCATGGAGGCGACGGAGCTCTATACCCGGCAATGCTCGCTGAACGTCAGCGCCAAAGATCTCGCCGTCATGGGCGCAACGCTCGCGCATGGCGGCTTCAATCCGCTGACGCGCGAACAGATCGTCAGACCCGAAGTCTGTCACTATGCCTTGGCGGTCATGCTGACCGCCGGCCTCTACGAGACCTCCGGGGACTGGCTCTACGAGATCGGGCTGCCGGGCAAAAGCGGAATCGGCGGCGGCATCGTTACTGTCTCGCCCGGAAAAGGGGGTCTCGGCACCTTCGCGCCGCCTCTCGACGAGGCGGGCAACAGCGTCAAGGGACAATTGGTGGCGCAATTCCTGTCACAACGGCTCGGGCTCGATCTGTTGATGTCACCGCCCGGTTGATGGCCGGCGCGCCGCTTCAGCTAGCTGAAGAAATCGCCAGGTCCAAAGGGGGACTATCTATGGCCGCGACGACATCCGCCCAGCAGGAACTTGCGGAAGAGCGAGCCTCCTGGATTCCCATGGTCGCGATTGCATTCGGCCAGGCGATCATGTCTTTCAATGTGGCGTCCTTGCCCGTCGCGCTTGGCGGCATGGTCGAAAGTTTCCAGGTTGCACCGACGGTGGTAGCCACCGGCATCGTTGCCTACTCGATGATCGTCGCGGGCTTTGTCATGCTGGGTGCAAAGCTCGTACAGCGGTTCGGTGCGCTGCGCGTCTTCCGGCTGGCTGTCATTGTGTTTGGATTGGCGCAGGTTCTCATGACCTTCAGCCCAAACGCGACGGCCATGATCACTGCGCAGGCGCTGTGCGGTACCGCCGGCGCCGTCATCGTTCCCGCCCTCATCGCCTTGATCGCCGAAAACTACCACGGCACCCAGCAGGCGACGGCCTTGGGCGCATTGGCATCGGCCCGGGCAGGCGCCGGCGTGCTGGCACTCCTGATCGGCGGCGTGCTCGGCACCTATATCGGCTGGCGGCCGGTCTTCGGAATCCTGATCGCCGTCTCGGCGCTCGTCCTGCTGCTGAGCTTCCGGCTCAAGCCAGATCACGGTCGCCCTGAGGTGCGGATCGACTTCCTCGGCGTGCTGCTTGCCGCATGATTCTAATCAGCTTCGGCTTCAACAATCTGAACGGTTGGGGACTTGCTCTGGCTCGGCCGACTGCACCGTTCAACGTGCTTGGCCTGTCGCCGGCACCGATCCTGATGCTCATCGGCATCGTGCTCGGCCAGGGATTTCTGCTGTGGACGCGGCGCCGCGAGACGGCCAATCGCACCCCTCTTCTGCCGCTCGCCGTGCTGGATTCACCACAGGAGCGCGCGGCCGTCTTCGCCATGCTTTCCGTGGTCGCGCTCGAGGCCGCCCTCAACTTTTCGGTGCCGCTCTACATCCAGATCGTACAAGGTCGTTCGCCGCTCGCTACCGCCGTCGCCATGCTGCCGTTCAATCTGACAGTGTTCTTCGCTGCCATGCTGATCGTCCGTTTCTACGGCAGGGTCACGCCACGACAGATCGGCCGTTTGGGGTTTGGGCTCTGTGCCGTAGCGCTCATCTGGCTCGCCTTTGTCGTGCGCAACGACTGGAGTTCCATTCCCGTGCTCTTCGGACTGGTGCTCTTCGGCATCGGCTAGGGGTCGCTCGTAACCTTGCTGTTCAATGTCCTGGTCACGTCCTCGCCCAAGGAACTGGCTGGCGACGTCGGTTCGCTCCGGGGGACGGCAAACAACCTTGCCGCCGCCGTCGGCACTGCCGTCGCCGGTGCCTTGCTTGTCGGTCTGCTGAGTTCGGCGGTCATGCGCCAGCTTGCGGAAAACCCCACGCTGCCGATCGAGATCCAGTCGCAGGTGAACCTCGACAGCATCACCTTTGTCAGCAACGAACGACTCGGGAGCATAGTCTCGGCCACCACCGCGACGCCCGAGCAGAAGGCCGAGGCGCTTCGCATCAACACAGAGGCGAGGCTGCGGGCTCTCAAGCTCGGCTTCCTGATGATGGCCGGGCTCGCTCTCCTGACGATCCTGCCGGCCGGCAAGCTGCCCAACTATCGGCCGGGCGAGATCCCCGAGGGCTGAAGGCGCTACAGCGCGTTCTTACGAACCCGGCCGTCTTTCATGACGACGGCCACGTTTTTCTCCGGATCTTCGATGAGGCGGATGTCCTCGAGCGGATTGCCATTGAGAACCAGGATATCGGCGAGCGCGCCTTCCTGTATGACGCCGAGCTTGCCCGGAAAAGGCGTGCGAAGATTGGAGAGCGCCAGCAGTTCCGCATTGACCGATGTCGCCATACGGCGCGTTTCGGCGTTGGTGTACCAGCGGCTGAGATGGGTGAGCATGATGCCCTGGCGCCGCGTCACTTCAGGGGAGAACAGCACATCCGACACCCATGCCGCCTTGATCCCGTGCTTACGAACGTTCCGGCAAAGACCTGCTGCATGCGTTCGGCCGATGGCCGTGCCTGCGGGGCGATATCCTTCGTCGACAGGAAAGGCTGGGTGCTGAGTCCTTGTCGGCCATGAGCCTTGCCGTCCTCGTCCATCAGATGCGTATGCTCGATGCAGCGCACTTCCGCCGCGATCGCCCGCTGGACGGTGTTCGGGGCATAGGCATGGACAGTGACGTAGGTGTTCCAGTCCGGGGCAACGTCAATCGCCGCACGGAGTTCCTCCTCGCCGAAGGCGCGGACCCGGTATCACGCCGCTGTCGATCGCCTGCTTGAAAGAGAAGACGGGACTGCCCAGGTCACGGACGGCGGTAAAGCCGCGCAGGAGTGTCCGTTCCGCTTCGGCCGTGGAGGCGGAGAACACGAAGCCTGGATCGCAAGTCGCTATGACCGTCAAGGGAACTGCGGCATACAGCGTGTGCAGTGCGCATCGATCATGCCCGGCATCAGAACGCGATCGCCGCAATCGATCACGGTCGCGTCGAACGGCGGAGCCCTGTTCGTCGCATCTGTTGCCCTCGATCAGGACCTGAACCCCGGCCCGCAAAGGTTGGACTTGCCATCGAACAACCGGATTTTGCTCAAGAGAACCTTGGAGGCGGGTCCCTGGGCGAAGGATGGCCCAGGCATTATCCCGGTGGCGGCCGCGGCACCCGCACAAGCAAGAAAGCTCCTGCGGGAAAATTCTTCCAAGCGGCGCGATGCTTGCTGTAAAACGGGGCTGAAGCAGCCGCAGCCAGTGCCGTGCACGAGGTGTTGATACTTGGTACCCACCCGAATCATGACGCCGCTCCGGTTTCACGTCATCAGAAGACCATGGCCAGACTTTCGTTGGGTGAGCGGAATATCCAATACCGCGTGTATGCGCACGCATGATACGCGCCGCATCAGATCCTGATCGTTGAGCCGGAAAGCCTTGCCGCTGGCTCCGAGGTCTGCGCCTAGCCTGCCAGCAGGCGGCCCGGCTCGGCCTGCAGGATATGCCCGATTGCCGAGGCTATGCCGATGCTTGCCGTGACAGATCCAAACTCGCTTTGCGCATGGACGACTTTCTCCTCGCCGAGCAGACCGGCGAATTTCTCGGCAACGATGGCGGCCGCCTTGTCGTCGGTGTCCGGCAGCAGCACGACAAATTCCTCGCCACCGTAACGGGCGACGATATCCGCCGGCCGTTGCGCGGAATTCAGAAGGCACTTGCTGACAAGACGCAGGCACTGATCGCCGGCCGGATGTCCGTAAGTATCGTTGTAAGCCTTGAAGCGATCGATATCGATCATCAGGAGGCTGAGCGGCGTATTGATCCTGGCGCATCTCGCCGCCTCGCGCACGAAGGCTTCATCGAAGGCGCGGCGGTTGACAAGGCCGGTCAAGCCGTCCGTCTCCGCCAGGTTCTTCAACTGCTCGGCCGAAAGCCTGAGTGCCATTTCGGCCTGTTTCATGACGGTGATGTCCGAGACGACCACCATCGCGGTCCCGCCGGGCGCAAGCCTTGTCCTGATGCTGTGCCAGTCGCCGTTCTGATGCTGAACCTCTTCGTCCTTGTTGCAGTGCAACGTGGAAGTCGCCTCACTGATCCATTCATCCACGGATTCGTAAGGCACGTTGAGCCGCTCTCGGGTTTCGGCGACGCAGCGGACAATGTCGCTGATATGCGCACCGATCACCCGGGCTCTGCCCGACAGCGGAAAAGCGCTGCGGTATTGCTCGTTGCAGAAGAGGAGATAGCCATCCCTGTCGAACATCGCGAAGCCGTCGGACATCCCCGCCATCGCATGGGAGAGCAGGTTCTTGCTTTCCCTGAGTTCCCGCTCGAGCGCGGTGCGTTCGGTAATGTCCCGGGTTACGCCCGCCAGCCCGATCACCCGTCCCTCCCTGTCGCGGAGAGGCACCTTGGAGGCGAGCAGGTCGCGGCCCTCGATGTGTTCGAGGGAATCGATAAGGGGCACGCCCGTGCGCATCACCTCCTGCTCGCGATGGTAAAGCTCCTCGGCGAGCCGTCGCGGATGGAGATCGAAATCCGACAAACCCACCATCTCGGCCGTCGTCCTCATACGGTAGAGGCGGATCATGTTCTCGTTGACGGTGATGAAGCGGCTGTCCCTGTCCTTCACGTAGAGATAGTCGGGCGATTGCGAGAACGCCGTCTCGAGCATTCTGCGCTCGAGTTCCAGGTGCTGGGTCGTCAGCACGATGAAACCGCAAACAATGGTCGCAGCGCAATTCATCGCCGCCATGGGCAGACCCATTGTCGCCAAAGCATGGCTCTTCGACAGAGTGGGCAGCACCGCCATCAGCACGACCAGCAGGATTCCGACCGCCGCGCCGAGCACGACGACATGCAGAAGGGTCGGCGATCTCTTCTTCATCAACGGATTGACGCTAAGGCCCATGCCCGTGACGGCGATGATCGCCACCACGCCATCGGGTGCGGCGACACCGCCGAGCGCGATCCGGAAAATAGCCGCCAGGGTTGCGCCGATGGCCGCCGCGAGCGGACCGCCGAACATACCGGCCAGTGCCAGCGGTGCGTAGCGCAGGTCCATATGGATGCCGGAACTGAATTCCACGGCCAGCAGGATCGAGCCGATAGAGGCGATGCCGGCCATCAGCCCGAACAGGATTTTCTCGTGTCCGGCAAACCGCCGGCGGAGCCAGATCGACAGATGCGCCCAGATCGAAATCGACAGGCTTACAAATGCAAGGTTGCCAACAAACTGCCCCCAAATGCCATTCATCGCGCTGCGTTCGGCCTTTCATCACCTGTAGAAGACCGACCTTAAACGACAACTGGTTTGAGCTTTATTAAGTTCGAACCGGCACCGGGCAGTAGCAAACGCAGAAAGATACTTTCGCTTGAATTATTCCCGCGAATCGCCACGTCATAGGCCGGGCAGCACTCCAGGTCTGGAGCTGCAAAGAGGGAGGATTGTCCTTGGGCGGCTTGGATTATGCGGTCATTGCGCTCGTCGTTCTCGTTTTCCTGACGCTTTTCGCCGGGATCAAGACGGTTCCACAGGGTTACCGTTACACGATCGAGCGCTTCGGACGATATATCAAGACCCTCGATCCCGGTCTGAATTTCATCATCCCCTACTTCGATCGCATCGGCGCGAAGATGAATGTGATGGAGCAGGTGCTCGACGTTCCGACCCAGGAGGTCATCACCAAGGACAATGCCAGCGTATCGGCCGATGCGGTCGCCTTTTATCAGGTGCTGAACCCCGCCCAGGCCGCCTATCAGGTCGCCAATCTTGAAAACGCCCTCCTCAACCTGACGATGACCAATATCCGCTCGGTCATGGGCTCGATGGATCTCGACGAGCTGCTTTCCAACCGCGACACGATCAACGACCGGCTGCTGCGCGTCGTCGACGAGGCGGCCAATCCCTGGGGCATGAAGATCACTCGCGTCGAGATCAAGGATATCGCCCCGCCGACCGACCTCGTCGAGGCGATGGCCCGGCAGATGAAGGCGGAGCGCGAGAAGCGCGCGCAGGTGCTCGAGGCGGAAGGCGCCAGGAACGCGCAGATCCTGCGCGCCGAAGGCGCCAAGCAATCGGCGATCCTCGAGGCGGAGGGGCAGCGGGAAGCTGCCTATCGCGAGGCGGAAGCGCGCGAGCGCCTGGCGGAAGCGGAAGCCAAGGCGACCCGCATGGTCTCCGAAGCGATCGCCGCCGGCGACGTGCAGGCGATCAACTATTTCGTCGCGCAGAAGTACACGGAAGCCCTGGCTTCGATCGGCACCGCCAACAACCAGAAGATCGTCCTGATGCCGATGGAAGCCTCCTCGCTGATCGGTTCGCTCGGCGGCATCGGCGCGATCGCCCGCGAAGTCTTCGGCGACGGGCAGCCGCCCGCTCCTTCTCGCCCGCGCCAGTCGACGCCGCGCACCGGCCCGGCGCCGGGCCCCGCCGAGAACGCGTGAGGATCGGTCGATGATCGAGCGCATCGCCTTCGAGCTCGGCCCCTGGAACTGGTGGGTCCTGGGCCTCCTGCTGCTGGCGGCGGAAGTGATCTTGCCGGGCGTGTTCCTCGTCTGGATCGCGCTTGCGGCGCTTTTGACCGGCGTCCTGTCGCTCCTCCTGTGGGACACGGCCTTGTGGGTCTGGGAGGTGCAGCTCGTCACCTTCTCGCTGCTCGCGCTCGTCTCCGTGGTGATCGGGCGGCGCTTCGTCGTCTCCTCGTCGGAAAGCGACGAGCCCCTCCTCAACAGGCGAGGCGAAAGCCTCGTCGGCCGCACGGCCGTGCTCGAGCAGCCGATTGCCGAAGGCCGCGGCCGCGTCCGCCTCGACGATACGACCTGGCTGGTCGAAGGACCGGATCTGCCCGCCGGCACCCGCGTGCGCATCGTCGCAAGCAGCGGCCGCCAGTTGACCGTCGAGCAAGCCTGAAACCCTCGCATCTTCATGGCTGATTTCGCTTCAGAAACGATTGCTTAACCACGTGCCTTTACGATTGCGAAACGATTGCAATCAGGTTTGCGGACAAACGGCAGATGGCGCCCAGGTTTTCACGCTCGATCACGGCGGGCGCCTCGCTTGCGAGAAAGCGGGCCTGGCTGTCGGCGGGCTGTGCGCTTCTTTTCGCCCACACGGCGACCGCGCAAAGCCTTGATGCGCCGCAAGCCGCAACCACCGCAGTCACTGGCAGCACGATTGAGACCGGTGCCTCCCCGGCGGCCACCGATCCCCAGACGACCGGCGCCGTCGCCAGTTCCGATCTGCCCCCGGCCTTGGACGAGGATTTCAACCGCCTCAACCGGCGCGAGGAAACGACCGACGGGCTGCGCATGCGCATCGATCCGGAAGCCGGCCAGGCGCCGGGCATCCGCATCGGCAGCTTCGTCCTGAAGCCGGCGCTCAGCGAAACGTTCAATCACGAGCGGCAGAAGAATGGCAGCGCCAGCCAGAGCCGGACCTTTCTCGAGACGGGCCTAAAGGGCACGCTCACATCCGACTGGGCGCGCCACCAGCTGAGCGTCACCGGCGAAGGCGTCCTGCAGGACAATATATCGGGCGAAGGCGAAGAAGAGCCGCGCGCCGACGTCGATGCGGAACTGCGCCTCGACTTGAGCGACGAAACGACGGCCAAGTTAAGCGCCGGCTACAGTTTCGAGCGCGAGGACGCCAACGATCCGAACGCTATCGCCAATGCCGTGGAGCAATCGGCGGTCAACACCTACCGGCTGGGCGCTGCCGTCGAGCGCGACCTCGGCCTCGTCCGCGGTTCCCTCGGCCTCGACTTCGAGCGCCAGACCTATGGCGATGTCGAGCTCGACAACGGCACGACGGTGTCGCAGGAGGACCGCAACCGCAATACCGGCACGCTTACCGGGCGGCTCGGCTACGAGCTGTCGCCGGCCCTCATTCCCTTTCTCGAAGCCTCGGTCGGCAAATCCATCTACGATCTCAGGCGGGACACGCTCGGCTTCGAGCGTTCCTACATGAGCTATGCCGGCCGCGCCGGTATGGAGGTGGACCTCGGCGAGAAGCTCAACGGCGAACTCGCGCTCGGCTATGAGACGTTTCGGCTCGACGACGACCGGCTGGGCGACTTGGGCGGCCTGTCGGTCGACGGGCGGGTCAACTGGTCGCCCAAGCGCGGCACCGACGTGCTCTTCGGGCTCCTGACCTATCTCGATCCGTCCACGACAGCGGGCAATCCGGGATCGATCAACTATGAGCTGACGAATATCATCACCCACCAGCTGCGTTCGTCACTGGTGGCGACATTGTCGAACAGCCTGACATTGCGCGATTTCCCCTCGGATGCCGCCGCCTCCGACGAGGCCACCTGGCGGACCGGCGCGGGTCTCACTTGGGACATGAGCCGCTATCTGGCGCTCACCGGCGATGTCAGCTACGAGCGCACCAACAGGGATATCGGCCCCTCGAGCGATACGACACGCGTCGGCGTCGGCCTGACGCTGCGGCGCTGAAGCAAGCGGATTCCGCTTCAAAGAGAAAGGCCGCGCCAGAGGGACGCGGCCAGTCTCCGTCGTTCAAATCCGCTCGAAGCGCAAGCGATCACTTCAATCCATGCAACAGCGTCTTGAGCGGCCCTTCGACGATCGGGCGGATGTCGGCGCGCTCGAGCGCGAAGGCAACGTTTGCGAGGATGAAGCCGTCCTTCGCACCGCAGTCGAAAGTCTCGCCGCGGAAATGATAGGCGGCGAAGGGCTGCGCGCCGGAAAGCTTCACCATGCCGTCGGTCAGCTGGATCTCGTTGCCGGCGCCGCGTTCCTGGCGCTCGAGAATCGGGAAGATTTCCGGCTGCAGGATATAGCGGCCGTTGATGAAGAAGTTGGACGGGGCCGTTCCGGGCGCCGGTTTCTCGACCATCTTGGTGATCTTGAAGCCGTCGCCGACCCGGTCGCCGACGCCGACGATCCCGTATTTGTGCGCCTGGTCGGGGGCGCATTCCTCGACGGCGATGACATTGCCGCCGCTGTGCTCGTAGAGCTCGACCATGCCCTTGAGGCAGCCCTTCTCGCCCTTCATGATCATGTCGGGAAGAAGCAGCGCAAAGGGCTCGTTGCCGACGAGATCGCGCGCGCACCACACGGCATGGCCGAGCCCGAGCGGCGCCTGCTGGCGGGTGAAGCTCGTCGTGCCGGCCTTCGGCAGCATGGCTTCGAGCAGCTCGATTTCCGCCTTCTTGTTGCGCTCCCGGAGCGTCTGGTCGAGTTCGACCTGGATGTCGAAATAATCCTCGATGACCGCCTTGCTGCGACCGGTCACGAAGATCAGATGCTCGATCCCTGCCTCCAGCGCCTCGTCGACGACATACTGGATGACCGGCTTGTCCACGACCGTCAGCATTTCCTTCGGCACTGCCTTGGTGGCGGGAAGGAAACGCGTTCCCAGGCCTGCGACCGGGAAAACGGCTTTGCGAACTTTACGCTTGTCGGTCATGAACACCTCCTTGGAGTGGACCTCACTCTAGCCTGAAACAGGCGAATTGAATCGGTTTTAGTCGTCATTTGCCATTTTTTGCGAAGGAAGACGACTCGGCAATTTCATGGTAAAGACTTTGTTGACTTCGTTTCTGTAGGCTTCTCCACTGACCCGAAACGGCTGCTGCCGTTCGGCCTCACGAAGGACCGCATGCTGCCCCACACGCGGCGCGCTTGCGGGGAAGATTCGCAAAACCCGGAGTAATCCGTCCGGCATGAACGCTGGCTGAATGCTCCGCCGAGAAACGGAACCGACAGCAGATGATCAGAAACCGCAGGACGTTCTTCCGACATATCGCCGCCGCTCTCGTCGCCGCCGCCGCGCTGGGTTCATCGCCGGCGCGGGCGGATCAAGGTTTTCAGAACTGGATCAACAACTTCTACGCAACGGCCGCCAAGAGCGGCATCAGCCAGGCGACCTACCGCAAAGCTTTCGCCGGCGTGATGACGCCCGACCCGGCCGTCATCGAGAAAGCCAACTACCAGCCCGAATTCAAGCACAAGATTTGGGAATATATTGACTCGCGTGTCAATCCTTACACCAGGCGCATAGGCCAGGAGATGGCGGCCAAGCACGCGCGCACGCTCGACTCGCTCGAGCGGCATTTCGGCGTCGACCGCACCATCCTGCTGGCGATCTGGTCGATGGAGTCGAATTATGGCGCCGTCCTGCAGAAGGACGACCGGCTGCACTATGTGCCGCGCGCGCTCGCAACGCTTGCCTATGCCGACCCGAAGCGCGCCAAATTCGCCAGGACCCAGCTGATCGCGGCCTTGAAGATCCTGCAGAGCGGCGACATCACCCCGCGCGAGCTCACCGGCTCCTGGGCGGGCGCCATGGGGCATACGCAATTCATCCCGACCAGCTACCTGCTCTACGCGGTCGACGCCGACGGCAACGGCCATCGCGACATCTGGAATTCGGTTCCCGATGCGCTGGCGACGGCTGCCAACCTCTTGAAGAAGAACGGCTGGCAGCCGGGCGAGACCTGGGGTTACGAGGTCGTGGCGCCGGCCAATGCGGCCAAATATTCTGGCCAGACGAAGACGCTCGGCCAATGGGCCGCGCTCGGCTTCCTTCGCCCGAACGGCAAGGGGTTCCGCAACTCGAAAACCCGCGCCGAACTCAAGCTGCCGGGCGGCGGCGGCGGTCCGGGCTTCCTGATGACGCGCAACTTCTTCGTGATCAAGCGTTACAACGCCTCCGATTCCTATGCGCTCGGCGTCGGGCTTCTCGCCGACCAGATCGCCGGCTATGCCGGCATGCAGCAGCGCTGGCCGCGGCCCGACGGTTCGCTCGACATCAGCGAGAAGTTCGAACTGCAGAACCGGCTCAAGGAACTTGGCTATTACGATGGCGAGGTGGACGGCAATTTCGGCTCGGGCTCGAAAGCCGCGATCCAGGCCTTCCAGACGCAGAACGGCCTGACGCCGGACGGCGAGCCGACGCAGAACCTGCTGCGCGCCCTGCGCCGCTAAACGCTCGCCACGACCTTCCTGGATCACGGCGATTTGCGATCATTCGGTCCCAAATCGCTGTGATTTGGCGTATGGTTGAGAGCGCGCCTGCCATTCGACGGTGATTGTAACCATGTTTAGAACCAGAGATGCCGGGAAAGGGTCGCTTCTCCTGCGTTTGACGCCGGTCTTCCTGGCTGCGGCTGCGATGCTGGTCACCGGCTTCCTTGCCAGCATGGCCGAGGCGCAAGAGCCCGTCCCGCGTCGCACTTTTTTCCAACGGCTCTTCGGCGGCTTCGCGCCACAGCGGCGAACTTATTATCAGGATCAGAGCGCCTATCCGCCGCAACCGCGGCCGCGTCGCATACAGAGGCGGCGGCAGCAGCCGGCCGAGCAGCAGCGGCCGCGCCAGCAGCGCGCCAAGCCGCGCGTCGTGGACGCCCCCCCGCCCGCTCCGGTCGTCGAGAAGTCGCCGGACGCGAAAAAGGTCCTGGTCGTCGGCGACTTCGTTGCCGGAAGTCTTGGCGACGGCCTGAAGACTGCCTTCGAGATGACGCCAGGCGTCGTGGTGGAGACGCGCGCCAACGGCTCGTCCGGCCTCGTCCGGGACGACTACTTCGATTTGCCGGAGAACCTGCCGGGCTATGTCGCCGAACTCAAGCCCTCGGTCATCGTCGTCAGTCTTGGCGCCAATGATCGCCAGATGATGCGGATCGGCGAAACCAAGGAGGCGTTCCGCAGCGACCTGTGGATGGCGGAATACCGCAAGCGCGTCAACGCGCTCGCCGCGCTGGCTCGAAAGGACAATCTGCCGCTTCTCTGGGTCGGCATGCCGCCATTCCAGTCGACCGCCATGACCGCCGACATGGTCACCTTCAACGGCATCTATCGCGAGGAGGCGGAGAAGGTCGGCGGACAGTTCATCGACATCTGGGACGGCTTCGTCGACGAAGGCGGCAAGTTCGTTCTGACCGGCTCCGACATCAACGGCCAGCAGGTCCGCCTGCGCGGCTCCGACGGCATCAACCTGACCAAGGCGGGCAAGCGCAAGCTTGCCTTCTATGTCGAGAAGGACATCCGCAAGCTTCTCGGCGAGGCAGCCGCGGACGCGGACGTGCCGGGTGCCGGGGAACTCAAGGATCTTGTGGTTACCGCCCCGCTTGCCAACGAGGATATCGTCAAGACGCCGCCGATCAGCGTCACCGATCCGGCGCTCGACGGCGCCACAGCCCTTCTCGGAGCGGGCGCGCCTGAGAAGGGCACCGGAAAGAGCCCGAGAGATCTGCTCGTGGAAAAGGGCGAGGTACCCACCGCCCCAGTCGGCCGCATCGACGATTTCCGGCTGGCAAAGCCCGCAACGGTGATCAGCAATCCGCTGTTGCGGAATGCACAGCCATAGATTCTTTGCCCCTCATCCGCCTGCCGGCACCTTCTCCCCGCAGGCGGGGCGAAGGACGCGCGCCACATCGCCTTTGTCCCTTCGCCGGAAGCGGGGCGGAGGAGAACCGTCGCGCCGTCCAGTCCCCTCTCCCCGCGCGTGGGGAGAGGCTTAGTCCTCGGGTTAAACCCGAGGAGAGGGGCACAAGGAAGGCAATGCCTTTACCTCGGCAGCACCGTCGATCCCATCAGCGCCTCGTCGATCGCCCGGGCCGCCTGCCGGCCTTCGCGGATCGCCCAGACGACGAGCGATTGGCCGCGGCGGACGTCGCCGGCTGTCCAGAGCTTGTCGACCGAGGTCCTGTAGTCCCGCTCGTTGGCCACGACGTTGGTCGAACCGCGCCGGTCGGTGTTCAGCGACAGCCTGTCGCCGAGGTCCTTGAGCACGCTGGTCGTGAACGGGCCGCGGAAGCCGATGGCGATGAAGGCGAGGTCCGCCTTGATGATGAACTCGGTACCGGCAATCGGCTTGCGCCGATCGTCCACCTGGCAGCACTTGACGCCCGTCAGGTTGCCGTCCTCGTCGCCGATGAATTCGAGCGTGGCGACCTGGAACTCGCGAACGGCACCCTCGGCCTGGCTCGATGAGGTGCGCATCTTCGTTGCCCAGAACGGCCAGACAGCGAGCTTGTCTTCCTTCTCCGGCGGCTGCGGGCGGATGTCGAGCTGCGTCACCTTGACGGCACCCTGGCGGAAGGCCGTGCCGACGCAGTCGGACGCCGTGTCACCGCCGCCGACGACCACCACATGCTTGCCGCCGGCGAGGATAGGCTCGGACGGCCAGCCGACGCTGTCGATGTTCTCGCGGCCGACGCGGCGGTTCTGCTGCACCAGATAGGGCATGGCGTCGTGCACGCCGATGAACTCGACGCCCGGGATCCCAGCATCGCGCGGCGTTTCGGAGCCGCCGCAATAGAGCACCGCGTCGTGGTCGTCGATGAGCGTTTGGACAGCCAGGTCGACGCCGACATTGATGCCGCAGTGGAAGGTCACGCCTTCGCCCTTCATCTGTTCGACGCGGCGATCGATGAAGTTCTTCTCCATCTTGAAGTCCGGAATGCCGTAGCGCAGCAGCCCGCCGGGCTTCGATTCGCGCTCGTAGACATGAACCTCGTGGCCGGCGCGGGCAAGCTGCTGCGCAGCCGCCATGCCGGCCGGTCCAGAACCGATGATCGCGACCTTCTTGCCGGTCTTGGTAACGGCCGGCTGCGGCACGATGTAGCCCATCTCATAGGCTTTGTCGGCGATCGCCTGCTCGACCGTCTTGATCGCCACCGGCACGTCCTCGAGGTTCAGCGTGCAGGCTTCCTCGCAGGGCGCCGGGCAGACGCGGCCGGTAAATTCCGGGAAGTTGTTGGTCGAATGCAGGTTGCGGATCGCCTCGTCCCAGTTGCCGTTATAGACGAGGTCGTTCCAGTCCGGGATCTGGTTGTGTACCGGACACCCGGTCGGCCCATGGCAGTAAGGGATGCCGCAGTCCATGCAGCGAGCGGCCTGCTTCTGCACTTCCTGGTCGGACATCGGAATGGTGAATTCACGAAAATGGCGGATGCGGTCGGACGCCGGCTGGTACTTCGCCACCTGCCGGTCGATCTCGAGAAATCCAGTAACCTTGCCCATCTTACGATCCTGATATCTTCAAATCTGCACAGGCGCCCATGAGGCGCGTGGTGGCGGCCGTCACCGGGAACGGTTCGGGGGCCGCTGTCACAGGTGCCGTTACTCGGCCGCTACCGCCATTTTCATGCGTTCCATGTCCTCGAGCGCGCGGCGGTATTCGACCGGCATGACCTTGCGGAATTTCGGCCGGTAGTCCGTCCACTGATCGAGGATCTCCTTGGCGCGCGCCGACCCCGTGAAGTGCAGGTGGTTGGAGATCAGCTGGTAGAGCCGTTCCTCGTCATGGCGCGTCATATCGCCCGAGACGTCCACCCGGCCCTTGTACATGAGGTCGCCGCCGTGATGGTGCAGCTTCTCCAGCATGTCGTCCTCCTCCGGCACCGGCTGCAGTTCGACCATGGCCATGTTGCAGCGGCGTGCGAAGTCTCCCTCCTCGTCGAGCACGTAGGCGACGCCGCCGGACATGCCGGCCGCGAAGTTGCGCCCCGTGCCGCCGAGCACGACGACGACGCCGCCGGTCATGTATTCGCAGCCGTGGTCGCCGACACCCTCGACGACCGCCACCGCACCCGAGTTGCGCACGGCGAAGCGTTCGCCGGCGACGCCGTTGAAGTAGCACTCGCCCGAGATCGCCCCGTAGAGCACCGTGTTGCCGACGATGATCGACTCCTGCGGCACGATCTTCGCGCTTTCCGGCGGCCGAACGATGATGCGCCCGCCCGAAAGGCCCTTGCCGACATAGTCGTTGCCGTCGCCGACGAGATCAAAGGTGATTCCGCGCGCCAGGAAGGCGCCGAAGGACTGGCCCGCCGTGCCCTTGAGCGTCACGTGGATCGTGTCGTCCTTCAGCCCCTTGTGGCCCCAGCGCTTGGCGAGCGCACCGGAAAGCATCGCGCCGGCCGAGCGGTCGACGTTCTTGATCTCCGCCTCGAACGCCACCGGAACCTTGGTCTCGAGCGCCAGCTTCGCCTTCTCGACCAGCCTGCGGTCGAGAATGTCATCGATCGGATGGTTCTGGCGGGTCGTCCAGTAGGTCGCTTCCTTCGGCGCTTCGACCTTGTGGAAGATCTTCGAGAAGTCGAGGCCCCTCGCCTTCCAATGCTCGATCATACGGTCGCGCTCGAGCAGTTCCGACGCGCCGATGATGTCGTCAAGCTTGCGGACCCCGAGCGAAGCGAGGATTTCCCGCACCTCTTCGGCCACGAAGAAGAAGTAGTTGATGACGTGTTCCGGCGTGCCCTTGAAGCGCTTCCGGAGCACCGGATCCTGTGTAGCGACGCCGACCGGACAGGTGTTCAGATGGCACTTGCGCATCATGATGCAGCCGGCGGCGATCAGCGGCGCGGTGGCGAAACCGAATTCGTCGGCACCGAGCAACGCGCCGATGATCACATCACGGCCGGTCTTAAGGCCGCCATCGACCTGAAGGGCGACGCGCGAGCGCAAGCCGTTCAGCACCAAAGTCTGCTGGGTTTCGGCAAGGCCGATTTCCCAAGGGCTGCCGGCGTGCTTCAGCGAAGTCAGGGGCGAGGCGCCGGTGCCGCCGTCGAAGCCGGCAATGGTGATGTGGTCGGCGCGCGCCTTGGCGACACCGGCCGCAACCGTGCCGACGCCGACTTCCGACACCAGCTTCACCGAAATATCGGCCTCCGGGTTGACGTTCTTCAGATCGTAGATCAGCTGCGCCAGGTCTTCGATCGAATAGATATCGTGATGCGGCGGCGGCGAGATGAGGCCGACGCCCGGCGTCGAATGCCGGGTCTTGGCGACCGTCGCGTCGACCTTGTGGCCGGGCAACTGACCGCCCTCGCCGGGCTTCGCACCCTGCGCCACCTTGATCTGCAGCACGTCGGCATTGACCAGATATTCGGTGGTGACGCCGAAGCGGCCGGAGGCGATCTGCTTGATCGCCGAGCGTTCCGGGTTCATCGAACCGTCCGGACGCGGCAGATAGCGGTCGCTTTCCTCGCCGCCCTCGCCGGTGTTCGACTTGCCGCCGATCCGATTCATGGCGATCGCCAGCGTCGTATGCGCCTCGCGGCTGATCGAGCCGAAGGACATGGCGCCGGTCGAGAAGCGCTTGACGATCTCGGCTGCCGGCTCGACTTCCTCGATCGGGATCGGCTTGCGGCTAACGGCTTCGGCGCTCTTGATGGTGAAGAGCCCGCGGATCGTGTTCATGCGCAGCGCCGAGGCGTTCACCATCTCGGCGAATTCGCGGTAGCGGTCCTCGGCATTGCCGCGCACCGCATGCTGCAGCGAAGCGATGGCGTCCGGCGTCCAGGCGTGGCTCTCGCCGCGCATGCGGAAGGCGTATTCGCCGCCAATGTCGAGCGTGTTGGCAAGCACCGGATCGGCGCCGAAGGCGGCCTTGTGGCGGGAAACCGTCTCGGCGGCGATCTCATCGAGGCCGATGCCCTCGATCGTCGTCGCCGTGCCGAAGAAATATTTGTCGACCAGCTTCGACGACAGACCGACGGCGTCGAAGATCTGTGCGCCGCAATAGGACTGGTAAGTCGAGATGCCCATCTTCGACATGACCTTGAGGATGCCCTTGCCGACTGCCTTGATGTAGCGGTAGACGACCTCCTTCTCGTCGACTTCTTTTGGGAAGTCGCCGCGCTTGTGCATGTCGACGAGCGTATCGAAGGCGAGATAGGGGTTGATCGCTTCCGCGCCATAGCCGGCGAGCAGGCAGAAGTGATGCACCTCGCGCGGCTCGCCCGATTCGAGCACGAGGCCGACAGACGTGCGCAGGCCCTTGCGGATAAGGTGGTGGTGCACGGCCGCGGTCGCCAGCAGCGCCGGGATAGCCACGCGATCCGGCCCGATCTGCCGGTCGGAAAGCACGATGATGTTGTAGCCGCCCTTGACCGCCGCTTCGGCGCGCTCGCAGAGTCGGTCGAGCATTTCCGGCATGCCTTCGGCACCGCGCGAAATGTCATAGGTGAAGTCGAGCGTCTTGGTGTCGAAGCGGTCTTCCGTATGGCCGATTGAACGGATCTTCTCAAGATCGCCATTCGTCAGGATCGGCTGGCGAACCTCCAGCCGCTTGGCATGCGCCATGCCGGCGTGGTCGAGGATGTTCGGCCGCGGACCGATGAACGAGACGAGGCTCATCACCAGTTCCTCGCGGATCGGATCGATCGGCGGGTTGGTGACTTGGGCGAAGTTTTGCTTGAAATAGGTGTAAAGCAGCTTCGGCTTGTCTGACATGGCCGAGATCGGCGTGTCGGTGCCCATCGAGCCGATCGCTTCCTGGCCGGTAGTCGCCATCGGCGACATCAGGAGCTTCGTGTCTTCCTGGCTGTAGCCGAAGGCCTGCTGGCGGTCGATCAGCGATACGTCGCGGCGCAGCGCCCGGGGCTCGACCGGCTTCAGGTCTTCGAGGATGAGCTGGGTATCGTCGAGCCACTGCCGGTAGGGATGCTTGCCGGCAAGCGACGACTTCACCTCCTCGTCGGAGATGATGCGGCCCTCTTCCATGTCGATCAGCAGCATCTTGCCCGGCTGCAGCCGCCACTTCTTGACGATCTTGTCCTCATCCACTGGAAGCACGCCGGCTTCCGACGCCATGATGACACGGTCGTCGCTGGTGACGATATAGCGCGCCGGGCGCAGGCCGTTGCGGTCGAGCGTCGCGCCGATCTGGCGGCCGTCGGTGAAGGCGACCGCCGCCGGCCCGTCCCACGGTTCCATGAGGGCCGCATGATACTCGTAGAACGCCTTGCGTTCGGGCGACATCAGCTGGTTGCCGGCCCAGGCCTCCGGGATCAGCATCATCACCGCGTGCGACAGCGAATAGCCGCCCTGCACCAGGAACTCGAGCGCGTTGTCGAAACAGGCAGTGTCCGACTGGCCCTCATAGGAGATCGGCCAGAGCTTGGAGATGTCGTCGCCGAAGAGCGGCGAGGAAACCGACGCCTGCCGCGCCGCCATCCAGTTGACGTTGCCGCGCAGCGTGTTGATCTCGCCGTTATGCGCTACCATGCGGTAGGGATGCGCCAGCTTCCAGGACGGGAAGGTGTTCGTCGAGAAGCGCTGGTGAACCAGCGCCACCGCCGACTGGAAACGCTCGTCGGCAAGGTCCTTGTAATAGGCGCCGACCTGGTAGGCAAGGAACATGCCCTTGTAGACGATGGTCGAGGTCGACAGCGATACGACATAGAAGCCGAGGTCGCCGCCGTCCGCCTCCGCATAGATGCGGTTGGAGATCACCTTGCGCAGCGTAAACAGTCGCCGCTCGAATTCCGCATTGGTGGCAGCATCGCGGCCGGCGCCGATGAAGACCTGCACATGGTGCGGCTCGGTGGCGGCGATGTCTGGCGCCTTCGAAAGCGACGAATTGTCGACCGGAACGTCGCGGAAGCCGAGCAGATGCTGGCCTTCCTCGGCCACCACCTCGCTGATCACCTCCTTGAAATGGGCGATCAGCTTCTCGTCGCGCGGCATGAAGAGATAGCCGACGGCATATTCGCCCGCCTTCGGCAGGGTGACCCCCTGGTTCGCCATCTCCTCGCGGAAGAAGCGGTCGGGGATCTGCACGAGAATGCCCGCGCCGTCGCCCATCAGCGGGTCGGCGCCGACCGCACCGCGGTGCGTCAGGTTTTCAAGCATAAGGAGCCCGTCGCGCACGATCTGGTGCGACTTCTCGCCCTTCATATGCGCGACGAAGCCGACGCCGCAGGCGTCATGCTCGTTGCGTGGATCGTAAAGGCCCTGTTTTCGCGGCAGACCGGAGGGGAATGCGGGCGTTTTCACAGCCGTCGCAGCATTCCGTGCGAGGTGGAGCCCAATCTGTTGTGATGGCGAATGATCCGTCATCGTCGTCCCTCCTGTTGTACCCGGAAATCCGGGCATACCGCGGCCCGCGCGCCTAAGCCGCCTCGCGTTTTCGCATCGCGGCAAGCCGGGGCATTATCGTCGCATGATCCTGAGCAGGTCGCAAATGAAGCGCGGCCCATCAGGCACGAATGTCCGCGACCATGGTGATGGCAGGCGATAACAGCCGAATGAAACCGGCGAAACCCCTTACGCTCCCCGCCCGAGGCCGCTTTTCGCGGCCCTTCTGGCGATTGTTCCGGTCCCTAGACCGAAATAGGACAGCAAACCTGTCCTATTTCATGCGTTCTATGCCAGAAAGCGCCCCCCTCCGCAAGGGGCATGGCCGCAAATAATGCTGGAGACTTTGCCGAACATTGCCAAAAATTTCGCCGGTTTGAAATAAAATTACGCGACGCCGTCGCTTTCTTCACTTTGGTTTCAAACTGGTCATCTGTTGGCATCGCCAAGAACCTACCACATGTCTCCTTAAATCAAACTCGGTTCAACGGACAAAGACATTGAAGTGCTACAGCGGCCTTTGCGCGCGCGATAAACGCGCGGCGCTGTAGGCATTGTCTGGACGCCGAACTCGGCTATGGTCACCCCGAATCGGCCGCCGAGGCTGACAGATAGGATGATTCTGATGATATTTGCCTCCGACAACTGGGCTGGCGCTCATCCGGCCATTTCCGAAAACCTCGCCGCCGAAGCGCGGGGCTATGTTTCCGCCTACGGCACGAGCGAACTCGACCGGAATGTGGAAAAGCGCCTGTCGGAGATTTTCGAAACGGACGTGGCGGTGTTCTTCGTCGGCACCGGCACGGCGGCCAACGCGCTTGCGCTGGCGAGCACCAATCGGGCCGGAGGGGTCGCCTTCTGCCACCGCGAAGCGCATGTGAATGTGGACGAATGCGGCGCGCCGGAATTCTTCTCGCAGGGCGCCAGGCTGTGCCCGGTCGCCGGCGCGCGCGGCAAGATGGATGCGGCGCGGCTCGAGGCCGAGATCCGCCGCTTTCCGCCGGACGTCGTGCATGGCGGCCAGCCGATGGCGGTGACGCTGACGCAGGCGACGGAGAGCGGCACGGTCTATTCGCTCCCGGAGATCGAAGCGATCGCCTCGATCGCCAAGTCACACAGGCTGCCGCTGCACATGGACGGCGCGCGCTTCGCCAATGCCCTCGTTAGCCTCGACACGACCCCGGCCGAGATGACCTGGAAGCGCGGCGTCGACCTTCTATCCTTCGGCGGCACGAAGAACGGCTGCTGGTGCGCCGAGGCGCTCATCCTCTTCGACCTGTCGAAGGCGCACGAGATGCACTTCCTACGCAAGCGGGCGGCCCAGCTTTTCTCGAAGTCCCGTTTCATCGCCGCCCAATTCGACGCTTATCTCAAGGGCGATCTATGGCTCGATCTCGCCCGCCATGCGAATGGCATGGCCCGCCGCCTTGCGGAAGGAATCGCGGCTTCGGCCGTGAGCCGGCTCGCCTGGACGCCGGAGGCCAACGAAGTTTTCGTGATCCTGAAGCGCGACGTGGCCAAGCGTCTGCAGGAGCAGGGGGCGGTCTTCTACGACTGGCCCGCGCCGCAAGACCTCTCCTCCAGCCTCGCCGCGGATGAAGGCCTCTACCGCCTCGTCACAAGCTTCGCGACGCGCGCCGATGACGTCGACCAGTTCATCGCGGCCTGCTGAACAAGGGCATGCGCGGCAGAAATGCCCATGAAAAAACGGCGCCCCGAGGGACGCCGTCTTTGATGGTCTAATGATGGACGTTAGGCCGTCTGCGCCTCGATCTGCTTCGGCTGGGAAGAGACCGAAGTGATCTCGATGCGACGCGGCTTGGCAGCTTCCGGAATCTCACGCACGAGATCGACGTGAAGCAGGCCGTTCTTCAGCGAAGCAGCTCGGATCTCGACATGGTCGGCAAGCTGGAAGCGGCGCTCGAAGGCCCGCTTGGCGATGCCGCGATGGAGAAACTGGCTTTCCTCACCCTTCTCCTCGCTCTTCTCGCCCTTGATCGTCAGCGTATTCTCGCGCGCTTCGACCGAAAGCTCGCTTTCGTCGAAGCCGGCAACGGCCATGGTGATACGGTAGGCGTTTTCGCCGGTCCGCTCGATGTTGTAGGGCGGATAGGTCTGCGCCTGATCGGGCTGGCCCAGGCTGTCAAGCATGGTGAACAGGCGATCGAAGCCGACGGTGGAGCGGTAAAGGGGGGAAAAGTCAAAGTGACGCATGGTGTCCTCCTTCAAGAGCAACGTTTGCGATGTCTGGCCTGCCGCCCCATAAGGCTGCGGCATGACCGGTGAGCGGACCCGTCTTCGGCGCCCGCAGCCAAAACATGGGAGCGCTTTCGCATGAGTTCAAGGGCCGACCTGGCCACATTGGTGAACGGCAAATGAACGACGGGTTCGGCCGCCGTTCAGCCTCGCGCAGCTAAAACAGACACACTGGGTGGAAGCGCCCAGGGCTGAAGCGACATGTCCCTTCTCCTTCAGCGGCCGGAAGCGGTGATCGTCCGGATTTCATCCGCCGCTTCCGGCTTTTTTCTTTGACGTGGGCAGGACTGCCGCCTATCCCTAAACGATCTCGACTTCGTTTCCTCGGCCGCGCGCTTAATGACGACGATCCTTCATTCCACACCGGATAATCCGATACCGGGCAAGCCCCAGGTGGGCTTTTTGGACGGCGCCGGCGACCGCAAGATCCGCTACGCCGTCTTCAAGGCGAACGCGCCGGTCACGCGCGGCACGATTGTGCTCCTGCAGGGGCGCAACGAGTCGATCGAGAAATACTTCGAAACGATCGGCGATCTCACGGCGGCCGGTTTCTGGGTCGCGACCTTCGACTGGCGCGGTCAGGGTGGATCCGAACGGCTGCTGCCGCAGCCGGGCCGCGGCCACGTGGAGCATTTTGCCGACTACGAGCGCGATCTGTCGATATTCCTGGAGCAGATCGTCCTGCCCGACACGCGCCTGCCCTTTTCCATTGTCGCCCATTCGATGGGGGCGCTCGTCGCCCTGTCGCTGGCGCCGATGCTGGCAAGCCGTATCGACCGAATGGTGCTGCTGGCCCCATTTCTGGGCTTGAGCGGCCAGGCAATCGGCGAGCCCGGCATAGTCGCGATCGCCACGGCAATGCGCTGGTTCGGCCTCGGCAACCTGCCGGTGCGCGGCGACAAGGAGCGTCAGTCTCCCTTCAGGAACAACCCGCTGACCTCGGACAGCCGGCGTTATGCCCGCAACCTTGCCGTCATCGAGGCCTGTCCGCATTTGCGCATCGGGCCGCCGACCGGCCGCTGGTTGAGCGAAGCGTTCCGGGTGATCAGGCGCACGACGCGCCGCGAGCACCTCACGAGGATAATCGTGCCGACGGTCATCCTGGCGCCGACGGCCGACGGCCTCGTGCCCTATCTCGCCATGGAATATCTCGCCAGCAATTTCCGCGCCGGCCATTTGATCCCGATCGACGGGGCGCGCCACGAGCTCTTCCAGGAAGCCGACCGCTACCGCGCCCAGGCGCTCGCCGCCATTCTGGCCTTCCTGCCGGAGACCGACGCCGAGGAAATCGACCTTTCGCCGCAGACGATGGAAGATGCGTAACTCATTGCATGTCGCCCACAAATGTGGGCAGCAGCTTTGAGGTAACGACATGCACAAAGCGGGCGCGCTTTAGCGCGCTCGCAACATCTCCAGCGCCTGCGCATGTAGCTCCGGGCTGCCCGCGGCGATGATCTCGCCGCCCATTTCCGCCGGACCGCCCTGCCAGTCGGTGATGATGCCGCCCGCCTGTTCGATTAGCGGAATGAGGCCGCCGACATCGTAGGGCTTCAGGCCGCATTCGATGACGAGATCGACATGGCCGGCCGCAAGCAGTGCGAAGGCGTAGCAATCGCATCCGTAGCGGAAGAGCCGCACCTTGGCCTGCAGCGCTTCGAAGCGCTCCTTGAGATCGCCGGTATAGAGATGCGGCGAGGTGGTGAACAGGACAGCATCGGAAAGCGCGTCGCAGGCACGCGCGGACAGCACCTTCTCGCCACCGGGGCCCCGATAGATCGCTTTCTCGCCGTCGGCGAAATAGCGCTCGCCGGTGAAGGGCTGGTCCATCAGCCCCATGATCGCCTTGCCGTGGCGATAGAGGCCGATTAGCGTTCCCCAGACCGGCAATCCGGAAATGAAGGCACGCGTTCCGTCGATCGGATCGATCACCCAGACATGTTCGCGGTCGAGGCCGATATTGCCGTGCTCTTCGCCGAGGATACCATGCTCAGGGAACGCGGCTTCGATCAATCGCCGGATGGCCGCCTCGGCCGACTGATCGGCTTCGGTGACGGGATCGAATCCGCCTTCGAGCTTGTTGACGACGCTCGTGCCCGTGCGGAAGCGCGGCAGGGTTTCCGCCTTGGCGGCATCGGCGAGGCGGTCGAAGAAGGAACGGTCGGGCAGCATGTCACTCTCTTGAGGCGAGAAGGAAGTTCATTCTGAATAGAGGAAATCTGCCGAAAGGCAACGCTTGCGCCGGGCGCTCGCAGCTGCGGTGCCAAGACACGCTCGCCTACTGCCTGTCTCCTTAATCGACCTCGATTCAAGGAGAAAGACATGCGGCAAATTCAAAGTGCTACAGCAACCTTTGCGCGTCTGGTAAGACGCGCGGCGCTGTAGAAACTTGACAATTGTGCAGTGCAATATTAAAGTTTCCTGGCAGTCACGAGTGGCTGCAAATACCCTCCTTGGGTGTTTCCTCCCTAGACTTGACCGCGCCATTGGCGCGGTTCTTTTTAAGGGCAAGAGCAGGCTATTCCGCGGCAAGCGGCAGATAGGCGCCGTAATCCTCGACATGGCGCGCCAGACCTGCGACGAACGTCGCAAGATCGGTTTCCAGGGCGGCAAATCCCGGCTTTTTGACCAGCGTCGCCTCGTCGATATAGAGGCTGCGGTTGATCTCGATCTGAAGCGCGTGTAGCCCCCGCGTCGGCCGGCCATAATGTTCGGTGATGAAGCCGCCGGCATAGGGCTTGTTGCGCGTCACCGCATAGCCGAGCTGCTCCAGGAGTTCGACCGCAAAGCGCGACAGTTCCGCCGCGGCGCTCGTTCCATAGCGGTCGCCGATGATGAAATCCGGTCGCTGGCCGCTTCCTGCCAGGTGAACGTTGCCGGGCATCGAGTGGCAGTCGATGAGCACCGCCATGCCGAACTGGACATGGGTGCGGGCGATCAGCTTCCGGAGCGTCGCATGGTAGGGCTTGTAGATCGATTCGATCCGCGCCAGCGCCTCCTCGACGGGCACGCGGCTGCGATAGATTTCCATATTCTCGGCGACCAGCCGCGGCACCGTGCCGAGCCCGCCTGCGACCCGCATCGAGCTGATATTGGCGTGGGGCGGCAGCGCCCCCTCGAACATGCGCGGATCGAGCTCGTAAGGTTCGCGGTTGACGTCGAGAAAGGCACGCGGGAAATGGGCCCTCAGCAGCGGCGCTCCAAGGAGCGTGGCGCTTTGGAAGAGTTCGTCGACGAAGTGATCCTCGGACCGCCGAATCGAATGCGCATCGAGCCGCGACTGATCGAGAAAGGATTGGGGATAGTAGCGCCCGCTATGCGGTGAGTTGAACACGAGGGGGATCCGCTGGCTCGCGGGTTCCAAGACCTCGAACACGTCCCACTCGGCCACTTCCCCCATCTGAACCCTTTTACCATATGCGGATCTTGCTGTTTTGATCATGTTGCCAGTTGGCCGCCTCTGTGTCCATAGTGGCCTCCCGTCGGTTCCGGGGGTTGACCCCTGCCGTTCACCGGATATTTACGCTGTTGCGGTTTGCTAGGCTGCCGCATCCCACAAGCATCGAAAAGAAGTAGCCACGGCCGAATTCATGACTGCGAAAATCCTCCTTGCCGAAGACGACAACGACATGCGCCGCTTCCTCGTGAAGGCGTTGGAAAAGGCCGGCTACAAGGTCCTGTCCTACGACAACGGCGCCAGCGCCTATGACCGGCTGCGCGAAGAGCCCTTTTCGCTGCTGCTGACCGATATCGTTATGCCCGAGATGGACGGCATCGAACTCGCCCGCCGGGCGACCGAGCTCGACCCGGACCTGAAGGTCATGTTCATCACCGGCTTTGCCGCCGTCGCGCTCAATCCCGACTCGAAGGCCCCAAAGGACGCCAAGGTCCTTTCGAAGCCCTTCCACCTTCGCGACCTCGTCGACGAGGTCAACAAGATGCTGGCTGCCTGAGACCCCCCAAGCGGTTTCCCTATCTGTCAAAACGGCTGGCCAAGCCGATCTGCTTGATCGGCTTCCGCTTGCGCTTTGCCCCGCCAGAATTCGCAAGCCGCGCGTCACGCTGCGCGTTCCTCCGGCAGCAACCTCTGCTATTTCAATCATTTAGCTGCCCGATGCGCCCGCAGCGGGCTAAAGGCCGAACGCGCGCCCATCGAAGTCCCGCCCCACCGGCACCTTCGAACTTTCTGTCAAAAAACCTTCGAAAAGCCTATTGACGCGCACGCCGGTTTTATGGTCTATGCGCCGCATCGGATGGGCGTGTAGCTCAGCGGGAGAGCACTACGTTGACATCGTAGGGGTCACAAGTTCGATCCTTGTCACGCCCACCATCCTTTTCAAGGGCTTAGCGGTCCCGCTGAGCCCTTTGTCGTTTCTGGTGGCTAATGGCGCCAAGTTGCGGGCGGCGACGCGCCGAGCAGCCATCATGCCCTGACCTCCTGACGCTGGAAGACGACGTAGGCCAAAGTGAAGAGCAGGATCATCGCAGCGACTAGTCCCGAGAGCTGCGGCCATACGACCAGCAGGCTTTGCACGGTCGGTAGCGGTGCGCTGGCAATCGCGCCTTGGACTTGATCGAAGAACAAGGGACCACCGAGCGCGCCGCGGGGTTCAACAGCATTCCGGTGATTTCCCCGTAAAGCGTCTGAGGCGAGAACCTGCTGATGGCCTACTGCGTTTCGAGCTGTGTCACCACCGTCATCGGCTCGAGCGGATCGATGGGAGCCAGCGCGCCTGCAAACAGCGGCGCGATCATGTCCCAGAACACCGCAAGCACCAGCCAGACCGACAGGGCGGCCAACGCCGAGGTCGCCGGCGAGCGGATCAAGGTCGAGAAGGCGATCGCCAGCGCCATCCAGACACCGGCGTAGGCAAGCGTCGCGGCGAGATAGGCGGCACCCCGCACGATGTCGGCGGCCGACGGGGCAGACCGAGGAACAGGATGCCGAGGCCTGTCATGAGCAGCCAGAGCGTCAGCAGCGCGATTGCGATAACAAGCAAGCCACCGAGGAACTTTACGAACAAAACCGCATCGCGGTAGATCGGCTGCGCCAGGAGCCGGCTTATTGTCCGCCAGGCGTATTCGCCGTTGACTGCGTCGAAACCCAGCGCGATCGCCACCAGCGGCAACAGAAAGCCAAGCAAGGCGGCGAAGGATGGAAGCGGCTCGCACGCCTCAGTCAACAGCTTCAGGAACAGGAAAGGATCCTCGGCTGTGGTTGCGGTTATGCGCCCAATCGCACCATAGACGGCGCCGATCGCGGTCAGCAGCACGAGCAGCATGATCAGATGCATCCGCGCGCTGGTCATATGATCGGCCGCTTCCTTGAAGGCAATCGTTGCCGCGCCCTTGAAGGGTGAGCCTTCACGCGTCATGGACAACCTCCCGGAAATACCGATTGTAGGCCTGGTCAAGCCGCGCCCGACGCAGGTCCAAATTCTTCAGGGAACCACCAGCATCGACGACGAGGCGGGCGAGCTCCGGGCGAACATCGCGGTCGCTTTCGACCAGCCAATGGCCGTGGCGACCGGGTGCGATCGACTTCACGCCCTCGGCCGACGTGCCCAGTTCGGTAAGGTCGATACCATCGGCCTCGACATCGATGATGAAAGCGCCTCCCCCGATCTTGTCGGCAAGCTCTTCGATGGTGCCGAGGAATCCAATCCGGCCGTTGCTGAACAACGCAATGCGATCGCAGACCGTTTGCACCACGTTGAGCATGTGCTGTCATGCCGTCGCGGCTCAGCGCTCCTCATCTCGTTCCCCTTCAACGTTCGACATTCACGCGCGCGGCGGCCGCTTAACCGATCACCAGGAACAGTTTTGAGCCGCCGCGAAACAGATCGAGCGCAATCGCGCCGCCGGCGTCCTTCAACGCCGCGGCGAGCTCCGCCACGGTGGCGACGGGCTTTCGATTAACGGCAACGATCACGTCGCCGGCGCGCAAACCCGATCGCCCCGCTGCGCTTCCTCCTTCAATGCTGGAGACAACCACATTACCAGCCGCATCCTCGAACTGCGCGCCCTGCAGGGGAGGGGGCGTTGCATCGGCCTCAGCATTTGCCTCGGCCGGCTCAATGCGCATTGTCACCCTTTTTGCGAGCCCGATCGCGCAGATATTCGATCTCGACCTGTGATCCGACCTGAGCCAAACCGATCCGATTGCGGAGATCTGCCGAGCCGGTGATTTTGCGATTGTTGACGGCGATGATGACATCGCCAGCTTGAAGCCCGGCACTCGCTGCCGGCGAATTCTGCTCAATGCTTCCGACAACGGCGCCGGAAGTCTCCTCTATGCTGAGCGCCTCGGCTAGGTCCGGCGTGAGGTCCTGAATGGAAACGCCGATCCGGCCGCGCCGCACTTCGCCATGCTCGATCAGTTGCTGCATCACGGCGGAGGCCATCGCGATCGGAACCGCAAAGCCGATGCCGACGTTGCCGCCGGCCGGCGCGATGATGGCGGTGTTGACGCCGACCAGCCGACCATCGGCAGTCACCAGTGCCCCTCCCGAATTGCCGGGATTAATCGAGGCGTCGGTCTGGATGAAATCCTCATAACCCTCGACATTGATGCCGCCACGCCCAAGAGCGCTGACAATGCCGGAGGTTGCGGTCTGACCCAGTCCGAACGGGTTGCCGATCGCGACAACGGAGTCGCCGACCCGGAGAGCATTGGAATCGCCCAAGGGCAGCGCCGTCAGCTTTTCAGCCTCGATCTTCAGCAAAGCAATATCGGTTGCCTGATCGCTGCCCACCAGTTCAGCGGTGAAGCGACGGCGGTCCTTCAGCGTCACCGCAATCTCGCCGGCGTCGGCGACGACGTGGTGGTTGGTGAGGATATAGCCATTTTCGGCGTCAACGATGACGCCGGAACCGGCGCTCAGCCGCTGCTGCTGCTCAGGCAGGTTGAAATAGCGGCGGAAAAACGGATCATTATACAGAGGGTTGGTTTCGGCAGGTGTGCGAGACCTCACAGCAATGTTGACGACCGCCGGCGTGATCTCTTCCAGGACGTCAGCGAGCGACCGTTGAGTGCTTGATGAAAGGGCGGCCTGCGGCTGCGCCGCCGGCAGCGGCCCAGAAACCATAACGAGAACGAGTGCGGCGAATACGCCAACAAATTTCGACGAACGCGTGGTCGTTTTTGGCCCCGATTTTGTTAGATCCTCCTTCGGAGCGGGCTGACGGGCCTCGGGTCCGGCCTCCTTGGAGCCGATCTCGGGCTCCTGCCGCCCTGCTGCAAACCGATGTTCGAACGCTTCACCCATCGAGGGGCAAGCCATGGTTCGATGGGTCCGCGCCCCTGAGGCGCGAACCCATCGCTTCCGTCAGAAGTCCATACCTCCAGGCGGCATCGGCGGAACCGGCGCCTCCTTCTTCGGCTTCTCGGCGACCATTGCCTCGGTGGTAATCAGCAGCCCGGCGACCGAAGCGGCGTCCTGCAGCGCGGTTCGAACGACTTTGACCGGATCGATCACACCCTGCTCGTAAAGGTCACCGAACTCGTTGGTCTGGGCGTTCCAGCCATAGCCAAATTCGGATTTCTCGCGCAGCTTGCCGACGATTATCGAGCCTTCCGCACCCGCGTTCTCGGCGATCTGGCGCACCGGCGCTTCGATCGCACGGCGCACGATCTCGATGCCATGCCTCTGATCGGCGTTCTCGGTCTGAACGCCGTCCAGGGCCTTGACGGCTCGCAGCAAAGCGACGCCACCGCCGGGCAGCACGCCCTCCTCGACAGCCGCCCGCGTTGCATGCATTGCGTCATCGACGCGGTCCTTGCGTTCCTTGACTTCGACCTCGGTCGAGCCCCCCACGCGGATCACGGCAACACCGCCGGCGAGCTTGGCGAGACGCTCCTGCAGCTTCTCGCGATCATAGTCCGAGGTGGTCTCCTCGATCTGCGCCTTGAACTGGGCGACGCGACCCTGGATCTCCGTCTTCGAACCAGCGCCGTCGACGATGGTCGTGTTTTCCTTCTCGACAACCACCTTCTTGGCGCGGCCGAGCATTTCGAGCGTGACGTTCTCGAGCTTGATGCCGAGATCCTCGGAGATCGCAGTACCGCCGGTCAGAATGGCGATGTCCTCGAGCATGGCCTTGCGGCGGTCGCCAAAACCAGGCGCTTTCACTGCAGCGACCTTCAGGCCGCCACGCAGCTTGTTGACGACGAGCGTGGCGAGCGCTTCACCCTCGACGTCCTCGGCGATAATCAGCAGCGGTTTGCCGGATTGAACGACAGATTCGAGAACCGGAAGCAGCGCCTGCAGATTGGACAGCTTCTTCTCGTGGATGAGCACATAGGGCTCCTCCAGCTCGACGCGCATCTTTTCGGGATTGGTCACGAAATAGGGCGAGAGGTAACCGCGGTCGAACTGCATGCCCTCCACGACTTCGAGCTCCGTGACCGCGGTCTTGGCTTCTTCGACCGTGATCACTCCTTCGTTGCCGACCTTTTCCATCGCTTCTGCGAGGAAGCGGCCAATCTCCGTGTCGCCATTGGCCGAGATGGTGCCGACCTGGGCGATCTCATCGTTTCTGGTGACTTTGCGGGCATTGCTGCGCAGCTCCTCGACCACAGCCTCCACCGCCTTGTCGACGCCACGCTTGAGGTCCATCGGGTTCATTCCCGAGGCCACGGCTTTCGCTCCCTCCTTGACGATCGCCTGGGCGAGAACCGTTGCCGTGGTGGTGCCGTCGCCGGCGATGTCACTGGTCTTTGATGCCACTTCGCGCACCATCTGGGCGCCCATGTTCTCGAACTTGTCCTCAAGCTCGATCTCCTTGGCGACGGTGACGCCGTCCTTGGTGATCCGTGGAGCGCCGAACGATTTGTCGAGCACCACATTGCGACCCTTCGGGCCCAACGTCACCTTCACCGCATTGGCGAGAATGTCGACGCCGCGAAGCATCTTCTCGCGGGCTTCCGTATGGAATCTCACTTCCTTGGCAGCCATTTTTTCTACTCCTCCAATTGGCCCGGCTCTCAGGCGGCCTTCTTCGCCGAGGCTTCGTTCTCGATCACGCCCATGACGTCGGATTCCTTCATGATCAGAAGCTCCTCACCATTGAGCTTGATTTCTGTACCGGACCATTTACCGAACAGGATGCGATCGCCGGCTTTGACGTCGAGCTCGACGAGCTTGCCGCTGTCATCGCGTGCGCCCGGGCCGACGGCGATGACCTCGCCTTCCTGCGGCTTTTCCTTCGCCGTATCGGGGATGATGATGCCGCCGGCCGTCTTTTCCTCGGCTACAATGCGGCGGACCAGGATGCGGTCATGCAGGGGACGGAACGTCATGTCGCTCACCTCGTGGACAAACAGATTTCTTAGAAGCTCCTCCGCGCCGCATCCGGCTCGAATCCGACGCGGGACGCACGATGTTTGGCATCGCGCCAATCGATCTGGTTTCTGATTTTTCGAGTTTCAAGAGGGCGGCGCAATTTTTTAGCACTCGATCCATGTGAGTGCTAATCCCATGAATTTATAGCTTCATTTCCCGCCACCCCCCTTGACGTAACGCGGTGGGCTCCCCAACTCATTTCTGCCGACGCGCTATTGGGGTCGGCCTGGTCAGGGAGCGCCGAGCTTCTTGGCGCTTCCTCGTATCTATGTTGCTCTACGGAGGATGTAGCTATGAGAACAAGCCTCGACTTTACCCCCTTCTACAGGTCGAGCATCGGCTTCGATCGCATGTTCGATCTGCTGGAAAACGCCAGTCTGAACGCTGAAAACTGGCCGCCCTACAACATCGTGAAACTTGGCGAAGATTCCTACCGAATCGAAATCGCGGTAGCGGGATTTGCCGAAGACGACCTGACGATCACCCATGAGGCGAACATGCTCATGGTCAACGGCGCCAAGTCCAAGGATGAGGAGGCACAGTACCTCCATCAGGGGCTCGCCGTACGGCCGTTCGCGCGTAAATTCGAACTCGCCGATCATGTCTTTGTCGAGGGCGCAAAGCTCGAAAACGGGTTGCTTGTCATTAATCTCAGGAGGGAGATCCCTGAGGAGATGAAGCCACATCGGATCACCATCCAAACCGAAGTGACCAAGCCCGCTTCGAAGCAGATCGAAGGCGACAAGGCAGCCTAAACCGGCGCGCGCCGCTCGAGCCTCGGCTGTTTTCGAAGGCGAGGGCCGGGAGAGAGCGCAAAAAAGGAGTGAACGAAACCGAAGAAAGGATGAAGCCATGAATGTACGTGACCTGATCCCCTGGGATCGTAGCAGCAGCCAGGTTCCAAGCGCCTTTCGCGGCGATGACCTAGATCCGTTCCTTTCGCTGCACCGCAATGTAAACCGGCTGTTTGACGACGTCTTCCGCGGTTTTGGCCAGCCCTCGTTGTTCGGTGCTGCGACGTCCTTCAATGGCTCGTGGCCGACAGTGGAGATCGAGGAGAACGACAACGAGATCCGCGTGACAGCGGAGGTGCCGGGGATTGATCCAGACGATGTCGAGGTGCTGCTGGACGATGGTGTGCTAACGCTTCGCGGCGAGAAGAAATCGGAAACGGAGGACAATGGCCGCCGGTTCACAGAGCGCTACTACGGGCGCTTCGAACGGCGGCTGGCTCTTGGTGGCCAGGTCGATGAGAATAAGGTCGCCGCAACGTTCAGGAACGGCCTGCTCTCGGTGACACTGCCTAAGACCGTGAAGGCGCGAGCCAACGTCAAGCGGATCAGCATCGATAAAGCCAAATAGTACCGTCGCCGCCGGCCGGGTCGATTGCCCGGCCGGCTATTCTGGTGACGACAACCTATCTCATGACGGGACGCCGTTCTCGACAGGAAAGCTCTCGTAGCGATGATCGGAAATTCGCGGAGCAGATCGGCGACAGCCAGCATCCGGCGGCTGAGGACCGGCTACAACCAAACAGTGACCCTGTAGCACGCATCTTTCGTCCGTCACGTTCCGTGAAGACGTCAGCGCGCCTCTCAAGGCGACCTTGGCCGCTGGTGTTCGAACGGAAAGACCCGCCGGTCATCGACTATCTCATCGGCTATACCGGAGGGAGTGACACGCTGTCTCAGGTCGAACTTCCCATCCCGCGAGGCCGCCATTGTCTATGCGGAAAGACAGAAACTTAACTACATCGTCGTGGACGACAGGAGCCGCTAGTTTGAGGGGAGCAGTAACCGGCTGTGGCCGAAGCGCCGTACCTTTCAGTAGCGGCGCGTGTCGCGAATTGCAGCAGGGCGAGACGATCAACCAGAGCCCGACCCACGAATGAAGCTTGTTGACGCTGTTCCGCGTGCTGCGCACGCTGCGTAAGACGATCTTGGGCAAATTAATCTTCAAGACGGACTTGATTACTCGTTTGGACGGACGTGAACTTCCGGACATTCCCGGGAGCGAGGCGAGACGGTAGTCGCGGGGTTAGGCAATCCTTACGACAGGGCCATTCAGAACTTGGTGACGGGTCGCATGGGTTGCTGCTCGATAGGTCGGGGCCTGGAAGCGTGCCCCGACTCCAGCCTTTTGGCAAGCGAGTGTTGACCGCCAGCACCGGGTTTCGCGCCGAACATTGCATCCGCGCTCGCTGCCATGCCCGCATCTCGGCAGGCGTCAATGAACGCTTCGCGCGCGATGGCCACTGGAGTCATTCGGTTCAGAGCACGGCGGCACGTTTGAACGGCTCGACTGTATTTTCCACCTCGATGGAGGGCCAGGTCCTCTTCGAGAAAATCAAGCGCATCGTTGACGCAGGCGAAGACCTGCGGGGTCCCGTCCTTTTTGCGAACGATGACGGGCGTCATCCAAACCAGTTCCGGGTTAAGCATGATGTCCTCCTTTCGCATTCACACCGGATGAAAAAGAAGTGCAGAAAATATCGGCGCCAACAGATCGGATTTCAAGGCTTCTAACGCTTTCCCGAGTTGACCAACCATCCGAGCAGCTGGCTCGCCATCTGGTCCCCTCGAAACATTTCGGCTGCCTTTTTCCATAGGGCTTTACAGTCGGAGCGCGATCAGTTTGTGGAGCGTCCTTCGGGATTATTTCTCGCGGACACATTAGCTTTGTGTTCGATGGGCGCAGACGGAGTCTGGCTCCGTCGAGGTGGGATATGGACTGTCCGAACCGTGGGGTTTCGCTCGACGGGCTTGGGCGCAATCCTCACGTTTCGGCAGCGATTCCCGAGAGGCGGTGGCCTGCTCGGGCCTTTTTCGTGCCCGAGCTTTGCCCAAGTTGCGCTGTTCTCCTACGAGGATGCTTCGCGATTCTTTACGAGGCTCGATCGAGAAAAGTCGACCTTTTGCAGCCGAACAGCATTGTTGACATCGTAAGGGTCACAATCCTTTCACGCCCGCCTTCTCTTGCGACCGATTGCAGCCGATCAGCGCTTGTTGCAGCCGCTGTCACGAGATCGTCACGGTCCTCGGGTAGGAAAGATGCACCTCGCCGTTGACCACGGATGGACTGGCAAAGGCGAGAGGTGATGAGGAAGGTCGGGCGAGCCCGGCCTTTTCTGTTGCAACCGGTTCTGCCATCGGCGGGGGCTAAAGCCTGACGATATCGTCGACCCAATATTCCACTTGATAGCGAACGGAATTGGCCTGCTGCTTTGCTTCGCGCCAGGCCGCGCGGCCGTATCGCCCCTCGCAGGCGATCCGGTCGATCGCCCAGAAACCAGCCAACGCAACAATGAACAGTAGCAAGCCGCGCATATAGACATCTTGTCGATGAATTCTTTAGAAAGCGCTAACGTTCCAACTTGCATTCAAACGGATCGTATCGGCGCATCGATCTTCCCTGTCGCGGCAATCGATCGCGAATTCGGTTGCTCGTCATGCACTTGTCACGAACAGCGTCTAGGAAGAACCCACCTCGCCATTGACCACGGATGGACTGGCAAAGGCGGAAGGTGATGAGGAAGGTCGGGTTTACCCCGGCCTTTTTGTTTGTCCGGAGCGGTTCCGAAGGGCGGGCCGGCACCGCCGCTCACCCTCAATGGAGGACCTGCGATGCAGCCGACATCACCTCGTCCGGCGAAGGAGAACGGAACATGTTGCGGCCGTCCGGCGAAGCTTCGGTGAAGGACCACCGCACGACGCCGTCGCGGTCGAGCAGGAACTCACCGACGAGCTGCGCCATGGCGGCCGCCTCCATCCGCTTGTCGTCCTCGGTCATCTCATAGCCGTCGGCTTTCTGGAGATAGGCTGACGCGGCGACAGGATTCATCGGTTCCGGCAGTTCGCCGGGCATGTCGAGGCGCATCGACATCACCGTCTGCATGCCCAATTTATGCGGCCAATCGTCCTCATCCTCGGTGAATTCGAGATTCGGCAGGCCGAAGGCTCGGTGCGAAAGCCGCTGGGGATCCGACGCGGCAAGCAAATTCGGCAGGGGATGGTAGCGGAAATAGAGCCGGGCCCGCTCGATCGGCGTGTTGACGACCGTCAGGGTCTCTACCCCCTTTTCGTTGAGGGCGGCCTTGAGCTGCGCCATGGTGGCGATCTGCCGGCGGCAGAACGGGCATTGCAGGCCCCGGAACAGTCCCACCAGAACGGGTTTGCGCCCCCGAAAATCATCAATGGCGATCTTGCCCTCCTGGGTGATCGCGTCGAGCACCACGTTCGGCGCCCGGTCGCCCGGCTGCAACGGCCCGGAACTGGTATACTCCGCCATGGCTGTTCTCCTCCCTGCATGCCGTGCAGCGCAGGCCTCTCGAGGCGTGCGGCGCTGCCTCTTTCCGGGCCATTGCCGAGTGAAGGCTGCTCAGTCGAGGAAAGGCAGTATCACCAGGGCTTCCGGATCGAGATCGTGACTTTCGCAGATTTCTTGCGCCAAACGGAAATGACGTTCGGCCTCGGCGAGCTCGCCTTCATCCAGGCAAAGTGTCGCCAAGCCATCATAGCACGGAAACAGCACCTGCGCTTCGTCCGTTTCACCGGCAAGATCGAGCGCTTCGCCGTAGAGCCTGCGAGCCTCTGCTGGCCTGCCGTGGCACTGGAATATCTGCCCCAGCACCAGCAGCGAGACCGGCAGATGATCGCGCTGGTCGAGCGCCCGGTCGATCTCGATCGCCTTTTGCGCCGCCGGCACCCCTTCGGCCGCGCAGCGGTCGGTAAAGGTGCAATGGGCGACTGCAAGATTGGCAAGGAGCCGCGCCTGGAAGCCGAGGTCGCCGATGCGGCGGGCCATGTCGAGGCCGCGCCGGCAGACGTCGATGGCGAGCTTCGGATCGACGATCGTATAGAGCACGCCGAGATTGGTATAGCCGCGGCAGGCCGCGTGCATCAGGGCCGCCGCTTCGGCCACCTTGACGCTCGTCTCCACCGCCTCGATCGCCTCTCGCGTGCGACCGCGCCGCGCGAGGGCCACCGCCTTTGTATTCAACGCCTCGGCGGTGACGAGGGCTACCTCGCGCCTCGATTCGGCACCCATGGCGGGACCAAGCGCCTTGACCCTCTCCAAGGCTTCGTCCGCCCATTCTGACGCGCCGAGATAGTCGCCCATGCGAAAAGCCAGATGACCCCGCTCCTGCAGCAGCGACGCGCTTTCGATCGGTGCCTCGGCGCGCTCGAGCAGGCCGGCCGCTTCCGTGAAGCGCGCCTGCGCCCGATCGCGCTTGCCGGCCTCCCAGAGAAGATGGCCGAGCTTGCGGAGGATCCGCGCAGAGGCTACCGCATCCGCCGCGACGGGACGGGCATCGAGCAGTGCACGATAGTGCTCCTCCGCCTGGGCGCGCTCGCCGAGGGGGACCAGCAGATCGGCGAGCCGCTCGCCAGCGGCGAACCAGTCCGGCTCCTCTTCGCCAAGCGTGGCCAGCGCGGCCATCGCCTGCCGATAGAAGCGGATCGCGTCTTCGTTGGCATAAAGCTGGCTTGCGCGGTCTCCGGCCGCCATCAGGTAGCGAGCCCCCTTGGCCCGGTCGACCGACTGACCGTAGTGATGCCCGAGGACGGCCAGATCCTCGAAACGCTCGGGGCTCTCCCCATGGCGGCGCTCCAGGGCATGGGCGATCGCCGCGTGAATCTCCGTTCGCCGCTTGACGAGGAGATTGTTGTAGACCACTTCGTGCAGCAAGGACTGCACGAAGCGAAAGCTTTGCGATGCCGGCGTCCCGCCCCCGGCACTCTCCTCGATGATTTCGGCGTCGCACAGCAACTCCAGGCCCGTCGCGACGTCGCCGGATTGCGGGGAGATGGCGGCGAGCAGCTCCGCGTCGAAGCGCGGGCCGATGACGGCGGCGCCATGGACGAGGCGGCGCACCTCCGGCGGCAGGCGGTCGATGCGCGCCAGCAGCATCGCCTCGATGCCAGCGGGAATGTCGACGCTTGCTTCGCCCGCGGCCACCTGCCACCGGGATCCGTCGCGCCGGAGGGTTCCAAGTTCGATGAGGCCGCGGACGATTTCCTCGATGAACAGCGGGTTGCCGCCGGCGCGCGCAAGAATTTGCCAGCGCAGGCCTTGAGGCAGGCAATTCTCTCCGAAGAACCCCGCAAGGAGCCGCTGTCCGTCGGCGGGAGAGAGCGATCCGAGACGCAATGCGGTTACGCTTGTGCGCCCCGGAGCCAAGCGCTCCGGGCCGGAATCGGGCCGCTGCGTGGTGATCAGCATCAAGGGGCGGCGATCGAGCCGGTCGAGCACGAAGCGCAACGCCTCTAGCGAAGCGGCATCCGCCCAATGCAGGTCCTCAAGCACGATGAGCAAAGGCGTCCGTTCGAGCCGCCGCTCGAACATGGTGCGGATGACCGAGAGGAGCTGGCGCCGGACCTGGTCGGGAGGAACGTGCTGCAGGGCGCCGTCCCGGTCCCCCATTCCGAGAATATGGAAGAGAAGCGGCATCGCCTCACTGAGTTCATCGGCGGTGAAGCCGATTTCGGCGAGACCGGAAGCCAGCCGCTCCTGCATTTCCTCCGCCGTGCCGCCGGCCGGTATGCCGTAGGCGCTGCCGAGCACGGCGGCGAGCATCCCGTAGGACGGCTCGCCGAGCGGAGAACAGGCCGCGCGCCTGACGACCACCTGCGCAAAACGCGGGTCCTCGCCGATGGCGGCCAGGAAGTCGCCCACCAGACGCGACTTGCCAATGCCGGCTTCGCCGGTCAGGCGGACGACTTGCGCGGTACCGGCGCAGGCGAGCGCCAGGCAGTCGCGCATCCGGCCGATCTCCGCATTGCGTCCGATGAGCGGAGCGCTGAGACCGAGGGCGTCGAGACCCCTGGCCGGGCGCGGCGCCGCGAGCGCGCCGGTCAGGCGATGCACCTGAAGGCTGCCGGTTTTGCCGCGCAGCGCGACGGCGCCGAGCGTCTCATAGGCGAAGGCGTGCCGGGTAAGCCTGTGCGTCACCGGCCCGACCAGGATTTCGTCCGGCCCCGCCATCGTCTGCAGCCGCTGCGCCGTGTTCACCGTGTCGCCGGTGACCGAATAGGATTTCGCGTCGCGCGCCCCGAAGCCGCCGGTGACGACCGGGCCGGTGTTGACGCCGATATGCAGGCTGAGCGGCAGGCCGATGCGCCCATGCCAGCGCTCGCTCACCTGCGCGGTCCGCTCGAGCATTTCCAATGCGGCCCGAAGGGCCCTCTCCGGATCATCCTCATGCGCCACCGGGGCGCCGAAGAGGGCAAGCAGCGCATCGCCGATGAACTTGTCGACGAAGCCGCCGAACGTCTCGACGGCACTCGTCAGCGCCTCGAAGAGCTCGTTCTGCAGCGCCTGCAGAACTTCCGGATCGATCTGCTCGCTGAGACCGGTGAAACCGCAGAGATCGGCGAACAGGACCGTGACGGTACGCCGGTCGGCGCCGATATCCGGTGAGGGTGCTGCAGGCGCCTGCGCGACGCCTACCGCCGGCGGCTTTGGAGCCGGTCTGACATCCGCCGGCGCTCCGAGCCGGGTGCCGCAGCGCGGGCAGAAGGCGAAATGCGGCGCGCAGAGATAGCCGCAAGCAGAGCACGAACTCTGCTGCTTGGCGCCGCATTTCGGGCAGAACGCGAAGCCGCTCTCTATCTCGCTACCGCATTCATGGCAGTTCATCGCCGACGAACCTCGATACCCACCCGCCGCGAGACGTCCGCGGCACAGGTCGGAATGCCGAAAACAATGGACTTGTTGACGTGGCTTGGCAAGCAATGCGCCTTGCAGGCGGAGGTGAAGCGGCAGGTCGGCAACCCTCAAGGAAACGCCGCCTCGAATGTGCGACGAATGACCGGCGCTGCGCGGGGCTCATGCGGCGGAAATAATCTGACGCGAAAGATGACGCGCGCGCAAATTTGCGCTAGTACGCCTGCAAGGCGCTCCATCATCGCCATTATATTCGCGTATCGATATTCGTCCGTGAAGGAACACGTCATGCCTGCCTATCGCTCCCGCACCACCACCCACGGCCGCAACATGGCCGGCGCTCGCGGCCTCTGGCGCGCGACGGGCATGAAGGACAGCGACTTCGGCAAGCCGATTATTGCGGTGGTGAACTCCTTCACCCAGTTTGTGCCCGGCCACGTGCATCTGAAGGATCTCGGGCAGCTCGTCGCCCGTGAGATCGAGGCGGCCGGCGGCGTCGCCAAGGAATTCAACACGATCGCGGTCGATGACGGCATCGCCATGGGCCATGACGGCATGCTCTATTCGCTGCCGTCGCGCGAGATCATCGCCGACAGCGTCGAATACATGGTCAACGCCCATTGCGCCGACGCCATGGTCTGCATCTCCAACTGCGACAAGATCACGCCCGGCATGCTGATGGCAGCCTTGCGCCTCAACATTCCGGCCGTCTTCGTCTCCGGCGGGCCGATGGAAGCCGGCAAGGTCGTGCTGCACGGCAAGAAGCACGCGCTCGACCTCGTCGACGCCATGGTCGCTGCCGCCGACGACAGCGTCTCCGACGAGGACGTCAAGGCCATCGAGCGTTCCGCCTGTCCAACCTGCGGCTCCTGCTCCGGCATGTTCACCGCCAACTCGATGAACTGTCTGACCGAAGCGCTCGGCCTGTCGCTGCCCGGCAACGGCTCGACGCTCGCGACCCATGCCGACCGCAAGCGCCTTTTCGTCGAGGCCGGTCATCTCGTCGTCGACCTGGCGCGCCGCTATTACGAGCAGGAGGACGAGCGCGTGCTGCCGCGCTCGGTCGCCAGCAAGAAGGCCTTCGAAAACGCCATGGCGCTCGACATCGCCATGGGCGGCTCGACCAACACCGTGCTGCACATCCTCGCCGCCGCCCACGAGGGCGAGGTCGACTTCACCATGGGCGACATCGACCGGCTGTCGCGCAAGGTTCCCTGCCTGTCGAAGGTCGCGCCGGCGAAGAGCGACGTCCACATGGAAGACGTGCACCGCGCCGGCGGCATCATGTCGATCCTCGGCGAACTGGAAAAAGGCGGCCTCATCAACCGCGATTGCCCGACCGTGCACAGCGAGACGATCGGCGACGCGATCGATCGCTGGGACATTACCCGCACATCGAGCGAGACTGTCCGCAACTTCTTCCGCGCCGCTCCGGGCGGCATCCCGACGCAGGTTGCCTTCAGCCAGGAGGCGCGCTGGGACGACCTCGACACCGACCGGGAAAAGGGCGTCATCCGTTCGGTCGAACATCCCTTCTCCAAGGACGGCGGCCTCGCGGTCTTGAAGGGCAACATCGCGCTTGACGGCTGCATCGTGAAGACGGCCGGCGTTGACGAGAGCATCCTCAAATTCTCCGGCCCGGCCCGCGTCTTCGAGAGCCAGGATGCCTCCGTCAAGGCGATCCTCGGCAACGAGATCAAGGCCGGCGACGTGGTCGTCATCCGCTACGAGGGGCCGAAGGGCGGCCCCGGCATGCAGGAGATGCTCTATCCGACGAGCTATCTGAAGTCGAAGGGCCTCGGCAAGGCCTGCGCGCTGATCACCGACGGCCGCTTCTCCGGCGGCACCTCCGGGCTGTCGATCGGCCATGTCTCGCCCGAGGCGGCCAATGGCGGCACGATCGGGCTCGTCCGCGAGGGCGACATGATCGATATCGACATCCCGAACCGCACCATCAGCCTGAGGGTGGACGAAGCCGAGCTTGCCAGGCGCCGCGCCGAGCAGGACGCAAAAGGCTGGAAGCCGGCCGAGCCGCGCAAGCGCAAGGTGACGACTGCGCTCAAGGCCTATGCCGCCTTCGCGACCTCCGCCGACCGCGGCGCGGTGCGGGATCTCGGCGACCGCTAAGCCAAACCGCGTCAGCTCAAAGTGGTGCCCCGGACCGGCTGAGCGTCATCCGCTCCGGAGCCTCGATTGCAACACTGATCGAACCATGTTGTCTGTGCAGGGGCTGAAATCATGGCGAAGAAGGTCTATTTGGCCGGACCTGAAGTCTTCCTTCCGAACGCGCGCCAAATGCTCGACCGCAAGGCGTCTCTGACGCGTGCCGCCGGACTGATACCGCTTTCGCCGGGTGACCTTGAAATCCCTCCGACCAATTCAAAACGGGAACGGGCGGCAGCGATCAGCGCCGTGGATGAACGGATGATGCTCGAAGCAGACGCGATCATCGCCAATCTGACGCCCTTTCGCGGGATTGCCGCCGATACCGGCACCACCTTCGAGCTTGGTTTCATGTGCGCGCTCGGCAAGCCGGTCTTCGCCTATACGAATGTGGCGCGCGACCACGCCGCCCGTGTTGTCGAACACTTCAAGGGAGCTGTGCAGCCGGATCCCGCCGGTCAATTGCGCGATCCGGGCGGGCTGTCGGTCGAGGATTTCGGCCTGATTGACAACCTCATGCTGCATGCGGGCATCGAGCGCCGCGGCGGCGTCGTCATTGTCGGCGACGCCCGGCCCGATGCGATCTACACCGATCTCGCCGCTTTCGAGACATGTCTCGACGCCGCAGTCAGCAAGCTCAGCTGTCGCTGATGTTCAAAGGTGCCGCGTCTCGGCCGGCACATTCCACCAGTTGTCGTGCAGCCCGTCCATATACTGGATCGGCAGGGCGGCAAGCACCGCCGGATCGATATCGTCGAGGCAGGCAACGTTGATGGAGACGAAGGCGCCGCCGAGCTCTTCGACATTTCCCGTGCCGTAGGGCGACACGCCGCAAGTCGGGCAGAAGCGATGATGGCCGCTCATCGTGTTGAACTGATAGTCGCCACTGCTTGCTTCTTCGCAGAGCAGCCGGAAGTCCTCCGGCTTCACCAGCGTGCCCCAATAGCGCGTCTTCGAGCAATAGGAGCAATTGCACCGGCTGGTGCCGGCCTCGAGATCGGCATCGACTTCATACCGGATACGTCCGCAGTGGCAGCTGCCCTTGTAGGTCATCTTCATCCCGTTCCTCCCGGCGCTCTCTTGCCAATCATCAACCGATATGACAACTTATTGTCAAAATACATCTACCGAAAATGACAATATATTGTCAACATGATTCAGCCCTCACGGACTCCCTCCGGCGACGCCTTCGCCGAGTTCGCCATCTCGGTCCTGCGCCTTGCCGGACACTTGACCTCGGAAGGAGATAGGCTGGCGCAGCCATCCGGCCAGACCAGCGCCCGCTGGCAGGTCTTGGCTGCGGCAAGGCATTCGACGTTGTCGGTGGCAGAGGCGGCCCGCGCCCTCGGACTGGCGCGGCAGGGCGTGCAACGCATCGCCGATATTCTCGAAGCCGAGGGCCTATTGGCCTACCGGCAGAATCCGGCACATCAGCGCGCCAAGCTGATGACGCTCACGCCCGGCGGGGAAGCGGCGCTCGCAGAGATCACGGCAAGGCAGGCCGTCTGGGCGAACGCGCTTGGCGCTGAAATCGGAGAGGAGAGGCTGCGGCGGGCGACGGCGCTGATCGCCGAACTCGCCGCGCTGCTCGGAGAGCGTCGCGCGCCGACCTGATCACGCGCCGCATATCGCCGGCGTTTCCGTGAGAGCGAGGAGGTCGGTCCGCAGCCGGTCGGGACCTGCGTCGCCGAGTTGCGCATCGACCGCAGCATGCGTGCGCTGCCAGATCGGGACGGCTTCCGCCAGCAGCCGCTCTCCCGCTTCCGTCAATCGCAGGCGGCGCAGCCGTCTGTCATCGGGATCGACGAAGGTCTCGACGAGACCGCGGCGCTCGAGCGGTTTCAGCGCTGCCGTCAGCGTCGTGCGGTCGATCGCCAGAAGCGACGCGACCGCGCTCATGCTTGGCGATTCCGGCCTGTTGAGCGACATCATCAGCGAGAACTGCCCATTGGTGATGTCGAGCGGCCTCAGCGCCTCGTCGAAACGGCGGGCGAGCGCCCGGGCGGCACGCTGGACATGCAGGCACAGACAGCTGTCCCTGACGACGATCGTGGTCGAGAAGGGGATGAGCGGCAGCTTTGACATGCTCGACTAATGTTGATATCAACCTAAATAGTCAAGCAAAAATGGCGATGCATCCACCGTTCGACGTTCTCACCCATGAGAATTCGAGCACGGAATTCGTTCGCCACTGCGACCTGTATGACGATTGACTGTGACCGCACGCCCCCTGCCGCGGTCGAATGGACTTAGCGGCCGTCGGCCCTATCTGACGCTCTGTGCCGCGTAGCATCGAGGCGCGGCAGACCACGGCGATGCAATCGAAAAAACCAAGGAGGAGAACGTGAAAGCAGAGCCTCAGGAAGAACACCGATGGCTGGAACAGCTGCTTGGTGAATGGACGGTCACGTCGGAAGAGTCGATGGGAAGCGGCGGGTCGAGTGAGCCATGGGTCGAGAATGTCCGTTCGATGCAGGGACTCTGGGTCGTTTGCGAAGGGCAAGGCACCATGCCCGACGGAAGTTCCGGCCAGACCCTGATGACGCTGGGCTTCAATCCGCTGACCGGCCGCTATCTCGGCACGTGGGTCGGCTCGATGATGACGCATATGTGGGTCTATGACGGCGAGATCGAAGACGACGGCAAGACGCTCGCTCTGAATTGCGAGGGCCCGGACTTTGAGAACCCAGGCAAGTCCGCCAGATACCAGGACAGAATAACGCTGATCGACGCCAACCGCAGGGTGCTGACGGCCCGCGTCCAGGCGGCAGACGGAGACTGGAAGGAACTGATGAGGGCGGAGTATCGCCGCCGATAGCTGGAGCCATGGCGATCGCTGCGTCGCCTGCATAGACCCAAACCGGAGGATCGACAATGCACGGGAAATTCATCTGGTACGAGCTGATGACGACGGACACGAAGGCCGCGGAAGCCTTCTATAAGAGCGTTGTCGGCTGGTCCGCCCGCGACGCGGGGATGCCGGACATGAACTACACGCTTTTTTCCAAGGGCGAGCACCAGATCGCCGGCCTGATGACCATGCCCGACGGTGCGCTCGAGATGAAGGTGCCGCCGGCCTGGCTCGGCTATGTGGCAGTCGATGATGTCGACGCGACCGCCGACAAGCTCGCCGCCGCCGGCGGTGCCGTCCACCGCGCGCCGGACGACATTCCCGGCGTCGGCCGCTTCGCGATCGTCACCGATCCGCATGGCGCTGCCTTCGCGCTGTTCAAGGGCGATGGCGAACCGCCGCCGGCCATGGACCAGATGGGAGCCGGCAACGTCGGCTGGCATGAATTGATGGCGGGCGACCTCGACACCGCCTTCGACTTCTATTCGAAGCTGTTCGGCTGGACGAAGGACCAGGCGATGGACATGGGCGAAATGGGCGTCTACCAGATCTTCGCCTTCAACGGCCGGCCGATCGGCGGCATGATGACCAAGCCGAAGGAAATCCCCGCGCCACCCTACTGGCTCTATTATTTCAACGTCGAGGCGCTCGATGCGGCGATCGATCGGGTCACGTCCGGCGGCGGCAAGATCATTCAGGATCCGATGGAGGTGCCCGGCGGCGCCTGGATCGTGCAGGGCGCCGACCCGCAGGGCGCAGTTTTCGCGCTTGTCGCACCGAAGCGCTGACGCAAGCGCCAATCAAGAAATGGCTCGCGGTCCCCGCGGGCCTTCTTCTATCCCGACACACCCAACCGCTGCCGATCGAGCTCGTCGGGCAGCATCGGCGTCACGCGGGCATGGCTCGCAAGAAAGTCGAGAACCGCACGCACACGGGAGGGGAGAGCCCCGCCCTGCCCCAGGAAAACCGCATGGATCTCTTCGAGATCGCCCGGGTTCAAGTCCTCGAGCACCGGCAGCAGCCGGCCGGCACGCATGTCTTCGCGCACGGTGAACTCGGCAAGCCGGGCCAGCCCGGCGCCGGCAAGGGCGAGGTGCCGCAAGCCCTCGCCGTCGCTGACCTGCACCGCTCCCGAAGCGGGCAGCACGATCGTCTCGCCTGCCTGCCGGAGAGGCCAGCCGTCGACCGCGCGGGCATAGCAGAAGCCGAGCCGGTCATGGGCCCGCAGTTCGTCCAGACTTGAGGGCATGCCGTTGCGCGCGAGATAGGACGGGGCTGAAACGATCACCATCCGCGTCGCGCCGAGCTTGCGGGCGATCAGTGTCGAGCTCTTGAGCGGCCCCGCCCGGACCGCCACATCGGCGCGCGCCTCCATCAGGTCGACCACCGCATCGGTCTGAACGATATCGAGGGTGACCGCCGGAAATCGCTCGCGGAACTTTGGCACCAGCGGCATCAGGACATGCGTGCCGAACGAGGCGTTGACGTTCAGCCGCACCCTGCCGGTCGGGCTTTCGCCGGCCGAAGCGCAGCGTTCCGCCTCGTCGATGTCGGAAAGTATCCGCGTCGTGCGCTCGTAGAAGGCATGGCCTTCCGGCGTAAGCTGGAGCTTACGCGTCGAACGGTTGACGAGCCGGACTCCGAGCCTTTCTTCGAGGCGCAGCACGAGCTTACTGACGGCGGACGGCGTCATGCGGAAGTGGCGGGCGGCGGAGGAGAAACCGCCGAGCTCCACCGCTTTCGCGAAGACTTCCATCTCACCCGAGCGGTTGACCGAGGGTCGTGACATGTGAACTCAACTCACAGATAATGTTCCCGTTGCCAGTCTATATCCAAAACGCCGTCCGCTCCATCTTTCTCCTCGCATGGGTGACATGAGCACTAAGGAGTTCTTGGAATGGAGTATCGACGGCTTGGTTCGTCCGGCCTGAAGGTGCCGGCGCTCAGCTTCGGGGCTGGCACGTTCGGCGGCAAGGGGCCGCTTTTCAGTGCCTGGGGCACCACTGCGGAAGCGGAGGCCCGCCGCTTGGTCGACATCTGCCTCGAGGCGGGCGTCAACCTTTTCGACACGGCGGATGTCTATTCCGATGGCGCTTCCGAGGAAATCCTCGGAGCGGCGATCAAGGGGCGGCGTGACGCCGTGCTCGTCTCGACGAAGATATCGCTGCCGACCGGCGACGGACCGAATGATGCCGGCTCGTCCCGCGCACGCCTCGTCAAAGGCGTCGACGCGGCGCTGAGACGGCTCGGCACCGATTACATCGACCTGATGCAATTGCACGCCTTCGATGCCGGCACGCCGGTCGAAGAAGTGCTGTCGACCCTCGACATGCTCGTGCGCTCCGGCAAGCTGCGCTATGTCGGCGTTTCCAATTTCTCCGGCTGGCAATTGATGAAGTCGCTCGCGGTTGCCGATCGCCACGGCTATCCACGCTACGTCGCCAATCAGGTCTACTACTCTCTCGTCGGGCGGGACTACGAATGGGAGCTGATGCCGCTCGGCCTCGACCAGGGTGTCGGCGCGCTTGTCTGGAGCCCGCTCGGCTGGGGCCGGCTGACCGGCAGGATCCGCCGCGGCGAGCCCTGGCCCGAAGGAAGCAGGCTGCACGACACCGCGGCTTTCGGGCCGCCGGTTGACGACGAAAAGCTGTACGACATCGTCCAGGTGCTAGATCAGATTTCGAAGGAAACCGGTCGAACGGTGCCGCAAATCGCGATCAATTGGCTGCTTCAGCGCCCGACCGTGTCGAGCGTCATCATCGGGGCGCGCAACGAGGAGCAACTCCGCCAGAACCTCGGCGCCGGCGGCTGGTCGCTGGCGGCCGAGCAGATCGCCCGCCTCGATGCGGCGAGCGCGACGACGGCGCCCTATCCTCACTTCCCCTACTACCGGCAGGAGGGCTTCGCGAGGATCAATCCACCGCCCGTCTGATACTGAATCGAGCACATTGACCGGCCCAGGCCAAGTCTCGGTTTCGGCTTGCTTTCTTTCTTTGCATTGCACAAAGTCGTCTCGAATGGCGGGCGACGGACCCGCCATCGAGGGGAAAAACGCTGCATGTCGATCAAGGCCAGTATCTATCATCTGACTCATTACAAATATGACCGGCCGGTAAGGCTCTCGCCGCAGATCATCAGGTTGAAACCGGCTGCCCATTCGAAGACGAAGGTCATCAGCCACTCGCTGAGGGTCTCGCCGGAGAACCATTTCGTCAATCTGCAGCAGGATCCCTACGGCAACTATCTCGCCCGCTATGTCTTTCCCGATCCGGTGACGGAACTGAAGATCGAAGTCGATCTCGTCGCCGACATGACCGTCTACAATCCCTTCGACTTCTTCGTCGAGGAGGAGGCCGAACGCTGGCCGTTTCAGTACCCTGAAGACCTCAGCGAGGACCTGAAGATCTACATGACGCCGGAACCGGCGGGCGAAAGGCTTTCCGTATTTCTCGCGGGCGTCGATCGCTCGCCCCAGCGCACCGTCGACATGGTCGTCGGCCTCAATGCGCGGCTGCAGAAGGAAATCGGCTACGTCATCCGAATGGAACCGGGCGTCCAGCCTCCGGAGGAGACGCTTGGGCTCGCCAGGGGCTCCTGCCGCGATTCGAGCTGGCTGCTCGTGCAGGTCCTGCGCAATCTCGGCTTTGCCGCCCGTTTCGTCTCCGGTTATCTCATTCAGCTAACGCCCGACCTGAAGGCCCTCGACGGTCCCTCCGGCACCGAGCACGACTTTACCGACTTGCATGCCTGGGCCGAGGTCTATCTTCCCGGCGCCGGCTGGATCGGGCTCGATCCGACCTCCGGCCTCCTGACCGGCGAAAGCCACATTCCGCTGGCCGCCACACCGCACTATCGCAACGCCGCACCGATCTCCGGCGGCTTCTTCGGCGATGCTGACACGAGAACTGAGTTCGCCTTCGACATGAAGGTCGCGCGCGTCGCCGAGCATCCGCGCATCACCAAGCCCTTTTCCGACGAGAGCTGGGAGGCGCTCAACGCGCTCGGCAACGAGGTCGACCGGGTGCTCGCCGACAACGACGTGCGCCTGACCATGGGCGGCGAGCCGACCTTCGTGTCGATCGACGACTTCGAATCCGACGAATGGAACACCGCCGCCGTCGGCCCGACCAAGCGGGAAAAGGCCGACGCCCTCATTCGCCGCCTGCGCGAGCGCTTCGCGCCGGGCGGTTTCCTGCACTACGGGCAGGGCAAGTGGTATCCGGGCGAAAGCCTGCCGCGCTGGACCTTCTCGCTTTATTGGCGCCGGGACGGCCTGCCGATCTGGCAGCGGCCGGAGCTCATCGCCGAGGAACGCGGCAGGAATAATGTAACCGAGCGCGATGCCGAGCGCCTGCTGGTCGCGATCGCCGGCGAGCTCGACGTCGCCGCCGACATGGTCGTTCCGGCCTATGAGGATCCGGCAGAATGGATCGTCAAGGAAGCGAACCTGCCGGACAATGTCGATCCGTCCAACTCGAAGCTCAAGGACCCGGAGGAGCGCAGCCGTCTCGCCCGCGTCTTCGAGCGCGGCCTGACGACGCCGACCGGCTACGTGCTGCCGGTGCAGGCCTGGAATTCTCGGGCCTCTGGCCGGAAATGGACGAGCGAGAAGTGGACGACGCGGCGCGGCCGCATCTTTCTCATGCCGGGCGACAGCCCGGTCGGCTATCGCCTGCCGCTCGGCTCCCTTCCCCATATCTCCCCCTCGTCCTATCCCTATATCAACCCCGTCGACCCCACGGTTTCCCGCGGAGACTTGCCGGACTTCGCCGAAGAGAAGGGACGCGCCCAGCAGTCACGTTTCCAGCCCTTCGAAGAGCCGCAGACGCCGCTGCCCGCCTCGCGCGACGAGATCGGCGGCTCGGTGCGAACCGCCGTCAGCGTCGAGCCGCGCGACGGCCGGCTGAGTGTCTTCATGCCGCCGACCACGAGCATCGAGGAATATCTGGATCTGATCGCCTCGACCGAAAAGGCCGCCGCGGCGCTCGGCCTCAGCGTCCATATCGAAGGCTATCCGCCGCCGCAAGACGAGCGCATCAACGTCATCCGCGTGGCACCCGACCCGGGCGTGATCGAGGTCAATATCCACCCGGCTTCGAACTGGGGCGAATGCGTCGACATCACCACGACGATCTACGAGGAGGCGCGCCAGAGCCGGCTCGGTGCCGACAAGTTCATGATCGACGGCCGCCACACGGGAACCGGCGGCGGCAACCACGTGGTGGTGGGCGGCCGCAGCCCCAATGACAGTCCCTTCCTGCGCCGGCCTGATCTGCTGAAGAGCATCGTGCTGCACTGGCAGCGCCATCCCTCGCTCTCCTATCTCTTTTCCGGCCTGTTCATCGGGCCGACCAGCCAGGCGCCGCGCATCGACGAGGCCCGCCACGATTCGCTTTACGAGCTGGAGATCGCCCTGGCGCAGGTGCCCTCGCCCGGCGCAGGCCGCGTGCCGCCTCTCCCGTGGCTCGTCGACCGGTTGTTCCGCAATCTGCTCGTCGACGTCACCGGCAACACGCACCGCTCCGAGATCTGCATCGACAAACTGTTTTCGCCCGACGGTCCGACCGGCCGCCTCGGCCTGATCGAGTTCCGCGGCTTCGAGATGCCGCCCAATGCCCGCATGTCGCTCGCCCAGCAATTGCTGGTCCGCGCGCTCATCGCCCGTTTCTGGAAAAACCCTGTCGAAGGCAGCTTCGTTCGCTGGGGCACCGCGCTCCACGACCGCTTCATGCTGCCGCACCACGTCTGGCAGGATTTCCTCGACGTTCTCGCTGATTTGAAAGCGCACGGCTTCGACCTCCGGCCGGAATGGTTCGCGGCGCAGCTTGAATTCCGCTTCCCCTTCTGCGGCGAGGTGGAATACGAGGAGGCGAAGCTCGAAATCCGCCAGGCGCTCGAACCATGGCACGTGATGGGCGAGCAGGGTGCAATCGGCGGCACGGTGCGCTATGTCGATTCCTCCGTCGAGCGCCTGCAGGTGAAGCTCGAAACCGGCAACCCCGATCGGTACACGGTGACCTGCAACGGCCGGCCGGTGCCGCTGTCGAAAACCGGTACGAACGGCGTCGCCGTCGCCGGCGTGCGCTACAAGGCCTGGCAACCGGCATCCGGCCTGCACCCTGTTTTGCCGGTGAACACTCCCCTTACATTCGACGTTTATGATACATGGTCGAATCGGGCGATCGGCGGCTGCGTCTACCATGTTGCGCATCCGGGCGGGCGTAACTATGAGACCTTTCCGGTCAACGGCAACGAGGCGGAGGCACGCCGGCTGGCGCGCTTCGAACCCTGGGGGCACACGACCGGCATGTATCGGCTGCGATCCGAGGCACCCTCGGCGGAGTTTCCCCTGACGCTCGACTTGAGGCGTCCGGCAGGAGTGTAAATGGCGAAGGAGCAGGCGGCAGAGGCAACAGGCGAGGGGCGGTTCGATGGCGACCCGGCGTTCGGCTATCGCGCCCTGCCGGGGGTCGCCGACGAAATGCTCGACCCGCAGGGTGATGTCCGGCCGGTCTGGCAGCGGCTGCTCGCCGCTCTTGGCCGCATGGACGAAACGGAGCTCGCCAACCGCTTCGCCCGTGCCGACCGCTATCTGCGCGACGCCGGCGTCTTCTATCGCGCCTACGGCAAGGAAAACACCGAACGAAGCTGGCCGCTTTCGCACATACCGGTGTTGATCGACGAAGCCGAATGGGCCGCCGTTTCGGAAGGCTTGATCCAGCGGGCCGAGCTTCTGGAGAAGGTCGTTGCAGATATCTATGGCGAGAACCGCCTGGTGGGCGAAGGTCTGCTGCCGCCGGCGCTCGTCGGCTCCAATCCGCAGTTCCTGCGCCCGCTGGTCGGCGTAAAGCCGGCAGACGGACATTTCCTGCACTTCTGTTCTTTCGAGATCGGCCGGGGGCCTGACGGCACCTGGTGGGTTCTTGCCGATCGGACGGAGGCGCCGTCCGGCGCAGGCTTCGCGCTTGAAAACCGCGTGGCGACGACGCGCGCCTTTTCCAACCTCTACGCCGAAACCCACGTCCGTCGCCTGGCGAGCTTCTTCGGGGCCTTCCGCGACACTCTTCAGGCGCAAAAGCTGCATCCGGACGACCGCATCGCCGTGCTCTCACCCGGCATCGCCAACGAAACCTATTTCGAGCATGCCTATATCGCCCGCTATCTCGGCTTCATGCTGCTCGAAGGCGAGGACCTGACGGTCGTCGGCGGCCGGGTGATGGTGCGCACCGTCGCCGGCCTGAAGCCGATCGGCGTGCTCTGGCGCCGCCTCGACGCCTCCTTTGCCGATCCGCTCGAACTCAATCAATCCTCCCATATCGGCACGCCCGGCATCGTCGAAGCGCTACGCGGCGGTTCCGTCTCGATCGTCAACGCGATCGGCTCCGGCATTCTCGAGACGCGCGCCTTCCTCGCCTTCATGCCGACGCTCTGCCGCCACCTGCTTGGAGAAGAGCAGAAGCTGCCGTCGATCGCCACCTGGTGGTGCGGCCAGGAACAGGAGCGTCAGCACGTCGCGAGCAATATCGAGGGCATGGTCATTGGCCCGGCCTATTCGACGCGGCCGTTCTTCGACGACAACGGGCAATCGGTGCTCGGTGCGGCGCTGCGCGAAACCACCAAGACTTCGGCCGCCGAATGGCTGGCGGCAGGCGGAGGCAAGCTGGTCGGGCAGGAGGTGGTGACGCTGTCGACGACGCCGGCTTGGGTGCGCGGCCGGCTGACGCCGCGGCCGATGAGCTTGCGCGTCTTTGCAGCGCGCACCCGCGACGGCTGGCAGATCATGCCCGGCGGCTTCGCCCGCATCGGCTCCGGCGACGACGTGGCGGCGATCGCCATGCAGGCGGGCGGCACCGCCGCCGATGTCTGGATCGTCAGCGAAAAGCCGGTCGAGCGCACTACGCTGCTGCCGGCCGAGGAGAGCTTCACCCGCAACCTGCCGGGCAGCCTGCCGAGCCGCGCGGCGGACAATCTCTTCTGGCTCGGCCGCTATATCGAGCGGGCGGAGGGTGCGCTCCGGATCCTGCGCGCCTGGCACGCCCGTTTCGCCGAGGCGGCGGATCCGAACATGCCGCTCCTGAAGGATGTCAGCAGCTATCTCGCAGCCCTCGATATCAGCACGCGCCAGCCGGTGCCTGCCAGCCTGCTCGCCAATATCGACAGCGCCCTCTTCAGCGCCGGCAACATTCGCGACAGGTTCTCTCCCGACGGCTGGCTCGCGCTGAACGACCTGTCGAAGACGGCGCGCAAGTTCCACGCGACCGTTCAGGCCGGCGACGACGCGACCCATGCGATGACCATCCTCCTGCGCAAGCTGGCGGGCTTTGCCGGTCTCGTCCACGAAAACATGTATCGCTTTACCGGCTGGCGCTTCCTGTCGATCGGGCGCTATCTCGAGCGCGGCCTGCACATGACGCGGCTGCTCGGCCATATGTCCGGACCGGAGGCTCCGGACGGCGCCTATGACATGCTGCTCGAGATCGGCGACAGCGTCATGACCCATCGCCGCCGCTACAACGTCAACACGGCCGCCCTGACGGTCACCGACCTGCTAGCGCTCGATCCGCTCAACCCACGCTCGGTGCTCTTCCAATTGAACGAGATCAAGACGGAGGTAGAGCTGCTGCCGAATGCCTTCGTCAACGGCCAGATGTCGCCCTTCTACCGGGAGACGATGCGGCTTCACTCCGGCCTTGCGGTGATGACGCCCGAGGCAATGACCGAGGCGGTCTACAGGCGGTTGGAGCAGGATCTGGAAAGACTTTCCGACCTGCTCGCCCAAACCTACCTCGGCTAAAATGGTATAAGGCGGCATGGCGGCTAACGAAGCATGCGAATACCCCTCCCCAGCCCGTCCCCACAAGGGGGAGAGGAACTCTTTGCCGCACCCTCCCCTCCTCGCCGTCAGCCTCTGTGCTCGACGCAAGTCTGGAATGACAGGCGATCGCCGCGGGCGCCTAGCCCCTTCCCCTTGTAGGGAGGGGTTGGGGAGGGGTTTCAGCCACGAACCGAGACCGCATCGCGATCGAACCAAGGGCGTCACTTCGCATGCTCTATGACATCAACCTGAAGATCACCTACGGCTACGAAGTTCCGGTGAGCGGCGGTCGCCATCTGGTGCGGGTGTTGCCCGCCTCGATTCCCGGCCGCCAGCGCCTCATAGCGGGCTCCGTCACATTCCAGCCCACCCCCGGCGAGCGATCGGAGAGCGTCGACTTTTTCGCCAACGCCACCACCTCCATCCTGTTCCGCTCCATGCACGAGCACCTGGTCATTCGCATGCAGGCGCGCGTGCAGGCCGAGGCGACGGCGCTCACCGCCGATTTCTCGCCGCCTCTCGCCGGCCTGCCCCTGCAACTCGCCTCCTGCTGGTCCGTCGATGCCGAGTCGCCGCACCATTTCATCGGCCCGAGCCCGCTGCTGCCGGAAGCGTCGGAAATCGCCGCCTATGCGCGCGAGATCGCCGCGGAGAACATGACGGTTCGCCAGATCGGCATCGCCATCTGCGAGCGCATCCACCGCGATTTCGCCTATGATGCCGAAGCGACGACGGTGACGACGACGCCGGCCGAAGCCTTCAAGCTGAAGCGCGGCGTCTGCCAGGACTTCACTCATGTGATGATCGTGGCGCTGCGCAGCCTAGGCATTCCCGCCGGCTATGTCAGCGGATTCCTCAGGACCCTGCCGCCCCCTGGCAAGGAGCGGCTGGAAGGAGCGGACGCCATGCATGCCTGGGTCCGCTTCTGGTGCGGCACAACCGGTGGCTGGATGGAGCTCGACCCGACCAACAATATTCCGGCAGGCACCGACCATATCGTCGTCGGCCACGGGCGCGACTATGGCGACGTGGCGCCGGTCATCGGTGTCCTGAAAAGCTACGGCAGCCATACCACCGAACAGGCCGTCGACGTCATTCCGGTGGAATGACCGAAACTGGCACGCTTCGTGCCGTTTTCACACAGATAAAGGCAAATCCACGCTTGCCGGCGCCCCACAGAAAGCATGGGCTTTGCGGCGGTTCGTTAAGTTTGCAGCGATTGCTTGAACGGGACGGTAACGCATCATCCACTAGTGTCATAGGCGACAGGCTACAACGTGTGGGGGTGCAGCATGGGAAGACGGTCCACTATCGGCCAATCCTTCATGAAGATGCTGAAGGATCGGGGCGGCAATTTCGGCATGATGACGGCGGTCGCTGCGCCGCTGCTTCTCGCGGCCGGCGGCGTGTCCATCGACATGGCCAATATGCTGATGACGAAGAACCAGCTGCAGGACGCGACCGATGCGGCCGCTCTTGCGGCGGCGTCTGCGCTCGTCTCCGAGGAACAGCCGAGTATCGCAGAAGCCAAGGAACTCGCCCGCAAATTCCTGAAAACCCAGGGGGGCGGCACCACGACGCCGGATACTCCGGCCGTCAGCGGCGATGGAACTCCGACCGGCACTCAATCGTCGCCTCCAACATGGGACGACGTCAACACGCTCGAGGTGAACATCACCGAGACGCCGAACGGCACGAAGGGAAAAATCTTCCAGGTGACCGTCGTCAACAAGCGAGTCATCGAATTCAACGCCATGACGCGGCTGCTCGGGACGGATTCGGTCGAGCTCGAAGCGAGTTCCACGGCGGAAAGCGCGACCGAGAGCAAGAACGCGCTGTCGATGTATCTAGTTCTCGACCGATCCGGCTCGATGGCATGGAAGACGAACACCATCAACACGACAAAAAAGAGCTGCCCCAACTATACCGAAGCGACCTGGAGCAAGTACCCTTACCTGAAGGCGACCAGCCCGTGCTACGTCACCAAGATCGACGCCCTGAAGACTGCGGTGAGCGACCTGCTGGCGCAATTGCTGGTCGCCGATCCGGATCAGATCTACGTTCGTACCGCTGCGGTCTCCTATAACTCCGTACAGGATGCCGCCGGAACACTCGCCTGGGGTACGAGCGGCGCCGCAAGCTATGTCAATGCGCTCGTCGCAACCGGGGGCACGGCCTCGGCCGGCGCTTTCAAGACCGCCTACCAAAAGGTCATTGCGGAGACGGAAAACACGACACACGCCGCCAAGAATGGCCAGGTGCCGTCGAAATACCTCGTCTTCATGACCGACGGCGAGAACAACTACGCCAATGACGACACGGTCACCAAGCAATGGTGCGACACCGCCAAGGCCAACAAAGTCGAGATCTATAGCGTCGCATTCATGGCGCCGCAGCGCGGCCAGGAACTGCTGAGATATTGCGCCTCGTCCGCCTCGCATTATTTCGAGGCCGAGGAAGTCACCGACCTCGTCGCGGCCTTCCAGGCGATCGGCGAGCGCGCCGCAGCAGTGGTTTCCCGCCTCACGAAGTGAGCGACACCGGGCGGGCAGGCTGCTTTGGTCGGACCGGAGCCCGAAATCGCCGCTGTCCCCCCTCCCCATGCCGTTCGGCCTTTGCCGGATGGCATTTTTCGTGCTGCGAACCTATTGAAATAGAAGCCTAAGTACATCCGTACCCGGCGTCGAAACGATCTAATCCATTTAAAAACAGCTGTTGCAAGCGCTTCGGATCGATGCATAAATGCCCTGTTCCCGGCCGCTTCGGCCTGCGGTTTCCTGAAATGCAACAAGGGTTTGACAGTTCTCATGATGAATCGGCTCTCCACCAACGAACTGCCGCAGCCGGCCCTGAGATCCTCCGAACCCGGCCAGCTCGCCGTCGAGATTCTCGAGCGCCTGAAATACCGCATCGGCAAGGATCCGAAGGTCGCCAAGCCGCACGACTGGCTGACCGCCGCCATTCTGGTGGCCCGCGACCGGATCACCGACAAGTGGATGGAGTCGACGCGCAAGACCTATGCCACCGGGGCGAAGCGGGTCTACTACCTTTCCCTCGAATTCCTCATCGGTCGCCTGATGCGCGACGCGATGACCAATATCGGTCTGATGGACGAGATGCGTGACGCGCTCGCCTCGCTCGGCGTCGATATCGATGTGGTCGCGCAGCTCGAGCCCGACGCCGCGCTCGGCAATGGCGGCCTCGGGCGCCTTGCGGCCTGCTTCATGGAATCTATGGCGACGGTCGACGTCCCCGCCTATGGCTACGGCATCCGCTACATGCACGGCCTGTTCCGCCAGCAGATGGCCGATGGCTGGCAGGTCGAACTGCCAGAAACCTGGCTGGCGCATGGCAATCCCTGGGAATTCGAACGGCGCGAGAGCTCCTACGAGATCGGCTACGGCGGGAGCGTCGAAACGGTCAATATCGACGAGGAAGTTCAGCGCTACGTCTGGAAGCCGGCGGAACGGGTGATAGCCACCGCCTTCGACACGCCGGCGGTCGGCTGGCGGGCGAAGCGCGTCAACACGCTGCGGCTCTGGGCCGCACAGCCGATCGACCCGATCCTGCTCGACGCCTTCAATGCCGGCGACCATATCGGTGCGCTGCGCGAGAGCAACAAGGCGGAGTCGCTGACCCGCGTGCTCTATCCGGCCGATGCAACGCCCGCCGGCCAGGAATTGCGCCTCCGGCAGGAATATTTCTTCTCCTCCGCCTCGCTGCAGGACATTCTGCGCCGGCATCTGCAGCAATATCCGGACTTCACGTCGTTGCCGGATGCGGTTGCCATCCAGCTCAACGATACCCATCCGGCCGTATCCGTGGCGGAACTGGTGCGGCTCTTGACCGACGTTCACGGGCTTGGCTTCGAAGAGGCGTGGGACATCACCCGGCGGACTTTCGCCTATACCAACCACACGCTGCTGCCGGAGGCGCTCGAAAGCTGGCCGGTGCCGCTCTTCGAGCGGCTGCTGCCGCGCCACATGCAGATCGTCTACGCCATCAATGCGAAGGTCCTCATCGAGGCGCGCCGGCAGAAGCATGCGGCCGATGAGGAGATCCGCTCGATCTCGCTGATCGACGAAACGGGCGAGCGACGGGTACGGATGGGCAATCTCGCCTTTGTCGGCTCGCACTCCATCAACGGCGTCTCGGCACTGCATACAGAGCTGATGAAGGAAACGGTGTTTGCCAACCTGCACCGCCTTTATCCGGACCGCATCAACAACAAGACCAACGGCATCACGCCGCGCCGCTGGTTGATGCAGTGCAATCCCGGCCTTTTCGCGCTGATCCGCGAAGCGATCGGCGACGAGTTCATGGACAATACCGAAGCGCTGCAGGCGCTCGACGCCTTCGCCGACAAGGCGGATTTCCAGGAGCACTTCGCCGCCGTCAAGCGTGCCAACAAGGTTCGGCTGGCGAAGCTGGTCCAGGGAAACCTCGGCATCAGGCTCGACCCTTCGGCGATGTTCGACATCCAGATCAAGCGCATCCATGAGTATAAGCGGCAATTGCTCAACGTCATCGAGGCCGTGGCGCTCTACGATCAGATCCGCTCGCATCCGGAACTCGATTGGGTGCCGCGCGTCAAGCTGTTCGCCGGTAAGGCGGCGCCGAGCTACCACCACGCCAAGCTGATCATCAAGCTCGCCAACGATGTCGCCCGCGTCATCAACAACGACCCGGCAGTGCGCGGTCTCCTGAAGATCGTCTTCGTCCCCAACTACAACGTCTCACTTGCCGAGGTGATGGTTCCGGCCGCCGATCTCTCCGAGCAGATCTCGACCGCCGGCATGGAGGCGTCCGGCACCGGCAACATGAAGTTCGGCCTCAATGGCGCGCTCACCATCGGTACGCTCGACGGCGCCAATGTGGAGATGCGCGACTGGGTCGGCGAGGAGAACATCAAGATCTTCGGCATGACCGCCGATGAAGTGGCGAAGGCAAGGGCCGAGGGGCACAACCCGCGGGCCATCATCGAGGGGTCGCGCGAGCTGTCGCAGGCGCTCGCGGCAATCGCCTCCGGCGTCTTCTCGCCGGACGACCGCAACCGGTTCGCCGGCCTCGTCGACGGTCTCTACAACCATGACTGGTTCATGGTCGCCGCCGATTTCGAAGCCTACGCAAAGGCGCAGCGCGAAGTCGACCAGCTCTGGACGACCCCGTCCGACTGGTATTCGAAGACGATCCGCAACACGGCGCGCATGGGCTGGTTTTCATCCGACCGCACGATCCGGCAATATGCCGGTGAGATATGGAGAGCTGGATGACCTCACCGCCCGGCAAGGACGAAACGCCAGCTGCGTCAGGCTTCCTGCCGGCGCAAGAGATCGAGGCAATACTTTCCGGCACCCACAGCGACCCCTTTGCCGTTCTCGGCGTGCATGCATCCGGCAAAAGCTATGTGGCACGATGCTTCATCCCCGGCGCAGAAACGGTGGTCGCGGAGACACTCTCCGGCAGCGAAATCGGAGCACTTCACCGGCGAGACGATGCCGGCTTCTTCGAAGGTCCCGTCTCGCTCCGCAAGGAGCAGCCGGTCCGCTACCGCGCCCGCAACAAGGGCGGCGAATGGATCGTCGTCGATCCATACAGTTTCGGTCCCGTCCTCGGACCGATGGACGACTATTACATCCGCGAAGGCTCGCACCTCAGGCTCTTCGACAGGATGGGGGCCCATCCGATCTCACATGACGGCGCCGAAGGCTTCCACTTCGCCGTCTGGGCACCGAATGCCCGGCGCGTGTCGGTCGTCGGCAGCTTCAACGAGTGGGACGGGCGCCGGCACGTCATGCGGCTGCGGACCGATACCGGCATCTGGGAGATCTTCATCCCCGGCGTGCCGATCGGCGCCCCTTACAAATACGAGATCCTCGGCAAGGACGGCACGCTGCTGCCGCTAAAGGCGGATCCTTTCGCCCGGCGCTCGGAACTGCGCCCTGATACCGCATCGGTAACGGCAGCCGAGATCGTCCAGGTCTGGGAGGACGAGGCGCATCGGCAGCACTGGGAAGAGGTCGATCCGCGCCGCCAGCCGATTGCGATCTATGAGGTCCATGCCAGTTCGTGGCAGCGCCGCGACAATGGCGATATGCTCACCTGGGACGAACTGGCAGAGCGGCTCATCCCCTATTGCGCCGACATGGGTTTCACCCATATCGAATTCCTGCCGATCTCCGAGTTTCCCTACGACCCGTCCTGGGGTTACCAGACCACCGGGCTTTTTTCACCGACCGCCCGCTTCGGCGAGCCGGAGGGCTTTGCCCGTTTCGTCAATGGCTGCCACAAGGTCGGCATTGGTGTCATCCTCGACTGGGTGCCGGCACATTTTCCGACCGACGAGCATGGCCTGCGCTGGTTCGACGGCACGGCGCTCTACGAGCACGAGGATCCGCGCCAGGGCTTCCACCCCGACTGGAACACGGCGATCTACAATTTCGGCCGCGAGGAGGTCGCGGCCTATCTCGTCAACAACGCCCTCTACTGGGCCGAGAAGTTCCATGTCGACGGCCTGCGCGTCGATGCGGTCGCCTCGATGCTCTATCTCGACTATTCGCGCAAGCATGGCGAATGGGTGCCGAACGAGTATGGCGGCAATGAAAATCTCGAGGCGGTCCGCTTTCTGCAGACGATGAACTCCCGTCTCTACGGCATTCATCAGGGCGTGATGACGATCGCCGAGGAGTCGACCTCCTGGCCGAAAGTCTCCCATCCTGTCCACACCGGCGGGCTCGGCTTCGGCTTCAAGTGGAACATGGGCTTCATGCACGACACGCTTCAATATCTGTCGCGCGAGCCGGTGCACCGCAAGTTCCACCACAACGACATGACCTTCGGGCTGCTCTACGCCTTCAGCGAGAATTTCGTCCTGCCGCTGTCGCATGACGAGGTCGTGCACGGCAAGGGATCGCTGATCGCCAAGATGGCCGGCGACGATTGGCAGAAGTTCGCCAATCTCAGGGCCTATTACGGTTTCATGTGGGGCTATCCGGGCAAGAAGCTGCTGTTCATGGGGCAGGAATTCGCGCAATGGCGCGAATGGTCGGAAGAGCGCCAGCTCGACTGGAACCTGCTTGAATACCACCTGCACGAAGGCATGCGGCGGCTGGTCCGCGACTTGAACGGCACCTATCGTGCGAAGCCGGCACTGCATGCGCGCGACTGCGAGGGCGAGGGTTTCGAGTGGCTGATTGCCGACGACCGGGGCAATTCGGTCTTCGCCTGGCTGAGAAAGGCACCGGGCGAGAAGCTGGTCGCCGTCGTCACCAATTTCACCCCCGTCTATCGCGAGGGCTATGACGTGCCGCTGCCGGTGGCAGGACGCTGGAAGGAAATCCTCAACACCGATGCAGAGATCTACGGAGGAAGCGGCAAGGGCAACGGTGGCGCCGTTCTCGCGGAAAAGAAATCGAACGGAAGGACGATGGCCACCATCACGCTGCCGCCCTTGGCGACGCTGATGCTGGAGCAGGATTGAGGAATGGGTCTCGTCGGCACCGCCGGCGGACGGATAGAAAGAAATCATGGGGCCCGCGAGGCGTCGCAAAATGCCGCCGGGCGGTCCTCGAAGAACTGATCTTGGGGAGGACAAATGGTGGAAAAGCGTACTCAACCCCTGGCCCGTGATGCCATGGCCTATGTTCTCGCCGGCGGCCGCGGCAGCCGACTGAAGGAACTAACCGACCGGCGCGCCAAGCCTGCCGTTTATTTCGGCGGCAAGGCGCGCATCATCGATTTCGCGCTTTCCAACGCGCTGAATTCCGGTATCCGCCGCATCGGCGTGGCGACGCAGTACAAGGCCCACTCGCTGATCCGGCACCTGCAGCGCGGCTGGAACTTCTTCCGCCCCGAGCGCAACGAGAGCTTCGACATCCTGCCGGCCAGCCAGCGCGTCTCGGAGACGCAATGGTATGAAGGCACCGCCGACGCGGTCTTCCAGAACATCGACATCATCGAGGATCACGGCGTCGAGTACATGGTCATCCTCGCCGGCGACCACATCTACAAGATGGACTACGAGTTGATGCTGCAGCAGCACGTCGATTCCGGCGCCGATGTGACGATCGGCTGCCTCGAAGTGCCGCGCATGGAGGCGACAGGTTTCGGCGTCATGCATGTGGATGACAAGGACCGGATCATCGCCTTCGTCGAGAAGCCGGCCGATCCGCCCGGCATTCCGGGCAACCCGGAGATGGCGCTCGCCTCCATGGGCATCTACGTCTTCCACACCAAGTTCCTGATGGACATGCTGCGCCGCGACGCGGCCGATCCCAAATCGAGCCGCGACTTCGGCAAGGACATCATTCCCTATATCGTCGAGCACGGGAAAGCCGTGGCGCACCGCTTCACCCATTCCTGCGTCCGCTCGGACTTCGAACGCGAGGCCTATTGGCGCGACGTCGGCACCATCGACGCCTATTGGCAGGCGAACATCGACCTCACCCATATCACGCCGGAGCTCGACATCTACGACAGCACCTGGCCGATCTGGACCTTCTCCGAGATCAAGCCGCCGGCGAAATTCGTCCATGACGACGACAATCGCCGCGGTTCGGCGACCTCGTCCCTCGTCTCGGGCGATTGCATCATCTCCGGCGCAACGCTCAACAAGAGCCTGTTGTTCACCGGCGTCCGCATCAATTCATACTCCCGACTCGAAAATGCCGTAGTTCTCCCCGACGTGACGGTCGGGCGGCATTCGATCCTGCGCAATGTCGTCATCGACAGCCGGGTGGTCATCCCGGAAGGGTTGATCGTCGGCGATGATCCGGAGCTCGACGCCAAGCGCTTCCGCCGGACCGAGAACGGCGTCTGCCTGATCACCCAAACGATGATCGACAAGCTGGGAATGTAGGCCGCCGTATGAACATCCTGTCCGTTGCGTCCGAGGTCTACCCGCTGGTCAAGACCGGGGGGCTCGCCGATGTCGTCGGCGCGCTTCCCGCGGCGCTTCTTCCCCATGGCATCCGCACCCGCACCCTCGTGCCCGGCTACCCCGCCGTCCTTCACAAGCTCAAGAAGAAAAAGAAGGTCGGCGGCATCGACAATCTATTCGGCCATCCGGCGACCGTGCTTGCGGCCGAGTTCGACGGACTGGACCTGCTCGTCCTCGATCAACCGGCGCTCTACGATCGCGACGGCGGGCCCTATCTCGATCCGACCGGGCGCGACTATCCGGACAATTTCCGCCGTTTCGCGGCCCTGTCGCTCGCAGCCGCCGAAATCGCCGGCGACGGCGTCGTTTCCGGCTGGAAGCCCGATATCGTCCATGTTCACGACTGGCAGGCGGCGCTGACGCCGGTCTATATGCGCTTCGGCTCGGCCTGGAACGTGCCGACCGTGCTGACGATCCACAACATCGCCTTCCAGGGACAGTTCGGCCCTTCGGTGTTCGCCGAGCTCTCTCTGCCGCCCGAGGCGTTCTCGGTGCAACTCGTCGAATATTACGGCGATGTCGGGTTTCTGAAAGGCGGCCTGCAGACGGCGACGGCGATCACCACGGTCAGTCCTTCTTATGCGCACGAAATCCTGACGCCGGAATTCGGCATGGGGATGGAAGGGCTTCTGGCAAGCCGCGCGCTCGATCTGACCGGGATCGTCAACGGCATCGACGTCGACACCTGGAATCCCGAGACGGATCCGCACATTGTCCGCAACTACGGTCCGACGGCGATCAAGCAGCGAGCAGTCAACCGCAAGGCTCTGGAAGAGCGTTTCGGCCTGGATGATAGCCGCGGCCCGATCTTTTGCGTCATCAGCCGGCTCACTTGGCAGAAGGGCATGGACCTCCTGGCCGAAGTGGCCGACGATATCGTCACGCTCGGCGGCAAGCTTATCGTGCTCGGCTCAGGCGACAGCGCGCTCGAGGGGGCGCTCTTGGCGGCTGCCTCGCGCCATCGCGGCCGCATCGGCATGGTCACCGGCTATGACGAGCCGCTGTCGCACCTCATGCAGGCGGGCTCTGACGCGATCCTCATCCCCTCGCGCTTCGAGCCCTGCGGCCTGACGCAGCTCTACGGTCTGCGCTATGGTTGCGTGCCGATCGTCGCCCGCACCGGCGGCCTCACCGACACGGTGATCGACGCCAACGAGGCGGCGCTGTCGGCGAGAGTCGCAACCGGCTTCCAGTTCCGCCCGGTCACTGCCGACGGCCTGCGTCTTGCGATCCGGCGCGCGATGCATGCATACAACGAGCCGAAAGTGTGGGCGCGCCTGCAGCACCAGGGCATGAAGTCCGACGTTTCCTGGGCCAAGAGTGCGGAACGCTACGCTTCGCTCTACTCCGGTCTTCTCGCGAAAGGCTAAGACAGATGATAAAAACCGTCTCCACCAACCCCTATGGCGACCAGAAGCCCGGCACATCGGGCCTCAGGAAGAAGGTTCCGGTCTTCCAGCAGAAGAACTACGCCGAGAACTTCATCCAGTCGATTTTCGATTCGCTCGAAGGCTTCGCGGGAGAAACGCTGGTGATCGGCGGCGACGGCCGCTACTACAACCGCGAAGTCATCCAGAAGGCGATCAAGATGGCGGCGGCGAACGGCTTTGGGCGGGTGCTCGTCGGCCGCGGCGGCATCCTGTCGACGCCGGCCGCCTCGAATGTCATCCGCAAATACAAGGCCTTCGGCGGCATCGTGCTGTCGGCAAGCCACAATCCCGGCGGCCCGACCGAGGATTTCGGCATCAAGTACAATGTCGGCAATGGCGGTCCCGCACCAGAAAAGGTGACGGATGCGATCTTCGCCCGCACCAAGGTGATCGACAGCTACAGGATCGCCGACGTCGGCGACGTCAATCTCGATGTCGAGGGGTCGCAGCAGGTCGAGGACATGACCGTGACGGTCATCGATCCGGTCGCCGACTATGCCGAGCTTATGGAGAGCCTGTTCGACTTCGCGGCGATCCGCAAGTTGATTTCCGGCGGCTTCCGCGTCGTCTTCGACGCGATGAGCGCCGTCACCGGACCCTATGCCAAGGAGATCATCGAGAAACGGCTGGGCGCACCGAAGGGCTCAGTGATGAACTTCATCCCCCTGCCCGACTTCGGCGGCCATCACCCGGACCCGAATCTCGTCCACGCCCGCGCGCTCTACGAGACGATGATGGCACCCGACGCGCCCGATTTCGGCGCCGCCTCCGACGGCGACGGCGACCGCAACCTGATCGTCGGCAAGGGCATTTTCGTCACCCCTTCCGACAGCCTTGCGATCCTGGCCGCCAATGCACATCTGGCGCCGGGCTACGCCAAGGGCCTTGCCGGCATCGCCCGCTCCATGCCGACGAGCGGTGCTGCCGACAGCGTCGCCGAAAAGCTCGGCATCGGCCTTTACGAGACGCCGACCGGCTGGAAATTCTTCGGCAACCTGCTCGACGAGGGCCTGGCGACGATCTGCGGCGAGGAAAGCGCCGGCACCGGGTCCAACCACGTGCGCGAAAAGGACGGGCTGTGGGCGGTGCTGCTGTGGCTCAACATCCTGGCGGTCCGCAAGGAAAGCGCGCTCGACATTGTCCGCCAGCACTGGTCGACCTATGGCCGCAACTATTACTCGCGCCACGACTACGAGGGCGTCGATTCCGACGCCGCAAACGGCCTGATCGCCGCGCTCCGCGACAAGCTCGCCGGCCTGCCGGGCACGAACTTCGGCGCGCTGACGGTCGAGGCCGCCGATGATTTCTCCTATAACGACCCGGTCGACAAGTCGGAGAGCAAGAACCAGGGGATCCGCATCCTCTTCAAGGGCGGATCGCGCGTCGTCTTCCGGCTTTCCGGCACCGGCACCTCCGGCGCGACGCTGCGCGTTTATATCGAGCGCTTCGAGCCCGACCCGGCGCGCCACGACCTCGACACCCAGGAAGCGCTGGCCGACCTGATCGCCGTCGCCGACGAGATCGCCGAGATCAAGTCGCGCACCGGCCGTGAGGAGCCGAGCGTTATCACCTGAGGAACAGTGCGGCGAGGATCGCGACCCGCGGCCCTTCTCTCTACTGCCCTCAACCCCCTCTGCCCTGCCGGGCATCTCCCCCACAAGGGGGGAGATCGACTCGCGGCAAGCCCATCGCTCCCGCAGGAAAACCGGCAGCCCGAGTCCGGCGACGGGCACCGGCCGAGCCACATCCAATCTCCCCCTTGTGGGGGAGATGCCCGGCAGGGCAGAGGGGGTGGACGGAATACAGAATTCAGTCGTGAATCAAAAAGGACGTGCCGTCATGCCGACGACCGGAATTCCACCCCTCGGCGTGATGCACACGCCTGGCGGGACACGTTTTGCCGTCTGGTCGCACAATGCCGCCCGTATCGAGCTCTGCCTGTTCGACAAGCAGGGCGAAAAGGAATTGCGCCGTCTGCCGATGGCGCGCGATGGCGATGTGCACAGCATCACTCTTCCCGACGTGCCGCCTGGCAGTCGCTATGGCCTACGCGCCGAGGGCGTCTACTCACCCGATCACGGATTGTGGTTCGATCCATCGAAGCTGCTGGTCGATCCCTATGCTATTGAACTCGACCGCCCCTTTCTCCACGATCCGCGCCTGACCGTCTTCGGCGAGGAGACCGCCGACCTCGTGCCGAAAGCGATCGTGACCGACGTCAAGGCACTCAACCCGAAGCCGCCATTGTTCCAGCCTGGCGGGCTGATCTACGAGGTCGCGGTCAAGCCGTTCACTATCCTTCATCCGGAGATTTCGGAAAAGAAGCGCGGCACGCTGGCCGCCCTCGCCGAGCCGGTCGTCATCGAGCACCTGCACCGCCTCGGCGTCTCCGCCGTCGAACTGATGCCGATCGTCGCCTGGATTGACGAGCGGCACCTGCCGCCGCTCGGGCTTCACAACGGCTGGGGCTACAACCCGATCGCGCCGATGGCGCTCGATCCGCGCCTGGTTCCAGGCGGCATCAAGGAACTGCGCAAAACCGTCGAAGCCCTGCACAAGGCCGGCATCGGCGTCATCCTCGATCTCGTCTTCAATCATTCTGGCGAAAGCGACCGCTACGGCGCCACGCTTTCGATGCGCGGGCTCGACAATCTTACCTATTATCGCCATGTCATCGACCAGCCGGGAGAACTTATCAACGACACCGGCTGCGGCAATACCATCGCTTGCGACCACCCGATGGTTCAAAGGCTGATCCTCGATAGCCTGCGTCACTTCGTTCTTGCCGCCGGCGTCGACGGATTCCGCTTCGACCTTGCCTCGATCCTCGGCCGGGATATGAGCGGCTTTCATCGCGACGCAGCACTCTTCTCGGCAATCGCAGCCGATCCCCTGCTGTCGGACCGCGTACTCGTCGCCGAGCCCTGGGACACCGGTCCCGGCGGCTATCAGCTCGGCAATTTCCCTGAAGGCTTCCTCGAATGGAACGATCGGGCGCGCGACGATATCCGCCGCTATTGGCGCGGCGACCGACATGCTGTGGGCGCGCTCGCCACAGCGCTTGCCGGCTCCTCCGACACGTTTTCGCGCTGGGGCGAGACGAGAACACGCACCGTCAGTTTCATTGCCGCCCATGACGGCTTCACGCTTTTCGACCTCGTCTCCTACGCGCGCAAGCACAACGAGGCGAATGGCGAAGGCAATCGCGACGGGCACAACGAGAACTACGCCTGGAACAACGGTGCCGAAGGCCCGACCGACGATCCGGAGGTCGTGACGGCCCGGCGGAGCGATGCCATGGCGCTCCTCGGCAGCCTCTTCGCCTCGCGCGGAACGATCATGCTGGCGGCAGGCGACGAAGGCGGCCGCAGCCAGCACGGCAACAACAACGCCTATGCGCAGGACAACGCGATCACCTGGCTCGACTGGGAAAAGCTCGACCAAAAACTCGTCGACCACACGGCCGCGCTCTCCGCCATGCGCCGCCGCTTCGGCATCTTCGCCGAGACGTCATTCTTCACCGGACAAGGCGACGTCGCCTGGCTTCGCCTCGACGGTCACCCGATGACGGTCGAGGATTGGGAACATCCGGCAACCGACAACCTGGCCATGGTTTTGGCGACCGAGGATCGGCAGCAGCAGCGCTCGACCCGGCTCGCCGTCGTCATCAACCGCAGCCATGCGCCCCACCCCTTCAGACCGCCCACCAGCCTCGTCGGCGAATGGCGCGATGCCCTCTCGGGTGCTAGGCTGCCGGCCTTCGCTCCGGCGCGCTCGGTCAGCTTCTTCGTCGAGGTTTTCTAAAGTTTTACCGCCACTTGCTAGAAATTGCCCGGCCGGCCTATAGATCGATAGGGGGGCCGCTGGTTCAGGACAAACAAATGCCGCAAGACATTTCACTTTCCGACGTCAAGAATCTGATCGGCAAAGAAATCGGCGTGTCCGACTGGATCACCGTTTCCCAAAAGACAATCGATAATTTTGCCGAAGCGACGGGCGACTTCCAGTTCATTCACACCGATCCCGAGCGCGCGGCCGCCGAGACGCCCTTCGGCGGCACGATCGCGCACGGCTTCCTGTCGCTCTCGCTGCTCTCGGCGATGAACTACAATTGCCTGCCGAAGATCCGCGAGCAGACGATGGGCATCAACTACGGCTTCGACAAGGTGCGCTTCATGGCGCCGGTCAAGAGCGGCGCGCGGGTGCGCGGCCGCTTCAGCATGGCAGACGCCCGCTTCCGCGGCGCCGGCATGCTGATGATCACCTATGACGCGACCGTGGAAATCGAGGGCGAGCGCAAGCCGGCGCTGACGGCGGTGTGGCAGACGATCATCCAGTTCGACCCGAAGGACCGGCCGGCGGATGTCTGACGAGCCAACTTTATGCGCCAATGACGAGGAACGCCGCAAGTTGCCCCTCTCCTCGGGTTTAACCCGGGGACTAGCCCTCTGCCCGTAGCGACGGGGAGACGGGACTGGCGCCGGCGCGGAACAGTCCTTCGCCCCGCCTGCGGGGAGAAGGTGGCGGCAGCCGGATGAGGGGCGAACATCGGAAAAAGAAAAAGCGGCAGATCGCTCCGCCGCTTCCGATGCTCTTTTCAATGCGCCGCGTCTTCAGCGCCTTCCGAAAGCAGGCCGAAGACGAAGGGGGCGAACGACCGCCAGCACTCGAGGCGGAACGTATCCTCCGCCGTGCGGAGGAGAACGATCTCGGCCTTGCCGAAGATGGTGCGCGAGCAGGCGCCGACCGGGAAGAGGCCGAGCGACAGGTCCTGCGGGCAACCGCTGTTGATGGCCACTTCCGCGCCTGGTCCGCTGACGATGACCGCCGTGTTGCGGTGCGACACGTCGACCGCGGAATGCAGGGTACCGCTCTGGGCGGCAGCGCCCATCAGGTCGGCGCCGTCCTCGTCGATCACCAGCCACTCGTCCGGACCGAGCCAGAGCGCGTGGCGCTTGGCCGTCGATGCCGAGGTCTTCGGCCGCGTCGGGAGCGTCACCCCGAGAGCGGCCGAGAGGGCCGGCACCGCGTCCTTGCCGGCGCGCAGGGATATCCGCGAGGCGGGTGCCGCCGGCGTGAGGATCGCCGCGTGCGAGCCGCCCCTGAGGCCGGCGAGCGGAGCTTTGCGAATTGCCTGGTCAGCCATGGAGGCGACCTCCTTCCTTGTCAAAGAACACCGTGTCGCTCACTTCGACCGCAATCGTCCGGTCGGCCATCGGCACGTAGAGCGTCTGGCCGAGGCGCGCCTGTCCGCCGGCGACGACGGCCAGCGCGATCGAGCGGCCGCAATTCGACGACCAGTAGGACGAGGTCACATGACCGAGCATGGTCATGGGTTTCGGCTCGTTCGGATCGGCGACGATCTGCGCGCCTTCCTCCAGCACCACCTTCGGATCCTTGGTGAGCAGGCCGACGAGCTGCTTGCGGCCATCCTTGACGAGATCGGGCCGCTTCAGGCCGCGAATACCGACGAAGTCCGGCTTCTTCTTCGACACCGCCCAGGAAACACCGGCGTCATGCGGCGTGAGGGTGCCGTCGGTGTCCTGGCCGACGATGATGTAGCCCTTCTCGGCGCGCAGAACGTGCATCGTCTCCGTCCCGTAGGCGCAGGCGCCCATCGGCTCGGCCCGGGCCCAGATCGCCTCCCAAACCGCCTGGCCGTAATCCGCCGGGACGTTGACCTCGAAGCCGAGCTCGCCGGTGAACGACATGCGGAAGAGCCTGGTCGGAACACCGCAGATCCGCCCTTCGGCGACGCTCATATGCGGGAAGGCTTCGTTCGAAAGATCGATGCCCTCGACGAGCGGCGCGATGATCTCGCGCGCCTTCGGTCCCTGCACGGCGATGACGGCCCATTGCTCCGTCGTCGAGGTCAGCCACACCTTGAGATGCGGGAACTCCGTCTGGAGATAGTCTTCCATGTGCTGCAGGACGCGCGGCGCGCCGCCGGTCGTCGTCGTCACGTGGAAGCGATCCTCGGCGAGCCGGCCCACCACGCCGTCGTCATAGACGAAGCCATCGTCGCGCAGCATGATGCCGTAGCGGCACCGGCCGGGCTTCAGGTTGTCCCACGCGTTGGTATACATCAGGTTCAGGAACTGGGCTGCATCGGGGCCGACGACCTCGATCTTGCCGAGCGTCGAGGCGTCGAAGACGCCGGCAACGTCGCGGACGGTCTTGCACTCGCGGGCGACGGCGTCATGCATGCTCTCACCGGCTTTCGGATAGAACCAGGCGCGCTTCCAGTTGCCGACATCCTCGAACTCGGCGCCCTGCGCCTCCTCCCAGGCATGCATCGGCGTCTTGCGGGCCGGATCGAACAGGCTGCCGCGCGAATGGTTTACGATCGCGCCGAAGGTAACCGGCGTATAGGGCTGGCGGAAGGTCGTCAGCCCCACCTCGGGGATCCCCTTGCCGAGCGCTTCCGCGGCGATCGCGAGCCCGTGCATGTTGGAGAGCTTGCCCTGGTCGGAGGCCATGCCGTTCGTGGTGAAGCGCTTGATATGCTCGACAGAGTGCATGCCCTCGCGCACGGCCAGGCGAATGTCCTTGGCGCAGACGTCGTGCTGGAAATCGATGAAGGCCTTGACCGTCGTATCGGGCCCCGCCCCTTCGGCCGCCCCGATCATGCCGCCGGTCCATTCGAAGGCGTTCTGACCGGTGAGCGTTACCTGCGCACCACCTTCTGCGCCGGAGGCCCGCGCCGCCAGCTCGCCGGCGGCAAGCGCCTCGTCGATCGTCGCCTGGAGATCGTCGGTGCCGTTGCATGCGCCGATCGACAGGCAGTCCTGCGCATAAGTGCCCGGCAGGAAGCGCTCGGTCTCCGCATCAAACTTCACCTTGCCGCGCGACTGCGAGAAGAGGTGCACCGAGGGTGTCCAGCCGGCCGAGACGAGCAGCGCATCGACGGCGATCTTGCGTGCCCCGCTGCCGCCATTGGGGGCGACGGTGATCGAGGCGATCCGCAGCTTCCCCGTCGTGTTGACGACGGAGTGCCCCTTGAGCACCTCGATGCCGAGCTCTCTCGCCTTTTCCAGCACCGCTTCGCCCGGTTTTTCGCGGCAATCGACGAGGACCGGAACCGCGACGCCGGCCTTCTTGAGGTCGAAGGCGGCCTCGTAGGCGGAATCATGCGCGGTGTAAATGCCGACCTTCTTGCCGACGGCAACGCCGAAATGGTTGAGGAAGGTGCGGCCGGCCGAGGCCAGCAGGATGCCCGGCCGGTCATTGTTGGCGAACACCATGTGGCGCTCGATCGCGCCGTTGGCGAGGATCACCTTCTTGGCGCGCACCTGCCAGAGCCGCTCCCGCGGCAGCGCCTTGTCAGGCGAGGCGAGATGGTCGGTCACCCGCTCGACCAGTCCGACGAAATTGTGGTTGTAGTAACCGAAGGCCGTCGTGCGCGCCAGCACGGTGACGTTGTCCATGCCGGCAAGCGCCCTGCCGGTCTCCTGGGCCCAGTTGTAACCGGGTTTGCCGTCGATGGTCGTGCCGCTGTCATAACGTAGCGCGCCGCCTACATCCGGCTGCTCGTCGCAGAGGATCACTTTCGCCCCCGCCTTTGCCGCGGCGAGCGCGGCCGCGAGACCGGCAACGCCGGCGCCGACCACCAGCACGTCGCAATGGGCATAGCGGCTCGCATAATGATCCGGATCGGGCTCGGTCGGCGCCACGCCGAGGCCGGCTGCCCGGCGGATGAAGGGCTCGTAGAGCGCGTGCCACGCCGCCTTCGGCCACATGAAGGTCTTGTAGTAGAAGCCGGCGGCGAAGAAGGGCGACAGGAGATCGTTGAAGCCGCCGACGTCGAAGGCAAGAGACGGCCAGCGGTTCTGCGACGCGACCTTCATGCCGTCGAACACTTCCTGCACGGTGGCGCGCACGTTCGGCTGGCGGCGGGCCGCATCGCGCGAGACGTCGAGAAGCGCATTCGGCTCCTCGGCGCCGGCCGAAAGGATGCCGCGCGGGCGGTGATACTTGAACGAACGGCCGACGAGATGGATGTCGTTGGCGATCAGCGCCGAGGCGACCGTATCGCCCTCGAGCGCCGTCAGCGTGCGACCGTCGAAGCTGAAGCGTGCGGTGCGGGCCGGCGTCAGGCGCCCCGCACCGGAAATGCGATTGACCCCGCTCATTGGGCTGCTCCTTCCAGGGCCTCGTAGGTTTCGACCGTCGCGCTCGTCTCGGGCGCCGCGTCGAGATTGGGCTTCGGCTCGCCGGCCTTGTAGGTCGTCAGGAACCGGTCGCTGACCGTATCGCGGGCGGCGTTGAAAAACCGGCCGCAGCCGTGGATGTGGCGCCATCTCTCGAAGATCACGCCCTTCGGGTTGTCGCGCAGGAAGAAATAGGCCTCGAATTCTTCGTCGCTGATCTCGGCGATGTTGGTCGGACGGGCGATGTGGGCATCACCGCCGCTGCGGAATTCGAGCTCCGAGCGCTCTTCCTCGCAATAGGGGCAGTAAATCAGAAGCATCTGGTAATTCCTCGCGTTAGAGCGCCGCGTCTTCCCCGGAAGGCGCAAAGGTCGCTCTATCCTTCAACTCTAGTGCGCAACGGCGGCGGCAGCCGCCTCGTCGATGAGCCGCCCGGTGCGGAAGCGCTCGAGCGTCAGCCCGGCGGCGAGCCGGTGCGGCTCCCCGCGTGCGATCAGATGGGCGAAGAGATTGGCCGAACCCGGCGTCGCTTTGAAGCCGCCCGTGCCCCAGCCGGCATTGAGGTAAAGCCCCGGCACCGGCGTCACCCCCTGAATCGGCGAGCGGTCCTGGGTCACGTCGACGATGCCGCCCCATTGCCGCATCATCTTGACGCGGCGGAACATCGGGAAGAGCTCGCAGATCGCGTCGAGCGTATGGGTGATGATCTGCAGGCCGCCGGTCTGCGAATAGGAATTGTACTGGTCGGTACCAGCGCCGATGACGAACTCGCCCTTGTCGGACTGCGAAATATAGGCATGCACCGAGTTCGACATCACCACGCAGGGGAAGATCGGCTTCAGCGGCTCGGAGACCAGCGCCTGCAGCGGCTGGCTCTGCAGCGGCACGCGCACATCCGCCATCTGCATCAGCACCGAACTGTGGCCGGCGGCTGAAATGCCGATCTTCTTCGCGCCGATGAAGCCGCGATTGGTGTCGACGCCGGTAACGCGGCCGGTTTCGTCGCGGCGGATGCCGGTCACTTCGCAATTCTGGATGATGTGCACGCCCCGGTCGGACGCTCCACGCGCATAGCCCCAGGCGACCGCATCGTGACGCGCCGTGCCTCCGCGGCGCTGCAGTGCCGCACCGTTGATCGGGTAGCGGGCGGTCTTGGCAATATCGAGCGGCGGACAATAGGCCTTTGCCTGTTCCGGCGTCAGCCACTCGTTGTCGATGCCGTAGAGCCGGTTGGCATTGATATGCCGCTTGAAGGACTGCTGGTCGTGGATGTTGTGCGACAGCATCATCACGCCGCGCGGCGAGTACATGACGTTATAGTTCAGGTCCTGCGACAGGTTCTCCCAGAGCTTCAACGAATGCTCGTAGATATCCATGCTCTCTTCATAGAGATAGTTGGACCGGATGATCGTCGTGTTGCGGCCGGTATTGCCGCCGCCGATCCATCCCTTTTCAAGCACGGCGACATTGGTGATGCCGTGCTCCTTGGCGAGATAATAGGCTGCCCCAAGGCCATGCCCGCCGCCGCCGATGATGATCACATCATAGTGCGGGCGTGGCTCCGGCGAGGCCCAGTGGGGGCCCCAGCCCTTGTGGCCGCGCAGTGCCTCACGCGCCACGGCGAAAACAGAATATTTGCGCATCCGCCTGCTACTCCATGAACCCCGAAAATACGTTCTGTCGGCGTTAGAAATCGCAAATCCGGTGACGGCGCAACGTTTCTTTTGCGACGCGATCCGGCGGATGTGGTCGGACTTGCGACATGGGCGACAAGCATTCGAGGCGCAAGCCCTCCTTCTGTCCCGCTGTGGCGCATTTTTGCCGGCAGCGATGCTCTCGCCGCTGGACTTTCGGCCCGTCATCTGGTATCCGCTCCTCTAATCGTAGAGCTTTCGGCTCGGCGAACGTAGACTTATTGCCTCCCAAACCTGATGGTGAGGCTGCCAACTCGAACAAAGGAACGGGATTCACGTGCAGGTACTTGTCCGCGATAACAATGTCGATCAGGCGCTTCGCGCACTCAAGAAGAAGATGCAGCGCGAAGGCATTTTCCGCGAAATGAAGATGCGTGACTTCTACGAAAAGCCGTCCCAGAAGCGTGCGCGCGAAAAGGCCGAGGCTGTCCGCCGCGTTCGCAAGCTGGCTCGCAAGCGCGCGCAGCGTGAAGGCCTCCTGGCCCGCTGATTGGTCGTTTTTTCGACGCTTTCCAATGTAAATCGTGGCGGGGGCGAGGCATCGCCGCCGCCATTTTGATATGGACACCCTGTCCGTCGGCAGTTTAGCGTGACTGCCGCATCAGTTGGCGACGGTCAGCCGCCCGGAAATAGGCCGGTCGGTTCATCCGAGGCGCTCATTGAGCCCCGGAGCCCCGCGCCTTCGCCGCTCTCCGTAAAGGAAAGCACTGGGACCTGTCGCTTGAGGGATCGACTTTGACACTTGCTGCCATGACTGCGGACGTCTCCGGTTTCACCTTTCAAGAGGCGCACCGCCGCCGCCAGCGCAATCCGAAGCTTGCTGCCATGCTGATACTCGGCTCGGCTCTGCTGCTTGCCGGATGCCAGACCGACAACGCCTCCGAATCGATGATCCGCGTCGAGCGGAAGCAGGGCTCGGAAGAAAACATCGCGTCGCTGTCGAGCGTCATCGCCTCCAATCCGAGCGACCCGGAAGCCTATAATGTGCGTGGTTCGGCCTATGGCCGCGCCGGCGAATTCCGCCGGGCGCTTGCCGATTTCGACCAGGCGATTAAGCTCAACCCGAGCTTCTACCAGGCCTATGCCAACCGCGGGCTCGTCCATCGCAACATGGGCGACCAGCAGGCGGCGCTTGCCGACTACAATGCGGCGCTCCAGCTCAATCCGAATTACGACGTCGCCTATATCGGCCGCGGCAACCTCTATCGCCAGGCCAACCAGTTGGACCCTGCCCTCAACGATTTCAGCAAGGCGATCCAGCTCGACACCACCGATCCCCGCGCCTACCACAATCGCGGCCTGATCTATCAGGCGCGCAATGATCACGCCAAGGCGATCGAGGATTTCTCGACGGCGATCTCGCTGTCGCCGAGCTCGGCCGAGCCCTATAACGGCCGCGGCATTTCCTATGCGGCGCAAGGCGACGACGACAACGCCTTCTCGGATTTCAACACAGCCATCAACCTCAACGGCAAGCTCGCAGAATCCTGGGCAAACCAGGCGCTGATCTACGAGCGTCGCGGCGAGAAGGCCAAGGCGCAGAAGTCCTATTCGCACGCGCTGCAGCTCGATCCGAAATATGAGCCGGCCCGCGCCGGGCTGGAGCGCGTCAAGGCAATGTCCTGAGGTCGCTCCCTCGCTAATTTCAGACGCCCGTGGCGATGCCGCGGGCGTTTTCTTTGTGGAATGCCGATCTGGGTAGCACCGGCAGATTGCGGAACCATCAGGGGTTCAATCCGTTTGACCAGAGCTTCCAAACGGAGATCTGAGCCATGATCAGACACATTGTCATCGCGGCGACCGCCCTTGCGGCCCTTTCAGGAACGGCGCCCGCCCAGAACTATATGGCGCTCGGTCGCCTGACCTGCGGCTCCGAGGGCGGCACGGGGCTCATCGTCACCTCCACCAAAAACCTGATGTGCACCTTCAAGCCTGCGGATGGATCGCCAGGAGCCGTCTATGCCGGCAGGATCACCAAGATCGGCATCGACATTGGCTCGACCGGCAAGACCGTCATGGTCTGGGACGTGCTGGCGAAGACCGGCACGCCTTTCACCGAGTATGCGCTGGCCGGCGAATATACCGGTCTCGGTGCCGATGCGAGCTTCGCCGTCGGCGGCGGCGCAAAGGTTATCGCCGGCGGCACCAACAAGGCCTTCATGCTGCAGCCGATCAATGTCCAGGTCCAGGAGGGCCTGAACGTCGCGCTTGGCATTGATCATCTGATTTTGGCGCCGGCGGGCTGACCGAACACCCAGATACTGCTGGGGGCCCGTCGCGGGCCCCCAGCAGGTTCACGCCTCCCGCAGCCCCCTCGACTGAAACCCGCGCCGACTTGCGCGCGACGGCAAGGCGCGCCACTGTGCTGCTGATCGCCGGGCGAACCGGCGCGACAGTACGACGGGATAGAGGATGAAGGACCAGGCAATCCGCGACATCGTTCTATGGATGTCGGACGAGGCAATTCGCGGGCTCAAGGAACAGGACCTTCTTGCGGGCTTCTGCGACCGTTGCCATGCTGCCGGCGTTCACGTCGACCGCGCGCTCGGGCTGATCGACACGCTCCACCCGGAATTCGAGGGTCGCGCCTTCCAGTGGAACAGAGAAAGCGATGAAGTGCCGGACGTTCTGCACTACGGCTCGACGACCAGCGGCGAGGCACTGGCGAACTGGCAGCGCTCTCTCTTCTTCCACATGCTCCAGGCAGACGAAACAGAACGCCGCATTCGCCTTGCGCAGGAGCGAGACATCCCCTTCACCACCCTCGACACGCTCAAGTCCGAGGGACACACCGACTGTGTCGGCTTCATCCACCGCTTCACCGACCGCGGCCGGGTAGGCCAGATGGATTGCTTTTACTCCCACTGGGCGACGAAGAGACGTGCAGGCTTCAGCGACGAGGACCTTGACGTGCTCCGGACGCTGGTGCCGACGCTTGCGCTCGCCGTGAAGGCGGCCTCCTGCGTCCGCATCATCGGCACGCTCGCAGACGTCTATCTCGGCCAGGACGCCGGGCGGCGCGTGGTCGAGGGCAGCATCGAACGGGGGGCGGCCGAGCGCATCGAGGCGGTCATGTGGTTCTCGGACCTGCGCAACTACACGCGCATCGCCGAGAGCATTGCGCCGGAGGAGGTCATTCCCTTCCTCAACGACTATTCCGGTACGGTGATCACGGCAATCGAGGAGCATGGTGGCAGCGTACTGAAACTGATCGGCGACGGCGTCCTCGCGATTTTCAACGGCCGCCAGCCGGCCGATGCCTGCAATGCGGCGATCGCCGCCGAGCGGCAACTGCGCGTGATGCTCGCCGAGCTGAACGAGCAACGGCTCGGGGAAGGAAAGCCGACCACCGACGTGTATCTCGGCCTGCATATCGGCGAGGTCTTCTACGGAAACATCGGCAGCCGGAACAGGCTTGACTTCACCGTGGTCGGCCCGGCCGTCAACGAGGTGAGCCGCATTGTTTCGATGTGTCGCTCGGTGGAACGGCACCTCATCATGTCTTCGGAGTTCATCGAGGCCTCTCCGGCCGCCCATCGCGCCAACGCCGTTTCGCTCGGCCGCTTCGCGCTTCGCGGCGTCGCAAGAGCGAAGGAACTGTTCACCTGGGATCCGGAGATCGCCGGCGCGCCAGAGCCGGACTGACCATTTCGAGCCGGAGCATCGCCCTTGCCTACAAGTGGGAAGGCTTCGGCACTTGCTGCGGAAAGCGTTTCAATCCTGGAAGTGACCTGCCACTGAACTTTCATCCAGCGGCGATTAGAGCCTCGGCGGTTTTCATTACGCCACTTGGCGCGGTGGGAGCAACCGGCGGAAGCGCGTAGCCTTCATCTTGCGCAGCGTTGGAGCCGGTTGCGGCGATGGTTCCGGCATAGCTTGCCGGGGTCTGATATCCGAGCGATGAGTGCGGCCGGGAATGGTTATAATCGTCTGCCCATTCGGCGATGGCGCTGCGGGCATGATCGAGACCGAAAAACAGGCTTTCGTTCAGCAGCTCGTCGCGCATCCGCCCGTTGAAGGACTCGATATAGCCGTTCTGCATCGGCTTTCCCGGTGCGATGTAATGCCACTCGACCTTGTGCTCCTTTGACCAGGCGAGGATCGCGTTCGACGTGAATTCCGTGCCATGGTCGGAGACAATCATGCCGGGCTTGCCGCGCCGCTCGAGGAGCGCCGTCAATTCGCGAGCAACACGACGGCCGGAGATCGAGGTGTCGGGGATCGCTGCCAGGCATTCGCGCGTCACGTCATCGACGATGTTGAGCACGCGAAATCTTCTTCCGCAGGCGAACTGATCATGGACGAAATCCAGCGACCAGCGGGCATTGGCCTTCGCTTCGACCAGTATCGGCGCACGCGTGCCGACGGCACGCCGCCTGGCTTTCCGCTTGCGAACCGTAAGCCCTTCCTCGCGATACAGCCGATAGATGCGGTTGACGCCGGACGGCTCTCCCTCCCGCCTGAGCAGGACGAACAGTCGCCGGTAGCCGAAACGCCGTCGCTCGTTGGCGAGGTCGCGAAGCTTCTTCCGCAGTTCGGCCTCTGACGGTCGGCGTGACCGATAGCGCACCATCTTCCGGTCAGCGGAGATGATCTGGCAGGCCCGCCGCTCCGAGAGGCCCATGACGGCCTTCAGATGCGCGACGGCTTCACGCTTGGCGGCGGGCCTTACCATTTTTTTGCAAGAAGCTCGCGGAGTGCGGCGGCATCCAGCATCTGCTCGGCGAGCAGCTTCTTCAGCTTGGCGTTCTCCTCTTCGAGCGCCTTCAGGCGCTTCGCCTCGGAAACCTCCATGCCCCCGTATTTGGCTTTCCAATTGTAAAATGTCGCATCCGAAATCCCATGCTTGCGGCAGAGGTCCGCCACCTTCGCGCCAGCCTCCTGCTCCTTCAGTACCGCAATAATCTGCTCTTCCGTAAATCTCTGCTTCTTCATGCGTCCGTCCTTCAATAGGCCGGACTCTAATCCAAACTGGAGGAAATTACCCGTGGCAGGTCAGAAGACCTGCAGCTCGTGACGGCGACACGGCGCCGCCTGCCTCCCCTGCCTGCTGCGAGAGGTAGAAATCCGCGCGTCGGCGGGGCTTGTGCCGGCTTCAGCGGGGGTTGCGCGGGGAGGCGAACGCAAAAAGGCCCGCGCTTGGCGGGCCGTTTTGAGGACTGTTTGGTTGCGGGGGCAGGATTTGAACCTGCGGCCTTCAGGTTATGAGCCTGACGAGCTACCGGGCTGCTCCACCCCGCGTCAAGTCGTCGAATTCCGAGTTGTGTTGGCCCGGTCTTGGGAGGGGCCGGGTGTGTGCGAGAAGATGTTTTTGACTTGCGCTTTGCAGACCTGGCAGCGACCTACTCTCCCGCGTCTTAAGACGAAGTACCATCGGCGCTGGGGCGTTTCACGGCCGTGTTCGGAATGGGAACGGGTGCAGCCACCCCGCCAGAACCACCAGGTCGGCAAAGCGCAAGTTTTGCTCCCGGAGGGAGCAATTGTGAGAAGCTGGTGAGGCTTTCGCCTCTTTTTTTGAACACGTCTTTTGTCTGCCGCCCCGGCCGAATGCCGCAAGCGCAGAGCGCGTCGCGCCTTGTGGCGCGCGCCGTCCGCAGCGAAGCGATCTTCCGATCGCGACAGCGTGAGGACAGAAGATAGCATCATCAAACTTCGTTTGATGAGCATAGGCAACAAGAACGATCAAGCCGATCGAACGATTAGTACCGGTAAGCTTCATGCGTTGCCGCACTTCCACACCCGGCCTATCAACGTGGTCGTCTTCCACGGTTCTCGAGGGAATACTCGTTTTCAGGTGGGTTTCCCGCTTAGATGCCTTCAGCGGTTATCCCTTCCATATATAGCTACCCTGCTATGCCCTTGGCAGGACAACAGGTCCACCAGAGATATGTCCATCCCGGTCCTCTCGTACTAGGGACAGATCCTGTCAATATTCCTACACCCACGGCAGATAGGGACCGAACTGTCTCACGACGTTCTGAACCCAGCTCACGTACCGCTTTAATTGGCGAACAGCCAAACCCTTGGGACCTGCTCCAGCCCCAGGATGCGATGAGCCGACATCGAGGTGCCAAACAACCCCGTCGATATGGACTCTTGGGGGTCATCAGCCTGTTATCCCCGGCGTACCTTTTATCCGTTGAGCGATGGCCCTTCCACGCGGGACCACCGGATCACTATGACCGACTTTCGTCTCTGCTCGACTTGTCAGTCTCGCAGTCAGGCGGGCTTATGCCATTGCACTCGACGAGCGATTTCCGACCGCTCTGAGCCCACCATCGCGCGCCTCCGTTACTCTTTCGGAGGCGACCGCCCCAGTCAAACTACCCACCATACACTGTCCCGGATCCGGATGACGGACCGCGGTTAGACATCCATGACGATAAGGGTGGTATTTCAAGGATGGCTCCACAGGAACTGGCGTCCCTGCTTCAAAGCCTACCACCTATCCTACACATGCCGACACGAATGCCAGTGTAAAGCTATAGTAAAGGTGCACGGGGTCTTTCCGTCTGACCGCAGGAACCCCGCATCTTCACGGGGAATTCAATTTCACTGAGTCTGCGTTGGAGACAGCGGGGAAGTCGTTACGCCATTCGTGCAGGTCGGAACTTACCCGACAAGGAATTTCGCTACCTTAGGACCGTTATAGTTACGGCCGCCGTTTACTGGGGCTTCGATTCAGAGCTTGCACCCCTCCTCTTAACCTTCCAGCACCGGGCAGGCGTCAGACCCTATACGTCGTCTTGCGACTTCGCAGAGCCCTGTGTTTTTGATAAACAGTCGCTACCCCCTGGTCTGTGCCACCCCATCATGGTTGCCCATAATGGGGTCACGCTTCTTCCGAAGTTACGCGTGCAATTTGCCGAGTTCCTTCAACGCAGTTCTCTCAAGCGCCTTGGTATACTCTACCTGACCACCTGTGTCGGTTTCGGGTACGGTCTATACGGTGGAGCTATTTCCCGGGACCGCGTCCAAGCCTGGACAATCCAATAAGTCCAGACAAGTTAAGCGATCCGTCACTACCACCAGGCCCACGAATATTAA
>NZ_CP023063.1:3200000-3722500 GCF_002288505.1 Sinorhizobium sp. CCBAU 05631
CGGATAGCGGCCGGCGAAGTCGGCAAGCCGGTCGGAAAGGAAGAAATTGCCGAAGCCCTCGAGCGTGCTCAGCCGCACGACGCCGCGCTGGGCGGTCATGCCGTCGCTGATGTCGAGCTGCAGCTGCTCCGTTTCCCGCTCGATCCGTTCGGCCGTCTCGACGAAGCGCTGGCCCATGCCGGTCAGCACGTAGCCACGCGGATTGCGTTCAAAGAGCTTGACCTTGAGGGCAAATTCCAGCCGGTCGATACGGCGCGAGACCGTCGCATGGCTGGTTCTCAAACGCCGCGCCGCGGTCGAAAGCTGGCCGGTGCGCGCCACCGCCAGGAAGAACTGCAGGTCGTCCCAGGTGAAATTCGGATTCATTCCGCCTCCCTTCTGTTCAAAAATGAACAGATGCTGTTTGCAATTTACGGTTTGACCCGCTTGCTTCCAAGTAGAATTTTCTGGATGTTAAACTTCGAGGCCAGCTGTTGAGGAGCATGTCTGGCCAAATTTGAACAGAGCGATACGAGAAACGGTCGGGGCCTCGAAAGGTCACCGCCGGGCCCTATGTGTTTGCGCATGACGGCCAGCATCACCCTGGACATCCTCGGGAGGAGGACAGATGAACAAGAAAGTGATCGCCACGCTTGCAATGCTGCTCGCCAGCAGCACCGCCGCTCTTGCCGACGCGTCCGACGGCAAGGTCAAGATCGGCATTCTGAACGACCAGTCCGGCGTCTATGCCGATTTCGGTGGCAAATCTTCTTATGAGGCGGCGCTGATGGCGGTCGAGGATTACGGCGGCAAGGTGCTGGGCGTCCCTGTCGAAGTCGTGACCGCCGACCACCAGAACAAGCCCGATATCGCCTCCAACATTGCCCGGCAATGGTATGACACCGAGCAGGTCGACAGCATCATGGAACTCACCACCTCATCGGTGGCGCTCGCGGTACAGGCGATCTCGAAGGAGAAGCAGAAGATCGACATCGTCACTGGCGCGGCGACGACGGAGCTTACCGGCAAGCAATGTAGTCCCTATGGCTTCCACTGGGCCTATGACACCCACTCGCTGGCCGTCGGCACGGGCGGCGCACTCGTCAAGCAGGGCGGCGATAGCTGGTTCTTCCTGACCGCCGACTACGCCTTCGGTTATTCGCTCGAGGAAAACACCGGCAACTACGTCAAGGAAAACGGCGGCAAGGTCGTCGGAGCGGTGCGCCATCCGCTGGCCACCACCGACTTCTCGTCCTTCCTGCTGCAGGCGCAATCCTCCGGTGCCAAGGTGATCGGGCTTGCCAATGCCGGTCTCGACACCTCGAACGCTATCAAGCAGGCGGCCGAGTTCGGCATCGTCCAGGGCGGTCAGCGCCTGGCGGCGCTGCTCTTCACGCTTGCCGAGGTCCACGGCCTCGGGCTCGAGGCGGCGCAAGGGTTGACGCTCACGGAGGGCTTCTATTGGAACCGCGACGCCGAAAGCGCCAAGTTCGGCAAGCGCTTCATGGAGCGCACCGGCAAGATGCCGAATATGGTCCATGCCGGCACCTATTCCGCCGTGACGCAATATCTGAAGGCGATCGAAAAGGCCGGCAGCGACGATGCCGACGCGGTCGCCAAGGAACTGCATGCAATGCCGGTGAACGACGTCTTCGCACAGAACGGCACCGTGGCGCCGAACGGTCGGATGATCCACGACATGTACCTGCTCGAGGTCAAGAAGCCGGACGAGAGCAAGGAGCCCTGGGACTACTTCAAGGTTCTGGCGACCATCCCCGGCAAGGAGGCCTTCATCGATCCGGCCCAGAGCGGCTGCGACCTCGTGAAATCCTGACCGGCGCCGAGCGATGAGCGTCGCCGCGCCTCTTGAGAATGGAAGGCCGCGGGTGGTTCTGTCCGCCCGCGGTCTCCGCCGCGACTTCGGCGGCTTCACCGCCGTCAAGGACGTCGACCTTGACGTCCATCATGCCCGCGTGCATGCGCTGATCGGCCCGAACGGGGCCGGCAAGACCACCGTCTTCAACCTGCTGACAAAGTTCCTGCAGCCGACCGACGGCACCATCACGCTGCTCGGCGAGGACATCACCAACACCGCGCCGGACAAGGTCGCCCGCATGGGCCTGGTGCGGTCGTTCCAGATCTCGGCTGTGTTTCCGCACCTGACGGTCCTCGACAATGTCCGCGTCGCCCTGCAGCGGCCGAACCGGCTGGCGACCCAGTTCTGGAAACCGCTTTCGGCGCTCGACACGCTGAACGGCAAGGCCGATCAATTGATCCGCGGCGTTGGGCTCGAAAAGGAGCGCAATGCGGTGGCCGCCGATCTTTCCTATGGCCGCAAGCGCGTCCTCGAGATCGCCACGACGCTGGCGCTCGACCCGAAGGTCCTGCTGCTCGACGAGCCGATGGCCGGCATGGGCCACGAGGATGTCGGCATGGTGGCCGAAATCATCCGCGAGGTGGCGCGCGAGCGCGCCGTGCTGATGGTCGAGCACAATCTCTCCGTCGTCGCCACGCTCTGCCACCACGTCACCGTGCTGCAGCGCGGCGAGATTCTTGCAGAAGGCGATTATGCGACGGTGTCGGAGGACCCGCGAGTGCGCACCGCCTATATGGGCACGGAGGAGGCCTGAGATGAAACCGCTTCTCAAGGTCTCCGGCCTCAACGCCTGGTACGGCGAGAGCCACATCCTCCACGGCGTCGACATGACCGTCGGCGAGGGCGAGATGGTGACGCTGCTCGGCCGCAACGGCGTCGGCAAGACAACGACGCTGCGCGCCATCATGGGCATCGTGCGCGAGCGCAAGGGCGAGATTACCTTTGCCGGCGAGGACCTGATCCGCGTGCCGCTCCATCGCGTCGCCCACCGCGGCATCGGCTTCGTTCCCGAGGAGCGCGGCATCTTCTCGACCCTCTCCGTCTACGAGAACCTCTTGCTGCCGCCGGCCGTCGCCGAAGGCGGCATGACGATCGACGAGATCTTCGAGCTCTTTCCCAATCTCCACGAACGCCGCAACAGCCAGGGCACAAAACTTTCCGGCGGCGAGCAGCAGATGCTGGCGATCGCCCGGATTTTGCGCACCGGGGTCAGGATGATGCTGCTCGACGAGCCGACCGAAGGCCTCGCCCCGGTCATCGTCCAGCGCATCGGCGAGGTGCTGAAGAAACTCAAGGAGCGCGGCATGACGGTTCTCCTCGTCGAGCAGAATTTCCGTTTCGCCAGCAAGGTCGCCGACCGTTTCTATCTAATGGACCACGGCAAGGTGGCGGGCGAGTTTCCGATCTCGGAGCTTTCCGCGCGCATGGACATGCTGCACGACATCCTCGGGGTGTAAGTGATGACGATGATCTTCGGTATCCCGCTTCAGGCGTTTCTCGGTCAGCTGCTGATCGGCCTCATCAACGGCTCCTTCTATGCGCTTCTGAGTCTCGGCCTCGCCATCATCTTCGGCCTGCTGCGCGTCATCAACTTCGCCCACGGCGCCCAATACATGCTCGGGGCCTTCGTCGCCTGGCTGCTGCTCGCGCATTTCGGCATCGGCTATTGGCCGGCGCTGATCCTCGCACCGCTTCTCGTCGGTCTCCTCGGCGCCGCCATCGAACGCACCATGCTAAGAAGGCTCTATTCGCTTGATCCCCTCTACGGCCTGCTCTTCACCTTCGGCCTGGCGCTGACGGTCGAAGGCACGTTCCGCTATCTCTACGGCGCCTCCGGTCAGCCCTATGCGACACCGCCGCTTTTGACCGGCGGCGCCAATCTCGGTTTCATGTTCCTGCCCGTCTATCGCGGCTGGGCGATCGTTTTCTCGCTCGTCGTCTGCATCGGCACCTGGCTCGTCATCGAGAAGACGAAGCTCGGCTCGTATCTGCGGGCGGCGACGGAAAATCCGGTGCTGGTGCAATCCTTCGGGATCAACGTGCCCTTCCTGCTGACGCTGACCTATGGCCTCGGCGCGGCGCTCGCCGCTCTCGCCGGCGTGCTCGCCGCGCCGATCTATCAGGTGTCGCCGCTGATGGGCTCGAACATCATCATCGTCGTCTTCGCGGTGGTGGTCGTCGGCGGCATGGGCTCGATCATGGGGGCGATCGTCACCGGCTACCTGCTCGGCGTCGCCGAGGGGCTGACCAAGGTGTTCTATCCGGAGGCCTCCAATATCGTGATCTTCGTGATCATGGCCATCGTTCTACTCCTGAGACCCGCGGGCCTCTTCGGCCGGGATGCTTGACATGACGCTGACACTCGAACTTCAGAAGCAGAAGGAACGCACCCCCATCGTCGCCCAGACGGTGTTTCTCGGGCTCGGCCTCGCGCTTCTCCTGCTCGCGCCGCTGTTCTTCTACCCCGTCTTCCTGATGAAGATCCTGTGTTTCGCGCTCTTCGCCTGCGCCTTCAATCTGCTGCTCGGCTATACGGGGCTGCTCTCCTTCGGCCATGCTGCCTTCTTCGGCGGTGCGGCCTATTTCACCGCGCATGCGGTCAAGGAATGGGGCGTGCCGCCCGAACTCGGCATCCTCGTCGGCGTTGTCGGCGCCGCCCTTCTCGGCGTGGTCATCGGTTTCTTCGCCATTCGCCGCCAGGGCATCTATTTCGCGATGATCACGCTGGCGCTGGCGCAGATGTTCTATTTCTTCTGCCTGCAGGCCGAGTTCACCCATGGCGAGGACGGTATCCAGTCGGTGCCGCGCGGCCATCTGTTCGGCTTCGTCGACCTCTCGCAGTCCTCGAACATGTACTATTTCGTACTCGCCGTCTTCGTCATCGGCATCGCCATCATCTGGCGGATCATCAATTCGCCCTTCGGCATGATCCTGAAATCGATCCGCGAAAACGAGACGCGGGCCATCTCGCTCGGCTATTCGGTGCGGAACTACAAGCTCGCCGCCTTCGTCATGTCGGCTGCACTGACCGGTCTCGCCGGCGGCCTGAAGGCGCTGGTCTTCCAGTTCGCGACGCTGACCGATGTCGGCTGGCAGATGTCTGGCGAGGTCATTCTGATGACCTTGCTCGGCGGCATCGGAACGCTGATCGGACCGCTTTTCGGCGCCGCACTGGTGGTTACGCTGCAGAACTATCTGGCGACCTCGGAATTTCCGGTGACGATCATCACCGGCGTCGTCTTCATGGTCTGCGTGCTCGTTTTCCGCCGCGGCATCGTCGGCGAGTTCTATAATTCCCGCCTGGGCCGCCGGCTCGGCTTCGAGCACCGGCACAAGCACTGACGCGCGGCCCGACAAGAGAAAGCCCATGGAAACGTTCGACTACATCGTCGTCGGAGCGGGGAGCGCCGGCTGCGTCCTCGCCAACCGCCTGTCGGAAAATCCGGCGCATCGCGTGATGCTGCTCGAAGCGGGCGGCAGCGACAATTATCACTGGATCCACATTCCTGTCGGCTACCTCTATTGCATCAACAATCCGCGCACCGACTGGTGTTTCACCACGGCCGCTGAGGATGGCCTCAACGGCCGGTCGCTTTTCTATCCGCGCGGCAAGGTGCTCGGCGGCTGCTCTTCGATCAACGGCATGATCTACATGCGCGGCCAGGCGCGCGACTACGACCTCTGGCGTCAGCTTGGCTGCGCCGGCTGGAGCTGGGACGAGGTGCTGCCGTTCTTCAGGAAATCCGAGGATCACTATCGCGGCGCCGACGACATGCATGGCGCCGGCGGCGAATGGCGGGTCGAAAAGGCCCGCGTTCGCTGGGCGGTACTCGACGCCTTCCAGAAGGCAGCAGCCGAGGCGGGTATTCCCGAAACAGACGATTTCAACCGCGGCAGCAACGAAGGCTCCGGCTATTTCGACGTCAACCAGCGCTCCGGCATCCGCTGGAACACCGCCAAAGCGTTTTTGAAACCTGCCAGGCACCGGCGCAATCTGACGATCCTGACCAAGGCGCATGTCCGCAAGCTGATCCTCGAAGCGGGGCGTGTCGCCGGCGTCGAGTTCCAGCACGACGGCACGACCAAGCGCGCGCACGCTCGCCGCGAGACGGTGCTTTGCGCCGGTGCGATCGGCTCGCCGCATATTCTCGAGCTTTCCGGCATCGGCAATCCGAAAATCCTCCGCGCCAACGGGATCGAAGTGCATCACGCGTTGCACGGCGTCGGCGAGAACCTGCAGGATCATCTGCAACTGCGTCTTGCCTACAGGGTCACCGGCGTTCCGACTCTGAACGAGAAGGCGAGCTCGGTCCTCGGCAAGGCGGCGATCGGCCTCGAATATCTCGTCCGCCGTTCCGGGCCGATGGCCATGGCGCCGAGCCAGCTCGGCATCTTCACGCGCTCGGGCCCCGAGAAGGAGACGCCGGACCTGCAGTATCATGTCCAGCCGGTGACGCTCGAAAAATTCGGCGAGCCGGTGCACCCCTTCCCGGCGATCACCGCCAGCGTCTGCAACCTGAGGCCGGAAAGCCGCGGCTCGGTGCACCTGAAGGGGCCGGATTTTGCCGCCGCGCCCGACATCCGCCCACGCTATTTAACGGCCGAAACCGACCGGGACGTCGCCGTGAAGGCGATCCGCCTCACCCGCCGCATCGTTTCGCAGCCTTCCTTCGCCCGCTACCGGCCGGTCGAATTCAAGCCCGGACCGAGCTACGAGACCGATGATGAGCTAAAGCAAGCCGCCGGCGATATCGGCACGACGATCTTCCACCCGGTCGGAACCTGCCGCATGGGGGCTGATCCGGAGAGCGTCGTCGATCCTGAACTGCGCCTGCGCGGCGTTGAAGGCCTGCGCATCGCCGACGCCTCGATCATGCCGACCATCACCTCCGGCAATACCAATTCGCCGACCATCATGATCGCCGAGAAGGCGGCTGGGATGATCCTCGCGGTAAACGGGTAGCCGCCTACTCGGCGGCCTCGGCCTCCGGCATCGGCACATAGTTGAGGATCGGTGATAGCCAGCGCTCGACCTCGCGCACATTCATGCGCTTGCGTGTCGCGTAATCCTCGACCTGATCGCGCTCGATCTTGGCGACGCCGAAATAATAGGCGTCCGGATGGCCGATATAGAGACCGGAAACGGACGAACCCGGCCACATCGCGTAGCTTTCCGTCAGGCTGACGCCGATTGCCGCCTCGGCGTCGAGCAGACGGAAGAGCGTCTCCTTCTCGGTATGGTCCGGCTGTGCCGGATAGCCGGGCGCCGGGCGAATGCCCTGATAGGGCTCGCCGATCAGTTCCTGCGGCGCGAAGGATTCGTCCGGAGCGTAACCCCAGAGCTCCTTGCGGACATATTCGTGCATGCGCTCGGCAAAGGCCTCGGCGAAGCGGTCGGCCAGCGCCTTGACCAGGATCGAGGAATAATCGTCATTGGCGCGCTCGAAGCGCTCGGCGATCGCCACTTCCTCGATGCCGGCGGTCACCACGAAACCGCCGAGATAGTCGTGCCTGCCGCTGTCGACCGGAGCGACGAAATCGGCGAGGGCAACGTTCGGTCTCCCATCGCGCTTCGTCAATTGCTGCCGGAGCGTGAAGAAAGTGGCAAGCTCCCGCTTGCGCGTCTCGTCGGTGAAGAGGCGGATGTCGTCGCCGGCGCTGCCTGCCGGCCAGAAGCCCACCACCGCCTTCGGCCTGAACCATTTTTCCGCAATGATCTTCTCGAGCATCGCCTGCGCGTCGGCAAAGAGCTGCCGCGCCGCCGGCCCCTGGTGCTCGTCGTCGAGAATGCGCGGATAGACGCCCTTCAGCTCCCAGGTCTGGAAGAAAGGCGTCCAGTCGATATAGCGGGCAAGCTCCGCCAGGTCCCAGCTCTCGAAGACGCGCGTGCCGAGGAAGGCGGGCGTCTTCGGCTGATGCGCATTCCAGTCGAGCTTCTGAGCATTGGCGCGAGCCTGCGACAGCGGCAGGCGGCGTTTTTCCGCCTCGTTGCGCGCATGGGTGTCGGCGACCTTCAGATACTCGGCGCGGATCGTCTGCTTGTAGGCGTCGCTTGCCTCCGGCGAAAGCAGGCTCGATACGACGCCGACGGCGCGGCTGGCATCGGTGACATAGAAGGTCTGGCCGAGGCTGTAGCGCGGATTGATCTTGACCGCCGTGTGCACGCGGCTGGTCGTCGCGCCGCCGATCAAGAGCGGAATGTCAAAGCCTTCGCGCTCCAGTTCGGAGGCGACATGCACCATCTCGTCGAGCGACGGGGTGATGAGCCCGGAAAGCCCGATCGCGTCGACCTTCTCCTGCCTTGCCACTTCGAGGATTTTTGCCGAGGGCACCATGACGCCGAGGTCGATGATCTCGTAATTGTTGCAGGCAAGCACGACGCCGACGATGTTCTTGCCGATATCGTGCACGTCGCCCTTGACGGTCGCCATCAGGATCTTGCCGGCGCTCTCGCGCGTTCCCCCGCCGCCATTGGCAAGCTTCTCAGCCTCCATGTAAGGCAGCAGCACGGCCACCGCCTGCTTCATCACGCGCGCCGACTTGACCACCTGCGGCAGGAACATCTTGCCCGCGCCGAAGAGGTCGCCGACCACGTTCATTCCGGCCATCAGCGGACCCTCAATGACGTGCAGCGGACGCTCGGCGGCAAGCCGCGCCTCTTCCGTGTCGGCCTCGATGAATTCGGTGATGCCGTTGACGAGCGCATGTTCGAGCCGCTTGGCGACCGGCCACTCGCGCCAGGTGAGATCCTTCTCCTTGCCCTGTGCACCGCCCTGCCCGCGATAGCGCTCGGCGATTTCCAGGAGGCGCTCGGTCGCATCGGCGCGACGGTTGAGCACGACGTCCTCGCAGGCCTCGCGAAGCTCCGCATCGATCGCATCGTAGACGGCGAGCTGGCCGGCATTGACGATGCCCATGTCCATGCCGGCCTGGATCGCATGGTAGAGGAATACCGCGTGCATCGCCTCGCGCAACGGCTCGTTGCCGCGGAAGGAGAAGGACAGGTTCGACACGCCGCCCGAGACATGCACATGCGGCAGCGTCGCGATGATCTCCCGCGTCGCCTCGATGAAGTCGACGCCGTAATTGTTGTGTTCCTCGATGCCGGTAGCGACCGCGAAAATGTTCGGGTCGAAGATGATGTCCTCCGGCGGAAAGCCCGCCTCTTCGGTCAGCAGCCGATAGGCGCGCCGGCAGATCTCGACCTTTCGCACCTTGCTGTCGGCCTGGCCTTTCTCGTCGAAGGCCATGACGACGACCGCGGCGCCATAGGCGCGCACCAGCCGCGCATGATGCAGAAACGCCTCCTCGCCTTCTTTCAGCGAGATCGAGTTCACCAGCGCCTTGCCCTGGACGCATTTGAGGCCAGCCTCGATCACCTCCCATTTGGAGGAATCGATCATCACCGGCACCCGGGCGATATCCGGCTCGGAAGCCACGAGGTTCAGGAACTCGACCATGGCGCGGGTCGAATCGATCAGTCCCTCGTCCATGTTGATGTCGATGATCTGCGCGCCGTTGGCCACCTGGTCGCGCGCTACGTCCAGTGCGGCGGCATAGTCGCCGGCGGTGATCAGCTTACGGAACTTCGCCGAGCCGGTGACATTGGTGCGTTCGCCGACATTGACGAAGGGAATCTCGTCTGTGAGCGTGAAGGGTTCGAGGCCGGAGAGCCGCATGCGGCATTCGATCTCCGGCACCTGGCGCGGCGGATATTTTTTGACCGCCTCGGCGATGGCATGGATATGGGCCGGCGTCGAGCCGCAGCAGCCGCCGACAATGTTGACGAGGCCGTCGCGGGCAAATTCCTCGATCTGCGCCGCCATCGCCTCGGGACTCTCGTCGTAGCGGCCGAATTCGTTCGGCAGGCCGGCATTCGGGTAGGCGCAAACGAGCGTGTCGGCGACGGTCGAAAGCTCGTCGATATGGGCGCGCATCGCACTGGCGCCAAGCGCGCAATTGAGGCCGATGGTGAAGGGCGCCGCATGGCGCACCGAATACCAGAACGCGGTCGGCGTCTGGCCGGATAGCGTCCGGCCGGAGAGATCGGTGATTGTGCCGGAGATCATCACCGGCAGGTGGATCCCCTTCTCGGCAAACACTTCCTGCGTCGCGAAGATCGCTGCCTTGGCGTTCAGCGTGTCGAAGATCGTCTCGATCAGGATGATATCGGCACCGCCATCCATGAGGCCGCGGACCTGTTCGGCATAGGCAAGCGTCAGATCGTCGAAGCTGACGGCACGATAGCCGGGATTGTTGACGTCGGGCGAGATCGAGGTGGTGCGGTTGGTCGGCCCGAGCGCACCGGCGACGAAGCGCCGCCGTCCGTCCTCCGCCTCGGCGCGCTTCGCCGCTCGGCGCGCGAGCCGCGCGCCGTCGCGGTTGAGCTCGTAGACCATGTCCTCCATACCGTAATCGCCCTGGGCGATCCGTGTCGAGGAGAAGGTGTTGGTTTCGAGGATGTCGGCGCCGGCAAGAGCGTAGCGGTAATGGATCTCCTCAATCGCCTTCGGCTGCGTCAGCGTCAGCAGATCATTGTTGCCCTGCTGGTGGCAGGCGCAGCCGCCGAAGCGCTCGCCGCGAAAATGATCCTCGATGAAACCGAGCTGCTGGATCTCGGTCCCCATCGCCCCATCCATGATCAGGATGCGTTCGCTTGCCGCCCGATTGAGGGCCCGGAAGACTTCCGAGCCGTCGGGCTTGGGCGAGAGATCTCCGAAGAGGGACGCGGCGGACATGGGAAGTCTCCCGTTCTGAAAACGACAAAAGCTTTGTGGATTAAGTCACATAAAGATATCTTTATGTCAACATACGATCCGATCACAATTTTGGCCAGAGGCAAACAGGGGCGCAACAAAAAGCCCGCCGCGGGCGGGGCGGGCCATCAAAGGCAAAACCGGAATCGATGCTTCACATCCGCTTCAGGCAATCCTCCACTTCATAGATCGCGCAGAGGATATGGTAGAAGCTGCTGGCCGGCGCGGGCTCGTCGACGAAGCCGCCGTCCGCCTTCTGCTTGTCGCGCCAGAGACCGCGGATCGGCGTTTCCAGGAAGCGCTGCAGCGCCGCGGCCGCGCGCGAGGCTGAGGCGAGGTAGCGTTGCCGTTCGCTGCCGTCCCCGAGCGCGGCAAAGCGGATCGCCGCCTTCAGCCATTCCGTCTGTGGCCAGAGCCGTGCCACCGGATCGGCAACCGACAGGTCGTCGAAGAGGGTCATGACCGCCACGTCGCGCTTCGGGCAAATGCCGTGCGCTTCGCCGATCTCGAAAAGCCGGCGCGCCTTGACGATCGCTTCCGCATTGCCGCGCCGTTCCGCCCAGCGCAGGAGCAGCCAAGCCCATTCGAACTGGTGGCCGGGTTCGACGATGCGACCCTTTTCGCCCGGAAAGGGTGTCCAGTCGTGCTCGAAGAACTCGCGCAGCACACCGGTCTCGGCGTCGATGAAGCAATCCATCGCCAGATGGGCGATCTCGTCGGCGAGATTGGCCCAGGCGACCCGATCGAATCCGTCCACCGCTTCGCTGGCGAGGCAGGCCTCGAAGAGGTGCATATGCGGGTTGGAGCCGAGCGGCAGGCGTGGCGGATTATCCTCCTCGAAACCGGCCACCGGATGCTTGCAATGAGCCTCCAGCCTCTGTCGCAGATCGTTGCTGCGCCCCACCATCTCGGCCTTCCGCTCCGGGATCACCTCGGCGAGATAAGCGAAGGCAAGCAGGGCAAAGGCCTGGTTGTAGAGGTCGAAGGACGGATCGACGATCTCCCCGTCGGCAGTGGCAAGCGCGCCATAGAAGTCGCTCGGCTGCCGGTAGACCCGATCGAAATAAGAAAGCCCACCTTCGGCGGCCAAGCGCCAGTCGCCGTGCCAGCCGCGCCGCCCCGCCTCCGCGAAGCAATAAACCTGGCGGGGCTGGACGCGAGAGCGGCGATCGGCCCGCGTCGGCTCGCCGGCCATGTCGATCGTCTCGACGAAGCCGCCGCCGGCCGCATCGAACCCCTTATCGCGCCAGAGCGGCAAAGCGGCTTCGGCGAGCCAGCGGCCGAGCTCCGTCGCCTGCAATGAAATGTCCATCGGTCCGCTCATCAGGTTTCGAGTTTCAGCTCGTCGTGATTCGCGCCGAGGAGCTCGGCGAGCGCCTCGACGACCAGATTGTGGTCGTCGCGCTGCGGCAAGCCCGACACGGTGACGGCGCCGACGCAGCCGGTTCCCTTCACGACGATCGGGAAGCTGCCGCCATGCGCGGCATATTCGGCATCCGGCAGGCCGAGCTTGGCTTGCAGGTTGGTCTGCTGCTTTAGGAGGCTGAGGCCGGTGGCGTAGCTGCTCTTGAACAGGCGGAAGACCGTATTGCGTTTGCGCCGCACCCAGTTCGGATTGTCCGGCGTCGCGCCATCGAGCGCCGCAAAGAAGACCTGCATGGAGAACAGCGTGATGTCGATGACGACGCCGAGCTTGCGCTCGGCCGCCATGCGGCGGAGCGTCGATCCGAGCGTCCAGGCCGTTTCGAGATCGAAGCCCTCGAACTGCAACTCCTGTTCCTGGCGCGCAATCCGGCGCAGATCATTGTCGATGTTCATGATGCCTCCGCTTGTCATGATCGAATTGGAGGGCGATGCCTCCTCTGGCCTGCCGCCGCCAAGTCTCGGCACGCCCTATTCCTTCCACAGCCAGGCGGCGCCGCGCACGCCGGAACTGTCGCCGTGCACCGCCTTGCGGATCGGCGTCTCGAAACTGTCGCCGAACAGGTATTTGGTGATCAACCCAGGCACTTCGCCGTAGATCTCGTCGACATTCGACATGCCGCCGCCGAGCACGAAAACGTCCGGATCGACGATATTGGTCAGAAGCGCCAGGCTGCGGGCAAGCCGGTCGACGAAGCGTTGGTAGACGCCGATCGCCACCGGATCGCCGGACCGCTTCGCCTCAATGATGTCGCGGCCGCGGCGGTCGGTGCCGGTCGTCAGGCGATAATCGAGTTCGAGCCCGGTGCCGCAGGCATACATGTCGAGGCAGCCGAGCTTGCCGCACCAGCATTTGTGGCCGGGATATTCGTCCCTGGTCATCCAGGGCAGCGGATAATGGCCGATCTCCGCGGCGATGCCCTGATAGCCGGCATGCACCTTCTTGCCGATCGCCAGCCCGCCGCCATGGCCGGTGCCGACGATGATGCCGAAGACGACATGCGCCTCCTTGCCGGCCCCGTCGACCGCCTCGGAGACCGCCAGGCAATTGGCGTCGTTGGCAAGCCGCACCTTGCGTCCCAGCGCGGCCTCGAGGTCGCGCCCGAGCGGCTTGCCGTTGATGAGCACGGCGTTGGAGTTGCGGACGATCCCGGTCCGCGGATTGGGACTGCCGGGAATGCCGATGCCGATCGACCCGCGTTCGCCGGCCGTCTCTTCGGCGGCAGCGACGAGATCGACCACGGCACGGATGCACGCGTCATAGCCGCTGGTCGGGGTTGCGACGCGATGCCGGGCACGCGTCTCGCCATCGCGGCTAAGCGCGATGACTTCCATTTTGGTGCCGCCCCAATCGATTCCGATGAACATGCGCGGATCAGGTCCCAGGATGGATGTAGCTGCGGGAAAGGGCGGCATCTCCTCCAGCCGCCGCCGGCCCCTGCTTAGCATCCACCCCGTCGATGACGCTAGCCCCATGATTTCGCATCGGCGCATCGGCCTCCACACGGGGGCAAATCGCCGGCCGAGGCGCAAAAACACTTGGCGAACAGGTCTCGCTTTTGTATGGGTCTATGCCGAGTGGTCCCGTAGCTCAGCAGGATAGAGCACGTTTAGGGGCAGGAATGTTTACCGATCCAACTCCAAGCCCTGTGTCAGCGGGATTTCGGAGGCCGGTAACATTACCGGTCGGAGTTATTTCCCTACTCGCCCATGGCGAATTCCATCTTGGCGGTGAACAGGCTCCGGTGCCCGCGAACGCCCGAGTGCCTAGAACGCAGGATCGTCGCCGCGAGCTAGTGCCTTGAGCCACTCTTGGCGTTCTCGACGCCAGTCTTCCTTTTTCATCGAGAGTCCGTAGAGGAAAGGATCGAAGCCATCCCCGTAGTTTCCTATGTATTTTGAGGCCACGATGCCGGTCCCCGGACTCGTGAAACATCACCCACTCGCACCTTCGTGCTTTAGCGAACTCGAAGACCGCGAGGATTTCTGCTCCCGTGAAGGGGGCCAAACTGGGTCCGAGATCGAAAGGTTCGCACTTGCAGAACCAACCGTAGTAACGCCCGTACGCCCCCGGGAAATGGTCAGTAGTAAGGATGTGTCGTTGCTAGATAACGGGCAGAGTCTTCATCGAGATGACCGCTGAACACTGAGAGGCATCCATGAGGCAGATTCATTTTGGCTCCTTCCATTGCGCTGATGAGCGCGTACTCGAATGAGTTGTCGACAGTGATTTCCGAAAAAGAGCGGTTGCCCGGCCTGTTCGCCTGCGCTATTGGAGGGATGTTGTGTCCACGTAGCTCAGTCGGATAGAGCACAGGATTCCTCAATTGGGGGTTGTATTTGGAAACTTATACAATCTAACTGCTCAAAGTCGGGGAACGCTTCGCTGGGCTTCCAGCATGCCAATCCCGAGCCAAGCCCTGGAGAAATCTGGGGAAGTGTGTAGAGACTGGACGGGCAGCACCTAAAGGCATCTCGCCTATGGTGAAGGGACAGTCCAGACCACGAACGCGGAAGCGGCGGCGAAAGCCGAAGTGGTATGAATCCTGGGGTCGGAGGTTCGAATCCTCTCGTGGACACCAAATCTCCGCACGTCGCTGGGTCGGTACCTGCGGAGCCAACAGCGGTTTATTATCCGCCACATCCCGCTCTCGGGTTTCAACCCTCTTCGTTCCATCGGCACGAGCTGCCTCCATCATAGCTTAGCAGACGTTCGATGGCAGGCTTTCGTGCTATCAGGATTGCTATCATTCTTGATTGCTTGCATGAGTTCGACTCTAGTCGCCTGGAGAAAGGAAAAGGCGGCTGATTGAAGATTGAAACCGGAGTCCCAAGCGGACGCAGATTTACGTGGCCTGTAAATCGATCGTATGCTGTGGCTGAACGGCCCGGACCATCGCACAAATTGACGAGTGAACCGGGCCACCCCTTGCTAGTCTGGCTTTTGGTTCCGACGCAATCTATCTGCCGCTCTGAAATCCTCTACGAGGGTTTGCATGTCGTTCAACATTTCAGCGTCCATAATTACCGTTCCAATCGGCGATTTTCTGCTGACCTTCAGGCCATCTTCATCCAGCGTGAACAAACCCGAGCGCACCCAATTTAGCCACCACTCCAGAGCGTCGATGATACGGCCCGAAGCGGCGGGAATCTGATCAGCATCAACCGGGACGCTGTCCGTGATTAGTTTTTTCAGCGCGTTGTTTCGCTGATGGACCTCTCTGAGATGCCGGTACAGTTCGTCAAACACGTGTTTCGTGTTGGCGTCGGCGTCGCTAAGATCGACGGAAGGAAGTTCATCTAGTGATATCGCGTCGTTGGCCATGATGTTGGTAATGTCATGGTACGCGCGCTTCCATATGCGCATCATATCGGCGTAGGCATTATGAATTGTTCGCGCGCTCGGAAATTCTGCGTCCGCAGTTCCGCCTTCCTCCGCCACCAGGATTGCCGTCGGAAAGTAAGGTGTTTTTTGTCTGCTAACCAAGGCTCTGCAGACCGCAGCAATCTTCTGGTAGTTGGCTTTCGCCACCGCCCGTTCATGCGGCAATGCCTCTATTATCAGCTCAGAAGACTTTTCCGCGATTTGAATAATCGCTCCTTTTCTCGAGGCCATTATCGCACCTCGCTGTGCTCGAGGCTTCTCAACGAGGAATCCGTGAGGCCTGTTCCGAGGGGAACCGAATCCGACAGAGCACGGCTTATCATAGCCTTGACCTCCCCTGCGACGCGAAGGTCCTGAAGGCGCTGGCGACCGTCGCCCAAGGCCGCGATGTCGTGAGCCTTCAGGCGGCCGAGCATCCATTTAGACAACATATCCCTGGCGCGATTGCGCTGGCGGTCCGTGATATTCACACGCAACCCGAGGGGGACTTCTCCAGCATTATGCATGATGAGATCGATCATTCGGTCCCGCTCTGCAATGATTCGGTCGTCGCCAAGCACAGGATATACCTCAGCAACGCGCGCCAGCATCAAAGCCCGGACGAACTCCGGTACCTCTACATATTGGACGGCGGACCGGCGATCGTTGCCCACCAAGGCAATTCCGCTTTCCGAGTCACCTTCCTCGGTCCTCGCCATGATTTCAATGCTCGCAGTGAGTAGCATCTCGACATTGAAGATTGCAGTTTCGTTCATTTCCTGCTCGTCCTTGATTGCGATGAGATCGGCTTGCAAGGCGGCTGAAGCCGTCATTTCCTCCGCGCGGGTATTCAGCCCGGCTTCCCTCTGGTCTCGGAGGAGGGCAGCTCGTTCGTTTATTTCAGTCTCCTTCCGTGCAAGGTATTGGCGCTTCGCACACAGCTTGCCGCCGTACAGCTCAAGTTGCGGTATCCACGGCGGACCACTGACAAAATGACGGCACATGATGCAATTGCGCGACCCAACGTCTCCGTGGACACCGAAGGAGCCGCCGGATCGGTTGTCGGCACGGAGTACAGGTCCGCCATCATAGCAGCGGGCTCCATCGAACGGGCACATCCCGATGTCGACGTTGCAGAACTCGATCTTTGATGGCGATTCTACGGCCGCGGCAATTGCGTCAGGATGAACCGATACCGAACGGCGACGAGCATCCTCATAGCTCAGCTTCTTGAAATCGGTAACGAAGTCATTGATTTCCGTAGCCTTCGCTTCCACAGCTGCTTTGGAGATCATTGCATTGACAGAAGCAGGCTCAAACTCGAGGTAGTAGAGGGTCATCATCAGGCTCGCGTGGCCCGCAACGAATTTGCTGAGCACGTCTAACGACATTCCCCCGCGACGAAGATCAGTTAGACCTCGCACTCGCATTCCGTGGATGTTGTAGATCGACCCTTGAGGTTGACCCGTCTTTTCCTGGTACCGAACAATCATTACCTGGTTGTCCGGGTTCTCCAGGTTCCAGCGGCGCTCAACCTCAACCATGAGCTTGTGCCAGGCTTTGTCGATCTCCGAAGACGTGGGAATGCGCCCTGCCCACGGCCGCCGAGACGTCGGAAATAGCCTTGCTATCGGCAGAATTCTCGGTAGCCGTTTCTTGGTGACGTCTGGATATTCGTCGGGGTTGTCGAGGTATTGTTCCGGAGATAGGGCCTTTTTGATAGGGTTGTAGCGCACCTGCCACTGTCGCAAGTGCCAAAGGCGTTTGTGCGTTTCCTCGTGTTCCCACGGAATTTGGTAAGGTTCGCCAGTCTTATTGGTGTTGACATAGAACCCCGTGATGTTCGGGACCGTGTCTTCGAACCTGTATGCATAGCCTCTGGTTCTCATTGGTCCGAGCTTCTCCTGCCACTAGCACGATGACTGTTCGGAAACGGCGCTTCGCTTTCGGCAGCATACCGCCGCGCCCACCGCTCAAGGTCCCTGAGGTGCCCGCGAATTAGGGGATTGTCCCAGGGGGCATCGTAACGTTCGTCCGAGTTATTGGTGTTCACGAATAACCCCGTGACACCCTGATATCCGACCCCATCCCCATGGCTAGCAGTCTTTCTCATCGTACGTCCTCCATCCGTCCAAACACCTGATGCCGAAGTACATTCCGTTGTGCCGCCGATAGATGAGACAAAGGGTAGAGAGTTCTGATCGGTCTGCCCGATCCATCGCGCTCGACGAGCACGATCTGATCGTCTTCGTTTTCCAGGTTCCAACGACGCTCGACTTCCACCAGAAGCATCATCCAGCCTTTCGCGACCTCCCGCGTTGTCGCAATGCGACCCGGCACAGGTTGTCTTGGCGTGGGAAAGAGGCGAGCCAGCGGAAATATCGACGGCAGATTCTTCAGCTTGTCCGGCGGATATTCCTCCGGGTGCTCGACGTACCGGTGAGGAGCAAGGGGCTCGGTAATCGGGTTGTGCTTTTCCTGCCAAAGACGGAGCTGCCATAGCCGTTTATCGAGGCTTGGACTTTCGACGGGATTGCTGTCTGGATCAGTTTCCAACCTCGAGATCAAGACCCCTGTGATCGATGCAGTGCGGGCGTTCAAACGGCGCTGCATAAGTTCCCATGGTTTCATCGACCGCGCCCCTCTTCTCGCTTCCAGTAGCCTGCCAGAGGACTGGTGTTCGGCTCCCAGGTCATGGTGTCACCGTTGAACATTTCGAGGTCGCCTTCGCCGGAGTCCAGTCGACGCAGCTGCCCCATCCGCAACGGTAGGTCCATCGCTGTCCGGAGGAGTGTTGGAATCACCGGGCAGTATATCTTTTGGCGCTTGCCATTGACTTCCACCCACTCATGGAAGAACCCAGATTGGCCAGGCCATCCGGCCTCGCCTTCGTCTAAAATTGCTTTTGCGATCGCGTGCAGTTTTCCCGGCAAGGGTCTCGACGCCGTTGTCCGCCTTTTCGGAGGACCGCTTTCCACTTCATTTTTCAGAACAGCGATATCGTGCTGTGTGACGAGGGAATGGAAGACCACACCTGGGTGTTCTTCTTCGAGCTGACGAATGGTGAAGTCCAGAAACCGTTGCGCCCGGCCGGCATGCGCTTTTATATATTTCGTCACGCTCCCGGTCCTTTCGACGAGAAAATCGACGAAGGAGGGCTTCCAATTCTTTTTCCGGAGAGCCTCGGAAAGAGGCCCGTCGATGCCGACGTTTTCGAAGTAGGCGCGCAGGTCTAGTACCATCTGCTGTCGTGCTTGGGGCTTGTCCGTTGCCTGCTGGTCGTAGTCGGCGTAACGGCGACTGAGTTCCCGATCGAGCGGATCGTCGCTGTTGCAAATAGCGGCCCAGCCGCGCCGAGTATGGCGATGAAGATCACCGTACTCCCTCTCTTGGCCAGACTTTGCCGCGAGCGCTGGATCGTTTCTGATTTTGGCAAGCGCGAGAACAATCTCGCGCATGCACTGAAATCCGACTTCGCCGGCTCCCCAGAGCTCGCCGCGCCAACGTCTCCCGTTATCACTGCGGAAGAAGTCAACCACCGCATGAATCGCCGGGAGCGGGAAGTCAGCAAAGTTCTCCTCGCCGATCGTGCAAAGCGCGAAAACTCCGAGAATACGGGCGATCTCTGAGGTATAACCGCTCTGGCGCTGTTTTGTCGTCAGCCGCTCGATAAACGTGAGTGCACCGGCTTCGTGAAGCGCCTCCCACATCTGGGCACCCAACTCGGTTTGCTTGACCATTTCCAGAACAACGAGCTTGGACGGCCGTTTGTCTCTTTCATAGAAGAACGATGGAGAAAGGCAGACATCAGAATTGATCACGAGGTCTATCTTTTCGAGAATGTCGGAGGTCAGCGGCTTGTTTGTTGGGTAGGCCTTCAGAATGGACAAGGCCTCGATGATGGTGCGATCCAACGTGACGTTTCCTGATCGACTGATGTGCCGGGTCGTGAGATTCACCCAAACCTTCGTTCCGCGTATCTGCTTCATTTCAAAAGCCTTTCTGTTGGTAGTGATTTCGGAAGTTTGTAACGGAGCTCATGATTTGGACGGCCATTTTGGGCACGTCCGGGCGCTTGGCGCTTTTCTTGATGAGGTGATTGAGTTCGCTCGAGCTGAGCCGCGTGTAGATCAGCTGACTGAAGATGCTGCGATGGTGCATCGCCTGTTGAATTATGTCGGGTTCGAGCTCGAGGGTTCGCAGGAAACGGCCGTACAGATGGCGCGGCCCATGCGCTGTCGTACCCTTTGCTTTTAAGACTGCGAGGTCGGGATCATCGTAAATGCGAGCCAACCGCCCGATGGCGCGTTTCCATGCGCCCTTGAATGCCGACATCGTGTAGGGATCACCGATTTGTCCTCCACCGGCATCGGTCGAATCCCGCGGATTGACGAACAGAAATGGATGATCTTTGAGATGTGGTGCGCGGCCGCGCATGATCGCCGGCCGTATCCGCAGGATGTAATTGCGTAGTAAATCCGCGATGCGCTCAGGTAGCCCGGGAATGGGTAGCCAGAAGATGGGCGTTCCTACGTCATCACCCAGCACGGATTTCCAACCGGCTTTTCCTGCCCCCGACTGCTTTGTGCGCGGCAGCATTTTATAGCGCCTCAGCAGAAAAGCTTTCCGATCCGTACTCCGTTTACGATCGAGAATTTCTCCGAACTCAGGATGATGCATGAACACCACCGGTTCATCCGCCATGAACTGCACGTCTGAGACGTAGAAGTGGAATGGCTCGCTCGAGCGAAGCCCACCCGCTAGCAAGATATGCGCGATCAGCTGTGCCGCATGGTCGACCTCGCCGTCGTCTGTCCGAAAGGCCTCGAACAGCATTGGCGAGAAATATTTGGCCGGAAAGGAATGGATTGGTTTCGCGTCGTGGTCATGAGTGCCCGTGATCGCGGCGAACCTGTGCGAAGGTGCCCTCTCTTCGCCCTCGAGGTAGCTGAGGAAGCTCTTTTTCCTGCGTATAGCAAGCTCGGCCGCCATTCGGAAAGCATTGACGGGATTTTGCCTCACATCGTCGACGGAAGCGGCGAACGTCCACCGCTTGGCACCTGTGTTTTCACCGAGCCATGCGATGTAGGCAGATGCCGCCGCCAGCAGTTTGTCGGCTTCTTTGCCACGAGCGTACCAAAACAGGTTTGATCGATCCGTTTTCGTACCGTTTTCGTGGAGATCGATCGTCCCGTGGGCGAGGTCCAGAGCGAACTGTTTAAGCAGGTAGCGCTCAATAGGCTCGCCCGTGTCCCCCCGCTGTTGATCCGAAAGCAGATTGAGGCGTGACACCGAGGAGTCGATCATAAGACCGACCCCCCGCGCACGGAGGAGACGCCACTGGTGCGACCGAGCGGTGTGCTCCTCGAAGTAATCCAGAAGGGTCTCCAGCCTGACTATATGCAGATGCTTACCTTCCGGCACAATGAAGTAGAGAACAGGCCATACGAAACGCCTGGTTCCTCTCATCACGGTTTGAGTGACATAGAAAAAGTTAAGACCGCGCTCGAACGAACGGAGCGCCGGCAAACTGGCGACCTTCTTGAGTCTTCTCCTTGCCCTGCGGTTCTCGCCGCTCGGCACAATGATGTCTAACATTGGCAAATCCTCGTTTGGTCGGCTCGGAATGGGCGCGCGGGACCCGCCGCGCGCACGTGTCCGGACGCTCGAAGTGAAGTGGGAAAGAAATTGATGACGCCCGAAAGGGCCAGTCGCTGGCTGCCTAGTAGGACATTCCTGGTGACTGCGGACCGAGCCAGGACTGCGCCTTCCGGAAGCCGGCTGCATCCGGGTCTTCGATTTCGGCAATCGAGCATTCCCCGGAGGGGACAAGGTCCAACCTGGCAAGCGCCCAGTCCAGAGCGCAATCCTCCGAGAGCTCAACTCCGTGTACAAATTTGCTCAGCGCTCGCCCGAAGCCGGAGACCGCGCCGTTCCGGGCGACGAAGCCAGCGAACTCACGCATGCAAACGTACTGTTTCAAGAGGACGCTGTTGGGAATCTTGGTAGAAGACTTGTCCCACTTGACAATCCTTTCCAGCAGTATCGATGCCAGAAGGCTTTCAACATCAGCATGAGACCGGGTGCTGGGTTTCGCGAATGATTCCCATACCTGCTGGTATTCGGACACCGCTTGTAGGCAAAGGAGATCATCGACAGGTTCAGAGAACCCGACCGCACGAAGCGCCGCCCGCCACACCAAAGCCTCGGACGGAAGCCCCATCAGTTGAGCCTCGATAGCGGAGGAGCGGATATACCAACCTGTTACATTTGCGATTTGCGCGGAAAGTTCGTCCGGCTTCCAGGTGGTGATCACAGGCTCGTGGGACTTCGGGGCGTCAGAAAGAATTCCTTCGACAGCCCGACGTCTCGTTTCCAGCACGTATTGCGAATGCCAAAGAGAGAATTGGTCGGCACGCGTCCGGTAGTAATCGAGAAACCCGCGGGCATTGGCTGATGGTGCGTGCGACCCCAGTGCCGAAGAATAGAACGCCGCAGCCGCGTGCAACTCCGACTGACCGTTCGGCATCGAGAGGTAGTTTCGAAAGCACCTGATGTGCAGATTCACTTCGGCACGACTGTCCCGTTTGGTGAGGGTGTAGGCATTGAAGCCTGGAGCATTGACCACGACCGAGCACAAGAATGCCTCGACCTGAAACGCGTTCTCGAAAGCCGGTCTGCCCGCCAAATTCCACGCATCATCAGCAAGGGGGATCAGGAACGTCCAAGTGTCTTTTCCTAAATCCGTGGGTTTGGGAATTTTCGAGGGCGTCGCCTTACCGAGGTGCGAAGCCTTTACGATGTCGCGGATGGACAGATCGTCCTGGGATCGGGGCATCTTCCATGCTTTCATGTTTTACCCTCCTTCAGGGCACAGTTTTCCCGTCCCGATCCAACTGGATCGGAGATCACGTTGAGCATTTGAATGCGGTGAAGTTCGCGGACCGCCGAGCACCTCGCCCTCCACTGGATGGGTGCTTCGACCGGTGGAAGCTGGGTCTCTAAGCCCCGTGCGTGACCATGAGCTCTACGATTGAGTTCAGCTCCCGCTTAATCCAAAGCTTCGGGCGGTCGACGGCTGAGACACGCGCATCGCAGAAAACACGGTCGGCGAAAGGGGCTGTTCCGTACGAACTTACCGGCCGTCCTTCTTTCAACCGGACCCAGATCGAAATGAAAAAGAGCGTAACCAGATCGCTTTTGTCCTTTGGGCGGCGCGTTTTGAGCTGCGCCAGGAATGCCGTGAATGCTTCGCGGCCTGTAAAGATGCGTCGCGCCAGCGGATTGGGGACATCTTCGAATTCTTCGTCGGGAATGTTCTCATCGTCATCTTCCCTCGACGCGTCCTTCGGGCGGCATATGGCGTGCCGCGTATCAATTTCGGGCGACAATAATTCTTGATCTCGCCTTTCAGATAGTTGCTGATCGTCGAATGCGATATAGTGCTTCGTCGCGACCGGGACGCAATGCTTGTATTTGCCGCTGTGCCGATTGTGGGTTGGTTTCTTGGACATGGTTTTCTCCGGATGAGGTAATAGGGCCCTTCGATTGACGCTGGACCAAGCGTCGGGTTAGCCACCGTTTATGTGAATTCGGCTTTGCAGTTCAGAACGGCAGGAGAGCCTCGAACTCCATCTTGTCGAACCGCGTCAGGGCGTCGAAAGCACGCCGACGGAATTCATCGCTATCACAGCGGACGGGCATATTTGGGAGGCCAGCACCCATCGCTTTTCCGAAGGGTGAAAGCCCTTCCACCAGGGCCATGTACTGGCAAAAATCCAAGAGTATCTGGTATTCAACGATCAAATCGTCAGGCAAGGGATCGTCCCAGCCCGCCGGGGCTAGTTGGCGGACGCGCGTATGGAGAAACTTGAAGAGGAACGCCTCCAACTCGCCTTCGTTCGCAAAGGCAATGCTATGATGCTCTTTCCACACTTCGTGTGCACGGAGGATGACCCGCAACATGCCGCCGAAGGTGTAGTTCTTTTCGGTCACCCGCACATGCATCATGGCGGCCCATAAAAGCCCCTCCGGAGGGACGCCGAGCGCTCGCGCTTCCGGCTCGATTGAACGATAGAAGTTCACAGTCAGCGCGTTCACACAGCGCGCGATATCAACGTCTTCCATTCTGTCGATGAGGGGGTTTGCCTTTATCCAATCCGCGGTTTCATGAAACGCAGCATTCGCCTCATCGGGAGCCGAGTGATATTTTTTCCGCCATTGATCGAAGGCGGACTGAAGGTAAAAAGCCTGGAGCTCTTGCGCATAACCAACCCACGCCAGTCCGCGGCTGGTTGCCTCTACATCGAGTGGCACGCGGTGGTCGCCCCATTGGCTCAGCCGTTGATTCCTTTTCTTCATACGATCTGTCTCCTTCGGCTAAAGTGCGCAGCCGGTCGCGTGCGACGTTCGCAAATCGTCGCTTTGAGTTGACGGTGGATGGTACGGAATTGGGACCTTGAATTCCCCGAATTCAGGAACCCGAATGGAAGACTTCGCCTCCCTCGGATTTGACAGGCACATGCATGGGGTCTTCATTTCCCCTTTTCAACCGGGGGAAAATATAAACCCCACACGAGGCTCCCGCCGAAGCAAACGCTCTCACGAACTACGGGATGGTGCCCCTTCGAGAGCAAGTGTTTTTACTTCGCAAAACGATCGCCCGCTCTCGTTCCCCCTTTCTTTCCGCGGCGGAGAGGCCAGCCGATAAGGTGTGAACCCGAGGTACTTCCAAGCTTTTCAAAATCGACCAGCTTGGCGACCTGCGGATGCTTTCAGCGTCGAGTGAGCTACCGGTTTGACTTTCGTCGTAAGGGTCCGTGGTACGCCCTCCGCCTAGCTTGTCCTGAGACTGCTCGCCTGAAAGCGTTCGCTGCCGAGGAAGCCCTCGCTCCCCGAGAATTGCACTTCTTCTGGTCATCTTTCCCGCGTTCTCCCTGTCTAAGCACGACCTAGCGCCCGAGCAGGAAGGCCTACTCGTGTTCCAGATCGCGGCCGGTAAGGCGCAATTTTCCCCGCTTCACCGTGGCCGGCCGGCGTCAAAGGACGCGATTCGATTCGTCGGCACGCGGAGAAAGAGACAAAGAATGTGTCTTCCCGCGGCAGTCGACGCTCAATCACCAAGATAATCGGGGAACGATGGAATGGCTAAGCCATTGTTATAGCTACAGAATGTCCCTACAGACGGATATAGGAACGCCACCGGAATTCGGCCGGCAAAGTTGTAGCGTGGGGAAAGTGAGCATGGTATATACGCATCAAACTGGTGTCCTTGTCTTAGAAGGGTCACTGTTTAGGGAGGCGGATGCACTGCAATGCATCCGCCAGCCCGAACTGATTCGCTCGTTTCCCCAACATACGCATACCGCCGATCCTCCCGCAAGCCGCAAAGATGAATTGAGAGAGGGAAAGATTGTCGCCGCAGAAGCCTAGTTTAGAATTCCTCGCTTCCCTCAAAGAAAAGTACGCCGCAAAAGAGCGGGAGGCGCGCCGGTTAAAGGACTACCTCAAGGCGCTCCAGGCCACGATGGCCAACGATGCGCGGTTCATCCAGCAAGTCGAAAACTTCATACAGACTGAGGATTCCGACGTCGACGCACTGGTCGCGGAGGTATCAGCGTTGATTGGCGGCCATAAGCTTTCGGGGGCCCAAGCGACACTGCGTACCGAGCAGCTGGAGATTTCCACACAGAAGAAGGGTCGTAAGCCTCGTAGGAAGGCACCCGCAGGTTCGGAGTCCGACCGCATCCGGGAACTCGCTGCCGAGGTGCTGAGAGGCGCTGGCCGAATCCTGTCGGGCCCGCAAATACTGAATGGGATCGACGCGACTGGGTACGTGTTCAGCTCCAAAAACCCGACCGAACTGCTCAAGAAGGCGCTGCAAGACTCGCCACTGGTGGTGCGCAAGGGACGGGGATACTGGCTGGCGGGCGTCGAACTGCCCGAGGAGACGGGTCCAGGGCATCTTAGCGTATCGCGCCAGCGGCGGCGCGCGTAGTTGCAGATCGTCACGCGCGTCGCTGGCGCTCCTTGGACAAAAGTCCCTCCAAACGGGCCAATCCAGCGTCATCGAGCGCGGCGAGCAGAACCTCCACGATTTGTTTCTCGTCGTCTGTCCCCTCGGATGTGATCGCCGGGTGCCCGCTGTCCTTCCGGTATGGCTGACCGCTTGTGAAGACAGGGTCTCCTGGGATTACCCTTGATGCCGAAGAACGGACGCAGGAAAACTCCGTCTCTACGATGAACGCCGCAACCTCTCCCGCCAAACGGCGTAGATTGTCGTCGCGGGCACTATCCATACCTACCGCATCGACGAGGGGTTGAGAGAGTGCGGTGACTGGCTTCTCGCCGCTCCTAATTCGCTGGAGCATGTTCTGCTGGATTGCGCCCTGTGAGGCAATCTTGAGAAGGGTGTTGCCGTGAGGGAGTGTCGCGGCCCGACTGCGGATGCGAGGAGTAAACTGCATGGAATGCCCTCTGATATGTCAACAGATATAACTGTAAGCTCAGCGGCGGTCGCGGTCAATAGATACATCTGTAGATATATTGAGTCTGATTGACCTCTAGCTAAGTTACACGTCGCCCTCGTCCCAGGTCCGCCGTCATGCCCGAGCGTCGAAGCACGGCATCGAAGACTACGCAGAGATGTTCATAAATGCGATTGACACCAAAAGGGTGAAAGTGCCTGATGCGTACCACAAGTTGATTTCGAGTGAGGGTGGGGACCTTGAACGAGACGTCGCCAAGGCAAAGATTGGGGTTCATCAGCGATCACGAGACCCGGGTCGATCTTCTTCGAAACAAAGCCATTGCATCCACGATCATCGAGATTATCGGAAACAAAGACCCTCGTCCGCTGACGATCGGGGTTCATGGCTATTGGGGAGCCGGAAAGTCAAGCGTTCTTGAGATGATCGCGGACCACGACTTCGATGGCGGCCGAACTGTCGTTATTCGTTTTAACGGTTGGCAGTTCGAGGGCTTCGAAGATGCGAAGATCGCATTGATCGAAGGTGTGGTCGACCAATTGGCTGCGAACAAGACCATATATCATCGGGCCAAAGATCAGATCATCGACGTCGCCAAACGGATCAACTGGCTCAAGGTGGCAAAGAAAGGCAGCGGACTTCTCGTCAATGCCCTCACCGGGCTGCCATCTCCGGATCAAGCGATGGACCTTGCTCGGTTCGCATGGTCCAAATTGCCTAACGTGCCGAGCCTCGCCACCCAAGAAAACCTGGAGGCGATCGCAGAAGGCGTCCAGGACTACATCAAGGAAACGGACGACAAGCCTTCGGTCGCGAGGAACATTCGTGAATTCCACGATGCGTTCGCGGAACTGATCGATAAGGCGGGGCTCGATCGGCTGATCGTGCTAGTGGACGATCTCGATCGGTGCCTCCCGGAAACGGCCGTCGAGACGCTCGAAGCGATCAGGCTCTTCGTGATGCTGCCCAAGACAGCGTTTGTCATCGGTGCTGACGAACGCATGATCCAATATGCCGTTGCCAAGCACTTCGATCATCTTCCTTCTGAGAGTGAAGCTCAGGACTATCCCAGGGCGTATCTCGAGAAGCTCATACAAGTTCCGTTCAGGATTCCCGCCATGGGAGAAGCCGAGACGCGAACGTACCTGACATTGCTCGTAGTCGGCTCCCTGATCGGCGACCAAACCGCGCAGTTCGGAAAGCTGCTGGCAAAAGCAGAGGAGTTCATGTCGTCGCCGTGGCTGCAGACATCCATCGGCGATCGCGAAGTCTCCGACGCCCTTAAAGACCTATACACACCGGACGTTGTTTCTGCCGTCAACTTGGCGGATCGAATTGCGCCGATATTGGCTTCCGGTACGGCCGGTAATCCGAGAAACGTAAAACGCTTCATGAACTCACTGACGCTTCGACTGGCCGTGGCCGAGGCGCGCGGATTCGGCAGCGAGATCGACAGCCAAGTTCTCGCGAAACTCATGCTGGCTGAGCAGTTTGCCACCAGCGTCTTCACCGACATCGCCAAAGAGGTGGGATCGGACCCTCAAGGCAAAAGCTCTAGCCTCGCCCAGTTGGAAGAGCGAGTGGCGTTACACCGATCCGACATCACTCGGAGCGAGGAAGCGATACAAGAGGATGCGGCTTCAGATGATGCGGAAGCGAAAGCGGAAACGGAGCCCTCGTCGCAAACAGCAGCTCGGCCCGATTACGATGCTTCGGCAAAAATCGATGCATGGCTGGCTCTGCCCTATGTGGAGACCTGGGCTGGGCAGGAACCTTGGATAGGAAGGGTAGACCTAAGGCCATATCTGTTCGTTGTGAACGACGTTCGGAACTTCACACTGCTGGGATCAGCTCTCGATCCTGCCCTGCAGGCACTCGCCGATAACTTTGCGAAAGGCGGCCTTTACGCGACGCAGGCCATCCCGGCGTTCGAAGCGTTATCGCCGTCGGATCAGAGGAAGGTTTTCGACGAGTTGAGAAGTGTCATACTGCGCACCACGAACTGGGCATCCAAGCCCGTTTCCCTGGAAGGAATGGTCCTGCTCGTCAATAAGGTAGCCGCGTTCGAAGCGCGGTATCTCGAACTACTGTCTCACATGCCCCCGGAAAAACTCGGACGCTGGGCAGCTTCCGGTCACGATCGAGCGGTCAAAACGGAAGCGGGAAAGGCGCGACTAGGGGAAATTCGAAATCGTTGGGCCACCACGGGAAGCGATGAACTAAGGGCCGCGGTCAAGCTCGAGACGAGGTCTCGTTGATGGGAACCTCCACTCCATTCGGCGGCGGCAATAACAAGAACCCTCTGATTCCCTCCTGGCTCAATGACCCGTCGGGGATACCGGGCACAGTCCCGCCCGCTCCGGGAACGCCCCCGGTTCAACAGCCAAGCCCTGCAAATCCGACTAATCAGCCGGGTCCCGCAAATCCAACCCAGCCCGCGGCCCCAGCCCCTCCTCCGCCGCCGCTTCCCAGATTTACGTCAGCCCGCAAGGCATTCAACAAAGGGGCACGATCTACAGATCGTGATGACAGAGCGCGCTCATTCGGGCGTGCGGCCTCGTCGTATGTCTCACGGAGTGGCGGTGCCCGCGGAGCCTCAGCAAGGGCGAGGCTGGATAGCGCATCGGCCAGCGCTCTAGCCGAACTGCTGCTCCGGGCGGGTGCCGACGGGTCAGACATCAGGCAAGAATTACGAAGGTTAAATCTGGACTCTCTCGCCCAGCGGTCCACAGGGGAGATATTCGACGCCCTCATCGACTACGTCTGCGAGCCGGGCGGCGACCTGGATCAGGCATTTGTCCGTGATGCGTATGCCGAAGCGCTCGATCTTGTTCCCGCCGATATGATGGCGCGACTTGAGCGTCCGGACGCGGAGACAATCCGGTTTGTCCTCGAGCATTTCATCACAAATACCATCATGAGCAGATTGCTTAATGCCGTAGCGAACGGCGCGATAACCCTTCCGGAAACCGCCGTGTCGGCAGTGAACCTGACCGATCAATTCAGAGAATGGATACATGGCCGGGTGCAGGACGCAATGGAAGCCACCAACGGCGTCTTCCGGGAGGGAGAGGTGGTCGCACAGATTAATCGAATCTACGAGACGGCCTACTCCAACCTCGAACACAGCGGGGATGATGACGAATGACCAGATATGTGCTCGCGCCCGTACTCGGCCCTTCTGACAGGTTCTCGCCCTCACCTCGCGGCGATGAGGAAATCCATCTATTCGACATCCTTCCTGCAGCACACCTCTCGCTTGGTATCGATTCGGCCATCGTTCAGTTGAAAAAGGCATACGGTACCCCGACTGGTGAGGCTCTCGAGCTACTGCTTCTGGCATCGCTGATTTCGATTGCAGACACGAGGATCAATCGCATCGACGCAAGCCAGGACGGCTGGACCCGCGAGATCGGCATCTATCTACCGGTCGCAAACTCGGCGCGATGGGAGATCGCAAAGCCTGTCCTGGAGAGAATGCTCCGATTTCTGACCGGAGACATTTGGGTGATAGATTTCAGGGAGTGGAAAGGCAAACTAGGTCGACCCACGAGTCAAAGATCGCTGTTGAAGCCGAAGTTTTCGGCTATTTCACTATTTTCAGGCGGCCTGGATAGCCTCATCGGAGCTATCGACAAGCTCGAGAAAAGTTCAGAGGAAATCTTATTCGTCAGCCACAAAGCTGATGGTTCAATCAGCAAGCCGCAGTCGGACCTGTTCAAACTTGTTGCTCGCTCGTTCCCGAAGCGCAACCCAAAACGTCTGAGCCTCCCTACCAGCCACGTGCTCAATGTCTTCCCGCAGCTCGGTTCCGAGGACTCGACGCGAGGCCGTTCGTTCCTATTCATAGCGCTCGCGGCCTTTGCCGGCTCTGCAATCGGCGCACCATTTCCGATCTACGTCCCCGAGAACGGTCTGATATCACTCAATATTCCGCTCGACCCGACCCGGCTTGCGAGTAACAGCACGCGGACAACACATCCGTTTTACTTCCATCGTTGGAACGAGCTGCTCGGATTGCTTGGCATTCCCGGGAAAGTTCAGAACCCGTACTGGAACAAGACCAAAGGCGAGATGATTGTCGACTGCGAACGGCCCGACATCCTCAAGCAGACCGCGAAACTCTCGATTTCGTGCGCGAAGCCGTCACATGGCAGGTGGGAAAAAGCCACGGAGAAACATTGTGGCTATTGCCTTCCGTGCATTATCCGACGGGCGTCATTCCTCAAGGGAAGTCAAATCATCGCCGACCCAACCCAATACCGGGTCCCGAACTTGAGCAAGGCGGGCCTGGACAGCACGACGAAAAAGGGCGAGCAGGTCCGTGGCTTTGAGTATGCAATAGCGAGGCTGAAACAGAAGCCATCGCGCGCTCGTACCTTTGTCTTCAAGACGGGACCACTGGCAGAGGATTTGGATCGTATCGGTGAGTTGGAAGGCGTCTACAGGCGGGGTATGGAGGAAGTTGCCTTCTTTCTGCAAGGCGTCGAAACCCACTCATCGAAAGCCGATTCGTGACTCGCTATGTAGACTTCCATTGCCACCTCGACCTCTACCCCGATTTTCAGGCGCTGGTGCGTGAATGCGAACAAGAAGGAATCTACACCCTCACGGTTACGACAACACCACGCGCCTGGGCCCACAACAAGTCTGTGGTTGCAGAGGGGAAATACGTGAGGGTCGCGCTTGGTCTCCATCCCCAATTGGTCGCGACGCACGCAAGCGAGCTTCCTTTATGGGAACGGCTACTCCACGAAACGACCTATGTTGGCGAGGTCGGGCTAGACGCCAGTCCTCAGTACTTAAAGTCATTGCCCGATCAGCAAAGGGTTTTCCAACGAGTGTTGGAGGCCTGCAACGCGCATGGCGGCAAGATTCTCTCCATTCATGCCGTACGTACGGTCTCAACAGTCCTCGATATGATCGAGAAACAGCTCGATCTGACTTCAAACATCCCGGTTTTGCATTGGTTTTCAGGTAGTGTCTCTGAAGCGAGGCGCGCGGCGGCCATGGGCTGCATGTTTTCAATAAACGATCGGATGTTGGGAAAGCCCAAGTCGGCGGCGATATTGGACTCCATTCCGTTGAAGAGCATTCTTACAGAGACAGACGGCCCATTCACTGAAAGCGCAGGCAAGCCAAGTCGACCTCGCGACGTGGAATTCTGCGTTTCCAACCTAAGCTCGGCCCTCGGGCGAAGCGCTGAAGAGATGAAAGCAGTCGTTTTCGCCAACTTTAAACGAATCCTCAAGACGTCTCACAGCAAAAGCCCCCGCGATTAACCGCCATCGGAGTTTTTGGATGGATACTCAACAGGTTGTCTCTGCCATTTTGGCCGCCATGAAAAGCGGGAAGACTTTTGAGACATTAGTGCTTCCGACGAACTCCCCTGAACGTCTCATGACAAGTTTCCGAGAGCGTGGTGTGCCAGAAAGAGGTTTCCTGCTTCCAGACGAACTCGAAGAGATCGCTTTGGTGAAAAATGGCGGCAAGCTCTCGACCAAAACGCGCGAGGCGCTATGGTCGAACTCGAAGGACACTATTGAGCGCCTAACAAGGATGGCACTCGGTACAGACGATCCGGAACTGGCCGTCCGCCTACTGCTCGGGCTCGATGGCGTGAGGCTTCCGACTGCAACCTGCATCCTAGCGTGGACACTACCCCACAAGTGGCCAGTTATCGATGTTAGGGCTTGGCGGGCCTTGGTGGGGTTCAGCAAAGGTATTTTGGTCGCCGATCCACCCGGCGGCCTCAAGGTCCGGCACTGGCGACAGTATTTTGCGGTCGTGAAGGAAGTTGCAACAACTTCCGCGATGACGCCGCAAGCGGTTGACGTATGGCTTTATCGTTACGACAAACATACCGCCAACCCTTGATGCGACGTTCAGCAAAAATGTTACGCTGTCCGGGGAACCGAGTACGCAAGAGGCTCAGACGTCACTCTATGAGATAGAAGGGTAGCTTAAACTCCTTCACATTTTCGTCGGACAATAACAGCTGAATATATTCCGCGAGCACTTCGATCTGTAACCGATGAAGCTCACGCCACGTGGCCGCATCGCCGTCGGTGATGTTGTGCCTCCATAGCTCACGTGCACGTACAATCTGGTTGGGCTCAGCCGCCACTTCGCAACCTGGAGCAACGAGTTCCGTTACAACAGAAATTGGATCGTTGGTGTTGAGATCGAAAGTGAAAGTGGTTTGAGCCAAAGCTTTGGAGACTTGATAGGTACCGTTTTCAAGACGCTCAAAGATTGGTGCCAGATGCTTTTCCATAAAGAGTTGGTGACTATTGTATATCTTTTCGTAGGCCCCGAGAAAACGATCTTTCTGATTTCTATTTACCAAAGCATCAAATCGGCGTTTGTGCGTTGATATCGCGGCGCGAAGGTCATCAACAATGGCCGCCTCACTATCCAGGGTTCTGATCATCGATAGGTTGCCGCCTATATCCTGGATCAATGTATCTTGGAAAACGAGCTCGGCTGCTTGAAGGCAAACTTCGGCATCTTCGGCGGTCAGTAGCTTCGACGTGTTCGCGAGGAAATCGTCAAAAGCGAAGATGTGAGATCGGAACTTGGTCCGCAATTGATAAATAAGATCAGGGATATATCCGTGTTCATTCGCGATCGGATATAGCCACTTAGATTCGATCGACCGCCGCAGGAACTCGAAGTTGGGAACCCTCACTGTATTGAGAAGTTTGTCGTTCTGCTCGGCTGTCCTTGCGACGAGATCGTTTTGGATACGATCGAGAAGCGCGGTCTTGCCAGCAGCCTCATACTTGTTTCTCACCGCTGAAGTGAGGCTGTAGAATTCTTTTCCTTTGGCGTTCTTCTTGATGGGGAGGTCAAAGACGTCCGCTGCGGACAATAAGAAGTACTTAATGTCGTCTTCGCGTCCTTCCGTAACAATGACGAAGAACTCCTTAATTGGGACACCTTCGACAACGGCGTAGTCTACAGGCAGATCGTGTCCAGTGGCGGGACTCTCCGCGAATTTCGCTTGGATAATTCCGAGGCGTGGCGCAACCAGGTCGCTGAATCTCCCCGAGTCTCGTAACTGGATCAGAAAATCAGCTCCATCGATGTCGACCGACCTGGTAAGAACATCGAACCGCTCCAATAGCAATGCTCGTACGCGAGCTTCGCCCAGAACCCCATTCCCCACCGCCGCCTGCCATGTGTCCACGAAAAATACTCCCTGCAATGGCGCTCCGATCGTACCAGGGAGCATGTAACGTCGGTCCGTTAAGAATCGGCTTTCGTTGGAATTGCTTCGAGGAGAACGCCGCTAACGCCCCGTGGCTGCAGCTGGACGTCCGTGCGTACCGCAGCCCAGTCTTCGCGTCACCGTTCGATCAAGCCTTTGTCAGAGCGCCAATCGATGTAATCAATCGCTTCAAGACATTCTGCAATGAAACGGGAATGTCCTACGGTGAAGCCCTGGACGAGCTCATGCGGCGTGCGAAAATTTAGTCGGCGATCATTGTCGTCGCCCGACAGCCTTGTTGATTTGTGGCACACTCTCTCGTAACGTCATGGCAGTCGTCAGGCGGACCGGACGACTAAGAAGATGAGGCAGCCGAAACTGCCCGAAGAAGCTCCAAGCGGTATCCAAGCCGCCCGCCACTTTCCCCTTTGAATTGAGCATGCGTCGCTTTGGGCGCGGCTCTTGGCTGTTTGGAGTTAGCAATGAAGTATTCTTTTGTGGACGGAATCCGTCTCGAAGCGCGCCCAGGAATCCGTGGCGTCTGCCCCGTGTGCAACTCGCCCACGATTCCTAAATGCGGTTTAAAGCGCCTGCATCATTGGGCTCATGTCACCACCGTGTCATGTGATCACTGGTGGGAACCGGAAACCGAATGGCATCGTGCCTGGAAAGAGGAGTTTCCCGCGGAATGGCAGGAAAGCCGCCATGTCGCCGCCGACGGTGAAATCCATATCGCGGACGTCAAAACGGCAACCGGAACTGTTCTTGAGTTCCAGCACTCGCCTATTTCGCCCAATGAACGCGCGTCCCGTGAAGGATTCTACGGTCGAATGGCTTGGTTCGTGAACGGGACGCGGTTGAAAAAGGACCTGTCCTCCTTTCAGGAGGCACTGACCTACGCGTGGCCGGCCGACCTCAAATTTCGTGCGTGGGGGATGTCTGACGAAGCGTCGGCGATCATCGAGCGCTGGAGAGCAAGCCGTTGCCCCGTGTTGGTGGATTTCGGCGACGGCGACTTCTCTTCGCGTTGGCTGCCGAAGAATGACCTGTTGTGGTTGCTCAGGTACGTTCATGGAGGGCGGGTTATCGCGACACCGGTCTCCCGGCAGAGCGTGATCGAGCACTATCTATCCGGAACGCCGATACGAGGATTTCCAAGCACCGCGTCACCACCCCCTCGACGCCGATTCCCGATGCAGGGGTTCGAGGCATATCTCGCGAGACGGCAAGCGAGACGACCGAGGTTCTGAACCTAGCCGACAAAAAGCCGCCTCGAAAGAGGCTCCGGTTTGGACCAAAGCATTCATGTCCGAGCTTTTGAAGCGTCTGGCGGAATCGGGTGTCATTGCGACACGCGCTTCTGCTGGAGCGATTTCTTTCGGTGCCCCAACCTGCGAAAGCCGTCAAAGAATTGCCCGCGAACAACCGGGGCAAGTGTGTTTTCACCACGTTGCCTGTAGAGGACTCGGTCACTAACCTTAAAGTAGTGATTCGCTTACCGAGGAAAGTCCGTGGCCGAACCGTTGCATATCCGTAAGATCATGGAAGAGCTCGTTGCCGGGCGCATGCGCGTTCCGAACTTCCAGCGCGGCTTTGTGTGGAATCCAGAACGTGTCGCCTATCTAATGGACAGCATCTACAAGGGCTATCCCTTCGGCTCCATTCTACTGTGGCGGACCAAGCAAGAGCTTGCCCACGAACGCGACCTTGGCCCCTTCAAGCTTCCGCACAACGACCCGTCCTACCCGACGGATTACATTCTTGACGGCCAGCAGCGTATCACGTCGATCTTCGGCGTCTTCCAGACGGACATTCAGCTGGATAAGCGCCCGCTTTGGGCCAGCATCTACTACGACCTTCTGACGCCGGAGAACGCGCAGGATTCCTCGTTCATGGCGCTCCAGGATGACGAGGCGGACAAGGCTCGCCACTTCCCCATCAGCTGCCTTTTCGACCCGGTTGCATATCGGAAGGAAACCGACGGCTACAGCGAGGACATGATTCAGCGCATCGACAAGCTGCAAGCACGCTTCAAGGAAGCCCTTATTCCCGTTCAGACGATCACCACCGAGGACAAGACGGCGGTTGCCATCGTGTTCGAGCGGGTGAACCAGCGCGGCGTCGAACTCGATACGGTTCAACTTCTCAGCGCCTGGACATGGAGCGGCGACTTCGACCTGAATCAGAAGTTCGAGGAGCTGGCACAGGAGCTGGCCCCGTTCGGGTTCAAGGATGTGGGCGCGAACAAGGACTTGCTGCTGCGCTGCTGTAGTGCGGTGATGACGCTGGACCCGTCGCCCGAGGCACTTATCAACCTGAACGGCCAGAAGGTGCGGGATTCCTTCGAAACGGTCATGACCGGCATCAAGGGCGCTATCGACTTCCTGCGCAAAAACCTCCACGTCGCTTCGCTGGAAAACCTGCCTTACGAGAATATCCTTGTGCCGCTGTGCGTATTTTTCGCCGAAGACTCGAAGAAGCAGCACAAGATGACCAACAAACAGCGCACCGAAATCCTGAAGTGGTTCTGGCGCACCTGCTTCGGCCGCCGGCTGAACAGCCAGCCGATCAAGACGCTGAAGGAAGACGTTGCTGAATTCGCTGACCTGAAGGCCAAGAAGCGCAAGGAACTGAGCATTGCGCCCGTCCATCTCTCTGACAGCTTCTTTTTCGAAACCATCTTCCGCCTGAATTCGGTCTTGTCGAAGACCTTCATCCTGATGCTGGCGCAGCGCGGTCCCCACAGCTTTATCAGCGGCAACAAGATCGATCTCCACAAGGTACTGAAGGAATACAACCGCAACGAATTCCACCACATCTACCCGCGCAGCTTCATCAAGGCGAGCGATCAGGATTTCATGTACGACGAATCCTGCTTGGCAAATATCTGCTTCCTGTCCCGTACCGACAACAATGCCATCAGCGGCGCGGCTCCCAGCGTTTACCGGGCGAAAATGCCGGAAGATGTGGCCGAGATCGTCACGGCTAACCTGCTGCCCCCGGACACCTTCAACGACGACTTCCTGAAGTTCATCGCGGATCGCTGCCATATGCTCAACATCGAGGCGGCAAAGCTTCTTGAGGTTATGCCCCCTGTGCCCAAACCTGCCGGGAGCAAGCCAGAGCCGCAGATCGGGAAAAACGCCGACGGCACGGTATGGGTGGCGGCATAAGGAGATTTCCCCATGAACATCCGGCACGGCATGTTCCGGCTCTGGCTTGTGGTTAGCATCCTTTGGGTGGCCGTTATCGTGGTGATTGGCTGGGATAACATCATCCAGGACCGATGGTACGCAGGCGCTCCTTTTTGGGAAGGCGATCCACTGGCGGAGCTTCCCGTGGTTTGTGCGGACGCACGCGGGATCGTCAACACTGACTACACGTCCAAGTCGGCGGTTGAGCCATGGAACCGTGATCGTAGCCCGTCGTATGCCTGCTGGTACGAAGAGGCGCGGTTCAGGGCGCTTTGGCCAGAATATTCCGACCTCACCCATCTCCAGATTTCCGATAAGCTATATGAGAGGCTTGGCTGGTCCAGACAATTTCAGGGTGACCAGTTCGAGCGCACCAAGCCTGTGCTGCTATTTGCTCTGCTTCCGCCAGCAGTTCTATTTCTGATCGGAGCACTATTCCTGTGGGCCTTTGCAGGATTCGCCAGACCGAAGGAACCATAACCGTGTACGGCTTCTTCCTTGAACTTCAAGCTGCGTCAATCAGGCACCTCGCCGAACTCCGCTTCAACAAAGGCAGCGAGGTCCATAGGACGCTGGTTTCCCTCTACGCCAGTATTCTTGAGCTGACCGACAGCGCCATCATTATTCGGGAAGCCGGGAAATACACCGGCATGGACATCCTGCTGCGCTCCGCTCTGGAAGCGCACGTTGACCTAATCAATCTCGCCAACGATGACGGTTATCTGCAAGCCATGAAGGCCGTATACCACAAGGAATGGATCAAGTTGACGGGCGACGGCGTGAAGGGCGACAACCCGTTCCTCGCCTATTTCAAGGATAACCCCGAAGCTCAAAAACAGCTCGCCCATCACGAAGCCGAACTAGCGGCCTTCAAGAAAACGCACACCATTCCCAACAACTTGGACAAGTTCAAGATGGCCGGTCTGGAAGACGTCTACCGGTCGATTTACAACAGTCTGTGCAACGATAGCCATAATAACATCCGGGCCCTGACCTCGCGACACCTACGAGCGCACAAGGAGGGATTGGATTTGGTGATATTCGACAAGCCATCTCGCACCGACATTGCGGCGACGGTGGATTGCTTCATCGCCATCCTGCTGAAGTCGAACGAAATCATGCACGACTACATGAAATCCAATGACACGGTAAAAGAGGCTTTAGCCTATTATCAGCGGTTCCGCGACGAGAAAGGCCCGTCGTGGCTAGGTGATCTTGGCGATTGAGTTAGGCCCATTCGTGAAACAGGAACAGCATGCATAATTTCCCCGATCCCCTGACTAGCGTTGCGAGAAAAATCGTTCGCCAAGAAGGTTTTCGCGGAGGCGACATCCTGGTCACGCTGCTTTACGAGGCTCACTACACGGGCCACGCCATTATCACGCTGGAGACTGACCTACATCCATCGACCTAAGTCCTACCTTCGTCGCCGATCATGAACGCGGTCATGCCGAGCGTCACGCCTGGGTCGGACTGTCTGTATTCCGACCTCAAATGGAACTGTGAATGATGACAACGCGAACGGAAATCCGGAACGAAAGAAAACAGCACGCGGTCGGCCAAGGCTTCTTTCATTCCGGAACACTACTACACGATGGTGCTGTGAAACTCCGTTACGTCTACGATTGCGGCGCGATGAAAAAGCACTCGGCAGCGCTCAAAAGAAGTATCGCATCCCTTCTTGCAGATGTCGGCGGCGACCGAAGACTGGAATTGCTGTTCATCTCGCATTCCCATGCCGATCACGTCAGCGGCTTGCCGATCCTGCTCGACGCAAAAAAGGGAATGTCTGTCGACACAATTATCTTGCCTCTCTTTAACGTCATGGACCGCCTTATCGAGTTTGCCAAGTGCGCGAGTCACGATCCGGCGGTCCGCGGGGACGAGTTCTATAGAGAATTCGTCGTCGATCCTGTCACCGCATTGTCGCGGTTCAATCCTCGGCAGATTATGCTCATATCATCAGGCGGGCCGGGCGACCCAGATGGCCCGAGCTTTGACCGTGGACCCGAGTTCCGCGGGCCAGTTGTCGCTGGCCTAGAGCATGATGCTGCTCGCAGTTTGTGGAAACTATCCGGCAGCGGCAATGTAGACGCTGTCCAAGAGGCTGAGAACAGGGTCGTCGCCCGGATGACGGATCATGTGGCGGTAGTCGCTTCCCCAGTACCCTCCGGATCGATTTCGTGGCTCTTTTCGCCGTACATCGACCCTGCAGTTTCGGCAAAATCTGCGCGCTTCCAGACTGAGCTGCTCAAGTCGTTGAACCAAGGTCTGACCGCGGGGGCGCGGATCAAGAAGGCTAAATTCCAAGTGTGGCTGGACAATCCACTTAACCTCAAAGACCTTGTTGTAAACAAAGTGCATGAACTCGTGCAGGCGTTCAACGCCGTTTCTGCTGATCTCAATACGACTTCGGTGTGCTTGTACTCGGGGCCACTGCCTGATGAACGTGGTCACACCGGTCATCACGGAACGTTCGGCAGGTGGTCGGTCAATGGCAACGATCGCGTTGCCTGGTTAGCGACGGGCGACGCAGACCTAAAATCAGGCAGCCGCCGTAAGCCGTTCTTGAGACACTATAGGCGATTGACCTCAAAAGTCTCAACGCTAACCCTTCCCCATCACGGTTCAGAAAACAACTTCGATGTGGAATTGCTCACTGCGATCGAACCAGTCCACTTCGTCGCCGCTGCGGATAGGTTCAGCAAATGGCGACATCCAGGAACCGGTGTTCTCCAGGCTGTCGCGTCCCACGGACGGTTTCTTTCCGTCGTCACGTCCCAATCAGCGTCGGAAGTCACGGAAGTGGCTCTATTGAGGCGTTGACCTGCGAATGAGATGATCGTCGAGCACGTACTCCCCAAGGCGGAAGGCAGTCATTCCTCGAGGAAAAAATCCTCGTCGAGCCGTTTCACTTCCACAGTTCGGGCCACACGAACGCCGACTCCGTGTTCGATCATCAGGTCGGCGAGGCGGTCGCCATCGATTAGGACGATGCGCTGCGGAAGATGGCGGACGAAATCAGCGGCCGGCGCGCTAAAGCTTGACGTTGTTACGAAAACACCCTTGGTCGCGCCGAAACCGACAAGGCTGCCGACAAAGGCTTGGACGTCTGGTCGTCCGACGCCGACATGCGGCGCATAGCGCTTGGCCTGCACATAGATGCGGTCAAGGCCGAGGCGGTCCTCATCGATCACGCCGTCGATGCCACCATCGCCCGTCTTGCCAAGACGACGGGCTGCATCCTCATGGCTGCCGCCGTAGCCCATGGCGACAAGGAGATCGACGATGGCGCGTTCGAAGAAGGCAGGGCTTTGCGCGAGAATGCGCTGGAGCAGGTCCGCCTTCAAGGCCTCATGCAGGACCGTGTGCGCAGCATCGATCTGCTCTTCCGGCGTGGCCGTAATCGTCTCCGCTGGAGCACCGGCAAAGGGTGCGTCAACAGGCGAGCGGGCATTGCTGGCCGCATAGAATTCGGCAAAGGCAGGATACGCTTTCAGCCTCTCAACGTCGATGAAATCGGGCTTCGTGGCCAGAAGCCTGCGGCCCTCTTCGCTAGCCACGAAACGCCCATGTGCCGGGCTGTCGATCAGGCCAGCCTTGCTCATATGAAATTTTGCCCAATGGATGCGATTGTGCAAACGGCGCTGGCGGCCGCTAGGCAACATCTCCTCTCGCTCCGCTTCACTGAGGCTAAATTGATCGGCAATCTTCTCGGCGGCTTCAGGCACCCGCGTCTCGCCCTCGGCAGCAAGGCGCAAAACAGGCAACATGAGGGCTTCATAGTCGGGAATGGGCATGGCGTGCTGTCTCAGGAGGTGGCACGGCGGCCGCGTTTCGGCAGGGGGGCGGCGGCGCGTTCGGCACGGATGCGCTCCAGAAGTACGCTCGCTGGTTCGTCATTCGGGTCCTGCTGCACCAACTCGCCCCGGAAGGCCTTGGCGAGGACGGCGGCCTCTAGCCGGTCGAGGAGCTTGCGGACTCGTGTCGCCTCGGCTTCGAGGCGGTCGGCACGGGCGAAAGCTGCATCCAGAGAGTCGGCTATTCTTACCTGTTTCTCTCGCGCAGGTGCTCCTATCCGGTAATCTCGCAATTGCTTTAGTCCGATGCGAGGGCGCGTTGCCCCATGGACCTTAGACTTCATGGCCTCATACGTTTCTGGCGATGCCAGCATGTATGATACAAATCGCGGTTCGAACTTCTCTGGATCAACTCTGACAACAAAGCAGTCAGCTTTGTTTATCGCCAAACCATCTTGTTGCTTGAACTGACAGACCCTGATGTCTTGATCAACGAAGGACGAAAACAGTATGTCGCCATCCATGAGAGTGTGGCGAGCAAGGACTTTATACTTTTCTTCCGATATAAACGATCGCTTTTCTGCAATAAAGCGAAGACGCCCAATATTCTCAAGGCGAATTACCCTCACGCCGCTCGACGTGTAATCAGACGATTTGAGATTTGACCCGAATGGTCCATCGAAAGTCGATGAAGCAATTTCGCTCACGGGAATAGCTGGAACAGATTGCAGTTGCCGGCGGAGGGCCGACAAAGCTGCAGATCGTAGTTTACTAGCCAGCACAGGCACCCGGTCAAGCTCTGCGCGGGCGCGGGCGATGCGGGCGGTGAGCGAATCCAGCTTTGCAACGATCCGGCGTTGTTCGGCCCAGGGGGGAAGCGGCAAACCATGATTTTCAAGATATGATCGCGGGACTCGACGTTGACCGACTGCGCCGGTCATGTGCTTTTCCGCTTCAGCCCGAAAACTGTTCTGCCTCAAAAAGCGCCAAAGATATGAGGCGTCCACACCATCTTCCGGGCGGAAGACGTAGAACTCAGTTGAACCACAAGCAAGACCGTTCGTCAGGCCGGAAGCAACGGCTGCCTTTCCGTTCTCCATACACGGAGTAATCTTAGCGAATATGACATCCCCATCCGCAAAATGCGTGTATCCCGTCCAAATCTCGTCAAGCGTCTTGTCGATCCGATCGACGATCGCGCCCAAATGCTCATCAACCGCAGGCATCGGAACGAACGAAACACTCTGGCTTCCATCAGTATCAACTGAATGCTTGGGATTAATTGCGGTGACGTCTCCTATCGTCGCACTCGCCCACCCTCTCGGCAACGTCATTCCGCCGCCTCCGGAAGCTCGACGTCGACGGCATCTCCCTCTAACTCCGCCATCAGCGCGGCAATCTCCTCCAGCGCCGTCTTCAGATGCCCTTCAATGGCGGCTGCGATGTCCTCTGGTGTCTCCAACCCGTCCTCGGCCTCGGCGCTGGTGTCCTTCAGCCAGATGATGTCGAGATTGTCGCCGCGGGCGGCGATCTCCGATCGGGTGAAGCGGCGAAAGCGGCCGCTCTCGTCCTGGTCGGCACGAGGCGACGCGCCGTTCGGGTCCTCGCCGAAGGCTTGCACGAAGGCTTCGAGATCGGAGACTCTGAAGGGATTGGTCTTGCCATAGGGCGGCGCGCCGGAGCGGGCGTCGTAAATCCACACCTCTTTGGTCGCGTCCTCCATCGGCGCTTCTTCCGTCGACCGGGTGAAGAAGAGCACGTTGGTCTTCACCCCCTGCGCGTAGAAAATGCCGGTCGGTAGGCGCAGGATGGTATGCAGGTTGCACCAACTCATCAGCCGACGGCGCAATTCCTTGCCGCGACCGTCATCGAACAGAACGTTGTCCGGCACGACGACGGCGGCGCGACCGCCGAGCTTCAGCGCGCGGATGCAATGCTCGACAAAGGGCAACTGATAGGAGGCAACGCGATCGGTGATTGTCAGATCATCGCGGGTCGGCGGTCCACCGGCGGGACCAAAGGGCGGATTGGTGAGGATGAGATCGGCGTTCTTGAACTTCGCCTCCGATCCCCTCGGACTCAGCGTGTCGGCGAGATCGAGATTGTCGGGATCAATGGCATGCAGATGCAGGTTCATCAGCAGCAGGCGGAAGGTATCCGGCACGTTCTCGATGCCGCGCAGCGCCTCGCGCAACTGGAAAGCCTGTTGCTTTGGCGACAGCTCGAAATAGTCGTCCGTCTTCTCCTTCATGTAACTGTTGGCGGAGATCAGAAAGCCGCCCGTGCCTGCTGCCGGGTCCTGGATGACTTCGCCGGGCTCAGGCTTCATCAGCCGCACCATGACCTCGATCAGCGCACGGGGCGTGAAGTACTGGCCAGCTCCGCGCTTCGTCTCTTCGGCCATCTTTTGCAACAGACCTTCATAAGCGTCGCCGAAGGCATCACGTTCGTCACTGAACCAATGGAGGCCGTCGATGGCGTCGATCAGCTTGCGCAGATTGGCCGGTTCGCGGACGATGGTCGCGGCATTCTGGAAAATCGCCACGATGGAGCGGTCGGCAATCTTGGTACCGTCGCCGAGATCGATCAGCGCCTGCTTGTAGCGCTGCAGCACGTCCGTTTCGCTCGCCGATTTCAGCGCACCCCAGCGATATTGCTCCGGGATGCGACTCTCATCCTTCTGTTCGGAGGCCATCTTCAGGAACAGGAGATAAGTGAGCTCCGTGACGTATTGCTGGTAGGTCACGCCGTCCTTGCGCAGGAGAGCGCAGAGACGCCAGAGCTTGTTAACGAGATCGGCGGACGGGTTCATGGCGACACTTTCATAAAGCAACCTTGCCGCCATCCCAGATCGCGGCGTTCAAATCTTTCAGAACATCCCCTAGACCCGAATCGAACTCCCGGTCCACCACCTCGAAGCCACCCGCCTGTGCGAAAAGTGGTTCCGAGAGAATTTCCGGGTCGCTGACTGGCTGGGCCTTCAAGGCGCGGCCGATGCGGGTGAGCCACTGCTTTTGCTTCTGCGTCCAAGGACGGCTCGCGAGAATCTTCTGCACGCCGTTCTCGACGCGCGTCTCGTAAGGCACCAGCGGATCGCCCAACGCGGCCTGGCGCACGAAACCGATGATATGGGCAGCGATATCGGCATTGCGGGCGCTGCCATAGGCGCGCCTGAGGCTCGCCTCGGAAAAGCCCTCGGCATCGAGGCGCATAGCCAATTCCTTCAACTCCTTGCGCGTCAATTCACGCGGGCGCTGGGTGACGGCGACCATGGCAGGGATGGCATTCATGTTATTGCGGACGAAGGTCTCGAAGCTCTCGATGTAATCGGCAGGGCTTGCCTTGCCGCCAAAATCATCCTCGACCGATATCAGATCGTCCTCATGCTCGGAAATATAGATGCCATCTCCTCGGCCAGCCTTCCGCCCTGCGTCCAGGACTGTGGTCAGCGACGGGTGCTGCTGGAACAGGGCCACCGTTTCGGCTGGCGGCGCGGACTTCAACCGTTCAAGCAGAGGTTCCAACGGCCCAAGCACCGCTGCCAGCGTTTCCCGCTGCTCCTTGTCGATCCGCTTCAGGCGCTGGCGCAGCTTGACGACGATCTGGTCACGGACGAAGGCGCGGTCTTCATCTGTGGTCGCCCGGTTCAGGTCTCCAACAAGTGTCGCGAAACTCAAGGTCGGGTCGACCACGACCGGCCGCATGTCGGTCACTTCCTGCAGGTTCGCGTAGATATCGACGGCGTCGAAGATGCGGAAATATTCCTTGCCGATCTCATCGCAGCGACGGGTGGCCCGGCCGATCATCTGGTCGTAGAGAATGCGGCTGTTGACTCGGCGGACGAAGACGAGGTTGATGATCGAGGGGACGTCGATCCCGGTCGAAAGGAGATCGACAGTGACAACGTATTTCGGGCGCGGATCGTTCTTGAAGGCCTTGATCCTGTCTCCTGGTTTGTCGACCGAACCCGTGATCTTCTCGACGAGGTCATGCGGCTGGGGACCGTACTCCTCGATCAGCGCGGCGCGCAACTCCTCGACGAGGATATCGGCGTGATCGTCGCGAGCCGCAAACAGGAGGGTCTTACCCGGCTGGTCCGGTGGGCATTCAGCCGCAACAGCAGTCGCGACTGCCCGGTTGAAGGCGCGGGTGTAGACCTTCTTGTTGAACTCGGCGACTTCGAAGTCCACCTGATCGTCGAGATCGAATAGGTCGATCTGGCCGGTCCGGGGATCGATGATGTTGACCTCTTCGCCCTTGTCAAAGGTGATGCCGGCTTGGCTGAGCGCCGTCGTGATGCGGCGGGGCGGGCGGTGGTCAATCAGGTACCCGTCAATGACCGCCTGACGGTAACCGTAGCGGAAGACCGGCGCACCGAAGATTTCGCGCGTATGCAAAGCAGGCGTTGCGGTCAGGGCGACCTTCGTCGCATCGAAATAGTCGAGTACGCGGCGATAGGCTGAGAGGTAATCATCGAGATTGCGGAAGCCGAGATCGTCCTCACGCAGTTCCGCATCGAGGGTGTAGCCGCGGTGCGCCTCGTCAACGATAATCAAGTCGTAGGTGCCCGGCGTCGGGCGTTCGGCGTCGGGATCATCGAAGATTCGGCGGATCATTGCCTGCACCGTCGCGACCTGCACGCGGTCCGTCGACTCCGGAAATTTTCGCGCCATGTCGGCGACCGGGAATACCTGGTCGAACTTCAAGAAGCCGCTTGTGTCCGTGGTGCTCATGGCGTCCAGCGTCTGCCGACCGAGCGCGTTGCGATCAACGAGAAACAGGATGCGCCGGAAACGCTTGGCCCGCAGCAGTTCATACATCAGTGCAATGGCGAGACGCGTCTTGCCGGTTCCGGTGGCCATGGCGAGAAGTATATGATCCTGCCCCCGGCCGATCGCTTCTTCAACGGCGCGGATCGCCTCTTGCTGATACGGGCGAAGCCCCGTGACGCCGATCTCTCGTTCGGCGAGGCCCGCCACCCCGCCACCCACTTCCTGTTCGAAGCGCTCAATCAGGTCCCGGGGCGCGAACCACTCCGCTAGCGCCCTCGGCGCAGCCTTGATTCGGGCATCCCAGAACCAGGTTCCCGATTTCGTGGCAAGCTGCTTCACATAGGGCCGGCCATTGGTCACGAACATGAACGGTACCCGGAACTGATCGACGCCAGCAATCCAGGGACCGCCGGGCAACAGTTCGTCGGCCGCGAGCTTGATGTCGAGGGCATAGCGCTTCGCCTGCCCCAGCCGCCCGGGCACATCACGGATTTGCCGCTTGGCTTCTATAACGCCCACGCAGCGGCCATCGATAAAGAGCGCATAATCTGCCGGCCCACTCTCTGTTGGCCATTCAGCGATGGCTATTGCTTCCCCGTAACCTGGCCGGGCTCCATTGGCATGGCGCAGCAGGGCGCTGTCTACCCTCCAGCCAGCGGAACGCAATTGCTCGTCAATGAGAACACGGGTCGTCGCTTCATCGATCTCGAGGCTTTCCGTGCTTCTTGCCGCAGCCTCGGCCAATAGGTCCAGTTGCTGCGCAGGCATCGCAGCTGCTCTCGCCTGCGTCTCGGCCAGGGATCGCTCGGCCTCACGCAGAGACGTCTCAATCTCCAGCGCTTGTGCCTCCCAGAAGGCTCGATCCTTCGCTTCGGCAGCGGCGCGTCCTTCAAGTTCGCCGCGTGCTTCTTCTGCCTCCTGTGCTGCCAGACGCGCCTTGGCCTCTGCATCGGCGCTCGCATTCACCGCCTCGCGCAAACGCTGAATTTCTTGATGCAAGGCCGCACTCGCGTCAGCGGGCGCTGTCGGCGGCACGAACGGCCCCGCCCGAAAGGATGGTGCATTGCCGTAGGACTGATGAAACCAGGCTCCAATCGCCCGTGCAATCTTGAGAGCCGTCAGAGCTTCGCTTCGCGTGCCGCGGTCCTCATGCGCGGCGAGATTACCCGCACGTTTTAGGTGATAGAAACACTCGGCGATCTCCCGCTGGAGAATGGAACGGGCGCGCAAGATACGCAGGACATCGTCGAAAGACATCCGGCTGTCGGTCAACAGCGCCTGCCGCGCCGCGACTTCCTTCGCTACAGCCTCTGCGAACTGTCGTAACTTCACCAGCGCGGTGGGCGGATCGTCATGAAAATAGCGCTCGGCCAATCTGCCGAGCTTGGCCAATTGCGGGCTGTGCGCCGACAGAAATGTAAAGTTCCCCGTCTCTTCCCTCATGTGAACAACATACTGGCGTTTTCGCTATGCTCAAGCGCTCTTTCTCGTCTTAGTAGTAGTGCTTGCGAGCGCCTAGCGCGCTTACCGGGGAAGCCTTCAGGATCAATACGTTCATTGTAGTTGCCAGATGTGAAAACAACTGGTGCTATGCCGCTCCGGCCGGTCGCAGGAAGGTGAACTCGTGACAAATGATGATCGGGTTTCGGTGGTGCGAGCCATCTTAGGTGAGTACGTGAAGAGCCCATCTCTTCGGCATCTCCGCGATCCATACTCTTTGACGCGGGTGGCAACTGACATCGTGAAGCGCTTAGATCGCCAGAGTAGGACATGGCAAAAATGGCAAGGTGAGCGGGAGACGCTTCTCAAGTCGGCGGTGGGATGCTGGATTCCGGTGCAAGATTTGCGTGACTACCTCAACGACTTGCCTGGTCCGAACCTCACGATGACCGATGTCGCACAGAGACTAAGGGCATTTGAGGAGGAACCCTATGCCTCCTACCCGAACGACGAGCTCAAAGATGGCTGTCTTGCGTTGTTTGCTAAAGAGAAGGCTGAAGGCACTGAGCTTCCCGCAATAATCGGGCTATTGTCCGAACATATCGAGCACGAGGAGGAACGCCTTCGTCTTGAACGAACGGAGCAATATAAGCACATGCGGGAGCAGGAGCGCTTGGCAGCAGAGCAACGCCTTCTTTCGGGTGCCGATTGCAAATGGACGCAGCTTGGCAGGGCACCGCAATGGTATTGTCGCACCAACGGACGCACGTACCGCCTCACGCCAACTTCTGACAAACGATGGGACCTTCACCGAGTGAATGCCCCTACGGCAGATGAGAAGGGGCAGCATATCGGCAGGTACGGAGGGCGCGGCGACGCAACCAAGGTCGTGGCGCAAATCGCCTACCAGGCGGAGCCGCGATTTTAGGCCGCCATGACATTGGTCAGGCGAAGCTCGTGCCCGGAGGTCGCTGACTTGTGTCCGTGTTTGACTTCTTGCGACCGGGCCGCTCTTCGGGTTCTACGCTTACATCTTCATTTCCAGTGATACCGTTCATCCCTCCAGTATCGGGAAGTCTTGTACCCCCCGCGCTCGACCAGTTGGACGATAGCGTTCATCGCGACGATTGCCGGACACGCAAAGCACTCGCGCGAGACCTGGGGCCTGCCGTCTTTGATGTAGGTTGCCTCTACAGCATAGCGGCTCAGCTTCCGGTGGGCGTCCAGTTCGATCCGCCCCGACTGCTCGGCAGTGATCCAGAACACGGGCCTCCAGTCGCTGGCGTTGCCATAGGCGTCAAAATTAAGCTTGGCGAACCTCTGCTCGCGGTTAGTGGTACTCCCCACCTTCGTCCAATTCAGGCTACGTGAAACGGCAATATAGACGTCCCCGAGCGCCGAAGCCCTTTTGAGGTAGCCGAGCGGTGCGGGGTTGCATTGGACGCAGTGACCGTGCCGTGTACGCAACCGATGTCCTCCGGAGCCACATGGCGCGCCGACGACAAGCACCTTGCCCAATGCCTTGGCCTCGTCCTTAACATCTTTGATCGAGCGCCCCTTCGCATCGAACACATCATCTGCACCAAGACCCTGTGTCTTGAGGAACAAAAGTTCGGATTTTGTCAGCATCCAATTCCCTTCTAGGCGCTTTCCTACCTGCCCTCCGCACGCGGAAGTTACCTTCGAGAGGAAAGTATGCAGGAGGGGTTAAAGTCGCATAAATAGCTGTTGTGGCAACCCAAAGTATGTGCCATCGAACAACCAGACGGTGTTTGTTGGGGCGACTAAATGATCTGGAATATGCTTATCCGAAAGGAGCAAGTTGCCGATGAAGCGGACGACGGCGAAGACAGCAATTTTGTTACCAAATTGGCGCACGAACCGCAGACACATCTCGAACAATATCTGGCGTATTACGTGGGTCGCGAGGAGCCGGGTTATGCTGTCCTGATTACGGGTGACTGGGGGACGGGAAAGACGCATCAGGTGACCAAGGCATTGCCTGCGGACCACGCCCACTACGTCAGCCTGTTTGGCTTAAACACACCCGAGGAAATCGAGGCGCAGGTGTTCGCCAAGATGTTCCCAAAGATGGCTTCGTTGAAGAAGTTCGCCGACAAGCTCGGCGCAGTAAATGTGGGCGTTCCCGGATACGGTTCCTTGGGAGTCAACGGCCTTACGTCTGTCTTGGCGAACACGTTGATCAAGGACGAGGTCGACAATTCGAAACCGTTGATTTTCGACGACCTCGAGCGATGCTCCGTTAGAAACAGCAAGATTCTTGGGATCATCAACCGCTATGTAGAGCATCATAAGTGCCGCGTGATCGTGATTGCCCATGACACAAAGGTCGTCGATGCATTTAAGGATGCGAAGGAAAAGGTCTTCGGTCAAACCCTGATGGTGGAGCCGAATGTCGACGCCGCCTTCGAGGAGTTCAACACCTTTTTCGCACAGAAGAACGAAAAGGACTTGCTGGGCGATCTAAAAGCCGAAGTGCTTTCGATTTTCCGGGAATCGGAAGCGCAATCCCTTCGAATTCTTCGGCACGTTATCGAGGACGTGAGACGACTGGTAGCAGTCCTTGAGGAGCGCCATCGCGAAGATCGGGCCGCGATGGTCGAGCTCATCAGGCTATTTTCAGCGCTCGCAATCGAATACCGATCGAATGCCATTCAGAAGGAGGATATTCGAAACCGCCACGGAGCTTTGTACGCTCATCGTCTCAGTGCGGCCGCGAACAACGGTAGCAATGTTGAACCGCCGCGGTTCGTGAAAGCGGCTGCAAAATACAAGTCTATCAATCTCTCGGGCACGATTTTGCAGGATGACGTCCTCTGCGAAATGCTCGTTGAAGGCCGCTTCGACCCTGTGCGCATCCGAGAATCAGTGAATGCCAGCGCCTATTTCCTGAAGCTGGATTCCTCGCCATGGCAGATTGTAATTAACTTTGATCAGCTCGACGACGATCTCGTAAACCCCGCCCTTGAACGCATGGAAGAGCAGTTCGAGAAAAGGGAAGTTATCGAGTCCGGAGAGATGCTTCATATCTTCGCGCTCAAGATGATGATGGCAGCTCGCGGTTTAACATCTGAGACTGTCCGGCAGGTGACCGACGCCTGTAAAGCTTACATCGATGATCTGTTGAAAAAAGGGAACCTACCTCCTCGAACACGTGGATCGAGGTGGTTCGACGACTTTGACGGCGCTTACCAGGGCGTCTCGTATTGGGTAACGGACCCCTATAAACACGAGTTCCGGGAAGTCTTCGAACACTTGGTTGAGGCCCGTGGGAAAGCTCTGGAGAACAAATTCGGCGAACTGATCCCTGCCCTCCTGGAAGTTGTTCGCTCCAACGGCCTGACATTCTTCGAAATGGTTTGCCATACGCACAATGGAACCATTGTATATGAAGACATTCCGATTCTCGCGAGTATCGCGCCGGAGGACTTCGTCGACGCTTGGCTAGCGTCACCAAAAGCTGGCTGGTACTGGATCGAGAACGCTCTCAAAGAGCGTCACATGGCTGCGAGCCATTTTTCTGCGCTAGAACCAGAGACAGTCTGGGTGCCTAAGGTTATTAGGATTCTGCAGGCACGTGCCGAAAAGGAAAAAGGACTTTCACAACTTAGGCTCATCAGAGCGATTAAGAAAGTTGGGGTAGCGCCTCCTCCTGCCCCAGAGCCCGAAGCTGGTACAGAAAAAACAGGCGAAGATGTAGGCGATGGAACCAACGGGAAGTTTCAATCCGGCCTTACGCCGTCGCATTGGACCCTTCGTTCGACGTGAAAGCGGTTTTGTCCAAGACGTCGATTTGCCAAGGTTTTCACAGGAACCCATGACCGTATTTTTTTGGAAGCGCACGTCCCTTGCCCACGAGAGCGAAGTTCGACGGGGCCTAACTTACCCGACCCCTATGCCGACCACGGGCACGAAGGTTCCATTGAAGCTATCCGAGGCCTTCGATGCCGTAGTGGTGTCGCCGTTTGCCGCTCCTTGGCTCGGAGACGTTGTCGGGGAGACGATCACGCAGTTCGGGCAATAAATCCCATCGACCGCTCTTCGCTACTTAATGCACCTTTTTTCTGAAGTTGCCGAATTGATAGGGGAGGATTAGGGGCATGGATAATCCAAATGTTTTTGCCTTCAGGCTAAAACCAAGCCGCATCGACCGAGTTGGTGAACTGCTTGCCGACAATCAAATCGCTGTCGGGTGGAGCAGAGCAGCGGACTTGCTTCAAAAGGCCGGAAGCAAGGAAGAATTTCGCTCCGTGCTGAACACCACATACCCCGACCTCTCTAAACGAGGTCGTCTAGGGCACGATACGAATCATGTTTGGCGTTTTATGCGGCTGATGAAGAAAGGAGATATCGTCATCGTACCTCACGGGAGGGCCATCCACTTTCTGGCCGTGGAGGGCGAGGTAACGCTTCATCCCAAGAAACTAAATACTGACACCGTCATAAGACGAGACGTTCGCTCTCTTTTCGACGGCAAAGCCCTGAGCCGTGTGTCACTACCGAGCAGATTGCGCAAGGCACTAACCTTTCGGGAAACCTCGCAGGATTTGACGTCCGTCAGAGATGAAGTCCTGGCGCTAATCGGCCCAAAGCTGATCGCCGACAGACCCTTAAAGGCCGTCGAAAGCAGCACGGGTACACACAAAGGCATCTCTCTCTGGCACAAGGCATTCAAAACCCTTGGAAGAACCGATCACGGTTACTCAGAGGAGATGCTCTGGATCGAAGACTTGGGCATCTGGCTGGCTGTTAAGGGATGGGAACGCGACGGAGAGCATCGCCATTGGAATGAGCTCGGAGACAAGCTCGGTAGCAGAACGACTCGAAATCTCATCGTCGAGGTAAATCCACCCGACGGTGGTAAACCAGGCCGTTGGCAAGGTTTGGTCGCCAAAGGATCAGATGGCGACATTTGGCTTCTGCACTCGGGTGAAATGAATGTGCACCGCAAGCGGGTCCAGCTTCGCGACCATTTGGCGGAAGGACAGTTGCCGCAGATGCTCGTTCGCTTCTCGGACGGCACATTGGAACCTTATTTCCCCGTGGCGCGCCTCAATGCCGATCCGTTGGGGGTCGTGCGCCAGACTAAGAAGTTCATGGATGTTTGTCTTCAGGTGCGGACGACAGAATCAGGGGCCGATCCGGCTTTCACCAAAGCGCAACGCAAAGCCCATCTTTTCGAAGAGTCGATCGGTCAGTCCTTCGTCCCGCCGCAGGACGCGAAGCTGATCGATCGTGAACATGCCGACGTATGGCATGCCCTTAGGAGGGGACTCGAGAAGAAGGGCTTCAAAGTTTCAAACGAGCGAGTTGGAGCACTTGGTCCTGACCTCTTCACGATAGAGCATGACACGCCCTATCTCTTCGAGATCAAGACCAGCGCCGGAGCATCAGACTACCTCAAGGCAGTGGGGCAGCTCATGGTGTACGAAAAGGCGTTAGGCCAACCACACCGAAAGTTCTTGGTCATCCCTCCGGACCTTCACAGCTTTGCCAGAACCATCTTGGGGAATTTGGAGATAAGCATCATTGAGTTCTCCAAGACCCAGAAACGATACTCGTTCAACTGGCCGCATGATCTCTAAGTTCGGCAAGCGAACAGGGGAGAGATGTTGGGACAAGCAGCAGCGATAGTTAGGCGGCTTGCGACGTAACCATCCGGCGAAGGCCGCAGATTAGGCCGCCTGATGTTTTAGGGACTTTGGTGCCACCCAGTTCCACGGGAGCAATTGCTCGAGCTTAGTGATCGGCGTGTCCGCGACACGAGCGAGAATGTCGGCAAGCCAGGCCTGCGGATCGACGTCATTGAGCTTGGCGCTCGTGATCAGCGTTGCCATGAAGGCGGCGCGATCAGCGCCACGATCGGAGCCGGCGAAGAGCCATGCCTTTCTGCCGAGGGCGAAGCCACGCAGCGCCCGTTCGGCGGCGTTGTTGGTTAGGCAAATCCGGCCGTCACCGAGGAAAGACGTGAAGCCCTCCCAGCGCTTCAGAATATAGTCGATCGGCTCGGCAACCGGAGAACTGCGCGACAGCTTTGCCCGCTCGGCCCGCAGCCACTCTTGGAGTTCTGTGGCGAGTGGCTGACTGTCGCGGCGACGTCGTTGCAGGCGTTCGTCGGCGGCCAGTCCGTTGATCTCACGCTCGATATCGAACAGGGCGTCGATGCGTTTGACCGCCTCGAGCGCGATTGGTGAGATCGGCGCGGCGTTCTTGCCGCGCTTCGCGTTGGTGGCGATATCGGCGAGCACGAAGAACTTGCGCCGCGAATGCGACCAGCACAGCGCCTGCGTCAGCGGACCGGGATCGCGATCCACCTTGAACAGCGGGTTGTAGCCGCCATAGGCGTCGGCCTGCAGAATGCCGGTAAAGGTCTTGAGATGACGCTCGGGATGCTCCTGCCGCCGGTCGCGCGAGGCATAGTAGAGTGCGGCCGGCGGTGATTGTCCGCCGAACGGCCGGTCATCCCTGACATAGGTCCAGATGCGACCGGTATCGGTCTTGCCCTTCGCCAGGATCGGCACGGTGGTGTCGTCACCATGCAGCCGTTCTGCGGCAAGCACATGCGCCTCGATCAGCGCATGCAGCGGCTTCAGCGCCGCGGCACAAGCCCCGACCTGGTCGGCCAGTGTCGACAGGCTGAGGTCGATGCCCTCGCGGGCATAGCGTTCGCTTTGCCGGTTCAGCGGCTGGTGCTGGGCGAACTTCTCGAACAGGATCATCGCCAAGAGATTCGGCCCGGCGAAGCCGCGCGGCGTCACATGGAAGGGCGCGGGCGGCTGGGTGATCTTCTCGCATTCGCGGCAGGAGAACTTCTCGCGCACCGTCTGGATCACCTTCCACTGACGCGGAATCACCTCCAGCGTCTCGGTGATGTCCTCGCCAAGCTTTGCCAGCTTGCCAGAACCGCAGCACGGGCAGCTCGCCGGCGCGGCGATGACGACGCGCTCGCGCGGCAGATGCTCGGGAAACGGCTTCCTGGACGGACGCTTGCGCTCGAAGGCCCTGACCGCCGAGGACCGTGCCGCCATCTCCGCCGCCAGTTCGTCTTCGCTGGCGTTGGCCTCCAGCTCCTCGAGCTGCAATTCCATCTGCTCGAGGAGCCGGGCCTTGCGCTCCGAGCGGCTGCCATGGATGTCGCGCTTCAGCTTCTCGATCTCGAGCCGGAGCCGGGCGATCAGCGCATCCGAGTGCGAGTTTACCGCCTGGGCGCGGGCGGCAAGCGCTTCCGCCTCACGGCGGGCCGCACGCTCGGCGAGGATCATCGCGTGCGCACTGGCAAGGTCGTCGGGAAGCTGATCGGCCGCATCGGTCATGGCGGGATGGAATCATATTCGCTCCCGCCAGACCAGCGGTTTTGCTCATCCCGCCGAGCTCGGACGCCAGGTTTTTTGCGGCATTCGCCAGTCGATGCCTTCGAGCAAATAACCGAGCTGCGCCGGCGTAATCATCACCGTGCCGTCGGCCGCTGACGGCCAGATGAAACGGCCGCGCTCCAGCTTCTTCGTGAACAGGCAGGCACCCTGGCCGTCGTGCCAGATCACCTTGATCAGGCCACCGCTCCGCCCCCTGAAGACGAAGAGATGGCCGCTCATCGGGTCGCGCTTCAACGTCTCCTGCACCATCAGCGACAGGCCGGGAAAGCCTCTCCGCATGTCGGTATAGCCCGTCGCCAGCCAGACCTTTACACCGCTCGGGATCGGGATCATCGCCGCTCCAGCACATCAAGAATCCGGCCGAGCGCATCGGTATCGATGTCACTCTCGACCCGGAGACGACGCCCACCGCCAAGCTCGATCGTGACGATGCTTGCCTTCTTGCGCGCCCGGCAGACCGGCGGCGGCTCGGCCGGGATCGCCGGCGCTGGCAGCGCTTCGACGACCTCCACCGGAACGAGTTGCGGGGCGGACGGCGCGGAGATTTGGCAGAGCTCCTTGCGCCAGCGGAAGAGCTGGCTCACATGGATGCCGGCCGAGTGAGCGATCTCTGAAACACTTGCGCCTGGCTCAAGCGTCGCCGCGACCAGCCGCTCCTTCTGTTCCCGAGACCAGCGCCGACGCCGCTCGACCGACGTAATGACCTCAATCTGATGCTTCGTCATAGGACTACTCCTAGTGTTTGCACTAGGACTTGCAGCCCTCAGCCTAACTCAGCAAGGCGGCCATCACCGGAGGGGTACCTTGCGACAATGACAAAAGTCGGCACCGGAACGATTCGTTGTCGGCGAACGCCAACTTCACCGTCGGACCGTCAGTGCGTACGGTTCAATGTCGGGAGCTGCGACTTAGAGCTTTTTCAACAGATTTGCGATCTGCGAATTATTCACGCCGCGCACAGGCTCGAAATCATAGTTTCCTCGTGCGTTGATATAAGCTTTTAGCACCTGGAATGAAAGAAAACACGGGGACCTCGGGCCAGCGCAGTTGGCAAGTGCTTCTTTCGAAAGGTCGATTGTTACATTCCCCCCCTTCGCGCCCGGAACTACCAACGACAGTTGCCCGCCACTGCTGTTCTTTGCACTGAGCTCTGCCTGATCGCTCGTGACCAGCCCTCGAACGAGGATATAGAGAAGACCTGAATTTTCCTGCACAGCACGGCTTAGCAGCCAGCTCGTGTCGACATCTTCATTCGCGCTTCTCTTTCTATTAATTTCATTTGAAATCAAAGTGATTGTCGATCTGTACTCTTCTCGACTACCATTCCGAACCTGAATGGAAACGTTGTCTCGTATCGCAGCAGAGGCATTAGCCTTGACCGCTGCATCCAACCCGGCGCTGAAGGATACCGAAGAAATATTAGATGCGACCAGGCTTGTTGGCGTTGTTCGACTGGACGGCTCAGCAGGGAAGGGAATCTCATCCAATCGCGTTAAGGTATTCGCCTTCGTATCCCAGATGAAAAGCTGCCCTACATTCAAAAGTCCACTGTTATAAACGCCCAAACTTGTGGATGCATAGTCAAAACTCGGTGTAATGGTATCTGATTTACACCCCGACATAAGTGATAGTACGCATATAGCAAACAAGACACGGATCATTCTGATCTCCAATTGATGCACTGGTCGTTCCAGCGCCGACTTCTGCGGATCAAATGGTCCCGAGCGATCGGCAGGGTGGCTTTTTACCTTGCGCGGTAAGATCAACGACACGCACTATCAGGTGGGTGAGTTTTCGAGAAGTTTTGGACATGACGTAAGTTGTTCGACTTGGGCTCGCGTTAGTGGCGCGCTGTCAAGTGGGGCCTTACCAGCCCCGTCCTTGGTCGATGACAGAATCTCGATTCGCCGCGGCTTTTCAGCGGGTTTCCGGAAGGTCACAATACGGCGGACCGGAACGCCGCCGTCGATGAGGGTGAGCGTGACCTGCTTTAGTGCCTCGATGGGAACATCTGGCGCGCACGCGACTGTATTCACGGGAAACTTGCCAGGTAGCAAAGCTCTGGTAACCACGTAGGGTATCTTCTTCTCATCTAACGCCGTGTACACGGACCTTCCGTCCTGTGTCTTCTGATAGTACAAGACCTCCACGCCCTTGAACGCCTCGTCAGCTTCCGGACGCGGTTCGCCAAGTCCGCGCAACGCGGAATTTCTCGGGCCTGAAGCCTCTGCCGCATAAGCTATTTTCGTTTGTGTCTCGCCTGGCACAAAAACCATGTCCCCCAGCTTCATATCGAATCTAGTATCGGTTCCGAACTGCGGATGCTGGTTCCCGATCGGGATCAGTGCGTCACGTATGAACGGTCCAAGTTCATTCGCGGTGACGATACTGTCGTCGTTATAATCAGCATCTCCACGGATGCCCGCCATAAATGCATCGGAAAAATCGTTACTATCCGGAACTTGCTCGCGGTACCCTCCCGCAGTCAGATACTGCCGTCCCTTGCGATCGATATCGTTGAGATACAATTCCGAAGTGGAGGGGGTGAGATTTCTTCTCACCAAAAACACCGAACCGGAGAAGCAGCTATCGAAGACGAAAAGTACATGCTTCGCCCCTGAGCGGCGGCCCCATCCCACGATCTCTTCCATGTTTATCAAGGACGCAATGAAGTTATCGGTACCCTCCGCTGGTGAATCGGTGGGCACAATGAAACCGACGGCGTCACCGTCGGACCAGCCATGACCCGCATAATAGACGAGGAGCCGCGAGTTGCTATCAAGTCTTTGCAGCAGGAAGCGACGCAAAGTCTGGGTCAAATCATTGCTCTTAGGGTCGAGCAATGTCTCGACAGTAAAGCCCTGTTCCTTCAATGCCGCAGCAATTCTTTGGACCTGTCCCTCAACCTTGGCAAGCGAGGGCCATCCTGCAGCGTCGTCATAACGCGCCGCGCCGATGACAAGCGCCCTGCTGTCCGAATACATGAGGTATGGACTAGGGTCAGCGTTGACGTAGGTCGGTTGAGCATGCGCGGCCGATCCTACAAGAGCCAACGCGACTAAGCACAAGGTGCTGACGAGCTTCATCATCTATGGATTCCCGTCGGCAAATGCCTTATGAGCGGCGACAAGGCTGGTATAGGGTGGGACAAAAGTCACGATCCTCCTACCATTCACCACTACTGCCTGCTTGATCTCAAAATGCAGATGAATGGTGGTTGGAGTTCCGCCGAAAAAATTCGAAACCTGACCGATTCTCTGCCCTCGTACGACGGAATCGAGGGTCTTCACGCGAAGATTGCTCATGTCTAGGTGAAGATATCGGAAAATAGCTCCGCTGCGCCCCTGTATTGTGACGCTGTAGCTCCCAATGTTCGTAACAATACCGTCCTCAGCAGCAACTGCCCAGTGAAGTCCAGCCTTACAAGTTCCAGGACGAATGTCCTGGCCTTGGTGGCCTTGCCCACTCGGGCACATTGGCGTAGCGCGACTCCGCTTCTCGCAAAAGTTGTCTCGCCAAGGGAAGCTATAATTCTTGGGATCGCATTGGCCGCCAGCTCCGCCGTTCATACCGCCCGGACGGTACACTTGCGAATTGGCATACGCCTTCCCATTCTCAATCGGAAAGCGCATACCAGGTCTAAAAATCGCGGAACTTCTGTACCCCTGACCACTGTTGCGCTCCAAATCTCCGGGCATCCCATAGTCGTTTGCCGAAGCCACGCTTGCGATGAGTGAAGCCAAACAAGCGCCTGTAAGCAGAAAAAGCTTCATTGTGGGGCCCCTCCAACTTGTACGAGACTTTCGGCGACGCTTTGAGCGAAGTCTTCCTTTAAGCATCGCTCATCGCCCTCAACGGTGCAGGTAAGCCGAAGCGTATAGGCGGCACCGAACTTTACGAAGCTGAAGTCCGCTTCCCTGGTCTTGGGTGGACTACCTTCTTCTGAGTCGTCATCCAACATGGAGAATTGCCCAGACTGGTAGTCCGGCAGTTCACCGGGCGCGTTGGCTTCGCCAGTAAGGGCTACCCCGCGCGCGGTTCCCATGATGCTCAAGGTCGCACCACCATCGAGTGGGTATACTGCGGCATAAGACTTATCTTGCGCTTTTAAACGAGGAGCAGCACGAACCGGACCAGTTCCGGTGACCAATACGGGTACGCCCACGGCATCCAGATTACCTGGCGAGGCGGCTCGGAACTTGTCGATTCCAGTCTTATCGGTCCGCAAATCCTCTGCGGCGGCCGCCTTAGCAGCGGGCCAGTCGACAACGAGGTCTTCCTCTTTCACTTCTTGGGAATAAGCATTTGCCGAATAGACTAAAAGAGCGGCTACTAGCCAATATTTCATAGCCATGCACGTCTCCCATCGTTGGAGAGTCTCGTACAATTGCAAAATTTCAGGTATTTCCCCAGTCTTCTCTAAAATAACCAATATTTACGACGAGCGCAACTTTAAAGTTGGAATGGAAACGGGCTCCACCTGATGATGTAGATGCCGGCTTTCCTTTACGGCCGGGAGGACGATCATCGTGCCTCGCTTTCCGCCCCGGCGGGCGTCTCCTCCAGATACACGGCGCTGGGCTGATCGGCCCCGTCGCCGCCTTGGAGGGCCAATCCATCACGTTTTTCCGATAGAATCGAGAACGCGTACAGGAGGCCGGCGAGCATCATACAGATAAAGCCGAAGGCCAATTTTCGGTACTGTCCGGGCACGCCTCGGTCGAGCTCGCTCTTCCAAAGGCGATCGACTAGGAACGACTGCGGGAGAATAAGTAACGCGACACCGAAAACGAACAAGAGTAGAGCAGTGCCGGCGGCAAAAGCCGACGTTTGAAGGAGGTCAGACATGATACCTACCAAAGCCCCACATTACAAAAAGCGTCAGGTAGCTGTATTTACTCGACGGCCTCAATGGCCATTAACAGGACGATTGCCGTGTATTATCCGTAAAAAAATCCCTACTATCAACGGCTGGAGCTTTGAACTTGCTCATGTGTGTCGGAACACTCCCCAAGTAAACGACAGCGGAGCGGTAACGGGATATCTTCGGGCTTCGTATCAGGTCCCACTCTGACCAATGACACCGCCGTCGGATTGTCTGCGCCATCGCCGGTTGCGCAGGAGCCAAGCGCCAGGACGACGAAGCCAGCAATGAACCACGCACCCAGCACTGGTTTGCGCAGATACATGATCATTCTCCAATGAAGGACGGGCACGGATACTTGGCTCCCTGGCACGCAAGGTGCGATATCAACCCATTCAGCCTAAATCCCGGAGGTTGGTCCGGACCCTCACCAAAGTCCCACTCAATGCGCACGCCGCAATCAGCAAGGTCTCTTAGCAATTGGTCCATTTTTTCCTTCTCGCTCATCTCAGTTTCCTGGGCGTAACAAATACCCGATGCCCGACGATCGCAAGAAACGTTCGAAAACATGGCAACCTCCCTTTGCCACTGAGTAAATCGCAAGTTCACGGATGCAATCTCCGGCGGTAGGCTGGCTATTTAGGGACTTCACGATCCGGTTGGCTCGGCTCGGTCCTCGTTCCCGGAGGTTGATCACAACCATCACCAACCTCGGCTGGTCGTTCGGAGCAGCGATCTTCAGGTGACATCGGTCTATCCTCTGATCGGCGACGCAGAGGCGGATTGTCCTTGTCTGCGGTCACTGCATCTGCTCGGGTGTCACGAAATCCTGGACTCGCACACAGGCGGCCAACTAATGAGCGCCCGGCACAATAGAATATATTCGACGTTTGTCCGCTCTCCATCGCACTGAGTCCTCCCTCAGGCATCCGAAATGCTACAGGCTGATCCCATCCGTCTCCACTCGACCAAACCTCCGCAATGGCTGTGGCGCAGGCCGCCAAGAGAACGAGCGCGAAAACGACGCATTTATAGAGCTGGTTGCCTCGCATATCCTACCTCAGGCGGCTCACCCAATGCTATTAGCTAGCAGCACTGTATGACGGCGTATTTCGCTAGCGCACACCTCGGCCTTGGCTCGTGTCGAAGGCTCTGACAGTTTTCTCTTCACTGACTATGGAGGGTGACACATTGAATATGCCAAGGCGGTCGCTGGTGCGTCCGACGGCTAGGGGCTGGCACGGATACGCTACTTCATCCACTTTTCCGCTGATGGACGCGCAAGGCTTGATACCAGCCGATCCAGTATCGATCGAGGAAGGTTGATCCTCGCCATCACCGGCGTTCCAATCCGGTAGAAAAGCCCTATTACTGATATGACTGAGAAGCTGATCAGGATAAGCCTTATCAGCTAGCCCTGCTTCCTGGGCGTTGCAAGTCCCGGCTGCCGCTATCAGGAATGCAATGCTAAGCAATGCGAGATGCGTTTCCACAGCATGGTCCTCTCCCTCGATGGCCGACCCGAGATGCTATTGGAAGTCAGCCGCGGCCGGGATACCTGCGGGCTGGTCGCAGCCGTCACCGGTCCCCGGGGTCTCCTCTAAACAACTATTAGCTGCTCCCCCGGTCATACCTATTCCGCTTGGCTGATCGCCACCGTCACCCCGACCCCCAGGAGGGGGTTCGGTTCTGGCACCGACGGCCCCTCCATCAGTCGCCGTAGCCGCCGTTTCGCCTGCAAGGCACGCGTTGGTGCCAAGAACAATGAATGTTATCAAGGCCATCAGCTGCCGCTTCATTGCTCTTCTCCCGGTTTAATAATTTTTCCCATAGTGGCTACAGCTTCATCTCAGGAATTCTGCGGTTACTTGCCCACATAAGCGACTCACTGGTCCGAGGAAATTTCGTCAGCGTCACCTCGCCCTTACTTGGTTTGTTTGTTTCGGGCAGATCGGCCCGTTGATTACCGCCAAGTACCCAAATGCTGTCGCCTTCCTCAGCAACGAAGAAACCGACGTGTCCAAAACCTTTGTTTCCGTCCTCCCCAATCTTCTTGAAAACGACTACATCACCAAGAACAGGACCGCCGTTATCGTACGCGTCTTCCCCATGCTCCCTGAAACTTCCGGAGAGGGCGCTAAAAGTGCCCTGTTTGCCAGCAGCATGCAGGCAGAAATTCACGAATGCCGTGCACCACGCGGTTTGGTCCCCTGACGAAGGGAGTGAGTTTGTCATCCCGAAAAAGCCAACGATTAAGGGGTTCGAGCGACTACTGTTCCACTCCGCTTTGTACCGCTCCTTCTCGTCATTCACCTCGGTGATCTGACTGAAATATGCAGCGTACGAAATGGGGTTTGTCGGATCAAACACCATGCCGGTATCGACCGTTGGAAACGTCCCATCGGCTGCCTTCCGGCCGCTCTTCACGATGATCTTTTCGCCCTTCATCTGCCTGCGAACGACCTCGAGCGGTGCGTCAAACATTAATCGCATCGCTTTCGCTACTTCGATGTGCCGCGCGGACCCTGTACCGACCTGCCCTACTGCCGTTGAGCCTCCCTGCGCTCCGCCAAAATCCGGGTCATCCGCCGGGCCAACGAAGTCCCTCATGAGGTCGAGCATCTGCGGGTTCGCGGCCATGGTATGCTCCGTCTGCGATCGAGCGGGGAACGTCACAGCTCCTCCGCCGAACATGCATGCCGCTAAGAGTGCCCGTCGTCTCATAGTCAGCTCCCTTTCTCGCAGATAACGAGCTGAGTTAATGGCTTTATGCCTTGGAATGGAGACGGCCCAATTGATATCGAAAGCGTTGTTTCCTTCGATGCTTCGCAAGAGTGAATCCCGAAAGTTTGCTCCTGTACACATTTCAAATCGCCGTTCTCAACCACTTGTGTAGGCGGCCTCTGATTTGGCTTTCCAGGATCGTGGAAATCGTAAGCCACAAGCGAAATGGCGCTTTTGGGAATCTTCAGTTTGATGCTTCCGGGACCAACCAACACCGAACTTCGACAAGTCCGCATGTGCTGCTCGTCGCTGTCGTCGCTTGGTTGCAAGCTGTTCAACCAGTCTGAATATCGACTGATGTCCACAAAGAAGGTCATTGCCTTAGCGGCAGCGACACATGGATTTTTCCCCTTGGGGCTTGGGTGCACGTAGCTTGTGACGCCAACCAATGTTGTGGCCTTCCCGTCCGCGCTCAGTTCAAACAACGGTGCGCCAGAGTCGCCATTACATGCCCCGGCATCTGCTAATTTTCCCTTGACAGCGACGGGATTGTATTCACCACAAAAGGTATCCAGTCCGGCACCCTCACCGCATTCTTCCCACGAAGTACTGAACTTGCCGTCCAGGTATTTAGCTATCTGCTTCGGTCCATCGTCATACGTGTTGTCAGCGACGTATCCGCTGTCTTCGGGAACAATTTTGAACGAGTGCACCCCGTAACCGACCGTGAAATGAAGACCACCTTCAGTTAGTTGTCCCATCTTCACCCCAGACATATCGGGGTCGTTAACCAAAGAGATTACTGCCAGGTCTGCATTCCGGGTGACACCTAACTTGGTTCCCAAGTGAAGAGGAACATAATCATCCATGATTTCCGCTTTTGAGTACGCATCAAATATTCCAACACCCGGGAATACAATCTTGAACTTCAACTCGCTCATTCGACGGCGGCAGGCTTGAGCATACGTCTCCTCCTCCAGCTTTGAGGAGAACAGTTCAACGGGGCAGGCGCAGTGCGCCGCAGTAAGAAATTTATCACTGCCAATGAGCGCCCCCGAGCAAGCCTCAGTGCGTTCACCAGGACCTTTTATCAATAACTTCCCAACATTGAAGAACTGGGAACCAGCAACAATAAAGCCACCACGGTTCCTTTTTGCTATCCAGTCTCGCTCATCTGCAGTGCTGTCGTCCAAGATCGAAATTTCGTGCACTTTCTCAAGAACAATCGGCGTCGAATTTTCCTGGGAATACGCAGTCGAGGTGGCGGCGCTCGCAGTCACCAGTGTCCCCGTTAAAAATCGGATGAGTGACATCGCCCTCCCCCAAGGAACGTTACACAGACAATGTTGCTAGAAGCGTAAGCCCCGTTCGAAATTGTCCAAACCTATAGCTTTCCGTTGATCGCATCCGTCACCGACAATGCACCCAACGTCATCATCACCGGATTTGGCGGCCTTTCCCTCCTCGGTGTTAAGTGATGATTTCTCTTTTTTGTGGGTTTCCAGCGCAGAGGGCGTTTTCGGAAAATCCTCGTCCTGAGCCAGTGCCTTGTCTTCCATTGGTATGAGCAGGGGAAGCATGCTCAGAAAAGAAGCAGCCGTTTTTCCGAGAAATGAGCCGATAAGTAGGTGGCGGAGCGACATGGCCCCCTCCCAACAAGGTTGAGTATCAACACTGCCACAACCGATGCTAAAATTCAATTATTAGTAATGTCTTTTGGACTCTCACTTGATGAGAGCCAGATCACTGTTGGGATTCGCTGCTTCGGCGACAAGGCGATAATCGAGGCCGAACGGCCGACGTAGTCGAAGTTGTTCGCTGCGGGCGGCTCGAAGCGGTTCGTCGACGGCATCCAACCGGAGCTCAGCTATGCAATGCCGGCTAGCCCGGCACGGACGATACGAGGACTGCCCCCGGGGAGCGATCACCCAGCGTTTCTTCAGTCCCGCAACTTCCATCGACGCAACGCCGCCTCCACCTCCCTTCGGACTGCCTCGCCATTTTCACCTGAAATGGCCTCCGCGACCATCCTCAGGATATCGGATGGGCTGCGGGGATCGTATCCCAGCGGATCATCCGGCATCCGCTGCAATGTGGATTTCGACACCTGAGATGCGCCCGGTGACGCCAAGTCTGCCGCGGCTTTGAGAACTTCCGCCGCTGGCCCTTTATTCCGGCGCGTTCCGGAAACGAGAATACGCTTCCCGGAAGGCTTGAATCCAATCTCGTCGAGGCCGGCCCCGAACGAGCCTTCGGCATGAACGCTGGGGCCGTTTCCGGCACGTCTGGCTTTCGGCTCTTTTGTGCCCCGACGCTTTCTCGGCATCTGCACTGCCTCCTCCTGGGAATGCGATCCAATCGATCTCGGACTACCTGCATCAACGCTTCGTCGGCATCTACGCCCCGATGCTGCGCGGTAGCTTCGCAAGGCTGACCGTCGGCCTACGGTGTCTTTCGACGATCTCTCTGACGTCGTCGCCAGACAACGATTTCGCCTGGATCAACCGGCCGGCAATCTCATCCAGGGCAGCACGCCTGTTCCTGATGATGTCCTTTGCCCGCTCGAACTCGTTAGCGATGATATCGTGCACTCTCCTCCGCAATTCGGGGTCGTTGGCGCGGAGGTACTCGAGGCGGCTCGGCGCGTTGTCCGAGACCACGAGCGTGTGTCCCATGCCAAGACCTGCCTCCAAGAGAGTCGCGGTTCTGGTCACGGCATTCAAGTCGGCATGATGGGAACCTGCCGCGCCGTCGAAGAATGCCTCAAACACCACGGTTTCGGCTGCGATTCCTCCCAAAGTTACGGCGATATCGTCCAGATATGCCGTCCTTGTCCTTCGCACGTGTCGCGGCATCGCATAGGTCGTCCCGCCGACCTGGTTGCCGTTCCCGAGCATAATGTGGCTGGCAAGCTTGACACTCACCAGTTCACCAAACCCGACTTCAATGGCGACAATGGCGTGCCCCGCTTCGTGAACGGCGACGGAATGAAGATACTCGGGCGGAAGCTCGGATGCCGGGCGCAATTCTCCGACGATGTGCGTGGCGGCAAAGTCCTCCCTGCGTCTTCGTGCCGATCGTTTTGCAGATCGAACGAGTTGTTCGATCTCCACTCCCGAGAAGCCTTCAGTTGCGACGGTAAATTGCTCGACGTGATTCGGATCGAGGTCGATGCCACTATGATATTTTAGAATTGACCGCCTGGCGTGATCGTCAGGAAGCGAGACTTCAAAATGCTGGCCAAGCCGGCCCGGACGGCGGATTGCCGGGTCGAGTTGTTGCGGGTTATTGCACGCCGAAACGACGATCACCCCTTTGCGCCGATTGAAACCGTCCAACAATTCGAGAAAACCAGCGATTACGCCTCGCAGGTAACCGCGGCTGCGGTCACGCTCGCTTCTATCTCCGAACGTGTCCACCTCGTCGACGAACAGGATTGATGGAGCCTTTGCTTTGGCTTCGTCAAACGATGCACGCATTGCCTTCAAATGCTCGTCGAGCGCACCAGCCGACTGCCAGGCCGAAACAGAACCGTAAATCAGGGGAACGCCGCAGGTTTTTGCCAGCGCACCGGCGAACATTGTTTTCCCCGTACCCGGCGGCCCCGAAATCAAGACCCCGGAATCCACTTCCTCCCACTGGATTCGCCCTGCCTTGTAATCCGCCAGATCGAGCGCAAGATCGCGCCCCCATTCGAGAAGCGGTCCGAACCCGTGCATCTCGTCGAGCGTTGGCCCCTCCGGCTCTTCGTATATGGAGGTAGAAGTATCAGTGATCCGCCGATGTTGCCGCAGCCGCTCGATCGCAAGCGTCGGCTGACGACGTGACTGAAAAGCCTGATCCAGGCGAGACCAAGTCTCCGACAGCAAAATTCCGACGTCCCTTTCGGTCACGGGCATACCGAAACGCCGAAGTGCTGCCTCCGCCTGCCTTCTGGTGCGAGGCGGTACACTCACGACGACGTCTGCAAGAAGCCACGCTTCGGTGTCAAGTTGCTGACCGGGCTCTGCGAAAAATATTGCCTGCTGTTTTTCCAGTGCCTCGATTTGGTCCCTCTGGCGAACTCGGGCGAGATCATCCCAAAAGCGGATGCATGGACTGTAGTCCCTCCTGTCCCAGGTTCCCATGAGGAAGATTTCCGCGGCCTGAGAATAAATGGGCAGGTAACAGTCTTCCTGAATTTGCAAGATAGCGATGAACTTCGAGCGCGGCCTGTTCCAAGGCCGAAGCGCGGCAGCAATCTGGCAATAGGCCAAGAAAACCGGGAGGGTTAAAGGTGGATTCGCGATCGGCCTTGCCCAGGGTCCGCGAATTTTTTTGTCGGAACGCCTAGTCATCGCAGCGTTCTCCCAGGTCGATTACTAGACCCGGATCGAAATCGGGGACCGGTTCATCGGGATAGCCACGTGGGTTGCAGATCACCCGGGTGTCGATGATGGAGTAGTCGCTTCGGTTGTGTAGATGACCATGCACCCACGCGACCGGCTGGTATTTGGCGATGTCCGGCTCGAGATTTGAGACGAAGCTCGGAGTCAGCGGAGCGCCGACGAATTCAGGAGCAAGAGAAAAGATACTGGGCGCGTGGTGCGTTACGACGACCGTCGGGCCAACGTATGGCTCATCGAGGGTGCACCGGATAAAGTGCTTGTCCATGTGATTGAAGCCGCTTGCATGGCCTGACGTGAACCGTTGAAACGGCTCCTTCGAAACCTTGATTTTGCGATAGTCGTTCAGTTCGTTCTGCGCGCTACGCATCGCCCAAGTCATGTTGCCGTAAAGGTTGAAGTCGCTCCACAGCGTCGCGCCGACGAACCGATAGCCTCCGAGAGTGACCGCACGGCGGCTTAACACGTGGACGTTGGGGTAGCCCTCTGAAGCGGTGTCCAGCGCCGCTTTCAGTCCCTCGACGATAGAACTGCGGTAGTACTCGTGATTGCCGGGGACCAGAATTACCGGCATCGACCGGGAAACGTGTTCGCCTAAGTAGCGGACGGTCCTTGCAGGTCCTCCATCGCAGATGTCCCCGGCACAGATGCAGATATCGGCCTCAGGAACTTCCAGGGGAGCGACCTTCTCGTCAAACTCGGTGTGAAGGTCTGAAAAAATCCACGCTCTCATGACCGCCTCGGGTATCGTGTGTTCCAGTAGTCGGGATCAACGCGAGTACCCAGCCGATACCAACGCGACATAGTTCGCGCGATCCCGCGTTCGGAATCGAAATAGAAGAGCTCGCTGGACAACGCAGGCCTTCCATCGCCTATTGAAGGGTGACCCAACGTGCGTCCCATCAAACACGGAACAGGCCGTTGTGCGATCGCCCAGCTGTTGATCGCCACCGCTGGCAGCGCTTCGACGTCGTCGGAGATACTCTCAAGATCGTCAGCGAGGCACCTCAATGTATGAACCAGAGACGCCCTAGACATGCCGAACCACGCGTGAATTTCCGAATCACTTTCGTGCACTTTTACCTCTCGCTGCTTTCGTACCCTATAGGGCACCATATCAGCGTTATAACGATATTTTCGTGCTTTTGAAGACCCCAAAACGACTTGTTGACATTCTTTTTCCCGACCGATTTCTCGGAGAAATGAGGACTCCCGCCCCCGCCGAATGTCTCCGGGTAGCACGCGCGCTTTTGAAACTCTCCCAGCACGACGTCGCTGCGGGAGCTGAAATCACTCGAAGGTCGCTGGCGGCGGCGGAAAGCAACAAACCCGTTTTTCCCGACACCAATCTGCAGCTAGTGGACTTCTATGTTGCCCGGGGAATCGAGTTTCTTGGCGAAACCAAGATCGGAAGAGAGACCCTTCGCGCTGGAGCCCGATGGGCTGCACCGAATGATCCCCAGGCCAGCCAAGAGACTAAAAGCTCCTTCCGAGCCGAAGATCAGCCGCTCTCGTTTCGGGCGGCGCGAGCACTGCTCGAAAAGGAGCAGGCCGATATTGCAATGGAAGTTGGGCTGCCCCTCGCAACCATTCAAAGCCTGGAACGCGGCAGGAAAACCGCGGACGCCTACGAGAAAGTGCACCGCTGGTTCGAAAAAGCGGGAGTAGAGTTCACCGGTTGGGGTGATGTGGTTACCGGAAAATATTACGGTGTCGGCGTCAGATGGAAGACATCCCACAACGAGCAAGAGTAGACCGGTATCTGATATACTAGCTGGATGTCGTCTGGGATTCTCTAACGAAGAACAATAACCTTCATCGCCTATTCGGCCCGAGCCAAACCCTCGCATTGAGCAGTACGCAAAAGTTCAGACGAAATTTTTCGAAAATTGAATCCGCCGTTGGCGGATACTTTTTTTCTTTTGGCCACTCGTGCCTGTCCCTGTAAAGGCACGCTCACTAACGCTCGCTCTACGGCCTTGACAGGGCCATTCTCTCGTAGCGTCTGCTTGGGAACAGCAGGGCCAAGTCTGGCCCTGCTGCCCAAACTACAACTGACACCCCGAACAGAGCCCAGTGCAAGGGTCTGCGGCCGTCGGTAAATACCAGTAATTACGCCATCGCCCCTAAATGAGCATCAGATTCCTAATCTGGGGGTCGCGCGTTCGAATCGCGCCGGGATCACCATTTGAATTGAATCCCAATAATCACCTAAGCGCAGAACGTGTCTGATCGGGTGACTCCCGAAGGTCCTTTTGCGCCAGCGCTCTTGAGAACGCTTCGCCCTCCGGAAATCAAGCTTCTACGTTGTCGAAGCGGCTCTACGGCTCCAGTCTCTTTGGCCGCCCCCGGCCGAGTGCGCCGTCGGCGCGGGCCTGCAGATAGGCGTAAATGTCGTCGATATAAGGCGCGAAATTGGGGTCGTCGGCGAACCCTTTCATGAATGAGTTTTCGCTGCTGCTCTGGCCGTCGCGAACAACGCGCCTGAAGTTCTCGATATCGAGCGGCCGGTCGACAAGAGAGGACGCAATGGTCGAGCCCACTCCATCGGGGCCGTGGCAATGGTTGCACCCGCCATGATAACGTCGGTAACCATTGTAGGTCCGCGCATCGGCCATGCCATCGACAACTTTATAGAGCTTGTCGGCCGCGGCGTCCTGCGAAAATCCCCCGGAACCGAGCGCGAAGCCACAGGCGAGGGCGAATAGAACCAGGTGCTGCGGTTGCAATGGACGCCTCTTCCACAGGAAGGCGTTTAGGAGGCGATCGGCCGCGTGTACGATGGTCGACGTCCCGAATTCGCATTCCTGCGGTGGTGAGGGGGCGGGCTGCTGGGCCGGCATCTCCTGAGTGAAGCGCGCACGAATCACCCGAGATATCTTTGACCCAAAAAGAGTCACTCCTTGAGTACGGCGCTGGTTGCGACGCTGTCGATCAGATTGCCGCTGGGCTCCTGCACGTGGAGAATTTCGCCCTCGCGTATGATCTCGAAGTCGGCAGACGGCTGGCCGATGGCTTGCGGCACAGAGATCATCAGCCGCTCCCCCGGTCCGAGTGTGGACACGAAGCGTATCGGCTGCGCTTCCGCTCCAGAGGCCAAAGTCGCAACCACCCGATAGCCGTCTTTCTCGACCGTGTAATACACCGCACCATCGAAAAGACCGAGATGAACGCTGTGGCCATTTCCCGGCGCCAGTTCTGACGCGACGGCAACCCCTGTCATGGCGAGTAAGGCCATTGCGCATGCGGTAGAACATCTGGTCATCGTTTCTCCTCCTCCGCAATAGACTGTCTGGGCAGTCTTTTCCCATCATCGGAGCCTATGCGTGCAGCCGCCAAGTCACATCGGTACCGGCCCCCAATTTGCCGGGCGCCGGTTCCCTAAATTTCGCGAGCTTGCCTAGTTTTCGACAGTTTGCAGGGCGTCGGCGGTTGACAGGAGCCATGGCTCGCCGCGCAGGCGCAGGAGCACTTCCATCCGGTTGGCGGCGTTGAATTTGCCAAGCACGGCCGAGACCTGATGCTCGATCGTGCGCGGAGAGCGTGACAGACGCTGGGCGGCTTCCTTGTTGCTCATGCCCGCCGCGATCAAGGCGAGCACTTGTTGTTCGTGCCGCGTCAGCCCGAGCGGGTGACGGCGGGCGGTCCCGTATGGCCCCCTGCGGCTCTTCGGCAATTGGCCCGCAATACCTAAGCGCTGCGCCTGCTTCCGCGCCAGCGCCGCAGCGGGACGCGCCCCCAACGACTCGAACATCGTGACGGCGCGAGCCAGTGCCGGCCCAGTACCGCCTCCGCGAACCTGCATCAGGGCGAGCGCCGCTTCATAGGGAAGCCCGAGGCGATCCCATTCGGCTGCCGCCGCCAAGGGATCGCCGCGGAGTTCGGCAGAGCGCGGCAAGGGAATCTGTACCTTCGACTCCGGCAGCGGCGTGGCCATACCGCATCGCTGCCACCAGACCGCCAGTTCGCCGAAGTCCCAGCTACGGAAATTGTCGAGATCCATTGCCGCGACGGCAGTCAACTGCTCGTGACCAGCACTGTGATCTTCGGCAAGCCAGGCCGCTTCGGCCAGCGCCAGGCGGACTGGCACGATACGCTGGGGCTCTCCCGTCGCCAATCCCTCATGGAGGGCCTGCTGGAGAAGCGCCAAACCACCGGGCTCGCCCAGCCGCACACGCACAGTTCCGAGCACGGTAAGCGCCGGCAAGTGCATGACCATCGGCAGGCGTACCAGATTCATGACGCCCTGCGCAATGGTCTCAGCTTCGCGAAAACGGCCCTGCTCCATCCGAAGCTGCGCTTGTCGACCGAGCAGGTATTGCGCTGCCGAATCGAGATCGTGCCTGCTGGCGAATGCGATGCCTTCGGCCAACAGGCGTTCGGCCAGGACAAAGTCCTTGGACACGACCGCGCATTCCGCGAAGTTGGTGTAGGCTCGCGCCGCATGGTCGTGGAACTCGTGCTCGAGCGCCAGTGCCAGGCTTTCCTCAAGCCGCTCGCGGCCGCCTGGGCGGGCGGCGAAAAGGAGCGCGGTGCCGACATTGTTCAAAGCGTGAACGCGCGTTTCGATCTCACCCAATCGGTCGGCGAGTGCGATCGCCCGCATCCCCCAATCTATCGCTTCGTCGAAGCGATAGTGGAGCATATGAAGTTGAGAGCGTGTGCTATAGGCCATCGCCAGTTCCGAGCCGGGCGGCAGCTTTTCCATTTCGCGCACCGCCTGCTCTGCGTAGTCCTCTGCCGGCTGGCCTTCGCCGCGGCGCCAGTGCAGCCGCGATAGCCTGCACAGGTTGGGACCGATCCTGTCGATGCGTCCGAGTTCGCGCCAGATCGCGATGGCACGATGGTGCGCCTCGATCACCGGTTCGTAGACGAGGAGCGTCAGTCCGGCCTCGTAAGCCCAGTCCTCGTAAAGCCGTGCGGTCAGCTCCGGTGCCGCCCGCGCAACGTATCTGAGAGCCATCGCCAAATGAGAGGCCGCCTCTCGGTGGGCGCCCAGACGCGCCGCATGCGCTGCGGCTTGCGGCGCGAGTTCGAGAACGCGTGCCCCATCATCGGCTCCAGCCGCGTGGTGTACCCGGCGTGAAAGCAGGGTAGATGCTTGTGTCGTGAGGACTTGCGACAGCGCTGTCTCCACCTTTGCATGGAGTGACCTCTGAAGGGTCGGTGCCAGCCGGTCGAGCGTCGCCTGCCGGGCAAGCTCATGTCGAAACGTCACGTCCCCTTGGTTGTCTCGCCGCAACAGTCCGCGCGCCACGCACTGGTCAACCAGTGCCTCGGCCTCGACACCGAGCAGAGCCCGGGTAAGGGAAGGCTCCACGCTGCCTGGCACTATGCTGATCACTTCAAGTACTTCACGCTCACCCGCTGTCAGCCGCGACAGGCGCGCCCAGACCGCATCGCGTATCGAATCCGGTACGCGCCCAGGCTCGGTCGCGCCGCTTGCCAAAAGTTCGGTGACGAAAAAGGGATTGCCCTCCGTAATGCGATAGAGATCAGCGGCGCAGCGGCCCGCCTGCTCAGCCAGTATGGCCACTGCTGCGGGAGACAGCGGTTCAAGCACTATGCGCGTGACTGACGCGGACGGAAGATCGCCGAGCACGTGCGTCAGGGGATGATCGGCGCCGATTTCATCGCTGCGCAGACTGAGTACCAGCACGGTGGGGAGCAACGAGATGCGGCGACCAAGATATCTCACAAGGTCCAGCGTCGCGTTGTCGGCCCAGTGTACATCCTCGAAGATGAGTATGATCGCACTACTGGCGTGCTGGAGCACATTCAATAACGCCGGAAAGAGGCGCTCTGGCGGAGCCGCCTGATCGAGCAGTGCTGCCACGCGCGGGTCAAACGATTGCCCCATGTCCTGCAAAGGTCCGAGCGGACACGGCGTGAAAAGCGCCTCGCACCAGCCCCATAACACCCGGCAGTCTTTATCCACCTGCTCGGCGAACTCGCGCAGGAGAGAACTCTTGCCGATCCCGGCTTCGCCTTCCAGCAGCACTGTGCTGCCCCGACCGACCGCCGCACTCCGTATTGCGGCCAGCAAAGCCTCGAGTGGACCCTCTCGATCGAGCAGCATCGCGAATTCCCCTTCGGGAGTATAGCAAACAACGATGAGGTTTGTGCGCGTTGAAGGCCGCATTCCGACAAATAAATCGGTATGGCTTTTCGTATTGTCTTCCAAATGGCGAGTAATCCTCTTGTGGTTGCTCCAGCGCTACGTCGAAACCATGCCGCGAATGCAGTGGCCGAGCAGTTCTTCTACAAGGAAATCGGTCCCATAGCTCCGCGCGTCCTATCAGACGCGTAAGGGTCGCTGCAGCACTTTGGCCCGCTACCCTTCCTTTCCCGCGAGCATTTCAAGGGCCGCAAGGTCGCAGAGCAACAGCCTGCGGCCGCGTCTCTCAATCAGTCCCCTTTTCGAGAGAGTGCTCATTTCCCGAGAAACCGCTTCCCTCTGCGTGCTGATGGAGGCGGCCAGTTCGAAATGAGTGGGCGCCGGGTTTATGACGGCCTGCCTGTCGTCTGCATGCGCTTCGTCAGCGCGGCGAAGCAATTCGAGGATGAGACGCCGACGCACGACCAGAGTACTGAACTCGTAAACCCGGTCGGTCATGTGCCTTATGCCCGCCGACAGGTATTCGAGGAGAGCCCACGAAAACTCCGGGTGGTCCGCGATCAGGCTGCGGAAGTCCTTCGCCGGCAACCTTGCGGCACGCGTTGCGTCGATGGCCAGGACTGTCGCCGATCGCGCCTTGCCATCGATAGCGGCCAGTTCCCCGACGATATCACCGGGCCCGCGGTCACCGTAAAGGACCTCGCGACCGTTCGTCGAAAAGAGGGTCACGCGGGCGTGTCCCTCAAGTATGAAGAACACATCGCGCCCGCTTTCGCCATGGGCGATGATCAACTCCTGGGGGGCGTAACTACGAACGATCCAGCGCTCCGACAACGCAGCAACGGCCTTATTGTCCAGTCTCGAAAGGAAATCAGGCGAACGTGTCATGGCCAGTGCTTCCGTTCGGCCAAATCTACATCCTTTGGCTTCGGCAGCAAATGGAAATAGGGCCCTGGCCGTCGGCGCACGGTCTCCGTTTGAGTTGGATTGTCAGCCCCTGTGCGAATAATCACAGACGAAGTTATGCACGCCTAGTAACCTCAGGCACAGGTCTTGTTCGGACCTTTCTCGGCTACCGCGCCGCACGTCGTACAAGACGCGCAAAGGTGCTGTAGCACTTTGAATTGCTGCATGATTTTTGTCCTTAAATCGATTCCCGATCTAAGGAATTATGCAGCAGGGAGGCGACGATGTGCAGATACACAGTTCTCGCGGCTCTTTGCGTGACGGCAAGCAGCGCCTTTGCGGGTGAACTTGAGGCCCTGCAAGGCGAAAGCATCGACCTCGGCGCTTACCATGGCGTCGTCTATTACACGGAAGCCGGTGACGATTTCCGTGTGGTCACCACGATCGCGGAGGGAGAGGCGGGTTCTCCCGTGCGCTTCGAGGTGACACTGGACGAGGGCCGAGGCCTCACGATTTCGATTCCAGGCCGGTTGGACGAGCCCAGCCAAGCCGTCGAAATCTCCCGGACCGGCGGCAAACTCTTCGTGGAAGGCGCCGAGCACGCTCCCCAACTGGTACATGCCGGTAAATAGATTCGGTTCGCCCCGCCCGAACGCGATGTTTTGCGGGAGACAAACTTCGCTCAAACGTCGTGATGGCGAGGTGCGCGGGCTAGATCTCGTCGGCGCCCCCGGAGACATGCAGCATTTCAAAGTGCGACAGCGACTTTGCGCGTCTGATAAAAACGCGCGGCGTTGTGGGACCGCGTCAACCGCGACGGCAGGCGGATTGCGGCCGGAGTCCGAAAGTCGCGACGTCAAAGAACATGACGTCTCATAGCCAAACACCCCCTTTTGAGCGTCTTGCCACTGTAACAATCGGCGCCTACACTGCTTTTACTGTCCCTCTCGTCGCTGACCACGGATGTACTGGCAGTGGCGGGAGGTGGCGATGAGAGGTCGGGCTGAGCCCGGCCTTTTGTTTGCGCCCTTGCTTGAAGGCCTCAGCCCTTGCCCCGTTGCGGGTCCTTGCCCGTCGCCTGGCTGCTCTTCTTGGCCTCGCCTTTCTGTGCCGCGCCCTTCTTGACCTGGTCGCCCGCGCGGTTTCCGCCATGCGTTCCGCTGGAGCCCTTCGGCGCCTTGCCGTCCTTCACATTTGTAGCCATTGCGCTCTCCTCAGAGATTTCGATTGACGGCAGCGCCAACCGTCGAAGCCCGGGAAAGTTCCGGGAGAACGCCTCTCCTTGGCGCCCGCTTACCCGGCGCACTCCTCCTCGGCGCGCAACTCGGAACCAAACCATACCCGGCCAGTTTGGTTAACCGGGAAAAGAATCCCCGAGAGAGGAAAGGCTATGAAAAACACGATCTTTGGCGTTGCAGTGCTTTTGAGCGCTGCGGCAATGCCGGCCTTTGGGCAGTCGGCAACTTCCGGCGGAAGCACACCGGCGATCGCCACTCCCGGCGCTGAGAACCCCGAAGCCCCCGTCGCCGGCAAGAACAGTTTTACGGAAGACCAGGCGCGCGAGCGGATCGAGCAAGCCGGATATGCCGACGTCAAGGGGTTGAAGCTCGACGATCAGGGTATTTGGCGTGCAACCGCCATGAAGGACGGCAAGTCCGTCACCGTCGCTCTCGATTACCAGGGCAACATTACCGCACTCTAGCTGCGTGGTTGCGGCCGGGAACGAGGCGGTGATCCCCTTCAACGCTACAGAAAGGGAGAAGAAGATGAGAACTGTGGCAGGGCTTTTCGACGACTATCACGATGCCCGACAGGCGGTGAACGACCTAGAGGCGGCAGGCATTCCGTCGGAGGATATCAGCATCGTCGCAAACAATGTCGGCGATCGCTATTCGGGCGAGAGTTCAGGGGCGGCTGAAGGAGCCGGCGTCGGTGCTGGTCTCGGTGCAGCCGGCGGCGGCGCCGTCGGTCTCTTGACCGGGCTCGGGCTGATGGCCATTCCGGGCGTCGGACCGGTCGTCGCCGCTGGTTGGCTCGCCTCGACGGCGGCCGGCGCGGTCGCCGGAGCCGTGGCGGGTGCCGCCACCGGCGGCATTGTCGGCTCGCTGACGGACTCCGGCGTTCCCGAAGAGGACGCCCATCTTTACGCCGAGGGCGTGCGGCGGGGCGGCACGCTGGTCGTGGCAAAGGTCGACGAGGCCCTCGTCCCGCAAGCCGATGCGATCTTAAGAAACCGCCATGCCGTCGACGCCTCGGTTCGCCGGCGCGCCTATGTCGAGGAAGGCTGGAGCACGTTCGACGCCGCGTCGGCGCCGATGAGCCTCGATGACGTTCAGCGCGAGCGCGAGCGCTACCGCCCACCGGCGCTGTAGCATTGGCCCCATGGGCGCAGCCGCACGCGGCCGCGCCCATGAATCCGACTTCTATTCATCTCTCTCGCCACGTGCTTCCGGCGGAGGTCTTTCTCCGGCTTCTTCTCTGTGCCTGTCACAGGGATACAGCAGCGTCGCGTCCGCGGTGCGGAAGAGTCTCTCAGCCAAGGACTTGGCTGGCTGGATTTCTGTGACAAGCACAGAAATGAGGGAGAGGAGCTGCCGCACAAACGACCCAGTCACTAGGCGCTGTCGATGCTGCGGAACCTAGCCGAGTTCTCGCGTGTTCTCGTAGGTGTTCCGTCGCAGGAGAGAAAGCATGCCATCGGCAACGCCACCCAAGTCGAAGTCGCCGCGAACGACCCGCAGGCCACTCGCGCTGCCGCAGCTTGTCGATGAGAAGGCCGAAGCCTTCGTCGCCACTGCGATTGCGGAACTGGTCAAATCCAAGATCCCGTTTCTGATCGCCGGCACCTTCGCCGTCAGCGCCTATACCGGCATCTCGAGGCCGACGAAGGATCTCGACGTCTTCTGCAAGGCCGGCGACTACACCCGCATCCTCAAGCATTTCAAATCGCGCGGCTACTCGGTCGAGATTGAGGACGACCGCTGGCTCGGCAAGGTCTACAAGGGCAAGTTCTTCTTCGACGTCATCTTCGCCTCGCCGAACGGAACCATGCTCGTCAACGATGCCTGGTTCGAACACGCTCTTCCGGTGGAACTCAGCGCCTCGCCGGTATCGATCGTCTCTCCGACCGAACTGGTCTGGTCGAAATCCTTCATCCAGCTTCGCGAGCGCTACGACGGCGCCGACGTCGCCCACACCATCCTCAAGACCCACGACCGCATCGATTGGCGCCGGCTGCTCGAATATATGGAAGCGCATTGGGAGGTGTTGCTGATCCACCTCCTCAATTTCCGGTGGATCTACCCTTCGGAGCGCGACAGGGTTCCATTGTGGCTGATGGACGAGCTTTTGAGCCGGCTGGCGGCGCAGCGGGATCTGCCGCTGCCGCAGACGAAAATCTGCCGCGGGCGGATGTATTCGCGCACCGACTACCAGATCGACGTGACCGAATGGGGGTTTGCCGATGTCGGCGGCGACCTCGAGATGCCGACAGGAAAATAGGGAGTTGTCACCATGGGCAAGGTGAAAGTCGCCGCGGTTGCGGACCTCCACATGAAAGAGGATGGTTCGGTCTCCTTTACGGACCTGTTTTCGGAGGTCTCCAAAGTCGCCGATGTGCTGGTGATCGCCGGCGACCTGACCGATCTCGGCAAGCCGGCCGAAGCGGAGCTGCTCGCCGCCGATCTGAAATATTGCACGGTTCCGGTGGTGGCGGTTCTCGGCAATCACGATCACCAATGTGACGCGGTCGAGGAGATCTCGTCGATCTTCATGAGGGCAGGTGTCCATCTCCTGGATGGCCAGGCGGTCGAGATCGCCGGTATCGGCTTTGCCGGCACGAAGGGTTTCGTCGGCGGTTTCGGACGACATATGCTCGGTTCCTTCGGCGAAGCTGCACTGAAGACCATGGTATCGGCGACCGTCGATGAAGCGATGCGCCTCGAAAACGCGCTGCGCAAGACCAGCGCCGAGCATTCCGTGGTCGTGCTTCACTACGCGCCGATTGCCGAGACCGTCGCGGGAGAACCGGAAGAGATCTATCCCTTCCTCGGCTCCTCCCGGTTCGCGGAAACCATCGACCGGTTCCGCGTCAGCGCCGTCGTCCACGGCCACGCCCACAAGGGTACCTACAAAGGCACGACGCCGGGCGGCGCACCGGTCTTCAACGTCGCTGCTCACGTCGAGAAGCCGACAGGCCGGCCCTATGCGATCCTGGAGTTCTGAGGGAGCACCTCCCCTCAAGGCCTCAGGACGACCTTGACGCAGCCGTCTGCCCGCTTGTTGAAGGTCTGGTAAAGGTCCGGCCCCTCCTCCAGCGAGCCTCGATGGGTGATGACGAAGGAGGGATCGATCTCGCCCTTGCGGATGCGATCGAGCAGGATGGGCAAGTAGCGCTGAACGGGTGTCTGCGCCATGCGGAAGGTCAGCCCGCGATTGATCGCCGACCCGAAGGGTATCTTGTCGAGATATCCGCCATAGACGCCAACGATGGAGACCGTGCCAAAATTCCGGCAGCAATGAATTGCCTCGCGCAGCACATGCGGACGGTCGGTGCCGAGATAGGCGGCAACCTTGACGCGGTCGACGAGCGAATCGAGGCTCGCCCGGCTGTCCGCCTCCGTCCCCACCGCATCGATGCAGGCATCCGCGCCGCGCCCATGGGTCATCTCCATGATGCGCTCGTAAATATCCTCCTTCATGTAGTCGAGCGTCGCCGCGCCCGCCGATTCGGCAAGCCGCAGCCGCTCGGGAACGGTATCGACGGCGATCACCCGTTCCGCCCCGAGTAGAAGGGCCGAACGGATGGCCATCTGGCCGACAGGCCCGCAGCCCCAGACGGCGATCGTGTCGCCGGGTTCGATGTCGCAGAATTCGGCCGCCATGTACCCGGTTGGGAAGATATCCGAGAGGAACAGGACCTGCTCGTCTGTGAGCTCCTCCGGTATCTTGACCGGCCCGACATCCGCATGCGGCACGCGCAGATACTCCGCCTGGCCGCCGCTATAGCCGCCGAGGAGATGCGAATAGCCGAACAGGCCGGCGGGCGAATTGCCCCACATCTTCACCGCCTTCTCCCGGTCTGGATTGGTTCGCTCGCAGGCGGAGTGAAAGCCCCGCTGGCAGAAGAAGCACTCGCCGCAGGCGATGGTGAAGGGCACCACGACACGGTCGCCGACCTTCAGCTTCGTCGCCGCCTTGCCGAGCGCAACCACCTCCCCCATGGTCTCGTGGCCGATGACGTCGCCGTGCTCCATCGCCGGGATGAGGCCGTTGTAGATATGCAGGTCGGAGCCGCAGATCGCGCAGGCGGTGACCTTGATGATGGCGTCGCCCTCGTCCTCGATCGCCGGATCGGGAACGCTCTCGCATCGGATGTCGCCTTTGCCGTGCCAGGTCAAAGCCTTCATTGCAGGATTCCTCCACTGTCGTCAAAACGGGGCCACGCGCCGAGGAGAGTCCTAGCGCCGCCGGTATGAGGTTCGCGGTACGATCACCGCCGCAAGAGCCAGGCCGACGAGCGCCGCGGCTGCAACGGCGGCGATCGGGACCCTGCGCTCGGAACGCCATCCGCCTTCGATACCGCCGGGATTTGGCGGGGCCCGGAACAGGTTGCCATTGCTTCTTTCGGCGCGCGGCGCTCGCCGCAGATAGGACGAGGTCAGGCGGGCGAGGACGCGGGAGGTCGTGTTGGGGGCAAGAAAATGGGCAAGCCGCGCCAGGTCGGCAACGGCCCCGACGGTGACGGAGCTGCGCGGCCGTTCAGCCAGACGAACAATGGCGCGGGCGGCCCGCCGCGCATCGTAGACGGGAGGCGGAACGCTCAGCCTGCGGCCGGTGTAATTCGCGCCATGGGCAACTCCCGGCGTGTCGAGGAAGGTCGGATAGACGTCGCAGATGTGAATGTCCGGTTCTTCGGCGAGTTCGGCGCGCAGCGCTTCGGAAAAGCCGCGAAGGCCGAACTTGCTGGCGCTGTAGGCCGCCGCAAAGGGCGTCGAGGCAAAGCCGCCGAGCGATATCATGTTGATGAACGTGCCGTGGCCCTGCTTCAGGAACACCGGGATGGCTGCATGCGCATCGTTGACGTGGCCGATCAGGTTCGTGCGGATGACCTGCTCATGCGCCTCGATCGGCGTTTCCTGGAAACGGCCGACCGCGCCGACGCCGACATTGCTGAACCAGACGTCGATCCTGCCGAAGGACAGGGCCTTGGCTGCCAGCTCCTTGACCGCATCCGCTTCGGTCACATCGGTCGGCACGACGAGCACGGCCGCCCCGAGATCCCGGCAGGTTCGCGCTACCCGTTGCAGCGCCACCGCGTCGCGCGCGGCGAGCACGAGCTTCGATCCCCGCCGGGCAAACTCCTCCGCCGCCGCCTGTCCCACTCCGGACGAGGCTCCGGTGATCACCACCACTGCATCTCTGAGTGCTTTCCGCATGGCGCGTCTCCCGCTCGAGCAAGTGCCGATGGAACCGCCTGCGATCGATTATGTTCCGCTGGCCGTGCCGGCTTCGGCGCCCCTAAATCGGTCCGGCGGCGCATCCGGCATGGAACCGGACCCGCATGGCGGCGCGTTAGTTCTCGATCGAAATTTCACCTGCCACACCTGCCAAAGGAAGGGCCGCTCAATGCCGCTGCAAGTCATTTCCAATCCGACCCGCCAGGCCGCGGCCATGCGGCGCGGCGGCGGGCGCAGCCGCAACAGCGGCGGTCCGGCCCCAGGCGAGGCCCGGCCGAAGGAAAGCGGGCTCGTCTATGTCAGCGATTCGGAGCCGGGCATCAGACGCCAACGCGCCGGCAAGGGCTTCGTCTATCGGCTGCCGGACGGCTCCGTCCTGACCGATCCTGCCGTGAAGGCCCGTATCGCCTCGCTCGGCCTGCCACCCGCCTACGAGAAGGTGTGGATCTGCCTGGATGAGAACGGCCACCTGCAGGCGACCGGCTACGACGTACGCGGTCGGAAGCAATACCGCTACCACACGGAATGGCAGGCGCTGCGAAGCGGCGACAAATTTGCCCAGCTCCTTCTGTTCGGGAAGGCGCTGCCGAGGATCCGGCGCACGGTCCGCCGGCACATGGAAGGCGGAACCGGCGACGCACGAACGGTCCTCGCCGCGCTTGTCGCGCTCCTCGACGAAGTGCATCTCCGGACGGGAAGTCCCGCCTATGTCCAGGCGAATTCGACCTATGGCGCGACGACGCTTTTGAAACGCCATTTACGGCTCCTCGACGGCAGCATCGAACTGCGCTTTACCGCCAAGGGCGGCAAGCGCGTGCAGAGGCGGCTGCGCCGCCCGAAGCTGCAACGCCTGCTCGAGGACATCGCCGACCTGCCGGGACGGCAGCTCTTCGTGTGGAGGGACGACAACGACATACTGCGCCCCGTCGACTCGGGTCGTCTCAACCGCTATCTGGCGGAGGTGGCGGGTTTTCCGGTTTCGGCCAAGACATTCCGAACCTGGGCGGGCAGCGTTGCCGCCTTCACGGCCGCCCGCGAGGCGATGGATAAAGGGAAGCGCCCAACGGTCAGAGAAATGTGCGAGGCGGCCGCCGAGACCCTCTGCAACACGCCGGCAATCTGCCGCAAAAGCTACATCCATCCGGACATCATTGCGCTCGCCGGCGCTGCCAGTGCAGCCTCCGCCAGCAAGCTCAGCCGCCGAGGGCGGGCTAACCCGGAACTCCGGGTCGAGGAAGCGCGCATGCTCAATTTCCTTGTTCGCGCCGCACGCGCGGAGCGGCAGGCCAACGCCTCTATGAACGGAGTGGCGGCGGGCCTAACAGCGCCGAGCGTCTAATTAGACGCGTCGCGGCAGCACTTCGAATGGCTGCATCATCATTCCCTTGACTCGATTCCGATTTAAGGAATCGTGCAGTGAGCCCCGCCGCCGGCTGATTAGAGGTTCCGGTTGGTTTCGCCGGTATTCCAGCCGGAGGTCCCACCCGAGGTTCCGCCAGCGCCTCGCACACGGATATTGTTCTGGACATGGCCGACGCCGGAGACGTTTTCCGCCAGGTCTTCGGCGCGGCGTTTAGCCCACTTGGACTCGACGAAGCCGCTGAGCTGAACCTCGCCGCCCGTGACCGAAACCTCGATCTCGGAAGCGTCGAGCGCTCCGTCATCGCTCAGCCGATCGCTGACATCCTCCTGGATGCGGCTGTCGGAACGGGTATAGCCCTTCGGCCCCTTGCCGCGATGTTGGTCCATCTGCCGCCGGCGCTCGGCATCTTCGTCGCCGAACCAGGAGGCCACCTCGTCGCCGGCCCGCTCGAAGAAGCCCCTCTCCTCGTCCCAGTCCCGGCCGGAGCGCGAGTGGGAGGACCGGCTGCGGTCGCCGTAGTCGGAACCATAATCGCCATATCCACGATCCCGGTTCCAACGGCCGTAGTCCTCGCCCATCCGGCGATAGGGTCCGGCGGTGGACTCGGCATCCGGAAAATACTCGGAGTTCTCGTAATCGGCGCCGCGAGGTTCGACTGTCTGCGCGAAGTGCCGCCGGCTGCGTCTTTCCTCACCGTACCAATCCCTGCCGGCTTCGCGCGAACGCCAATCGGGATCGTCCCGCTTCCACTCTTTTCTCCTGGCCATTGGTAGCTCCTTTCCCTTTCGGTTCCTTTCATGATGTTCACTCTTCCAAACCAGCAAAAAGCGCCTCGGTTCCGCTGCGCGCAATGCACAACGGAACCGAGGCGCCATCGCGGGCCGGGTCAGTCGTCCTTTGTCTTAAGGGCGTGCGAGACCTTGCCTCGGTGCGGATCCTTCAGGTTTTCGTCGGCCGCATCCCGGTCATGCTCCGGGTCGTCCTTCGCCGGCAAATAGCCTCTTGGCCGCGTCTCCTTCGGCCCTTCCCACCGCGGCGATTGCTCCGTGGTGCCGGGCGCTCCGTCCTTCGGGGTCTTCATCGTCTTTCTCCTGTTGAGCCGCCTTCATTCCTGGTCTTTCTCAGTCCTGATCCTTCATCGTCGGCAACGGGAACCGCTGGTCTTCGTCCTCGAGGTCGGATTCAACGACATAGCCATCCCTCTTGCTGTGCATCGCCTCGCGGGCGGCGCTCTTCCTGACGAGTTCGTCCGGCTCGAGCGGCTGGTCGCCGGCCTCCGGATGAAGATCGCTGTCGGTTTTCACGGGCTGGGCGCTGTCCGACGTGACGTCCGGCACGCCCTTTGATCTGTTCTCGTCTTTTGCCATTTCTCGCCCTCCTCGGGTTGTCGCTTGGTCAACGCCAGCCCTAAGGCGAAGTTCCATCACCCCGGCTCTCCGATCGGAACAAAGCCCGGCAAGCACGAGTTTGGGGGCTGCCGCCGTCTCCGATGGCGGACCGAAATCAATCGCATCGAATTACCAAGGAGACCTGGACCATGGAGAATTTTCCGCGCCCGCCGTTCGAGCGTCAAAGCCAACCCATGCCCGGTACCACGGACCGCATGAATCCTCTGCCGGACCACGGGGAGAAAACCTACAAGGGATCGGGCCGGCTGCAGGGCAAGAAAGCCATCATCACCGGCGGAGACAGCGGCATCGGCCGGGCGGTCGCGATCGCCTATGCGCGGGAGGGCGCCGATGTCCTGATCTCCTATCTGAATGAGCACGAGGATGCGAAATCGACCAAGGCGCTCGTCGAAGAGGCCGGACGCAAGGGCGTGCTCGTAGCCGGAGACATCCAGACCTCGGAACACTGCAAGCGCATCGTCGAGACGGCGATGAACGAACTCGGCGGCATCGACATTCTCGTCAACAACGCGGCCCACCAGGCCTCGTTCCCGGATATCGCCGACATCACCGACGAAGAATGGGAGCTGACCTTCCGCGTGAACATCCATGCGATGTTCTTCCTCACCCGCGCAGCGGTGCCGCATATGAAGCCGGGCTCTTCGATCATCAACACCGCCTCGATCAATGCGGATGCCCCGAACCCGATCCTGCTCGCCTATGCGACCACCAAGGGCGCCATCCAGAACTTTACCGCCGGCCTGGCGCAAATGCTTGCAGACAAGGGTATCCGCGCCAACGCTGTGGCGCCGGGTCCGATCTGGACGCCGCTCATCCCCTCGACCCTTCCCGAGGATACGGTGATGAATTTCGGCAAGCAGGTGCCGATGAAAAGGCCCGGGCAACCGGTGGAACTCGCCTCGGCCTACGTCATGCTGGCGGATCCGCTGTCCAGCTACGTCTCCGGCGCGACGATCGCCGTCACCGGTGGCAAGCCGATACTGTAGCGGCATCCCGCTCGCCGCCAGCGGCTGCGCCACGCCTCGCGGGCATGGGACATCGGTGCGTTTCGCGGCTGTCGGACTGAGCGGCGTCGGCCGGCGGTTGCATCGCTGCAAGGAGGGTCCGTCATGATCGATTTTTCCCATGCTCGCGAGAGAATGATCCTGTCCCACCTCTCGCGCCGCGGCATCCGGGATCCCGACGTTCTTGAAGCGATGCGGATCGTCCCTCGCGAGGCCTTCGTCGACCCCGGCTTCGAGGAATTCGCCTATGAGGATTCGGCGCTGTCGATCGGCCATGGCCAGACCATTTCGCAGCCCTTCATCGTCGCGCTAATGACGGAAAAGGCGGAGCTGCAGCCGGGCGATACCGTTCTGGAGATCGGCACGGGATCGGGCTATGCGGCGGCGATCTTGAGCCGCATTGCTGCGCACGTCTACACGGTAGAGCGCCATGCCGGCTTGGCCGAGGCCGCCGAAAGTCGCTTCACCAAGCTGGGCTTCGACAATATCTCCGTGCGGGTCGGCGATGGAACGACGGGCTGGCCGGAAGCCGGGCCGTTCGATGCCATCCTCGTGGCAGCGGGCGGTCCGGACGTGCCGCAGGCCCTCAAGGAGCAGTTGGATCTCGGAGGCCATTTGGTAATCCCGATCGGCCCGCGCGACGAGCAGCGCCTTATGAGGATCACCCGCGTCAATGCCACTACGTTCGAGGAACAGGATCTCGGCGGCGTTAGGTTCGTGCCGCTCATCGGTGAGCAGGGCTGGCAGGAAGAGAGGAACCAACTGCATGCGAAACCCGGCCGCTCGCGCAGCCTGCCCGAGTTGATCGCCGACGCGGCCGAACCGCTCCCCGATTTCGACGACCCCGCCTTCGGGCGCCTCTTCGACCGCTTCGCCGAACGCCGGTTGGTGTTGCTCGGCGAGGCAAGCCACGGCACGTCGGAATTCTATCGCGCGCGCCGCCATAACGCGGCGGCTTATCGAGGCGCATGGCTTCACCATCGTCGCCGTCGAGGCGGACTGGCCGGATGCCGCGGCGGTCGATCGCTACGTCCGCCACCGGCCGCCGAGCGCCCGACCGCAGGTTCCCTTCCAGCGCTTCCCCACCTGGATGTGGCGAAACCGCGAGGTAATGGACTTCGTCGAATGGCTGCGCAGTCACAACGAGGAAAAGGATGAAGCGTCGAGAGCGGGATTCTATGGCCTTGACATCTACAATATGAGCGGCTCGATTGCCGCAGTCCTCGCATATCTCGACAAGGTCGATTCGCAGGCGGGAGCGATTGCACGCCAGCGCTATGGATGCCTGACGCCTTGGCAGAACGAACCGTCCACCTATGGCCGGGCGGCCTTGAGCAAGAGCTTCCGGGAATGCGAGGAGGCGGTCGTCCGGCAGTGCCGCGACTTGCTGGAAAGACAACTTGAGGCCGGCCGGGAGAGCGGCGACGACCTGCTGGATGCTGCGCAGAATGCGCGGCTCGTCGCCTCGGCGGAAAAATACTACCGCGTCATGTACTACGCCGGTGCGGAGTCTTGGAACATGCGCGACACCCATATGTTCGAGACGCTGCGGCATGTTCTCAATGCGCGCGGATCCGGCGCCAAAGCCGTCGTCTGGGCCCATAATTCTCATATCGGCGACGCCCGCCACACCGACATGGGAACGGCACGCGACGAGCTCAATATCGGTCAGCTCTGCCGCGAGCATTTCCCTGATGAGACGGCGCTGATCGGCTTCGGCACCCATGACGGGCAGGTCGCCGCGGCAAGCGACTGGGGAAGCGAGATGGAGGTGAAGGCGATACGGCCGTCGCTCGAGGGCAGTTACGAGCGGCATTTCCATGATTCACGGGTCGGCCGCTTTCTCCTGGACCTCTCCCAAGACCGGGAACTTCGCGACCGTCTGCTCGAACCGAAGATCGAGCGATTCATCGGCGTGATCTACCGGCCGGATACCGAGCGGCTGAGCCACTATGCCCATGCCTCGCTGCCGCGGCAGTTCGACGCCTTTGTCTGGTTCGACAAAACGTCGCCGGTTATACCGCTGGCGCGCGAACATGTCGGACCGGGCCTCCCCGAGACCTTCCCCTTCGGACTATGAACGGAGTGCGCGCCTGCCGTTGCGGGCGATCTTCAAAGCTGGGTGGAAATGATGTTGTCGACCGTGACCTGGCCGGCGATCAGTCCTCGTTCCCAGCCCGGAGGCGCCGGTCCCTCTTCGATCACTGTATAGAGCTTTTCATTGCGAAAGGCGCTCGCCATGTCGGTAGTCACGCCTTCCGCCGGCTTTGCGTCGATCTCACGGAAATCGAGCTCGGCTTCCGAGGCGACGATCCGGGCGTCACCGGCCGAGCGTGCTGCGACGACCACTTCACCCTGGTACCTGGCATTCTGCCAGTTCGGGTCCCCAGGATCAGCGAGCGGCGTTAGCCGGTAAATCTTCAGTTCTTCCTGCATGAGCTTCCTCGAGGTGGTCATTCCGACTGGTCGATCGCATGGGGCGCCGGCTGCCCCTCTTCGGCCGGTCCGTCGAACGGAAAGATCGTCCAAAGCACGGCCACCAATATCAGGGCGACGATCACTGCTGCGGCCACGGTCTTCGACATCGTACCTTCCGGCGATTGCTGTGATTGAATCAGAGAAACCTGCGGTTTTGCTGCTTCCTATCAATCGCCAGGGATTGGAATTGTTCCGCGGCGGTCTTCGCACTCCACCCTTCCCCACGGAACCTTTCGCAGCAAGGCCGGTTGGATCAGGTCCAATCAGGAGGAACAAGCGATGCACAAGGCGAGCGAACACTTACAGGCTTGGCTCCGGGATGCGCATGCCATGGAGGAGCAGGCGATCACGATGCTCACCAGTCAATCCCGGCGGCTGGAAAACTATCCTGAGCTCAAAGCCCGGATCGATCGCCACCTGCAGGAGACCCGCGACCAGGCCGCGATGCTCAAGCGGTGCCTGGAGCGACTGCATGGCGGGACCTCCGCAGTCAAGGATATCAGCGGCAAGATCGTAGCCATCGGCCAGGGTTTGAGCGGGCTCTTCGTCAGCGACGAAGTCGTCAAGGGCTCGCTTGCCAGCTACACGTTCGAACATATGGAAATCGCCAGCTACAAGATCCTGATCGCTGCCGCAGACTATGCGGGCGACGAGGAGACGAAGCGGGTGTGCGAAACCATCCTACAGCAGGAAGTCGAGATGGCCGAGTGGCTCGACCAGCATGCGGCGGAAATCACTCGCACTTTCCTGGAGCGGGATCAGCGCGGCGTGACGGCCAAGCATTGATAGGTGACGCCAGCCCTGTGGCACGCCCCAACCAGGGGAACAAACTCTTTAACTCCGCTTTCCTCTCTCAGAAGAAGGAAGACACGATGGTACGCAACAGCCCAAACGACCCTCGCAGGAACCCCGCTCCGCCCGCCGATGAAGAGGTGCCGGGCACGCCGGAAAGCATGAAAGTCCGACCGGTCGTCCAAGGCCGCGTACGCCCGGTGCGCAGCAGAGACGAGCAGAACGTCGATCCGGACGAGGCGCTTCCAAGTGACGAAGAGGAGCAGTCGATCGCCGACAATCCCTCGCGCGAAGAGGTGCGCCTCGGCGATGTGAAGGCGCCGAAGCCTGACTGACCCGCGGCCGGGGCTCTATCGCAAGGAGGCACCGAACATGTTGATGGACTATTTCTGGCTATTGGTGACCGGTGGCGGTGCCTTCCTCCTCGGCGCGGCCATCGCCTATGCGATCATGCGGCAGAAAGCGCTCCCGCCCGTGACGAAGGAAGCCCAGAAGCGCGAGATCGATAGGCTCTACGAGCGTCCTCCGGAAAACAACGCTCGCTAAGTCGCCTCAGGACCCGCTTGCCTCGCCGCGCGTTCCAATGCCGCGAGCGCCTCCCCTTCCGAGTGGCACAACAGATTGAGCTCGACCGGCTGCCGCAAAGCGATCTGGATATGATGCGGTCCGAACGCTCGGATCAGACCGTAGCCAGGAAACCGTCCATTGCCGGGGCGCCGATTGTTCCAGCGATTGATCTCGCGGTAGCGCGGCGCCTCATAAGCGTGGGAGGCGCCGAGGATACGCGAACACTCTTCGTAGAACACTTTTCTGTCCATAGCTCGAGGCTCGGTCAATCCCACCGGTGCTTCCCGCTGCACCCAACGCTCGGGCACTCCTGGAGGTTCCGGAGCGAATCGGTGGCGGGCCCGAACGGGAACAAACGCTGCAAAAGCCAGTTGTTCTGACGGCAGAAGGGAGAAAAGCATGTCCAAGCTGCCCAAGACGGCAAACAACCCGGCACAGTTGCGCGGAGACATCCAGCACGGCAGGACCGGCGACAAGAGGGCGGGGTTCGATCCGGCCGCGGCACCGCTCGAGACCGACGGCGAGGCGGCGGGAACTCCGCTCAATGCGCAGATGACGCAAGAAGCGAGAGCAGCGCAGCATCACGGCGAACCGGCTGTCTCCACGGAGTTCGGCGATGCTATGCGCCCCTTTGCCACCGAACATGACCGCCCCTCGAGGCCGCCGCTGGGACTGTCGCTGCTGATCTCCGGCGTTGTGCTTGCCGCAACCATTCTGATTTACGCCGTCGCCGCCGACTGGCTGTGATGTGGCACGCCGTCTCGCAACGTGGCGAACCGAAGGAGTTTCGAATGCCCGATCCTCGCCCCGACAAAAGAAACCCCCTTCCGGAATTGTCCGCCCGGGAAGAGGCGCTCTACCTGCGCCGGTCGTCGACGCGTTTTCTCGAATGCGCCATTCACCTCTGTGCCACGCACATGTCGCTGGACGAAGTGGCCGAACTGCTCGAGAAGGAAGCGGAGCAGTTGAGGCGCTTTGGCTGATTTTTGCACGCGCAAACGCCCTGGGTACCGGTGTCCGAGAGCGAATGTTCCTCCTCGAAGGTGCAGAGCTCTTCAGTCGAAGATCGCCCCTTTTGCGCCCTCGTATTCGCGCGCCAGGGTCTCGATGGCGGAAGACGCTTCCTTATAGCTCCAGCCTGCCGCTTCGGCCTGGTGGGCCAGAGCGGCCAGGTCGTCGGTCATTTCCCCGCCGATGGCTGCCACGATACTGTCCTGGGATTTTGCAGCGAGGTCCGCCACCGCCGGTCTCAGAGCCGCGACGCAGTCTGCCTGCCGGCCCGGATAGTCTGCATCCCGCTGCGGACGGGAAATCGCATGTGAGTCCGCCATGTCTGTCTCCTTCGCTCGATCCGGATCTTCTTGCAACGGAGGGAGTAATGGTGGATTTGGCCGATTGTTCCTGCGGCCGTCGATTGCGACCATTGGCCGACGTTCCGGAGCAACGGCACCACCGGCCGCGGAGCAGCTTACGCGGGGTAGTCGGCTTCGCTTTCCGCGCTCTGGAACAATTTTCCGCGTCGCGAATTAATTGGGCATCGCTCCAGAGTTGGTAGCGACAATCAAGTCCCCCACCTTCGCTGTAGGCAGTGTCCGCATCTGCGGGCACTGCCGGGGCGTGTCTACCGTCCCTTAGCGCTCGCGAGGATCCGTCATGAGACGCCGTCATGTTCTCTGTCTGGCCGCCGCCGGCGCCTTGCCTACCTGGCCGCCCTTGGCAAGCGCTGTCGCCCAAGAGATGGCGGCTGATGATGCCGAGCGGAAACACGCCCGATCGGCAATGCGGGTCGGCGCCCTCTCCTTGGCCGCCAGCCGTACGGCCGAAAACACGACGAGCGACGCCCTCCTGAAGCAATTTGCCAAATGGGAAATCGCCGAGCAGGAGGCGGTCTCCAACGTCCTTCGATCGATGGAACCCTATGGCGGGACAAGCGACGGTTCCGGCCCGCCCGCGACGCTCAATTGGAAACGATGTTGGACGCGGAAGGCCGCACCGCGCTTGAAAAGCTCAGAAGCTTGCAGGGGCCCGCCTTCGACAAGGCCTATGTGTTGCTGCAGTCTGACGGGCACAAGAAACTTCTGGCGATCCACGAGGAATATGTGAGATCGGGCCGGGACCGCGAGCGACGGAACGTCGCAAGGCTTACCCGCCTGCTGATCGAAGAACACCTCGAACATCTGGAGATGCTGCGGATAAGACTTGGCTAGCCCTTGACACTCACAAGACGCATGACCGACGCGCCGTCCGGTCCTGCCAGAGCAAGCATCGCGCCATTCACCTTCCAAGCGAGTGCGGCTTTCAGCAGGTCGAGAAGCCTCTGCTCCTGCTCCATGACGGCGGGGGAACAGGTGGTATGCGTCGCCTCGGTCGGGCCGAAGGTGATCGTTCCTTCCGAGAGGCTGAAGGCGCCGGTGAAGAAATTGCAGCCGCCCGTGCCGCCAAAGGTACCGTCCTCGCGGATTTCGAGAACCACCTCGGGATCGTCGACCGCTTCGCCGGAGTTGATGGTCTCGGCGCGCCAGGAACCGATCAATTCCGGCGGCACGTTTTCGGCGCCGACCGATCGCAGCGAGGCAAGCTCGATCAGCACGCAGGCGCAGGATGCGGCTGTCAGGACGTTGAGCATCGGAACTCCTCATGCGATCGCTGCGGCATTGCCGCCGCATCGATTCCTACCCCAGGAGCGCCGGATAAAGAAGAGCGGCCGCTTCTACGCTTGTTGCCGGCGGGTTTCGGCTGTAGAGCCTATCCAAAACGTTTCAACAAGAAGAAAACGGGATCTGGCAATGGCATCCGGCGAGGAAGGCAAGCGCCGCCTGACGGTACTGGGCTCGACCGGCTCGATCGGCACCAACACGCTCGACGTCGTCGAGCGGCTCGGCGGGCGGGACCGCTTCGAGATCGCGGCCCTGACCGGCAACGGCAACATACCCCTTCTCGCCGAGCAGGCGCGGCGCATGGGGGCAGAGCTGGCGGTAACCGCGGACGAACACCGCTACAACGAACTCAAGGATGCCCTTGCCGGCAGCGGCATCGAAGTGGCCGCCGGGCGGAGCGGCCTGGTCGAGGCGGCCGAACGCGATTCCGGCTGGCTGATGGCGGCAATCGTCGGCAATGCGGGTCTTGCGCCGACGCTTGCTGCGGCGCGGCGCGGTGCCGACATCGCGCTTGCCAACAAGGAATGCCTCGTCTCCGCTGGCAGCCTGTTCATCGAGGCGGTCAGCAAGGGCGGAGGCCGGCTGCTGCCCGTCGACAGCGAGCACAATGCGATCTTCCAGGTGCTGGAGAACGACCAGCGCCATGCCGTCGAACGGGTCGTCCTGACGGCCTCGGGCGGTCCGTTCCGCACGAAGACGCTCGAAGAGATGCGGCATGTGACCGCTGACATCGCCCGCGCCCACCCGAACTGGTCGATGGGGCTGAAGATTTCGATCGACAGCGCCTCGATGTTCAACAAGGCGCTCGAAATGATCGAGGCGCGCCATCTTTTCCGCCTGCGCCCAGACCAGATAGAGGTGATCGTCCATCCACAGTCGATCGTCCATTCGATGGTCGGCTACAGCGACGGATCGGTGCTCGCCCAGCTCGGCTGCCCCGACATGCGTACGGCGATCGGCTATGCGCTTTCCTATCCGAAACGCTGCGACCTGCCGATCGAGCGGCTCGACTTCGCCAAGCTCGCGCGGCTCGATTTCGAGGCGCCGGACGAGGCGCGCTTCCCGGCACTCCGCTTGGCGCGACGCGCCATGGAGGCCGGCGGGATTCAGGGTGCGGTGCTGAACGGCGCCAAGGAAACTGCCCTCGAAGCCTTCATCAAGGGCCGCATCGGCTTTCTCGCCATGGCGGAAATCGTCGAAAAAGTGATGGATCGGCTCTCAGACCTGCCGGCCGCGATGACCATGGACGACGTCTTCGCGGCGGATGAAAAAGCCCGGCATGCGGCGGCCGGGCTGATCTGATCCAGGTTCGCCGTAGCTTACGCGACCGCCCTTGCCAGCGCGCAGCGCGACCACAGCGAATGCAGCGCGCCGACCAGGTGGTCGATGTCGTCATCCGAATGCAGCGGCGTCGGCGTGATGCGCAGTCGCTCGGTCTTTTTCGGAACCGTCGGATAGTTGATCGGTTGGACATAGACGCCGAAATTGTCGAGCAGCAGGTCGGAGATCCACTTGCACTTGGCGGCGTCGCCGACCATCACCGGGACGATATGGCTCGGATTAACCATGTGCGGAATGCCGCGCTGATCGAGCAGCGATCGCAGCCGGCGCACCCGCTCCTGATGGGCGAAGCGTTCGCGCTGGCTTTCCTTGAGATGCCGGATCGAGGCGAGTGCGCCGGCGGCAAGCGCCGGCGGCAAAGCGGTCGTGAAGATGAAGCCGGAGGCGAAGGAGCGGATGAAATCGCAGAGCGCCGCCGGACCGGTGATGTAACCGCCCATGACGCCGAAGGCCTTGCCGAGCGTACCCTCGATCACCGTCAACCGGTGCATCAGCCCCTCGCGCTCGGCAATGCCGCCGCCGCGCGGGCCGTACATGCCGACCGCATGCACCTCGTCGAGATAGGTCATCGCGCCATATTTGTCGGCGAGATCGCAGAATTCCTTGATCGGCGCGATGTCGCCATCCATCGAATAGACGGATTCAAAGGCGATGATTTTCGGTGCACGCGGATCAGCAGCCGCCAGTTTCGCCTCGAGATCGGCCACCGAATTGTGCTTGAAGATTACGCGCTCGCATTTCGAATGCCGGATTCCCTCGATCATCGAAGCGTGATTCCCGGCGTCCGAGAAGACGATGACGCCGGGAATCTTGGAACAGAGCGTGCCGAGGGCGGCCCAGTTGGAGACATAGCCGGAGGTGAAGAGCAGCGCCGATTCCTTGCCGTGCAGGTCGGCAAGTTCGCGCTCGAGGAGAACGTGGTAGTGATTGGTCCCGGAGATGTTGCGCGTTCCGCCGGCGCCGGCGCCGCATTCGTCGATCGCCCGCTTCATCGCTTCGGTGACGACCGGCGACTGACCCATGCCGAGATAATCATTCGAGCACCAGACCGTGACCTCCTGGGTGCCGTCGGCCGTGTAGCGCGTCGCCTTCGGAAAATCACCGCGGTGGCGGGCGAGATCGGCGAAGACCCGATAGCGGCCTTCCTGATGCAGCCCGTCCAGCTCGTTTTTGAAGAAACTCTCGAAATCCATCATCATCTCCGATGCCCTGCCGCCTTTCTTCATTCAAAGCGACCAGGGGTCAACCCCGGAACGGCCTCCGGCCACGCGACTGCGGCAAAAGGCCTCTAGTTTTGAACTATTCCAAAACGGCTAAGGCAACTCAATCCCCTTAACTTTGATCGAAGTCAAGCAATTGCAAAAAGGACGGCCGCGGCCGTCCTTTCTTTCCTTCTCGCGTCCTCAGGCAGCCGCCACGGCACGCTTGGTCATAACCTTGACGAGATTGGCGCGGTAGGCGGCGCTGGCGTGAAGGTCTGTCAGCAAATCCGATGCGTCGACCGCTACATTCGCCACCGCATCCGGCGACCAGTTGGCGGAAAGCGCCGCCTCCAGGCCGTTATGGCGGAAGACGCCGTTGGAGCCGGCTCCCGTCACCGCGACGCGGACATTGCCGTCGTCGCGCCGGGCGACAAAGACGCCGGTCATGGCGTATCGCGAGGCTGGGTTGGCGAACTTCTGATAGGCGGCCTTGGCCGGCGCGTCGAAGCGCACGGCGGTGATGATTTCTCCTTCCTCCAGCGCCGTTTCGAACAGGTCGGTAAAGAAGTCGTCCGCCTTGATCTCACGCCGGTCGGTGACGATCACCGCATCGAGCCCCAGCATCGCGGCCGGGTAGTCCGCCGCCGGGTCGTTGTTGGCGATCGAGCCGCCGATCGTTCCCATGTGGCGCACCGCCGGGTCGCCGATGTGGCCGGCGAGGTCGCAGAGGGCCGGGCAGACCGCGCCGAGCTCGGCTGAGATGGCGACCTCCTCATGCGTCGCAGCAGCGCCGATCCGGACGGAGCGGCCGTCGACGGCGATCCCTTTCAACTCGGTGATGTGCCGCAGATCGACAAGATCGCTCGGCGCGGCGAGCCGCAAGCGCATGGTCGGGATGAGCGTCATGCCGCCAGAGAGATATTTGCCCTCCGCCGCGGCGCCCATCATCTGCACCGCTTCCTGGATCGAGGAGGCTCTGTGATAGTTGGTCTCATACATCCTAAGTTCCTCCCGATCAGTGGGCGGCTTGAGCCGCTGCCCAGACCTTTTCCGGCGTCGCCGGCATCGTCAGCTGATTGTTGCCGATCGCGTCGGTGATCGCGTTGATCAGCGCCGGCGGTGAGCCGATCGCGCCAGCCTCGCCGCAGCCCTTGACGCCGAGCGGATTGTTCGGACAGGGGGTGTTCGAGGTCGACACGTTGAACGACGGGACGTCGTCGGCGCGCGGCATCGCGTAGTCCAGGTAGCTCGCCGTCAGCAGTTGGCCGCTGTCATCGTAGCGGACCCCCTCGAGCAGAGCCTGGCCGATGCCTTGCGCCAGCCCGCCATGCACCTGGCCCTCGACGATCATCGGATTGATGATGTTGCCGAAATCGTCCGCCGCGACGAACTGGACGATATGCGTGCGGCCAGTCTCCGGATCGACCTCCACTTCGCAGATGTAGCAGCCAGCCGGGAAGGTGAAGTTGGCCGGATCGTAGAAGGCGCTCTCCTTCAGCCCCGGCTCGAGTCCCGGCGGCAGGTTATGGGCGGTATAGGCGGCAAGCGCCATCTGGAACCAGGGGACCGACCTGTCGGTGCCTGCGACCTTCAGCGCCCCGTCTTCGATGACGATGTCGCTCTCGTCCGCCTCCATCAGATGCGCGGCGATCTTCTTCGCCTTGGCCTCGACCTTGTCGAGCGCCTTGGCCAGCGCCGACATGCCGACCGCGCCGGAGCGTGAGCCGTAGGTGCCCATGCCCATCTGCACCTTGTCGGTGTCGCCATGGACGATGTTGATGCTGTCGATCGGCAGGCCGAGCCGGTCGGCGACGAGCTGGGCGAAGGTTGTTTCATGCCCCTGGCCATGGCTGTGCGAACCGGTCATTACCTCGATTGTGCCGGCCATGTTGACCTTGACCTCGGCCGATTCCCACAGTCCGACGCCGGCGCCGAGCGAACCAACCGCCGCCGAGGGCGCAAGCCCGCAGGCCTCGATGTAACAGCTCATGCCGATGCCGCGTTTCATTCCGCGCCCTTCGGCCTCGGCCTTGCGGGCCGCAAAGCCGCTCCAGTCTGCCGCCGTCATCGCCGCGTTGAGCGAGGCTTCGTAGTCGCCGGCATCGTAGTTCATGATCACCGGCGTCTGGTGCGGGAAAGAGCGGATGAAATTGGTGCGACGCAGTTCCGCCGGCGAAATGCCGAGCTCGCGCGCCGCCGTCTCCATCGTCCGCTCGAGCAGGTAGGTCGCCTCCGGTCGTCCGGCGCCGCGATAGGCGTCGACCGGCACCGTGTTGGTATAGACGCTGCGGACATTGGCGTGGATCGCCGGGATGTCGTACTGACCGGAAAGCAGCGTCGCGTAGAGATAGGTCGGTACGCAGGAAGAGAAGAGCGACATATAGGCGCCGAGATTGGCGATGGTGTCGACTTTCAGCGCGGTGATCCGGTTGCCGGCATCGAAGGCCATCTTCACGGTCGAGACGTGGTCGCGGCCATGGGCGTCGGTGAGAAAGGCTTCGGTGCGGTCGCAGGTCCACTTGACCGGCACGCCGGTCCGCTTCGAGGCCCAGAGACAGACGATCTCCTCCGGATAGATATAGATCTTCGAGCCGAAGCCGCCGCCGACGTCGGGGGCGATCACCCTGAGCTTGTTTTCCGGTGCGACATTGTAGAAGGCGCTCATTACCAGCCGTGCCAGATGCGGGTTCTGGCTGGTCGTGTAGCAGGTATAGTGATCGTCGCCGGCGTCGTAGATGCCGAGCGTGGCGCGCGGCTCCATTGGATTGGGCGCCAGGCGGTTGTTGTAAATCTTGAGCTCGGTCACATGGGCCGCGGCCGCAAGCGCCCGGTCGACGGCCGCGGCATCGCCCAGCTCCCAGTCGAAGATCAGGTTGTTGGGCGCCTCGGGGTGAAGCTGCGGCTCTCCGTAGGCGAGCGCCTGCAGCGGATCGGTGACCACCGGCAGGAGGTCGTAGTCGACGACCACCGCTTCGGCCGCATCGCGCGCCTCGGCGACACTGTCGGCCACCACGATCGCCACGGCGTCGCCGACATAACGCACCGTCTTGTCGGCCAGCGGCCGCCAGGCGCCCATTTTCATCGGCGAGCCGTCCTTGGAGTGGATCATCCAGCCGCAGATCAGGTTGCCGATCCCATCGGCCAGCAATTGCTTCCCGTCGAGCACATCGATGACGCCCGGCATCGCCCTGGCGGCGGTCGCGTCGATGCCGGTGATCGTCGCATGCGCATGCGGACTGCGCACGAAGACCGCATATTTCAAGCCGGGAACCGACATGTCGTCCGTATAGCGCCCCTTGCCCGTCAGGAAACGCCTGTCTTCCTTGCGCGCCACGCGCGCGCCGATGCCATCAACGCCCATTGCCTATCTCCTCCCGAGACATTCAGCTGGATTGGTTCTGCCGGTAGCGGCGTGCCGCTCATTCCGCTGCCTGACGCACGCCGCCCATTTCCTGGGCCGCGGCGAGGATCGCCTCGACGATGTTGTGGTAGCCGGTGCAGCGACAGATATTGCCTTCGAGTTCGAAGCGGACCGTCGCCTCGTCGAGACCGCTGCCGTGACGCCTGATCATGTCGACCGCCGTCATCACCATGCCGGGCGTGCAGAAGCCGCATTGCAGGCCGTGATGCGCCTTGAAGGCTGCCTGCACTGGGTGGAGCTCGCCATTTTGCGCCAATCCCTCGATGGTCGTGATCGCCGAACCTGCGGCTTGCGCCGCAAGGATGGAACAGCTCTTCACCGATTGGCCGTTCATATGGACGACACAGGCACCGCATTGCGACGTGTCGCAGCCGACATGAGTACCGGTCAGTCCGAGATTTTCGCGGATAAAGTGCACCAGCAGCGTCCGGTCGTCGCAGACGCCGCTTACCTGGCGGCCGTTGACCGTCATTGTTACTTTCGCCATTTCGCTCCTCCGGGGTCGGTCCGTACCAGGGCGAGCGCGGCTTCGAATCGGGTGAGATATGTTCACGCGACTGAAAGTACGCGCCCTGATATCAATGCCCTTTGCCAGTGGTCCGCTCCTCCCGGACCATTGTCGACGTTGTATCATTTGTCTTTTTGCCGAATGTCGCAACCGTCTCGGCCGCAGAAGGGCAAAAAAATCCGTCACGGCATGTAACGGCGGAAACAGCGCCTTCATCTTCTGTTCAGGAAGGATCGCATTATCTTGCGGCCGGACGACCGCGCCGCCTCCAGTGGACTTTCCTGGGCGGCGGGGTATTTTCCGCATTGCAAGTTCAAGTGGAGGGACGCGGGTCGCGTCTCGCCGCCACCACCCAAGAGACGGACGAAGCGACAGGCTGACATCCGTAGAGATCGGAGAGGACAACATGAAGAAAGCCATCGCACTTGTTCTGGTCGCCCTGTCGGTTGCAAGCTGCACGCAGACGGAGAAGGGTGCCGGCATCGGCGCGGCGTCGGGCGCGATCATCGGCGGCGCCATCACGAACGACGTGCGCGGCGCGGCGGTCGGCGCCGCCATCGGCGGCGTTTCCGGCGCCGTGATCGGCAACGTCACCGAGCAGCCGGGCCAGTGCTACTACCGCGACCGCTACGGCCGCCGCTATATCGACCGTTGCTGATCGCCACCGGCAATCATCGAACGAACGGCCCCGGAGCAATCCGGGGCTTTCTTTTTGCGTGGAGTCATTTGGCGGGATTGCGGCGCCGTCATTGGGCCGATTGCACGATGATTCTCAGGCGCTCTTCGATCTTTTCTGGGGGTGACCAGCCTTTGACGATAGGTTCAGTGCCGCGGCCGCCCGAATGAGCGCCTTCAACGCCTCTTCGTCGATCTTTTCGCCCTCATGGATATCGATGGCGCGCCTGGTATTGCCTTCGAGGCTGGAGTTGAACAGGCTCGCAGGATCCTCCAACGAAGCACCCTTGGCGAAGGTCAGCTTGACGACGCTCTTGTAGGTCTCGCCGGTACAGATGATTCCGGCATGCGACCAAACCGGAACGCCCCGCCACTTCCACTCCTCGACCACGTCCGGGTCGGCATCCTTGATAAGCTTTCGCACGCGGGCGAGCGTCTCGCCCCGCCAGTCGCCCAGCTCTTCTATCCTCGCATCGATCAGCTGCGAGGGAGAGTTTTCCCCTTCCATCCTCTTCTCCATGGTTGTTTCACTCTCTTCATGATTGCCGTCGCGCACGCCCTTGCCCTCTCCGCTCACATGCGTTCGCCGGGCAATTGGCTGGCTTGCTTCACCCAGGCGGCAAACTGAGCCTCGTCCAGCTCCTCGTCCTCATGGATGTTCAGGTACCGCACTTCCTTCTGTTTGGACTCGCCTGGCGGCACCGGATGCAGCGAGGTGCCGCGAAAGAACGCCACCTTGATGTATTTCGTGAAACAGTGAATGCCGAGGAACCAGCTCTGCTCCTCCATTCCATAGAGCGGCGAGTTCCATTTGACCGCCTTGCGGACATCGGGGACGGTCCGCTCGATCAGCGCGTCGAGGCGGCGTCCGAGATCGCTTTTCCAGCCGGGCATTGCGGCGATATAGGCCTGCACCGGCGCGTCGCCGTCGCCCTTGGCGATCTGCGGATTGCCGCCTGAGAGAAGCTTCGGCTTCGTCGCCGCTTCCGCGCTTTCGCTGTTTTCTGCGGTGGATTCAGGCATTGCGGAGCGCGCCGGAGATGCCTTCGCCGCGGCTTTAGTAGGCTTGCGGGCGGGTGACTTGGCAGCCGGCTCGGGCGACTTGGCTTTCGCAGACATGCGCTTGGTGTCGGCCTTCTTCTCCATTCTCGCCTTGTCGGCCATCCGCTCACTCCCGTGAAAGACGAATACATAGTCACGAATACCTCAACTTCCAGTCAACTCGACTGGCGAGGATACCGATCAATTGGCGCCGAACGACGCGGGCTCCAATCAGCCTTGCATCGGGTTGCCGCCACACTTGTGTGCAAGACTGTGTGACAAGCAATTGTGATGAACCGAATGGAACGCGCGCTCAGCCATGAGGCGCGGCAACCGAGGAGGAAGCCATGACCACATCAGCCGAGAAGCAACCGACGGGCGGACAGCCTGCCATGCCCACACCACCGGTCGTTGCGCCGGAGGCTTGGGAGGCGGCCCGCGAAGATCTGCTCGTGAAGGAAAAGGCCCTGACACGCGCCCGTGACCGGCTCGCCGCCGAGCGCCGGCGGATGCCCTGGATGGCTGTGACGAAGGACTATGTCTTCGAGGGGCCAGCAGGCAAAGTGAGCCTGCTCGACCTGTTCGACGGCCGGCGCCAATTGATCGTCTACCGCGCCTTCTTCGAGCCCGGCGTGGAAGGCTGGCCCAACCACGCCTGCGTAGGCTGTTCCATGGTGGCCGACCAGGTCGCCCACCTCGCCCACCTCAATGCTCGTAACACCACCCTCGTCTTTATATCACGGGCGCCGCAGGCGGACATCGTGCGGCTGAAGGCGCGGATGGGCTGGGAGATCCCATGGTTTACGATTACGGACGGCTTCGACGCCGATTTCGGCGTTGACGAATGGCACGGCACGAACGTGTTCTATCGTGACGGAGACCGCCTGTTCCGCACCTATTTCATCAACAACCGCGGCGACGAGCAGATGGGGAGCACCTGGAACTATCTCGACTTAACGCCCCTCGGCCGGCAGGAGGTCTGGGAGGATTCGCCCGAGGGCTATCCCCAGACCCCGCCCTACAAGTGGTGGAACTGGCACGACAGCTATGTCGAAAGCGCGGCTCCAGACAAGAAGTAGACCGAGCATCGAGCGACGGAGAGGCGGCATTCCGGAAGCAGGAGGCGAGCAGGAAGCCATGAGGCGGGCCGGTTCCGGCGGATACGACGGGCGGCGAAGCGAACGCACACCGTTCATTCAGGTCGTCAGGATCGCTGCGACGGCCGCTTGCGGCCCCGATCCTCCCCAGCCGCCTACCCGCCGCACTTTGTGCCCGAAGCACCACAGAACGAGTCCTTTTTAGCCGGAATCCGACCCGAATCGCCGCTGCAGGGTGGATGCAACCGGCCCTGATCGTTAACAAATGGAAAACTTTGCCCTGCTAGAGTGCCCATTGCCGCACATGCAGGCATTGAGTAAAGAGTCGCCTGAAACGGGATGCGGAGGATGTCTCCACCACGCTCGAGTACTGCGTATTTGAAGGCGGCGACAGTGTTCGCGCTTGCGGCCTCGACGGCGCTCGGCCCGATTTTCGCCGGCCAAGCGCAGGCGATCCGGATCTTCGGCATGCGCTTTTTCGAAAGCGCCGAGGAGCAGGTCCAGGTTCTCGACCCGGTCAACTACACGCTTACATTCGAGCCTGGAACGGATGATGAGGAGCTGCGCGAGGCGCTCGAAAATGCTTCGCAGCTCAATCAGGATCAGGAAAAGCCGGTCTCCGGCGACCTCGGCCTGTTGATCAAGGCGCGCGACGACCGGGAGCGGCTGCTCGCCGCGCTCTACGAAAAGGCGCGCTACGGCGGCACCGTGACGATCCTGATCAACGGCCAGGACATCGACAGCCTGCCGCCCGACCCCTCCTTCCCCGATGGCCAGGCCGTGCCGGTGACCGTGCGCGTCGCGCCGGGTCCAGCCTTCACTCTCGGCTCGGTGAGGTTTGAGGGCGATGCGGCAGGGCTCGATCCGGCGACCTATGATCTCACACGCGGCGCCCGTGCCGACTCCACGCTGATCATCAAGGCGGGAGAGCAGATCGTCGTCGATCTCAAGGAACAGAGCCGGCCACTTGCCAAGATCACCGAGCGCAGCGTCGTCGCCGACCATGCCACCTCCACCGTCGACGTGACGATCAGGGCCCAATCCGGACCGGTCGCGCCGGTCGGCGCTCTCACGGTTACCGGCACCAGGACCGTCGACCCGAATTTCGTGCGCGACTATTCGCGGCTCAACCATGGCCGGCCCTATTCGCCGGAAAACATCCGCAAGGCCGCCGAGCGGCTCAGGACGCTGAACGTCTTCTCCAGCGTCACCATTGTCGAGGCTGATCAGCTTGCTCCCGACGGCACCATCCCGATGAACATCCAGGTGTCGGAGGGCAAGCACCGCTATTTCGGATTCGGCGGCCAGGTATCGACGACAGACGGGCTCGGTCTGCAGGGCTATTGGGGCCATCGCAATCTCTTCGGCCGGGCCGAGTCGCTCCGGATCGAGGGCTCCGTCGACCGGATCGGCGAGACCACGGATGTCGGCGGGCTCGACTATTCGGCCGGTATTCTCTTTGGCAAGCCCGGCGCCTTCGGTCCGGCATCGACGTTCACGGCAAGCCTCAAGGCGGCAATCGTCGATCCGGATGCCTATAACGCCAAGACGATCACCGCCGCGGCCGGCGCCGGCTTCGAGCTTACGCCAGAGGATACCGTTTCCGTCGGCGCCGAGCTCAGCTGGGCCGATATCGACGACGCCTTCGGCTCGAATTCCTATCTGACGGCCGCGATCCCGCTCGAATATGTCCGCGACACCCGCGACGACAAGCTGAACCCCACGGAAGGCTACCGGGCGATGATCACCGCGAAGCCGAGCTACGAGATCGAAGGTCAGACCTTCTTCAGCTCCTTCGAGACCTCCGCCTCCGCCTATTACGCGCCGGGCAGCGAAAATCGCTTCGTGTTGGCCGGCAAGCTCGGCGCCGGCGTGCTCGTCGGCGGCGACGAACTTTCCGACATTCCGGCAACCCGGCGTTTCTTCCTCGGCGGCGGCGGCTCGGTGCGCGGCTATTCCTTCCAGGAGATCAGCCCGCGCAATGACGACAACGAGGAGACCGGCGGCCGCTCCTATGTGAACGGTTCGCTGGAGGTCCGGATTGCGGTAACCGATACGATCGGTGTCGTGCCCTTTATCGATGCCGGCAGCGTCTCGACGAGCACGGCGCCGGATTTTTCCGACATCCGCGCCGGGGCCGGCATCGGCCTGCGCTATGCGACGCCCTTCGGGCCCATCCGTCTCGATTTCGCGGTGCCGCTCAACAAATATCCGGGCGGCACCGAATACGGGATATATGCGGGCATCGGACAATCTTTCTGATGCGCGCGGCAATGCCATGGTAAACTACAGCGCCGCGCGTCTTATCAGACGCGCAAAGGTCGCTGTAGCACTTTGAATTGCTGCATGTCTTTGTCCCTAAGTCCAGGTCGATTTACGGACAAAGACATGCAGTAGGCAAATCCGCCTGCGGGCGATGAGCTTCCGTCCTGCCGATTCCAGAGCGGCGTAACATGGTCTATGGATAGGACATGAATCAGGTCATCGGCACATTTCGGTCAGCGCTGCGCTACGTCTTCGCCTTTCTCGGCGTGGTCGTCGTTGCGCTGTTTCTCCTCGTCGCCTTTCTCGGCTTCACCGTGCCCGGCGCACGCGTCGTCGCCTGGGCGATCGAAAAATATGCGGCGACCCCTGACCAGATCGTCCGCATCTCCGATCCGGGTGCGCTGCTCACCGGTGACTTCACCGCCGGAACGGTGACGCTCTTCGACGGCGAGGGAATCTATGCGGAGGTCCGCGACCTCTCGGTGAACTGGTCGCCGGCCGAGCTTCTGTCGATGCGCTTCGATGCAAGCAGCATCTCGGCGGCTTCCGTACGCCTCGAACGGCTGCCGATCCCCTCCACCGAAACGAAAGAGGTCCGACGGACACTCGCATTGCCCGTGGACGTGAAAATCGATGCCTTCGATCTCAAAGAGATCGTTATCGGCAAGGCGATCGCCGGCAAGGACCAGTTCCTAACCGCGAAAGGCAGGGTCGACGCGACGAATTCGAGGATCGCGCTCGCCTTGGATGCAGCCGAGCGCGACCGCCCGGAAGCACGCGCCGTCGCCGATCTCGTCTTCAATCCGGCCGGAAACGAGCTGAGGCTCGAGGCCGAGATCGCCGAGCCGAAGGGCGGGCTGCTCGCCAAGCTGCTGCGGCTGCCGGGCGAACCGGCAGTCGATATCCAGGTGACCGGACAAGGACCCCTCTCCGACTGGACGGGCTCCGGCACCGCATCGCTCGACGGCAGCGAGCTTCTCCGGTTGGAAGGCCGGCACGTGCTAGCCGCCGACGGCATGCACAATCTGAAGCTCACCGGCGGCGGGGCTTTCGCCCAGCTGATGCCGGCCGCTTCCAGGCCGCTTTTCGAGGGATCGACCAGCATCGACCTGAGCGCCGCCTTCGACGGAAAGAGCAAGGTCCGGATCGAAGCGGGCAAGCTTGCGACCGGCGCCTTGACGCTGAACGCCTCGGGCACGGTCGACAGCCGCGGCGAGAACAATCTTCAGGCAAGCGTCGCCGGCACGAGCGGTCCGTTCGATTTCCGCTGGCCGCTGAAGGATGGCGAGCTGCAAGCACGGGTCAACACGGCGAACCTGTCGCTGATCGGCGAGGGACAATCGGCGATCCTCGACGTCGCCGCCGACGTCGTCTCGCTCGGACTGCCTCAAGGCAGTCTCGGCGCCATCCGGCTCGCGGCGCAAAGCGACGCCTTCAACCTGGAAATGCAGGCCGGATCGCTGAAGGCAACCGTGGAGATCGGCGAGGCGCGGTTCGCAAACGCGGATCTCGATCGGGCGATACAGGCGCCGATGAAGCTCGCCGGCACGATCGGGATCGCGCCGGATGCCATCCATTTCGATCCGCTGACGCTTGAAAGCCCCGGCATCGGCGGTTCCGTCACCGGCGCACTCGATCGCGCCGACAGCACACTCGAAGCCGCCTTCAAGCTCTTCGCAGTGCCGGCAGTTCTGCCGCCGGCGCTTGCCGAAAAATTCGAAAAGACGATCGCCGTCTCCGGCAATCTGGTGACCGAAGAGGACGGCAGCGTCCAGCTGAGCGGCCTCGATGTCAAATCCGAAGCCGTCGAAGCCTCCGGCTCGCTGACGCTTTCGGGCGAGACGCTGACGGCCGATATCAGGGGCACGCTACCGGAGCTTGGCCGGCTTCTGCCTGACGTGAAGGGCAGCGCGGATTTCCAGGCGGCCGCATCAGGGCCCTTGAGCAAGCTCGGCGTCAAGGCAGAGATCACGTCGAGCGGCGCGACGCTTGCCGGGCGTACTTTAAGCGAACTCACGATCAACGCCGATGCGACGGCGACGCCCGGCAGCCCCGAAGCGAAGCTCACCGCCACCGGCACGCTCGACGGCCAGCCGATCGACATTCGCGCCGACGTCGTCTCGAAGGACGGTCTTACCGCCGTTCCGACGCTGGAAGCGAAAATCGGCGGCAACAGCTTGACCGGTGCGATCGACCTGACGGCCGATTTCAAGCCGAACGGCAAGCTCGACTTCAACCTGCCGGATCTCGGGCTGCTTGCCGCCATGGCCGGCCAGCAGGCATCCGGCGACCTCGCCGGTTCGGCGACGCTCGAGACCGCAAATGGCGTTACCTCGGTGGCGTTCAAAGCCAATGGCAACAGCGTAGAGCGCGGCACGCTGACGATCGCAAAACCAGCGGTCGATCTAGCTATCGCCGATATTGCCAGGCCGGCCATCAAGGGCAATGTCAGCGCCGAGAGCGTTGCGCAGGGTGAAAACCGGATGGCGGACCTCAATCTCGCCTTCGGACAGCAGGGCAGCCGCACCGGCTTCTCGGCCGAGGGCCTCTATGACGGCGCACCGCTCAGGGCTTCGGGCGAACTGACGAGCGAGGCCGGCCGCACCGAAATCCGCCTCGCCTCCGCCTCTGCGGCGCCGCGGCGCCTGCCGCTGCAGCTTGCAGCGCCGACCGTGATCGCGATCGAAAACGGCGCGGCTCGGCTCGACGGCCTCACCATCCAGGCATCGACGGGTACCGTCGCCGTCTCCGGCACGGCCGGCGACCGGCTCGACCTCAGCGCGAATCTCAACGACTTGCCCGCCGTGCTCATCAACACCTTCGCACCGACGCTCGGTGCCGAGGGCACCATTGCCGGCACCGTCGATATCGACGGCGAGGCGCAGGCGCCGGTGGTCGCCTACGACCTCGCCTGGAGCGGCGCCTCGATGTCCTCGCTGCGCGCCGGCGGTCTTGCCGCGCAGGACCTGACCGCCAAGGGCACGGTCTCCGTCACGGAGGCGGCGATCAGCTTCGACCCGACGGTGATCGAGAGCCCCGGCTTCCGCGGCAATCTCACCGGCAGCCTCGCCCGCGCCGAAAAAGCGGCAACGGCGACCTTCGACGTGCGTGCCGAACCGAGCTTCCTGCCGGGTGGCCTGGCCGCGAGATTCGACACGCCGGTGACTGTCTCGGGCAAGGTCGAGACCGGCGCTGATGGCAGCGTCAGGCTGACCGCCCTCGAGGTCGAGTCCGGCACCGTCAACGCCAAGGGCTCGGCGACGATCGCGGCAGGTCAGCTGACGGCCGATGTCGAGGGCACCTTGCCCGATCTCGGCAAGCTGCTCGCCGACGCGCAAGGAAAGGCCGGCTTCAACGCAGAGATTTCCGGCCCGCTTGACGCGCTCGCCGTCAAGGGAGAGCTGACCTCGAGCGGCGCCATGCTTGCCGGCCGATCGCTGACGGACCTGACGGTCACCGCCGACGCAACGGTCAAGCCGGGCAGCCCGCAGGCGAAGCTCACCGCCACCGGCGGGCTCGACGGCCAGCCGATCGACGTCAGGGCCGAAGTGGTATCGGCGGATGGCCGCACATCCATCCCGACGCTCGAGGCTAAGATCGGCGACAACCGCGTCACCGGCGCGATCGAGCTCACGGCGGACTTCAAGCCGAACGGCACCGTCGACTTCAACCTGCCCGATCTCGGCCTGGTCGCCGCCATGGCCGGCCAGAAGGCGTCCGGCGACCTTTCAGGATCGGCGACGGTCGCGACCTCGAACGGCATCACTTCCGTATCCGTCAAGGCCAGCGGCAGCAGCATAAAGCGCGACGCGCTGACGATCACCAAGCCCGTGGCGGATATCCGCATCGCCGATATCGCCGCCCTGGCAATCCGTGGCAGCGTCAGGGCCGAAAGCGTTGCCCAGGGGCAGAACCGCGTCTCCGCCGTCAACCTCGCCTTCGACCAGCAGGGCGGCCGAACAGGGTTCGAGATCGCCGGCCAATATGACGGCGCTCCGCTCTCGGCCAAGGGCGATCTGGCAAGCGCCGGCGGCCGCACCGAGATCCGTCTGGCCTCGTTTTCGGCAGCCCCGCGGAGATTGCCGCTGAAGCTTGCCAAGCCGACCGTCGTCGCTATCGACAACGGCACCGTCCGCCTCGGCGACCTCACCATCCAGGCATCCAAGGGTACGATTTCCGTCGCCGGCACGGCCGGCGCGACGCTCGACATTTCCGCGAAGCTCAATGCCCTGCCCGCGGCGCTGATCAACACCTTCGCGGCGACGCTCGGCGCCGAAGGGACGATCGACGGAACGGTCGAGATCAGCGGCACTGCCGCAGCGCCGGTCGTCAACTACGATCTGAGATGGAGCGGCGCTTCGGTCTCGGCCGCGCGCGGCGCCGGCGTATCGGGGCTCCAAATCACGGCAAAAGGCCGCTTTGCCGATAATCGCGCCACGCTCGACGCGACCATCTCCGGGCCGGGTGGCCTCTCCTTCCGGGGCGGCGGCCATGTCGATGTCGCCGGCAGCATGCCGATGTCGATGAAGTTCGCCGGCGACGTGCCCTTCGCGCTGCTTGCCGCCAAGCTGGCGGAGCAAGGTTTCACCCTCACCGGCTCGGCCGGGGTCGATCTTTCCCTTTCCGGTCCGGCCCGCGCGCCGCAGATCACCGGCACGGTTGCGACCACCGGCGGCCGGCTCGTCGATGTCCGGCGCAATCTTGCCCTCAACGACCTTGCGGCCAACGTTACGCTCGACGGCCGGCAGGCGACGATCAGCCGGCTTTCCGGCAATCTCGCCAGCGGCGGGTCGATCGAGGCGAGCGGCACTGTCGGCATTGCAGCCGGTTCCAACTTCCCGGCCGACCTCAGAATCCGCCTCAACAACGCCACCTATGTCGACGGCACGCTCTTCACCGCCAATCTTGCCGGCGATCTGACGCTGAAAGGTCCGCTCGTCGCGACGCCCACGCTCGGCGGCCAGCTGACGATCCACAGGGCGGCGATCACCGTGCCGGAAAAACTGCCGACATCGCTGTCGGCGATCGACATCCACCATCGGAATGCGCCGGCCGGCGTGCGGCAGATGGCACGCGACGTGCGCAGGGAAACGTCCTCGTCGGGCGGTGCAGGCGTCAATGCCGGCGGCGTCATCGCCTTCGATCTCGCGGTCCGTTCGCCCGGGCAGTTCTTCGTCCGCGGACGCGGCATCGATGCCGAGCTCGGTGGCGACCTGACGATCCGCGGCACCGCCGTCAGGCCGATCGTCTCCGGCGATTTCGACATGCGGCGCGGCCGGCTCGAAATCCTCGGCAAGAGGCTGACCTTCACGGACGGTCACATCGGCTTCGGCGGCGACCTCATTCCGACGCTCGACCTCGACGCCACCTCGAGCGCGGGCTCGACCACCATCACGGTCAACATTGCCGGGCCGGCCAACAACCCGACGGTGACCTTTTCCTCCTCGCCGGCGCTGCCGCAGGACGAGATCCTGGCACAGCTGATCTTCAACCGCTCGCTCAACAATCTTTCGGCGTTCCAGATCGCCCAACTCGCCTCCGCCGTCGGTCAGCTTGCCGGCGGCGGCTCGACGTCGCTGCTCGACGGCCTGCGCAACAAGCTTGGTGTCGACGACCTCGACATCACCACCGACGAGAGCGGCGGCGCCCAGGTGCGGGCTGGCAAGTATTTGAACGACCGGACCTATCTCGAATTGCAGCAGGGCTCCGACTCGGCCTCCAGCAAGGCGATCATCAACCTCGATGTCGGCCGCGGCGTGAAACTGAAAGGCGAGGCAGCCGGCGATGGTTCGGCTGCCGGCGGTATTTTCTTCGAGAGAGAGTATTAATCGGGGCTTGAGGAAAGTCCCCTCCCCAACCCCTCCCCACAAGGGGGAGGGGCTTAACGCGCAGCGCCCTCCTCCAGTCCCGCAATTCTTATGAGACGGCTGCAACGGTCAAAAAAGAGAGGAAGCGGCTGCGGCATCGAAGTCCTTCCCCCTTGTGGGGAGGGGTTGGGGTGGGGCCTTGGGTCAGGAACACAATCCTCTCTCAAGCCGCATTCCTGTCAGCCCCAAAGGCATTCAAAAATTCACTCTCGTCGACCGCCGTGAACAGTGCCCAGATATGGCCGAACGGGTCGATGAGGGCGGCGACACGGTCGCCGGTCGGCAGGGTCTCGACGGCGTTGCGCAGGCTGGCGCCGGCGCCCATTGCCCGGGCGAGCACACGATCGACATCGTCGATCTGCAGCTCGAGGATCGCCGCGGTGGTGCCGAGCGCATGCGGCGAGCGCGGTCCCCCGAGATGCGGTTCGGCATCGCGGCGCGGATTGGCGCCGGCGACCCGGAAGATCGAGTCGCCAATGCTGAGATCAGCGCTCGTCAGAATGCCGCTCCATTCATGGCGCTGGAGGAGCTCTGCACCGAAAACCTCGCGATAGAAGGCGATTGCCCGCTCCTCGTCTCCATGCCTGACGAACAGTTTGATGCAGATCTGTCGCGCCATTGGGCCGCCACCGGAAATGGCCATGACATCCTCCCTTGTTCGCTGAGATGGAGCATCCTACACGAGCATTAGAACAAATCAAGAACAAATTGTCCGCGCAGCCCGAATCCGTGCGACTAAAACGCGCCGGACAATTTGCTCGTCTTGAGCAGGATGTTCGTTTCAGTGACGGTGATCCCATCAATTAGCCTGATGCGGCGCAAGGTCTCGTCGAAGCTCGCGAGGTCGCGGTCCTCAAGCTCGGCGATGAAGTCCCACCGCCCGTTGGTGCTGTGCAGCGCCCTCACCTGCGGCAGACCGCGCAACTGCTCGGCAACCCGGTCGGCCATCTTGCCGTGAACCTCGATCATGACGACGGCGCGAACCCCCGAGGCGGGGATTTCCGATCCCGTCCGGATGGTGAATGCGGCGATCGTTCCATTCCTCACCAGCCGGTCGATGCGGGCAGCAATGGTGGCGCGCGAAACGCCGGTCATCGCCGACAGCGTCGAAACCGGTGTCCGCGCATTTTGCCGAAGGGCGCTGATCAGGGCCTGGTCGAGGTCGTCCATTCTCTGTCATTTTGTCGAACATTGCTTTTCATAGTGAGAAGAGTAGCCTTCTTATCGGCAGTTTTCCATCTTTTTGCCGTCACAGCTATTGGTGATAATCTCTGCCGGACTCACAGATTCGAGCGAGGGAAGAAGGACATGAAAACCATCACGTTGATCGGTGCACCCATCGAGGAAGGTTCGGGGCGTCGCGGCGCTGCGATGGGCCCGACGGCGCTCCGGATCGCCGGCATCGACACGGTCCTCGCGGATCTTGGTCACACCGTTCACGACGAAGGCGACCTAACGCCGCTGCCGGCCCGCGACCTTCCAAACCATGCGGGCGCAAACAATCTGCAGATGGTCGCCGCCTTTGCCCGGGCGCTCAACGACACCGTGCACGACACGGCGCGCAAGGGGCATTTTCCGATCATTCTCGGTGGCGACCATGCCCTCTCGATGGGCAGCGTCTCCGGCATGGCGCGCTATGCACACGAGGTTGGCCGGCCGCTCTTCGTGCTCTGGCTCGACGCTCATGCGGATTTCAATTCGCCTTCGACCTCGCCCTCCGGCAACATGCACGGCATGCCGGTCGCCTTCTTCTGCGGCGAGGCGGAATTCGCCCCGATCCTTCAGTCGAACCGGCCGCTCGTCCATCCGAAAAGGGTCTACCAGGTCGGTATCCGCTCGGTCGATGCACGCGAGCGCGAGGAGATCGCCGAACACGGCGTCAATGTCTTCGACATGCGCGCCGTCGACGAGATCGGCATGGCCCATATCATGCGTCAGATCCTCGACGAGGTGCGCGCCGCCAACGGCCTCTTGCATGTGAGCCTCGACGTCGATTTCATGGATCCGGAGTTTGCCCCGGGGGTCGGCACCACCGTGCCGGGTGGCGCCACCTTTCGCGAGGCCCATCTCATCATGGAGATGCTTTGCGACAGCGACCTCGTCTCCTCGCTCGACGTCGTCGAACTCAACCCGTTCCTCGACGACCGCGGCAAGAGCGCCCGCATCCTGGTGGAACTGACCGCAAGCCTCTTCGGCCGCCGCATCCTTGACCGACCGACCCGGAGCGCCTGAGAATGATCGATCCGGACCTCCGCCAATCGAAGCGGCGGCCGGAAGGAGATAGCGGAGGGGAATGATGAAGACCACGGCAGCCCTGATCGAGACCGAACACCTGCTCGGCGCCCACAACTACAAGCCGCTCGACGTCGTCCTGACGCGCGGCGAAGGGGTCTATGTCTGGGACATCGAGGGCAACCGCTACCTCGACTGCCTATCGGCCTATTCAGCCGTCAACCAGGGCCATTGCCACCCGAAGATCTTCAGGGCGATGGCCGAGCAGGCGCAGAAGCTGACGCTCACCTCGCGCGCCTTCCGCAACGACCAACTAGCTCTCTTTTATGAGGAGGTCGCCGCCCTCACCGGCTCGCACAAGGTGCTGCCGATGAATTCCGGCGCCGAGGCGGTGGAGACGGCGCTCAAGGCGGTCCGCAAATGGGGCTACGAGGTCAAGGGCGTTGCCGACGATCGCGCCGAGATCATCGTCTGCTCCAACAATTTCCACGGCCGCACGATCGGCATCGTCGGCTTTTCAACCGATCCGGAATCGCATGACGGCTTCGGCCCTTTCGCACCCGGCTTCAAGATCGTCCCCTTTGGCGACATCGGCGCCTTCCGAGCGGCGATCAGCGAAAACACCGTCGCCTTTCTGGTCGAGCCGATCCAGGGCGAGGCCGGCGTCATCGTGCCGCCCACCGGCTATTTCCAGGCGGTGCGCGAACTCTGCACCAAGCACGGCATCACGCTCGTACTCGACGAGATCCAGACCGGCCTCGGCCGCACCGGCAAGCTGCTTGCGGAAGAGCACGAGGGCATCGAGGCGGATGTGACGCTGATCGGCAAGGCGCTCTCCGGCGGCTTCTACCCTGTCTCTGCCGTGCTCTCCAATTCGGAGGTTCTCGGCGTCCTGAAACCTGGCCAGCACGGATCCACTTTCGGCGGCAACCCGCTCGCCTGCGCGATCGCCAGGGCGGCACTGAGCGTGCTCACCGAAGAGGGCATGATCGAGAATTCGGCGCTGATGGGCGAGCGCCTCATGACCGGGCTGACGGACATTCGCTCCAACATCATCAGGCAAGTCCGCGGCCGCGGCCTGATGCTCGCCGTGGAACTCGTGCCCGAGGCCGGCGGCGCCCGTAAATATTGCGAGGCGCTGAAGGAGCGCGGCATCCTCGCCAAAGACACCCATGGCGACACGATCCGCATCGCCCCGCCTCTCGTCATCACTGCGGGCGAGGTCGACTGGGCGCTCGAGCACTTTGCGGCGGTGCTCGCTTCCGTCTGAGTCGGCATCGGCGGGGAGGGCCGGCCTTGCAGGGCCTCGCAAAAAGCAACTCTTAACGAATCCCGGACTAGGATGTCCGCCAAAGCGCAAGGCGGGCTCCCCGCGCATGATGCGGCTTGCGCGTCGCCGGATGTCGTCGGCGGACCCCATCACCAAGTCGCGCCTTGCGGGCGCCGACGGCAAGGAGCTTTAAATGACAGGCACGTTGAAAACGGCTGGATTTGACGGCGAGACGCTGGAGATCATCGCGTTCCGCCTCCACGATCAGGAATTCTGCGTCAAGACGACGACGATCCGCGAAATCCGCGGCTGGGCGCCGTCGACGCCGATCCCGCATTCGCCGCCGGAAGTGATCGGCGTCATGAACCTGCGCGGCACGGTGATCCCGATCATTGACCTCGCCCACAAGCTCGGCATGAAATCGACCGTTGCCAACGAGCGCAGCGCCATCGTTGTCGCCGAAGTCCACAACATGGTGATCGGCCTTGTCGTCGACCGCGTCTCCGACATCCTGACGGTGCAGGGCAACCAGGTGCAGCCGGTGCCGGAAGTCACCGCTTCCTTCGACAAGAGCTTCGCGGAAGGCATCATCGCCAACGAGAGCGGCATGATCTGCTTCCTCAACCTCGCCCGCATGTTCAAGGAGCGTGAGGTGGAAGACCTCGCCGCCTGACGCGAGCCGAACTATGCCCGGACCGCCGAGTACAGCGAGTTCTGGAGGCGGCTTGCCCAGGGCGAGTTCATCGCCGGCGAATTCGTCCGCCATGGCAAGGGCGGCAAGGAGATATGGATCCAGGCCGCCTACAACCCGATCCGCGATCCGAACGGCAAGGTCTACAAGGTCGTCAAGTTCGCGACCGATGTCAGCGAACGCATGGCGGCGATCAACACGCTCGGCGCCGGCCTGCGGTCGCTGGCGGAGGGCGACCTGACCCGGTCACTGGACACGCCATTCGTGCCGAGCATGGAGGCCGTGCCGCAGCGACTTCAACGATGCGGTCGTCCGCCTCTGTCGCGCCATGCAAACGGTCGGCGAAAACGCCGGTGCGATCGCCGGGGGCGCACGCGAGATCCGATCCGCCGCCGACGACCTGTCGAAGCGGACCGAGCAGCAGGCCGCATCTGTCGAGGAAACGGCCGCGGCACTCGACGAGTCACTACCACCGTCGCCGATTCGAGCCGCCGAGCCGAGGAAGCCGGCCTGCTCGTTGCAAAGGCGAAGGATGGAGCCGAACACTCGAAACTGGTCGTCCAGAACGCCATCGGCGCGATGGACCAGATCGCGCAATCGTCGCGAAATCAGCAACATCATCGGCGTCATCGAGGATATTGCCTTCCAGACCAACCTCCTGGCGCTCAATGCCGGCGTGGAGGCGGCGCGCGCCGGCGAGGCCGGCAAGGGCTTCGCGGTGGTGGCGACCGAAGTGCGGGAACTGGCCCAGCGATCGACAAGCGCCGCGAAGGATATCAAGGCGCTGATCACCACCTCCGGCGAGCATGTCCGCAACGCGTCTCGCTGGTCGGACAGACGGGCACGGCAGGTCCAGGAGATCAACCTTAACGTCTCGGCGATCGTCGAAGCGGCGCGGGAACAGGCGACGGGCCTCAGGGAAATCAACCAGGCGGTCAACGCGATGGATCAGGCAACGCAGCAGAACGCAGCCATGGTGGAGGAAAGCACCGCCGCAAGCCACGCCATGTCGCGCGAGGCAGAGGCTCTCTACGACCTTCTTCGGCAATTCCGCATCGGCCAGGCTATGGCCGGTCGTCCGGCCGAAGTGCACGCCGAGACTTCCGCCTCACCGGCTCGGCTACGCGCGCCGAGGGCGGCAAGAGGCGTCCAAAAGGGAAACCTCGCGGTCGTTTCGGCTGCCGAAGGCTGGCAGAATTTCTGAGCGCACCCCCCCGAACTTCGCGCTCGAACAAGGGAAGGCGGCACCTGTGCCGCCCTCCCTTGCCGGTTAAATGCCTGATATTGCTGTTGGCCTACGCCGCTTCCGGCTTCCGGATCTTCGGTGCTGCTTCCAGCACCAGCGGGTTCAATCCCTCGCCGCCGTGCTCGATGTGCTCGAACAGCTTGCGACGCATCCGCGACTCCCAGTATTTGTTGATATGCGTCGCCACGCCCTGCGCCGCCTCATGCGCCGGTTGGCTCTGAAAGAAGGTGGCAATCTGGTTCGCCATGTAGATGAGCTTGGCGTTGGTACTTGCAGACATCGGCGACAGCTCCGCTTCTCTCAAAATGGTTCAGAGCGAGAGGCGCGCGGGGAGAACGGCGCCCGCTCCTCCTCGTCCCGCTCCAAGCGCTCGGGGTGGGTGAAAATTTCGAACTCGTCGCCGCGCACCAGCGCGATCAGCGTCATGCCGGCCTGCTCCGCCGTGCGGATGGCAAGCGCCGTCGGCGCCGAAATGGCAATGATCACCGGGCTTCCGGTGATCGCCGTCTTCTGCACCATCTCGACGGAGACCCGCGAGGTGACGACGACGGCGCCTTGGTCGCCCCTGAAGCCGGCCAGCGCGGCGGCCCCCGTCAGCTTGTCGAGCGCATTGTGGCGGCCGACATCCTCGCGAACCGCTATCAGCCCCCGGCCCGGCACGTAAAAGGCAGCACCATGAACGGCGCGCGTTTCTAGGTGCAGGGGCTGCTGACCGTTGAGCATCCCGACGGCGCGGACGACATCCTCATCGGAAAGCCGCAGCGACGAACCGGAAACATCTGGCGTCGTCCGAACCGCCTGCTCGATCGATTCGATACCGCAAAGGCCGCAGCCGACAGGCCCCGCCATATGGCGGCGGCGCAGGCGCAACGCCTCGTTCTGCTCGTCCCGGAGGCGAATCTGCAGGTCGATGCCCTTGTCCTCGGCGATGACCTCGACGTCGTCGATCTGGTCCGGGTCGGTGATGATGCCTTCGGTCAGGCTGAAGCCGACGGCGAAATCCTCGAGATCGGCGGGCGTTGCCATCATCACCGCATGCGTCGAGCCGCCATAGGTGAGCGCGATCGCCGTCTCCTCCGGCACGAGGCGCGATTGCGAGACGAGCACGCCCGCCCGCCGCGCCACTTCCGGAACCTTCGCCGTCGTCGTGAAGCGGCTCCTTTCCGCCGCGCCGACGGTGGCGGCTATGGGAGGCGGGCGTCGTTTTCCTGCCATCGCGCTTCCTACTCCGCTGCCTCCAGCTTGCCGGCAATCCGCCGCGATTGGCGGGCCTGCTCGTCATAGTCGAGCTGCCAGTCGGTCGGACCGTTCGAGGGCGAGACCTGCACCGCCGTCACCTTGTATTCCGGGCAGTTGGTCGCCCAGTCGGAGAAGTCGGTCGTGATGACGTTCGCCTGCGTCGTCGGGTGATGGAAGGTGGTGTAGACGACGCCCGGCGCGACGCGGTCGGTGATCAGCGCCCGGAGCGTCGTGTCGCCCGAGCGGCTGGCAAGCCGGACCCAGTCGCCGTCGCGGATGCCGCGCTGCTCCGCATCGTGCGGGTGGATCTCCAGCCGGTCCTCCGGGTGCCAGACGACATTGTCGGTACGCCGCGTCTGGGCGCCGACATTGTAGTGGCTGAGAATACGGCCGGTGGTGAGCAGCAGTGGGAAGCGCGGGCCGGTCTTCTCGTCGGTCGCCACATATTCGGTACGGATGAACTTGCCCTTGCCGCGCACGAAGCCGTCGACATGCATGATCGGCGAGCCGAGCGGCGCCTTTTCGTTGCAGGGCCACTGCACCGAGCCCATCTTGTCGAGATAGTCATAGGAGACGAGCGCGAATGTCGGCGTCGTTGCGGCGATCTCGTCCATGATCTCGGACGGATGACCATAGTTCCAGTCCAATCCCATCGCCTGGGCGAGCTTCTGCGTCACCTCCCAGTCGGCATAGCCGTTCTTCGGCCGCATCACCTTGCGCACGCGGTTGATACGGCGCTCGGCATTGGTGAAGGTGCCGTCCTTTTCGAGGAAGGTCGAGCCCGGCAGGAAGACATGCGCGTAGTTGGCCGTCTCGTTGAGGAAGAGGTCCTGCACCACGACGCATTCCATTGCCGCGAGGCCGGCGGCCACATGCTTGGTGTCCGGATCCGACTGCAGGATGTCCTCGCCCTGGATGTAGATGCCCTTGAAGGTGCCGTCGACCGCCGCGTCGAGCATGTTCGGGATGCGCAGACCCGGCTCGTTGTTGAGTGTCACGCCCCAGAGCTTCTCGAAGGTTTCGCGCGTGGCGTCGTCGGATATGTGCCGGTAACCTGGCAGTTCGTGCGGGAAGGAGCCCATGTCGCAGGAGCCCTGCACGTTGTTCTGGCCGCGCAGCGGGTTGACGCCGACACCCGGCCGGCCGATGTTGCCGGTCACCATGGCGAGGTTGGCGATCGCCATCACCGTGGTCGAGCCCTGGCTATGCTCGGTGACGCCGAGACCGTAATAGATGGCGCCATTGCCGCCGGTGGCGTAAAGGCGCGCTGCACCGCGCACCAGTTCAGCCGGGACGCCGGTATGGGCCTCGGTCGCTTCCGGGCTGTGATAGGGCTCGGCCACGAAGGCGGCCCAGTCCTCGAATTCCGACCAGTCGCAGCGCTCGCGAATGAAGGCTTCATCGGCAAGGCCCTCGGTGACGATGACATGGGCGAGTGCCGTCAGGATGGCGACGTTTGTGCCCGGCTTGATCGGCAAGTGGTACGAGGCTTCGACATGGGCCGAGCGGACGAGGTCGATCCGGCGCGGGTCGATGACGATCAGCTTGGCGCCCTCGCGCAGCCGCTTCTTCAGCCGCGAGGCAAAGACCGGGTGACCGTCGGTCGGGTTGGCGCCGATGATGATCGCGACGTCGGTGTGCTCGACGCTGTCGAAATTCTGCGTGCCGGCGGAGGTGCCGAAGGTCTGGTTGAGGCCGTAGCCGGTCGGCGAATGGCAGACGCGGGCGCAGGTATCGACATTGTTGTTGCCGAAACCGGCGCGCACCAGCTTCTGCACCAGATAGGTCTCCTCGTTGGTGCAGCGCGACGAGGTGATGCCGCCGACCGAATCGCGGCCGTACTGGTACTGGATGCGGCGGAACTCGGAAGCCACATGGGCATAGGCCTCCTCCCAGGTCACCTCGCGCCAGGGATCGCTGATCTTGTCGCGGATCATCGGATTGAGGATGCGGTCCCTGTGGCTGGAATAGCCATAGGCGAAGCGGCCCTTGACGCAGGAATGGCCGCGGTTCGCCTGGCCGTCCTTCCACGGCACCATGCGCACCAGCTCCTCGCCGCGCATCTCCGCCTTGAAGGAGCAGCCGACGCCGCAGTAGGCGCAGGTGGTCACGACCGAATGCTCCGGCTGGCCGATCTCGATCACCGACTTTTCCGTCAGCGTCGCCGTCGGGCAGGCCTGCACGCAGGCGCCGCAGGAGACGCATTCCGAGGAGACGAAATCCTCGCTCATGCCGGCGGAAACGCGCGAATCGAAACCGCGGCCGCTGATCGTCAGCGCGAAGGTGCCCTGCACTTCCTCGCAGGCGCGCACGCACCGCGAGCAGACGATGCATTTCGCCGGATCGAAGGTGAAATAGGGGTTGGATTCGTCCTTCGGCGCCCATTGGCGATTGATCTCGCCGTTGTTGCGCGCCTTGACGTGGTTGGACCCGTCATAGCCATAGCGCACGTCGCGCAGGCCGACGGCGCCGGCCATGTCCTGCAGCTCGCAATCGCCATTGGCCGCACAGGTGAGGCAGTCGAGGGGGTGGTCGGAAATATAGAGTTCCATAACGCCGCGACGAACGTCCTTGAGGCGCTGCGTCTGGGTCGAGACGCTGATGCCCTGTGCGACTGGCGTCGTGCAGGAAGCCGGCATGCCGGCCCGGCCCTCGATCTCGACTAGACAGAGGCGGCAGGAGCCGAAGGCATCCATCATGTCCGAAGCGCAGAGCTTCGGCACCTCGATGCCCGCTTCCATCGCCGCCCGCATGATCGACGTGCCTTCTGGCACGGTGATCTCCTGCCCGTCGATCGACAGCGTCACCAGCTTTTCGGACTTGGAAGCAGGAGTGCCGTAATTGATTTCATGAACGAGAGACATTCTGGGCCTCCTGAGAAATTGCGTTCAGCGAGGGCTCGCCCCCCTCTGCTTTCCCGGGCATCTCCCCCATAAGGGGGGAGAATGGATGTGGCACGTTCTGCATCCACACCGGAGAATTCCACCCGCAGAATCGTTTTGGCGGGAGCGGGCGGCCAGCCGCGAGTCGATGTCCCCCCTTGTGGGGGAGATGCCCGGCAGGCCAGATGGGGGTGTTCGCCGCGTTCATCATTCCGCAGCCTCCACCACCGGCGCGGGCTCGAAATCCTCCGGGAAATGTGTCATGGCGCTCATCACCGGATAGGGCGTGAAGCCGCCGAGGGCGCAGAGCGAGCCGAACTTCATCGTGTTGCAGAGATCGGCGAGCAGTTCGCGGTTCTTCTCCGGTTCGATGCCGGCAGCGATCTTGTCCGCCACCTCGACACCGCGGGTTGAGCCGATGCGGCAGGGCGTGCACTTACCGCAGCTCTCGACGGCGCAGAACTCCATGGCGAAGCGCGCCTGCTTCAGCATGTCGGCCGTGTCGTCGAAAACCACGATGCCGGCATGGCCGATCAGCCCATCTTTCGCCGCGAAGGCCTCGTAATCGAACGGCGTATCGAACAGCGCCCGCGGGAAATAGGCGCCGAGCGGACCGCCGACCTGCACCGCTTTAACCGGTCGGCCGCTTGCCGTGCCGCCTCCGATCGCGTCAACGATCTCACCGAGAGTCAGGCCGAACGCCGTCTCGTAGAGGCCGGCATGCTTGACGTTGCCGGCGATCTGGATCGGGATCGTACCGCGCGAGCGGCCCATGCCGAAATCGCGGTAGTAGGCGGCGCCCTTCTCGAGAATCACCGGCACCGAAGCGAGCGAGATGACGTTGTTGATGACCGTCGGGCAATCGAACAGACCCTTGTGGGCCGGCAGCGGCGGCTTGGCGCGCACCAGCCCGCGCTTGCCCTCGAGACTGTTCAACAGCGACGTCTCCTCGCCGCAGACATAGGCGCCGGCGCCGGTCCTGACTTCCATGTCGAAGGCATGCGCCGAACCGAGAACGGAGGTGCCGAGCACGCCGGCGGCGCGCGCGACCTCGATCGCAGCGCTCATCGCCGCGATCGCATGCGGATATTCTGAGCGGGTGTAGACGTAACCCTTGGTGGCGCCTGTTGCGATGCCGGCGATTGCCATGCCCTCGATAAGCACGAAGGGGTCGCCCTCCATAATCATCCGGTCGGCGAAGGTACCGCTGTCGCCCTCGTCGGCATTGCAGACGATGTATTTTTGCGGCCCCGCCGTTTCGAGGACGGTCTTCCATTTGATGCCGGTCGGGAAGCCGGCACCACCGCGACCGCGCAGGCCGCTTTCGGTAACTTCGGCGACGATCGCCGCCGGCGCCAGCGAGACGGACTTCTGAAGACCGCACAGGCCCCCATGGGCGCGATAGTCGTCGAGCGACAGGGGATCGATGACTCCGCAGCGCGCGAAGGTCAGCCGCGTCTGGTTCTTGAGGAAGGGGATCTCTTCCGTCTTGCCGAGGCAGAGCGCATGCGCGTCGCCCGAGATGAACCCGGCATCGAGGAGCGAGGCGACGTCGCGGGCCCTCACCGGACCGTAGCCAATGCGCCCCTCGGCGGTTTCGACCTCGACTAGCGGTTCAAGCCAGTGCATGCCGCGCGAGCCGTTGCGGATGATCGTTGCGTCGAGGCCGCGCGCCGCGACCGCCTCGGCCATTGCTGCCGCCACCTTTTCGGCGCCAAGGGCAATCGCTGCGGCATCGCGTGGAATGTAGATCTTCACGGTCATCGGCGTGCCTCCGCGACCAGCGCCTCGAGCTCCGCATCGTCAAGCCGCGCATACACCTCGCCATCGAGCATCGCCGACGGCGAGCAGGAACAGAGCCCGAGACAGTAGACCGGTTCGAGCGTCACGGCGCCGTCCGGCGTCGTCTCGTGGAAATCGATGCCGAGCAGCGCCTTGGCGCGCTCGGCAAGCCGATCGCCGCCCATCGACTGACAGGCCTCGGCACGACAGAGTTTCAACACATGCCGTCCGGCCGGGTGCTCGCGGAAATCGTGGTAGAAGGTGACGACGCCGTAGACTTCGGCACGCGACAGGTTGAGTTCGCGGGCGATCACCGGCAGGCATTCCTGCGGCACATAGCCGAACTCGTCCTGGATCTCGTGCAGGATCGGCAGAAGCGGGCCTTCCAGTCCCTTGAGTTCGCCGACGATCGCCAGCGTGCGCTCGGTCACGTCTGCGCGCGGCAGATGAATATTCACCCGAAGAGCCCTCCCGGCTCGCGGCGCATCGAGGTCTTGCTTGGACCGCCACGCCAGATTTCATAGTCTGTTGCAGAGATCGGAGCCTCTTCGCCTCTGCGACAGGCAATAAGCTTCGCGCTTAAGGGCAGACGGGTCAATAATGCTGTTCCGTCGATCGATAGAAAAAATCTATTAAACGGCATTGCGCTCGCTGAGCATGCGTGCCTCGTGCAGCAAGGCCGAGACCAATGGCGTAAACGGCTCACGATAGGTCGCCACCAGGCCGACCGTGTGGCGCACGTCGGGCTCGACGATCGGAATCAACCGGATATCCTGAGGAAACCCGAAGGATTTCGCGACGTTATGAGGCATGATGCTCGCCCAGCGTCCTGTCCTTACGTGGGAAAAGAGGACGATCATCGAGTTCGATTCGAGCGTTGGGCTCGCCACCGCGCCGGCTTCGGCAAAATGCTGATTGATGATGCGCCGGTTCTGCATGTCGGCCGTCAATAGACAAAGCCGAATATTGCTAACCTCCTTCCAGGTCACGCTTTCGCGATCGGAAAGCGGGCTCTCGGCGGCGGTAACCAGATGATATTGCTCGATCTGAAGCGGCACGCTAGTGACGCGGCCGAGCGGTTCGTTCTCCAGATAGGTCAGTCCCGCGTCGATCTCGAGATTTTCGAGCAGCGCCAGGATCTGCAGCGACGTGGTCGAAAGTACCGAAAAGGTGACGTCGGGATGCTTCTCCTGAAAGGGAGCGGTGATGAGCGGCACCATGGAAAGCGTCGTCGGGATGGCGGCGAGGCGGATGTGGCCGGAAAGGCCCTTGCGCGCCGCGCGCATCTCCTCGCGCATGGTGCGCGTATCGCCGACGATCCGCCGCGCCCATTCCAGCACCCGCTGGCCCTCCGGCGTCAGCCCCTGAAAGCGCGAGCCGCGATTGACGAGAATGACGCCGAGCTGGTCCTCGAGCTGGCGGATCGCCGCCGACAGCGTCGGCTGCGTCACGCCGCACTCTTCCGCCGCGCGACCAAAATGCCGTTCGCGGGCAAGGACGAGGAAGAATTCCAGTTTGTCGATCATTTCTCGGCCTTAGAAATCGCTGCTGGCGACAGCCCCTCACCCTAGCCCTCTCCCCGCACGCGGGGAGAGGGGACCGGAATCGCCCGGCTTGTCCCTTCTGCCACGCGCCGAAGCCGCTTGCTCCTTCTCCCTGAGTGCGGGAAAGAGGGACCTCAACGGCGCGGCATATCCCTTCTCTCCGCATGCGGGAAGAAGGTGCCGGCAGGCGGATGAGGGGCGGAACCGCGCACGACTCGCGCAACTCCTAGCAGATCAACTGCCCACCATTCACCTCCAGCACCTGGCCGGTGATATAGCCGGAAAGCGCATGCGAGGCGAGGAAGAGATAGGCAGGGGCGCAATCCTCGGCGGTTCCGAGCCGTCCGAGCGGAATCGACCTGCGCGTCGCCTCCAGCTTGTCGGGCGTCGAATAGCGCTCGTGGAAATCGGTGGTGATCGTGCCGGGCGAGACGCAATTGACGCGGATGCCTTCCGGTGCCAGTTCGCGCGCCAACGCCTTGGAATAGGTGGCGATGAAGGCCTTTGTAGCGGAATAGATCGACGAACCGGCGCTGCCGCCGGAGCGCGCCGAGATCGACACCGTATTGACGATCGCCGGATGCGCGCCCTTGCGTAGGAGCGGCAGCATCGCCCGGGTCATCTCCACGACCGAGGTCTGATTGAGCTGGACGATCGTCCGGTATTCGTCGTCGGTCAAATCAGCAGCCGGAAAGCGGCCGACCATCGTGCCGGCATTGTTGACGAGAACGTCGAGGCTGTCGAAACGGCTCCTCACCTCGTCGGCAAGGGACTTGACGCCCCGGGGGACGAGAAAATCCGCCGCCGCGAGAAACGCCCTGCCCTCCCCCGCCGCCAGGTCGAGAAAATCGGGGCGGACATCGGAAAGCGTCCGGCCGACATGGACCAGCACGCGCGCACCGCAATCGAGGAACTCCCGCGCAACCTCGAGACCAATGCCCCGGCCGGCGCCGGTCACCACCACCTTCATGCCCTTGAACAAGGCCGGATGATACATGGGCTTGCCTACCTCCCTCTCGGAAAACCACGCTGGCGCATCGCATGACGGATTGCAATGGTTGGCCGCGGCGATTGCTGCAGTCGAACTGCCAAACCGCAACCAAGCGCTGATTCTGAAATTGCGCTGCTTTCGTTTTTGCATATTATGAAAGCAAACGAAAGCAGAGGGAGCGAAGCATGTATCTCAGCGGACGGCAAGCGGAGATCCTGGAACTGGCCAAGGCCGAGGGCCGGGTGCTCGTCGAGGAACTCGCGCAGCGTTTCTCGGTGACGCCGCAGACGATCCGCAAGGACCTGAACGACCTCTGCGATGCCCGGGTCCTGAACCGCATCCATGGCGGCGCGATCTTTCCGAGCGGCAAGGAGAACGTGAAATACGACGCGCGCCGCCAGATCGCCGCGTCGGAGAAACAGGCGATCGGCCGAGCCGCCGCCGCCCTCATCCCCGACAACGCCTCGCTCTTCATCAATATCGGCACCACCACCGAAGCGGTCGGAGAAGCGCTTCTCGACCACAAGGAACTGATGGTCATCACCAACAATATCAATGTCGCCAATCGGTTGCGGGTCTTCCCCTCGATCGAGGTGGTGATCGCCGGCGGCGTCGTGCGCGGTTCGGACGGCGGCATCGTCGGCGAGGCGGCGGTCGATTTCATCAGGCAGTTTAAGGTCGATTTCGCGGTCATCGGCGCCTCCGCGATCGACCACGACGGCGCGCTTCTCGATTTCGACTATCGCGAGGTGAAAGTCGCACAGGCGATCATCGCCAACGCCCGGCACGTCATCCTCGTGTCCGATTCCACGAAGTTCGAACGCACCGCGCCTGTGCGGATCGGCCATATCTCCCAGGTCCAGACCTTCATCACCGACCGGTGCATCATTGAAAACGTTCGCAAGATCTGTTCCGAGCAAGGGGTCAAGCTGGTCGAAACCGAGGCTTGAGCGCGCCGGCGGGCTGCGGCGAGATTCGGGAAACATTCGTTTGACATTCGAAATGTTTTCATTTTAACTGCCTTCACTTTCGCGATGACATAAATTTGTGCATTGCGAAAAGTGGAGGGGCAATCGCGGTGTCAGAGCAGGCAATCTTCGACGTCTTTGTCATAGGCGGCGGCATCAACGGATGCGGCATTGCGCGTGATGCGGTCGGCCGGGGATATTCGGTCGCCCTTGCCGAAATGGACGACTTCGCCTCCGGCACCTCGTCCGGCTCCACCAAGCTCATTCATGGCGGCCTGCGCTATCTCGAGCATTACGAGTTCCGGCTGGTGCGCGAGGCGCTGATGGAGCGCGAGGTGCTCTGGGCAATGGCGCCGCATGTCATCTGGCCGATGCGCTTCGTTCTACCCTATCACAAGGGCGGCCTGCGGCCGGCCTGGCTGATCCGCCTCGGCCTCTTTCTTTACGACCATATCGGCGGCCGCAAGCTGCTGCCGGCGACGAGCACGCTGGACATGACCCGCGATCCGGCCGCCGCGCCGCTGAAGCGCCTCTTCGCCAAGGCCTTCGAATATTCCGACGGCTGGGTCGACGATGCCCGGCTGGTGGTGCTGAACGCCCGCGATGCCGCCGACCGCGGCGCAAGGATCATGGCCCGCACCCGCGTCGTCTCGGCCCGCCGCGGCGACGGCCGCTGGGTGGTCGAAACCGAGGACGCGCTTACCGGCAAGCGCGAAACGGTGCGCGCCCGTCTGCTCGTCAATGCCACCGGCCCCTGGGTCGACCGAGTGCTCGCCGATGCGATCGGCAAGAACGACGTCCACAATGTCCGCCTGGTCCAGGGCAGCCACATCGTCCTGAGAAAGAAGTTCGACGATCCGCGCGCCTATTTCTTCCAGAACCCGGACGGACGGATCATGTTCGCCATTCCCTACCAAGACGATTTCACCCTGATCGGCACCACCGACCGGGATTTCACCGGCAATCCGGCCGAGGTGCGCATCAGCGACGCCGAGATCGATTATCTCTGCAGATCGGCGAGTGAGTATTTCAGCGATCCGGTGACTAAGGACGACATTGTCTGGACCTATTCGGCGGTCCGCCCGCTCTATGACGACGGGGCAAGCAAGGCGCAGGAGGCGACGCGCGACTATGTGCTGCGTCTCGAAGGCCAGACCGGCCAGGCGCCGCTCCTCAATATCTTCGGCGGCAAGCTCACGACCTACCGGCGGCTGGCCGAAGCGGCACTCGATAAGATCGGTGAAGCGATCGGGGCCAAGGGCGGCAAGTGGACGGCCGGATCGCATCTGCCGGGCGGCGATTTTCCGGCTGCGGGTTACGATGCCGAGGTCTCCAAATTGAAAGCGCACTATCCCTTTCTGGCGGCTTCGCATGCCCGCCGACTGGTGCGCCTGTATGGCACGCGCGCGAAGCAGCTTCTCGACAATGCCGCAAGCGAGGCCGATCTCGGAAGGCGCTTCGGAGCCGATCTCTATGCGGCCGAGGTCGATTGGCTCATCGCACAGGAATGGGCATTGCGTGCGGAGGACGTGCTTTGGCGCCGGACAAAGCTGGGACTGAAGCTGTCGCGGGCGGAAGTAGCGGAGCTGGAGGAATACATGCGGGACGCGGCCAGCGCCGCCGCCTGATGTCCTGCAACTGAAATGCCGATGGCTGGGTGGAGAATTCGATGCTTGCAATGAAGAACATATCCAAGGTCGTGGGCGGGGAAACGCATATCCACCCGACCGACCTTGTGCTGGAGCGCGGGTCGCTCAACGTGCTGCTCGGCCCGACGCTGTCGGGCAAGACGTCGCTGATGCGGCTGATGGCTGGCCTCGACAAACCGGCCTCCGGTTCGATCCATTTCGACGGCGCCGACGTCACCGGCGTGCGGGTCCAGCAGCGCTCCGTCGCCATGGTTTACCAGCAGTTCATCAACTATCCGGCGATGACGGTCTACGACAACATTGCCTCGCCGATGCGGATCAAGGGTGTCGACAACGCCACAATCGACCGGGAGGTCCGCAAGGCCGCCGAGCTCCTGAAGCTCACCCCCTATCTCGACCGCACGCCGCTCAATCTCTCCGGCGGCCAGCAGCAGCGCACCGCGCTTGCCCGCGCCATCGTCAAGAATGCCGACCTGGTGCTGCTCGACGAGCCGCTCGCCAATCTCGACTACAAGCTGCGCGAGGAACTGCGCGAGGAACTGCCGAAGATCTTCGCGGCTTCCGGCGCGATCTTCGTCTATGCGACGACGGAACCTTCGGAAGCGCTGCTGCTCGGTGGCAATACCGCCGCCTTGAGCGAGGGCCGCATCACCCAGTTCGGCAGCACCATCGACGTCTACCGCCGCCCGGTGGACATCGTCACCGCCCGCACCTTCGCCGATCCGCCGCTCAACACGATCGCGCTGGTGAAAGCCGGCTCCCATTTCACGCTCGAAGGTAAGCCGGTGCTTTCCGTTCCCGCGCATCTCGCGGCTGTTGCCGACGGGCCGTGCACGGTCGCCTTCCAGCCGCACCACATCTCTCTCGACCACCCCGACGGCAGTGGCAATCCGCTCACCGTCAAGACGGCGATTTCCGAGATCGCCGGGTCGGAAAGCTTTATTCACGTCGGCTTCGCCGATGCGCGCTGGGTCATGCTGGCGCCCGGCATTCACGACATCGAACCGGACGCGACCCTCGAGGTCTTCGTCGACACCCGCCACCTGATGGCCTTCGGGCCGGACGGCCGGGCGACCGGCGGGACCGCGTAAAGGGAGGCGCTGGGAGGAGACCATGGCACGCATCAATCTCGAACATATCCGCCACGCCTATGGCGCCAAGCCCAAGTCGGAAGCCGACTACGCGCTGAAGGAAGTCCATCACGAATGGAACGACGGCGGCGCCTATGCGCTGCTCGGTCCTTCCGGCTGCGGCAAGACCACGCTGCTCAACATCATTTCGGGGCTGATCAACCCGTCGGAAGGCCGCATCCTGTTCGACGGCACCGACGTGACGCAGCTGACGACACAGCATCGCAACATCGCCCAGGTGTTCCAGTTTCCGGTCATCTACGACACCATGACCGTCTACGACAATCTCGCCTTCCCCTTGCGCAACCGCCATGTGCCGGAGGCCGAGGTCGACCACCGCGTCAAGGAGATCATCGAGATGACCGGCCTCGGCGGCTGGGCGAACAAGACCGCGCGGGGGCTGACCGCCGACCAGAAGCAGAAGATCTCGCTCGGCCGCGGCCTGGTGCGCTCCGACGTCAGCGCCATCCTGTTCGACGAGCCGCTGACCGTCATCGATCCCGAGATGAAATGGGTACTGCGCTCGCAGATCAAGCGCCTGCACAAGCAGTTCGGCTTCACCATGGTCTATGTCACCCACGACCAGACCGAGGCGCTCACCTTCGCCGACAAGGTCGTCGTCATGTATGACGGCCAGATCGTCCAGATCGGCACGCCGGCCGAGCTCTTCGAGCGTCCGCGCCACACCTTCGTCGGCTATTTCATTGGCTCGCCGGGCATGAACGTCCTGCCGGCCGAGATCGCCGGCAACAGGGCAGCGGTCGGCGGCGAGAGCATCGCCCTTAATTTCCAGCCGCAGGTGGCGCCCGGCGCCAAGACCGAGCTCGGCATTCGGCCGGAATTCATCTCGCTGGGCCGCGAGGGCATGCCGGTGGCGATCACCAAGGTCGAGGATATCGGCCGCCACAAGATCGTCCGCGCCCGCTTCGCCGACCGGCCGATCTCAATCATCGTCGACGAGGACGGCGAGATCCCCGCCGAACCGCGCGTCACCTTCGACCCGAAGGCAATCAATATCTACGCCGATTCCTGGCGCATCGGCGAGGAGGCCTGACATGGAAAAGACCTGGAACAACAAGGCCTGGTTCATGGTCCTGCCGGTTCTGGTGCTCGTCGCCTTCTCGGCGGTGATCCCGCTGATGACCGTCGTCAACTATTCAGTACAGGACACCTTCGGCAACAACGAATTCTTCTGGGCCGGCACCGACTGGTTCATGGACGTGCTCGAATCCGATCGCTTCTGGGATGCGCTGACCCGCAACCTGGTCTTCTCGGCGATCATCCTGGCGATCGAGATCCCGCTCGGCATCGTGATCGCTCTCAACATGCCGAAGAAGGGGATCGGCGTGCCGATCTGCCTGGTGCTGATGGCGCTGCCGCTGTTGATCCCGTGGAACGTCGTCGGCACCATCTGGCAGGTCTTCGGCCGGGTCGACATCGGCCTGCTCGGCCGCACGCTCGCCACGCTCGGCATCAACTACAACTACGTGCAAAACCCGCTCGACGCCTGGGTGACGCTGATCATCATGGACGTCTGGCACTGGACGAGCCTCGTCGTGCTGCTCTGCTATGCCGGCCTCGTGTCGATCCCGGATGCCTATTACCAGGCCGCCAAGATCGACGGCGCCTCGCGCTGGTCCGTGTTCCGCTACATACAGCTGCCGAAGATGAAGCGGGTGCTCTTGATTGCCTTCCTGCTGCGCTTCATGGACAGCTTCATGATCTATACGGAACCCTTCGTCGTCACCGGCGGCGGTCCGGGCAACTCGACGACCTTCCTGTCGATCGATCTCGTCAAGATGGCGATCGGCCAGTTCGATCTCGGCCCCGCCGCAGCCCTCTCGATCATCTACTTCCTCATCATCCTGCTCTTGTCGTGGATCTTCTACACCGTGATGACCACCAGCGACGCGCAGGGCTGAGAAAGAAGGGAGGAGACATCATGATGACCAACAAGCAACCGCTTTCGCAGCGCCTCTCCTGGCTGGTGCCGACGATCTACATCGTCTTCCTGCTCCTGCCGATCTACTGGCTCGTCAACATGAGCTTCAAGGAGACCAGCGAGATCCTCAGCACCTTTTCGCTCTGGCCGCAGAACCCGACGCTCCGCAATTACGCGGTGATCTTCACCGACCCCTCGTGGTACAACGGCTACATCAACTCGATCACCTACGTGGTGATGAACACACTGATCTCGGTCAGCGTGGCGCTGCCGGCGGCCTATGCCTTCTCGCGCTACCGCTTCCTCGGCGACAAGCACCTATTCTTCTGGCTCCTGACCAACCGGATGGCGCCCCCGGCGGTGTTCGCGCTGCCGTTCTTCCAGCTCTATTCCGCCTTCGGCCTGATCGACACACATATCGCCGTGGCGATCGCCCACTGCCTGTTCAACGTGCCGCTCGCCGTCTGGATCCTCGAGGGCTTCATGTCCGGCGTGCCGAAGGAGATCGACGAGACCGCCTATATCGACGGCTATTCCTTCCCGCGCTTCTTCGTGAAGATCTTCGTGCCGTTGATCGCCTCGGGCATCGGCGTCGCCGCGTTCTTCTGCTTCATGTTCTCCTGGGTCGAACTTCTGATCGCCCGCACGCTGACGACCACCGACGCCAAGCCGATCGCCGCGACGATGACGCGGACGGTTTCGGCCTCCGGTCTCGACTGGGGCGTGCTTGCCGCCGCCGGCGTGCTGACGATCATCCCGGGCGCGCTCGTCATCTACTTCGTCCGCAATTACATCGCCAAGGGCTTCGCGCTCGGCCGCGTCTAGAGCTGAAACCATTCAAGGGAGATTTCGCCAATGGACTTTTCATGGATGGCATGGACGCTGCCGACAGCGCTGTTTTTCCTGGCGATCGCGCTGATGCTCGTCGGCATGGGCGTCTGGGAATATGTCTCGCCAGGCGGAAACCCACGCGTCGGGGTCCTGCGCTTCGAGACGACCCGCGGTGACCGGCTCTTCGTCTCGCTGCTCGGAAGTGCATTCATTCACCTCGGTTGGCTCGGGCTGGTCGGCGCAAATCTCTGGTGGGCGGTTGCCCTCTCGGTGATCTACGCCGTCGCCGTGTTCCGCTACGTCTGAGGCATCGGAATGAAGGGCGCCGGTTGCGCCCTTCGAAACTGCAAGGAAACGCAATCGCAAAACCCAAAGGGAGGAAATTTATGCGACGGCATCTTTTGACTACGACGGCGGCGATGCTGCTGGCACTTACCGGGACGGCCTTCGCCGGCATGGACGAGGCGAAGCAGTTCCTCGACAAGGAAATCGGCGATCTCTCCTCGCTCGACCGCGCGTCCCAGGAAGCGGAAATGCAATGGTTCGTCGATGCGGCGAAGCCCTTTGCCGGCATGGAGATCAAGGTCGTTTCCGAAACGATTACCACGCACGAGTATGAAGCGAAGACCCTGGCCAAGGCCTTCTCCGACATCACTGGAATCAAGGTCACCCACGACCTGATCGGCGAAGGCGACGTCGTCGAAAAGCTGCAGACGCAGATGCAGTCGGGCGAGAACGTCTACGACGCCTATATCAACGACTCCGACCTCATCGGCACCCATTGGCGCTACCAGCAGGCCCGCAACCTGACCGACTGGATGGCCAACGAGGGCAAGGACGTCACCAACCCGAACCTCGACATCGACGACTTCATCGGCAAGTCCTTCACCACCGCACCGGACGGCAAGCTCTACCAGCTTCCCGACCAGCAGTTCGCCAACCTCTATTGGTTCCGCTACGACTGGTTCAACGATCCTAAGATTCAGGAAGAGTTCAAGGCCAAGTACGGCTACGACCTCGGCGTTCCGGTCAACTGGTCGGCCTATGAGGACATTGCCGAGTTCTTCAACGGCCGAGAGATCGATGGTAAGAAGGTCTATGGCCACATGGACTACGGCAAGAAGGACCCGTCGCTCGGCTGGCGCTTCACCGACGCCTGGCTGTCGATGGCCGGCAACGGCGACAAGGGCATCCCGAACGGCCGCCCGGTCGACGAGTGGGGCATCAAGGTCGACGAGAACTCGCGTCCGGTCGGCTCCTGCGTCGCACGCGGCGGCGACACCAACGGCCCGGCTGCAGTCTATTCGATCGAGAAATACCTGACCTGGCTGAAGAACTACGCTCCGCCGGAAGCTCAAGGGATGACCTTCTCCGAATCCGGTCCGGTTCCGGCCCAGGGTGCGATCGCCCAGCAGATGTTCTGGTACACGGCCTTCACCGCCGACATGGTCAAGGACGGCCTGCCGGTCGTCAACGCCGACGGCACGCCGAAATGGCGCATGGCCCCGTCGCCGCACGGCGTTTACTGGAAGGACGGCATGAAGCTCGGCTATCAGGACGCCGGCTCCTGGACGCTTCTGAAGTCGACCCCGGACGACCGCGCCAAGGCCGCCTGGCTCTACGCACAGTTCGTCACCTCGAAGACCATCGACGTGAAGAAGAGCCATGTCGGCCTCACCTTCATCCGCCAGTCGACCCTCGACCATCCGAGCTTCACCGAGCGCGCTCCGAAGCTTGGCGGGCTGATCGAGTTCTACCGTTCGCCGGCCCGCCTGCAATGGTCGCCGACCGGCACGAACGTGCCTGATTATCCGAAGCTGGCCCAGCTGTGGTGGCAGGCGATCGGCGATGCGTCTTCCGGCGCCAAGACGGCCCAGGAAGCCATGGACTCGCTTTGCGCCGAGCAGGAGAAGGTGCTGCAGCGCCTCGAGCGCGCCGGCATCCAGGGCGATATCGGTCCGAAGCTCGCCGAAGAGCACGATCTCGAATACTGGAACGCCGAAGCGGTGAAGGCCGGCAACCTCGCTCCGCAGCTCAAGGTCGAGAACGAGAAGGAAAAGCCGATCACCGTTAATTACGACGAACTGGTCAAGAGCTGGCAGACCAACTAAGTCCAGCGAACGAAAGCGCCGCCCGGATGTCCGGGCGGCGCCATACGAACGGAGATGCGGCGCCGGGGCTGACAACAGCTCCGGCTTTCGCTTTCCTTGCGGCTGGGAGCCGCACCATTGTTCGGGGCATCGGACCTGACCGAACGCATTACCGCAGTACAACCGCAAACTGTTTCCCCTTTTTCGATAAAGTCAGACTCCGCAGCCGATGCCATAGTTTGCCACCCATCTCGTGGAGGAGGTGTGGGGAATGCACGCAAAGGTATTGGAGGAGATTACCTTGGCAAACAGCGCAGAGGAAACTGCGGCGCAGACGCGCCCGGAGGATGAAAAGCTCGGCATCGGCGCCAACCTGGCCTATGGCCTGCAGCACGTGCTTACAATGTATGGCGGCATCGTTGCCGTGCCGCTGATCCTCGGTCAGGCCGCCGGCCTCAGTCCCGCCGAGATCGGCCTGCTCGTCACGGCTTCCCTTTTTGCCGGGGGCCTCGCCACGATCCTGCAGACTCTCGGCCTGCCTTTCTTCGGAAGCCGGTTGCCCCTGGTCCAGGGGGTATCTTTTTCCGGCGTCGCGACGATGATCGCCATTTCCGGCAATGGCGGCATGCAGTCGGTGCTGGGGGCGGTCATGGCCGCATCGCTGATCGGTCTTCTGATCACGCCGATCTTCTCGCGGGTCACCCGATTCTTCCCGCCGCTCGTCACAGGCATCGTGATCACCACGATCGGCTTGACGCTGATGCCGGTCGCGGCACGCTGGGCAATGGGCGGCAACAGCGCCGCACCCGACTTCGGCAGTCCGGCCAATATCCAGCTTGCGGCGGTAACACTCGTCATCGTGCTCTTGCTCAGCAAGCTCGGAAGCGCCGCGATCTCGCGGCTCTCGATCCTGCTGGCGCTGATCATCGGCACCGGCATCGCCTACTTCGCCGGCATGGCCGATTTCTCCAAAGTGGCTGAAGGACCCTTCTTCGCCCTTCCAACCGTCTTCTACTTCGGCTATCCGACCTTCGAGATTGCCGCGATCGTGTCGATGTTCATCGTCATCATGGTGACGCTGGTCGAGACCTCGGCGGACATCCTTGCCGTCGGCGAAATCATCGAGACGAAAGTGGATTCGCGCCGGCTTGGCGATGGCTTGAGGGCCGACATGCTGTCGAGCCTCGTGGCGCCGGTCTTCGGCTCCTTCACCCAGAGCGCCTTTGCTCAGAATGTCGGGCTGGTGGCGGTCACCGGCGTCAAGAGCCGCTACGTGGTGGCGACGGGCGGCCTCTTTCTCGTGATGCTCGGGCTGCTGCCGGTCATGGGCCGCATCGTGGCGGCGGTTCCGAGCGCCGTGCTCGGTGGCGCCGGCATCGTGCTCTTCGGCACGGTTGCGGCGAGCGGCATCCGCACCCTCTCGAAGGTCGACTACAACAACAATATGAACCTCGTTATCGTCGCCACCTCGATCGGCTTCGGCATGATCCCGATCGCCTCCCCCAGCTTCTACGAGCACTTCCCGGCCTGGTTTGCGACGATCTTCCATTCCGGCATCAGTTCTGCCGCCTTGATGGCAATCAGCCTCAATCTGATCTTCAACCACCTGACCACCGGCAACTCCGACCAGCAATCGGTGTTCGTCGCGGGGACGGAGCGGACGCTTCGATACCAGGATATCGCGCGGCTGCACGATGGCGACTATTTTCTCAATGGCAAGCTCTACGACGCGAAAGGCACCGAGGTGCCGGTGATCGCGTCGGAAGCGCACTAGACGCGCGACGCTGTAATCCCGAACCGCCACATCGAATTGTGGCCTCGCCCGAGGGACGCGAACACAACAAAGGAACGGTCATGCAACCAAAACACGAAATGCTCGGACTGCTCGAAGCCCTCCTGACCACCATGGAACACGGCATCATCCCGGCGACGGAAGCCGGGGTCGCCGCCGGCAACAAGATATTCGGCGCCGCACTGCTGAGGAAATCCGATCTCTCGATCGTCCTCGTCGAGACCAACAACGAAACCGAGAATCCGCTCTGGCACGGCGAAGTGCATACCTTGAAACGGTTCTACGAACTGGCGGGCACCGAGCGCCCGGGTTCGCGCGACCTCATCTTCCTGTCGACGCACGAACCCTGCTCCATGTGCCTGTCGGCGATCACCTGGGCGGGCTTCGACAATTTCTACTATTTCTTCAGCCACGAGGATTCGCGCGACTCCTTCTCGATCCCGCACGACCTGAAGATCCTCAAGGAAGTCTTCACACTGGAGCCGGGCGGGTACAATCGGACGAACGCCTTCTGGAAGGGCCAATCGATTACCGATCTGATCGCCGAGCTTCCGGAGATCGATCGCGCTCGTCTTCAGCGGCGCGCCGAGGCGATCAGCCGGAAATATGCCGAACTCTCCTCCGCCTACCAAGCTGGCAAGGAGAACAATGCCATTCCGCTGAACTAAGCCCGCCTTCGCGGCTTGGTCTCCGTCGAAGACTGAGCCTTCCCCCTCAATCCTTGCGCTTCCGGCAGTAGAGCTCCAGCCGGTGGCGCACCAGGTCGTAGCCGAGCTCGGCAGCGATTTCCGCCTGCAGTTGCTCGATCTTGTCGGAGCGGAACTCGATCACCGCTCCGGTCTCGATGTCAATCAGATGGTCGTGATGCGGCGCGTCGGCCGTCTCGAAGCGGGCCGTAGCATTCTCGAAAGCGTGCCGCTGCACAACCCCCTGCTGCTCCAGCGCCGACAGGGTGCGGTAGACGGTCGAGAGCGACACGGTCGCGTCGATTTCCTTGGCGCGCCGATGCAGTTCGCTCGCATCCGGATGGTCTTCGGCTTCGGCCAGGATCTTCAGAATCGCCGCCCGTTGGCGGGTGACGCGCACCCCTCCTTCACGAAGAATTCCCTCCAGTTCAGCGATCCGATGCTTGGCTTGTCTCATCCGGCGACACTAGCCAAGGGCAATGGCTTTGAAAATAGCTAGTTGCAAATGGTTCTCATTTGCATTGACTTATGCAGGCCATTCGCCTACCCATAGCGCAGGTTCAAGATTGAGGAGTGATGGATGATCGATCGGACGCGGCGCATAATTCTGACGGCAGCAGCGGCAATGGCTGCCTTTTCCCTCCTGCCCGGCGCGGCAGCGGCGGCGGACAAGTTCAAGGCGGTGACCACCTTCACGGTCATTGCCGACATGGCGCAAAACGTTGCGGGCGACGCGGCGATCGTCGAATCGATCACCAAGCCCGGCGCCGAGATCCACAATTATCAGCCGACACCGCGCGACATCCTGAAGGCGCATGACGCACAATTGATCCTCTGGAACGGCCTCAATCTGGAGCTCTGGTTCGAAAAGTTCTTCCAGAACTTCGACGACATCCCGGGCGTCGTTGTCTCGGAGGGCGTCGAGCCAATGGGCATTGCCGAAGGCCCCTATGCGGGCAAGCCGAATCCGCATGCCTGGATGTCGCCCTCGGCGGCGCTGATCTATGTCGACAACATACGCGACGCCCTCGTGAAGTTCGACCCGGCCAATGCCGAGATCTACAAGGCCAATGCCGACGCCTATAAGAAGAGGATCGAGGCCACCATCGCCCCGATCAAGGCAGAGCTCGACAAGATCCCGGCGGAAAGGCGCTGGCTGGTTTCGAGCGAAGGCGCCTTCAGCTACCTCGCCCGCGATTTCGGCCTGAAGGAGCTCTACCTATGGCCGATCAATGCCGACCAGCAGGGCACGCCGCAGCAGGTGCGCAAGGTGATCGACGCAGTCAGGGCCAACCGCATTCCGGTGGTCTTCTCCGAAAGCACCATTTCGCCCGATCCGGCCCAGCAGGTGGCGCGCGAGACGGGTGCCAAATACGGCGGCGTGCTCTATGTGGATTCCTTGAGCGAGGCCGACGGACCGGTCCCGACCTATATCGATCTCCTGCGTGTCACGTCCGAAACGATCGCGAAAGGTCTTTCGCAATGAACCTTCAGGTAAAGGCCCGACCTACTCCGCGGACGGGTCCTCAGGATGAGGGCGGCGGCATTCGCGTCCGCAATGCCACCGTCACCTACCGCAACGGCCACCGCGCCCTGCAGGACGCCTCCTTCGAAATTCCGACCGGCACGATCGCCGCGCTGGTCGGGGTCAACGGCAGCGGCAAGTCGACGCTGTTCAAGGCCATCATGGGCTTCGTCCGGCTCGCCAAGGGCGACATCTCGATCCTCGGGCTCGGCGTCCCGCAGGCGCTGAAGAAGAATCTCGTCGCCTATGTGCCGCAGGCCGAGGAGGTCGACTGGAATTTCCCGGTGCTCGTCGAGGACGTGGTGATGATGGGCCGCTACGGCCACATGAACATGCTGCGCATGCCGAAGCGGGCCGACCATGAAGCGGTCGAGGCGGCACTCGCCAGGGTCGGCATGAGCGATTTCCGCAAGCGCCAGATCGGCGAGCTTTCCGGCGGCCAGAAAAAGCGCGTCTTCCTTGCCCGTGCGCTTGCCCAGGACGGTCGCGTCATCCTGCTGGACGAGCCCTTCACCGGCGTCGACGTCAAGACCGAGGACGCAATCATCCGTCTGCTCGTGGCGCTTCGCGACGAGGGGCGGGTGATGCTGGTCTCCACCCACAACCTTGGCAGCGTGCCGGAATTCTGCGACCGCACCATCCTTCTGAAAAACACGATTCTCGCCTACGGGCCCACCGAGACCACCTTCACCCGCGACAATCTCGAACTCGCCTTCGGCGGCGTGCTGCGCCATTTCGTGCTCGGCGGCGACAGCCTGCACGACGATGCCGATCCCCGCCAGCTTTCCGTCATCACCGACGATGAACGGCCGCTCGTCATGTATGGCGCGAAGGGCCAGATGGTGACGCAACCGGCCAAGCCCGAAACCGAGGCGGACAAGGAATGATCGCAACGCTTCTGGAGCCGTTCACGTATAGCTACATGCTGAACGCCATGTGGGTCAGCGCGCTCGTCGGCGCCGTCTGCGCCTTCCTCTCCGCCTATCTGATGCTGAAGGGCTGGTCGCTGATCGGCGACGCGCTCTCCCACGCGATCGTGCCGGGCGTCGCCGGCGCCTATATGCTCGGCCTCCCCTTCTCCCTCGGCGCCTTCTTTTCCGGCACGCTTGCCGCCGCCGCCATGCTGTTCCTCAACCAGCGCACCCGGCTGAAGGAGGATACGATCATCGGGCTGATCTTCACCTCCTTCTTCGGCCTCGGCCTCTTCATGGTGTCGCTGTCGCCGACGTCCGTGAACATCCAGACGATCGTGCTCGGCAACATCCTCGCCATCACCCCAGCCGACACGTTGCAGCTCGCCATCATCGGCATCGCCTCGCTCCTGATCCTCTCGGCGAAATGGAAGGACCTGATGGTGACCTTCTTCGACGAAAGCCACGCCCGTTCGATCGGCATCAACACAACGCTCATCAAGGTGCTGTTCTTCACGCTGCTCTCGGCTTGCACCGTGGCGGCGCTGCAGACCGTCGGCGCCTTTCTCGTCATCGCCATGGTCGTCACCCCCGGGGCCACCGCCTATCTGATCACCGACCGCTTTCCGCGGCTGATCCTGATCAGCATCGCCATCGGCGCCGCAACAAGCTTCGTCGGCGCCTATGCCAGCTACTTCCTCGACGGCGCGACCGGCGGCATCATCATCGTGCTTCAGACGCTGATCTTCCTCTCCGCCTTCGTTCTTGCCCCCAAGCACGGCCTCATCGCCGCCCGCCGCCGCGCCTCCGAAGCGTTGCAGGTCACCCAATGATGTCGCTCGACATGCTCCTTGTCGTCTTCGAATTCGGGTTCATGCGCAACGCGCTGATGATCTCGGTGCTGGTGGCGATCCCAACGGCGATGCTCTCCTGTTTCCTGGTGCTGAAAGGCTGGTCGCTGATGGGCGACGCCATCTCGCACGCGGTCTTCCCTGGCGTCGTGATCTCCTACATCGTCGGCCTGCCGCTTGCCGTCGGCGCCTTTGCCGCCGGCATGTGCTGCGCGTTGCTCACCGGCTACCTCAAGGACAACAGCCGCATCAAGCAGGACACGGTGATGGGCGTCGTCTTTTCCGGCATGTTCGGCCTTGGCCTCGTGCTCTATGTGAACATCCAGAGCGACGTGCATCTCGACCACATCCTGTTCGGCGACATGCTCGGCATCGGCTGGGGCGACATCCTCGAGACGGGCCTGATCGCACTCCTCGCCGCCGGCATTCTCTCGCTGAAATGGCGCGACCTGCTGCTGCACGCCTTCGATCCGGCCCAGGCGCGTGCCGTCGGCCTGCCGGTCGGCTGGCTGCATTACGGACTGCTCGCCATCCTGTCACTGACGATCGTCGGCGCCTTGAAGGCCGTCGGATTGATCCTTGCCATCGCCATGCTGATCGCCCCCGGCGCAATCGCTTATCTGGTAACGCGGACGTTTCGCGGCATGCTGATCGCTGCGGTCGCCGTCGCCGTCGTCGCCTCCTTCTCGGGCGTCTACCTTTCCTTCTTCATCGACAGCGCCCCGGCCCCGACCATCGTCCTCCTGATGACGGCGATCTTCCTCGTTGCCTTCGCATTTTCCACCTGGCGGACGGCTCGGATGGAAGCGAAGCGGACGAGCGTCGAATAATTCACCAAAGCCCCCTCCCCACCTATGGCCCCACAAGCGGAAGGGTTCTTGGGCTGGTCCTGACTTCGTTCTTCCGAACAGGATGCCCCTTGGACGGCGGCGCCATCATCCCCTATTGTGCGCCGTCTTTCAGGGGTAGAGCGGGCGCGCGGACATCGCCCTCTCCGAGGCGGAGCGACGGTGGCATGGAGAAGAAGCAGAAAGGCCGTTCCGGCGTCGCTTTCTTCCTGTCCGCCGTGGCGCTGGTCTTCACGGCGATCCTAGCGACTGTGCTGCTCGCCAACGAGCAACGCAATCTGAAACAGGTGCTGACGGCGATGGGGTTTCAGGACGTGCTCCGTGAAGCCGCGCCGACGCCGGCGCCCGAAGCGGCCCGCCCGCGTCCCAAGGAAACCGAGCCGTTGCGGGCGCTGCTGCCGGTCCGGACGTTCGCGGACCTCCGCACGCCCGAGCAGCAATTCATCCGGCAGATCCGCAGCGACCCGCGCGCTTTGTGCGAGCGCCTGCGCGAGGCCGGTTTTCGCGAACTTGCATGGAAGTCGGCCGAGAGCGGCCGCTGGGAATGTTCCTCGCTCGTGTCCTTTGTCCGCCCCGGCGCGGCGACAAGCTCTTCCATCTTCATCTTCGTCAAAGGCAGCGACGAGGATGAAATCACCTCGTTTCGGGTGAAGCTCAACATCGAGCATTCCGAAGACACCCAGGCGGTTACCAGTGCCGCGGCGACGGCCGCTTCGGTCTTCCTGAAGCAGGTGCACTGGGCCGATAGCGAAAGCGTCACGTTGAAGATACAGGCGCTCAGCGAATTCGGTCTCAAGCGCTTCGGCAGCCGCATCCAGTTCAAACGCGAATCCGGCGACACGCCACGCTACAACTTCCTCGCCAACCAGGCGGCGCTCAGGCGGGCGAAAAGCGCCGCCGAGCTTTACTTCGATCGCGAGAAATGGCTGGCGCCGGGGGATGGCTCGATTGTTTCCACCATCCGCGGCCCGGAAACTTGGAACAGGACTCCCGCACCACGCCAGCCGAGAACCGAAACCTTGCCTGACGGCGGCGACTCGACCGACAGCACCACGGTCCGCTGACGAAGCGTCAGCGATCGATGCGGGTCGACAGAATGATCGACGACAGCGTCTTTTCGACGCCCTCGATCTCGCCGATCCGATCGATCAGCAGGTCCAGCTCGCTGATCGATGCCGCGGCGACGATGGCGATCAAGTCGAAGCTGCCGCTGACCGAATGCAGGGTGCGGATCTCGCGGATCGCGCTCAACTCCGGCGTCACGCGGCTCAGCGCCCGCGGCGCGATCGTGATCAGCACATGTGCCTTCACCAGTCCCTTTTCGTAACTTTCCGCCAGCCGCACGCCATACCCGGCGATCACCCCCTCGCGCTCCAGCCGCTCTATGCGCGCCTGCACGGTGGTGCGCGAAAGGCCGAGCCGCCGGGCGATCGTCGCCGTCGGCATGCGCGCATTGTCGCTGAGGATGGCAAGAAGTTCGCGGTCCTTGTCGGTGACCTGCATATCGTCGATCTCTTTCGGCGATATGCCGATTATCGCCCTCCGATTTACTCGTTTTGATGCTTCAAATCAACACTCCTCCGCAGGAAAATAGCCGCTGAAGAGGCTCATACCCTGGGGGAAAAGAATGAAAGACATCGTTATCATCGGCGCCGGCAAGATCGGCTCGACGATTGCCTGGATGCTCGCCCATACCGGCGATTACCGCGTCTGCATCGCCGACCGCAGCGCCGAGCAATTGCAGCAGGTCGAGAGCCACGACGCGATTTCGACCGTCGCCATCGACATCGCCGACAGGAAGGCCCTCGTCGGCTTGCTGACCGGCAAGTTCGCGGTCTTGAGCGCCGCTCCCTTCCACCTGACGGTCGCGATCGCCGAGGCTGCAGCGGAAGCGGAGATCCACTATCTCGACCTCACCGAAGACGTCGAATCGACCCGACAGGTCAAGGCCATCGCGACGGAGGCGAAGACCGCCTTCATCCCGCAATGCGGTCTGGCCCCCGGCTTCATCTCGATCGTCGCCAATGATCTGACCCGGCATTTCGACACGCTCGAAAGCGTGCGCATGCGCGTCGGCGCCCTGCCGCAATATCCGTCGAATGCGCTCAACTACAATCTCACCTGGAGCACCGACGGCGTCATCAACGAATATATCGAACCCTGCGAGGCGATCGTCGAAGGGTCGCTGATCGAGGTTCCGGCAATGGAGGAGCGCGAGGAGTTTTCGCTCGACGGCGTCACCTACGAAGCCTTCAACACCTCCGGCGGCCTCGGCACGCTGTGCGAGACGCTGAAGGGCAAGGTTCGGACGCTCAACTACAAGACGATCCGCTACCCAGGCCACGCGGCGATCTTCAAGGCGCTGCTGAACGATCTCGGCCTGCGCCACCGCCGCGAGGTGCTGAAGGATATCCTCGAGAACGCCCTGCCGACCACAACCCAGGACGTCGTCGTCATCTTCGTCACCGTCTCCGGCTTCCGCCAGGGCCGTCTCATCCAGGAGACCTATGCCAACAAGGTCTATAGCGGCGTCGTTGCCGGACGCATGCACAGCGGCATCCAGATCACCACGGCCGGCAGCATCTGCGCTGTTCTCGACTTGCTAGCCGAAGAAAAGATCCCGACCAGGGGCTTCGTCCGCCAGGAGGACATTTCCCTCGACACCTTCCTCGCCAACCGCTTCGGCCACTACTACGCCCAGAGGCACGAAACGGAACGCGCGGCGGGCTAGATTGCCACGCCTCTTACGAGGCGGATGGAGCGAGAATGCCCGGGCCAAGTCCGGGCATTCTGTGTCTACAGCGGAACTTGGAGTGTCGCATCTCCCCCTCATCCGGCCGGGGCGAAGGGGTATGCCGCGCCCGCTCAAGTCCCCTCTCGCCGCGAGCGGGGTTAAACCCGAGGAGAGGGGCAATTCGGGCTCCAGACGTCCAGCGCGAGCAAACAGTCACAAAAAACCCCGCTCGAGGCGGGGTCCAATGCACTTATTGGTCGTTTCCCTTATCGGGATGTCCCTTTCAGGCGGGGATGACGATCTCCCCGAGCCTCGTCAGTTCGGCGATGAACTGCTCGACGCGGGTCTTCTTCTCGTCGATCGCGCCTTCCAACTCAGCGCGCGCCTCGTCGATGCGGTTTTCGAGGACCGTGCGGTCGAGTTCGTCGACATGCACCGCCGATTCGGCAAGCAGCGTGCAGCCGGTCGGCAGGATGTCGGCGAAGCCACCGAAGACGGCGAAACGCTCCGTCTTGCCGTCGGCCGTCTTGACCGTAACGACGCCCGGCTTGACGGTCGTCATGGTCGGAGCGTGGTTGGCCATCACGGTCATCTCACCCTCGGTTGCCGGGATGACGACTTCGGTCACCTGCGCGGAAAGCAGCAGGCGCTCCGGGGAAACAAGCTCGAAATTGAAACTGTCGGCCATGACCATTCACTTCTGGTAAGCGCGCCGCGGAACGGCGGCTGTGCACGTCTCAGCCGCGTCCATGCGGCCGGAATGAAAACCGCGGCGCGAGAGGCCCGCGCCACGGTTTACGATGCCTGTCAGGCGGCTTCGGCAGCCAGCTTCTTGGCCTTCTCGATGGCTTCCTCAATGGAGCCCACCATGTAGAAGGCGGCTTCCGGCAGGTGGTCGTACTCGCCGTTGACGAGACCCTTGAAGCCCTTGATCGTGTCTTCGAGAGCGACCAGCTTGCCCGGCGAACCGGTGAAGACTTCGGCGACGAAGAACGGCTGCGACAGGAAGCGCTCGATCTTGCGGGCGCGGGCAACGGCGAGCTTGTCCTCTTCGGAAAGCTCGTCCATGCCGAGGATGGCGATGATGTCCTGGAGCGCCTTGTAGCGCTGCAGGGTCGACTGGACCTTGCGCGACACTTCGTAGTGTTCTTCGCCGACGATCATCGGGTCGAGCATGCGCGACGTGGAGTCGAGCGGGTCCACGGCCGGGTAGATGCCCTTTTCGGCGATCGAGCGCGACAGAACGGTCGTCGCGTCGAGGTGGGCGAACGAGGTCGCCGGCGCCGGATCGGTCAAGTCGTCGGCCGGAACATAGATCGCCTGCACCGAGGTGATCGAGCCCTTGGTCGTCGTGGTGATGCGCTCCTGCATCGCGCCCATGTCGGTGGCGAGCGTCGGCTGATAGCCCACGGCCGACGGAATACGGCCGAGCAAAGCCGACACTTCCGAGCCTGCCTGGGTGAAGCGGAAGATGTTGTCGACGAAGAACAGAACGTCCTGGCCTTCGTCGCGGAAGTGCTCGGCGATCGTCAGACCGGTGAGCGCGACGCGGGCGCGGGCGCCCGGCGGCTCGTTCATCTGGCCGTAAACCAGCGCAGCCTTCGAGCCTTCGCCACCGCCGTGCTTGTTCACGCCGGATTCGATCATTTCGTGGTAGAGGTCGTTGCCTTCGCGGGTGCGTTCGCCGACGCCTGCAAACACCGAATAGCCGCCGTGTGCCTTGGCGACGTTGTTGATCAGTTCCATGATCAGAACGGTCTTGCCGACGCCTGCACCGCCGAAGAGGCCGATCTTGCCGCCCTTGGCGTAGGGTGCGAGCAGGTCGACGACCTTGATGCCGGTGACCAGGATCTGCGCTTCCGTAGACTGTTCGACATAGGCCGGCGCGTCCTGGTGGATGGCGCGGCGGGCCGAGGTCTCGACCGGGCCGGCTTCGTCGACCGGCTCGCCGATGACGTTCATGATGCGGCCGAGCGTTTCCTTGCCGACCGGAACCGAGATCGGGCCGCCGGTGTCGGTGACCGACTGGCCGCGAACCAGACCTTCGGTCGAGTCCATGGCGATCGTGCGGACGGAGTTTTCGCCGAGATGCTGGGCGACTTCGAGAACCAGGCGGTTGCCCTTGTTGTCGGTTTCCAGCGCGTTCAGGATCTGCGGGAGCTGGCCCTCTTCGAAGGCGACGTCGACGACGGCGCCGATGACCTGCGTCACGCGGCCGACAGCACCCGTAGCCACAACAGCGGCTGTCTTGGCGGTAGCTGCCTTCTTCGGAGCAGCGGGCTTCTTCGCCGCTGCGGTTTCTTTCGGGGTAGCTGCCTTAGCCATAATTCTTACCCTCTTCTCGTAACCTTAGAGCGCTTCCGCGCCCGAGATGATTTCAATGAGTTCCTTGGTGATCTGCGCCTGCCGCTGACGGTTGTAGTTGAGCGTCAGCTTGTTGATCATCTCACCGGCATTGCGCGTCGCATTGTCCATGGCACTCATCTTGGCGCCCATTTCGCCGGCGACGTTCTCGAGCAGGGCCCGGAAGATCTGGACGGAAATGTTGCGCGGAATGAGATCGGTGAGGATGGCGCCAGCGTCCGGTTCGTATTCGTAGATCGCCGATGCACTTTCTGCCTCGGCAGCAACCGGGCCGGCCGAGGCCGGAACGAGCTGCTGGGCGGTCGGAACCTGCGAAATGACGGACTTGAACTCGGAATAGAACAAGGTGCAGACGTCGAACTCGCCCTTTTCGAAGAGTTCGATGACCTTGTGGCCGATCCGGTCGGCATTCTCGAAACCGATCTTCTTGACCTCGCGCAAGTCGACGCGATCGATGATCAGCGACGCGAATTCGCGCCGCAGGATATCGAAACCCTTCTTGCCGACGCAGATGATCTTGACCGTCTTGCCCTGGGCGAGCAGCTTGCGCACGTGATCGCGGGCAAAGCGGGCGATCTGCGAGTTGAAGCCGCCGCAAAGGCCGCGCTCGGCCGTGCAGACGACCAAGAGGTGCGTGTCGTCGCGGCCGGTGCCCGTCATCAACGCCGGCGCGCTGTCGTCCCCGCCGACCGCCTGGGCGATGTTGGCGAGAACGGCAGCCATGCGCTGCGAATAGGGCCGAGCGGCCTCGGCCGCCTCCTGGGCACGCCGAAGCTTCGCCGCGGCGACCATCTTCATCGCCTTGGTGATCTTCTGCGTCGCCTTGACGGAGGCGATCCGGTTCTTCAGATCCTTAAGTGAAGGCATCCGTTGTCCGTCCTAGTTGAAGTCCGCTCAGGCGAAAGACTTGGAGAAGCTGTCGATGGCAGCCTTCAGCTTGGCCTTGGTGTCGTCCGAGATCGCCTTTTCCGTGCGGATGGTATCCAGAACGGCCTTGCCTTCCGAACGCAGGTAGGAAAGCAGCCCGTGCTCGAACTTGCCGACCTGGTTGACCGGCAGCTTGTCGAGGTAGCCGTTGACGCCGGCGAAGATCACCGCGACCTGCTCTTCCGTCTTCAGCGGCGAGAACTGCGGCTGCTTCAGGAGTTCGGTCAGGCGGGCGCCGCGGTTGAGCAGACGCTGCGTAGCGGCATCGAGGTCCGAGCCAAACTGCGCAAAGGCGGCCATTTCGCGGTACTGGGCGAGCTCGCCCTTGATCGAGCCTGCGACCTGCTTCATCGCCTTGATCTGGGCCGAGGAGCCGACGCGCGAAACCGACAGACCGACGTTTACGGCCGGACGGATGCCCTGGTAGAACAGGTCCGTTTCAAGGAAGATCTGGCCGTCGGTGATTGAGATCACGTTGGTCGGGATGAACGCGGACACGTCGTTGCCCTGCGTTTCGATGACCGGAAGAGCGGTCAGCGAGCCAGCGCCCTTTTCGTCGGAGAGCTTTGCGGCGCGCTCCAGCAGGCGGGAATGCAGGTAGAAGACGTCGCCCGGATAGGCTTCGCGGCCCGGCGGGCGGCGCAAGAGCAGCGACATCTGGCGGTAGGCGACGGCCTGCTTGGAAAGGTCGTCATAGCCGATCAGCGCATGCTTGCCGTTGTCGCGGAAGTATTCGCCCATTGCGCAGCCGGCGAACGGTGCGAGGTACTGCATCGGCGCCGGGTCGGAAGCCGTGGCGGCAACGATGATCGAGTACTGCAGGGCGCCGCGCTCTTCGAGCACCTTCACGAACTGCGCAACCGTCGAGCGCTTCTGGCCGATGGCGACGTAGACGCAATAGAGCTTGTCACCTTCAGGACCATTGTCGTGAATGGCCTTCTGGTTGAGGATCGTGTCGAGGATGATCGCGGTCTTGCCGGTCTGGCGGTCGCCGATAACCAGCTCGCGCTGGCCGCGGCCGACCGGGATGAGCGCGTCGATGGCCTTGAGGCCGGTCGACATCGGCTCGTGCACCGACTTGCGCGGAATGATGCCGGGCGCCTTGACGTCGACGCGGGCGCGCTGCTTGGCGTTGATCGGGCCCTTGCCGTCGATCGGGTTGCCGAGCGCGTCGACGACGCGGCCGAGCAGTTCCGGACCGACCGGAACGTCGACGATGGCGCCGGTCCGCTTGACGGTGTCGCCTTCCTTGATGTCACGGTCGGAGCCGAAGATAACCACACCGACATTGTCGGCTTCGAGGTTCAGCGCCATGCCACGAATTCCACCCGGGAATTCGACCATCTCGCCTGCCTGGACATTGTCGAGGCCGTAGACGCGGGCAATACCGTCACCGACGGAGAGCACCTGGCCGACTTCGGAGACTTCTGCTTCCTGGCCGAAATTTTTGATCTGATCTTTGAGAATTGCGGAAATTTCCGCGGCGCGGATATCCATCAGCCGACCTCTTTCAGTGCAAGCTTAAGGGTAGAGAGTTTGGTGCGAAGGGAGGTGTCAATCTGGCGGGAACCGACCTTGACGATCAGACCTCCAAGAATAGACGGGTCGACGGTGACGTTGACCGCCACGTCTTTGCCGGTGACGCCCTTGAGCGTCGCCTTCAATTCGTTTTGCTGCGCCTCGGTGAGCGCATGTGCCGACGTGACGTCGGCAGTGATTTCGCCGCGGTGGCGTGCGGCAATCAGGCGGAACGCCCTGATGCTGCCCGGCAGCGCGAACAGGCGGCGGTTGCGCGCCACGACCTTGAGGAAGTTGCCGACCAGACCGGAGAAGCCGAACTGTGCGACGAGCGCCGAAACGGCCTTGAACTGGTCCTCGGCGGAAAAGACCGGGCTTACGATCAGCCGCTTCAGATCGTCGCTGCTATCGATCAGCGCCTGGACGCGATCGAGTTCGGCACCGACCGCCTCGACGGAACCAGCCTCCAGGGCGAGCTCGAAAAGCGAGGACGCATATCTTTCTGCAACACCGGAAATAAGCTGGGATGTGTCGGCCACGGGCACAAGCTTCTCTCAAATTCATCCAAGAGCGTCAGCAGCGGCGAACCGCCGGCGTAACATCTTGAATTTGCTGCAATAATTCGCAGGATATCGAGGCCTTTTCGACCCACTTCCCCCGCAATTCGCGGTTCGTCTAGCATAGGACGTTTGGACTCGCAACACGCCAACGGCACGAATGCGGCATAACACCGCCCCCTTCGACGGAATTTTGCCGTAAATTGCTGGAGCCCGGATTTGCGCCTGTCCCGAGTTCGTCAGATGAACCCGAAAACATAGGCGAGCGGCAGGATGGCGAGCGCCGCCTGGACGACAAGTGCGGCCCAGTTGAAAAGCGTCGCGCCGTTGTCGCTCATCATCGACAATATGCGGCCGAACGCTGCGAGCGCAAAGGCCGAGCCAACGGCGAGATAGACCATCGGCTGGGCGAGCAGGATGGCGCCGAGGCCGAGACCGACATGCATGCCGCCCATGGTGGAGCGCACCTCCGCCAATCCGCCGCGCCGGCCCTCGGCGATGCCGATGCCGGCGGCACGAAAGGCGAGACGCGGAGCAAAGAGCATGACGAGGCCGATCAGCATCGCCGCCCCCGCCGCGCAAAAGGCCAGGAATTCCCCGGTTTCCGTCGGAATATAGAACTCCATCTCCATCCCCGCGGCAGATCATCACAGCCTCCGCCGAGAAGCGATTCTCGGCAGTGCCACTTTGGTCTAGCGCATGTTCGCGGCGATGGGAATCGGCTGCATGGCAGGTCTGGCTGCAATCACAGAAAACTCTGCGGATCGACGTCGAGCTGGACGCTGATCGAGCCGCGCTCCTTCGGTCCGCCGGCAATCATCGCCTTCAGGAAGGATTGCATGTCGCTGTTGCGCCTTCCGTGGACGAGCAGCCGGAACCGATGGCGGCCGCGGATGAGAGCGAGCGGCGCCTCCGCCGGCCCGAGGATGGAGATGCCATCGACGCGCGGCGCGGCGTTGCGCAGGCCCCGCGCATGCCCCTCGGCATCGCTGCGCGTTTCCGCCGAGACGATGATCGAGGCGAGCCGGCCGAAGGGCGGCAGCGCCGCGCGCTCGCGCTCATGGATCTCGCGGTCGTAGAAGGCGTCCGAATCGCCCGAGACGATCGCCTGCATCACCGGGTGCTGCGGCTGATAGGTCTGCAGGAGCCCGAGGCTCTTCAGGCCGGTACGCCCGGCGCGGCCCGTCACCTGCGACAGCAATTGAAAGGTCCGCTCGGCCGCGCGCGGATCGCCATTGGCAAGGCCGAGATCGGCATCGACGATGCCGACCAGCGTCATCATCGGGAAATTGTGCCCCTTCGCGACGAGCTGCGTGCCGATGACGATATCCGCCTCGCCGCGGGCAATCGCCTCGAGCTCCAGCCTCAGCCGCTTCACGCCCATCAGGTCGGAGGAGAGCACGATGGTGCGGGCATCGGGGAAATGCCGCTCGACCTCCTCGGCGATGCGCTCCACCCCCGGGCCGCAGGCGACCAGGTGGTCGAGCGTGCCGCATTCCGGGCAAGCCTCGGGCGTCCGCTCCGAATAGCCGCAATGGTGGCACTGGATCTGGCCGCGGAAGCGGTGCTCGACCAGCCAACTCGAGCAGTCCGGGCACTGGAAGCGGTGGCCGCAGACACGGCAGAGGGTCAGCGGCGCATAGCCGCGGCGGTTCAGGAACAGGAGCGCCTGCTCGCCGCGGCCGATCGCCTTGCCGATCTGGTTGACGAGTACAGGCGAGAGGAAGCCGCCGCGTTCGGGCGGATGACGACGCATGTCGACGACCCCAAGATGCGGCAGCGCCGCATCGCCGAAACGGGTCGGCAGGTGGATCGGCCGGTAGCGTCCGACCTCGCCATTGACCCGGCTCTCGACGGAGGGGGTCGCGGAAACCAGCACCACCGGAAAGCCGCTGATCCGCCCGCGCACCACCGCCATGTCGCGGGCATTGTAGAACACCCGGTCCTCCTGCTTGTAGGCCGGGTCGTGCTCCTCGTCGACGATGATCAGACCGAGATCCTCGAAGGGCAGGAACAGCGCCGAGCGGGCGCCTGCGACGACGCGCACCTGGCCGGTCGTGACCTGCCGCCACACCTTCTCCCGCATGCGGGGGGCGAGGTCGGAATGCCATTCCGCCGGCTTGGCGCCGAAACGCTCCTGGAAACGCTCCAGGAAGCTTGCGGTGAGCGCGATTTCCGGCAGCAGGATCAGCACCTGCTTGCCGGCCCTCAGCGTCGCGGCGACCGCCTCGAAATAGACCTCGGTCTTGCCGGAGCCGGTGACGCCGTCGATCAGCGACACCGAGAACTTTCTTTCCTCGACGGCCGTGAGCAGATCGGCAGCGGCTTGCCTCTGCGGTCCCTCGAGCCGCGGCGCGGCGAAATCCGGATCGGGCGCGGCGACCACCGGCGGCGGCGGCATGAACACCGTTTCGAAGACGCCCTGCGCAGCAAGACCGTCGATCACACCGGAAGAGACGCCGGCCGCGTGGGCAAGTCCCGAGCGGGTCCAGGAGAAGCCGTCGGTCGCCGTCGCAAGGACGCGCTCGCGAGCGGCGGTCATCCGTTCGGGCCGCCGCTCGGTCAGGCGCAAGGCCTCGACCATCGGCTCGGGATCGAAGGCGGTCGGCACCCGCAGCGCCATGCGGGCGACAAGCCCGGGAGGCGTGACCGTATAGGTCGCCACCCAGTCGAGAAAGCTGCGCATGTCGCGCGTCAGAGGCGGGCAGTCGAAGACCTTCTCGATCTCCTTGAGCTTCTTCGGATCGACCGAACCATCGTCCGTACCGTCCCAGACGACACCGACGACCAGCCGCGGTCCGAGCGGCACCTGCACGATCGAGCCCGGCTCGACCGCCATGCCCTCCGGCACCGCGTAGGAATAGGCCCTCGGCGCCGGCATCGGCACCAGGACGGGCACCACGCGGCGGTCGAAAAGAGCGCGGAATAAATCGGTTGAATCAAGCGTCATTTTGCCGTGACCTTGCCACCGCTTTCAGTTAAAGAAAACTGCACAGCGAACCGCCTCCCTGCAGGAGCAGGGTTTGTCACGGTTCCACCCGAGTTTCAACGCGCGCGATTTCCGCCGTGGTTTTCCCCGTAAGCGGAAAGGCGCCCGAACGGCTGAATGCCAAAGGAACGGTCCCATGAAATTTTTCGTTGATACCGCCGACGTAAAGGAAATCCGGGAACTGAACGATCTCGGCCTGCTGGACGGCGTGACCACCAACCCGTCGCTGATCCTGAAATCCGGGCGCGACATCGTCGAGGTCACCAAGGAAATCTGCTCGATCGTCGAGGGCCCGGTTTCGGCCGAAGTGACGGCCACCGAATATAGCGACATGATGAAGGAAGCGGGCGCTCTCGCGAAGATCGCCGACAATATCTGCATCAAGCTGCCGCTGACGCTCGACGGCCTGAAGGCCTGCAAGGCACTGACTTCGGACGGTCATCACACCAACGTCACCCTCTGCTTCTCGGCCAACCAGGCGCTGCTCGCCGCCAAGGCCGGCGCCACCTTCGTCTCGCCGTTCATCGGCCGCCTCGACGACATCGCCTTCGACGGCATGGACCTGATTCGCGAGATCCGCCACATCTTCGACAATTACGGCTACGAGACGGAAATCCTCGCCGCCTCGATCCGCACGGTCAACCACGTCAAGGAAGCCGCCCTGATCGGCGCCGACGTCGTCACCGCCCCGCCGGCGACGCTGAAGGCGCTGGTCAAGCATCCGCTGACAGACAAGGGCCTGGAAATGTTCCTCGCCGACTGGGCCAAGACCGGCCAGAGGATCGCCTGATCCTTCGATCCCGATAGGACGAATACGAGGCCTCGCAGCGATGCGGGGCCTCCGTGCTTTCGGCCTCCCAGGATTGCCCCTCATTCCTCTTCGTCATCATCCATCAGGCCGGTGAGCCGCATGCCGTCGATCCAGGTGGCGCTGTCCTTGCGGATCACGCGGCGCGGCCGAGCGCCACAGCGCTCCTGAACCGCCTCGGCCAGCCTTTCGGAATGGGTGACGATCCAGATCTGGCTGTCGCGCGCAGCGCTGGCGATCATCTCGGCGAGCGCCGGCAGCATGTCCGGATGGAGGCTCGTCTCCGGCTCGTTGAGCGCGATCAGCGGCGGCCGGCGATAGGATAACAGCGCCGCCGCCAGCGCCAGGAAGCGTATCTGCCCATCAGAGAGCTCGCGCGCCGAGAAGGGGCGATGCGGGAACTCCGGAAAGACAAGCGAGAACTCGGCGAACTGGCCCGGATCGGGGACGTCGAGGAAGGCTCCGCCGAACGCATCGGCGACGGCGCGGTCGAGGTCGACCGTCTCCTGTCGAATATGCCGGAGCGTGGCGAAAACGCCAGCCATGTTGGCACCGTCCTCGTCAAGCATCGGCGCGGTCACGGCCAGGCACGGCGATCGCAACGGCGAATCGCGATCGGTGCGAAAGCCGTGAAAGAAGCGCCATTGATCGACCGCCCGTCGGAACGTGCCGATCTCCGGGTAATGGCCGGCGTCGCCGAGAAGGGCGATCGCCGTCTCCGACTGCAACGCCTGTTCCGGATAGTCCTCCATCCGCCCGCGCTCGCCGCGCACGAAGATGCCGGGACCGGAGCGCTTCATCATCATCGCCGGGCGGCTGCCGGTCTCGACGCTGAGCTCTTCCTCCTTGACCTGCGGCTCGAAGGCAAAACCGGCCGCCGCGCTCGGCGGCCTCAGCCCTGCCTCGACCCTGTAGCGAAAGGTAATCGCCCGCTCCTCATCCAGAAGCTCCGTATCGAAGCGGATCCGCACCGGCCTGCCGGCCCGGCGCGGCCCGCTCCAGAGCGCCGAGGACATGCCGCCCTCCTTGGCGATCTCGTAGGCGAGCTTGCCGCGAACCGCCGATTGGACGAGCTGGAGTGCGCGGTAGAGATTGGACTTGCCGACGCCGTTCTCGCCGATGAACAGGTTGACACCGGTCAGATCCATGCGGATCGACCGAAGCGAGCGATAGTTCTCGGCAAACATCGAGCGCAGCAGCATGGGCGTTTATTTAACCCGCCTCGCGCCTCAGCAAAACCGCCAAACTTCGGCCCTATCGCTACGCGCTGCGGTTGAACATCGCGTCCCTGTCACTGGCGAGGTCAAAAACCGTGTGGCGTTCGAGCGCGCGGGTGACCTCTGCCGGATCGCCGTCGAGCGCCTCCGGAGGGATAAGATTGCCGACACGAAAATCGAAAATGTCGCCCTTCTTGTTCAGAAGCTCATGGAAGACCGTCATGTCGCGCAGTTCCGTCGACCATTTGGCGAACCAGTAGAACAGGCCGGAATTGCGCGCGCTCATATGCACCGGCAGGATCGGCAGGTCGTATTTCCGGGCGAAGCCGACGGCGGAACTTTTCCAGGGGCGTTCGTTGAGGCGCCCCTCGGCCCAGTAAGCGATGCGGCCGGAGGGAAAGAGCACCGTCGCCTTCCCCTCTTCGATGGCCCGGTTGGTGACCTGCAGCGTCTCGCGCGCCTTGAGCTTGGACTTGTACTCTTCGCGCCACTCCACCGGAATGACCATCTCGACGAAACGCGGGTTGACGCGAATGGCGTCGCGATTGGCGAAGAACATCATGTCCGGGCGGCGGCTCTTCAGGAGATCGAAAACGGCGATGCCGTCGGCGATGCCCGTCGGATGGTTGCTGACGAGGAGGAACCCGCCTTTTGCTGGAATCCGCTCGGCCTTGTCGACGCGGATGTCGAGCGCGAGCAAGGAACTGAGGTGCTCGAAAGCCTGAAAGCCCGGCATGTTGGCGACGGCATTGGCGAACTCGATCGCCTTGCGGTAGTTGAGCAATGTGTAGAGAAAGGGCCGCATCACTGGCCACAACGGATGGCGAACGATCTTCTGGCCGCGCTCGGCGATCAGCGTGTCGACGATGTGGCCGGGGCGCCCCTGCGAGACCAGCGCAACTGCCTCTGCAAAATGCGCCAGCGCGCTCGCCGAATCACGTCTCGCCATGGTCCCATCCGCTGTTGCTGCCCGAACATCGCAATTCAATATGATCCAAGAATGACAAATTCCAAGAGAACGTTAGCAAAAACATAAGGGCCCGGGGGCATGCTCTGCACCGGGAATTAGCAGAGTTTGATCGCAGGACCGAAATGAACGAACTTCTCGTGATCGGCCATCCGGAGGTGATGGCGGAGCGTCGGCGCTGGCTCGCAAGCCTTGCCGAAGAACGCCGCCTGTCCGACAAGACCATCGAAGCCTATGAGCGCGACACACGGCAGTTCCTGACCTTCCTGACCGGACATCTCGCCGGGCCGCCGCGGCTCGCAGACATCCGGACGCTCAAGCCGGCCGATCTGCGCGGCTTTCTCGCGCAGCGCCGCAAGGCCGGAGCCGGAGCGCGCACGCTGGGCCGCGGCCTCGCCGGGCTGCGGTCATTCCTGCGCTACCTCGAGAAAAACGGTCTTGCCAACGCCGCCGGCGCCGGCGCCGTGCGCTCGCCGAAACAGCCGAAGTCGCTGCCGAAGCCTTTGACCGATCGGGATGCCGTGAAAGTCGTGACGGCGGAGGCGCAGCTCGCCGAGGAGCCGTGGATCGCCGCCCGCAACGCTGCGGTTCTGACGCTCCTCTACGGCTGCGGCCTGCGCATCTCGGAAGCGCTGGACCTGACGCCGGACGATTTTTCCGGCGCTCTATCGCTGCGCATCACCGGCAAGGGCGGCAAGACCCGGATCGTCCCACTGATCGCCGCGGCGATGGAGGCGGTCGCGACCTATCGGAAACTCTGCCCCTATCACATCGGCCCCGAAGAGCCGCTCTTTCGCGGCGCCCGGGGGGCCAGGCTGCAGCCGGCGATCATCCAGCGCGAGATGCAGAAGCTGCGCTCGGCCCTCGGCCTGCCCGATTCGGCGACGCCGCATGCGCTGCGCCATTCCTTCGCGACTCATCTGCTCGCCGGCGGCGGCGACCTGCGCACCATCCAGGAACTGCTCGGCCATGCCAGCCTGTCGACCACGCAGGTCTATACCGGCGTCGATTCCGCACGGCTGCTGGAAATCTACGATCGCGCCCATCCGCGCGCCTAGCGCTTCGGCCCGAAAATCGGACCCGATTCTCGGAAAGTACGATGCGTAGGCTCAAAGACTTACAGTGTCCTTTGTGCGTCCTGGAGGACGCACGGCACTATAGCCAAAAATTGCGATCGCTTTCTCCTCAGCCTAGGATTCGACGCGCTCGCCGATTAACCATGCGCGTTAAGGAACCCGTGACCGAGGCGGCGTAGGGTTTGAAGCACATCCCCGGGGGACCCGATACTCATGACGACGCTCACAGAACCGGTTCGCACTTTGGCCGCCAAGGCGAGCGATGCCCTGCTGTGGCTGATCGCGCTTCTGCATGTGCTGATGGCCGCAAGCCTCCTCGTCGCCCTGCTCTCCATCTCGGAAGCCGAAGCCGCGGAACATGCCGACTGCGGCGGCAGCAACATCCTTGCCGGTCTCGAACAATCCGATCCGGCCCGCCTCGCCGCGATACGCCGCGAGGCCGATGCGGTGCCGAACGGCAAGGGCCTGCTGTGGAAGATCGAAGGGCAAGGACTGGCGCCGTCCTTCCTGCTCGGCACCATGCACGTCACCGATCCGCGTGTGCTCGCCATGCCCGCCGGCGGCGCCGAAGCCTATGCCGCGGCGCAAACCGTCGTCGTCGAATCCGACGAGATCATCGACGAGAAAAAGGCGAGCGCCGCCATCCTGATGCATCCCGACCTCACCATGTTTGCCGGCAACAGGACGATCAACGATTTCCTGGAGCCGAAGGACCGGGCACTTCTCGAAAACGGCCTCAAGGCGCGCGGCATTCCCCTGCCCCTCGTCGCCAAGATGAAGCCCTGGATGATCGCCAGCTTCGTCGCCCTGCCGGCCTGCGAATTCACCCGCAAGGCCGCCGGCGCGTCCTTCCTCGACAAGAAGCTCGCCGAGGATGCCGTGAGCCAGGGCAAGAGCCTGAAGGGACTGGAAAGCCTGGTTGAGCAGCTCGCCGCGATGGACTCGCTTCCCGTCGAGTGGCATCTGCGGGCGCTGATCGAAACGCTCGCGCTCGGCAAGACGATCGACGACGTATTGACGACGATGACCGACCTCTACCTTGCCGGCGACACCGGCATGATCCTGCCGATGATGCGCTCGGTGGCCGAAAAACTCTCGCCCGGCGATCTCGGCTATGCCGACTTCGAGCAGCGGATCATCATCGACCGCAACAGGGTCATGGCGGTGCGCGCCAAGCCTATCCTGAAAGGCGGCAACGTCTTCATGGCCGTCGGCGCGCTGCATCTGCCCGGCAAGGAAGGGCTGGTCGAGCTCCTGCGCCGGCAGGGCTTCACCGTCACGCCGGTCAATTGAGGATCGATTGCGCCGGTTCGTTCAGCTGCGCGAGCAATGCCGGAACGATCGCCTTGTGAAAGGGCGTGACGGCGGCGAGATAAAAGTAACCGAACAGGTTCCTGCGGCGCACCAGCGTCGTGATGCCGATCACTTGGCTGTCTGCCGGACCGTCGCGCACCTCCACGGCGATGCGGAAATCCAGATGCCGGTCATCGAGGCCGAGGACGATTTCGCGATCGCTGCCGGTGGGGATCGGGAAGGCGCCGATCAGGCTGGCATCTGCGAAAGGGGCTCCGGCCTTGAGACCAAGCGGCGCAACGATGCGGTTGCGCAGCGTCAGAAGTTTGCGAACCCAGCGCGGTGCACTGCCGAGCGCCCGCCTTGCCGCTTCGTGTGCGGTGATGCGTTCCCCGAGATGGAGAAGCTCATAGCAGTCCGCCCAGTCGGCGCCGGGCAGGCAGACATTGGGCAAGCGGGCGGCAACGCTGCGTGGTTTCATGAACACGTCCTTTCCGGCTAACCGGTGAGGGATTCATGATTGCTTCGGACGGCCTCCGAAGGGAGCGGGCCGCTTGTCGCAGCCCCGGGGCCAATTGTCACAGAGGTGCCGATCACATGTGGATCGGCTTGAAGAAGGTCGAAAGCGCCGCTTCCTTCACCGCCTCCGACATGGTCGGATGGGCATGGCAGATGCGGCCGAGGTCCTCGGACGAGCCGCCGAATTCCATCAGCACGGCGATTTCGTGGATCATCTCGCCGGCGCCGAAGCCGATGATATGGCCGCCGAGGACGCGGTCCGTCTCCTTGTCCGCGAGGATCTTCACGAAACCGTCCGTCTGAAGCATGGCGCGGGCGCGGCCATTGGCGGTGAAGGGGAACTTGCCGACCTTGTAGGCGACGCCGGCGGCCTTCAGTTCCTCCTCGGTCTTGCCGACGGAGGCGACCTCCGGCTGGGTGTAGACGACGCCCGGAATGACGTCGTAGTTCACGTGACCCGCCTGACCGGCGATGATCTCCGCCACGGCGACGCCTTCGTCCTCCGCCTTGTGGGCGAGCATCGGCCCGCGCACCACGTCGCCGATGGCGTAGACGCCGGCGATGCTCGTCTGGAAGTGATTGTCGATTTCCACCCGGCCGCGCGAGTCGAGGACGACGCCCGCCTTGGCGAGACCCATGTTCTCGGTGCAGGGCTTGCGGCCGGTCGCGACCAGCACCACCTCCGCGTCGAGCGTCGTCGCCTCGCCGCCCTTGACCGGTTCGAAGGTCACCTTCGCGCCGTTTTCCGACTTCACCACGCCGGTCACCTTGGCGCCGAGCTTGATGTCGAGACCCTGCTTCGCCAGCATCCGCTGGAGCTGCTTGGCGACCTCGCCGTCCATGCCGCCGAGGATCGTATCGAGGAACTCGACAACGGTCACCTTGGCGCCGAGGCGCGCCCAGACCGAACCGAGCTCGAGACCGATGACGCCGCCGCCGACGACGATCATGCTCGTCGGCACCTTCTCCAGTTCGAGAGCGCCGGTCGAGGAGATGATCACCTTCTCGTCGAAAGCGACATCGACGCCGGGAATGCCGGCAACGTCCGAACCGGTGGCGATGACGATGTTCTTGGCTTCGAGGACCTGCTCCTCGCCCTTGTCGTTGGTGACGGACACCTTGCCCTGGCCGAGTACCTTCCCGGTGCCCTGGAAGCCGTCGATCTTGTTCTTCTTGAAGAGGAAGGAGACGCCGTCGACATTCGCCTTAACGGTCGCGTCCTTGTGGGCGAGCATCTTCTGCAGATTGAGCTTCGGGCTTGCGACCTCGACGCCGAGCGCATCGAGGCCATGCGCGGCGTGGTGGAACATCTCGGAAGCATGCAGCAGCGCCTTGGAAGGAATGCAGCCGACATTGAGGCAGGTGCCGCCATAGGTGCTGCGCTTCTCGACCACGGCCACCTTCATGCCCAGTTGCGCCGCCTTGATGGCGCAGACATAGCCGCCGGGACCGCTACCGATAACGATGAGATCATAAGCCATTTGATAATCCTTCTGGGAGGGTCGTCGTTGAAAGGACGGTCATCGCCCGCCGCTGACATTGAGAATGGCTCCGGTCACATAAGTCGCCTTATCCGACAGGAGATAGAGAATCGCGTCGGCCACCTCGCCGGCCGTGCCGGAACGCTGCATCGGGATCGACGGCGCCATGTCGCGGGCGCGATCGGGCAGGCCGCCGGACGCATGGATATCCGTATCGATGATGCCGGGGCGGACCGCGTTCACGCGAACACCCTCGGACGCCACTTCGCGCGCGAGGCCGATAGTGAAGCTGTCGACCGCGCCTTTCGCGGCGGCATAGTCGACATATTGACCCGGCGCGCCCAGCACGGCCGCGGCGGAGGAAAGGTTGACGATCGCGCCGCCCTTGCCGCTATGACGCGTCGACATCCGGAGCACGGCCTCCGCCGCGCAGCGAATGGTGCCGGTCACATTGACACGGAACATCCGCTCCAGCCGTTCGGGCGAGACCTCGTCGATCCGCTGCGGCGGGCCGATGATGCCGGCATTGTTGACGAGCCCGTCGAGCCGGCCGAAGGCCGCGTCGACCGCCGCAAAGATCGCCTTTATGCCGTCCTCGGAACCGACATCGCCGTGGACGGCGACCGCCGAGCCGCCGGCAGCGGCAATTTTTGCCACGACATTCTCGGCGGCCAGCCGGTTTGAGGCATAGTTGACGGCCACCCGCCAGCCTTCAGACGCCGCGGCGAGGCAGACGGCGGCGCCGATGCCGCGGCTGCCGCCGGTGACGAGAAGGACGCGGTCGCCACTCACGCGGCGCATCCCTTGAAGTCGAAGATATCGGAACTGTCCGACGAGGCCTTGCCTTCGCCCCAGGCGCTCGATTGGCGTAGCGACGGGCCGAAATTCGGAAGCAGTATCTGCCGCGCCGCCGGCGCGTCTTCGGCTTGAAGCAATCCGATCGAGCCGGCGCTGTCGACGGCATAGATCGGACCCTGCCAGACGGTGCAGGCCGCAAGGTCGGCGCCGGTCACGTCCCCGGTAGGGCAATTGTTCATGACGATGCCGTTCGGGCGTTCCGGTTCGCCCGAGGGCAAGACGACGCCGTCGAGCGTCAGCCCGGTGCCCTCGACGCGGATCTTGAAGTGATTGCTGGTGACCGCTGCTTCCGATCCGACCGGCTCGAAACGCAGTTCATAGCCACCGGCCGGGTCGGCGTAGATCGCCCGGGCCTGCTTGCAATCCGCGGCAAGCACAGGAAGGGCGGCCAGCGCCAGCGCGACGAAAGCGAAGATGGCTGGCCCGCCGGGCATCTCAGGCAGCCTTTTCGGTCGCGAGCTTCAGGCCGAGCGCAATGAAGACCATGCCGCTTGCCCGGTCGATCCACTTGCTTACCCGTGTGAAGGCGGCGCGCATCCTTGGCGTTGTCATGAACAGGCTGACGCCGACGAACCAGAGGATTAGAGCGCTCGCCATGACAAGGCCGTAGCCGAATTTCACGACCATCGGCGTATGCGCGCCGACGACCGTCGAGAAGATAGACAGGAAGAAGAAAACAGCCTTGGGGTTGAGCGCATTGGCGGCACAGCCGAGGCCGAAGGCCTTCAGCGCCGACTGGCCCCTGCGCGCTCCGGCATCCTCGCCCGGCTCCGCGTCGATCTCGGTCTGCCCGGCCCGAAGCGCCTTGACGCCGACATAGATCAGGTAAGCGACGCCGCACCATTTGACGATATTGAAGATATAGATCGATTGCGAAATGATCAGCCCCAGGCCGAGTACGGTGTAGCTGATATGAAACATCAGCGACGCGCCGATGCCGAAGGAGGTGATGATCGCTGCCCGGCGTCCGTTGACCAGTGACTGGCGGATCACCATGGCAAGATCGGCGCCGGGCGATACGATGGCAAAGACAAAGATCGCCATCAGCGAAGCAAGTTCGATCAGGTAAGCGCTCATGATTGTCACCGGTCGTTGAAGTTCAGGATGGAGCCGGGCGAGCCTGAATGCGCGCATAGCGTGCTTTGCTGGAGCCTAGCCCCCTGCCTCATCGCTGTCGAGCGGCCGCGTCGACGGCTGCGCGCGGCGAGAAGGAAACGGGGGCTCGCGCCCCCGCTTTCATTAGAGGTCGAGCACCAGGCGCTCCGGATCCTCAAGGCTTTCCTTGACGCGCACCAGGAAGGTCACGGCTTCCTTGCCGTCGACGATGCGGTGGTCGTAGGAGAGCGCCAGATACATCATCGGGCGGATGACGACCTGGCCGCCGATCGCCACCGGCCGGTCCTGGATCTTGTGCATGCCCAGGATTCCCGACTGCGGCGCGTTGAGGATCGGCGAGGACATCAGCGAACCGTAGACGCCGCCATTGGAGATGGTGAAGGTACCACCCTGCATGTCGGCCATCGACAGCGTTCCGTCGCGTGCCGCCTTGCCGAGACGGCCGATGTCCTTCTCGATCTCGGCGATCGACATCTGGTCGGCATCGCGCACGATCGGGACCACCAGGCCCTTGTCGGTGCCGACGGCAACGCCGATATGGCAGTAGTTCTTGTAGATGATGTCGGTGCCGTCGATCTCCGCGTTGACAGCCGGCAGCTCCTTGAGCGCATGGGTGACGGCCTTGGTGAAGAAGCCCATGAAGCCGAGCTTCACGCCGTGCTTCTTCTCGAAGATGTCCTTGTACTTGTTGCGCAGGCTCATGACGGCGCTCATGTCCACCTCGTTATAGGTGGTCAGCATAGCTGCCGTGTTCTGCGCGTCCTTCAAACGCCGGGCGATCGTCTGGCGCAGGCGGGTCATCTTGACGCGCTCTTCGCGGACGGCGTCTTCGGCGGGCGCCGGCGCACGCGCCTGGACCTTGGGCGGTTCGGCGGCGGGTGCCGAAATTCCTTTTGCGACGGCAGCGAGCACATCACCTTTCAGCACCTGGCCGCGCTTTCCCGAACCGTCGATCTGGTCGGCGGAAAGGTTGTTCTCCGCGATGAGCTTGGCGGCCGACGGAGCAGCCGGCATCGAGGACTGGGCCTGCGGCACCGCAGCGGCAGACTGTGCAGCCGGAGCAGCAGCGGCGGCTGCAGGTTCCGGCTTCTTCTCAGCGGCGGCGGGGGCGGCAGCGGCGGCACCGGCGCCTTCGGCGATCTGGCCGAGCAACGCGCCGAGGCCGACGGTCTCACCCGCCTGGGCGACGATCTCGCTGAGCGTGCCGGCGGCCGGCGCCGGCACTTCGATCGTCACCTTGTCGGTCTCGAGCTCAAGGATTGGCTCGTCGGCCTTGATCGCATCGCCGACCTTCTTGAACCAGGTACCGACGGTCGCTTCGCTGACGGATTCGCCGAGGGTAGGAACGCGGATTTCTGTTGCCATGATTTTTGTTCCGTTGATCAGATATCTGTTTCTGTCGATTGGCAGACCGTGGAGGGCTTAATCAGCCCCCCAGCGCGTCCTCAAGGAAGGCGGCCAGCTGCGCCAGGTGCTTGGACATCAAGCCGGTTGCCGGCGAAGCGGCGGCCGGACGGCCGGTGTAGCGCACCCGCTGATACTTGGCGTCGATATGGGCAAGGACCCATTCGAGATAGGGGTCGATGAACGACCAGGCGCCCATGTTCTTCGGCTCTTCCTGGCACCAGACCATCTCCGCATGGCGGAAGCGGCTGAGTTCGTTGATGAGCGCTTTCGCCGGGAACGGATAGAGCTGCTCGACGCGCAGCAGATAGATGTCGTCGATGCCGCGCTTTTCGCGTTCCTCCAGAAGGTCGTAATAGACCTTGCCCGTGCACAGAACGACGCGGCGGATCTTCGAGTCCTTCTGCAGCTTGATAGGGCCGTCCTTGATGACTTCCGCATCGTCCCATAGCAGGCGGTGGAAGGAGCTCTCGCCGGCCATCTCGGACAGGCTGGAGATTGCCCGCTTGTGGCGCAGCAGCGACTTCGGCGTCATCAGGACCAGCGGCTTGCGGAAATCGCGCTTCACCTGGCGGCGCAGGATGTGGAAGTAGTTCGCCGGGGTGGTCACGTTGGCGACCTGCATGTTGTCTTCCGCGCAGAGCTGCAGGAAGCGCTCGAGGCGGGCCGAGGAGTGTTCCGGCCCCTGGCCTTCATAGCCGTGCGGCAGCAGGCAGACGAGGCCCGACATGCGCAGCCATTTGCGTTCGCCGGACGAGACGAACTGGTCGAAGACCACCTGCGCGCCGTTGGCGAAGTCGCCGAACTGGGCTTCCCAGAGCGTCAGCGCGTTGGGACGGGCGAGCGAATAGCCGTATTCGAAGCCGAGCACCGCCTCTTCGGAGAGCATCGAGTTGATGACCTCGTAGCGCGCCTGGCTCGGCGACAGATTGGCGAGCGGAATGTAGCGCTCTTCGGTCTCCTGGTCGTAGAGGACCGAATGGCGCTGCGAGAAGGTGCCGCGCTCGCAGTCCTGGCCCGATAGGCGGATCTTCGTACCCTCGGTGACGAGCGTCCCGAAGGCGAGCGCCTCGGCCATCGCCCAGTCGACACCCTCGCCGGTCTGGATCATGTTGGCGCGGTTTTCCATGAAGCGCTGGATGGTGCGATGCGCGTTGAACCCGGCCGGGATCTCGGAGAGCTTGCGGCCGATTTCCTTGAGCTGCTTCATCGGCACCGAGGTCCGGCCACGGCGCTGCTCATCCTGGTTGTCGGCGGTGCGCAGGCCCGACCATAAACCGTCGAGCCAGTCGGCCTTGTTCGGCTTGTAGGACTGGCCGGCCTCGAACTCCTGCTCGAGATGGGCGCGCCAGTCGGCCTTCATCTTCTCGACTTCGCCCTCGGTGATGATGCCCTGGGCGATCAGTCGCTCCGAATAGAGCTGGACGACAGTCTTGTGGGCGCGGATCGCCTTGTACATCCTCGGCTGCGTGAACGCCGGCTCGTCGCCCTCGTTGTGGCCGAAGCGGCGGTAGCAGAACATGTCGACCACCACCGGCTTGTGGAACTTCATCCGGAACTCGGTCGCCACCTTGGCGCCGTAGACGACGGCTTCCGGATCGTCGCCGTTGACGTGGAAGATCGGCGCCTCGATCATCTTCGCGACGTCCGACGGATAGGGCGAGGACCGCGAGAAGGCCGGGTTGGTGGTGAAGCCGATCTGGTTGTTGATGATGAAGTGGACGGTGCCGGCGACGCGATGGCCGCGCAGGCCGGAGAGCCCGAGGATTTCGGCAACCACGCCCTGTCCGGCGAAGGCTGCATCGCCGTGGAGCAGCAGCGGCATCACCTTGACGCGCTCGCGCAGCGGAATGATATCGCCCTCGAAGACGGTTGCCATCTGGTCCTGCTTGGCGCGCGCCTTGCCCATGACCACCGGGTTGACGATTTCGAGATGCGACGGGTTCGCCGTCAGAGATAGGTGCACCTTGTTGCCGTCGAACTCGCGGTCGGACGAAGCGCCGAGGTGATACTTGACGTCACCGGAGCCTTCCACGTCGTCGGGCGCATAGGAGCCGCCCTTGAACTCGTGGAAGATGGCGCGATGCGGCTTGGCCATGACCTGCGAGAGGACGTTCAGGCGGCCCCGATGGGCCATGCCGAGAACGATTTCCTTGAGGCCGAGCTGCCCGCCGCGCTTGATGATCTGTTCGAGCGCCGGGATCAGCGATTCACCGCCGTCGACGCCGAAGCGCTTGGTGCCCTTGTACTTGACGTCGATGAACTGCTCGAAGCCTTCCGCTTCGATGAGCTTCTGCAGGATCGCCCGCTTGCCCTCGGGCGTAAACTCGACGCCCTTGTCCGGTCCCTCGATCCGCTCCTGGATCCAGGCCTTCTCCTCGGGGTTGGACATGTGCATGAATTCGACGCCGATCGTCGAGCAATAGGTCCGCTCGAGGATCTCGACCATTTCGCGGATGGACGCGTATTCGAGGCCGAGCACGTTGTCGATGAAGATCTTGCGGTCGAGGTCCTTCTCGTCGAAACCGTAGTTCGACGGCGAAAGCTCGTTGTAGTCCTCGACCGGGGCGGCAAGGCCGAGCGGGTCGAGCTTGGCATGCAGGTGGCCGCGGGCGCGATAGGCGCGGATCATCATGATGGCGCGAACGGAATCGCGCGTCGCCTGATGGATGTCGGCAGCGCTGGCGAGGGTACCGGTCGCTGCGGCGGCTTCTTCAGCCTTCGCCTTGACCTTCTTCTCGATAGCCTTCTCGACCGTGCCCCAGTCGCCGTCGAGCGCCGAGACGAGTTCGCCATTCGCGGTGATCGGCCAGTTCTTCTTCTTCCAGGAGGCGCCCTTGGCTGCCTTCACGACGTCTTCGGGCCGGTCGGCGAGCGCCTTGAAGAAGGCCTGCCATTCGGCCGACACGGACGCGGGGTCCGCTTCGTAGCGCGCATGGAGCTGCTCGATATAGGCGGCATTGGCGCCGTCCAGAAACGAAGTGAGCTGGAATTGCTCGTTGGCCTCTTGCCTTGTCATGGTCTCACGCGGACTGTTCTGTCCGCCTCCTGACTGAGTTGGGTTGCCGGGTATCCCGGTCATTCATGTTCGTTCGGCGCGCCTGGCGCCCTTTCCTACGGCGCCGCACATCGGAAGGACGCGCCCGAACCACCGTGGCATTTCGTTACCGCATGTCTTGATCTTCAATCAGCCAAGGAAACACGCGGGCCGCAGGCTGCCCGGGCCGAATCGCCCCGACCCGGGCAGAAGTCTTACGATCGGCCCTTGAGGACTTCGACCAGCGTCTTGCCGAGACGGGCCGGCGACGGCGACACGCGGATGCCTGCCTGCTCCATCGCAGCGATCTTGGATTCCGCATCGCCTTTGCCGCCGGAAACGACGGCGCCGGCGTGGCCCATGGTACGACCCTTCGGCGCGGTACGGCCCGCGATGAAGCCGGCCATCGGCTTCTTGCGGCCCTTTTTGGCCTCGTCGATGAGGAACTGCGCGGCATCCTCTTCGGCCGAGCCGCCGATTTCGCCGATCATGATGATCGAGGTCGTGGCTTCGTCCGCCAGGAACATCTCGAGCACATCGATGAACTCCGTGCCCTTGACCGGGTCGCCGCCGATGCCGACGGCCGTCGTCTGGCCGAGGCTCTCGTTGGAGGTCTGGAACACGGCTTCATAGGTCAGCGTGCCGGAGCGCGAGACGATGCCGACCGAGCCCTTGCGGAAGATCGAGCCCGGCATGATGCCGATCTTGCATTCTTCCGGCGTCAGGATGCCGGGGCAGTTCGGGCCGAGCAGGCGCGACTTGGAGCGGTCGAGGCGAGCCTTGACGCGCACCATGTCGGCAACCGGGATGCCCTCGGTAATGCAGGTGATGAACGGGATTTCCGCATCAATCGCCTCGATGATCGCGTCCGCGGCGCCTGCCGGCGGAACATAGATCACGGATGCGTCCGCACCGGTCTTTTCACGGCCTTCGGCAACCGAGGTGAAGATCGGCAGGGTTTCGCCCTTGGAGCCGGTCCAGGTTTCGCCGCCCTTCTTCGGGTGAATGCCGCCGACCATCTGCGTGCCGTAATAGGCAAGCGCCTGTTCGGTATGGAAGGTGCCGGTCTTGCCGGTCAGGCCCTGAACGAGGACCTTGGTGTTCTTATTGACGAGAATCGACATGAGGTCTGGTCCTTCAGTTAGCCGTTGATCGCAGCGACGATCTTCTTGGCAGCGTCATCCAGATCGTCGGCGGCGGTGATCGCCAGGCCGGATTCGTTCAGGATCTTCTTGCCAAGCTCGACATTCGTGCCTTCGAGACGAACAACCAGCGGAACCTTGAGGCCGACTTCCTGCACGGCCGCAACGACACCTTCAGCGATGACATCGCACTTCATGATGCCGCCGAAGATGTTGACGAGGATGCCCTCGACCTTCGGGTCGGCCGTGATGATCTTGAAGGCTGCCGCGACCTTCTCCTTGCCGGCGCCACCGCCGACGTCGCAGAAGTTCGCCGGCTCCTTGCCGTAAAGCTTGATGATGTCCATCGTCGCCATGGCGAGACCCGCGCCGTTGACCATGCAGCCGATGTTGCCGTCGAGCGCGACATAGGCGAGATCCCACTTGGAGGCCTCGATTTCCTTGGCGTCTTCTTCGGTTTCGTCGCGCAGCGCCTTGATGTCGTCGTGGCGGAACAGGGCGTTGCCGTCGAAAGAGACCTTGGCATCGAGAACGCGCATGCGGCCGTTCTTCATGACGATCAGCGGGTTGATCTCGAGCAGGCTCATGTCCTTCTCGACAAAGGCCTTGTAAAGGATCGGGAAGAGCTTTTCGGCGTCAGCCTTGGCTTCGCCTTCGAGCTTCAGGGCCGAGGTGAGCTTGGCGAGATCGGCGGCGGTGACGCCAGCTTCCGGGTTGATCGCGACGTTGACGATCTTTTCCGGCGTGTCGTGCGCAACAGCCTCGATGTCCATGCCGCCTTCCGTCGAAACGACGAAGGCGATCTGGCCGACCGAGCGGTCGACGAGCAGCGAAAGATAGAGTTCGCGATCGATGTCGGCGCCGTCCTCGATGTAGAGGCGGTTCACCTGCTTGCCGGCAGCACCGGTCTGCGCAGTGACGAGCGTGTTGCCGATCATTTCCTTGGCATGAGCCTTGGCTTCATCGACCGAGAAGGCGAGACGCACGCCGCCCTTGGCGTCGGCGGAAAGTTCCTTGAACTTGCCCTTGCCGCGACCGCCGGCATGGATCTGGCTCTTGACCACGTAAAGCGGGCCCGGGAGCGACTTGGCAGCGGCCTCAGCCTCGTCGGCGGAGAAGATCGCGACACCTTCCGCGACCGGCGCGCCATAGCTCTTCAGGAGAGCCTTGGCCTGATACTCATGAATGTTCATGGTTGTTTTCCTGTCTGGGAGCATTGTGCGGGCAGGTGGGGCACCTACGCACCAATGCGGCAAAAACAAAGAGGAGGCCGAGCGGATCTGGATGTCCGCCCGACGTGAGGCGATTATTGCTTCAGGCTGGGCGCGATGCCGATGCAGGCTTCGCAAAGCCCGGCGACGGCGGCGACCGACTTGTCGAAGGCTTCCTTCTCGCCCTTGTTGAGGTCGATCTCGATGATGCGCTCGACGCCGCCGGCGCCGATGACCGTCGGCACGCCGACATACATGTCCTTGACGCCGTACTGGCCGGATAGATGCGCCGCGCAGGGGAGCACGCGCTTCTTGTCCTTGAGGTAGGCTTCGGCCATTTCGATCGCGGAAGCGGCCGGAGCGTAATAGGCCGAGCCGGTCTTCAGAAGGCCGACGATCTCAGCGCCGCCGTCACGGGTGCGCTGGATGATTTCTTCCAGACGGTCCTTGGTGACCCAGCCCATCTGCACGAGGTCGGTCAGCGGAATGCCGGCAACGGTCGAATAGCGGGCGAGCGGCACCATCGTGTCGCCATGGCCGCCGAGAACGAAGGCGGTGATATCCTGAACCGAAACGTTGAATTCCTGGGCAAGGAAGAGCCGGAAGCGCGAGGAGTCGAGCACGCCGGCCATGCCGACGACCTTGTTCTTCGGCAGCTCGGAGAACTTTTGCAGCGCCCAGACCATGGCGTCGAGCGGGTTGGTGATGCAGATGACGAAGGCGTTCGGAGCATATTTCTTGATGCCGGCGCCGACCTGTTCCATGACCTTCAGGTTGATGCCGAGCAGGTCGTCGCGGCTCATGCCGGGCTTGCGCGGAACGCCGGCGGTGACGATGCAGACGTCGGCACCTTCGATCGCCGCATAGTCGCTTGCGCCCGTCAGGGATGCGTCGAAACCTTCGACCGGCGAGGACTGGGCGATGTCGAGGCCCTTACCCTGGGGGATGCCGTCGGCGATATCGAACAGAACGATGTCACCCAATTCTTTCAGGCCGGCGAGATGCGCCAGCGTGCCACCAATCATCCCTGAACCAATAAGTGCGATCTTGTTGCGCGCCATGAAAGTGCTTCCTTTGTGATCCATGATCGAGGCCTGAAACGCGGCAAACGCCAAACCCTCGCGGAAAGCCCTTAAACGGCAAATGGCAAAATATCAATCCATAGTTTCTGATAGAGCAAATTCAATCGGTTAGATCAAAAAATTCTTACGTAAAGGTAAGATTGTCAGTCATCGTTACGTCATGGAAAGGCCGTGTTTTCAGTATGTTGCGCGGCATATTCCTCGCTTTGCATCTCGATCAGACGGGAAACCGTCCGGTCGAATTCGAAGCCTTCAATGCCCTTCTTGGCGATCAGCAGCCGTTCCGGTTCGGCAGCGGCGGAGGCGAAGAGACGGGCGCCCTGGTCGTAGAGCGCGTCGACGAGCATGATGAAGCGCTTCGTCTCGTTGCGCATATGCGGCCCGAGATGCGGAACGTGGTCGAGGAAGATCGTCCTGTAGTGCGAGAGGATGGCAAGATAGTCGGCCGCGCCGAGCGGCTGGGCGCAGAGATCGGCAAAGGTGAAGCGGGCACAGTCGCCGACCGCATCCGGCACGCGGATCATCCGCCCCTTCCGGCCGATCTCCGCCGGCCCGGCGGGCGCGCCGTTGGTCGCGACATACCAGGCGCGATCCATCGCGGCTTCCGCTTCCGGTCCGAGCGGCGACAGCCAGACGGGATTTCCGTCCGTCTTGCGCAGGCGATAGTCGGTGTCCGTGTCGAGCGAAATGAGTTCCGCATGGGCCTTCAGGAGATCGATGAAAGGCAGAAACAGCCCGCGGTTGAGCCCGTCGCGATAAAGCTCGGAAGGCTCCACGTTCGAGGTCGCGACGAGCACGCAGCCCTTTGCGAAGAGTTCGCCGAAGAGGCGTCCGAGGATCATCGCATCGGCAATGTCGGTCACCGAGAATTCGTCGAAACACAGGAGCCGCGCCTCGGCAAAGAGCTCGGAAGCGACCGGCGGGATCGGATCGGCCTGCTTGGTCTCGCCGTTCTTCAGCCTCTGCCGGTGCTTGTAGATGCGCTCGTGCACATCCGCCATGAACTCGTGGAAATGGGCGCGCCGCTTGCGCTGTATCGGCACCGCGTCGAAGAACATGTCCATCAGCATGGTCTTGCCGCGGCCGACGCCGCCATGGATGTAGAGACCCTTGACCGGCGCCTGGTCCTTCTTGCGGGCCGCGAACAGCCAGCCGAGCGCGTTCGCCTTGCGCGACGGCCGGCTGGCCATGAGCTCCGCGGTCAGATGGTCGAGCCGTCTTGCGATTGCAAATTGCGCCGGGTCACGCTGCCGCTCTCCGCCCGCAACGAGCGCTTCGAGTCTGTGGAGAATACTGTCGTCAGGATTGAGCACGGTGCACCTGGATAGACCAGGGGCTGTTTTGGGAGGTGAGACTTAAGGCTGCAGGCGGAAGCCCCACCCCGACGACAGGCCGTCTCGAGGTCCGGAAAGCCGGACCGAGAATAGGTCAGCGGCTGAGGCTGACCGGCTGGCCGCCATTGGTCGAGCCGTCGAAGCGCGAATCGGCGGTCTTGTAGAGGCGGGCGATCGGATTGCCGCTGCGATCCTTGAGCACGACCTGCTTACCGGCCACTTCCCACGATCCCATCGCCGTCAGTTCGCCGGCGCAGCCGCGCGTGCCGCCGCGCGAGCCGCTGCCGAGATTGGTCAGCGTCAGGAACATGTCGCAGGAACTGCCGGCGCTCGAAACGCGCCAGTTGCCGACCATGGATTCCTTCGTCACGTCGAGGGCGTTGGTGGCGGCGGCCACCTGCGTGCCCGCGGGCGCGCCGGCCGGGGTGCCTGTCGGAGCGCTAGGGAATTGCGAGGTGCTCGTCGTCGGATCGGGCAGCTGGCCCGCCGAGACCGACGGCACCGGCTGCGCTTGCAGGGGAGCAGGCGCGGCAGAAACATCCTGGGAACCGAAGCCGCCAAAGGATGTCCGCTGGCATCCGGTCAGCGCAAGCACAATAACAAGCCCCGCCGCCGCATGAAAAACCCGCATGTCTTTACCCCCTATATTGTCCTCGAACGATGATGCAATGCGATAATAAAGGCCGAATTACAGCAAATCCACCCGTGAGATCAAGGCACCACGTTTCGGCCTTGGCTGTTGCACGATGGAAACGCTTGCGGCGAAAGCTTAATGGCTGACGCCGGCATAGGCCCGCTCACCCCAAAGGGCCTCGACCGCCCGGTTGCGGCCGCAGCCATTGCGGTAATACCAGTAGCGGATCGGATTCCGCGTCGCGAAATCCTGGTGGTAGTCTTCGGCCGGCCAGAACTTCGCGGGGCCCTCGACGGGCGTCACGATCGGCCTGCCGAGTTCCGCCTCGGCCTTGATTTTCTCGGCCTTCGCCTGCATCGCCTGCTGCTCATCGAGCGCGTAGATCGCCGTCGAATAGGAGAAGCCGCGATCACAGAACTGGCCGCCGCCATCGGTCGGGTCGGTCGTGCGGAACAGCACGCCGACGAGTTCCGCATAGGAGACCTTGTCGGGATCGAACTTGATCCGCACCACCTCGCGGTGGCCGCCCTTCGCATAATCTTGATAGGTCGGATTTTCGCTCCTGCCGCCGGCATAGCCGGAAATCGTCTCGACAACGCCCGGCACGTCATCGAAATCGCTCTCGACGCACCAGAAACAGCCGCCGGCGAGGATCGCATGTTGCGGCTCGGCTGCTCGCGCCGACGGCAGGAGACAGCTTACGGCAAGTGCGACAAGCAGGCGAGCGAGAAGCATCAGCGACCCTCCACCCTCTAATACCTATGCGCCTCGCGGCGGCTTTCAATTCACTTACCGACACGTCGATGCGAGAGTTGTGAAAAGCAAGACGGCGGGCCCTCTGCCCGCCGTCCAATTTCGATGATTTTGAGCCCGGGACGCTTTAGAACCGCCGCTCGACCAGCATCTTCTTGATCTCGCCGATCGCCCTGGCCGGATTCAGCCCCTTGGGACAGGCTTGGGCGCAGTTCATGATCGTGTGACAGCGGTAAAGACGGAAAGGATCCTCGAGATTGTCGAGCCGCTCGCCGGTCGCCTCGTCTCTGGAGTCGATCAGCCAACGATAGGCCTGCAAGAGAACGGCGGGACCGAGATAGCGGTCGCCGTTCCACCAGTAGCTCGGACAGGAGGTCGAGCAGCAGGCGCAGAGGATGCACTCGTAGAGCCCGTCGAGCTTCTGGCGGTCCTCGTGGCTCTGCCGCCATTCCTTGGCAGGCGTCGGTGACACTGTCTTCAGCCAGGGCTCGATCGAGCGGTGCTGGGCGTAGAAATTGGTGAGATCCGGCACCAGGTCCTTGACCACCGGCATGTGCGGTAGCGGGTAGATCTTCACCGTGCCCTTGATCTCCTCCATGCCCTTGGTGCAGGCGAGCGTGTTAGTGCCGTCGATATTCATCGCACAGGAGCCGCAGATACCCTCGCGGCAGGAGCGCCGCAGCGTCAGCGTCGGATCGATCTTGTTCTTGATGTACAGCAGCCCGTCCAGGACCATCGGGCCGCAGTCGTCGATGTCGATGTAATAGGTGTCGATGCGCGGGTTCTTGCCGTCGTCCGGGTTCCAGCGATAGACGCGGTACTCGCGCAGATTGGTTGCGCCGACCGGCTTCGGCCAGACCTTGCCTTCATTAACCTGCGAGTTCTTCGGGAGAGCGAGTTCAACCATGTGCCTTAGTCCTCGAGATCAGTATACCCGCGCCTTCGGCTCGATCTTTTTCGGATCGATGCCGTCGGCGATCAGCTCGGTGTGCACCGGACGATACTCGAGCCGGACGTCGCCGGCGTCGTTGACCCAGGCCAGCGTATGCTTGCGCCAGTTCATGTCGTCGCGGCCGCCGAGCGGACCATCCTTGTAGTCCTCGCGGGCGTGTGCGCCGCGGCTTTCCTTGCGCGCTTCGGCGCCGTAGACCGTGGTGATAGCGTTCGCCATCAGGTTCTCGAGCTCTAGCGTCTCGACGAGATCGGAATTCCAGATCATCGAGCGGTCGGTGACCTTGATGTCGGAAAGTTCCTTCCAGATTTCCGATAGCCGCCGGCAGCCGGATTCGAGCGATTCCTGGGTACGGAAGACGGCCGCGTCTTCCTGCATGGCGCGCTGCATCTTGTCGCGCAGCACCGCCGTCGGCGTACCGCCTTTGGCATGGCGCAGCCGGTCGAAGCGCTCGACGATGCGATCGCAGGCGGCCGCATCAAGCGCCGGGATCGATTCCTGGCGGTCGATGATCTGGCCGGCGCGGATCGCCGCGGCGCGGCCGAAGACGACGAGGTCGATCAACGAGTTGGAGCCCAGCCGGTTGGCGCCATGCACGGAGGCGCAGCCGGCTTCCCCGACCGCCATCAGGCCGGGCGCGATGCGCCCGGGGTTCTGAGCGTCGGCGTTCAGCACCTCGCCCCAGTAGTTGGTCGGGATGCCGCCCATGTTGTAGTGAACGGTCGGCAGCACCGGGATCGGCTCGCGGGTGACGTCGACGCCGGCGAAGATCTTCGCCGATTCCGAGATGCCCGGCAGCCGCTCGTGCAGCACCGCCGGATCGAGATGGTCGAGGTGCAGGAAGATGTGATCCTTGTTCTTGCCGACGCCGCGGCCTTCGCGGATTTCCAGCGTCATGCAGCGCGAGACGACGTCGCGCGAGGCGAGGTCCTTGGCCGACGGAGCGTAACGCTCCATGAAGCGCTCGCCTTCCGAGTTGACGAGATAGCCGCCCTCGCCGCGCGCCCCTTCGGTGATCAGACAGCCCGAACCGTAGATGCCGGTCGGGTGGAACTGCACGAACTCCATGTCCTGCAGCGGCAGGCCGGCGCGGGCGATCATGCCGCCGCCGTCGCCGGTGCAGGTGTGCGCCGAGGTCGCCGAGAAATAGGCGCGGCCGTAACCGCCGGTCGCCAACACCACCATCTTCGCGGCGAAGCGATGGATGGTGCCGTCGTCCAGATTCCAGGCGACGACGCCGGTGCAGCGGCCGTCCTCGGCCATGATCAGGTCCATGGCGAAATATTCGATGAAGAATTCGGCGTTGTTCCTGAGCGACTGGCCGTAGAGCGTGTGCAGGATCGCATGGCCGGTGCGGTCGGCGACTGCGCAGGTCCGCTGCACCGGGGGACCTTCGCCATAATTCTGCATATGGCCGCCGAACGGCCGCTGATAGATCTTGCCTTCCTCGTTGCGCGAGAACGGCACTCCGTAGTGCTCGAGCTCGTAGACCGCCTTCGGCGCCTCCATGGTCAGGTACTGCATGGCGTCGACGTCGCCGAGCCAATCGGAGCCCTTGACGGTGTCGTAGAGATGCCACTGCCAGCTGTCCGGCGTCATGTTCTGCAGCGAGGCGGCGATGCCGCCCTGTGCTGCAACCGTGTGGGAGCGCGTCGGGAAGACCTTGGTGATGCAGGCGGTCTTGAGGCCCTGTTCGGCCATGCCGAGGGTGGCGCGCAGGCCCGCCCCGCCGGCGCCGACGACGACGACGTCGAAGGCGTGATCGACATATTGATAGGCTTTGCCGCTTGCAGCCGGTGAACTGATCGATGCCATGGCGAGTTATCCTGCGAAAGCGATCTTCAGGATGGCGAAAAGACAGAGCCCGCCGATCAGGATCGCAAAGAATGTATTGAGCATGAGAAGCGCAATCTTGACGCCCTCCGCATGAACATAATCCTCGATAATGACCTGCATGCCGATCCGCATGTGGATGAGCGCCGAGGTCACGACGAGACCTAGGATCACCGCGACGAAGGGATTGGAGAGCGCCGCGAGGAGCTCTGCATGCGGCGCGCCGGCGTAGCGGGCGACGAAGAAAACGAAGAAGATCAACAGCGGAATGTTGGAAACGGCCGTCAGGCGCTGGCGCCAGAAGTGGTCCGTGCCTTCCTTGGCCGAGCCGAGGCCGCGAACCTTGCCGAGGGGTGTGCGCATATCCATGGTGTTTCCCCTGTCAGCGAAGCAGAGAAGCGATGATCCAGATGACGAGCGTCAGCGTCACCGATCCGGCGAGCGTCGCCTTGGCCATCTTCGTCGCGAAGTGCTTTTCGTAGCCGTAGCCGAGGTCCCAGACGAGATGGCGCAGGCCGCCCAGCATGTGGTGCATCAGCGCCCAGGTGTAGCCGAACAGCACGAGCTTGCCGATCAGCGTGCCGAACAGCCAGTTCACCCAATCGTAATAGGCCGCACCCGAGGCGGCGGCGATCAACCACCAGGCCACTAGGACCGTGCCGAAATACAGTGCGCCGCCGGTGATGCGGTGCATGATCGACATGACCATGGTGGGAATTGGTTTGTAGATTTGAAGATGCGGCGAGAGCGGCCGGCTTCTTGTGACATCCGTCATCGGAACCTCACGAAATGACCGGATTTCTCGCCCTTTAACTAGACTTATAATCCGGTATCGCACCCGATTGTGCGCAATTCAGTCATTCGGACCTTTAATCACCATATTGCTTAACGACAAGTATGTTTGCAGTGCAAAATAAATAAAATCGATTAGACGAAAAGCGGCATTTTCCGGTCTGCCGGAGACATCCCGCCGTTAACGATAAGGCCGGAAAAAGCCAATCAAATTCGTGACATTTGGCAGCGCTTACATCAGGATGCGGTTAAGAGTTCGTTAACCGCATCCGAGGGGCATGGCAGAATGAATCTGTTGCGCGCGGTCCACGCGACCAAAGTTCTACTCCTGGCCCTGGCCTTGGCAATCCCCGCCGGCCTGCCTGCGAGCGCCGGGAGCGACAGGGGCCTCCAGGACGTGGAGACGCGCGTGCGGCATGTCCGGCTCAAGGATCGCCCGCCGCACCGCGCCTGGCGCAAGGCGCGGCACCTCCGCCATTTCGCCGGCCATCGGCGCCACCGCTCCGTCAATTCCAGCATCGATGATTTCTCGTCCTTCGAGACGGGCGGCCTCCGCGACGTTCAGACCCGCACCCGCCATGTCCGACGCAAGCACTGGCCCCCGCACTTCGTGCGGCGTGATCGCAATCGAGGCCCCTGGATCGTCATTGACGGAAGGGGCTACGGCGTCGGCCGCTATAGCGGCGACATCGACGGCGGCTATGATTTCCCCTCCGATATCCCCGGCCTCGGCACCTATGCCGGCAATCTTTCAGCCTATGAGGATGTGGGCACCGGCATCTATTTCAGCCAGACCGGCAGCTATTCCTATGTCGCCGGGGATAACCTTGAGGCCGCCCCGCCGGCCGAGCGCCCGAAAATCATCGTCGTCTCGCCGCAGACCAATGCCAGCGCCTGCGCCTGGGAGCACGGTGTGTGTGTCGTCCGGCCGTAGAGCGATGTGAAGGGTAGGAAAGCGCCAAAATCAGGAAGCGGTGCTAATACCCCCTCTGCCCTGCCGGGCATCTCCCCCACAAGGAGGAGATTGGCAAGCGGCGATGTCTCGCCCGATCAGCGCCGTTGCGGGTTTACGGCCGGAGTCGGCAACTTCGGCGGAGCGGCGGGGCAGCATCTGTGCTTCTGGCTGATCTCCCTCCTTGTGGGGGAGATGCCCGGCAGGGCAGAGGGGGGTGAATCCCGGTCGCCCGCGACGACTACCGCGCGCGCTGACGGTAAGGATCCAATCACGCTCCAACGTTCGTGTCGGCGGCCCCAAACCGCCAAACCGTGGTCCGCTTCACCTCGCTGTCCTCGAGCGCCCTGGTGACCGGCACCTCATAGGTCGCAAGCGCCGCCAGCCGCTCGCGCGGGCAATAGGCGCGGCCCGGATCACCGACGATAACCGCGGCACCGGCGCTCCCGAGCGCCTCGAACCAAGGCTGCAGCAGATCGGCAAAGCCCTTGTCGTAAAAGACGTCGCCGGCGAGATAGACGTCGGCCTCACACTCGCGGCCGATGATGTCCTCGCCGAGAAACCTCACTTCAACGCCATTCAGATCCGCATTGAGCCGCACGGCCGTTTCGGCCCAGGGATCGATATCAACGGCGAGAACCTCGGCGGCGCCGGCCAGCATGGCGGCAATCGCCACGAGACCGGAGCCGGAGGCGAAATCGACGACGCGGCGGCCGCGCACCACCTCCGGATGATCGAGGACATAGCGGGCGAGACCCTGCCCGCCCGCCCAGGCAAAGGCCCAGAAGGGCGGCGGCAGGCCGATCGCCTCCAGTTCCTCCTCGGTCTTCAGCCACAGGTCATGCGCTTCGCTCGCCAGATGCAGCCGGATCTCCGGTACATGCGGCGGCGAGAGAATGCCGGTATTGGCGCGGATGAAGCTTTCCGGATCCGTTTTCAAGATTGGAGACTCGGGGGGGCGTGCGCCGAGAGCAATTACTTCGGCGGGTTGTCGAGCCCACCCATGCGGCAGACCTCGATCCACTCGTCCTCGGTCACCGGCTGGACGGAGAGGCGCATCGAGGTCACCAGCGACATCTTGGCGAGTTTCGGGTTTTCCTTGATTTCCTTCAAGGAGACCGGACGTGGCATGTCGATCACGGCGCGGATGTCGACGCAGTCCCAGCGGGCATCGCCGTCAGCGGTGGAGTCCGGATGCGAAAGGGCGCAGACCTCGGTGATGCCGACGATCTCCAGCCCCTCGTTGGAATGATAGAAGAAGCCCTTGTCGCCGATTTTCATCGCCCGCATGTTGTTGCGCGCCAGATAGTTGCGCACGCCCGTCCATTCGGTGCCCTTCTCGCCGGCATCCTTCTGCATCTGCCAGGACCATTTGTTGGGTTCGGATTTATAGAGCCAGTGGGCCATCGCTCCCTCACGCGTCCGGATTGTTGAAGACCCAGTTGTAGGCCTTGATCTCGACATTGGCGAAGAGGCCCGCCTTGGCATAGGGATCGGCCGCGGCGATCTCCTCAGCTTCTTCGATCGTCTCGGCCTTGACGATCACCAGGCTTCCCGTCGGCTTGCCGTCGGCGCCGAGAAAGGGGCCGGCGATTTTCAGGACGCCCTTCGCGTTGAGGTCGTTGAGATAGGCGAGATGGTCGGGCCGCGTGTCGAGCCTCAATTGCAGGGCGCCCGGCTTATCCGTGCAGAGCAGTGCGAAGAGCATGGTTCCTCCTATGAGAATGCGCGGGCCGGTCACTCCTGGGTGATCGGCCGCGACATCAATTGTTCGAGAGCAGTGCGCACATCGAGCCTGCCGTCGATGATGGCGGCGACGGCTTCGGTGATCGGCATCTCGATGCCGAGGTCCTGTGCCACGCGCCCCGCCACCGACGCGGCAAAGGCGCCCTCGACGAGCTCGCCGCCGCTGCCGTCGGCACGGCCGTTCTTGCCGAGTGCTATGCCGAAGCGCAGGTTGCGGGACTGGTGGCTGGTCGCCGTCAGCACCAGGTCGCCGAGGCCCGACAGGCCGCGCACCGTATCGGCCTCGCCGCCGCGTGCGGCGATGAAGCGCGACATTTCCGCAAGGCCGCGGGAGATCAGCGCCGCGCGGGCGGAATCGCCGAGGCCCGCCCCTTCGACGATGCCGCAGGCAATCGCCAGCACGTTCTTGAGCGCGCCGCCGAGCTGGACGCCGATGCGGTCGGTCGACGGGTAGAGCCGGAAGGTCGGTCCGGACAGTGCTTCGGCCAGTTGCGTCGCAATTGCCATGTCGGGAGCGGCGACGACCATCGCCGTCGGCAGGCCTTTGGCGATGTCGGCGGCGAAGCCTGGCCCGGAAAGGACGCCGATCCTGTGGCCCGGCAATTCGTCTGCAAGCAACTCGGTCAGCAGCCGGCCGGTCGATTGCTCCATGCCCTTGGCGCAGGTGACGATCGTCGCATCGGCGCCGATCGCCGCGCCGTAGGTCTGCGCCGCGGTCCTGTGTTCCTGCGACGGCATGGCAAAGAGCACGATATCGGCTCCCGCCAGCGCCGCGGCATCGGCGGAAAAGCCAAGCCCAGCGGGAAGCGCGATGCCCGGCAAAGCCCTTTCGTTGCGGCCGGTCAGACGGCATTCCGCCGCCACTTCCTCGCGGCGCGAAAGCAGCGTCACGTCCGCATTGGCCTTTGCCGCCGCAACAGCCGCAAGGGCCGTGCCGAAGGCGCCCGCGCCGACGACGGCGATCTTTGGCACGATCGTTTGGTTAGCACTCATCTTCTGTCCGTCATGCCTTGGCGCCGCGTTTTCCGGAGCCGATCAAAGCCCGGGCCTCGCTGTCGAGCGGCCAGCGCGAACGTGGCGCGACATCGAGCCCGTCGGCCGGCAGCCCCGCCGCCAGCCGCTCGGCGCCTGCCCAGGCGATCATCGCCGCATTGTCCGTGCAAAGCTGAAGCGGCGGCGCGACGAAGCGGAAGCCGTGCGTGTCGCAGAGCGCCTGCAGCGTTTGCCGGAGCGTCTGGTTGGCGGCCACGCCCCCGGCAACGACCAGCGCCGGCCGATCGACCGATGGATATTCGCCCTTGAACCGCTTCAGCCCGCGGCCGACGCGATCCTTCAGCGTCCGCGCAATGGCCCGCTGGAACGAGGCGCAGATGTCGGCGATATCCTGTTCGGTGACCGGCTCCAGCGATTGCGCTGCCTGCCGCACCGCCGTCTTCAGGCCGGAAAAGGAGAAGTCGAGCCGGGCATCGCCGACGAGCGGCCGGGGGAAGTCGAAGCGCTCGGGATTGCCGTTTCGGGCCGCCCGTTCCACCGCAGGCCCGCCCGGATAGGGAAGGCCGAGCAGCTTCGCCGTCTTGTCGAAGGCCTCGCCGAGCGCGTCGTCGATGGTCGTGCCCCAGCGCTCGTAGTCGCCGACGCCCTTGACCAGAATCAGTTGCGTGTGGCCGCCCGAGACGATCAGCATCAGATAGGGAAAGGCAAGTCCGTCCGTCAGCCGCGCCGTCAGCGCGTGGCCTTCGAGATGGTTGATGGCGTAGAGCGGCTTGCCGGTCGCCCGGGCGATCGCCTTGCCGGTCATCAGCCCGACGATCAGGCCGCCGATCAGGCCGGGACCGCTCGTCGCAGCGATCGCGTCGATGTCCGTGAGCGTCACCCCGGCCCGCAGCAACGCTTCCTCGATCAGCGCATCGAGCGCCTCGACATGGGCGCGCGCGGCGATCTCCGGCACGACGCCGCCATAGGCGCTGTGCTCTTCAAGCTGGCTCAGCACCACGTCGCCAAGAATCCGGCCGCCGCCCTCCTCGTCGCGCAGCACGACGGAAGCCGCGGTTTCGTCGCAGCTTGTCTCAATCCCGAGGATGCGCAAGGGCGGGGACATGACGTGGTATACTCAAAGATTGCGGTCACCCATAAAGGTGGGTACACGGAACTCCTACAGCGCAGTGCGTCTTTCAGAGGCACAAAGGACGCTGTAACGCTTTGAAGTGCTGCATGGTTTTTCCTCAGATCGTTTCCGATCGAAGGAAACCTGCAGTAACAACGGATGGCCAAGGATGCAAACAAAACCTTTCCGCATCGGCACGCGCGGCAGCCCGCTGGCGCTCGCCCAGACTCATGAGACGCGCGACCGCCTGGCCGCCGCCCATGGCCTGCCGCCGGAAATGTTCGAAGTCGTCGTGCTGTCGACGAAGGGCGATCGCATCACCGACCGGCCGCTCGCCGAGATCGGCGGCAAGGGCCTGTTCACCGAGGAGCTCGAGCAGCAGCTTCTGTCTGGCGATCTCGACTTCGCCGTCCATTCGTCGAAGGACATGCCTACGAAGCTGCCCGACGGGCTGTGTCTCTCCGCCTTCCTGCCGCGCGAGGATATCCGCGATGCCTTCGTCGGGCGAACAGCCCCGAAGCTTGTGGATCTGCCCGAGGGCGCCACCGTCGGCTCGTCGTCGCTGCGCCGCCAGGCGCTGATCCGGCGACTGAGGCCCGACATCAACGTCATCACCTATCGCGGCCAGGTCGAGACGCGGCTGCGCAAGCTCACCGAAGGCCAGGTCGACGGCACGCTGCTCGCCTATGCCGGGCTGAAGCGGCTCGGCATGACCGACGTGCCGACCGAACTGCTCGATCCTGAGGCGTTTCCGCCGGCCCCGGCCCAGGGCGCGATCTGCATCGAAAGCCGCGTCGGCGACGACCGGGTAAATACGCTGCTTGCCGCAATCGACGACGCGCGCACCCATGAGGCGGTCGCCTGCGAGCGCGGCTTCCTGGCGTCGCTCGACGGCTCCTGCCGCACGCCGATTGCCGGCTACGCGCAGTCGGACGGCGCCCATATCCGCTTCTTTGGCATGATCCTGACGCCCGACGGCGCCACCTCGCATCGCGTCGAAATCGACGGCAAGGCTGCGGGGGCGGCGGAACTTGGGCGCAAGGCCGGCGAACAGATCCGTGCCAAGGCCGGACCGGGGTTCTTTTCGAGCTGGACCTGACCGATGCGCGTGCTCGTCACCCGTCCTCGCCCGGCAGCCGAACGAACGGCGCTGAAGCTCGAAGCGATGGGACACCAGCCCACCGTCCTGCCGCTGATTCAGGCGCAGCATTTTGTCGCCGCGCTCCGCACCGGCTTCGAGCGGCCCCATGACGCGATTGCCGTGACCAGCGCCGAGGCGATCCGTGTTCTGGCCGAGCTCGGTCCCGCACTTCAAGCGCATCTATCGACGCCGCTTTTCGCCGTCGGTGCGGCGACGGCGGCCGTCGCCACCGATCTCGGCTTCACTGACGTCCGGGTCGGCGTGGGAACCGGCGAAGCGCTGGCGGAAACGGTTGCCGGCTTTCTTGGCCCCGGAACCGGATCTCTGCTTTATTTCGCCGGCTTGCCGCGCGCCGATGGCTTCGAACATTCGCTTCGTCAGCGGGCGATCGATCACGTGACCGTCGAATGCTACCGCATGATTCCTGTCGACCATCCGCTGGAAACGCTGCCGGCCCTCACCCGCTCCGGCCCGTTCGACGCGGTGCTGCTCTACTCACGCGAAACGGCTCGGCGGCTTGCCGCGCTGATGCGCGACAGCGGCGTTGATTGCGCCGACTTTTCCACACGTTACCTCTGCCTCAGCGCCACTGTCAAAGAGGCGCTGCCCAGCGGCGCTGCAGCAGAAGTGGCACCTGCGCCCGACGAGGAAAGCCTGCTGAAGATCCTTTGAGGCGGGATCAGCAAAGGCAGCGACGATTTTCCGCTGGCTTCCCGCCGTCGGTCAGCTCATCTAAGCCAAATGCCGCAAAAACGAGGCCCGGGGACTTTCCCTGTTGCGCTTCCCTGACTAGGTTTGGCTTTCAGAGCCCGACAGAACGGTAAGAGGTCACTATGGTATCGGAGAAGCCGCCGCGCCGCTCGCAACCGGAAAAGGAACCGCTGACGATCGACCTGGAGGCGGAGAGAACCGTCACCGAAGAGACGGAATCGATCGCCAGCCGGGAGCCGGTGACCGACGAGCCGGCGGAGATCTCGGCGACAACGGCCCCGGACGCGACCGGACCTGCGGCGGACGACGTCGAAGCGGAGAAGGCCGTAGAAGAAGAGGCCGAACGGAAAGCGGAAACCGAGGAGGAACGCGCCAACGCGGCTGCCGCCGCTTTCGACGAGGAGCCCCCGCATCTGAGCAGCGGCGCGACAGCCGAACCGAAGAGAAGGCAGGGGACGAGCGCCGGGGCGCTTGCCGCCGGCATCCTTGGCGGCCTCGTCGCGCTTCTCGGCGCCGGCGTCTTGCAATATGCCGGCTATGTACCGGCACCGGGGCCGGATCGCGGCAACGGATCGGTCGAGCAGAACCTGACGGGTGAAATCGAGGCGATCAAGGCCGAGCTCCGGTCGCGGCCGACGGCCGCGGCAGAGGCGGTCGACCTCGCTCCGCTGGAAAGCCGCCTCGCCGCGCTGGAACAGGCGGCCCCCTCGGCGGCGAACGCACCCGATGTGACGGCGCTCCAGGCCGAGGTCGCCAACCTGACCAAGGAAATCGCTGCGCTGAAAACCGATCTCGCCGACGCCCGGCAATCGGCGGACACCGCCAAGGCCGAACTCGCCGGCCGCATCGACCAGGCCGAGCAAAAGCTTAATGAGCCGGTGAACGACATCGAAATGGCCAAAGCGGTCGCCGTCACCGCGCTGAAGACCGCAATCGATCGCGGCGGGCCGTTCCTCGCCGAACTCGACGCGTTGCGCAGCATCGCGCCTGAAGACGCTGCGGTGAAAGCGCTTGCCGAGGACGCCAAGACCGGCGTCGCCACACGGACGGATCTGCGTGAGGCGTTTCCGGCAACGGCGACCGCAATGCTCGACGCCCTGCACCAGCCGGACCCGAACGAAGGCATTTTTGCCCGGCTCATCTCGAGCGCCATGTCCGGCATTCGCGTCCGGCCGGTCGGCAGCGTCGAGGGAGACACGCCGGAGGCGATGATCGCCCGCATCGAAGATAAGCTCAACAATGGCGACCTCAAGGGCGCTTCGCTCGAATGGGAAGGCCTTCCTGACGCGGCGAAAGCGGCGGGCCAGAATTTCAAAGAGAAGCTCGACCGGCGACTGCGCGTCGAAACCGCTATCGGTGCGGCCGTGGCGGCGACCATGACGCGAAACGGCACCCAAGGCTAAGGGGAGGAAACAAGACTAGATGGTCCGGATATTGTTCTTCATCCTGCTCGTCCTTGCGCTCGCACTCGGCTTTGCCTGGCTGGCGGATCGGCCGGGAGAGCTGTCGCTGATCTGGCAGGGCCAGCGCATCGAAATGAGCCTGATGCGCGCCGCCACCATCCTGATCTCGGTCGTCGCCGCGATCCTGATCGTCCTTTGGCTGATCCGCACGATCTGGCTGTCGCCCTATACGGTGACGCGCTACTTCCGCGCCCGCAAGCGCGATCGCGGCTACCAGGCGCTCTCGACCGGCCTGATCGCAGCGGGCGCCGGCGACGCCGCGCTGGCGCGCAAGATGGCCAGCCGCGCGCGCGGCCTGATCCGCGTCGACCAGGAGCCGCTCATCCACCTCTTGGAGGCGCAGACGGCGCTGATCGAAGGCAAATATGACGATGCGCGCAAGAAGTTCGAGCTGATGGCGGACGACGAGGAGACACGCGAGCTTGGTCTGCGCGGGCTCTATCTCGAAGCCAAGCGGCTGGGTGCCAACGAGGCCGCCCGCCAATATGCCGAACGGGCTGCCGAAAAGGCGCCGCACCTTTCCTGGGCGACACTTGCGACCCTCGACCAGCGCAGCCAGGCGGGCGAGTGGGACGAGGCAATTCACCTTCTCGACCAGAGCCGCGCCGCCAATGTTCTCGACAAGAAGGAAGCGAACCGCAAGAAGGCCGTGCTGCTCACCGCCCGGGCCACGAGCAAGCTGGAGGCCGATCCGAAGGCCGCCCGCGACGACGCGCTCGCCGCACTGAAGCTCGACGATCGGCTGGTGCCGGCGGCGCTCGTCGCCGCCAAGGCGCTGTTTCGCGAGGACAATCTGCGCAAGGGCGCTTCTGTCCTCGAAAAGATCTGGAAGCAGGAACCGCATCCGGACGTGGCCCGGCTTTACGTCCGGGCGCGCGGCGGCGATTCCGCCGTCGACCGGCTGAAGCGCGCCAAAAGGCTGGAAACGCTCCGCGGCAACAATGCCGTCAGCCTGGCAACGGTCGCCGATGCAGCTCTTGAGGCACGCGAACTGGCGCTTGCCCGGGAGAAGGCCGAAGCCGCCGTCCGGCTGGCACCGAGCGAGAGCATCTTCCTGCTGCTTGCCGACATCGAAGAGGCCGACACCGGCGACGAGGGCCGCATCCGCCACTGGATGGCGCAGGCGCTCAGAAGCCCGCGCGACCCGGCCTGGACCGCCGATGGCGTGACCTCGCCGACCTGGCTGCCGGTCTCGCCGGTCAGCGGCCGGCTCGACGCCTTCGAATGGAAGGCACCCCCGTCGCCGCTTGCCGGCCCCACCGAGGACGGTCGCCTCAGCCCCGACGATGCCATCCGCAGCCTGCCTCCGGTAGCACCCGACCAGCCGGCGATCGCGCCGGCGGCCCCGGCTGCGATCAAGCCTGAAGCAGGCCCTCCCGTGCTGGAAGCGGAACCCCCGTCGCCGACACCTGCCCCGATAAAGGTGCCCGAGCGGAAAGAACCCTTGGTTCCGCCCACCAAGAGCGAGGAAGCCGCTGCCGCGGACGAGGAGGCCGCACCGTTCTTCGGGCGTCCGCCGGACGATCCCGGCGTGCGCGAGCGGGTGGTGGAAGAAGGCAGCAAGGCCACCTTCCGGCTGTTCTGAGTTCTGGTTTCAAGGGTTGCGGGCATAGGCATGTTTGAACGGTTTCGAGGGTTTCTCGAAGAACTGACGGGTACGGGTGCGCGAATCGACAAGGACGATCCGCGCGTGGCGGTCATCGGGCTCTGTTTTCAGGTGATGGAGGCGGACGGCGCCATCCGTTCGTCGGAACGCCGCACGTTGCGCAAGATCATCAAGGAGCACTACAGGCTCGACGATGCTGCGCTCAACGCGCTGGTCGCGGCCGGCGAAACCGCCGAAAGCGAGGCGATCGACTTCTACCGCTTCACTTCCGAGATCAAGCGCCACCTCTCCGAGGACCAGCGCATCGAACTCGTCGGCATGCTGTGGGACATCGTCTATGCCGACGGCGCACGCAGCGAAATGGAAGATCACGCAATCTGGCGGATCGCCGATCTCCTTGGCGTCTCCGGGCGCGACCGGGTCTTGAAACGGCGGGAGGCAGCGGCCAAGATCGACATGGTTGAGGAGGAGAACGAGGCACAACAGGAAAGCTGACGATGCCGCGAGAAGCTTGCGACGCCAACAGACCGATCCTCGTCGTCCTCCACCAGGAGCGGTCGAGCGCAGGCCGCGTCGGCCATATTCTCGAGCAGAAGGGCTTTTCCCTCGATATCCGCCGCCCGGCGCTTGGCGACGAGCTGCCGCCAACGCTCGAGGGTCATTCGGGTACGATCATCTTCGGCGGGCCGATGAGCGCCAATGACGAGGAGGAATTCGTTCGCCGCGAGATCGATTGGCTGTCGGTGCCGCTCCTCGAAAACAAGCCCTATCTCGGCATCTGCCTTGGCGCCCAGATGCTCGCCCGCAATCTCGGCGGCAAGGTCGCCCCCCATCACGAGGGCATGACCGAAATCGGCTGGTATCCGCTTGAGGCCACCGAGGCCGGCAAGGCGCTGCTCGACTGGCCGGCCATGGTCTACCACTTCCACCGCGAAGGCTTCGATCTGCCGAAGGGTGCCGAACTGCTGGCGACCGGCGACACCTATCCGAACCAGGCCTTTCGCTACGGCGAGAACGCCTGGGGCATCCAGTTCCACGGCGAACTGACGCGCGCGATGATGCATCGCTGGGTCGTGCACGGCGCCCACCGCTTCGTGCTGCCCGGCGCCCAATTGGGCAAGGCGCATCTCGAAGGCCGGATGATCCACGACCACCCCTTGCGCACCTGGATGGAGAATTTTCTCGAGCTGATCTTTTTGCGCGGCGAAACAGCGGCGGGACCTCGTGTGCCCGATGATGAATGCCCCTCTCCTCGGGTTTAACCCGAGGACTAACCCTCTCCCCGTTTTGACGGGGAGAGGGGACTTGGGCCGGCGCGGCGTCGCCCCTTCTCCCCGTCAACACGGGGAGAAGGTCGCGGCAGCGGGATGAGGGGCCGTTTCTGGCATTTTCGCGGCGCCGGCCGAAATTATGCAGTCGAGCGCCTCTCCGGCACGTCGAGCCTGTCGATCCTGCGCAATTGCGGGAAACCGGTCGCCCAGATGAGCGACACCAGCAGCGTGCCGAGCCCGCCGAAGACGACGGCAAAGACGGCGCCGAAGCCGGCCGCCATAGTGCCGGCGCGAAACTCGCCAAGCTCGTTGGAGGCGCCGACAAATACCGCGTTGACGGCATTCACCCGGCCGCGCAGCTCGTCCGGCGTCCAGAGCGCGATCAGGCTTTCGCGCACATAGACCGAAATCATGTCCGCCGCACCCATGACGACGAGCGCGGCGATCGATATCCACGGCGTCGCCGACAGGCCGAAGACGATCGTGGCTAGGCCGAAGAGCGCCACGCCGACGAACATGGAGAGACCTGCCCGATTGCAGATCGGGTGGGCGGCGAGCCAGATGGCCATGCCGACGGCGCCGACGCCCGGGGCAGCGCGCAACAGGCCCAGCCCCCATGGGCCGAGCACCAGAATATCGCGCGCGAAAACCGGCATCAGCGCCACCGCGCCGCCGAGCAGCACCGCGAAGAGGTCGAGCGAGATCGCCCCGAGCACGACCTTCTCGGCCTTGATGTAGCGGAAGCCGGCGGTGATCGTCTGCCAGTTCTGCGCCGAGGCGGGCGAGCGCTGGGCGGGCTTCGGCACGGCAAACACCATCAGCGCCGCAGCCGCGAAGAAGCAGAGGCTGACGGTATAGGGCACCATCGGGCCCAGGCCGTAGATCAGGCCACCCGCCACGGGTCCGACGATCGTCGCCGTCTGCCAGGAGCTCGAATTCCAGGCAATCGCATTCGGCAGATCCTCGACCGGCACGAGATTGGGCGCCAGCGATTGCGCGGCCGGCGTCAGAAAGGCCCGCTCGATGCCGAAGACGATGAGGATCGCATAGACCGGCCAGGGCGCGAACAAGCCGGTGACCGTCAGCACCAGCAAGGCCGCGGCGCAGAGCGTGCCGACGAGCATGCAGAGCCCCATTATGACGCGGCGATTGTAGCGATCCGCCACGCTGCCGGTGACGAGGATGAGGAGAAGCGACGGCAGGAACTGGAAAAGGCCGATCAGGCCAAGCGCGAAAGGATCCCGCGTCAGGTCGTAAATCTGCCAGCCGACCGAGACCGACATGATCTGCACGGCGAAATAGGCAAGGAAGCGCGAGACGAAATAGCGTCGGTAGCCGACATGCCGGAAGGCGGCGAAACGGTGCGCAGTGTGGACGGCCGACATGGCGGAAGCACTCTCCGGGGATAATAACGCCCCGCATCGTTAAACATGATGGCGCGGGGTGCGAGCGTCGTACTTGCTCGTTTCGTTCCCAATGTCTACATGTCTGGCGACATAGATTTGGAGACTGGCATGATTGCTGTCATCGGTACCTTGAACTTCATCATAAATATCGCGTGGTTCCTGATCATCGCGTCGGCGATCTTCTCCTGGCTCTACGCCTTCAACGTGATCAACGTGAACAACCAGGCGATCAACATGATCGGCCGCTCGCTCTACCAGCTGACCGAACCGCTCTACCGGCCGATCCGCCGTTTCCTGCCGGACATGGGCGGCGTCGATCTTTCTCCGCTCGTCGTGCTTGTCATCCTCTATTTCATCCAGCTCTTCCTGAACACGACGATCGCGCCGGCGCTCATTCGCTGACATGGGCCGGCGAGCTCTGGCTGGCTTCGGCGACCATGCGCGCCTGACGGTGAGGCTGACGCCGAACGGCGGCCGAGACGCGATCGACGGTTTGGAAACGGCGGCCGACGGCGAGGAGCACCTCAAGGTGCGGGTGCGCGCCGTGCCGGAAAAGGGCAAGGCGAACCAGGCGCTAATCGCCCTGCTAGCCCAATCCTTCGGCATCGCCAGGAACAGGATCTCCCTCGTCTCCGGCGACACGCAGCGCAAAAAAATCCTCCGGATCGAGCCTCGCCGATCCGGAGGTTCTACAGAAGCGCCTCGCCGAGATCGCCGGCGCGGCAACATAATTACTTCTTCGCCTTGGCGCGCTCGACCGCTTCGCGGATCAGCTGCTTGGCGACGCCCGCATCCTTCCAGCCGAAGATCTTCACCCACTTGCCGGGCTCCAGATCCTTGTAGTGCTCGAAGAAGTGCTCGATCTGCTTGAGCGTGATTTCCGGCAGGTCGGTATAGTCGTGGACCTTGTCGTAGCGCTTGGTCAGGTGAGCCGACGGGACCGCGATGATCTTTTCGTCCTGGCCGGAATTGTCTTCCATCATCATCACGCCGATCGGCCGGACATTGATGACGCAGCCCGGTACCAGCGGCCGCGTATTGCAGATCAAGACGTCGATCGGATCGCCGTCATCGGAAAGCGTGTGCGGGACGAAGCCGTAATTGCCCGGATAAGTCATCGGCGTGTAGAGGAAGCGATCGACGACCAGCGTGCCGGCTTCCTTGTCCATCTCGTACTTGATCGGATGGCCGCCGACCGGCACTTCCACAATCACGTTGATATCTTCGGGTGGATTCTTTCCAATGGAAATCGCGTCGATCCGCATGAGCACCTCCAAGGCCGTTTAAGAAGTCGCCCGTCGGATAAAGGGAAACATGCGGCGATGCAACATGACTTTCGTCCAGCCGGGCGGAATTGCCATAGGCAGGCGACACGGCCAAATATGGGCAGAGCGGATTTTGTCCCGGAGAAAGTCGGTGGCCAGACGCCTTGCCCGGAGCCGCTTGGCAATAGCAGCCAGATATCATCTTCGGCAGCGCCGGGATGCATGAGGGCTTGCGGCGAAATGCATTTGCCCTGGAGGTCGTTATTTCCAGACGAGGCCGACCTTCTTCAGGTACTTCTCACCGAAGTCTTCCATGCCCTCGGCAACGTCGCGCCCGCCGGCCGAGAGGAAGAAGTTATAGGCGAGTTCGCTGTCCTCCAGGCACCAGACGACGAGCCCTTCGCAGCCGAGCGATTTCAACAAGCTCTTCGCCTCGCCGAAGAGCTTCCGCCCAAGCCCGAGGCCCTGATATTCCGGGCGCAGATAGATTTCGTAGATCTCGCCTTCCTGCGGCAGCGCTCGCGCCCGGCTCAGGCCAAGCGTGGCATAGCCGGCTACCGTTCCCGCCACGTCGACGACGAGCAGTGTCGCCGGGCCGCGCGTCGCCTTTCGCCACCAGGTCTCGTCGCGCCGGTTGACCATCTTCACCAGCGGGCGGTGCGGGATGAGACCGCCATAGGCCTGTAGCCAGGATGCGCGATGCACATCGGCAATCGCCGCCGCTTCATGCGGCTCCCCGGGCCTGACCTCGATCGAAACAGTCTTCATGACCTGACTCTAAACACACGGCTCGGCGAACCGGAATCCCGCCCGTCTGCCGGCCAAGCTTAACCCACAGGCAACTTTAGCGGCATCCATGAGAAGGTTAACGTGATTTTAACTTTATCCGCAAGCCGGCCGCGAAAGGCACACACAGCAAAAAACCCCGGATCGCTCCGGGGTCCTCATGCAGCTGTCGATTTTCTCGAAATTACGCGGCGCCGGCGGTGCGGGCCTTTTCGAAGCGCTTGCGCTCATGCGGATCGAGATGCAGCTTGCGAAGCCGGATCGACTTCGGCGTCACTTCCACCAGTTCGTCATCCTGGATCCAGGAGAGCGCCCGCTCCAGCGTCATCTTGATCGGCGGCGTCAGGCGGACGGCCTCGTCCTTGCCGGCGGCGCGCATGTTGGTGAGCTTCTTGCCCTTCAGCACGTTGACTTCGAGGTCGTTGTCGCGGGTATGGATGCCGATGATCATGCCCTCATAGACCTTCTCGCCCGGCTCGATCACCATCGGGCCGCGGTCTTCGAGGTTGAACAGCGCGTAGGCGACCGCCTCGCCCGGCTCGTTCGCGAGCAGCACGCCGTTGATGCGGCCGCCGATCTCGCCCTTGTAGGGCTGATAGTCGTGGAACAGCCGGTTCATGATCGCCGTGCCGCGCGTGTCGGTCAGGAGCTCCGACTGGTAGCCGATCAGGCCGCGGGTCGGGGCGAAGAAAACGAGGCGGACGCGGTTGCCGCCCGACGGGCGCAGTTCGACCATTTCGGCCTTGCGCTCGGACATCTTCTGCACAACGACGCCGGAATGCTCCTCGTCGACGTCGATGACGACTTCCTCGACCGGCTCGAGAAGCTGGCCGTTGTCATCCTTGTGCATGACGACGCGGGGACGCGAGACGGCAAGCTCGAAGCCCTCGCGACGCATCGTTTCGATCAGAACGGCGAGCTGCAATTCGCCGCGGCCGGAAACGAAAAAGGAGTCCTTCTCGGACGATTCCTCGATCTTGAGCGCGACATTGCCTTCCGCTTCCTTGAACAGTCGGTCGCGAATGACGCGCGAGGTGACCTTGTCGCCCTCGGTGCCGGCAAGCGGCGAATCGTTGACGATGAAGGACATGGTGACGGTCGGCGGGTCGATCGGCTGGGCCGTCAGAGCCTCGGCCACCGAAGGATCGCAGAAGGTGTCGGCGACGGTGCCCTTGGTGAGACCGGCGATCGCGACGATGTCCCCGGCATGGGCTTCCTCGATCGGCTGACGCTCGATGCCGCGGAAGGCGAGGATCTTCGATATACGGCCGGATTCGAGCAGCTTGCCATCCTGTCCGAGCACCTTCACGGCCTGGTTTGGCTTGACGGAACCGGAGTGGACGCGACCGGTGATGATGCGGCCGAGGAAGGGGTTTGCCTCGAGGATCGTGCCGATCATGCGGAACGGCCCTTCCGCCACCGTCGGTTCGGGAACATGGTTCAGAACCAGATCGAGCAGCGGGCCCATTCCCTGGTCCTTCGGACCTTCGGGATTGACGTTCATCCAGCCGTCACGGCCCGAACCATAGAGGATCGGAAAGTCGAGCTGCTCGTCGGTCGCGTCGAGCGCGGCGAAGAGGTCGAACACTTCGTTGATGACTTCCTCGTGGCGGCCGTCCGGCCGGTCGATCTTGTTGATCGCGACGATCGGCTTCAGGCCGACCTTCAGCGCCTTGCCGACCACGAACTTGGTCTGCGGCATCGGGCCTTCGGAGGCATCGACCAGCACGATCGCGCCGTCCACCATCGACAGGATGCGCTCGACCTCACCGCCGAAGTCGGCGTGGCCGGGGGTGTCGACAATATTGATGCGCGTTCCCTTCCACTCGACCGAGGTCGCCTTGGCGAGAATGGTGATACCGCGTTCCTTTTCCAGATCGTTGGAATCCATGACGCGTTCGGCAACGCGCTGGTTTTCGCGGAACGAGCCCGACTGCTTCAGAAGTTCGTCGACGAGCGTGGTCTTCCCATGGTCAACGTGCGCGATGATCGCGATGTTACGAATGCTCATTTTTTGTCTCGGAAAGTTCTGGGCGCGCGCGTCAGGGCGGGCACCGCTTTTTCAGTTGCCGCGCTCATACAGGTTTTTTTGCACGAGCGAAAGGGGGCCGGCGCGCGGAGCAGGTTTGCAAAAAGCAAGTCACCCAACGGCCGCCGGATCGAGCGTCACGCGCCAAAGCTCCTTGTCCTGCCGGTCCATGAGCCGCACGGTCAGCTGCCGCGTCTGCCCGCTGATGTCGACGATGCCGAAGAATTGCAGGCCGGCCGAGGGCGGCAGGTTGCTGTCGATGCCACCGCCAGACGCCTTGATGAACCGAACGTCCGGTCCGAAGGTCATGTCGAGCTCCTTCGGTCCATAGGTGCCGGAATGGAGCGGCCCGGAGACGAATTCCCAGAAGGGCGAAAAGTCCTTGAAGGCGGCGCGCGACGGGTCGTAGTGATGCGCGGCCGTGTAATGCACGTCGGCCGTCAGCCAGACGATGTTGTCGATTGCATTGTCGCGGATGAAGCGCAGCAGATCGGCAAATTCCGTCTCGCGCCCCTTGGGCGCACCTCCGTCACCATTAGCGATCGCGTCCGAGCCGCGCTTCCTCGAATAGTCCTCCCAGACGACGAGACCGATCGGCATGTCGCAGGCGATCACCTTCCAGGTGGCGCTGGATGCCGCAAGTTCGCGTTTCAGCCAGTCCGTCTGGCGCCAGCCTAGGAGGCCGGCCTCGCCGCCCTGGTTGGCGCCGCGATAGGAGCGCAGATCGACGAAGAAGACGTCGAGCAGTGGCCCATAGGCGATCTTGCGGAAGATCCGCCCCGGCTGCGTCGGCAGGGTACGGATCGGCGTCATCTCGTGGAAGGCGCGCGCCGCCCGCGATGCATAGACCGCCACGTCCTTCTCCGGATAGCGCGGATCGTCGCGAAGATCCGTCGAGGCCGACCAGTTGTTCAGGACCTCGTGGTCGTCCCATTGATAGAAGGTCGGGCAGGCGGCATTGAGCTCCCGCACGTGCTCGTCAAGCAGATTGTATTTCCATTGGCCGCGATATTCCTCGAGCGTCCGGGCGACATCGCGCTTCTCCGGCGTCACGATGCGGTTCTTCCACATGCCGCCGTCGCGCAGCTTGATCTCGTCGGGGATTGGGTTGTCGGCATAGATCGTGTCGCCGGAATGGATGAAGAAATCCGGCTCGTGCAGCCGCATCGTCGAATAGGTCTTCATGCCGACCTCGTCGATCCCCCAGCCCTGGCCGGCGGTATCGCCGGACCAGACGAAGCGCACCGACCGGCGGCGCAGGGGCGCGGTGCGGAAGCGGCCGACGATCGGTTCGGAAACGCGGTTGCCGTCATAGAGATCGGTGGCGGTGAAGCGGTAAAAAATGTCCTGGTCGGGCAGCAGATTGTCGAGGCTGGATTTGACCGCGCAATCGGTCTGCGGCGTCGCATCGATGTCGGGGAGCCGGGCGGCGTTCGAAAAGCTCTCGGTGGTCGAATATTCGACCGCGACCCGCGCCGGCCGGTCGACCCGCGTCCAGATCATTCCCGACCGTGTATCGACATCGCCGGACTGCACGCCGTGAACGAACTCCGGCCGGCCGTAGCCCCTAGCGTAAAAGGGGGTCGCAAGCCCGGAAGAAGCGACGAGACCGGCAGCGCCAGCCGATAGGAGAAAGGAACGCCTGGTAAGCGTGTCTCGAACAGCCGCCAAATCCTGCCTCCGGTCCGCGAATCATCGTTCTCGCAAGCGGACCATTGGCGCCATGCATGTCAGCGGCTTTACAGGCGCATGAAACTATTTGAACGGATTGGCGACAGTTCTGTGAAGGAAGCGGAGTTCCCGAAGGGAACCTCCGCCGATGTCGGTGCCCCTCATCTGCCTGCCGGCATCTTCGCCCCGCCTGCGGGGAGGAAGGTTGCGGCAGCGGGATGAAAAGGAAATCGTAATGGTCGCGTATGTGGTGGTTGAAATAGCCGCCGGCCGAATCCTCCTGCAGGAGTTCCTCGTAAACATGCACCGGTACGTCAAGGTAATGATAAGGTCGGTGGTTGCCGACGAACCAGATGCTCAACCATCCGGCGCGGCGCGTCGTATTTCACCGCTTGGATTGCCGTAGAGTCGAGAGTGACAGGAGATTTCCGGTTCGGCATCGACGTCTTCCTGGGTCTCTGGAAATCCTTGCCGCTTGCATTCTATAACAATGCGGCAATTCCATAAACGGTTGCACTCGCCTGCCGCTCGCACCCATCTGATCCCAAAAATCCGGTATGCGTCGGCCGCGGCACCTATGAGGTCTTTGCCTTGACCCGTTCGAACGCCCAGTCCCGCGATCGGCTCGAAGCCATTCTCACCCGCTTGGGAGAGCGCCTCGGCGACGAACGCGTCTTCATGAAGCTCTATACCGAATCCGCCCGCGCCGAAGCGGATGCCTCCGATCGCAGGGGCCGGGAAGGAACGGGTCTCGGTCCGCTGGACGGCCGCATCGTCTCGATAAAGGATCTCTTCGACGTTGCCGGCGAGCCGACGCTTGCCGGTTCAATCATCCGGCGCAGCGCGCCGCCCGCAGCGGCGGACGCGACGATCGTCCGGCGCCTGCGCGCCGCCGGCGCGGTGATCATCGGCAAGACCCATATGACCGAATTCGCCTTCACCGCCGTCGGCCTCAACCCGCATTATCCGCCGCCCGGCAACGCGCGGGACGCGAGCCTCATCCCCGGCGGCTCGTCCTCGGGAGCGGGTGTTTCGGTGACGGAAGGCACGAGCGAAGTCGCCATCGGCTCCGACACCGGCGGCTCGGTGCGCATTCCGGCTGCGCTGCAGGGGCTTGTCGGCTTCAAGCCGACCGCCCGCCGCGTGCCGCTCGACGGTGCCTTTCCGCTGTCGCCCAGCCTCGATTCGATCGGCCCGCTGGCGCTGAGCGTCGCCGATTGCGCGGCGGCCGATGCGATCATGGCCGGCGAGCCATCCGAACCGCTGACGCCGCTGCCGATTGCCGGGCTGAAGCTCGCGATCCCGAAGGGTGTGCTCTTCGACGACCTCGCGTCCGATATCGCCGCGGCCTTCGAAGCAAGCCTGCAGAGGCTTTCGCGCGCGGGCGCAACAATTGCCGCATGCGACCTCGACGATCTCCTGCGCCGCTTTGCCGAAGCCACCGCAATCGGCTCCCTCGCCGGGCTCGAGGCAAGCCGCATCCATGCGGACTGGCTCCCCGACGAAAACGCGCCGGTCGATGCGCGCGTCAAATCCCCGCTCCGCCGCCGTCTCGCCGTTCCCGACGCGGCCATCGAAAGCCTGCTGCTGACGCGGCGTGCGCTCGTCCGCGCGATGGACGAGCGCCTCGCGCCCTTCGACCTCGTGCTGCTGCCGACGACGCCGATCCCCGCTGTCCCGTTCGCCTCCGTGGAGCAGGACAGGCAGGCATATCGCCGTGTCGAGGGTCTGCTGTTGCGCAACACCGAGGTCGCCAACCAGTTCGACCTGGCGGCCATCACGCTGCCGATGCCCGGCACTGCCTTGCCGGCGGGGCTGATGCTGATGGCTCGAAACGGCTTCGACGGAACGCTGCTGCGGGTGGCCGCATCCGTGGAGCGATTGTTGCAGGGCGGCTACTGCATGTCTCCTTAAATCGACCTCGATTTAAGGACAAAGCCATGCAGCAATTCAAAGTGCTACAGCGACCTTTGCGCGTCTGATAAGACGCGCGGCGCTGTAGCGCCGACCGCCCTCAGTGCATCGTATGGAAAGACCAATCCTCATCGAGGATCCGGAACGCATCTTCCAGCGCGGCGACCAGAATATCGGTGAGTTCGTCGCCGTCGTTTTCCATCAGGTAGAGAGCCACGCTCGCATCCTGCGGGTCGCTATAGTGCTCAACAATGTCAGACATTCATCGTCCTTCCTTTGCCACGAATCATTCCGGCTGTTGGCGCCAGGATGAAAGGGCCGGCTTGTGCAGAGCTTGAGGTCCGCCGCAACCTCGCCAATCGACGCCGACCAACCAGCTGGCCGATGTTTTTCCTCGCCCTCGCCGCTCAGGCGCGGTAGAGGACGATCGAAATCGAGTGTCGAGGTCCATGATGTCGAAGAAGACGAGGCGCGATGACGCCCACCTGCAGCGGCTGAAGACCGATTTCCCGGACATTTATCGCGCCCTGCTCGCCGGTGAGATCGGCTCGGCGCGCAAGGCCTTCGTCCTCGCCGGCATCGAGCCGGAGCGCACCCGCATCGAGAAGCTCAAGAATTCCTGGGCGAAAGCGACGGATGCCGAGCGCGACGCCTTCCTGATCTGGCTTGCCGCCAAAGGCGCGCGGCCACTCGCCCCGAGACTGACCTCCCCTGCGCCGACGTCTTCCGATCCGCGGCCGGCGCAAACACCCATCGCCAGCGGCCGCTACCTGCTTGCCTCCACCATCGCCGAGATCAAGGCGATCATGGACCGGCGCCGCATGACGCCTGTGGACGTGATGCAGGAGATGGGATGCGAAGCCGAGGGCCGCGCGCTTTCCGGCGCACTCGCCCGCGGCGCCAGTCTCAGACTGTCGGTCATTGCCGCCTTGGAGGCATGGCTGCGCGCCAACAGGCGCTGAGCGGAAACGCATAGCCTGGGCGGAAACAGGAGCGGAAAGGATGAGCTTCGACAAGCTGCTCGGCATCGACGTCGGCTACGCCCGGTCCCGCCCGACCACCGGCATCGCCTGGAGCCTCGGCGAGGCCGTCGGCTCCGCAAGGACCCACACCGATTGGGAGCGGCGGCAGCGGCACATCCCCCTCTCGACGTCTTTCGCAATGATCGCCATCGACGGCCCCTTGACGCCGCCGGACGCCCCCGACAGGCTCGACCGCCTGTGCGAGCGCCTCTTGACCCGCGGCGCCTTCCAGCGACGCTGCAAGCCGGGCCTCAGTCACTTCGGCCACGGTCTCGCGCTCAGAAAAGCCGCCGCCGAGACCGCCGCACAAGTTGGCCACCTGGCCGCTGCCGCACCGATCGGCCGAGCCGTCATCCCCGGCGCCGCAATCATCGAGGCCTTCCCCAACGCCTTTCTCGGGGTTCTTCTCGCCGATGAGCGTTTCGCCATATCAAAAGCCGCGAAACGCAAGAAGTTCGACTGGCTCTATGCGCAAGCGGCCGAGACCGGTGTCATCGCTCGCCTCCTCGATTTCATCGGCTGGCACAATGGCCGCTTGCTGCAGAACATCACCACCGAAACTGACCACGAAAGACGCGCTGCCTGGATCTGCCTGCTGACCGCCGCCTGCGCCGCGGCCGGCAAGTCGGAGGTCGTCGGCGATCCGGCCGGAGGATGGATCTGGCTGCCGCCGGCGGAACTCTGGGCGGGGTGGGCTGCCGACGCCCTGAGTCGGAGCAAGGTGGCGGCCGCGTGCGGTGGCACGACGCGGCGGTGAACCTGTTTAAACTTGGGCGTGATTTATGGCGGAGAGGGGGTCATCTAAATAACTGATTTTGCTGTCTTTACTGGCAACCCACCCTTGCCTTTTCCGAATGTTGCGCCAATATCTTTAACCATAATGTCCGCTACCGTCTTTGCTGCCAACGCGACGGATTAGGAAAACGGTTAGGAAAGAATGGCGCGCCACAAGCTCACCGATGCACAGATCAAGGCTGCGCTGAAGAGCGGGAAAGCGGACAAGCTCGGGGACGGTGATGGCCTGTGGCTGCACGTGCAGGCGAGCGGCACTGCATCGTGGGTGTTCATTTGGACACGGCACAAGTGGCGCCGAGAAATGGGACTCGGCTCCTACGGTGGCGGTGCGCGTCATGTTTCGCTCGCAGATGCAAGACACAAGGCCGAAGCGATACGGTGCATTCTCGGGCGCGGTGGTGATCCGTTCAAGGAATTGCCCGAACGCATCGCCGCTGTGAAGCCGAAGACATTCGGCGAGTGTGCCGACGATTTCCTTGCGGCAAAAGAGAACACCTTCCGAAATGATAAACACAAGGCGCAATGGCGAATGACCTTGGAGGTCTACGCCAAACCGCTGCGCAAGATACCCGTATCCGATGTCTCCACTGATGATGTCGTGCGCGTGCTTCGACCGCTGTGGCAGGACAAGCAGGAGACTGCCTCCCGGCTGCGCGGCCGAATCGAGAAGGTGCTCGACTACGCCAAGATCCTCAAGTTGCGTGATGGCGAGAACCCGGCGCGCTGGAAAGGGCATCTCGATCACATTCTCGGCAAACGAACCAAGCTGAAGCGCGGCCATCACGCGGCGATGGCCTATGCCGACGTTCCCGCCTTCATGGCTAAGCTGCGGGAAACGGAAGGGCTCGGCGCTCGTGCACTGGAACTGTGTGTCCTGACGGCTACGCGCTCCGGCGAGGTGCTGAATGCCCGCTGGTCGGAAATAGATTTCGACGCGGCTACATGGACGATTCCGGCTGAGCGGATGAAGGCCGGGAAAGAACACGTCGTGCCGCTTTCCGCTCATGCGCTCGCGATTCTGAATGCGCTGCACGAGAAGCAGTTCTCCGAATTCGTCTTCCCGGGTCAGGCACCTCGGAAGCCCATCTCCAACATGGCGATGACGATGGTCATGCGCCGCCTGAATGCCAGTGCTTTCACGGTGCATGGCTTCCGATCGGCGTTTCGCGACTGGGCCGGCGATGCGACCAACTTCCCGCGCGACGTGGCGGAAATGGCGCTGGCGCACAAGGTCGGCGACGACACCGAACTCGCCTATCGGCGCGGCTCGGCGCTGGCGAAACGAAGGAAGCTCATGGATGCGTGGGCGAGCTACTGCCTAACTGAAAAAGGCGATGCCAAGATTGCGCGGTTGCACGTTGCAGGAGCGGCACATGGCTGAACGGAAGAGCCGGAGCGATCGAGCGCGCGACTTTGAACAAGCATTCGAGGAGATGCAGCACGGTTTCGAGGTCGCGGTCGCTAGATTGAGACCGGCGCTTATATCCATTTCCAAGAATGTGACCCGGATTCGCTCCAGGATCGGCGCGTTGCAAGGCGTACACCGAGGCTTAGTTTCTCTAGGCGCTTATATGCGCGACCATAGAAGCGAGATCGAAGCGCTGCTCGGCCTCGTGGACGAGACCCACCGCAACGTTGAAAATGCAAAATTAATGCCTGAGGATCACCCTCAGAGGAAGCTCTGGGAAAAGATCGGCAAGTTGCCGCTCGGGCGGTACGTCGAGGAACTCCCCTATCTGCCGTACTACAAAAAACCCCGGGCACGGCCAGGGCGTCGGAGAGGAGTAGGGCCGGTCGTTTCCGATGACACGCTGCTGGCGGAGCTTCATGTCCTTGTGATGGGCGGCATGAAACCGACTACCGCCGCGATAGCGCTATTGCGGAAAAGAGGCGTTCCGCCTGAGTTTCATAAGAGCCGCGCCGATCACGTCGTGAAACTTTACAGAGCTTCCGACCCAAAAGCGCAAAAAACCAGCCCGAATAAAAAACACGGAAAAAATTAGCCGGGATAAAAAACGCGGAATAAATTGCGAGGAATTTAAAACGCGCGACGGCCGCGTTTCGGCACGGATAATCGGCAGCCACTTCAAACGGAGTGGCTTTGTCGAACCAGCCGCTCCCAACGCCGGAGCGGCAAAATGGAAAAAGCTCTCAGACAGCAAGCGGGCCGGATCAGGGAACTCTGTGAGCCCCGAGATCACGAGACCGCTGTGCTGGGCTTCGAAAGCGAACTTGCCGATCTCAGAGACGAGATCGCCGGACTTAGGGCAAACCGCCCAAGTGGCCCGTCTTTCGATGCACCTACCCTGATTTCCCTCAATGACGTCTGCAGGCTAACCAGCCTGAGCCGCACCGCCATCAATCGCTGGCGATCCCTTGGTTTGTTTCCCGCTGCGGTTCCGCTGGGCGACAAGCGCGTCGCCTTCGTCAAGGCCGAGGTAGAGCAATGGGTGTGTGATCGGATCGCCGAGCGTGATCGGCGCAAGGCACAGGAAACAAGCCTGACAGACTAACCGCCGCCAAGGGGCGCGGCGGCTCGAACAGGACTGAAGAGGCGACCAGAATTTAGTCCTGTCGGACTCCCGGCGCAACCGGACGGCGGTTTCCAGCAAGAACGGAAACCGCGCAATGGCCAGAGACGAACAAGTAGCCCTAATTGGCTTTCCGAAACGTGCGCTTGATTGCAAGGGCGCCGCGATCAAGGCCGCCGAACGCGCCGGGGGCGCGTCATGAGACGTTTCGTCGCCTGGAAACTCGATCTGCTCGACCGCATGTCGACCGACCCACGCTTGTCGGCAACTGATTTTCGCGTGGGCTATCGCTTGTTGTCCTACATGAACGCGGAAACTGGCGCTTGTTTTCCGAAGCAGGAAACAATTGCCGACGATGTTGGCGTGACCGACCGCACGATCCGCCTCTCGCTCGTCAATCTTCGCGCCTGCGGCTGGCTCAAAATCGAAGAACGGCAGCTCCCGAAGGGACGCGGCAAGTCGAATTTCTATCTTTTTGAGGGCGCGACCACCGGAAACGCGGCTCCGGTGAACGATACGACTAACGGAAAATCTGCGCAGGACCTCCGGAAGACAGATTCCAGTGCCCCCCCTGTATGTGAACACATTGAAGGGAACACTAAGGGGGAGGCGCGCAAGCACGCCACCCCCGAGCGCGGCACCCGTCTCCCGGAAAATTTCAGCCCTGATCTCTCCGTAGCCCTGGCCGAGGGCATGACGGTCGAAGAAGCACAGCGAAGCGCCCTCAACTTCCTCGACTACTGGAAATCCAAACCCGGGGCCGCCGGCCGCAAGCTCGACTGGAATGCCGCCTGGCGGCTTTGGGCTCGGAAGGATGCCGCCGAGGCAAAGCGCCGGCAACGCCCGCCCCACATTGCAGAGCAAGCCCTGGCTGAAACCCGCCATGCCTTTATGAAGCAAGAAGGACTGTTCGATGACGACGCCGAAGACTCTACCGGCAGTCCGCCCGGATATATCCCGGGCGGCCAGCGACACTGAGAAGCTGACCGTGCTTACCCGACTCCTTGCGGTTTACCGATGCCGGGGACCGAGCGATTTCAGGCTCATGAAAGGCCCTTACATGCAGGCGCTTGAAGGCGTCGGCCAATGGGCGTTGTTTGAGGCGGAACGCAGGATCAACCAGAATGCGCTCGGTCATGCCTTCATGCCAACGCCCTCGGAATTGCGCGCCGAGATCGACCGCGTGATGGAGCCGTTCCGAGAGCGCGAGCGGCGGGCAGCCGAGGAAGCGCGAAGATACGCATGGGAGGAAGGCCCTCCCGTAAACAATGACGAAGCGACTCGAGCGCGCATAATCGAAGGCTTTCGGCAGTTGGTCACGAGGCTTCAGGGCGCGTCGGGAGTGCGACCACCACCAAGGCCACCGCCGCAAGTTCCGGATTATTCCCAGGAGCCGATCGAGATCAGCGACGCATTGCGGCGAACGCTCAAGGCAAAAGATCATTTCGGCCTGGATGAGCAACGAGGAAAGGGCCGGCGAGAGACATAAATCTGGCTTCGGCAGCCGTGACGACGAGGCGAACGCCATGCACGGATTCTCGGGCAACCAGCCGCCTGTTCAATGGAAGTCAGACATGGGCGAAAGCGCAAGAGCTGTTCGCCTGGTGAGATCGTATTGGACATTGCTATCAGCGGATCGAGGGTGAGCGCGGTGCGATGAAGGCAGAGCACGACTTCTGGCTTGCCGAAATCGTCAAGGATCGGCCCACTTCACCGCTGACGTCCCGATGCGCGCGTTGGGGCTGTCGCCTCGGCCCGACGGGATCGTTTCGGCTGAGACCGAGGGGCTGCAGATCGCCTGTGCCGCGTGACGGCTTACCTCGACCGCAGCCGCCTTTTATATTGGTGGGCTTTCCAGCGCGGTGTGCGGTTCGTTTCCTCCCGGAAAAGACAGATGGCTGCCGAACTCGACGTGACATGGCCCGCTGCTACGACCGAGCGTCCGGTAGCGGCCTGCCGCCCGTTATGCGCATGCCGCGCTCGCCGAGGCTATGCGCTAGTCGGCGTGAAGAGCCAAATGCGACGCTGGCGACGCATTTTTTGTAAACCGCCGAAGCCGTGCAGATGCGCGGCAAGATGTGGGCTCATAATCAATGGTTGACGCCCAAAGCAGAACGTTTCGCCTCGAAACCACCATGCCGCATCTTTGCATGTCTGGAATGCCGACCGTTCCATGACTGCCGAACGCTCGCTCGCAATAGGCAGGACCTCTCGCCGACGAGAGAGATTACAAACGATTTGTTTCGAAGCGTCGCGCAATCCTTGGCCCACACAGTCGCCACAGCGCCTCGCTGGTGTGGATTTGCTCGCGTCTCTGCGGCCATGCTCGCAGAGTTGTGAGCGATTCGGTGCCAAGTACCGCGGGTCCTTCCCGCACAGGAATCGAATGCGGGACCGGCGGCAGCGCGGGCTTCTCGCCCATCAGGCGCATCAACCAGGTTCGATCTTTTCCTATTCTTGTTGTTCATGATGATCGGCTGTAGGACCGACCTTAAGGGTGGACAAACGATGTCTCACCACGGTCACCGTCGTGGCCGGGGGGCCGCGTTATTGTCCACAGAAGGCGAGCCGGCATATCTGCAAAACCTGGGTCAAAGCAGCCGAAGCTGATCGACTTGGACCTCTCTCAGGCGCCCTGTTCGGCATGGTACTCCACGATACGTGGTAGAGGGCGCTGTATCGAGGAAAGCAACCCGCGACCCACAGGGATGACGAGATTTCGGGTGTGGACCGACGTTTTAATGCTTTCACCACCGTTACATCCGGCGGGCCAAAATCGCGGCCCGCAATGGCACGCAATTGTGCTGCACGCCAAAAGGAAGCCCTCGCTCGGCCTCGGGCCGTCGTAGGTCTTAAGACGGCCGAGCACAGAATGGTGTCTTCCCTTTTCCTTCCTTTCGGCGTCTGAATTGAGCGAAAGTCGCGGCGTGCTGGCCAGCACCGCAGATCGAGCAAAAAGCGGTCACTCAGGTAATACCCTGCTGCTCAGTAACCAAGCGCCTGGCGGTGGGAGATTCTGAGAATCTGCTGCCAGTGAAAGAGACATCTGGGGTGTCCGGTTGGCATCCAGAGCTCAGACCAAAGCGTCGCATACCGCCGGCAGAATGGAGAGCGGAGGCACTCAGGCCATAATGCACTCAAGGCGCTGCTTGCGGCGCTCCCAATCAGGGAGCACGCGGTCCAGGAGTTCATAGGATCCGTTGTTCCAGATCATCTAGCTGTTCGATGGGGAGTTCGATCTGCATCGTGACACGTAGGATGTCGAAGAAGTAGTCGTCGATCGCGTTGCGCAGGTTGTTCTGAGCCACCTCATTTGACCAGATTCCCACAATGAGGTGCGACCGAATGATGTCGATCACGGCCAAGGCGATGTCCGCGCCTTCATCGGCCGAGATAATGGTCCCTCCGTGACCCGAAAGCCGGCCTTCCAGTAGCCCGAACAGGGCCTGAGCATCGTCGTCGGCTCGGATCGCATCCGGGACTGCTCGATCACGCTCCTTGCGAGCAACCTTGTTGGCGAGTTCGATCACGCTGCGGAGGTATTCGCGCTTGGAGGAGAGAATGGCGCGATGTCGCGCGAAGAGTTGCCGGGCGATGGCCCAAGAGGAAACAAAATCCTGCCGGTGCTCCAAACTCTGCGCCGCAGAGCTTCGCAAACCTTTTGCCGCCGCTGAGGCGACCAACAAGTCGCGTACCATGCAGAGCGAGTATGATTTGTAGGAGTTCCAGCCTTAGCTATGCCTCCTCTAGCCATTGACCATCGGGTACCACTTTCTAAGCACTGGCATGTAAACGGACGCGATTGGCAGCGATGGCAAGCCGGTCTTCGGCAAGTTCTCCGTTCCTCACTGCTTCGACAACACCGGCGCACAACTCTTCGAGATGGGCCCCTCCGGCAACCAGCAACAGGTCCGCGCCCGCATTCAACGAAGCAACCGCAGTGTCTAGCAACGTCCGCTGACGCATTGTAGCTGGCGCATCAAGGTCATCGGTAACGATCAGACCATCAAATCCAAAATCGCGACGTAGCATGCTGATGATTGGCTCGGATGTGCATGCCGCATTTTCCGGATCTATCGTGACGACCGGTGCGGGTCCCACCATGATCGCTTTTGTGCCAGCTTTGATGGCCGCATGAAAAGGCCCGGCGTTCTCAAGAATTTTTTCGCGGGAGGTGCGAAGTGACACATCGACCAGCGCTGGGTCGGCGTCCAGGTGATTGAATCCGGGGAAGTGCTTCGTCGTTGCGATAACCCCGGCACGCTGCACTCCGCTGATATACGCGGAAACTAGGCGACCGACCTCTTCCTTGTCGATACCGAGCGTGCGGCCCGCAAGCCATGGATTTTGCCCATCAACGATATCGGCAATCGGAGCAAGGTACATCGTCACGCCCAGTGCTCTGGCCGCCTTTGCGTTCTCAAAGCATCTGCCCTCCACTTCGACAAGGGGAAGCGATCTCGCTTCGATGAGGCTAGGCAGCGGAGGCGCAAGTCCCTCGAGCCGCCGAATGCCTGACATCTCCTCATCGACCGCAACGATGAGGCGGGGGCTGTCAGACTTCAACCTCGATATCTTCTCGAGAAACAGTGACGCGCTTTCCTTCAGCAGGCGGTCTTTGGACATCTTCCTGGCGACATACTCGCTTCGCGTTTCGCCAATCAGGATTGAGCAGCCTCCGTTGAATAGGAACGGCTCCATGACCTCGTGGAAGTCCAGCGAGTCGAAAGCCGGAAGAAAAACCGCCCGTGCATCACGCTCAATCGTCATTCCGTGCTCCCGCGAAAAGTGATCTAAGTTATCGGCACCTACTCAAGGCCCGCGCCCAGCGCCGTCATCGATGCCGCCGGGACCGGCGCACTACGTCCCTAAACCGACTCCTTCAGATGATCGGCAGCCTTCTCGCCGATCATGATGCACACCGCGTTGGGATTTCCGGAGATGAGCGTGGGCATGATCGAAGCATCCGCCACCCGAAGACTCGAGACGCCGCGAACCCGAAGCTGCGGATCGACGACTGCCTTCTCATCCTGCCCGACCCGACAGGTCCCGGCCGGATGCAACGCGGCGTGAGCCTCGTGTTGGCAGAAGTCTCGGATCTCCTGACGGGAAGAAGCGGAAGCGGGAACATGCCGGCCGGCAAGATACCGACGGATCGCCGGCTGATCCATGATGTCCATGGCGAACATGGTGCCGTCCGCCAAAGCATCCAAGTCAGACGACTCGGCGAAGTAATTTGGAGCGATACGAGGGGGCTCTACCGGATTGGCGCTGTTGAGGCCTACGTGGCCTCGCGATCGGGGACGTATCTGTCCCAGATTGATCGTGCAACCGTTCCCTCCTGGCACGGCGTCCACCCCTTCCTCGATTCCGGCGCCCACGACCATGAAGTATTGAATGTCCGGAACCGGCTCATCTCTGTTACCCCACCAGAAGGCACCACCTTCGATCAGGTTTGATGACGCTGGCCCTCCCCTGAACAGAAGATAGTTCAGGCCTGCGAGCGCCTTCCAATGCGGCTTTTTATATTTGTCGTAGCTGTGGGGCCCGGTAAGCTGGTAAATCAGGGATATCTCGATGTGATCCTGGAGGTTCTGGCCGACACCGGGAAGATCGGCGTGCACTTTGATGCCGTGCTTCTGGAGATGCTCAGCCGGCCCAATGCCGGACAACATCAGCAGCTTCGGGGAGTTTATGGCTCCGGCCGATAGGATGACCTCCCGGTCGGCGCGCAAGACCTGGGTTCGCCCCCGTTTCACGTATTCGACGCCGACTGCCCTTCCCTTTTCGATGATCACGCGCGTGACGCGGGCGCCGGTCTCGACCCGCAAGTTACGTCTCTTTCGCGCCGGCCCGATGTACGCGACCGCAGCGCTGCTCCGCCTGCCGTTCCTCGCGGTGATCTGATACAGGCCGCAGCCCGCTTGGTTGCCCGAATTGAAGTCCGGATTGTAGGGAAGACCCGCCTGCTGACAGGCCAGCAGCCATGCTCGCGTCAAGGGATGAATATATTCGATATCCGAAACGCCCAGCGGACCGCCAACCGCGTGGCTCTCATTGCAGAACCGGTTGTTATCCTCGGCCTTCAGGAAATAGGGAAGAACATCACTGTAGCTCCAACCCGTCGCGCCGAGCTCGACCCATCGATCGTAGTCGGAGGGAACGCCCCTGATATAAATCATGGCGTTGACGGAGCTCCCTCCCCCGAGAACGCTTGCCTGCACCATTGTCGGGTCCTCGGATCGACCCTGTTCCGGCCTCGGGATCCATGGCATGCGCTTCAGCAAAGAGCCTTGTGCGGTCTTGTAGTAGGCGCCAGGTATGTGAATGTAAGGATTTATGTCTCGCGGCCCCTCTTCCAAAAGGACGACCGACTTATCAGGATCTTCGGACAGGCGGGAGGCAACCACGCAGCCGGTGGAACCGCCGCCAATGACGATGTAGTCAACCATTAGGTCCTCCCCGATCGTCAAAATTTACGACCGTGCCTTGATCGCGTGCCCCGCCTTGATGGCGAGTGCCGCGATCGTCAGAGCCGGATTGACCGCAGCAGATGTCGGCAGCACCGAAGCATCGGTGACATAGAGATTGTCGAGATCATGTGTCCGGCAGTCGAGGGACACGACAGAGCTCTGAGAGTCATCGCCCAGCCTTGCCGTGCCGCACTGGTGTGAGGTCGTTTTACGGCCGAAAGTGCGTGTCAGCACGATGGGAAAGCCGGCCCTGCGCATGACGTCGCGGGTTCTTTTGATCAGCGTTTCATGGGCCCGCATGTTGGAGCGCACCCAGTGCATCACGATCTTGCCGTCCCGCACCATGACGCGGCTCTCGGGATTCGGCAGGTCCTCGCTCGTGAGGAACCACCCATAGGCATAGCGCGCCATTAGCCCTGCCATCCATGCGGGCACCGTCGGCGTTTGGGCCTTCAGGATATTGCCGGTGATGTGGCCGAGGAGTTGAACATTGCCCAACGGAAAGCCTGTATCGGGGTCTTTGTTGTAGAAATCGTTGAAGGCCAAGGTCTTCTGATAGACAGCGGTGTTGCGAGACCTTGGGTCGATCGTCAGCATCGCGGTCGTGTTGTGATTCATGAAGTTGCGGCCTAGCTGATCGGAGCTGTTGGCGAGACCCCGAGGATGCGCGTCATTGGCCGACCTCAGTAGTAGCGCGGCGGACTGAACCGCGCCGGCAGCGACCGCGAAAGTGTCGGCGCCGATCCGTTGCTCTCTACCGTCTTTGATGAACACTGCGGCCGTCACCTTCGTGCCGGACCGATCCGTTTCCAGCCGCACCACATTGGCGCCCGTTATGACACTTACGTTCGGGTGCGCCAAGGCACTGGCCAGCGGGCCGACCTCCGCGTCGATCTTGCCACGTCCGGTGTTCGGGAAAGCGTCCCAACCCGTCTTCGCCCGTCGCAGCCATTCCTCGATATCGATCGCCAACGGCAGGCTTGCCGGGTGGACGCCGGCCTTGCGCAACCTGTCACGTACTGCGGCAATGGCCGGCTCATCGGGGACAGCCGGAAAGCGGTAGGGATGGGATCGGGGCGGCTCCGTCGGATCCTGTTCCGCCGTACCGCGGACGCTGTAGATTTCCTCGGCCCTCTCATACCAGGGCTCCATGTCGGCGTAGCTCAGAGGCCAGCCAGGCGACCTGCCGTCCATATGCTGCCGTGGCGCGAAGTCCTCGGCCCGATAGCGGTACATCACCGCCCCGAAGAACTTCGAATTGCCTCCGACATAATAGTAGTTGCCAGGCAGGAACGACTGGCCATCAGTACCGAGCCATTCTTCAGTCGACCTGTAGAAGCCCTTCTGAAAAATCGCCACGTCGTCCCGAGCCTCGGGCGTGTCCTTGAGATACTCCCCGCGCTCGAGAATGACGATGCGTTTTCCGCAGCCCGCAAGACTGTAGGCGAGAGAGCTGCCGCCGATGCCCGATCCTATTATTACGATGTCCGCTACCTGCTGCATGGAATATCCTGTCAATTGATCAGCTCTTCGCTATCGGCATCGAAGAGAACGACTTTCGAAGTATCGACGGAGAGCGTCGCCGGGGTGTGTGCACTCACCTGCTTGGGCGGCAATCGGGCCGTGACCTCCACACCGCCAAGCTGGAATACGGCGAGCGTATCGGGGCCGGTGGGCTCCACCACATCAACGTCCACGGAGACTGCCCCCTCGGTCTGGCCATTGCCGACGCTGAACATTTCGGGCCGGATGCCGATGAGGACTTTTCGGTTGGCATATTTGGACGCGGCCTGGCTGGAGAGATTGATTCCCGAAACGCGCGCAGCCTGCCGGTTCGCGACTTCGATGACGGCGGTTGCGGACCCGCCCTCGATTTCGATCTTGCCTGGAATGATGTTCATGGCAGGCGAACCGACGAACCTGGCGACGTAAACGTTCGCCGGCCGGTCGTACACCGTCTGGGGTTCGTCGAGCTGCTGGACCACGCCGCCCTTCATGACGGCGACGCGGGTCGCCAGCGTCATCGCTTCGATCTGGTCGTGCGTGACATAGACGATCGTCGTGCCGAGCCGCGCGTGCAGACGCTTTATCTCCGTGCGCATGTCGACCCTGAGCTTCGCGTCGAGGTTCGACAACGGCTCATCGAACAGGAAGAGCTTGGGTTGGCGCACGATGGCGCGTCCCATCGCAACACGCTGGCGCTGACCGCCCGACAGTTGCGAGGGTTTGCGATCCAGAAGGTGCGTGATCTGCAACAGCTCCGCGGCAGCTCGAACGGCCTTCTCGCGGTGAGCCGGCGGTATGCCGCGGATCTTCATGCCGAACTCGATGTTCTGTCGAACGGTCATCGTCGGATAAAGCGCGTAGGACTGGAAGACCATCGCGATGTCGCGATCTTTCGGCGACAGCTCGTTCACCACCTTGCCGGCAATCCGGACCTCTCCGCCTGAGATGTTTTCCAGACCGGCAATCATGTTCAGAAGGGTGGACTTGCCACATCCGGACGGACCGAGAAGGACAAGGAAGTCTCCCGTTCCGATTGAGATGCTCACCTCCTTGAGGACTTCGAGGTTGCCGTAGGTTTTGCGAACGCGATCGATTTCAAGAGTGGACATTGGATCAGCCTTTCACGGCGCCGGCGGTCAATCCGCGGACGAAGTAGCGTCCTGCGACGATGTAGACCAAGAGTGTGGGGATGGCGGCGATCATGGCTGCGGCCATGTCGACGTTGTATTGTTTGCGCCCGGTCGTCACATTGACGATGTTGTTCAGCGCGACCGTTATCGGGCTGTTGCCACCGGATGTGAAGGAAACGCCGAACAGGAAGTCATTCCAGATCTGCGTGAATTGCCAGATGCAGGAGACAACGATGATCGGAATCGATGTGGGCAGGATGACGCTCCAGAAGATCCTGAAAAAGCCTGCTCCATCGACCATGGCGGCCTTGGTGAGTTCGTCCGGCAACGAGACGAAATAGTTGCGGAAAAACAGCGTCGTAAAGCATATGCCGTACGCGACATGGACGAATATAAGTCCCGGAATGCTGCCCGCGAGACCGAGCAGGCCGAGGGTACGCGCCATCGGTATCAGGATCGCCTGATACGGCAGGAAGCATCCGAAGAGCAGCAAGCCGAAGACGAAGTTCGCGCCCGGAAACCGCCATTTCGTCAGGATGTAGCCGTTGATGGCCCCGATGCCGGTCGAAAGGACGACCGCCGGAATCACCATGAGCAGCGAGTTCACGAAATAGGGCTTCAGACCGGTGCATTCCGTGCCGATGCAGGCCTGTGACCACGCTGCACGCCAAGCGTCAAGGGTGACGGTCTGCGGCGGGCCGATGAAGGAGCCGCCGTAGATTTCATCGAGCGGCTTGAGTGATGTCACGACCATGACCCATAGGGGCATCAGGTAGAGAACTGCCATGACACCGAGCGGGCCATAGATGAACAGACGACCTAGACGCATCCGTTTTTTCTGCGAGAGGGCGTCACCAATTTGTGTCTGCTGCGAGAGGGCGTTAGCCATTGTTGCGCTCCCGAAGTTCGGAATAGAGATAGGGGATGATGATTGCCGCGACGGTCATGAGCATCATGATTGCGCTCGCCGCCCCGACCCCCATCTGGTTTCTGCGAAACGTCGCCGAGAACATGAACGTCGACGGAAGTTCCGTTGCAGATCCGGGGCCGCCGTTGGTCAGCGCCAGCACGAGGTCGAAGCTCTTGATCGCGATATAGCTCAAAAGAACAATCACGCTGAGCATCGCCGGCCGCAGCATCGGGATGATGATCTGCCGATAGATAAGCGGGAGACTCGCGCCTTCGATCTGCGCGGCCTTGATCACCGAGTTGTCAATTCCTCGCAAACCGGCCAGGAAAATCGCCATGGCGAAACCCGAGGATTGCCAGACGCCGGCAATGACGACTGTGTAGATCGCCATAGTCGGATCGGTGATCCAGTCGAACGTGAAGCCGGTCCAGCCGAGTTCGTTGACAACCTTCTGGATGCCAAGGCCGGGATTCATGATCCACTTCCATGCCGTTCCCGTGACGATGAACGACAGGGCCATCGGATAGAGGTAGACCGCCCTCAAGGCCCCTTCCGAGCGGATGTTCTGGTCGAGGAGGATTGCCATCACCAGGCCGATGCCAGTCGAGAGCAACAGGAAGAGGGCGGAAAAGATAAACAGGTTCGCGACGGCGGTGTGCCAGCGCGGCGTCGCCCACAGCCGAACAAATTGCTCGAGACCCACGAAGTCGTAGACCGGCACGAACTTCGAGGAGGTGAAAGAGATCACGCCTGTCCAAAGGATGAACAGGTAGACCGTGACGATGACGACGAGCAGGCTGGGAGCGACGACAATGCGTGGAAGCCAGCCTGCCAATCGCGATGAAATACTCTTGGCGGCGTTCATGAGCTAGCTCCGATGACCGAATCCATTGAGGTGGCCGGGTGCTGCGCACCCGGCCGTTGTGTCAGCGGGCGTTGTCGATGCCTTCGACGAGCATCTTGACGGCGTCTTCCGAAGACATGTTGCCGACAAAGAACTGAGCGGCCACGTCGCCAAACACCGATGCGAATTCCGGCTTGGCGGCAAAGCCGTGCGTCATCGCGCCCAACATGCTGCCCGCCTTGATGGCTTCGGCCCGTTCATTGAAACCGAGCTTCGCGCAGTCATCGAAGTCGTCCACGGAAACGTCGGTTCGAGCCGGGATGGAACCCTTGATCAGGTTGAAGCCCTTCTGCACCTTGGGATCCATGATCGTTTCGGCCAGGGCCACCTGGGCCTTCTGGACAGTCTCGTCCTTCACAGTGAACATGCCGAAGCTGTCGATGACGTACTGGAACGAGGTCACCTTGGCCGGGGTCGCGAAGCAGTAGAAGTCTGTATTCGGCTTCAGCCCCTTGGCGAGGAACTCGCCCTTCGCCCAGTCTCCCATGAACTGCATCGCAGCTTCGCCGTTGATGACCATGCCGGTCGCGACAGCCCAATCTCGGCCGACGAAATTGTCGTCGACGAGGCCACGGACCTCACGCAGCGTATCGAATACCTTGACCATTTCCGGGCTGTTCAACGCCGCCGGATCGAGGTCGATGGCTGCCTTCTTGTAGAATTCCGGGCCGTTCAGGTCCGACAGCAGCGCGTCGAAGATGATCCCGATCTGCCATGGCTCGTCGCCCATGGCGACCGGTGTGACGCCTTTCTCCTTGAGCTTCTTGCCGGCTACGATCAGGTCCACCCATGACTTGGGCACGGCGATGCCGGCCTCGTCGAAGATTTTCTTGTTGGCCCATATCCAGTTCTGACGGTGCATATTGATCGGCGCCGCAATGAACGCGTCTCCGGACGTCACGAAAGTCAGCAACTGCGGGGGAAGCGCCTCACGCCAGCCGCCGGCCTTGGCAAGGTCGTTCAGATCACGGACGACGCCCTGCTCAGCCCACTGGGGACCTTCCCAGCCCAGGAACTGCATTGCCCCCGGCGGGTCACCCGACGTCAGGCGTGACCGGAGGGCCTGCTGCGCGTTCGCGCCGCTCATGCCTCCGACGGCTGAATCCTTCCACTGGAAGCCCTTGGTTTCCAAATCCTTGCGAATGACGTTCAAGGCGTCAACCTCGCTCTGGGAAACCCAGTGGTGAAGAACCTCGATCGTGCCTTCCGCACGCGCCGCCGCTGGTACCAACATCGTGGCAGCGACAAGACTTGCAATAAACTTTGACATCTATGTATTCCTCTCTGGTTGCGGTTTATCGCGGGCCCTTGGCAGGCTCTTTGCGCGAAGTTGTTAGTTGGGATCTGCCGGCATCGCGTAGCCGACGTTCTTGCGGCCGTACCGGCGAACACGGATGTTCGATTGCTCTGCGTGGCCGGCAAATCCTTCCATGAGGCAAAGTCGCGAGCCGTATTGCCCGATCAAAGCGGATGCCTCGTCCGTCTCGATACGCTGATAGGTGCAGGTCTTGAGGAACTTGCCGACCCAGAGACCGCCGGTGTAGCGGGCGGATTTGTTGGTCGGCAGGGTGTGATTGGTACCGATGACCTTGTCTCCGAACGAGACGTTGGTGCGGGCACCCAGGAAGAGCGCGCCGTAATTCCTCATTTGGTTGAGGAAGTAGTCCGGGTCGCGGGTCAGGACCTGAACGTGCTCGGAGGCAACCCGGTCGCCTTCGGCAACCATCTCGTCGACCGTGTCGCACAAGATGATTTCCCCGAAGTCCTCCCATGCCTTTGCCGCAATCGCCGCAGTCGGCAGGATCTTCAGAAGCCGGTCGATCTCGCCCAAGGTATCACGGGCGAGCTTTTCCGAGTTCGTGATCAGGACCGCAGGCGAGTTCACGCCGTGTTCGGCCTGCCCCAGAAGGTCCGTCGCCACGAGTTCGCCATCGGCGCTATCGTCGGCGATGACAAGTGTCTCGGTCGGACCGGCGAAGAGATCGATGCCGACCTTCCCGAAGAGCAAGCGCTTGGCCTCGGCGACATAGGCGTTGCCGGGACCCGCCAGCATGTCGACCGGTGCGATCGTTTCTGTCCCATAGGCCATCGCCGCGATCGCCTGGACACCACCCAGGCAATAGATCTCATCGGCACCCGCCAGCGCCTGGGCCGCGACGATCTTCTCGGAAATCCTGCCCTGGAAAGGCGGCGCGCAGGTGATGACGCGCTCACAGCCGGCGACGCGCGCTGTCAGGACGGTCATGTGCGCCGAAGCCAACAACGGATACTTGCCGCCCGGCACATAGCAGCCGACATTCTGGATCGGGACATTGCGATGACCCAGGATCACTCCAGGCAGGGTCTCGACCTCGAGATCGGTCAGTGTTGCCTTCTGCGCTTCCGCAAACTTCCGAACCTGGTCCTGCGCGAAGTCGAGGTCTTCCCGCTCCTGTTTCGTGAGGGAATTGATCGACCGATCGATTTCCTCCTTCGAAAGGCGATAGGATTCGCGATCGAATTTATCGAACTGGATCGACAGTTCGCGAACTGCCTTGTCCCCGCCATTTCGGACTTTTGCGAGAAGCGCTTCGACTGCTTTGGTCACCGCGCTGTCGGTACCGCCTTCTTCTACTGAGGCCCGCGCTGTTTTGATGTGCCGTATCATGACAAAGACTCTTCGTTTACGGTCGCCGCAAGCGCCGCACTCTCAACGTGATGGATGATGAGGTGCGAGGGCGGCTCTATCGCCCCCTCGCGTGGCTCTGCTTAGAGATGCTGCTCGCGTGCACGCATCTCGGCGTAGGCAGCCTGTTCCTTCTCGTAGTAGGCCGGCGACGGGAAGTCCCACCAGCCGGTGGCGAACGGACCTGCCGCATCGCGCGACACAATGACTTCAACCAAGGCCGGACCGCCGCATTCCAGCGCCGCCTTCAGGCTCTTTTCCAGGTCCTCGTCCTTCTCCACCTTCCAGGCCTCCAGGCCGAAGGCGCGCGCCGACGCCGCAATGTCGGCCGAGTAGGGCTGACCATTGCCCGCGTGACGGTTGAACTCCGATGCAATGTGGCGCCCCATGAACTTGCGCTGACCGCCGCGGATCGACATGTAACCCTGGTTGTTCAGGACGAGGAATACCACGTTGATGCCGTTCATCGCCGCCGTGCCCATTTCCGGCAGGGACATCATGAAGTCGCCGTCGCCGACGATCGCCACGACCTGACGGTCGGGGCAAGCGAGCTTCGCGCCAAGTGCAGCCGGGACCGCCCAACCCATCGGGGAATAGGAACCCGAGGTCAGGTGTGTGCGCGGTTCATAGACCGGGAAGCTCTGCTTGACCGAACCTTGTGTGTTCCCCGACCCGACAACGACAATGCCATTGCGGTCCAGAACCTTGCGAAGGGCCATGAGCGGACGTTGGGAGGTGAAGGGCGTTTCGCGACTATTTTCACGCGGCTCAACTTGAGCGCGCCAGTCGTCCTTTGCCTTTTGGACGTCGGCAAGGAACGTCTCGCGACGTGACAGCATCTTCTTAGAATCGGCGTCGGAGATCATCGCCAGCAGCGCCTCCAGCGCGACCTTCGCATCCGAAACGATGCCGACTTCGGTCTCGTAGTTCTTGCCTATCTCGCGCGGGTCAAGGTCGATGTGGATCAGCTTGGCCGAGGGAATGGAGAACGAGACGCCCTTGGCGTAGGACGATGCCGACCAATCGGTGAAGCGGCAACCGACCGAGACGACAACGTCAGCCGAGGCGGTGATCTTGTTGCCGCAGGTCGTGCCGGTCTGACCGACGGCGCCGATGAACAGCCCGTGATCTTCCGAAATCGCACCCTTGCCGTTCCAGGTGATAGACACGGCCGCGCCGAGCTTTTCGGCAAGGCGGGTCAGTTCGGCCGAGGCGTTTGCGGTGATCGCACCGCCACCTGCGACGATAACCGGACGCTCGGCGTTCAGCAGCACCTTGATGGCCGCCTCGATCGCCTTCGGGTCCGGATAGGCAACGCCGATCGGCAGGCGCTTTTCCAACGGGTGAATGGTGACGTCTGCCGCCTCAACCTGCACATCCATCGGCACTTCGACATGGACGGGGCCCGGACGCCCCGTCATCATCGCGTTGAAGGCACGATGCATAATGCTCGGCAGGACCTGAACCGAGTTCGCTTGCCAGGCGCGCTTCGTCACCTGCTCGGTAATACGTGGGAAGGCGTTGTCCTGCTGACGCTCCAGCTCCTGCATCGTGCCGTGACCATGCATGTAGGTCTGCGGCGAACCGGAGACATAGAAGAGCGAAGTGGAATCGCAATAGGCCGTTGCCAGACCGATGATCGTGTTCGCGGCACCCGGACCCACTGAGGTCGAGCAGGCCATCGGGCGTCCCGAGGCACGGAAATAGCCATCCGCCATATGCACGGCGCTCTGCTCATGCATGACCTGGATGAATGGAATCTCAGAGCCTTCTTCAAGAAAGGCGTCAAAAAGCGACCAGATGCCGTGTCCCGGAACACCGGCCACATACTCCACTCCGTATTCCTTAAGCGCTTTCGCGACGACTTGACCGCCTGTGAGCTTCATCTGATCTACCCTCCTCGGTGTGTTCCTGCCTGCGAGCCTTCATCAGCGTGGCTCTTCCGACTATGGGAGAAACAGTCCGTCTTTCGAGTAGACCTTACAAGTTCGCAGCACACGATTAGCTGACGCAGACTGACGCAAGACCTGCTGAGGTCTGCATCACTCGCTTGGCGCATTCCGCATGATAATCTTAGGCCAGTACGAGCCCCTGGTGGGTCTGGGACCTGTGCGCCGCTCGGCGGCAGGTTCAAGAGGATTCGCAACTAGACGCACTGTGCGCGTATACTTGCGTGGCAAATCAGAGTCCCGCGCAATAGGCATTTCGTTCCTGTCGTGGCTTCCTTTGAGGAAAGCAGTCTTTGCAGGAGGAGTTCGCCGTGGAGAACAAAATCAGAGATCTCGCGTTTGCCGACGAGTTCATTTACGCGAAGCTCATCGAGAACGTTGTTGACTATGAGGTCGACGACGCGATCGTCGTCAACCTCAGCCCGCGACCGCTTGTAACGGGTGATGAGCATCCGGCGATCGTACCCGCCTGGAAATCGACTTGGCTGCGCGGCGGGCGCATCAAGAGCGCCGAGCGGGTTGCACTGGTGAAGGTGCAGCGTGCGACCAATCTTGGAGGAGCCATGTTTCGGGGCTGGGACTGGCTCGGCAACCGGATCCGCAGTTTCCCGAGAGACACTCCCCTCTTTATCTCGAAGCAGGACGAGGTCGGCTCGATCACGACGGACCCGCGCGTTTTCACTAACGAGCGCACGGACCACGAGGCGCCGCAGTCGTTCACGTTGAAGCTAAATCTCTGGTGGGCACCCGGCGACACGGACTGTTTCATTCACCATGAGCACCCATTCCTGGAGACGCATACGCAGATCCACGGCACTGGCCGGATGCAGAAGTTCAAGCAACGGGACCCCTCTACCTTGTATGAGGACGTGGTGATGCCCGTCGGCTATTCGCATGATCCGTTCTGCAGGGTGACGGGGAAAAACGAGTGGACCTATCCCTGGCACCGCTACTACGCCGACACCGACTCCGTCTGGTTGGCGGTGGAGTTGCATCCTTGACGAATACAAGCCCAGCCTTGCGGTCGGGCTTCAGCCCATCTGGATCATGTCGGACCCGTCACCCAGATATTGCAAGGCTTCGCGGGGTATGGACGGGTCGTTCCGATCCATCACCGTCAGGTTGTTGAGGTGCTCGCGCTTCAAAAGGCCCGGTCCACGGTAGTGGAGAGCCACTTTCGTGGAATATGGCGACCTGAACATATTGGCGGCAATCCCGCTCGCTATGCCGAACATGAAGTTCTTGGAATTTCGCTTGACCTGAGCATAAACCCCAAAAGTCAGTTCGTTGCGCTGGATTCCCTCAAAATCGGCCGTGAAGATGCGATCGGCGACCGGAAAACAAAAGCCATAATATTTGAATACATACTCCGTTTTCTTTGGATCGTCGAAGCTCGGGAACCGCTCGACATAGTAGTGCTGAAGAAACTCCTTGTTGCGATAGATGCAAAAGGCGGATCTCAGGACGAAGCCCTTATAGATGGAGGAAAACTGATACCTGTCATAGACACCCAGAATGTCGCTATCGAGCGAGTTGTTCTCGACGATCATGTTCGACACGAAGCGCGAAAACTCCGGTAGCTGGCGGGCGGTGGACATGGCATGGAAGAAATTGCCGTCGACCAGGGTGCGAAATTCGTCCGGATCCGAAAACAATATAGGGACGCTGAGGCCGAAATAGTTCGCGATCATCCTCAGATTGGATGCCGAGGGGACGTGAGCGCCCGAAAGATATTTATTGAACTGCTGCCGATTGACGTTGATCTTTCGGCAGACCGCCGCAATCGACCCGTGCCCTTCGCACAGGGTTCTGAGATTGGCCGCCAGAGCCGCGGCATTTCCCCCGAACTGATCCATCGTTCTACGTCCCAGCCTGAAGCAATGAGAAGCACATTCTACTTCCTTTCGCGAAGGACATCAATGGGATGCGAAATTGCCCGGCGAGCGTCCCTGTCGCACAGTGCCCGAAAGCCGACACGCGAGGCACCATGGCAGTGCGAAAGAACGCCGAGGAGGGATGGTCCGTTATGGGGACCGGGACGATCGCAACCGAGCACATGGTTGCGGCTATCCGTGCGATGGGGCATTCGCCGCTTTGGGTGGTGAGCAAAGACCAAGGCGATGCCCTCCACTTCTCCAATGACTTGGATATTCCCCAGGCCACTACTGATTTGGAGCGCGTGTGGTCCGATCCGGCAGTCAAGTTCGTCTACATCAGCGCCTCTCTCAAGCGTCGCCAACATTATGTTGTGGCGGCGGCCGATGCCGGAAAGCACATCCTCTGCGATGGCCCGCTATCGGAAGACAGCAAAACCGCAAAGAGGCTCGACAAGCACTGCGCGGACAGTGGAGTGGTGCTCGCAGTCAACCAGCCCCTTCGTGCTTCGGCTATTCACCAGACGATGCGCCGATTGGTTCTCGAAGGAGGGATCGGGTCGATACAGTCTCTATCGATCTTGCGCGGCGGCCCCTTTCAGCCGCCCCCAAATCGGAGGGGGGAGATGCCCCACAATGGCGGAAACGTCTATCTCGACGTCTGCGCCGAGGACATCGATCTCGCGCGCTTTCTTACCGGTGCTGAGCCGGTCGAGGCGATTGCCTTCGCAAAGGAATCGAACGGCTCGCCCAACCATCTGGCTTATACAATTCGCATGGAGGATGGCAGCCTTCTCCAGGCGCACGAGAGTTTTGGCACAGCCGACATTGAAAGCATGGTGGTGGCAGCCGGGAGCGACGGCGTGCTGATTGCAAGCGGTACATTGAGCTCGCGCGGTTCCGGCGTTTTGGTACGGCGGCTCGCAGGCCGTAACGAGCTCGTCCCCGTGCGTGAGCGAGACCTGCACACCGCCACATTGGAAGAGTTTGTCGGCGCGGCGAGACGTGAAGCTTCCCCCTTGGCTACTGGCATGGACAGTTTCGCGGCGCTGGTCGCGACCGAAGCAGTGGCCTCGGCAGCAAGAACAGGCCGAGCGACGGCGATCCGACCGGTTGATGAGAGCGCATGAACACGCAACGTTCAGTCTGATTGACGAATACGCCCTTCGGGCCAATCGAGGACGCGAATTCAGAGACAGCCCAGATCATGAGGACGGGGTGTCGGGCCTACCCCTCAGTGCAACGGCGAACGGCTTCCTTCCGGAATGGGAGCGAAACACATATCGGGAAAAATTGATGACCATGACCAAAACGAACCAGCTCCTGCTGCACTCGCTCGTCGCAAAACATTCTACGCTCGCGATCGATCTCGACATCGCTGAAAAGATCGGATTCGACGGGATAGAAGCGTCTGCGGCCAAGCTGGCGGCATTTCTGCAGGCAGGCTTTTCCGAGGCCGAGCTGGCGACGCTGCTCCGGGGCGTGAACGTACCGGGGATGGGCTTCCTGATAGACATAGAGCGCCAGGGCGAGGCGAAGAAACAGCTCATGCAAGAAGCGGAGGAGCTCTTTCGTCTCGCTTCCGTAGCGGGGGCCAAAGGGGTTCAGGTGCTGACTGGCCCCGTCAATGTGGAAGCGGTGCTGCGTCACGAAGCCGGCCGCCCAGCGAACCTTTACAGCGGGTTGCTCGGTCGAACTCTGAAGGAGCAAATCACGCTTACCGCGAGGAACCTGTCCGAGATCGCCGACCTCGCTCGCAGCTATGGGCTTCTCGTTTACCTCGAGGCGCTTTCCTGGACGCCCCTGAACACGATTGAAAAGCAACTGATGATCATCGAGGGCGCCGCCCGCGATAATATCCGAATGGTCATTGATTTCTGGCACTGCTTTACCTCCGGAGATACCCCCGACGACATCGCCCGGCTCGACAACGACATCATTTACGGCGTCCACGTGTGCGACTCGTTGGCGTTTTCCGGCGGAGTTCCCAATGAAGTGGTTTTGAGAGACGTCCCGACTGGTGCAGGTGTTATCGACCTGAAGCTCTGGGCTGACGCAGTCAAATCGACGGGTTACGATGGGTGGTGGAGTTGCGAGCTCTTCTGCCGGAAACAACAGCAGCAGAACAGTTACGAGGTGGCGCGCGAACTGCACGCATTGATGTCGAAGCTCGTCCGTGGCTGATTTCCCGCGGGACTCCGGACGGTACTTCGAGCCATCATTCGCAACTGACGGAACATCGTGCGTCACATTGCTTCAGGTATTTCGGACGTGAGAAAGCGACCTCCCGCGCGTGTTGTCTTACCCTACACATGGGCTTTTGGCGTAGGGAGGCGAACTTGAAGCTACACAGAATCAATGTGCTAACCGCGCCAGTTACTTTGGCAATCCTCACCGCACTCTGCCTGTGGTGGCTGGGACCGCTTGTGGGCCAGTTTTCCGCCCAGGTTGCTTTGCTTTACGAGTCTCAAGCCACCTTAAAGAGAGATGCCGTGCTGACCATATTTCAGGGTAACTAGCTGCGAACTTGCCACCCGCTGTACGTTACCAAAATAGCAAAGGGTGGTAGGCGACGGTGGTCCTCCCCACCGTCGCCAACTTTTGTCTGGCTAACTGCCCTCTGCAGTTACACGAGGCGCGGTCCATCAAATTGAGCGAAGCTCGGACGGGCATATGATCGAAAATCCCCCTGTATCATTTCTCCACCGACTGGCCGACGAGGCTTCCAAGGAAACGCTACCGCGCTTTCGCACCACCCTTGCTGTCGAAGAGAAGTTCAAGCCTGGCTATCGTTTTGATCCCGTGACCTTGGCCGACAAGGAAGCCGAAAAAGTATTGCGTGAGCTTATTTCTTCTGTGTACCCGGATCACGCTATACTCGGTGAGGAGTTCGGTGAGACCGGGACTGGACCCTGGAAATGGGTCATTGATCCGGTCGACGGCACGAGGCCCTTCATCTGCGGCATCCCTGTATGGGGAACATTGATCGGTCTGACGCTGGAAGGTCGCAGCGTCATGGGGATGATGAGCCAGCCGTTTACGAAAGAACGCTTCTGGGGAGATCAGGAAGGGGCTTGGGCGCAGGACTCGGCAGGCATCCGTCGCATGAAGACAAGATCCACGACAGATCTGTCGCGGGCAATCCTGCACACAAACTCTCCCGACCGTTATGGAGAATTTCCGGACGTCAACTTCGAACGCTTGCGGAACAGCGTCCAGATGACGCGCTATGGCGGCGAATGCTATGCCTTCGCCATGCTCGCATCCGGCCAGATCGATCTTTGCCTGGAACTGGCGTTGCAGCCCTACGACATCGTAGCTCTGATACCGATTATCGAGCAGGCGGGCGGCGTCGTGACCGGGCTGCGAGGCGAGCGTCCGGAAGCGGGTGGCCATGTTCTGGCGTCCGCCAATGAAATGCTGCACGAGCGTGCGCTCAAGACGCTGAGAGGCTAAGCACAGATTTCGCGCACTCCCGATGCTTTTGTTGCCGTTTGGGCAGCACCGGACGGATCCCAATATTTTATACGGCGATTGGCCGAGTGTGCCGATCAATGACGCCCTCGCCTGCCCCGCCTGAAGAGCAGCTTCGCGATCCAACCGACGCTCCTGGCCATGGCGGCATCACTCGCCAGGCCGTGCTTCACATTCTGGCCGAGCGTCGTTTAGTGTCCGAAGGGCTTTCCCCGTAGGTGGCGCGGTACAAAATCGAAAAACGGCCGAAATGAAAGAAGCCCCAATTCAGACAGACATCGCGTACGGACTGGCGGTTCGAAGGGTCGAGCAGATCCGCTCGAGCGGCTCTTAGGCGGATCATGCGTAGATAAGCGCCAGGCGTAGTTTCCCTGAAGGCTCGAAAGCCAATTTCGAGGGCGCGGACGGAAACTCCGACCGCCTCGGACACCATCGGCATCGTAATCGGTAGGTGGATGTTGGCGTGCATGAAGCTGATGGCGCTGCGGACATGCCGTGGCGCAATCATGAAGGGCTTCTTGTCGAGGAGCGGAGAAAGCCGATGGGGAACCAATCGGATGACCAGATCGGCGAATGTGCTGGCCAGGCTCGAGATCGCGACGGGACAATAGAGCAGCGGCCCATCATTGCGCATGCCCTCGATCAGGGTCTGCGCCAAGCTTCCGATCAAGCGACCTGCTGGCGTCGAAAGAGACAGCACGGGAGCCAGCTCGAGCGAGCCGCTCACTGGTACTTCGAAAGTCGCGGCAACCGCGTTCGCGAAGATTGCATGGTCGAAAAGCAGTCCATCGAGTGCAATAGGGCCGCCTCGCAGGATGACGTGTTCCGGCTCGATGTTGTTGGTGAATAGGAGTTCGCCCAGCCTCCCTTGTACAGTGCGGCGCCCGAGCGCCACGTCCACACCGCCGATCTGCGGCACGATAATCGAGACGTACTGGAGCCTGTCGGCGATTACTCGCATGGAGCATTCAGAGTGATGGTATCCGGTGACTAGCGTCACTCCGGCGCCGGACCAGAAATCGGCACTCCAGCGAAAGTCTCGCGGGCGACCAACGGGCTTTACCAAAAGCGGGCCGAAACTGCTGGTGAAGGTCTCAACCATGCTTTCAAAGGTCGAGCCGCGAAATCGATGCGGAGATTCAGATGTTGTGTCATTTGGCATGTGGCCACGCAACTTTCGATATTCACGCAGCTCGGGGAATTGGAGCCGAGCCAGAGAGGTCCGCCTCAACGATGTGCTCTGTGTCTAGCCGCTGTTGCGCGGCTTGGCGCGCGCGATGTGCGGCCCGGTATTGGCATCGACGACGGCGGGCTTTGACACCTCGATGCCACCGTCCCAGCCGCCGCCGAGCGCCTTGTTGAGGGCGATGAAATAGATCGCGATATCGGCGCGGCTCTGGATCAGTGCCTCTTCGGCGGTATAGAGCGACCGTTCCGCATCGAGCACGTCGAGAAAATCGACGGCGCCAGCCTCGTTGAGGGTGCGCGACAACTCGGTGGCTCGGCGATAGGAGGCGGTCGAGGCCGTGAGTTTCGCGTAGCGCGTCCGCGTCTGCGACAGCGACACGATGGCGTTCTCGACATCCTCCATCGCGGAGAGCACCGCCGCTTGATAAGCCACGTAATATTGGTCGCGCTGGGCCTTGGCCACGTCGACGGCGGCCTTGAGTTGTCCCCCCTGGAAGATCGGCACGGTAAGCGTCGGTCCGAAGCTCCAGCCGATCGTCGACTTCTTGCCCAGGTCGCTCGTGCTCAGCGCCGAGGTCGCGATATTTCCCGTCAGGCTGATCGACGGATAGCGGTTCGCCTCCGCCTGGCCGATCTTCGCGGTGGATTGCGCAAGCTGCCGCTCGGCGAGGCGCACATCCGGGCGGTTCACGAGAAGATCGGCCGGGATGCCAGTCGAGACGGGCCTTTTCGGCAGCGGGACCGCGCCGCCCTTCTTCAGCCGTCCCTCCAGCGCCGCCGGTGGTTGGCCGAGCAGGATGCTCAGGCGATGAACGGCCTGGGCGTAGGAGATCTGATAGGTCGGAATGTCGGCCTCCGTCGACGTCGCCTGTGCATCCGCCTTGGCGTCGTCGACGCCGGTTGCCTCGCCAGCCTCCAATTGTTCTCGGGTGAGCTTCGCCGTCTCGCGCTGGGAGGCGGCCGAGCGCTGGGCGAGCGCAAGAAGCGACTGATATTCGCGTGCCTGGATATAGTAGGAGGCCACGTCGCCGACGAGCGTGACGAGGGTGTCGCGCAGTTCCTCCTCGGCCGCCTCCGCCCCGTACCGGGCAGCCTCCAGACCGCGCCGGTTGCCGCCGAAGAGATCGAGCTCCCAGCTTGCATCGAAGCCGCCCTGGTATTGGCTGTAGACGCTCGGCTGCGAACCGGTGACCGACGACGTCGAGCGCGTCCGCGTTGTCGAGGCTGAACCGTCGACGGAGGGTAAAAGCGTTCCCTGTTGCTCGCGATAGGTCGCACGCGCCTCGCGAATTTTCGCCTTGGCAAGAGCGACGTCGAGGTTGCCCTCGACTGCCTCGGCAACAAGCGAGTTGAGCAACGGATCGCGAAGCTGAAGCCACCATTGCGACAGCTCGGGCGGCTTGGCGGGCTTCTGCGGCTTCTTGCTTCCCCAATGCGTCGGAAGCGCGAGCCGCGGTTGCTCGTAGTCTGGTCCGACGACGCAACCTGCAAGCAGCGCGACGCTCAACAGACTGAGGGCCTTCATCGCGCCGCTTCTAGTAGCGGGCGGCACGTTTCGCCTGGCAGAGAGGATTGTCATATAATCGCTTCTTGGTTGGGGGTGCTGGAGAAGTTCAGGTGCCGGCTTGAGCGTCGGCTCGCTTCGGCAGGTGCTTCCCCTTCCCTGCATTTGAACAATCGGCGCTTTACTTCTAATCGGTTGCGTGAAGACGCCTCATGGATGGACGAGGTGACAGCCTTAACTGCCACTCCGCCGATGGCTTTGCTTCAATGCCTCCAACCGCTTAGCTGAACGGGGAATAACATTGCCTACGGGGCCCTTCGTAGGGCTGGAAGGTATTGTCGTAAGTCCTGTAACTGCGGTAGCGGTTCGTGCACCAGTCAGAGTGCCTCGAACCATATCGCGGGGAGTAATCGGGCTGTGGTGGTGGCGGCGGAGGCGGCGCTACAATGGGTGGCGGGCCAAGCGGCAATGGCGGGGGCAGCAGAATCGGGGGTGGGACTTGTGCCACAGCGGCCGACTGGCTTACCAACAGAAACGCCACCGAGACGAACGTCGTGAAGGATTTCATCGAGGTAACCTCATTCTTACTCGCCCCGCGTTAAGCAGGGCCATGCTTCTGCGAATTTCGGCTGACCTGATGGTCCCTAGCGGCTAAACTTCAGATCGGGCTTGTCGCCGTCCCAACCCTGAAGCCCTCCGGCAACCTCGCTAAACCGAAGGCACCTGGTGCCCATCCTGCCGTTGATGCACACCCCATCACCCTTGATCGCCCAGGTGACGGACAGCGTAAACGGGAGAGGACCGCGGATGCTTCCGGTGCCATCTTTCTTGAGGGTGATCTTGAGAGTCTTGCCATCCGGCGCAAGCGCTGACCAGGCCTGTCCGTCAGCGAGAACGGCAGCGGCCTGCTGGGGCGGCAGGAAAGCTTGCCCCTCCGCGGCAAATGTAGGGCTTGCGGCAAGAATTGCGCCGCACACGGCTGCAACGCGGAGATTCGTCTTCATTTCGCTGTCCTTTCTTGACTTGATCTGCTTGATTTTGCTTGAGGTCGTGCAGGCACCTCGTCGCTGCTGAATAGCGGCCGCCCGGAAGCGCGAGGTCCGCTCGTCTGTCGCTGGCGGTTGCTATTGGGAGGCTGCCGCACCACTATCGCTCCAGCCCGGTGGCAGGCCGAGCTGGCCAGCGACCGCCCCTTTGATGCCGGGCGCCGACCCAAATGCCTTGCAGGCCTCGTATTTCGGATCGCCGCCAAGCGACGCCTTCATCCTTTGTATCGACGGCATCGCCATCATCCCCTTGAAGGGGTCCCGGCCCGTGACCAGCATACGGCTGAAGTCGGTGCCGAATGCGGAAGAGAGGGAATACGCGTCCCCAATGGTGGACACTCGAGCCTTGGTCGTGAGCATGTTTGCACCGCGCGACCAGAGCATCGCCCCCTTCTGCGATCCGTCCTGGCCGACCGCCTCGGCTTCGACAGACAGGCCACCGAGGCCGATCGGAAGCCTCGGAACCGGAACTGGGAGCACCGCCGCGACGCCGAGCGATGCGACGGTAGAGGTCGCTGCGGCAGCCCGGTTCGTAGCGACGATGTCGGTGACCGTCGCGCGGACGACGAGGTCTGCTGGCTGGTTTGGAGCCACGACCTTGAAGCGGTCGCTGAGACCGGTACAGAGCGCCCGGTCGATGGTGTTGGTGACGAGCGCCAGGTCTTTGGGGTCGAAGGCGGTGCCGCTGCCGATTTGCGCCGACGTCGGCACGATTCTCACTGTCTGCGCGGCGAGAACCGGTGCCGGATCCACCCGCAGTTTCGCCTTTGTCAGAGTGCCGCCCGAGGCGGTCATTCCCGCGTAGGAACCGAGCGTCGCGCCCTGATGCAAGGGTACGTTTGCGCAGGAGGAGACCGTTGACAGCAGGAACACGCAGAGCACTGCCTGCGGACGTATTTCGGGTAGCTGGAAGCTAAAGAGCATTTGCGAAATCTCTGAACCGGGATCGTGGTTCAGGTTCTAGCGATGCCAGCGTTAATGGCGGTAAAGGCAGTGTAAAGTTGGGTAAAATTTCGAGTGCACTCTCTGTCGCTGCAACGCGTACCACTCAAACCTGAGCGGCCCCATCTTGGATACGCTCCATGCATCTCCGTCGATTGATCCTGATCAGCCTTGATTGCTCGCCGGACCATGCGCGGTCGGCTTCCGAGGAAGCTCGATTGTGATGGCCAGGCCGCCGGTGTCCGGTAGCGACGCGTAGACTCGCCCGCCATGCCGCTCGACGGCCTGCCGGGCAATCGCCAGGCCGAGACCATATCCACCGCGTGGGACCGCGTCTTTCCCGCGGGAGAACGGCTGGAAAATCCGTTCGAGTTCGTCGCGCATGACGCCCGGTCCCTGATCAGTAACGCGGATCTTGAGAAGGTCGGCCGTCGTCTCGCAAAGCACTGATATCCGCGAATGCTCGGCCGTGTACTTGACGGCGTTTCGGACGACGTTTTCAAGCGCCCTGTAGATCAGCTCACCTTCGACGTCGGCGAGGAAGACGCCGTCGACACTCGTGGTGATCGAGACATCCCGCGCCTGGGCTTCGAACGCCGCGTCGCCGAGGATTTCGTTCAGGAGCTCGACGACATCCAGAGTCTGTGTTTTCAGCGGAAGGCTGGATCTGGCCGTAAGCCTCGCCAGCGTCAGGACTTCGCCAACCAGCGCGTCGAGCCGTTCGACTTCGCGGTCCATGCGGTCCAGCATGGCACCGAGCTTCGCCGGACTTTGCCGAAGGACGCCGACGACGGCCTGCAGCCGGGACAACGGCGAGCGCAGTTCATGGGAGACGTCATGGAAGAGTCGCTGCTGTGAATCCTGCAGCTCCTGCAGCCGGGCGGCGCTGGAATCGAAATCGTGCGCAAGCGCGGTGACCTCGTCCGTGCGCCCCGCCATCTTGTCGCCGATACGGACGTCGAAGCGGCCGTGGGCGAGCGCGCTCAAACCATCGCGAAGGTGTACGACCGGACGAATGAGATATCTGGCGAGCGCAGCCGCTGATATCGTGCTCGAGACGAATATCGCGATCCATGGCATCAACAGAGCAAGGTAGTCGAGAACGACGCTGGCTTTCCCGGAAACGGAAATCCGGTAGCAAATTCCGTCCTTCAGGATGGACCTTGTTTCCGCCGTGTTCTCGTCTGCGCACGCACCGGATTCCGTAGCCATCGAAATCGTTAGGCCCAGCGGCAGCGTACCCTCGCTTGTACGGACGAAGCGCGCGGCCGCGTCCTCTCCATCCATTGTAAGCACCGTAGCAGTCAGGTTCAGAACGAATTCCTGTTGCCGAAGCTCCAGTTCCCGACCAAAAGGAACCGCCTGGAAGAGGTTGACGATCACAATGATGACCGCGATGGTCGCTGCAAGCGTCAGCCAGATTGTCGTGAAGAACTTCCAGAAGAGCCGTGGCATGATCAGTCCAGAAGAAGTTGATAGCCCTGCCCGCGGACAGACTGGATCCAGGACTGTCCATCCTCTCTAAGACCGAGCTTCTGACGAACGCTGCTGATGTGGACGTCGATGCGGCGATCGAACGGTGTCAATGGCTTTCCGAACGCCCGCTTCGAGATGTCCTGCTTCGAGACCAGTTGGCCAGCATTGCGGGCGAGCACCTCGAGAAGGCTGAATTCCGTGCCGGTAAGATCCAAAGGCTCTCTGCACCATTCGGCGGTTCTTTTGCCAGGATGCATGACGAGCCGCCCCGCTTTCAGCGTGTCGGTAGAGGCGCCGACCACAGGCTGGCTGGCACGACGAAGGATCGCGCGCAGTCTGGCCGCGAGTTCCCCCGGTGAACACGGCTTCGGCACATAGTCGTCGGCGCCGAGGTTAAGGCCCGATATCCGATCGACGTCATCGCCTCTCGCAGTGAGCATCAGGACGGGCACCTGGCTGATCTTTCTGATCCTCTGCAGCACCTCGATACCGTTCATTCGAGGCATCATGATATCGAGCACGATGATGTCTGCAGAATTGCCGGCCGCAGCAGCGATAGCTGCGCGACCGTCCGTGTCCGTCGCGACATCATATCCTTCCTCGGTCAGGTATTCCTGCAGAAGCGTCGTCAGCTCGACATCGTCGTCGATGAGGAGAACCTTGTTCATCTGATTTCGTCCGTCATTCATCTCGGCCACCCATACAGCACAAACGCCACCGGACGACCGGATTTTACCTAGCTTAACACTAACTTGACCGCACTTAACGTTCGTCCGGCTACTCGTGGACACGGCGACATCGGTTGAGGGCCTGAATCGGGCCGCCCCAATGTTCGTACCCCGACGGAACGAACCTTCGTCGAACTGGGGCGGATGGGTAAGGCGCCGTTGTCGTAAATTACGAGGATGCACCGTTGAGAAAGCCGATTATCCCACTCGCCACCGCCCTTGTCGGGGCAGCAGCGCTTCTGCTTCCCTTCCGCAGCGCCATGGCGGATCAGCCCGCCGCGCCCGCCCTCACCGTCTCGCTGGCGGCGCCGGCGCAACGTGAGTGGCCTGAAACGGTCCCTGCAAGCGGCTGGCTAAAACCATGGCAGGAAGCAATCATCGCCTCCGAAACAAGCGGTCTTCGTATCACCGACGTTCTGGTCGATGTCGGATCAATCGTGACCAAGGGGCAGACGCTGGTCCGGCTTTCACAGGACAGCGTCGTGGCGGACCTTCGAAAGCAGGCGGCGGCCGTCGAGACCGCCAAGGCAAATCTGGCCAAGGCCAAGGCAGATGCAGACCGAGCCCGGCAGCTTCGTCCTTCGGGCGCTCTTTCCGCCCAGAACATCACCGAACGGCTGACCGATGAGCAGACGGCGAAGGCAAGCCTTGAATCGGAAGAAGCGGCGCTCGAAAGTCAGAAGATCAAGCTCGCCCAGACGACGATCACCGCCGTTGACGACGGCCTCATAACGTCGCGCTCGGCCGAACTCGGCGGGGTCGTCTCCTCCGGCACCGAGTTGTTCCGCCTGATCCGCCAGCAGCGTATCGAGTGGCAGGCCGAAGTTTCGGCGCGCTACCTTTCTCGCATTTCGGAAGGACTGGCCGCCCAGATCAACGGGCCGGATGAGCGCCCCATTCAGGGCAAAGTGAGGCTTGTCGGACCTTCCGTCAGCACGGATACCGGCCGAGCGATCGTCTACATCGCGCTTCCGGCCGACGTCCATCCGCGCGTAGGCCTGTATGTCACGGGCAACATCGAACTCAAGACCACTCCAGCGCTCACCGTCCCAGAGACGGCGATCGTCTACCGAGATGGGATCAACTACGTCTTCACAGCCGACGAAAACAGACGGGTGCGAAGGATCCGCGTGGAGACTGGCCGGCGCAACGATGGCGAAGTCGAGATTGTCTCCGGCATAGACCAGTCCGAAAAGGTCGTAACGTCTGGCGGAGCATTTCTGTCCGACAACGACCTCGTGAATATCGCGGGGTAAGGCCGATGAATTTCTCCGCCTGGTCAATCCGCAATCCCGTACCGGCGATCCTGCTGTTCGCCATGCTCACCGTCGGGGGGCTGCTGGCGTTCAAGCGCCTGCCGGTCCAGAACTTCCCCGACATGGACCTCCCTACCATCAGCATCTCCGCCACGCTCGAGGGCGCGGCGCCGACGCAGCTCGAGACGGAGGTTGCCCGCATCATCGAGGACCAGCTCGCCTCGTTGAGCTATCTGGACCACATCACCACGACGATCACCGACGGGACCGTCTCGATCAGAGTGTCCTTCAAGCTGGAGAAGGACAGCGAAGAGGCCTTGAACGAGGTCCGCAATGCGGTGGACAGCGCAAAGGCCGATCTGCCGGCGCAGATGGAGTCGCCGAGCGTCACGAAGGTGACGCTGCAGAGCGCCGCGCTGGTCACCTATGCGATCCGCTCGACCCACCTTAACGAGACCGAGCTTTCCTGGTTCATCGACAACGACATGACGAAGGCACTCCTGTCGGTACCGGGCGTGGGACAGGTCAGCCGCGTCGGCGGGATCGACCGCGAGGTTCATGTCGACCTCGATCCCGCAACGATGGCGTCGCTCGGAGTCACGGCCGCCACGGTCTCGGCGCAGTTGAAGTCGGTGCAGGCGGACACGTCGGGCGGCCTTGGAGAGATCGGCGGCACCCGGCAGACACTGCGGACGCTCGGCGCCGTCGCGTCGGTCGACGCGCTGAAGGGGCTCCGTATCCCGCTCGCCAACGGGCAGCAGGTTCGTCTCGACGATATCGCTTCCGTCACGGACAGCTTCGCCGACCGTTCGTCGCTGGCGTATCTCGACGGCGAGCCCGTGATGGCCGTCGAAATCAAGCGCTCGAACGGCTTCTCGGACACCGGCGTTGCTGCCGACGTCGGGAAGGCAATGCAGCAGTTCGCCGCCGCACATCCCGATGTCGAGATCGATGAAGCCTACAGCACGGTCGGGCCGATCCTCGACAACTACGACGGTTCGATGCACATGCTGTTCGAGGGGGCGATCCTCGCGGTCGTCGTCGTCTGGCTCTTCCTGCGGGATTGGCGGGCGACGATCCTATCGGCTGTGGCACTGCCGTTGTCGGTGATCCCGACCTTCCTCGCCATGTACTTCGCCGACTTCAGCCTGAATATCATCACGCTGCTGGCACTGTCGCTGGTCGTCGGGATCCTCGTCGACGATGCCATCGTCGAGGTCGAGAACATCGCCCGCCACCTGCAGATGGGCAAGCGGCCGGTCGATGCGGCACTCGAAGCCGCCGACGAGATCGGCTTGGCGGTTATCGCCACCACGCTCACGCTGGTTGCGGTCTTCCTGCCCACGGCATTCATGAGCGGCATTCCGGGGCTTCTCTTCCGCCAGTTCGGCGTCACCGCCGCGGTCGCCGTGCTCGCCTCGCTCGTCGTTGCCCGGTTGCTGACGCCCATGATGGCCGCCTATTTCATGAAGGCCCATCCGACCGAGGAAAAGGATGGCCGCATCATGCGTGCCTACATGGCGATCGTGAAGGCCTCCCTGAGCCACAGGAAGACCACCGTCTTCGTGACCGCCGTCTTCGTCGCCCTTTCGCTTTCCACCATCCCCTTCCTGAAATCGGGCTTTCTGCCCGCTGCCGACGATGCGCGGACGCAGGTGACGCTCACCCTGCAGCCCGGCGCCACCATCGACCAGATGGATGCAACGACCAGGAAAGCTGCGGGTATCGTCAGGAAGCTTCCCGACGTGACGCATGTCTTCTCGTCGGTCGGTTCGGCATCGTCGGGCGGCGGTCCCGAGGTCACCACCACCAGCAGCGTCGGAACCGCCACTCTCGTCGTCACGCTGACGGCTATTGACGAGCGGGACCGGAAGCAGTCGGAGATCGAAAACGACATCCGTTCGGCTCTCTCGCTCCTCCCCGGTGTGCGCGTTGCGGTCGGCGGCGGCGGCAATGGAACGCAGCTCGACATCACCCTTGCCAGCGACGACCCCGATGCCCTCGATGGGGCAAGCACGGCGCTTGAGGAGCAGCTCCGCACGCTCAATGGTATCGGAGCGGTGACGTCGAGCGCCGCCAGGCAGGCCCCCGAGGTTCAAATCACCCCGGACTTTGCGCGCGCAGCCGCACTTGGCGTGACCTCCAGCGACATCGCCGAAGCTGTGCGCGTGGCAACAGACGGGGAATACTCTTCCGCGCTGCCAAAGCTCAATCTGCCGCAGCGGCAAGTCCCCATCGTCGTCCGATTTGCCCCGAAAACGCGTACAAACCTCGACGACATCCGGAACATGCGGGTGGCCGGAACGACCGGCAGCGTCGATCTCGGATCGATCGCCGACATCCGCATCGGTGGCAGCCCTTCCGAGATCGACCGCATCGATCGAATGCGCAATGTCACTCTTTCCGTCGAGCTCAACGGCCGCATCCTGGGTGACGTCTACCGTGAGGCAAAGGCGCTGCCGGCTCTTCAGCATCTGCCGCCGGGCGTCACTCTCGTGGAGCAAGGCGAACTTCAACGCAGTTCGGAACTGTTCCAGAGCTTCGCCCTTGCAATGGCAATCGGCGTGTTCTGTATCTATGCGGTCCTCGTCGTGCTGTTCCACGACTTCCTGCAGCCGTTCACCATTCTGATGGCCCTGCCCCTCTCGCTCGGCGGCGCGCTGCTGCCGCTCGTGGTGACCGGAACGAGCTTCTCGATGCCGGCCGTCATCGGGCTGCTGATGCTGATGGGGGTGGTGACGAAGAACTCGATCCTTCTCGTCGAATACGCGATCATGTCGCGCCGGCAGGGAATGTCGAGATTCGATGCTCTGGTCGATGCCTGCCACAAGCGCGCGCGGCCGATCGTCATGACCACCATCGCCATGGGATCGGGCATGCTTCCGGCGGCGCTCAGCCTGACGGGGGGCGATTCAAGCTTCCGGCAGCCCATGGCCATCGTGGTGATCGGCGGCGTGATCATGTCGACACTACTCAGCCTCATTGTCATCCCGGTCATCTTCACCTTCGTTGACGACCTACTCGAGGCTCTAAAACGGCTCGTGCACCGAACCGGTCCACGCCAAGAGATCGCCGGCGAGGAAACGCATGTCTCGAACGATCGCGAGCCGATCGCCTTTGAGCGCAGCCCCGCAAAGCGAGGTCATGGCCAGAGATGACCGTGTCCCAGCAGGAAATCCACCAGGACCGGCGCGACCTCGTGACGAGCCTTGCCCAAGCCCTGATCAGAGTGCTCATGGCTCTGGTTCCGGTCGCCTTCATCCTGTCCGGTTGCATGCAGACGCTCGACAGAGCTCTCGACGCGCAGGAGGCCGACAGGGCCTCGATCGCGGGCTATGGCGAGATCCGAAGCTATCTCGACGCCCGGCTCGATGAATTTCCACAAAATGCCCGCGAATGGGCTCCGGCGACCAAGCCGGGTGGACTCGACGTCCTGATGATCTCGGGCGGCGGCTCGGGCGGCGCCTTCAGTGTCGGCGTGCTCGCGGCGTGGAGCTCTGCACAGACGCGCCCGCAGTTCGATGTCGTCACCGGCGTCAGCACGGGAGCCCTGATCGCTCCGTTGGCATTCCTCGGATCGGCTTATGACGACACCCTGGTGCATCTCTACACGAGCGGCGTCGCCAACGACCTTGCCCGGAGCAAGAGCCTTGGCGGATTGTTGGGCTCGAGCTTGCTGAGATCCGAGCCATTGAAACGGATGGTCGAGCGTTTCATCACGCCCGCAGTCCTTGAGCAGGTTGCTGCCGAGCACCGAAAAGGCCGTCGCCTCTTCGTCCTGACGACCAACCTCGACACCCAGCGTGCCGTCATCTGGAACATGGGCGCCATTGCCGGCAGCAATCGTCCGGACGCACTGAAGCTGTTCCGGAACATTCTGGTGGCGTCAGCCAGCATCCCGGGCGTCTACCCGGCGGTGATGATCGAAGCCGAGTCGGGAGGGCGTCACTTTAAGGAAATGCATTCGGATGGAGGATCCGCGTCGCAGATCCTGATGCTTCCGCAGATTCTCCTGACAAGTGGCAAAAGCCTCGTGCCGGCCAAACGGCAGAGCGTCAATTTCTATGTCATCGTCAACAACGCACTGATGCCGGAATTTGCCACTACGCCGGACAAAACGCTTTCGGTGATCGCCAGGGCATACTCAATCTTCGTCAAGTCGCAGACGCAGAGCGCGCTGACGGCCCTCTACAACTATTCCAAGCTGACCAGGGCACGGTTCCATCTCGCCTCTATCAACGTCCAGCTCCCCTATTCGATGTCCGATCCGTTCAACACCGACTATATGCGGGCTGTCTATAATCTTGGATACGCGGAGTTCGCTGCTGGAACCCTGTGGAGAGACAGCCCGGTTTTTCGCTGAAAGCCTCTGACTAGACACCGCAATATGGGCGGGCGGACCTCAGAAGCTTGCCGCCGCGGTGTAGCGGAGAGACGACCGACATACACATGACCGAAGGCGATAATGGTGGCTCCCGACGATGCCATGGGGTCCCCACCCGTGCGGCCTTAGCGAGCAAATTGCGGCTGCCCGTCAGAGCGGCGTCTCGTCTGAGCGACAAGAGGTTGATCCGCTTTGCGATTTGCTCCGTTTGACGATTTCCAGTGCGTCGCTGGCATCCGACTATCGGAGACGTCCTGGTCCGTTTGCGACCCGAAGCGGCCGCTGGTGACAGGCAAGGGGCAACGTCTCGGTTCGGCCGAAACAGGCGTTTATTCGGTTCTGTCGAATGACCGATTTGGGGGGAGCAGTCTGGCAGCGGATTGAGTTCCGAGAGGAGAACGTCTGAGGTTTGGCCCGAAGCAGAATGGGCGGTGATAAAGGCTGGCATTTTCCCATTCCCGCCCACCCGACATGGGCGTGCCCACCTGGCGGCGCTTTACGACTGGGCTGGTGTTCGAAATGCGAGTTCCTCAACCAAATAATGCGGGATAAGTTCGGCAAAGTAACTCTTGTCCATTTTCCGCGCCTATTCGGGTCCGATAAATTGTGCTCGGTAATCCGCCATAGTTCCAAACGACACGCCGAGCTTCCTGAGAGTTTTTGTGGCCCCAAGGCTTGAGACGAACCTATTCAAGTTTCTGCAGTACGGCGTATCCCAAGAATTAGGACAACGCGCGGTGGCGACTGGGCTCACGGTCACGAAAGTCAGGGCGGCCAGTCAGAAGGATATCAAAGACAAAGGCTTCACGGGGGAGGAGGCCAAGGCGCTCAAGGCGGCCGTAGTACGTCAGCCAATTGACGAGACAGTGCTGCTCTTGCTTCTCGAAAACAGCAACTACCTCTGCAACTGCTGCAAGGGCGATAAAGGTCTGTCCTTTATCGTGCACCACATCGAGGAATACTCGACCTCACAGGACAATAGCTACGACAACCTGATTGTCCTCTGCCCGACTTGCCACGACCAAGCGCATCGTTCACCTACGCAGCTTACGCTTTCGATCACACCGGAGATGCTGAGATACAACAAGGCGAACTGGGAGGTGGAGGTTGAGCTGCGGAATGCCGACCGCGCCGTCCGAAATTCTGAGGACGGTCTATTGACCGCCGAGCCGGGTGAAGCACTCGCCCTTCCAAAAGCGAAAAAGATGCAGACGCGCGTCATTGTTCTAAATTTTGAAGGCGATGCGGACGATTTCCACGTTCAGAAGGTGGATGCGATCATCGAATCTCTAAGACAGATAACCGGTAATGCCGGGATCGAACTTGTCTCGACCGAGCGCGGCTCGTTCCTGATGTTTATCAGCGCGACTAACGACGACAAGGCGATGATCGACACGCCGGAAACGAAGGCGCTGCTTCGCCAGGAGCACAACGCCGTTCTAACGAGTGTTGTAGACGAGCAATCTTTCCGGCAAGCGCAGCTTAGGGACGACGAACTGAGCCGCGTCCCGCGCGACCTGCTCGACTGGTCGCAAATACTTCCAGACGGGACTCATTTCAACCGCCCGGAGAAGGACCAGATTCTCCAGGCCATCGCAGGGCAGGACACCACGACGCAGGCCATCCTCGGGCTTCCGGGCTCCGGCAAGTCAGCTCTGCTGGCCGAAGTAGCCAACGCGCTCATGAAGGATGGCGTCAGGGTTCTGGCCATAAAGGCTGACCTGCTCGACCCGACAATCGAAACCGAAGACGATCTAGCCGAGTGGCTTGGACTGACCATTCTTCCCAGCGCGATGCTCTGGCGGATAAGTCGATTGCGACCAGTCGTTCTCATTATCGACCAGCTTGATGCGCTCGCAGGCTACACGGACATAAAGACAGGTCGACTGAGTGTACTGCTGAGTCTGGTGCGGCGCGTCAGTGGCCGGACAAACGTGCACGTTGTCCTCTCGGCACGCGAGTTCGAGTATGAGCACGATGCCCGTCTCAAAACCATCAAGGCTGAAACAGTCCACCTGGACCTGCCACCTTGGTCCGAGGTCCTTCCTGTGCTGGAGCGCAATGGTTTCAAACCCGTAGGTTGGCCTGCCGACGCGCAGGAAGTTCTACGATCGCCCCAGGCGCTGAACACGTTCCTGAAGTTGGAGGAGAATAGCGAGCCCTTCCGCAAGTACCAACTCATGCTAGACCAGATGTGGGCGGAGACGATCACGAGACAGCCCAACGGGTCGCGGCTCGCGCGGCTCGTCACAGACATCGCAGACCTAATGGCTGAGAAAGAAGTCCTCTGGCTCCCCGCCGCACGATTTGACCAGTACTCGGAAGACATCACCTATCTTGTGAGGGCGGGCATGCTCTCGGATTTGGGACAGGCCGGGAGCAAGATCGGTTTCTCCCACCAGACCATGTTTGAACATGCCCTCGCACGATCCTTTACGCGCAGCGAAGGACGGCTGTCGGAGTTCACAATGGCCCGGCAGACTTCGCTGTTCGTGCGGCCAAAATTGTGGTCCGCCCTGACCTATCTTCGGGAGATCGATCCGGCTGCGTACGGCGTGGAGATGCAAACGCTCTTCCACACGCAGGACCTGCGGCTTCATCTCCGGACGCTTCTTGTCGAATTCCTCGGCCAGCAGCCCACGCCTGCCGGCGTGGAGGCACGTCTGTTTGACGAAGCTCTTGCGTCGGACAGGCGGCCAGCGGCTTTCATGGCAATGGCAGGAAGTCCGGGATGGTTCGAGCGATACAAACACACTGAAATTCCCCTTGCTATGAACGACGACAAGGAGGCCGTCCTGGCCCTCGGCGTTCTCAATCTCGCGTGGGTCTTTGCACCCGGTGAGGTCGAGAGGCTGATTGCCGAAAACTGGTCGGCGCTGCCGGGCAAGGATGGATTCACCTGGGCTGCGCTGGGTCAAGCGCGGGTCTGGACGCACGGCATGGTCAACATCGCTAGGGGGCTCATCTCCCGAACAGCAATCCATGCGCATAGCCTCGAATTTACAATCAGCACTATCGGGATGAGCCAGCCAGACGTTGCGCTTCGGCTTCTGCTCGCAAAGCTCGACCAGGAGCTTCAGTCGGCAAAGCAGGAGTCGGCGACGAGGCTCGCATCGGCTCCGGCAGAGGACGGTGACGCTTACTGGAAATGGCGCATTTCCTCGTCCCCCAGAGAGCCGATCACAAGTGTCATCGAGCAGTCGAACGCGTGGGACACCCTTGAAGCGCTCGGCATGGAATATCCCGCGCCCTTCCTTGAAGCCCTGTGGCCCTGGCTGATCGACGCAATGACCGCGCTTCGCGATCTTGAGAGCGAAGAAGACAGCCTCGCCTATCCGGTGCAGTACACCCTCGATTTCAAATTCGAAGAGGAAGAAAGGGGTCGAGGCCGTTCTGACTCCCCCATACTCAGCGCCATTCGCGTTGCGCTCGAGACCCTTGCCCTCAATGACGAACAGAATTTTCTCGCATGGCTGTCAGAGCATGAACGGGACGAATTCAACCCTGCTCAGCGCCTGTTCGCGCATGTAATGTCGCTCTATCCGGATCAGTATGCGCAGGCGGCGTATCGTTTCATCCAGGGCGATCCGAGACGCTTCAGGCTCGGAAACCGTGAAGACCCTTCCGGAACAACAAAGCGCCTGATCGCAGAGGCGAGCCCGCACTGGTCCGACGCGGATGTCGAAACCTTTATTACCGCCATCAACGCTTACGCCCCGACACCTTATTCCCATTTGGACGCCAAAGGCCGCAAACTCTTCAACGACAGGGTCCGTCGCATTAAGCTAGGCCTTCTCTCGGCGCTACCATCCGAACGCTTGCCTGAAGCGACCCGCCGACTTGTAATGGAAGAACGCCGCCGGTTTCCCGGTTCGGCCGGGGGGATACGGCACCACGGGCCGTCATGGATAGGCTCGCCCATCTCGGCGGAGCAGCTCGCAAAGGCGCAGGACGACGAGGTTCTCAACGCTTTCCGCCAGTTGCCGGACAAGTATGAATGGGACCATCCCAACCGAATGATGGAGGGCGGCAATATCCAGCTGTCGCGGGCCTTCGCGGAGTTTGCGAAGACCGACCCTGAGCGGGCCGCGAAGCTCATGCGCAAGTTCGAGCCCAGCTTCGGGAGCCGCGCAGCAGGCTACGCGCTGGAGGGCATCGCCGAAGCAGGTGATCCTCAGCTTGTGATGGCGCTCATAGCCGAACTCGACGGGCGGGGATTCAGCGGCGATGAGTTTCAGAACTCGGCATCCGAAGCCGTCAGCCGACTGGTCCGCCGGGAAGTCGTGGTCTCGTCAGAAACCCTCGACATCATTGAGAAGTGGCTCAATAAGCCCGGCGCTCTCGACACCGCACCAGCGCAGCCTGAGGAAAGTCGAAGCGATGATCAAGATCAAGAATTCCTCGACACGGGAGAGGAGAAGGCCGGCGAGAAGGAGGCAGGGAGGCGGGAGCAAAGCATCCTCTGGGGAATGAGCTCCGCCATTGTGCTTCCCGCTGGAATTTTCCCCAAGCTGGATGTTCTAATCCATGCCCTGCTGCTCGCAGAGCAGCACGACCGCGTCTTGGCCTTACTGACGCGTGCCAGCGAGCGCGGGGAAGACGAACGGGTATGGAGGGCCATCCTTCATTGGTTCCGCTATCTCAAGGCGACCGACAAGGATAAGCTTGAGAGACTCCTGGGAGCCATCTTTTCACGCTACCCGGCTCTGCTGAGGACTACTGAGCTTGCCGTTTTGTTTGCCTATCTTCATTGGCGGCATGCCGATTTCGTGCGTTCTTATCTGGAGAAATGGTCCACCTCCGGCGACGAGTATTTCGAGCAGCTTGCCGGTGAGTTGACGCCCCTGATTGCGTTCCTGCAACCTGAGCTGCCCTGGACGAAGCCATTGCTTGAGCGGGTCGTTTTTGGACCCGGTACAGACTCGACACGGCTGGGAGCCATCAATGCCGCCGTCAACCTGTTTCCGGATGTCGAGTATCGGCAGCGTGCATCTGAGCTGCTTGTTCGCATAATCCCCCAGGTAACCGGCCTTGCCTGGAGCAACCTTTTCGATGTGTTCCGGCTCGTGGACGAGATCAACCCTGATCCGAGCTGGGTTGCGTTGCTTAGTGCTATTGAGGCCAACCTCGCAGGCGCTCCGCAGATCAACGCGACGTTCGTCGTCGATCGCCTTCAGACGCTTCTCCCACATCACGCTCTACTCGTGGCGAAGATCGCCAGGCGGCTGATCGAAACCTGGCGTGACGAACTGGGGGATATTAAGACAGAGATGGCGGGCTCCGCTTCGGAGCTCGTTGACCTCGCCATTACGCTTCACCGAATCGGCGACGACACGCGCGAGATTGGTCTGGAGCTCTTCGAGCAGTTGGTCGAAATCCAGGCTTACTCGGCCAAGGAAACGCTGGAGCAGATTGACAACAGATTCAGAACCCATGGGCCGCATTCGCGGCAGCGGCTGCCTCGCCGCAACCGCGCGGCGAGGCGACGCGCGGCGCGGAGCGCCAAGTCATAGATTGAAATGGTGATAATATCGAATGCCCGCTGCAGAATAGCGTTATCGCCTGTTCACGCGCACGTCCGCTTTTGGTAAGTAGCTGGGATCACTCAGCGACCGAAGAGGACGAAGCCGCCTCAATATCTCTCGGGCACGAATCGCCGCTTCCTGCCTAGAAGCAGTCACCCATTCAGGTCACTTGGCGCATTCCGGCCTCGGAAAGAAATTGATTGAGCGACCGCTCTCCCCCATTGCAGCCCACGTCCGGCACGACGTCTCAAGCGCGCTCAGATCAGGAACGCTTGTGGCGCCTCCCGGGTCCACATCGAAAACCGTTCCGGTCTTGAGCATCGCAAGCACCGCTACGGCCAATTTGCGCGCAACGGCAACGGCGGCGCGTTTGAAACCTGACCCTTTTCTGTGAGTTTGACGGAGCGAGATGTCTTGAAGTTACTCGGGTCTTCTATGGCCGACACGAAAGACGTTGCGGTGGCCATACCAAGCCGAGGATCGACATGAGGATTTGACAGGGTCTCTTTGGCGCGAATGCGCAATGAGCTCGTGCGAGATCAGCGTGGCGCAGCGTATGCTGCGCCACGCTTGGAGCAGCGGCAGTATAACGGGGTCCCGCTCATACGTCGTTTGTTGCGATCGCTCTATTAGACTTCTTGCGCACCTTGGGTTTCGGCTTCGGCGCTTCCTTATGGATGGGCAGCGGCGGCAAGCAAGCATTAGCGGCCCAATCGAGATTAGCAAAAACACCTCGGAAATATGGATAGCACGCGAAAATGCCGACACGCTTCAAAAAGGCATTGACGGCTTCTTCATCGCAAGGCTCAGCGACCTTATACATCACGGAGTATTTGGCATTGCAGCGCAACAAGACTTCTTCATCGACGGTCGCGGCGACATCAAAGTTGATAATGCACGCGGCAAACCCTTCCTCTTCGTCGTACATGCTCGATTCTGGCGTGACGACGTATCCAAGCTCTGCCTCATCCCGCTTGGCATAAAACTCCGGGGAAACGTCGAACGCGAGCTGCACTAGTTGGATTCCGCCAAGTTCGGCTGCCGCGACCACCTTATTATAATTTTCGAGCCGTTGCTCCTTTTCAGGGATCGAGGCTGTCTTGGACGCCTTGACCATTAGGCAGCTTCCATAACTTCGCGACCATTAGAATTAGCGACCTCACCTTCCTTGCGATGCCAAGTCGTGTGGCGTTCGCGGTGATGCTGGAAGGCAAACCACTTAACGGTGTCCACATCGAGTTTGCGTTCGGCGGCGATAGCGACGCCGATCTCGCCCAGCCAAGCAGACTCCGACACAATGCCCACGATAAAGTCGCCATCATCGCAGGCAGAACCACTATGTGCTTCCGCGGTCCGGACCGGGCAGTATTCGTTCTTAAGCCCAACGGCGTGAAGCGCCCGCGCCGCAAGCTTGATCGTCGGATTTGCTTCAGACGAAAACAGCTGACTGACACGCGCACGGGTGACGCCGAGTGCTTCGGCGAGTTCGGCCTTGGTCATACCACGCTCGCGCATTGCATCGATGAGGGCAAACTGAAAATCCATCAGCGCATCCTCTTCAGCGTATACCTGCTCGCGAGTAAGTTCCCTCAGATCCTTAGCCATTGATAATCCTCACATATTCGTCGGCAGCTTTTTGAAGTTTTCGCGGGTCTGCCTTGTCCTTTTGCTTTTCAGGGTCGCACGAGGTTCCCCAGAAGCAGCGCTTTCCGTCACGATTGGCAACCACGCCGTAAATACGAAACTGTCGGGCCTTAAACTCGTAGATCATCTCGGTCGTTCCGCCGGAGCTACGGCGATCTTGCTTCTTGAACATCCTGTCGTCCAAGTGACTCGGCCCCATATCTGCGAAACGTTGAAAGTATCGGGAAATGGTTCGGTATTCTCTCACGCTGTCCTGGTCGTTGCGTTTGGAAAGCGCCTCATATTCTTCCTTTGCCTCTCCAAACAGGCACACATCCGCATACTCGCCGCTCCCCACAAGAAGACCGTCGTCGGTTGCGTCAGATGGTTTCTTGGGTGGCTTGCGGCTCATGCAACACAAAAAAAGTTAAGTTATACCTAAACAAGAATCAACCCCGACCGATGAAAAGGTTGAATCTGTCGCAGGGGCAAAGTCAATACATCGTCACGTTGTTTTCAGCGACAACGCAAACAGATGCTTGTGCTCTCTCAAGGAGATGCAGGCTTGGGGGCGGGAGCTGGGCATCAGAAGCATGCGCGTATCATCCGCAAGACTACAACACACGAGTAAGGTGCGAGAGCGCCATGAATCTGCAGCCAAATGGAGGGTGCAAACTGCTAAAGGTTTGCACTCATTGAGGAAAGTGTTGGCGGAACCGGGATTCGAACCCAGGACTAACGGAGTCAGAGTTTTCGCGGTTCGGGGCGAGCCTGATTTCGGCGGCGCGGAAAAGGGAAAGAATGCCGACGTTGACGCAAGGCCCCTACGTTAGGAAATAGCCTAGGAAAGGCCTGCTACAAATCTCATTTTCTACAATATGTTCAAATACTTAGATGAAAAATCTGGCGGAGAGGGGGGGATTCGAACCCCCGATGGGCTTGCACCCATGCCGCATTTCGAGTGCGGTGCATTCAACCACTCTGCCACCTCTCCGCGGGGCCGGTTGGCGCTTTGAAGCGCGGCCGGTTCATAGCGGCAGTTTCGGCCGCTGACAAGGGGCAGAAAGAAGAATATCTTCAAGTCGGTGGCTTTCGCCTTGACAAGGAAGGGCGACTCCCGTAATCCGCGCCATGAAGTGGTGTGGCCTGCCCGCACCGCAGCGGGTAATGGTTTGTGCCCGTTCACTGGCGGAGGTCAAGGGTTCCTCGCATCTCTCCGCTCAACGTAGCGACTGACAAAAAGACGGCCTTGTCCACGGGCAAAGAGCCGGACCGAACATGAAAGGATAAAGTATGTTCGCAGTCATCAAGACCGGTGGTAAGCAGTACCGCGTGGCAGCCGACGACGTCATCACCATCGAAAAGCTGGAAGGCGTTCAAGGCGACAAGATTGAATTCACCGAGATCCTGATGGTCGGCGTCGGCGCCGATGCCACCATCGGTGCTCCGTTTGTCGAAGGTGCCGTCGTCAGCGCCGAGGTCGTGGACCAGGGCCGCGCCAAGAAGGTCATCGCCTTCAAGAAGCGCCGCCGCCAGAACTCCAAGCGTTCGCGCGGCCATCGCCAGCATCAGACGATCGTCCGCATCCTGGACATTGCTGCGGCCGGCGGCAAGGCGAAGAAGTCTTCGAAGAAGACCGAAGCCGCCGCTGAAGCTGAAGCTGCAAACTGAGTTCCGGGATCGAAGGTTAAAGGAGAACACCAATGGCACACAAGAAAGCTGGCGGTTCGTCGCGCAACGGTCGCGATTCTGAGTCCAAGCGCCTTGGCGTGAAGAAGTTCGGCGGCGAAGCCGTCATTGCGGGCAACATCATCGTGCGCCAACGCGGCACGAAGTGGCATGCCGGCGCCAATGTCGGCCTTGGCAAGGATCATACGATTTTTGCGCTTACGGCGGGCAACGTGGACTTCCGTACGAAGGCCAACGGCCGAGTCTACGTGTCTGTAATGCCGAAAGCCGAAGCAGCGGAATAAGCCGGTAGCGCTCTAAAACAGCCGGCGTCTCATCGACCCGGCTGACGCACCCGCAAGGTTCAAAAGCCAGACTTCAAAGGGGAGATGGGGCAATACCCAGCTCCCCTTTTCACGTCTCTGGAGGAAGAACCATGCAAACCGAGCTCTTGAGGGAAGACCAATCACGGTCTCCCGAACAAAGGCTGAGGCCTCAGCGGTCAAGGACCGATTGCCCGATATTGTTATCGCCCCGGCTCGTTTTGCGCGCGCCCCACGAAGATGATATCGACGCCCTTGCCCATCTTGCCAACAACGCCAATATCGCCACCATGGTCTCGCGCATGCCGCACCCCTACACGACGGCGGATGCGGCCGATTTCGTGCGACGCGCCAAAGCCGGCACGATTGGCCCCGGCACGATTGGCAAGTGCGTCTACGCGATCACCAAAGCGGACAATGGCGCATTCCTCGGCTGCTGCGGGATCGAGCCGCATGCCGACGGCAAGACGGTCGAGCTCGGCTACTGGCTGGGCGAACCCCATTGGAACAAAGGCTATGCGACGGAGGCGACGCAGGCACTGACCGACATGGCCTTTCGCACCCGCGATATCGACCAGATCGATGCGCGCTGCCGTGTGATGAACATGGCTTCGCGCCGGGTCATCCAGAAGTGCGGCTTCCAGTTCCAGGGCTCCGGCATGGTCGACAGCCTGGCGCTCGGCGGCACCATTGCCGTCGAGTGGTACCGGCTCGACCGCAAGACTTGGGTTTCGCTCAGAAGCTGGGGAGGCATGCGATGAACGCGCTCGTTCCCGAACGGTCGCGGGTGGTCGCCCGCCCCGATCCCGGCCCCTGCCCCATCATCGAGACGCAGCGGCTGCGTCTGCGCCCGCACCGGCTTTCCGATGCCGCGGCGATCGCCGAATCGCTCGGCGATTTCCAGGTGGCGCGCATGCTGGCTCGGGTGCCGGCGCCCTACCACCAGCAAGATGCGCTCGACTGGCTGAACCGTCAGACGGCAAGCGTCCTGCCCGACTGGATGCTCGCCGTCACCTCCGGCGACGACGTCCATATCGGCTGCGTCGGCATCGAATTCCGGCGGAGCGAATGGCACGTTGGCTACTGGCTGAACCGCTTCTATTGGGGCAAGGGCCTGGCCAGCGAGGCCGTCCATGCCGCCGTCGAACGCTTCTTCCGCCGCATGCCGGAGGCGGTGCTGCATTCGGGCGTCTTTGCCGACAACCCGGCCTCGCTCAAGGTGCAGGAGAAGCTCGGCTTCCGCATCACCGGCTGCAGCCAGATCTATGCGCTCGCGCGCAATGCCATGGTGGCGCATATCGAAACGCGGTTGACGGCGGAGGACCTGCGCCGGCCGGCTTGACGAACAGAACCCGCCGGAGCTCAGCTTTGGCGGGTCCTTCATGCGATAGTCTTTGACCTCTGCCGGAACCGCCTATATCGATGGCGGCGACTGCAAGAGAGCAAGGATGCGCGGTCTTCCAGCTTTATCCTTCCTCACCCCAGATGAAGCCGAACACGCAAGAAATGGCGAGCCGATGAAATTCCTCGATGAAGCGAAAGTCTATATCCGGTCCGGAGATGGCGGCGCCGGCGCCGTCTCTTTCCACCGCGAGAAATTCATCGAGTTCGGCGGACCGGACGGCGGCGACGGCGGCCGCGGCGGCGATGTCTGGGTGGAGGCGGTCAACGGCCTCAACACGCTCATCGACTTCCGCTACCAGCAGCACTTCAAGGGCAAGACCGGCGTTCACGGCATGGGCCGCAACCGCACCGGCGCGAAGGGTGCCGACGTAACGCTGAAGGTGCCGGTCGGCACGCAGATTTTCGAAGAAGACAACGAGACGCTGATCGTCGACATGGTCGCGGAAGGCCAGCGTTATCGGCTCGCGGCCGGCGGCAATGGCGGCTTCGGCAACGCCCATTTCAAATCCTCGACCAACCAGGCGCCGAACTGGGCCAATCCCGGCCTCGAGGGCGAGGAGAAGACCATCTGGCTGCGCTTGAAGCTGATCGCCGATGCGGGCCTCGTTGGCCTGCCGAATGCCGGCAAGTCGACCTTCCTTGCCGCCTGCACGCGCGCCCGGCCGAAGATAGCCAACTATCCTTTCACGACGCTGCACCCCAATCTCGGCGTCGCCACCGTCGACGGGCAGGAATTCATCATCGCCGACATTCCCGGGCTGATCGAGGGCGCCCATGAGGGCGTCGGCATCGGCGACCGCTTCCTCGGTCATGTCGAGCGCACCCGGGTGCTGCTGCACCTGGTTTCGGCTCAGGAGGAAGATGTCGCCAAGGCCTACAAGACCGTCAAGCACGAGCTGGAGGCCTACGGCGGCGGGCTCGAAGACAAGCCGCAGATCGTCGCGCTGTCGCAAATCGACGTGCTCACCGACGAGGAGTTGAAGGCGAAATCGAAGGCGCTCGCCAAAGCCTGCGGCGCGCCGCCGCTCCTCATCTCGGCCGTGACCAACAAGGGCATGACCGAGGCGCTGCGGGCCCTGCGCGACGTCATTTCCTCCGCCAAGGCCGGCGAGGAGCAAGCCTGACATGGCCGCGAACCGCAAACCGCTCGAAAAGCACCGCCGGATCGTCATCAAGATCGGCTCGGCCCTGCTCGTCGACCGCCAGACGGGGCTGAAAAAGAGCTGGCTCGACGCCATGTGCGCCGACATCGCGGCGCTAAAGGGCAAGGGCGTCGAAGTGCTGGTCGTTTCCTCGGGCGCCATCGCGCTCGGCCGCACCGTATTGAACCTGCCGGCCGGCGCCCTGAAGCTCGAGGAAAGCCAGGCGGCCGCCGCCGTCGGCCAGATCGCCCTCGCCCGCGCCTGGTCGGAAAGCCTTTCTACCGACCAGATCATCGCCGGCCAGATCCTGCTGACGCTCGGCGATACGGAGGAGCGACGCCGCTACCTGAATGCGCGCGCCACGATCAACCAGTTGCTGAAGCTCGGCTCCGTGCCGATCATCAACGAGAACGACACGGTCGCCACCACCGAAATCCGCTATGGCGACAACGATCGGCTCGCCGCCCGCGTGGCGACCATGGTCGGCGCCGACCTGCTCGTGCTGCTATCCGACATCGACGGGCTCTATACGGCCCCGCCGCATCTCGATCCGGAAGCCCGCTTCCTCGAGACGATTGCGGAAATCACGCCGGAGATCGAGGCGATGGCCGGCGGTGCGGCCTCGGAACTGTCGCGCGGCGGCATGCGCACCAAGATCGATGCCGGCAAGATCGCCACAACGGCCGGTTGCGCGATGATCATCGCCTCCGGCAAGCCGGTGCATCCGCTGAAGGCGATCGAGGCCGGCGCCCGTTCCTCCTGGTTCGCGCCTTCCCGCTCGCCGGTGACGGCGCGCAAGACCTGGATCGCCGGACAGCTCCTGCCGGCCGGTTCGATTGCGATCGATGCCGGCGCGGAGACGGCGCTGCGCTCCGGCAAGAGCCTGCTTCCGGCCGGTGTCCGCCAGGTGACCGGAACGTTCAGCCGCGGCGACACGATCGCGATCTTCAACAATTCCGGCCGCGAGATCGCCCGCGGGCTCGCCGGCTACGACGCCGACGAGGCGCGCCAGATCGCCGGCAAGAAATCGGCCGAGATCGCCGCGATCCTCGGCTACGCCGGCCGCACCGCCATGGTGCATCGCGACGATATGGTAATGACGGCTCCCTCGGAACCACGATCCGGGGCGGAAAAGGACGAGAAGAAAGGCAAGCTCCATGCTTGACACGGTCGAGAACGGCTCAGACGTCAATGCGATCATGCTGGAGATCGGCCGTCGCGCCAAGGCGGCCGCCCGGCCGCTCGCCATTGCCAGCGCCGAGCGCAAGCATGCGGCGCTCATCGGCATGGCCGAGGCAATCATCGCGAGGAGCAGCGACATCCTCGCCGCCAACGCGACCGATCTCGCAAACGCTGAAGAGAGCGGTGTCGCCAAGGCGTTCATCGACCGGCTGACGCTGACGGACGGCCGCATCCGCGACATGGCGGACGGCATCCGGGCGATCGCGGCGCTGAAGGATCCGGTCGGCGACGTCATTGCCGCATGGGACCGGCCGAACGGCTTGCATATAGAGCGCGTCCGCACGCCGCTCGGCGTCATTGGGGTGATCTATGAAAGCCGTCCGAACGTCACGGCGGATGCCGGCGCGCTCTGCCTCAAGGCGGGTAATGCGGTGATCCTGCGCGGCGGCTCCGACAGCTTCCATTCGTCGCGGGCGATCCATGCCTGCCTGGCCGAGGGGCTGAAGGCTGCCGGCCTGCCGGAAGAAGCGATCCAGATGGTGCCTGTCGCCGACCGCGCCGCCGTCGGCGCCATGCTTTCGGGGCTGAACGGGGCGATCGACGTTATCGTGCCGCGCGGCGGCAAAAGCCTCGTCGCCCGGGTTCAAAACGAGGCGCGCGTGCCGGTCTTCGCCCATCTCGAAGGCCTTTGCCATATCTATGTCGATGCCTCCGCCGATCTCGATATGGCGAAAAACATCGTCGTCAATGCCAAGATGCGCCGAACCGGCATCTGCGGCGCCGCCGAGACGCTGCTGATCGACCGCAACGCCGCCGACCGGCTGGCGAAACCGCTGCTTAAGGGTTTGCTCGACGCCGGTTGCGAGGTGCGCGTTTCCGACGAGCTACAAGGCCTGTTGCCGGGCCTGAGAGGCGCAACCGACGAAGACTGGGCCACCGAATATCTGGACGCGATCATCTCGGCGAAGCTCGTCGACGGCATTTCCGGCGCCATCGAGCACATCAACAGCTGGTCTTCGGCCCACACGGAGGCGGTGATCGCCGAAGACGCGGCCGTCGTCGAGCGCTTCTTCACCGAAATCGACTCGGCGATCCTGCTGCACAATGCCTCGACGCAGTTTGCCGATGGCGGCGAGTTCGGCATGGGCGGAGAGATCGGCATTGCCACCGGCAAGATGCATGCCCGCGGTCCGGTCGGCGTCGAGCAGCTGACCTCGTTCAAATATCGCGTGCGCGGCACAGGACAGGTGCGGCCCTGACGACACCTGCGGATGTGAAGCCGGAATATCTGCGCATGCCGCATGTCGAGAGCGGCATGGCCGTCGGCCTGTTCGGCGGATCGTTCAACCCGCCCCATGAGGGCCATGTGCTCGTTGCCGAGACGGCGCTACGCAAGCTCGGGCTCGACCAGCTCTGGTGGATGGTGACGCCCGGCAATCCGATGAAGGACCGCAACAATCTCGCGCCGCTCGCCGAGCGGATCGCGATGAGCGAGAAGATCGCCGGCAATCCGCGCATCAAGATCACGGCCTTCGAGCAGGCGCTCGGACAGAGCTATACGGCGCGCACCCTGGAGTTCGTCCGGGCACGCAACCGCGGCGTCCGCTTCGTCTGGGTGATGGGGGCCGACAATCTCCGGAGCTTTCATCGCTGGCAGGACTGGCGCCGGATCGTCGGCACCTTCCCGATCGCGGTGATCGACAGGCCGGGCTCGACGCTCGCCTATCTGTCGTCGCCCATGGCCAGGACCTTCAGTCAGGCGCGAATCGACGAGGACGACGCGCCGAGCGTCGCATCTCGGCCGCCGCCGGCCTGGACTTTCATCCACGGACCCCGCTCCTCACTAAGCTCGACGGCGCTCCGTTCCGCCAAATCCGGGTGAATTCCCGTCATTTACGTCTCGCGTCTTGAAACCGTACCGGTTTGGTGCCTACATTTGACGCACGGTTCGACCTCAATCACGGACCGGAAGTGCTTGTTCTGTTCATTCGGAAAGGAAAGACCCTGACAACAGCACACGCCAAGGGATATGCGGTCTCCGCAGTCCCGCGCAGCACGGAACTGAGCGACGAAGCCGCTGTCCGTGCGCTTAAGCTGGTCCTCGAAAGCCTAGAGGACTCGAAGGCAGAAGATATCATCACCATCAACATTGCCGGAAAGTCGGCGTTGGGAGACTTCATGGTCGTCGTCTCCGGGCGTTCGAACAGGCATGTTATGGCCATTGCCGACCACCTGGTGACGGACCTGAAGGACGAGGGCCTTGGCAATCCCCGCGTCGAAGGTCTCGAAGGTGGCGACTGGGTGCTGATCGACACCGGCGATGTGATCGTTCACATCTTCCGGCCCGAGATCCGGGAATTCTACAACATCGAAAAGATGTGGGCGGCCCCGGAGGTCGAGGACAGCACCCTGCACTGAGACGCGCCGCCCGTCCCTGACCGATCGCCTCAGGACGGAGCGACGACCGGTGCCGATTTGAGATGCCGCTGCCATCACCCGACCGGGAGGATGGCAGCAGAAGGGTTTTTGCCGATCGAAATCCCCTTCGATCGGTGCCGGTGGGGATGGAAACGGGTCAATGCGAATCGGACTTTTCGCAGTCGGCCGCCTCAAGGCGGGGCCGGAAAAGGATCTCGCGGCCCGTTACCTCGATCGCTTCGCCAAGGCGGGACCGGCCATCGGGCTGGAACTGGCGCGCGTGGTCGAAGTCAACGAGAGCCGCGCCGCCAACGCGGAAACACGCAAGCGCGAGGAAGCGGCCCAGCTCGAAAAGGCGCTTGCCGAGGGCAGCCTGCTGCTCTTGCTCGACGAACGCGGCAAGGCGCTCGATTCGGAGAGTTTCGCGACGCTGCTCGGCACGTTGCGGGACGGCGGCAAGCGCGATCTGATGATCGCCATCGGCGGTGCCGACGGGCTCGACCCGACGCTTCATGCCCGGGCCGATTCCGTCCTCTGCCTCGGCAAGATGACCTGGCCGCACCAGCTCGTGCGCATCCTGATTGCCGAACAGCTCTATCGGGCCGTGACGATTTTGGCCGGTCATCCGTATCATCGTGCGTGAATCTCATTCGTCGGCAATAACAAGAATATGTATTGGTGGGCTGCGGCAAATCGGATTAGGGTTTCCTGATTTATTTGCTTAGCCCACGAGACAGGATGACGCGCGCCAGGAACAGAGACGTGGCCCGGATGAAATTTGCCGTCGGGCAGGTCGGTCGGCACGCGGCGATCGCCGCCGTTCTCCTGTTGAGCGGCGCGCCGGCACTGGCGCAGGATCCCGGCGCGGCCGCTCCGGGCCCGACCGCTGCGACGCAGGGGCCGCCGGATCCCGCCGCCGACCTGACCCTGAGGCGCGACAGCACACGCAGCGAACTCGAGGCGCTGTCGAAGACGATCGGCGTTTCGCGTGATCGCGCCGCGGCTCTCGAGCAAACGATTGCCGAGATCGACAAGAGCAATGCGGCGCTGCGCTCGGCGATCGTCGATTCGGCGGCGAAGCGCCAGGACCTCGAACGGCAGATCGCCGAGGGCGAGAAGAAGCTCAACGAGCTGCGCGCCAAGGAGGACGTGGTCAAGCGCTCGCTCAGGGGCCGGCGCGGCGTACTCGCCGAGGTGCTTGCCGCCTTGCAACGGATGGGCCGCAACCCGCCGCCGGCGATCTTGGTGACGCCGGAAGATGCGCTTGGCTCCGTTCGCAGCGCCATCCTGCTCGGCGCCGTCGTTCCAGAAATACGCGAGCAGACCGACAGCCTCGTCGCCGATCTCAAGGCGCTTTCCGACATCCGCGCCGGCATAGCGAGGCAGCGGGACGATCTGACGGCGACGATGACCGCCAATCTCGAGGAAGAGCGGCGCATGTCAATGCTCGTCGCCGAGAAGGAAAAGCTGCGGCAGCAGAACGCGACGGAACTCGCCTCCGAGCAGCTCAAGGCGGAGGAACTGGCCCTGCAGGCGACCAATCTCGAGGGGCTGATCTCCTCGCTCGAAAACGAGATCTCCTCGGTGCGCGAGGCAGCCGCGACGGCGCGCGCGCAGGAGGAGGAACGGCTGCGGATGAACGAGGCCGAGCGCCAGGCGGCGCGGGAATTGGCCAAGAGCGCGGTGCCCGACAAAAACCGTATTGCGCCCGCATATGTGTTTTCGGAATTGCAACAGAGGCTCAGCTATCCGGTCGCAGGCTCGATCCTGCGGCAATTCGGCGACGCGGACGGCACCGGGCACTCGCTGCAGGGGATCATGCTGGAAACCAATGCAGGCGCGCTGGTGACCACGCCGGCGGACGGATGGGTTGTCTATGCCGGCAGCTTCCGCAGCTACGGACAGATGATCATCCTCAATCCCGGCGACGGCTACCATATCGTGCTTGCCGGAATGGAGAGCGTGAGCGTCCGCCCGGGGCAATTCGTCGTGGCAGGCGAGCCGGTGGCGACGATGGGTGCAAAAAGAGTGGCGAGTGCGGCGGCCTTGACGCTGGAAACCGACAGGCCAACGATTTACATTGAATTCCGAAAAGACGGAAAGCCGGTTGATTCCCGACCGTGGTGGACCGCAGCAGAAGTTGGAAAGGCGCGAAATGATACGTAGAGCTTCACTTGTTCTGGTCGGGGCGCTGATGGGGGCGACGGCGATGGGCGTCGTCTATTCGGCAACGATCCCGGCTGTGGCGGCCAATTCGTCCACCTATCGCGAGCTGGCGATTTTCGGCGATGTGTTCGAGCGCGTGCGCGCTCAGTACGTGACGCCGCCGCAGGACGACAAGCTCATCGAGAATGCCATCAACGGCATGCTCTCCTCGCTCGACCCGCATTCGAGCTACATGAACTCGGCGGATGCCGAGGATATGCGCACCCAGACGCGCGGCGAGTTCGGCGGCCTCGGCATCGAGGTGACGATGGAAGAGGATCTCGTCAAGGTGACGAGCCCGATCGACGATACCCCTGCCGCCCGCGCCGGGGTGCTTGCCGGCGACCTGATTTCGAAGATCGACGGGCAGGACGTCCGCGGCCTGAAGCTCGAGGAAGCGGTCGACAAGATGCGCGGTGCCGTCGGCACGCCGATCAAGCTCACCATCCTGCGCAAGGGTGCGGAGAAGCCGATCGAAGTGACGATCGTTCGCGACGTGATCGCCGTGCGTGCCGTCAAATACCGCGTTGAAGGCGATGTCGGCTATCTCCGAGTGATCTCCTTCACGGAGAAGACCTTCGACGACCTGAAGAAGGGCATCGAGAAAGTCAAGGCGGACGTCCCGACCGACAAGCTCAAGGGCTATGTGCTCGACCTGCGACTCAACCCGGGCGGTCTGCTCGACCAGGCGATCAATGTTTCGGACGCTTTCATGGAACGCGGCGAGGTCGTCTCGACCCGCGGCCGCAACCCGGACGAGACGCGCCGCTTCAACGCGACGCCGGGCGACCTGACGGACGGCAAGCCCGTCATCGTCCTCGTCAACGGCGGCTCAGCTTCGGCATCGGAGATCGTCGCCGGTGCGCTGCAGGATATGAAGCGCGCGACCGTGCTCGGCACGCGTTCCTTCGGCAAGGGCTCGGTTCAGACGATCATTCCGCTCGGCGACGCCGGCGCACTGCGCCTGACGACCGCGCTTTATTACACGCCGTCCGGCAAGTCGATCCAGGGCACCGGCATCACCCCGGACATCAAGGTCGAACAGCCGCTGCCGCCGGAACTCCTCGGCAAGGTCGAGGCCCAGGGCGAGTCCGATCTGCGCGGCCACATCAAGGGCCAGAACGAGGACGACGAGGGCTCCGGTTCGGTCGCCTATGTGCCGCCGGAGGCCAAGGACGACATTCAGCTGAACTACGCGCTCGACCTCCTGCGCGGCAAGAAGACGGATCCGTCCTTCCCGGCCAATCCCGAACAGGCCGAGCTCAAGAAGTAAGCGGACGCGAAGCGGATGAGACAAAGGCGCCGGGCTGTTCAACCCGGCGCCTTTATATTATGCATCGGCGATGTAGCCGACTGCCGATGATTCTCGCGAGCGGGGCGCATCCCTCACCGGCAACGTTCCAAAGGTCGAGGCTCCGTTTGGGAACTGATCTCAATGCCCCCCTTGGCCAGGGCCCGAAGAAGCGGCCTCGGCGCAAGCGCGACCCGCGCCGGCTGTCCGGCTATGCATTTCTTGGCATCTTCACCCTTGTCGTCGCCGGGCTTTCCGGCTGGGCCGCCTTGGCGCCCGATCCCCTGCTCCGCACTCCGGATCCGGTAGCGAGCGCAGAAGCGAGCCAGGCGCCCGCCGAGCAAGTCGCATCCCCCGCCAAGCCGAAAGGAGCAGCCGGCTCGCTTCGCCCGAGCGGCGCCCGTTCCGGCGCCCATGTCGAGGAGATCCTCACCGACGACGGCGCAACGGTCACGAAATTCACGCCGAGGCCGCGCGATGGCGAGGGCCCGGCGCTGATCAGCGCCGGGGCGATGCGCGGCCAGGACCCCCGCATGGCGGCGCTTCCGAACGAGGACCTCATCGAAGCAACGCCCGAGGGCCGGTTGCCGACCGTCGGTCCGGACGGTTTGCGGCCCATGGATCAATATGCCCGGCCCTGGTCCGGCGCCCGCGGCACCCGCATCGGGCTCGTCGTCGGCGGCCTCGGCCTCAGCCAGACGGGGACCCAGCGGGCGATCCGCGATCTGCCGCCGGACGTGACGCTCGCCTTCGCCGCGGCCGGCAACAGCCTGCAGCGCTGGATGCAGGATGCGCGCCGCGACGGCCACGAGATCCTCCTGCAGATCCCGATGGAGCCCTTCGACTATCCGGACAACGACCCCGGGCCGCATGCGCTTCTCGTCTCTCGCGGCGCCACGAAGAACCTCACCGAGCTGCACCGCAGCATGGGCCAGATCACCAATTATACCGGCGTCATGAACTATCTCGGCGGCCGCTTTCTCTCCGATGCGGATGCGCTCGAGCCGGTGATGCGCGACCTCGGCAAGCGCGGCCTGTTGTTTCTCGACGACGGCACCTCGGCGCAATCGCTTTCCGGAACGCTCTCCGGCGCCTTGGGCGTGCCGCATGGCTTTGCCGATCTGGTTCTCGACAGCGAACTCAGCCGCAGCGCGATCCTGCGCAAGCTCGACGAACTCGAACGCGTCGCGCGGCGCAACGGCACGGCGATCGGCGTCGCCTCCGCCTTCGAAGAGAGCGTGGCGACGATCGCCGACTGGATGGAGGAGGCCGGCGGGCGCGGCATCGAATTCGTCGGCGTTTCGGCTCTCGTCAACGATCCGCAACAAAACTGATCTAAGCAGGCTGAATACCTGACAGCACATGCAAGGGAATGACGACATGGGTAAAGACAAGGGCAAGGCTTTGAAGGCAGAGGACCTGCCTTATCGGCCTTGTGTCGGCGTCATGGTCCTTAATCATGAGGGGCTCGTCTGGGCCGGACATCGGCTCGCGGTCGGCAATTCGGAATATGATGGCTCGCCGCAGCTCTGGCAGATGCCGCAGGGCGGCATCGACGAGGGCGAGGACCCGCTTGAAGCCGCCTATCGCGAGCTATACGAGGAGACCGGCATGCGCAGCGTTTCGCTGCTTGCCGAGGCGCCCGACTGGATCAATTACGACCTGCCGGAGCACCTGATCGGCATCGGCCTCAAGGGCAAGTTTCGCGGCCAGACGCAGCGCTGGTATGCCTTCCGCTTCGAAGGCGACGAAAGCGAGATCGCCATCAACCCGCCGCCGGGCGGCCACGACCCCGAATTCGACGCCTGGGAATGGAAGCCGATGCGCGAACTGCCGGGCCTGATCGTGCCTTTCAAGCGCAAGGCCTATGAAGAGGTCGTCGCCGCCTTCGCGCATCTGGTGGGTAGGTAGGCCCGCCGTCGGAGCCCGCCCCGCAAAAACGGGACGGGCTACTGATCGCGGATCGTTCGGACCTTCGTCAGGCGAGGACGAAGTCGCTCGTCGTAAGTGTTCTGACGTTCTGCAGGATGGCGACCAGTTGCGGGTCTTCGGCAGTACCCGAGCCGTCGGCATCGAACCAGAGACGGCCATTGTCCGTCTCGAACAGGAACATGCCCTTTCCGCTCGTCGCTGCGGGGTCGGTGCCTGTCACGAGTGTCACCGCCGCATCGCCCCCCGCGATGCCGAAGGCGTCGCGCTCGATGACGAGCTTGTCCTGGCCACGGGTGAAATCGGTGATGACGTCTCCCTCGCCGTCGAATCCGTCCTTATCGAAGACGAACCGGTCGTTGCCGGCACCGCCGGTCAGCCAATCATCGCCCTTGCCGCCGACCAGCATGTCGTTGCCCGTGCGGCCATCGAGGATGTCGTCCGCCTTCCCGCCATAAAGAACATTGCCGTTTGCATTGCCGCGAATCTCATCGTCGGCGCCGCTGCCTCTGATGTTTTCGACGTTCGTCACCGTGAGACCGAGTGCCAGGCCCTTGCTCGCCGCCTGATCCTGGAGATCGAGAACGACCGAAGTCGATCCTTCGCTGAAGGAAAGCGTATCGACACCGCTACCGCCGTCTAACACATCCCTGCCTGATGGATCATCGCGGATGAGAAGGTCGTCGCCAGCATCCCCGAAGAGTTGATCGTCGCCGGCGCCGTCGCGGAGCGTATCGTTGCCGTTTCCGCCGTGCAGGGTGTCGTCGCCGTTGTTGCCCTTGAGCGTGTCGTCGAGAGCGCCGCCGCTCACCCTGTCACGGCCGTTGCTGCCCGCATAATCAAGCCCTTCGAAGCCGTTGAACCATGTCGCCGTATCGACGATCACCGCTGCGCCAGAGAAGGCAAAACTGATTTCCCGCGTCTGCCCAGTGAGATCAAGGTTCAGCACGTCGGTTCCGGCGCCGCCGTCCGCCTTGTCGCCGATGCCGATATAGACCGTGTCATTGCCGTCCTCGGCATAGATCACGTCCTTGCCCTCGGTACCGGCGAGGCCCGCGCCGCGGATGATGTCATTGCCAGCGCCGCCTCTCAATCTGTCGTTGCCGGCATCACCCGATATCGTGTCGTCGCCGGCGCCGCCATTGAGGACGTCGTTGTTGCCGCCGCCGCACAACTCGTCATCGAGGCTACCGCCGGCGAAGGTGTTGCTGCCCGCACCCCCGATGAGCTTGACTCGCTCGACGTTCCTCACAAAGACGGACGCGTTGGTAGCGGTCACGTCGGCCGAGAGCTCAAATCCGACATTCGACCAGGACATGCTGAAGTCGATGGTCGCGAAGTCGTTTCCGGCGCCTCCGTCGAGGTCGAGAACCCCATTCGAGGCGCTCCGCGAAAACGTGTCGTTCCCGGCGCCGAGATTGACGACATTGGTGCTGGCACCGCTCGAACCGTCGGCAACGGCGACCTGATCATCGCCGTCGCCGGCGTTGATCGTGTTCCAGCCGTCATAGTCGCGGATAACATCGTTTCCGCCACCGGCGGTCAGCGTGTCGTTGCCGTCACCGCCATCCAGCCAATCCGCACCGTTGCTGCCAATCAGCCTGTCGTTGCCGCCGTAGCCGGAAAACGAGACGGTCTCGGCGGAGCCTACGGATGCAACCACGTCGTCGCCGGCGCCGAACAGGATCTGATAACGCTCGAAATTGGTGAGAACCGAGCCATCGGAAAGCGTGGCGACGGCGCCGTTGACCGAAAAGGTCAGAGCGCCTGTAAGAGAGCTGCGGATAACAGTTACCCAGTCCTTTCCCGCGCCTCCATCGGCCTGGTCCGCACCGCCGCCCCCGAGGGATATTTCGTCATCGCCGCTGCCGCCGATCACATTGTCGATGCCGAGACCTGCGTTGACATAATCATCGCCGGCGCCGAGATCGACCGTATCGTCTCCTCCATCGGAAAAGACGACGTCGTTACCGTCGGCTGTGATGATGCGGTTCGCGTCGGAACCGGCGGCGAAGAAAGAATAATGCTCTATGCCGATAACCGTCGTTCCGCCATCGAGCGTGTTGACCTCGGTCGCCGCCTTGGCGGTAAAATCGCCGGTGAAGTTCCCGATTTGCAGACGATCGCTGCCGCTTGAATCGGTAATCTGGTCCTTCCCTTCGCCATGGGTGTAGATGAAGACATCGTCGCCAGCGCCTCCCTCCGACTTGTCGTCTCCAAGACCGCTGAGAAGAACGTCGTCGCCCGCCCCTCCCTGAAGAATATCCGCGCCGTCGCCGGCGAATATCTGGTCCCTGCCGCTGCCGCCCGAAAGGAGATCGTTGCCGACGTCACTAATGAGCAGATCATCGCCGTCGCCGCCATAGAGCTTGTCGTCGCCGTCGCCGCCGTAGAGATAGTCCTTTCCAGCGTCCCCGAAGAGGATGTCATCCCCGGTTTCGCCGAACAGGCGGTCGGAACCATAGCCGCCGGCGAGCATGTCGGCACCCGTGTGGCCCGTCAGCGTATCATCGCCACGGCCACCCCAAAGCTCGTCATTGCCGGCGCCTCCCCACAGAGCATCGGCATAGGCGCCGCCGGATATCACATCGTCGAAACTGGTCCCGCCAATCGAGAACGACTCCACATTCATCACTTGCATGCCGCCGGTCAGGGTCTGCACGGAAGCCCAATCATCAATCCTGATGTCAAGTCCGGCGCCATAGGCCGCATAGTTGAGCATCACCGTGTCGGTGCCGGAGCCGCCGTCGACGATGTCGCCGACAGTCTCATCGTATCCGTTGGCGACAATGGTGTCCCGGCCGCTGCCCCCATGCAGCATGTCCTGTCCGACATCACCCATGAGCCGATCGTTGCCGCTGTCACCGTTCAGCGTATCGTCCCCGTCGGCGCCGCGGAGGTCGTCACCCTGAAATGACCCGTTGACGGTATCATTGTCCCCATCACCATTGGCCGTGTCGTAGCCCATGCCGCCATTGATGACGTCGGCACCCTCGAGGCCCGTTATGACGTCGGCCTCAAGATCGCTGCCGATCAACACATCGTCGCCGTTCGTACCCGTGATAGTTCCCATTCCTGTCTCCTGACTGGTTGCCTCGGGGACGTGCAGGCTCGAACCACGATCCTCATGTCTCGCCCGTCAAAATCGGATTGTTCGGAGAAATGCCGCGGGCGTGCCGCTCGATTGCTCAAAGGCCGCACTGCCCAGTCCCGCCGGCTGTCGCCAACGCAGCCCCCGCATTTCAATGCCTTGTCGCATTGAGGCGCATCCGATCTGCAAACTGACAATGAGCGAGCCGGAAAAACAGCGTGAAATGAACGAGAACCGGCAAATTTCCGTGACCTGCTTCGACCCCCATACCGGATCATGCATTCGCATGACCTCGAGAACGGAGCTTCCGTTCCGCTGCCATCTATGCGCGAGTTCTGAGGTCTCTCCTGTTCCTGTCGGAACAGTCAAATGCGTTGGGCCGAAACGTCGCCGCTGTCGATCCGGGCGTGGTGCGCTGCTTCAATTCTCGCATCGCACATCATGACGCGATTGGGTCTTGCGCATGGACCTTTGCGCAACATCCGTACGGTGCGGGCTATCTTGCAATAAGCTCAATACAAAAGCGCCGCGGGTAGCACGCGCGGCGCTTTATCCAAACAAATTCGATACTATTCGGCTTCGTTTGCCGGGGCGGCGTTGAGCTGCCCGTATTTTTCCTCGCCGATCGTTTCGAGCAGCTGGATCTGCGACTCGAGGAAGTCGATGTGGCCCTCCTCGTCGGCGAGCAGTTCCTCGAAGAGTTTCATCGAGACATAGTCGCCGGCCGCGTGACAGACGTCGCGGGAATTCTTGTAGGCCGTGCGGGCGTCGTATTCGCCGGCGAGGTCGGCCTTCAGCACTTCCTTGACATTCTGGCCGATGCGCAGCGGCGCCACCGTCTGCAGGTTCGGATGGCCTTCGAGGAAGATGATGCGTGCGATGAGTTTGTCGGCGTGGTGCATTTCCTCGATAGATTCCTCACGCTCCTTCTTTGCAAGCAGCGTGTAGCCCCAGTCTTCGAGAAAGCGGTAATGCACCCAGTACTGGTTTACGGCACCGAGTTCGAGAAAGAGCGCTTCGTTAAGCTGCTCGATGACCTTTGCGTCGCCTTTCAAGATCCGCCCTCCGGTTTTCTTCGTGGAATTGTTTTAGGCGGGTCATGAAATCAAATATCTCGGCGTCCGTCGAGTCGCGACGGGCGTGATATTGCTCGGTGGTGCGGATGATGATGTCGACGACATTGGGGAAACAGCCGCAGCAACGACCGCGCTTTTCCATCGCGTGATAGACTTTCGCCGGCACGATCAGCTGCCAACAGTCCTCATCGAGGAGGCCGATGATCGTGTCCTCGATCTCTTTTTCGGTGATGAAATTGCAGCTGCAAACCAGCATTTCGTCTTGCCCGTCAAACGCAACATCCTGAATTTGCGATAAAGCAAAAGAGGATATTTGCCGTCAACAAAAAACTCCTCTCCATAAAGTTGAAGGGTATATTAGAGGCGTTCTAATCTTGAGGAAAAATTTCGTGTTTTCATTGGATTAGCGGATTCTAAGGCACCGATTTTTCTCTCATGGCTTGCAGATTGGGTCGGAAAGGCTGCGACATTTTTACACAGGCTTGCCCGCAGCCAAAGCCGGAGACAATCGGGCGATGCAACGATCTGCAGTTGGCAAGCCGACCGAGGATCAATGGAAGTTGCGTCCCTTCGGCATGACCTCGGCCACCTCGCTCCCCGACTCCGACGTTTTTCGTCCCTCTTGTTGAGAAGGCATCAGGCGCAATTGCCGGAGTGCTTTCTTGTCGCGGGCATCCGCGGTCGGCCTGAGCGCCTCGTCGGCCCGATCATTGGCTCCGAAGCGCCTGGCCTCGTTGCGCAGGAGCCCGAGCATCGGCGTCATGTCCTCCATATGTTCGGCGACCACATGGATGACGCCGCTTTCGCTCTGTAAGCGACCGCGTATCTTCACGAGCCGCGATCCCATGACCTGCCGCCGATATTTCTGGAAGGTCTTCTCCCAGACGATGATGTTGGCGACACCGGTTTCGTCCTCGATCGTCATGAAGATGACGCCATTGGCCGAACCCGGCCGCTGGCGAACGAGCACAAGGCCTGCCACCGTCACCCGTCTTCCGGCCGGGGTCCGCGCCAGATCCCGGCTGGAAAGAATGCTCATGCGCGAGAAATCCTCCCGCATGAAGGAGACCGGGTGGGCCTTCAGCGACAGCGTCAGGTAGCGATAGTCATGGATGACATGTTCGCCGGCGGGCATGTCCGGCAGGGCAACCGCCGGCTCGACCTGTAGGTCCGTCGAACCGGCCCCATCGAAAAGCGGCAGGCGCTCGACCGCCGACTGCTCGTTGAGCGCCTTCACCGCCCAGAGGGCTCTTCGCCGGTCGAGGCCGATGGAGCGGAAGGCATCCGCATCCGCAAGACGCTCCAGCACGGCCCGCGTCAGCCCGGAGCGGACCCAGAGATCGTGAACGGACCGGTATCCCTCGCCGCGGCGCGCGACGAGCGCCCCCATATCCGCTTGCCGCAATCCCTTGACCAGCCGGAAACCGAGCCGGACGGCCTTCTGCGACTTGATCACATCCCGCATATCCGCATGGCGCGGGTCGACCGCATCCTTGCTGAACATCCTCTCGCCTTCGAGCAGGGCATCCCAGTCCGAGTGGTTGACGTCGACCGGCAGGATTTTCACCCCGTGTTCGCGGGCATCGCGCACGAGCTGCGCGGGCGCATAGAAGCCCATCGGCTGCGAGTTCAGAAGCGCGGCGCAGAAGACATCCGGATAATAGGCCTTGAACCAGGAGGAGGCATAGACGAGCGAGGCGAAGGAGGCGGCATGGCTCTCGGGAAAACCATATTCGCCGAAACCCTTGATCTGGTTGAAGCAGCGCTCGGCGAACTCCCTTTCATAGCCGTTCTTGACCATGCCATCGATCATCTTCCGCTCGAAAGTATGGATCGTGCCGGTCCGCTTGAAGGTCGCCATGGCGCGGCGCAGGCGATCGGCCTCGCTCGGCGAGAAGCCGGCGGCGGTGATGGCGATCTGCATTGCCTGCTCCTGGAACAGCGGCACGCCCAGCGTTCTTTCCAGGACCGCCTTCAATTCCTCGCTCGGATAGTCGACCGCTTCTCCCCGGCGCTGCGCCTCGCGCCGCTTCAGATAGGGATGCACCATGTTGCCCTGGATGGGACCCGGGCGGACGATCGCCACCTCGATCACCAGATCGTACATTTCGCGCGGTCTGAGCCGCGGCAGCATGCTCATCTGCGCACGGCTTTCGATCTGGAACACCCCGACCGTATCGGCGCGGCAGATCATGTCGTAAACGGCCTCTTTCTGGTCTTGGTAGAGTTCGGCGAGCGTTTTCGGCTTGCCGTAATGGGCTTCCAGGAACTTGAAGGCCCTGGCGAGGCAGGTCAGCATGCCGAGCGCCAGCACGTCGACCTTGAGGATCTTCAACTGGTCGAGATCGTCCTTGTCCCATTCGATCATGTAGCGGTCGGGCATGGCCGTGTTCATGATCGGCACAACCTCGTCGAGCCTGTCGCGGGTGATGACGAAGCCGCCGACATGCTGGGAGAGGTGCCTCGGGAAGTTCATGAGCAGGCTGGCATAGGCAAGCACGCGCCTCGTCAGCGGATCCGCCATGTCGAGCCCCGCCCCCCTCGCCTGTTCCTCGGTGAAGGGCGAAGTGCCCCAGCCCCAGACGGAACTGACGAGAGCCGATTGTATGTCCTCCGACAGGCCGAAGGCCTTGGCGACCTCGCGGCCGGCCGAACGCGAGCGGTAGCTGATCACCGCGGCAGTGAGCCCGGCATGCTCCTTGCCGTAGGTTCTGTAGATATATTGGATGACCTCTTCGCGCCGCTCGTGTTCGAAGTCGACATCTATATCGGGCGGCTCGTCGCGGTCGCGCGACAGGAAGCGGTCGAACAGCAGCGTGAACTTCTGCGGATCGACGTCGGTGATGCCGAGGCAGAAACAGACGGAGGAGTTGGCGGCAGACCCCCGCCCCTGGCAGAGAATGTTCACGCTGCGGGCAAATTTCACCAGCTTGTGGACGGTCAGGAAATAGGGCTCGTATTTCTTGTCGTGGATGAGTTCGAGCTCGTATTCGATCTGCCGCTTTACCTTTTCCGGCACGCCGGAAGGATACCGCTCGCGCGCACCTTCGACGACGAGCCTCCGCAGGCTTTCGGCCGGCGTCTCGCCCGCGGCGTTTTCGTCCGGATATTGATGGCTGAGCTCGTCGAGGCTGAAGGAAAGCCGCTTGAAGAATTTGCCCGCATTGACGATCGCTTCGGGATAGTCGCGGAAAAGCCGGACCATCTCCTGCGGGCCCTTCAGGTGCCTTTCGGCATTCTTCTGGAGGAGGAAGCCGGCGCTGGCGATCGACACATGCTCGCGAATGGCGGTGACCACATCCGCAAGCGGCCGGTAGTGCGGATCGTGATAGAGTGCGTCATTGGTGGCCAGAAGCCGGACATCGAGGCTCCTGGCGAGGGCGGCGAGAACGGCGAAGTCATGCCGGTCGAAGCCGTCATAACGGGGCGCCAGGCCGAGATAGAGCCGGTTGCCGGCATGCTCCCGCAATGTCTCAAGAAGCGTGCCCAGGATTTCCGGCTGCGGCCGGCCTTCGCCCGGCATGACGATCAGCAGCAGTTCCTCCTGCCATTCGAGAAGATCGGCGAGATGAAGCGTGCAGTCGCCTTTCTTCGAACGCAGGTTGCCGGCGCTGAGCAGTCGGCAGAGATGCCCCCAGCCCTGCCTGTTCCGGGGATAGGCGAGAATGTCCGGCGTGCCATCGGCAAAGACCAGGCGGGCCCCGGGCTGGAAAGGATAATTCTCCACTTTTGCCTTGGCATGGGCCCTGACGACACCGGCCACGCTGTTGCGGTCGGCGACGCCGAGGCCTGAAAGCCCGATCTTCTTGGCAAAGACGATCATCTCCTCGGCCGGCGCCGCCCCTTCTAAAAAGGAGAAATTCGTGCGCGCTCCAAGCTCGTAGAAGATCGGCGCCTCGCTCATGCGAAAACTCCGTGCATGAACCAGCGGGCTGCCGCGACTTCCCTTCCGTAAAGGCCTTCGCGGAACAGCCAGAAACGGCGGCCCTCCTGATCCTCGATCCGGAAATAGTCGCGCGTCGGATGGTCCTCCCCGTCGATCCACCATTCGGCGGCGATCCGCTCGGGACCCTCGGCGCGGGCGACGCGATACTGGGTCTTTCGCCAGTTGAAGCTGCGCGGGGCGCCGTCCGGCACCTCGGCCGTCGCCTCCACCAGTTCGGGGTAGGCGAAAACCCGAAGCGGGCGGTTTTCCGGAAAGACCCTGTCGTCAGAGCCAGGCGGCGCCATCACCGCCGCCACATTCCTGACCGCGGCAAACCCGCCCGCCCGCTCCGGCAGGTGGCTTTCGGCAAGGCTCGCCTGCATCAGGCAATCGGGGCCGAACCGGGCGGCAACCTTGTCGATGAAGGCGGCAAGCGGCTGGCTTTCCTCGGGCACGCCGGAAAAATCCTGCTGCGCCGGATCGAGCCTTTCGCTGCGCAAAACGGCCAGCCTGAGGATTTCGAAGCCGTAGCCGGCATCGAGATCGTCATGGACCGCCTGCAGCCGTTCGCGAAAGAGCGCCGCGATGCGGCCGGCATCATTCAACGGCATGGCCGCATGCGCCCGCACACGGAATACCCGTCCGTCGACGCGAAACAGAAGAAGCTCGAACAGCCGCCCGCCTTCGCCATGCCGCTCCAGCGAGGTGCGGACGTCCTTGGCAAGGTGACGGGTCAGTTCGAGAATGTATTCCTCGTCCATCAGCGGTTCGGCGAGCCGGCGCTCGGCGGCAAAGCTCGGCACCGGCAGGCGCGGCGACAAAGGTTCGTCCGCCGCGCCTCTCGCCTGATCGAGCCTGAGGAGAAGGAGGGAACCGAAGCGGCGGGCAAGCGGCGCGCGCGGCGCTTCGAGAAGGTCGCCGATCTGTTTCAGCCCGACGCGCTCGAGGGCTGCGGCGGTTTCCTCCGGCAGGCGGAGCGCCGCAACCGGCAAGGGTGCAAGAACCCGACCGGCCTCTCCCGCTTCGATGACGGCCACATCGCCGTAGCGGGCGGCGGCCCAGGAAAGGCCGGCTGCGGAGGAGACGGTCGCCCGCGCCTCGACGCCGAGCGAGAAAAGCCGGGACAGGAGATCGCTGACAAGCCCCTTCTCGCCGCCATGCAGATGCGCGCAGCCTGTGATGTCGAGAAACAGGCCGTCCTTTCCGTCGAGCGCGACAAGCGGCGTGTAGCGGTCGCACCAGTCGGCAAGCCCTTCCAGAAAGGCCTGGTCGGCCGCCGGATCGGCGGCGATCACGTCGAGCGCCGGGCACATGGCGCGGGCCTCCGCCGCCCCCTGCCCGCGCTTCAGGCCGATCTTCTCGGCAAGCGTGTCGAGCGCGACGAGGCGCATGGCATTGTCGATCTTGGCGGCGAAAACGACCGGCGGATGATCAGGACGCCCGCGCGAAAGCCAGGAGGCGCCCCAGCGGCTGCGCGCGAGGCGGTCGGCCGGCAGGTGAGGAAAGTGGATCGACAGGATTCTCTGGCTGTCCGTTGGCCTGAAGAGCGGCGCTCCGGCGTTCGTCGAGGGGGTAGAAGCGGCGGTCATGGGCGTTCCATTCCAGAAAGATGTCGGCAGCGGCATAAGCCCTGCTTTTTTCGACAAGGAGGTGAAAGGCGGGATGGTCGATGCTGCCGCAAAGCACCGAGCCATCGGGGAGAGGACGTTCGCCGGCCGGCGCCGGCTTGATCTGGAAGCGGAAAAAGGCGCTGCTCGCCTCCTCCTTGCCCGCCTGGCGGAAGAGAAGCAGAGGCACATGACCCGCCCGGGCCCGGACATTGAGGCGCCGGCTCTCGCTCAAGGTGAGACAGGCGGGATTGCCGCGGATTTCCAGAACGACCGCGGCGAAGACCGGCACCGAAAGCGCCGTCTCGGCGACCCAGAGCGCATCCTTGACGGTGCGCGCCGCGACGAAGAGGAAGCGCTCCGGATCGAGCCCATAGGACTTGAGGCCGGGCGCATAGAGTTGCCCCGCCTCGCGGCAAGCGAGCGCCTGGCTGATCCAGAGCACCGGAGCGAGATGGCCTTTCTCCCTCCTCTCCTGCTGGTAGAGCACCGCAAGCGCCGCCACGAAGCCGGCGGCCGCGCCCGCATCGCGGGTTTCGGCATTGCGGATTTCCATCATCCCTTCGAGCGGCAGCCCGCCCTTGAGGAGACCGTCGAGCGGCCCGATCCCGAGCGGCAGCACCTTGCGATGCAAGGTCCCTTCACTGCCGCGCCGAAAGCCGGCGGCATCGGCCGTCTTGGCGGTCCGCACGATTCCAGGCAAGCTGCAATTTTCAATCCGTGCTATGGTGTCACGAAGGGAAAGTATGGTTTGCCGTTGCACGGCGTTCTCGGCCATGACGGTCAACTCCCATCAAATGTTCATGTTATGTTCTTATGGATTCCAGAGCTGGCAGGAAGAGTCAACAGCAAAGAATAAGAATTTATTCCTCAGCCCCGCCTGAACAGAATTCAACACTCGAAAAACAAACGGGAAATCGCTATATGAGGGCAACAAGGAGTGCCTATGGCCCGCATTGACCAGACCGATGATTGGCGGGAACGCCACGCACCGACGCTTACCACATTCGAACAGCTTGCTTTTGAAGCCTATAGCCATCTACCGGACGAATTCCGCAAGCTGACGACGGACCTCATCATCGAAGTTGCCGATTTCCCCAGCGACGACGTCTTCGAAGACATGGCGCTCGAGACGCCTTTCGACCTGCTCGGCCTCTTCGAAGGCCGCGGCATCGGCGAACGCTTCACCATGGAGACCGGCCAGTTTCCCAACCGCATCACCCTCTACCGCCGCCCGATCCTCGACTACTGGGCGGAAAACGAGGAAACACTCGGCGATATCATCACCCATGTGCTGATTCACGAGATCGGCCACCATTTCGGTCTTTCCGACGACGACATGGAGCGGATCGAGGCGAGCGTCGAGCACGTCGGAGGTTAGGGCACAAACGACCTTCCATCGATTTGCCCCTCATCCGCCTGCTGGCACCTTCGCCCCGCTCGCGGGGAGAAGGTCGCGGCAGCGGGATGAGGGGCAAGCAACCGTCGCCTAATCTTCGATCTTGCGCGCTTCCGAGACCAGCATGATCGGCACGCCGTCGCGGATCGGATAGGCGAGGCGGGCCTTTTCCGAGACCAGCTCGTGGGCCTCGGCATCGTAGCTAAGCCGCCCCTTTGTCAGCGGACAGACGAGCAATTCGAGAAGTTTCGGATCGACCCTGCTGGCGTTTGCGTCCATGGCTTCGTCTTCACTGCAGAATGTTGTCGAGATCGCCGAAATTGCGGGCGAGTACGATCTCGGTAATCGCGATCAGCGTTTCGGCCCGCGTCTTGAGATCGGGCGCTTCGAGCAGCGCCTGCTTCTCCGCCGGCCCGTAGGGCGACATCATCGCCATCGAATTGACGAGCGTACGGTTGCTCGCCCGCTCGACGCTTTCCCAATCGGCCTCCAGCTTGTTGGCGTCGAGATAGGCGCGGAAGGCGGCGAGCAGCGCCTCGCGGTCGACGAGGGCCTCGTCGTCCGGCCCTTCGAGATCGGCCGCGAAGGGGCCGATGCGGAAGCGGCGATAGCCGCGCACGCCGGAAATTTCGGCAAACAGCCTGTAGCGGCAGACGCCGGTGAGCGAGGTGATGTAGCGGCCGTCGCCGGTTTCGGCGAAGGAGGTGATGCGGCCGATGCAGCCGACCTGGCAGAGTGCCGGCACTGGCGAGGAATCGATGTCGCTGCGGCCTTCGGCAAAGGAGGGCTGGACGATGCCGATCAGCCGGTCACCGGAGAGCGCGTCATCGAACATTGCGAGGTAGCGGGGTTCAAAGATGTTGAGAGGAAGCTGGGCACCCGGAAGCAGCAGCGCGCCCGTCAGGGGGAAGACCGGAATGATCTCCGGCAGATCCTTCGGACTGAGATAACGCGCATTTCCGACATGCATTTCCGATTGCCCCTGAAGATCGCGGCGTCCCCCATTTCATAAACGCGGGCCGCACGCTCAAGAAATGGTGCATCCCTCGAAAATCTCAAGGCAAAAGCTGCGATCGGAGACGCAAAAAACGGCTCGGCTGCCGGCTGTCTTCCGATCAGGAGAAGAGAAGAGAAGACAGCTTGCGCCGGGCGGCAATCGTCGTCGGATCCTTCGGTCCCCAGACTTCGAAGAAGGACAGGAGCTCGCGCCGGGCGGCGTCGTCCTCGAAGCTGCGGTCGCGCTTCATGATCGTCAGGAGATGCTCGGCGGCGCCGGTCCTGTCGCCCTCGACATTGCGGATCTTGGCAAGCTTCAGCCGTGCCGCGTGGTCGTCCGGGTTGTGCGCCAGTTGCTGCTCGAGAGCCACCGGATCGCCGAGCTTGCGAGCCTCCTCGATCTGATCGAGCTTCTTCGAAACAGCACCGATTGCCGCGGCTTTCGCCAGTTCTTCCGGCAGTTGCGAGAGCGCCTGGCGCGCCTCGGTAAGCTGGCCGAGCGCGATCATGCATTCGACCACGCCGGCGATCGCCTCGGTGTTTTCCGGCTCCGCCTGCAGCACGGCGCCGTAGAGGCCGGCGGCGTTCTGGGCATCGCCGGCTTCGAAAAGCGCCTTGGCGTCGGCAAGCACGGCCTCGACCTCTGCCTTGGAATCGTCGACTGCCGGGCCGGCGATACGGTCGATGAACTGCTTGATCTGGCTCTCGGGGATAGCGCCCATGAAGCCGTCGACGGGACGCCCGCCGACAAAGGCGATGACCGCCGGGATCGACTGGATGCCGAGCTGTCCGGCGATCGACGGATGGTCGTCGATGTTCATCTTGACGAGCTTGACGCGGCCGGCGGCTTCCTTGACCACCTTCTCGATGACCGGCGTCAGCTGTTTGCAGGGGCCGCACCAGGGTGCCCAGAAATCGACCAGCACCGGCTGCTGGCGCGAGGCCTCGAGCACGTCGCGGGCGAAGGCGGCGGTGGTCGTCTCCTTGATCAGGTCGCCGGCGGCCGCGGCATTCGGTGCCGGCTGCCCGCCGAACGAGGCCGAGGCCGTCATCTGGTTGCCGAAGGAACCTGCATAGGGATTGTCGCTACCGCCCATTCTTCTCTCTCCTCGCGGGCTTGCCGCCCGACTTGATGCTTTCCGCGCCAAAGATCGTATGTCAGGCCGTCACTTTCAAGACAAGCGGCTCGTGTCCGGTCGCCTCCATGAAGCGCAGCATATCGGTGGCGGCGATCGAGGTCGTCTGGTCGTTCGAGAGCGGGTGGCAGTTGATCGTGTCGAATTCCATCAGCCCCTCGTCGAGAATGATCTTCACCTTGCCCGAGGTGTCGTTGATCGCGCCGAAGGCGGTCACGGCGCCGGGGATCACGCCCAGATATTCCATCAGCTTCTCCGGCTTGCCGAAGGAGACCTTGCTGGCCGCGCCGATGGTCTGATGAATGGTCTTCAGGTCCACCGTCGCATTCTCCTCGACGGTCAGCAGGAAATAATTGTCCTTTTTGTCCTTCAGGAACAGGTTTTTTGTATGTCCGCCGGGAATTTCATCGCGCAGCGCCACCGATTCGGCGACGGTAAAGACCGGCTGATGCTGCTTCGTCCTGTGCTCGATACCGAGTTCGTCGAGAAAGCGGAATAGGTCTTCCGCGGATTTCGGCTGTGCCTCGCTCATCATCTTGATCCTTCCGACGGCTTTAGATTTTGTCCTGCTTTACGAGGAAGGGCCGGCTTACGCAATCTCAAGGGCGGCCAACGGCGGGGGATCGCGGCATGGCGGCCTTTTGGGATTAGCCCGAAAAAATTCTTGCCTTCCGCGCCATTTCCCTGTTGCATTTGAAAAATCGATAGGCCATATAGCGCCGGTCGCCGCAAGACGGGGCGGCAACCCACGGTCCACAGACTACCCCGGACCTGGGTCTGATGAGCGGGTGTAGCTCAGGGGTAGAGCACAACCTTGCCAAGGTTGGGGTCGAGGGTTCGAATCCCTTCGCCCGCTCCAGTTTTCTCAAAGATTATCAGCAGCTTTCTAGCAGCTTTTGCCTGTCTAAAACGCGTCCTAACAAGCTCACTGTCAGCGCTCGCGAGCACTTGCTTAAAGTTGTTGACAGGAATCTCGTTTATTGAATCTATGGGCGTAGGAGATTTCGGGATGAGCTACCTGATAGGAGTGGGACTATACACGCCTGCGGAAGCAGGACGCCTCCTTCACGTGCCCGCGTCGAAAATCTCTCGATGGCTGCGCGGACACTCCGTCAAGGGTTCTACGTACGCACCGCTCTGGGCTCCGGCAATCAATCATGGTGATGATCGGTTGGTGCTCGACTTCAGAGACCTGATGGAAATCAGAGTTGCAGACGCGTTCATTCGAGCAGGTATTTCAGCAATAAAGGTGCGCGCAGCAATTCAGATTGCCCGTGAGGAGCTCGGCCGCGACCACCCTCTTTCTACCGACCGATTTCGGACTGATGGACGTAAGATATTCTTGCACGTCATCGAGACCGACCCCGACGGCCAGGAACGAGAACGCCTGCTGAACATGGCCTTTGACGTGCCCGAATCATCGGTGCGCCGCGCCGTGGAATTTGAAGGTTCTCTCAGTCAGCGGATGGCTGCGTGAAGGTTCTGTTCGACAACTGCACCTCGCCAGTTCTCGCCTCAACATTACATGGTTTCATAAGTCACTTTGGCCACTCGGCCCTGCACATCAAAGATCTCTCCGGCTTACCGCGCGGGCGAAATTCCACCGATTTGGAATGGATAGAATTTCTGCGCACCTCAGCGGAATCGTGGATGTTCATCACCGGAGATACCCGAGTTCTCAGAAATTCGGCAGAACGAGCAGCACTACGCTCCGCTGGGTTACACGGCTTTGTCTTGGCGCCCGCCTATCAAAAATCGCCTATGCACATGGTGGCAGCGACAATCGTTTCCAGATGGCCTGACATGTATCATCTGACAAGCATCGTTGCCGCACCTTCGATGCACGAGTTCCGACCGGCAAACACACGAAGATTCGCTCTCTCCCTCTTTGAGCACCTTTAGATACTTCGCGCTATATATCCGTTTCAGCTCTTGGCGAAAACGTAGTCCGTCTCTTGCCGGAGCACCTCACCCGGCCTCAGCACACCATTCGGAAAACCTCGGTGGTTCACCGCATCGGGCCAGACTTGCGTCTCGAGGCAGAAGCCGGCGAAGGGGCCGTAGCGGCGGCCTTCGAGGCCAGAGACCGGCACGTTCAGTTTGGATCCGGTGTAAAGCTGGACGCCGGGCTCGGTCGTCCGCACCTCCAGCGAGACGCCGGAATTGATGCTGCGCACCAGCGCCACCGAGCGCTTCCGCATGCGCTCCGGCGAGAGGCAGAAATTATGGTCATAGGCGATCCTGTCGCCTTGCATCTGGCGCTTGAGCGAGGTCATCTCGCGGAGGTCGAAGGCAGTGCCGGCGACGGGGCGGATTTCGCCGGTCGGGATCAGCCGCTCGTCCGTCGGCAGGTAATGGTCGGCGGCGATCATGATGTCATGGCCGCGCGCGTCCTCGCCGCCGTCGAGATTGAAATAGCTGTGCTGGCAGACATTGGCGAGCGTCGGCGCGTCGGTCTCGGTTTCGTAGAGGACGTTCAGCGTGCCGCCCGGCTTCAGCGCATAGGTGCAGGTCACCGTGCAGTTGCCGGGATAGCCGGCGCGGCCATCGGGATCGGTGATCCGGAGCGTCACGCTGCCCTCCGCCCGGTCGAGGATCGTCCAGTTGCGCTTGCCGATATTGTCGCTGCCGCCGTGCAGATGCGTGACGCCCTTCTCGTTGAGCTCGAGTTGATAGGCCTTACCGTCGAGCATGAAGCGCCCGTCGCCGATGCGGTTGGCGTTGCGCCCGGGCGTGGCGCCGAAATAGGAGGAATGGGCCGGGTAGCTGTCGAAATCCTCGAAGCCGAGCACGAGCGGGGCCGCATGCCCGTCGAGCCTCAGGTCCTGGATGACCGAGCCCCAGGTCAGCACCTTGGCGGTCAGCCCGCCGCCCGTGAGCGTCAGCCGATGGACCGGTTCGCCGGACGGCAGGTGGCCGAAGATTTCCGTGTCGGTGCTCATCGTTTCTCCCCTCGCGACATCATCCAAGCGGGCGACAAACTGCGTCATTTCCGGCGGGGCGGCAACCGGAAAGTCACACTTTTCACCGCGACAATTCTTTGGTCGCCGCCTGCAGGCCGGCGAGCGTCAGCGGGAACATCCGTCCGTGAAAGAGCGCGCGGATCACGCCGATCGAATGGGTATGGCGCCAATGGCTCTCCGGCACCGGGTTGAGCCAGATCGACCGCGGGAAATGCGCCGTCAGGCGCTCGAGCCAGAGCGCCCCGGCTTCGTCGTTCCAGTGCTCGACCGAGCCGCCCGGATGGCTGATCTCGTAGGGGCTCATCGCAGCGTCGCCGACGAAGATGGCGCGGTAGTCGCTGCCATAGGTGCGCAGGACCTCCGTGGTGCGGGTAATGTCGGCGCGGCGGCGGCGATTGTCCTTCCACAGGCCCTCATAGATGCAATTGTGGAAGTAGAAATAGTCCATATGGCGGAACTCGGCGCGGGCCGCCGAGAACAGCTCCTCGACGATGCGGATGTGGTCGTCCATCGATCCGCCGACGTCGAAGAACATCAGGAGCTTGACGGCATTGCGGCGCTCCGGCCGGGTGACCACGTCGAGATAGCCGTGCTCGGCGGTGGAACGGATCGTGCCGGAGAGGTCGAGTTCGTCGGCCGCCCCTTGGCGCACCCAGCGCCTGAGCCGCTTCAGCGCCACCTTGATGTTGCGGGTACCGAGCTCGACTGTGTCGTCGTAGTCCTTGAACTCGCGCCGGTCCCAGACCTTGACCGCACGCCGATGACGCGAGCCTTCCTGGCCGATCCTGATACCTTCGGGATTGTAGCCATAGGCGCCGAAGGGCGAGGTGCCGGCCGTGCCGATCCATTTCGAGCCGCCCTGGTGACGGCCGGTCTGCTCGGCAAGCCGCTGGCGCAGCGTCTCCATCAGCCTGTCGAAACCGCCGAGCGCCTCGACGAGCTTCTTCTCCTCCTCGGTCAGATATTTCTCGGCGAGCTTCTTCAGCCATTCCTCGGGGATCGCCACTTCGGCAACATTCTGCGACGGGGAAACCGCTTCGAGCCCGGCGAAGCAATGCCGGAACACCCGGTCGAAACGGTCGATGTAGCGCTCGTCCTTGATCAGCGCCGTGCGCGCCAGAAAATAGAAGGCCTCCACGTCGAAAGCGGCGATCCCCTTCTCCATTCCCTCGATCAGCGACAGAAACTCCCGAAGCGTCACCGGGATCTTCTCTGCCTTCAGTTCAAGGAAGAAGGGAATGAACATCACTCTCCGCTGCCGATCTTTTCGAGCTCGTAAGGCGTCGTCTGGTACATCTCGTTGATCCAGTTGCCGAAGAAAAGATGCGCATGGCTGCGCCAGCGGTTCTGCGGCGGCAGGGTCGAATCATTGTGCGGGAAATAGTCGTGCGGCAGCTTGATCGGCACGCCGGCGTCCACGTCGCGGAAATATTCGTCTGAGAGCGAGGTGGAATCATATTCGACGTGATTGAACATATAGAGCCGGTTGCCCTTCTTCTCGTGCACCAGGCAGACGCCCATCTCCCTCGATTCCATCAGGATCTCGAGACCCGGCACCCGGTCGATATCGGCGCGGCGTACCTCCGTCCAGCGCGACACGGGGACGGCGAAATCGTCGGAAAAGCCGTTCAGATAGACGGAGGAGGGCTTGAGATTCTGATGACGATAGACGCCGAAGGCCTTTTCCTTGAGCGGATATTTCGGCACGCCGTGGAAGTGGTAGATCGCCGCCATCGCGCCCCAACAGACGTTCAGCGTCGAATGCACATGCGTTTCGGTCCAGTCGAAAATCCGCTGCAGCTCGTCCCAATAGGTGACCTCTTCATAGTCGAGCGTCTCGACCGGGGCGCCGGTGATGATGAAGCCGTCGAACTTGCGGCCCTTCACCTCCTCCCAGGTCTCGTAAAAGGCGAAGAGATGCTCTTCTGGCGTGTTCTTCGGTCGATAGCCGCCGATGCGCACCAGCGTCAGTTCAACCTGCAGCGGCGTCGCGCCGATCAGCCGGGCGATCTGGATCTCCGTCTTGATCTTGTTCGGCATCAGGTTCAAGAGCCCGATCTGCAGCGGCCGGATGTCCTGACGGACCGCCGCCGTCTCGGTCATCACCCGCACGCCCTCGTTGACGAGCGTTTCAAAGGCAGGCAGCGTATCGGGAATCTTGATGGGCATGGGTCCACTCGATCAATACAAAAAAACCGGCGGCGAGATGATCGCGACCGGTCCTCGGAAATCCGTTCTTTCCTCGGCCCTTTAGCGATTTCTTTAACGTGGCTGCAAGCCGGCCGGCCAAATCACCACAGGATCGTTTGATAGCGTGGCGCGGGGCAGGTGGTCAATGGAAAAGGAGTCTTGGGGTTTGCGGCCCCTCATCCGGCCTGCCGGCCACCTCTCCCTGTTCAACGGGGAGAAGGGACTCGCGGCGGCGCCCAAGCTCTCCCCCCCGCGAGCGGGGGGCTAGTCCTCGGGTTAAGCCCGAGGAGAGGGGCAAACCCGAGGAAAAGGGCGAAGCGTCGCGCACTGCAGCAAGTCCAGACCTTCCTGCATTCCGTACCCCAGACGCGTGACGGCCTTGTCGGGGCTCATCCAAAAGAAGCGGAAGCGGATCGGCGCTCCACCGCCGTCCGGCGTCATTTCGTGATGCAGTCATGTTTGCCGCTGTTCGCCTTCAAGGGCGACGTGGAAATAGTGGCGGCGATGGCAGATTTCCCTATCACCTTTCCCGTAGCGAAAATCCCGGGTGGCGAATTGCGTCGCCGTGTCCGGCAGCGTGAGCCCGGTCTCCTCGAAAAATTCCCGACGGGCCGCGCCTTCCGGGCTCTCGCCCGGCTCAATCGTGCCGCCCGGCACCTGCAGCTCGATTTCGGGAAAATCCGGTTCGTCGAAGACCAGCAGCGAACCCCGCCAGGTGGCGTAGATCAGGACCTTCTGCGCGTCCGGGCTCATGCGTCGCGGCGCGCCATGAAGGCCAGGCGCTCGAACAGGTGCACGTCCTGCTCGTTCTTTAAAAGGGCGCCGTGCAGCTTCGGCAGCATCGATTTTGGATCGGCGCGCAGGTCGGCCGGATCGATCTCATCGGCGACCAGAAGGCGGATCCAGTCGAGAGCCTCGGAGGTCGAGGGCTTCTTTTTGAGCCCCGGCACCTCGCGGATGCCGTAGAAGGCGGCAAGGGCCGCCGATAGCAGGGTCTTGCGGATACCCGGATAGTGGACCTCGACGATGCGGGCGAGCGTCTCGGCATCGGGAAAGCGGATATAGTGGAAGAAGCAGCGGCGCAGGAAGGCGTCCGGCAGTTCCTTTTCGTTGTTCGAAGTGATGACGACGATCGGCCGGTGCCGCGCGCGGATCGTCTCGCCGGTCTCGTAGACGTGGAACTCCATCCGGTCGAGTTCCTGCAAGAGGTCGTTGGGAAATTCAATGTCCGCCTTGTCGATCTCGTCGATCAGCAGCACCACCTTTTCCGGCGCCTCGAAAGCCTGCCAGAGCTTGCCCTTGCGGATATAGTTCTTCACGTCGTTGACGCGGGCGTCGCCGAGCTGGCTGTCGCGCAGCCGCGAGACGGCGTCGTAATCGTAGAGCCCCTGCTGCGCCTTGGTGGTCGATTTGACGCTCCACTCTATGAGGTCGAGGCCAAGTGCCGCGGCGATCTGGCGGGCGAGCTCGGTCTTGCCGGTGCCTGGCTCGCCCTTGACGAGCAGCGGCCGCTCCAGCCTTATCGCCGCATTGACGGCGACCATCAGGTCCTTGTCGGCAATATAGTCGGCGGTGCCTTCAAACTGCATGGACCTGCTACTCTCGAGGTTGATGAATGCGCGAAAACCGATCCCGCCTCACCCGCGAAATGCCGTGACCTCGATTTCGATCAGCATTTCCGGGCGGATCAGGTCGCAAACGACCATCGTCGCGGCTGGGCGGATCTCGCCGAAAACCCCGCCGAAAATCGGGAAGACCCGGTCGGCGAAGCTGGCGTCGGTGACGTAGTAATGATTGCGCACCACGTCCGAAAGCAAGAAGCCGGCTTCCTTCAGCGCGCCCTCGATCGTCTTCAGGCAGTTGCGCGCCTGCTCCTCGACCGTCTTCGGCATGGTCATGCTGGCATAGTCGTAGCCGGTCGTGCCGGAGACGAAGCACCAGTCGCCCTTGACGACGGCACGCGAATAGCCTGCCGCCTTTTCGAAAGGGGAGCCGGAGGAGATCAGCCTGCGCGTCATCGGCGCTCAGGCCCAGGGATGCGATGCCGCGTTCTTCTTCTCGAAACTGTCGATGGCGCCCGCCTTTTCGAGCGTCAGGCCGATGTCGTCCAGGCCGTTCAGCAGGCAGTGGCGCTTGAAGGCATCGATCTCGAACTTGATCGAGCCGCCGTCGGGGCCGGTGATTTCCTGGGCTTCCAGATCGACAGACAACACCGCGTTGGAGCCGCGGTTGGCATCGTCCATCAGCTTGTCGAGGTCGGCCTGGCTGACGACGATCGGCAGGATGCCGTTCTTGAAACAGTTGTTGTAGAAGATGTCGGCGAACGAGGTCGAGATGACGCAGCGGATGCCGAAATCGAGGAGCGCCCACGGCGCATGCTCGCGCGAGGAACCGCAGCCGAAATTGTCGCCGGCAACCAGGATCTTGGCGTTCTGGTAGGCCGGCTTGTTGAGCACGAAATCGGGGTTTGGCGTGCCGTCCTCGTTGTAGCGCGCCTCGGCGAAGAGTCCCGTGCCGAGCCCGGTGCGCTTGATCGTCTTCAGGTAATCCTTCGGGATGATCATGTCCGTGTCGATGTTGACGACGGGCAGGGGCGCAGCAACGCCGGTGAGCTTGACGAACTTGTCCATGGTCTAGCCTTCGATTTCAGCGGAAGTGTTGGGAGAGCGTTTAGATCAGTTTCGCGCCGAAATGAAGGAGAATCTGCGTCTGCGGGCCTTGGCGGGTCGATTCGGGAGCGTCCTTTGCGCGTTCAGTTGAGCGCGCAGCGTCCTAGAGATCGATGATCGTGCCGCGTCCGTCGTTCCAGATCCGCATTTCACGCTGCTGGCCGGCAGCTGCCCGGGTCCGCGCCGGCATCGGCTTCGCATTGAACCGCGCGGCGATTGCGCTGCCGATCGCAACGACGGCGGCGATGCCGGCGAGCGCCAGGGCCAGCGAGGCGGTCAGCACGAAGGCCGCAACCGTGATGGCAATGGCGGCGGCCGTGAAAAGAACAGAGCGGATGCTTTGCATGTTCGTCACCTTTCTATTAGGCCATGTGGTACCTCGCGGCACCGCTTGCAAGAGGGCCCTTCGACCTTGCGCAAGGCAACAAAGGCGGGCACAACGGGTTGCATGACACGAGCGACCGATCATCATCCCGTACGACTCCGCCGCTCCGTGCTCAGCGTTCCGGCCGACAATCCCCGCGCGCTTGCCAAGATCAAGGATCTTGCCGCGGACGCGGTGATCTTCGACCTCGAGAATGCCGTGGCGCCCGAGCACAAGACACAAGCCCGCGACGCCCTTGTCCGCCATCTGTCCGCGAACCGTCCTTCCGGCGAAGCGATCATCCGCATCAATGTGGCGGAATCGGGTTTCAGCGAAGCGGATCTTGTCGCTGCGCTTGCGGCACGCCCCGACGCCGTTCTTCTGCCGAAGGTCGAAAGGCCTGCCGACATCCAAGCCGTGCTCGATTGGTTTTCCGAAAACGACGCGCCTGAAAGCCTGCGGCTTTGGGCGATGATCGAGACGCCGCGCGGCGTCATCAACGCGCCGGCAATCGCCGAGATGGGGCGCACCCTCGGCGGTCGGCTCGATTGCTTCGTCGTCGGCCTCAACGACCTGCGCAAGGCGACGGGTGTGCCCGCCCTTCCCGGCCGCACCTATCTCGTGCCCTGGCTGATGCAGGTGCTGCTTGCCGCCCGCGGCAGCGGTCTCGACGCCATCGATGCCGTCTTCAACGATTTTCGCGATTCGGAGGGTTTTGCGGCCGAGTGCCGGCAGGGGCGCGACATGGGTTACGACGGCAAGATGCTGATCCACCCCGCCCAGATCGACGAAGCAAATCGCTGCTTCGGCATCGACCAGGCGGCACTCGACGAGGCGCACGCGATCATCGGCGCCTTCGCCCGGCCGGAACATGCAGGCAGGGGCGTGATCAATCTAGACGGCCGCATGGTCGAGCGCCTCCATCTCGACGAGGCGCTGAAACTCGCCACGAAAGCGGACATCATCGAAAAGCGAAAGGTGAAACCTTGAAACTCTACCGATTTCTGACCGGTCCCGACGACGCTTCGTTTTGCCACAAGGTGACGGCGGCTTTGAACCAGGGTTGGAGCCTGCACGGCTCGCCCACCTATGCCTTCAACGCCGATACCCAGCACATGCAATGCGGCCAGGCGGTGGTGAAGGAGGTGGAGGGCAAGGATTACCAGCCGGATATGAAGCTGTCGGAGCAGTAAGGCCGAATACCGGGCGCTTCCTCAGATAGGCTGCCCCGAAAGCAATCGCGGGTCCGCTTCGCCGGCAATGCCGGCCGCCTGGCGGATGAAGAAATTCTTGAGCGACGGCAGGCGATCGACGAGGCCGAGGCCGACGTCGCGCAGCACCCTCACCGGCGTGATGTCGTTGGAGAACAGCCGGTTCAGCACATCCGTCGTCACGCCCATGCGGAACGTGTCGAAGCGTCGCCAGATCTGGTAGCGCTCAAGGACGGCGAGCGAGCCGATGTCGAGGCCGAGCCGGTCCGCCTCGACGATCGTTTCGGCAAGGGCGGCCACGTCCTTGAAGCCGAGATTGAGGCCCTGGCCGGAGATCGGGTGAATGCCGTGGGCGGCATCACCCGCCAGCGCGAAGCGCGGGGCCACGAAATCGCGCGCCAGCGTCAGGCCCAGCGGAAAGGCCCTGCGGCCGCCGACCACCTTGAGATGGCCGAGCTTATGGCCGAAGCGGCGCTCCAGTTCCTCTTCGAAAATGAAGTCATCCTCTTTCAGCAGCCTTTCGGCATCGTAGCTGCTCTCCGTCCAGACGAGCGAGGAGCGGTTGTTCTTGAGCGGCAGGGTGGCGAAGGGGCCGGCCGGCAGGAAATGCTCCTCCGCCGTGCCGCCATGCGGCCGCTCGTGCTCGACCGTCGTCACGATGCCGGACTGGCCGTAATCGAACTCGACGACCTTGATGCCGGCCGCCTCGCGCAATTTCGAACGCACGCCGTCGCAGGCGACTAGCAGCCGCGCCTCGAGCGCCTCGCCGCCGGCAAGCGTCACGGCAACGGCGTGATCGCCGCTCTTGAAGCTCTCAACCATCGCCGCCTGGCGGATGGCCACGCCGAGCTCCCGGCACGCGTCGCGCAAGGCGCCGACCAGCGCGGTGTTCGGCACCATATGCGCAAAGGGACGGCCCTCGCCGCCATCGCCCTCGAAGGTCAGAAACACGGGGCGAACGGGATCGGCGGCCTTCGAATCGGTGATCACCATCCTGAGGATCGGCTCGGCCTCCGGCGCGATCGCGCTCCAGACCCCGAGCACTTCGAGCATGCGCTCGGCAGCAAGCGCCACCGCGGAGGCTCGCTCGTCCCTTTTCCAAGCACCTTCCGGCGCGCCGTCGACAACCGTCACTTCAAGATGGGGAGCCGCTTTCTTGAGCGATACGGCAAGCGACAGGCCGACATAACCGCCTCCGGCAATCAGTACATCGATCATCCCGCCTTCTCCCGTCGCACTTGAGCATCGATCCGTGCCTATATAGATCAATGCCATCGCCGTTCCTACTGCCGCATGTCTCCTTGAATCGGGGGCGATTTAAGAAGACACGCAGCAACTCAAAGTGTACAGCGGCCTTTGCGCGTCTGAAAAGGCGCGCGGCGCTGTAGAGGAGACCGCCGAAATGTCGCGCCCCACCGAAACCCCCATGGATGCGCTTCTCGCCATTCTCGATCTCGAGAAGCTCGAGGTGAATCTGTTCCGCGGCTTGAGCCCCCAGGTCGGCTGGCAGCGAGTGTTCGGCGGACAGGTGATCGGCCAGGCGCTCGTCGCCGCACAACGCACCGTGGATGCCGGCCGCTACGTGCATTCGCTGCACGCCTATTTCCTGCGGCCCGGCGATCCCACCGTCCCGATCATCTACGAGGTGGACCGCATCCGCGACGGGTCGAGCTTCGCGACGCGCCGCGTCGTGGCGATCCAGCACGGCAAGGCAATCTTCTCCATGTCCGCCTCCTTCCAATTCGACGAAGACGGTTTCGACCATCAGTTCGACATGCCCGACGTGCCGATGCCGGAAACCTTGCCGGGCGAAAAGGAGCTGCGGGAGAAATTCCTGGTCCACGCACCGGAAGCGATCCGCCGTTATTGGGAACGGCCACGGCCGATCGAGATCCGGCCGACCTCGCTCGAGCACTACTTCTCACGCGACAAGGCCGCGCCGCGGCAGGACGTCTGGGTGAAGGCCGTCGGCCAGGTGCCGGACGAACGGCATCTGCAGGCGGCCGTGCTTGCCTATCTCTCCGACATGACCCTGCTCGATACCTCGCTCTATGCGCACGGCACTTCGGTCTTCGACCGGACGCTGCAGGTCGCGAGCCTCGACCATGCCATGTGGTTCCATCGGCCCTCCAAAATGGACGACTGGCTGCTCTATACCCAGGACAGCCCGAGCGCGCACGGCGCACGCGGCATGACGCGCGGCAGCCTGTTCGATCGTTCCGGCGTGCTGATCTCCTCGGTGGCACAGGAAGGCCTGATCCGTAAAAAGGCAGTTGAGTAAAAAATAGCCAGTTCTGAGCCATTTTTTGGCTTTTGCCTATTTTATCAGCTTTTCAATTGGCTGCTTTTTTAGCATTCCGCGATCGTCGGCGCAGGAATCGTGGTTTTTTCGTGTCTTTTCCGGAGTTTGCGGCCTCTGAATTGAATCTGGCACGCCCCTTGAATGTGACTTTTCGGTTGCCCAGCGCTTCACGCGCTTAAGCAGCAAGGAGAGACGGCCTCCCGCGCGGAGGCAGACAAGGATGGGAAGCCGATGAAAATTGTGATGGCCATTATCAAGCCGTTCAAGCTCGATGAGGTTCGCGAAGCCCTGACCGCCGTAGGCATCCAGGGTTTGACCGTGACCGAAGTGAAGGGTTACGGCCGCCAGAAGGGGCACACCGAAATTTACCGTGGCACCGAATACGCGGTGAGCTTCCTGCCGAAGCTGAAGATCGAGATCGCGGTTCCGTCGGAGATCGTTGACAAGGCCGTCGACGCGATCGCCTCGGCCGCCAAGACCGGCCAGATCGGCGACGGCAAGATCTTCGTCTATTCGATTGACCACGCCGTGCGCATCCGCACCGGCGAAACCGATTCAGAAGCGCTGTAAGAGCGCCGATCAGGGAGCATTTTTCGATGTCGTCATTCAACCTTTCCACTTCTCTTCGACGCGTGGGCGCCACCGCCGCCGCCTTGCTCGCGCCGGTCGTTGCCTTTGCCCAGGAGGCGGCGCCCGCCGCTGCCGAGGCCGTTGCAGCAACGCCGGTTCCGGACAAGGGCGACACCACCTGGATGCTGCTGTCGACCATCCTCGTCCTCCTGATGACCATTCCCGGGCTCGCGCTCTTCTATGGCGGTCTTGTGCGTGCCAAGAACATGCTGTCGGTGCTGATGCAGGTTCTGATGATCACCGCCGTCGTGATGATCATCTGGGTGACCTACGGCTATTCGCTGGCCTTCACCGATGGCGGCTCGCTCAATTCCTTTATCGGCGGCTTCTCGAAAATGTTCCTGGCCGGCGTTGACACGACGACGCTTGCGGAAAGCTTCTCGAAGGGCGTCTTCATCCCCGAATACGTCTTCGTCGTCTTCCAGATGACCTTCGCCTGCATCACCCCGGCGCTGATCGTCGGCGCCTTCGCCGAGCGCATCAAGTTCTCGGCCGTCATGCTGTTCGTCATCCTGTGGGTCACCTTCGTCTACTTCCCGGTGGCCCACATGGTCTGGTTCTGGGGCGGCCCGAGCGCCTATACGGCCCCGACCGGCCTGATCTTCTCCTTCGGCGCGATCGATTTCGCCGGCGGCACCGTCGTCCACATCAATGCCGGCATCGCGGGCCTCGTTGGCGCGATCATGCTCGGCAAGCGCACGGGCTACAAGAAAGAGATCATGGCTCCGCATTCGATGACGCTTACTATGGTCGGCGCCTCGCTGCTGTGGGTCGGCTGGTTCGGCTTCAATGCCGGCTCGAACCTCGAAGCCAATGCTTACGCGGCCCTCGCCATGATCAACACCTTCCTGGCGACCGCAGCTGCGATCATCTCCTGGGCCGTCGTCGAAACGCTCGTCCGCGGCAAGGCTTCGATGCTCGGTGCCGCCTCGGGTGCCGTTGCCGGCCTCGTCGCGGTGACCCCGGCCGCCGGCTTTGCCGGCCCGATGGGCGCGATCGTGCTCGGCCTCGCCGTCTCGCCGGTCTGCTACTTCTTCGTCGACGTGGTGAAGAACAAGTTCCACTATGACGACAGCCTCGACGTCTTCGGCATCCACGGCGTCGGCGGCATCCTCGGTGCGATCGCAACCGGCATCCTCGTCAATCCGGCGCTCGGCGGTGCAGGCATCGTTGACTATTCGACCGCCGACTTCGCCGCCGGCTACGCCGGCACGGCAACGCAGGTCTGGGCGCAGCTGAAGGGCGTCCTCGTCACCGTCGTCTGGTCCGGTATCGGTTCCGCCATCCTCTTCAAGGTGGTCGATGCGATCGTCGGCCTGCGCGTCTCGGTCGAAGCGGAGCGCGAAGGCCTCGACCTCTCCTCGCACGGCGAGGCCGCCTACCACGCCAGCTAAGCTCGATTGCGGCGCCGGCAAAAAACGGCGCCGCCAAAAGTCCCGTCGCGATCCGCATATTTCGTGGATCGCCTTTCGCCCGGATCTCGCGATCCGGGCTTTTTTTGTTCCTCGACCGGCCTATCCACCGGTAATTCGGCGCCACACGCGCATGGTTAATGTCGCATTAACCCTACTACGCTTAGGTTGATTCCATGGCACGCAATGTGCCCGGAGCATGCTGCGCCGAAACCGGTTGGGGTCGGGCAAGGATGTTCTGCAATCAATGGCTGGAATGTTCCCACCGTTACTCGCAAAATGCGTGGCGCTCCGGCGGATCGAAACGGACAGCAGGCAATATGAGCAGAAGCAACCCCGCAACGCTTGACAGCCGTACCAACCGGTTCGTGCTGACCACCTTCCTCTGGCGCCAGACCGCGTCGCTGGCGGGTTTTGCGCTGTTCGGCACCCTGGCGCTCGCCGTTGCCGCTCTTTCGACCTGGAACGTTGCCGATCCGAGCTTCTCCTATGCCACCTCGGAGGAGCCGACCAACCTGCTCGGCTATGCTGGCGCCGCCTTTGCCGACATCTTCATGCAATTCTTCGGCCTGGCAAGCGTCGTGGCGCTGCTGCCGGCCGTCGCCTGGGCGCTCGTGCTCATCGGCAACAAGCCCTTCGACAAGGTCGTGAAGCGGTTCTGCCTTTGGTTCGTCGGCTCGGTGCTCGCAAGCGCCGCCTTGAGTTGCGTGCCGGCGCCGATCACCTGGCCATTGCCGAACGGTCTCGGCGGCGTCTTCGGCGACATGATCCTGCGTTTCCCGGCCCTCATCACCGGCACGTTCCCGACCGGCACCTTCGCGACCGTTCTCGCCTGCCTCTTCGCCGGGCCGGCGGCCTGGGCGCTGATCTTCAGCGCCGGCCTGATCGGCGTCAGCGACGAGGCGGAAGAGGAGCAGGCACCCGAACCCGTTCCCAGCAAGGCGCGCACTATCCGCGAAGAACTCGAGGATGAGGACGACGAAGGTCCGCTGACCCTGCTGATGGGTTCTCTCGCTCATATGCGCTTCACGGCACAGGCCCGGCTGCGGCGGGCCATCGGCATGAGCGCCAGCCGCGCCAAGCGCCAGTACGACGAGCCCTATGATTTCAACAACGACGAGTTCGGCACCCTCAACGAGCCGGTCCGGCCGAAGGCGCAGGTGGGCGGCGCGCGCATCGAACCGTCGCTCGAGCGTGCCGAACGCCGCGTCGTCACGCCGCCGCCGATCGTCGCCGACGAAGACGACCCGCCCTTCGACATCGACGAGCCCCGCCCCGCCGGCATCCTGCCGGACGACGAGGACGATATTGCCGCCGACTGGGCGCCGAGACCGGCCCCCGCCAAGCCGATGGTCGCGATAGGCGGCTCGCGGGTCGCTCCGCCGCCGGCACGGCCGAAGAGCGGACAGCGCGTCGAACGGGAAGCCCAGCGCTCCTTCGTCGAGGATGACGGCGACTTCGCGCTGCCGCCGATCCATTTCCTCGCCGAGCCGAAGAATGTGGCGCGCGACGCCTCGCTTTCGGCCGATGCGCTCGAACAGAATGCCCGCATGCTCGAAGGCGTGCTCGAGGATTTCGGCGTCAAGGGCGAGATCATCCATGTCCGCCCCGGCCCCGTGGTCACCCTCTACGAACTCGAACCGGCGCCCGGCATCAAGTCGTCGCGCGTCATCGGCCTTGCCGACGACATCGCCCGCTCGATGAGCGCGATCGCCGCCCGCGTCGCCGTCGTGCCGGGCCGCAACGCCATCGGCATCGAACTGCCGAACCAGCGGCGCGAAATGGTCTATCTGCGCGAGCTGATCGGCTCGCGCGACTTCGAGACCACCAAGACCAAGCTCGCCATGGCGCTCGGCAAGACGATCGGCGGCGAACCGGTCGTCGCCGACCTCGCCAAGATGCCGCATCTGCTCGTCGCCGGCACCACCGGCTCGGGCAAGTCGGTGGCAATCAACACGATGATCCTGTCGCTGCTCTATCGGCTCACCCCCGACCAGTGCCGGCTGATCATGATCGATCCGAAGATGCTCGAGCTTTCCGTCTATGACGGCATTCCGCATCTGCTCTCGCCGGTCGTCACCGACCCGAAAAAGGCCGTCGTCGCGCTCAAATGGACCGTGCGCGAGATGGAAGAGCGCTACAAGAAGATGTCGAAGATCGGCGTCCGCAACATCGACGGCTTCAACACCCGCGTCGAGCAGGCGCTGTTGAAGGGCGAAGCGATCACCCGCACCGTCCAGACCGGCTTCGACCGCCAGACCGGCGAAGCCGTCTATGAGACCGAAGAATTCGACCTTTCGCCGATGCCTTATATCGTCGTCATCATCGACGAGATGGCCGACCTGATGATGGTCGCCGGCAAGGACATCGAAGGGGCGGTACAGCGGCTCGCCCAGATGGCGCGCGCCGCCGGCATCCACGTCATCATGGCGACGCAGCGCCCGTCGGTCGACGTCATCACCGGCACGATCAAGGCGAACTTCCCGACCCGCATCTCCTTCCAGGTGACCTCGAAGATCGACAGCCGCACTATTCTCGGCGAACAGGGTGCCGAGCAGCTGCTGGGCCAGGGCGACATGCTCTACATGGCCGGCGGGGGGCGCATCCAGCGCGTCCACGGCCCCTTCGTCTCCGACACCGAAGTGGAAGAGGTGGTCGCCTATCTGAAGACGCAAGGGGTGCCGCAATATCTCGACGCGATCACCGAGGACGACGACGAGGAGAACGACGGCGGCGGACCGGCCGGCACGTCGAACCTTGCCGATTCCGAGGACCCCTACGACCAGGCGGTGGCGATCGTGCTGCGTGACGGCAAGGCCTCGACCTCCTACGTGCAGCGGCGCCTCGGCATCGGCTATAATAGGGCGGCATCGCTGATCGAGCGGATGGAGCAGGAAGGCATCATCGGTCCGGCCAACCATGCCGGCAAGCGCGAAATCCTGGTGCCGACCGAGGCGGAGATCACGGGCCGGTAAGTCTGAAAGACCGGCCGGTAACGGTCATTTGAGAGGCGGGCCGCCGCGGCAGCAGATAACGCCTTGAAGGCGCCCCACTTGCGCTCCAAATGACGCTGATATGAAGGAGACTGCGATGACAGAGACAAGAAACGGCGGCGGCGACACTCGGGCGATCTCGCGGCGCGTCTTCGTTTGCGGCCTGGCAGCGCTCGCAGGCATCGCCGGCGCGACGCTGGACGCGGCCCCCGCTTCGGCGCAGGCCCCCGCCGTCGCCCAGAAGATCGCCGATCATTTTTCATCGGTGAAGACGATGGCGGGCGAATTCGTCCAGTTCGGTCCGCGCGGCGAGCAGACCGGCGGAAAGTTCTACATCCGCCGCCCCGGCCGCATCCGCTTCAACTACGAGGCGCCGTCGCCGATGCGCGTCATCGCCGACGGACGGTCGGTGGTCATCGGCAATATGAAGCTGAAGACCTGGGACATCTATCCCTTGTCGAAGACGCCGCTCAATCTGCTTCTGAGCGAGCGGATCGATCTCCGCAGCCGCATGGTGCGCGACGTCCGGGTCGAACCCGACCTCATCACCATCGTGCTCGGCGACCGCTCGATCTTCGGCGACTCGACCATCACCATGATGTTCGACCCGCGGACCTACAATCTCAGGCAATGGACGATCACCGACGCGCAGAAGAAAGACACCTCGGTGATGATCTTCAACGTGCAGACCGGCATCGCACTGGACGACAAGGTGTTCCGCATTCCCTATGACGAGGTGCGCAACAAGGGCGGCAAATAGCCATAGGCGCGTGGCCGCGACAGGACTCCAGGGCCGCCTTCGGGCGGCCTTTTTCATGCTTGTCGATTGGCCCCGGACCTGCTTAAAACGCCCGTACTGCCGGAAATCCCGCTATTCAGAGGAATGAGAATGCCGCTTTCCATCGCCACGTGGAACATCAACTCCGTCCGCCTGCGCATGCCGCTCGTGGAGCATCTGCTGGTGAATTGGCAGCCCGACATCCTCTGCCTGCAGGAGACCAAGTGCCCGGACGATCAGTTTCCATCCGCACCTTTGAAGAAGCTCGGCTACAACTACATCGAAATGCACGGGCAGAAGGGCTATCACGGCGTTGCGACCATTTCCCGCCTGCCGCTGACCGAATTGACCGATCGCCGCGACTATTGCGGCGTCGGCGATGCACGCCATCTCTCCGTCGTCTTCGCGGCCGGCGGCAAGACCATCCGCCTGCACAATTTCTATGTGCCGGCCGGCGGCGACGAGCCGGATCGCACCATCAACCCGAAATTCGGCCACAAGCTCGATTTTGTCGACGAGATGAAGCTGTTGCACGCCGAGGCCGAGGCGGGCATTTCCTCGATTCTGGTCGGCGACCTCAACATCGCGCCGCTCGAGCACGACGTCTGGTCGCACAAGCAGCTCCTGAAGATCGTCAGCCACACGCCCGTCGAAACCGACGGGCTCACCACCGTCATGACCGGCGGCGCCTGGGTCGACCTGATGCGCCAGCACACCCCGCCGCCCGAGAGGCTCTACACCTGGTGGAGCTACCGGGCCAAGGACTGGGCCGCCGCCGACCGCGGCCGCCGCCTCGACCATATCTGGTCCTCGGCCGATCTCGCGACGAAACTCCTGCGCGTCGACATCCTCCGGGAAGCACGCGGCTGGGAGCGCCCCTCGGACCATGTGCCGGTGATTGCGCATTTCGAGCTTTGAGATCGCCACGCGCTTGGGAAGCATCTTCGACTAGGCAAAACGCCCGGCGAGCGCCTCGACGCGGCGGATCATCGCCTGCAGATTGTCGCGGATCCGGGCTTCGACCATTGCCGTCACCTCCGGGTATTCTTCCAGCATGCGGCGGAAAAGCGGCCGGTTGATGCGGATCACCTCGCTGTCCTCGTCCGCGGTCGCGGTGAACTTGCGCTCGACCATCGAGATCAGCGCCAGTTCCGATAGCAGAGCGCCGCGGCCGACGCTGTCGACCTGCTGCGGCCGGCCCTCGGCATTGAGCTTGGAGAGCGAAAAGCTCCCGGCGGCGACCGCATAGGCGCAGTCCGCCGGCGCCCCTTCGCGAAAGAGCTCGTGGCCCTTCGCCACGCGACGACGCTCGGCGCCGAAGGCGATCAGCCGAAGCTTGTCGTCGCCGATATCGGCGAAGAGCGAGACGTTGGACAGAAGCGCGATGTCGTCATTGAGCGTCACGCAGCAATTCTCCTGACTCACCTACGAGCAAGATGGGGAGGGAAAACCCGCAAATCCCGCTTTACGGAACGATCTTGTAGCCGCCGTTCTCTGTCACCAAAATCTCGGCATTGGAAGGGTCGCGTTCGATTTTCTGGCGCAGCCGGTAGACATGCGTCTCGAGCGTGTGGGTCGTCACGCCGGAATTATAGCCCCAGACCTCCTCGAGCAGGACGTCGCGGGTCACCACCTTCTGGTCGGCCCGGTAAAGGTAGCGGATGATCGCCGCCTCCTTCTCGGTCAGCCGGATCTTCTGGCCGTTATCCAACGTCAGCAATTTTTGGCTCGGCTTGAACGTGTAGGGACCGACGCTGAAGGTAGCGTCCTCGCTCTGCTCATGCTGGCGCAGCTGGGCGCGGATACGGGCCAGCAGCACGGCGAAACGGAAGGGCTTGGTGACATAGTCGTTGGCGCCGGCCTCGAGCCCGAGGATCGTGTCCGAATCGGTATCGTGACCGGTCAGCATGATGATCGGCGCCTTGAATCCGCTCTTGCGCAACAGCTTCACCGCCTCGCGGCCGTCCATGTCCGGCAGGCCGACATCCATGATCAACAGGTCCACCTGGCGGGCGCGCGCCGTCTGGATACCCTTGCCGGCGGTCGCTTCCTGCAGGAGGTCGAACTCCTCGTAAAGAGAGAGCTGCTCTATCAACGTCTCACGCAGGTCATTGTCATCGTCGACAAGGAGGATAGTGCGCGTCGCCATGGGACAGTTCCTGTTGCTTCCTGAATTTCAAACTAGCTCAAATGCCGCCCTTGGCAAAGCGCGGCGGCCGCGCAATCTTGTCGCCTTGGAACCGTGCTTAGGGTGGCCGCGAGATCACGGGCAAAGCAAGAATTTGTGAGAATAATGCGCAAGAAAACGTCGGGAGTAAGATCGCGAAAATCCACCATTGTGGTGCGCACTGCGCCGCGCGATCGCCGCCGCGCGCTTCTGAGCTTCGACGGAAAGACCGAGCAGGCGGCGATCGGGCGAAGCGGCCTCACGGCCATGAAGCGGGAAGGCGATGGCGCAACGCCGCGGGCGACGATGAGGCTGATCGGCGGGTTCGCGCGCCGGGACCGCGTGTCCCTGCCGCCGACACGGCTGCCGATCCGCAGGATCCGCCGCGACATGCTCTGGTGCGACGCGCCGGGCCACGCCTCCTACAACCGCCCCGTCAGGGCACCGTTTGCCGCAAGCCACGAGGCGATGATGCGCGATGACGGACTATACGACATCTGCCTCGTCATGGATTGGAACATCTCGTCCAGGCGGCGACAAGCCGGCTCGGCGATCTTCTTTCATCTCATTCGCCCCGGTTATGAGCCGACGCAAGGCTGCATCGCCGTCAGCTTGCCGGCGATGAAGCGGCTGCTGAGGCATATGCGCCGGGGAACGGCTGTCCGGGTGGCATAGCCGCGAAGACTGTCATTGCTTCTGCTTGAGCATGCGCGGCGTCACGAACCGGACGAGGCGGCCGCTGCCGGGCTCGATCTCCGACCATTGCCCGGCATCGAAATCGATGACCGCGAGGGCGGCCGTGGGAAATTTTTCACGCAGGCGCGGCAGCGCCTCGCCCTCGCCGGCAAGGAGCAGTGCAAGCTCCTCCATGCCTGGATTGTGCCCGACGAGGAGGAGGCTGCGCACCGGCGGCTCCACGCCCCGTATCACGCCGAGAATGGCTTTGGCCGCGACCTCGTAGATCCCGACGGCGTCACGGGAGTCGACGCTGGCCGGCAACGCCTCGGCCACCAGTTCCCAGGTCTCCTGGGCGCGCCGCGCCGTGGAAACAAGCGCCAGATCCGGCACGAGGCCCTGCTCGGCCATATAGGCGCCAATCACCGGGGCAGCCTTTCGCCCGCGCCCGGCGAGCGGCCGGCGATGGTCGGCCACGCCTTCTGGCCAGGCGGATTTCGCATGGCGGAGCAGCATCAGGCGGCGTGCGGCGGTCTTGTCGTGATCAGCCATGAGGTTCTTCGCGGGTCAGGTGGAACGCGGCCATTGTGGCACCGCTGACGCCACTTGTCTGCCCGCGGAAGCTTCTTGTGACGCTCAATGAAAAAGGCCGCCCTCGAGAGGGCGGCCAAATTGCCGGAAAAGTTCGAACCGGCTTATTTCCACTCGCGGATATCGACGAAATGGCCCGCCACCGCGGCGGCGGCGGCCATTGCGGGGGAGACAAGATGGGTGCGGCCCTTGAAGCCTTGGCGGCCCTCGAAGTTGCGGTTCGAGGTCGAGGCGCAGCGCTCGCCCGGCTTCAGCCGGTCGTCGTTCATCGCCAGGCACATCGAGCAGCCCGGTTCGCGCCAGTCGAAGCCGGCCTCCTTGAAGATCCTGTCGAGACCCTCGGCCTCCGCCTGTTCCTTGACGAGGCCCGAGCCCGGCACGATCATCGCCGAAACGGTCGGGGCGACCTTGCGACCTTCGACGACCTTGGCAACGGCGCGCAGGTCCTCGATGCGACCGTTTGTGCAGGAGCCGATGAACACCCGGTCGATGGCGATGTCGGTGATCTTCGTGCCCGGCTTCAGGCCCATATAGTCGAGCGCCCGCCATTTGGAAGCGCGCTTGGTCTCGTCCTGGATGTCGTCCGGATTCGGAACGGCGCCCTGGACCGAGATGACGTCTTCCGGAGAGGAGCCCCAGGAGACGATCGGCGGCAAGTTGGCCGCGTCGAGCACGACGACCCGGTCGTAATGGGCGCCCTCGTCGGTGTGCAGCGTCTTCCAGTAGTCGAGCGCCATGTCCCAGGCCTTGCCCTTCGGCGCGCGCGGCTTGTCCTTGATATAGGCGAAGGTCGTCTCGTCCGGCGCGATCAGGCCGGCGCGGGCGCCGCCTTCGATCGTCATGTTGCAGACCGTCATGCGGCCTTCCATCGACAGCGAACGGATCGCCTCGCCGGCGAATTCGATGACGTGGCCGGTGCCGCCGGCGGTGCCGATCTCGCCGATGATGGCGAGGATGATGTCCTTGGCGGTGACGCCGGGCGGCAACTGCCCGTCGACGCGCACCAGCATGTTCTTCGCCTTCTTCTGGATTAGCGTCTGGGTGGCCAGCACGTGCTCCACTTCCGACGTGCCGATGCCGTGCGCCAAAGCACCGAAGGCGCCATGCGTCGAGGTGTGGCTGTCGCCGCAGACGATCGTCATGCCCGGCAGCGTGAAGCCCTGTTCGGGTCCGACGATATGGACGATGCCCTGGCGCTTGTCGTTCTCCGAATAATATTCGACGCCGAAATCGGCGGCGTTCTTGGCAAGCGCCTCGACCTGGATTCGGCTTTCCTCGTTCTTGATGCCGAGATGGCGGTCCGGCGAGGTCGGCACGTTATGGTCGACGACGGCCAGCGTCTTTTCCGGCGCCCGGACCTTGCGCCCGGCCATGCGCAGTCCTTCGAAGGCCTGCGGACTCGTCACCTCGTGCACGAGGTGACGGTCGATGTAGAGCAGACAGGTGCCGTCATCCTGTTGATTGACCAGATGATCGTCCCAGATCTTGTCATAGAGGGTACGCGGTGCGCTCATAGCGAGATATCCATCGAATTTTAAAATACGGAAAAGCCGGCGGCGATGCTGCCGGAAACAACGCTGATCAGGCGATCAGGATAGGCGGCTCGTCAGAGCGCCGCAGACATGCGCAAAGAACCGTGCCGGCAGACGCTTGTGGTCCTGCAGCACGACGATTTTCTGGGCGCGACATCCGAACTTGGATTCCATGGCCGGTGCTCATATCAATTTTTCGACTGTTCGGCAATTGGCGAGATGGCAGGCAGTGGACGGTCAGAGCCCTCCCCAACCCCTCCCCACAAGGGGGAGGGGCTTGGCGCGCGCGGCACCCTCTTCGATCACCTCGGCGCAAGAGGCGGCTGCAGCGGTGCAGAAGGGAGGTTTGGGCGCGGCATCGGAGCCCCTCCCCCTTGTGGGGGGTTGGGGAGGGGCCTTGCGAGGGGAACGCGCCCTACCGCGCCTCTGCCCTTCTCAGCCGCCGCTCGAGCCCCCGAAGCGCCAGCGACAGACCGATCGTCAGGATGAGATAGACATAGGCGACGATCGAATAGGTCTCGAAGAAGCGGAACGAGCCCGAGGCGTAGACCTTGCCCATCTGGGTGATGTCGGCGACGCCGAGCACCGAGACGAGTGAGGAGTCCTTGACCATCGCCACGAAGTCGTTGCCGAGCGGCGGCAGGATGACGCGGATCGCCTGAGGGAGGACGACGAGCCGGAAGCGCTGGTAGCGCGTCAGGCCGAGCGCCTTGGCCGCCTCCACCTGCCCCTTGTCGACGGAAAGGATGCCGGCGCGGAAGACCTCGGCGATGAAGGCGGAATAGCCGATCATCAGCGCGATGATCGCCCGCCACATCAGCGAAACGTCGCGCACGACGAGCGGCTCCATGACGCCCGCCTTGACGAGCGGCGTCGCCAGGAAATTGACGGCTGTCACCAGCGCCGGCGCACCGACGAAGGCGATATAGAAGAGCAGGACGAGGATCGGCACGCCGCGAATGACTTCCGTGTAGAAGCGCGCCGCCTGGCGCAGTGCCGCGTGCTCGGAAAGCGCCATCAGCGCCACGCCGAGGCCGAGCATGGTCGCGAGCGCGAAGCCGACCAGGGTTACGAAGACGGTGACGCCGAGACCTTTCAGGACGACCGCGAAGACCTGAGCGAAGATGTCATTGGCGGCGATCACCGCGGCGAGCGCCACGGCGATTACAAGGAGGGCGACCAGCCACCAGGGATAGTCGCCCTTCTCGGAAGCGGATGAATTGACCGGCGCCATCGTGATTCCATAGTTGAGACGCGGGATGCGAGCGGAAAACCGCATGCACTTTTCCTCATCCCGCTCCACAGCGCCGCGCGTCCAATAGGACGCGCTAAGGTCGCTGTAGTACTTTGAAATGCTGCATGATTTTGTCCTCAAATCGATTCCGATTTAGGGAATTATGCAGTAGCGATCAGCCGCCCATCTTGTAGTCGAGGAACCACTTCTTGTTGAGCGCGTCGAAGGTGCCGTCCTCTTTCAGCGCCTTGATTGCGGCGTTGACCGGCTGGACGAGATCGGATCCCTTCGGGAAGATGAAGCCGAAATCCTCGGTGCCGAGGGGCTCGCCGACCACCTTGAGCGTGCCTTCGGAGGCGTCGACATAGCCTTTCGCCGCGACGCTGTCGGTCAGCACCAGATCGACGTCGCCGGCCTTCAGCGCCTGGACCGTCGCACCGAAGGTCTCGAACAGCTTGATGCGCGGGTTCTGCTCGTTGCCGTCGAGAATTTCATAGACGGCGGTGTAGAAGGGCGAGGTGCCGGGCTGGGCGCCGATCAGCGCGTCCTCGACCGCGGCGAAGCTCTTGGCATCCTTGAAGCGCGCCTCGTCGGCGCGCACCAGCATGAACTGCTGCGAGCGCATATAGGGATCGGAGAAGTCGACCTTCTCCTTGCGGTCGTCCTTGATGGTGATGCCGGTCATGCCGATCTGATACTGGCCGTCGGATACCGATTGGATCATCGCATCCCAGCTGGTGTTCTGATATTCTACCTTGAAGTTCAGCCGCTTGGCGATCTCGTTCATCGCGTCATATTCCCAGCCGACCGCCTGTCCCGACTTCGGATCGACGAACTGCAGCGGCGGATAGGCGTTCTCGGTGACGACGACGACCGTTTTGCCGCCAAGGTCGGGCAGGTCGCTCGCGACGGCGGACGCGGAGAATGCGAAGGGAACGGCGAGGGCAGCGGCGATGCCCGCGAGCACGTGGCGGCGGATTGTCATTGGAGGAACTCCCGAAAATTGTGGCGACCGAAAAATGTCACGAATTTCGCCGGGAAGACAAGCAGATAGTGCTAAAAAAGAAAGGCGGCCGGGAGGCCGCCTTTGCGAATAACTCCGAAGAGTCGAAATCTTATTCTGCGGCCGCTTCGGCTGCCTTTGCCTCTTCGGCTGCCTTTGCTTCCGCCGCTTCGGCGGCTGCTTTTTCGGCGGCGAGCGCCTGGGCGGCTGCGACCTTCTCGGCCTCGATGCGTGCCTTCTCGTCGGCGACTGCCTGGCGCTCGGCTTCGTTCAGCTTGCGGGCGCGCGTGCCGGTGTTCTCGACGATACGAGCCGACTTGCCGCGACGATCGCGCAGGTAGTAGAGCTTGGCGCGGCGGACCTTACCGCGGCGGACCACTTCGACGCTCTCGACGAGCGGCGAGTAAACCGGGAATACGCGCTCGACGCCTTCGCCGTAGGAAATCTTGCGAACCGTGAAGCTCTCGTTGAGGCCGCCGCCTGAGCGGGCGATGCAGACGCCTTCATAGGCCTGGACGCGGGTACGGCTGCCTTCGACGACGCGGACGTTGACGCGGACGGTGTCGCCGGCGGAAAAATCGGGAAGGGTGCGCTTGGCGGCGATCTTGGCGGCCTGTTCGGCTTCCAGCTGCTGGATGATGTTCATCGGTCTAACCTTTGCTTTCTTCTGAAACAGCCAGAGCGCTCTCGGCCGGCCTGTCGGATTTCCTTCAGGCCTTGCCCTCTTTAAGGACAGGAGCGGATTCGCCATTCTTTCTTGGTGGTCGACGGGCAAGAACCCGAACCGGGGCGGCACATACACCAAACGAGACTGCTTGTCATCCCCGATCGCAGATTTTCTCGGATACCCGGCGCATCGATTGTACGCGCGGCCGAGACATGATAAGGAAACCTTATTATTTTTCTACGTGATCGAACCGGATGCCCAGGAAACTCGAATCCGACACGATCGGATTGCTGCTCACCGATGTCTCGCGGCTGCTGCGCGGCGCCTTCGACCGCAAGGTCAATGCGATGGCGCTCGGCATCACCCCCGGGGAAGCGCGCACGCTGATCCAGGTCGCCGTGACCGAGGGCATCAAGCAGGCGGAGATCGCCACGCGCATGGGGATCGAGCCGATGACGCTCTCGGCCTATCTCGATCGCCTCGAGGCACTGGAGCTGGTGGCGCGGGTACCTGATCCGGCCGACCGGCGCGCCAAGAATGTCGTCATCACCGAAAAGGCCGACCCGCTGCTTTCCGAGCTGATGAGCGGGCTCAGGGGAATGATGAACGCCTATACCGAGAGCATCGGCGACGAGGGCCGCGAGCAGCTGCGCGGCAGCCTCCGGATCCTCCGCGACAATCTTCGCCGCCTGGATCCCTGTCTTGCCGGCAAGGAGAAGACGCAATGACGCTCAGGATGAGCGAACGGCGCACGAGCATCATCGGCGCCTTCCTGGTGGCGCTCGGTCCTGTTTCCATGGCGCTCTATACGCCGGCCATGCCGGAACTCGTCCGCGCCTTCGCCTCCAGCGAGGCGGCGATCAAGATGACGCTGTCGCTCTATTTTGGTGGCTTCGCCTTCGCCCAGCTCGTCTCGGGCACGCTTTCCGACGTTATCGGCCGCCGGCCGGCGACGCTGATCTTTATGGCCATCTATCTCGCCGGCAGTCTGATGGCCGCCTTTGCGCCATCGATCGCCGTGCTGCTCGCCGGGCGGCTGGTGCAGGGGATCGGCGCCTCGGTCGGCATGACGGTCGCCCGCGCCATCGTCCGCGACCAGTTCACCGGCACGAGCGCCGCCCGCATCATGAACATGATCGGCATGATGCTGGCGCTCGGGCCGGCCGTCTCGCCGACGCTCGGCGGCATTGCGCTTGGTCTTTTCGGCTGGCAGTCGATCTTCCTGCTGATGGTCGGCTTCGCACTGATGGCCTGCCTGACCGTGCATTTCTTCATGGCCGAGACGGTGGCGCCCGACCGCAGCAAGGGGCATCTGCGGCCGATCCTTGCCGCCTATCGCGAACTGCTGGCCGACAGCCGCTTCTTATCGTCGACGCTGGTGATCGCCGGCGCCGTCGGCGCGCTCTACGCCTGGGCGACGATGCTGCCCTTCGTGCTGATCAGCGAGGTCGGGCTGACGCCCACCGAGTTCGGCGTCGGCATGCTGATGCAATCGGGTCTGTTCTTTTCCGGCACGGTGACGGTGCGGCTCCTGATGCGGCGCTTCACGCCGCAGGCGCTGGTGCCCGTCGGCCTCTCTTTCATCGGCGCATCGAGCCTCATCCTTGCCTTTACAATGCAAGCAATGGAGCCGACCTTCCTCTCGGTCATGACTCCGATCGGCATCTACGCCTTCGGCATCGCCTTCGTCATGCCCTATATGATGACCGCGGCGATGGCGCCCTTCCCGCATATCGCAGGCACGGCGTCGGCGTTGATGGGCTTCATCCAGATGGGCTCCGGCCTTCTCGGCGGCGCGCTTGCCGCCCTCGTCGGCGCGCCCGCCCTGGCGCTCGGGACGATCATCCCCGGCTTCGGCCTGATCTCCATAGCGAGCTATATCTGGTATCGCAGGGCGGTTCGGCTGAGGCCGCTCGCCGCGCCGGCACCAGCCGAAGCGCCGTTGAGCGAAGCGGCAGAATAGAGACAGTTGCAGGGACGTGTGACGGTTTTCCATCCACGACACCACGACGAGATGAATTGAGCTGCGCTCGGGGTGGATGCCCCTCTGCTGCCGGGCATGCCCCTCATCTGCCTGCCGGCCTCTTCTCCCCGTCACACGGGGAGAAGAGGGAATGCCTCGATCCCGGCACCAAACGGCGGCCGTCGAGAAATGTGCACGCCTGCGGGTCAAGAAGGGACCGAGCGATTGCGGCTTGTCTCTTCGTCCCCGTGCGCGGCGTGCGCGGGGAGAAGATGCCGGCAGGCAGATGAGGGGCAGGCGGAAGGGAGCCGGCCGTAGATGCTCCCCTTGAAACCGGCTTTGCCTTCAAACCGCCCGGCACGAAAAAACCGCGGCGGATTGCTCCGCCGCAGCTCTGTCTCGAGGAATTCCGGCCTCAGCGGTTGCGGGCAGCGAGCGTGCGCAGGCGCAGGGCGTTCAGTTTGATGAAGCCGGCAGCGTCCTTCTGGTCGTAGGCGCCCTGGTCGTCCTCGAAGGTGACCAGCTTGTCGGAATAGAGCGACTTCGCGCTCTCGCGGCCGGTGACCATGACATTGCCTTTGTAGAGCTTCAGCGTCACTTCGCCTTCGACATGCTCCTGGCTCTTGTCGATGGCCGCCTGGAGCATCTCGCGCTCCGGCGAGAACCAGAAGCCGTAATAGATGAGCTCGGCATAGCGCGGCATCAGCTCGTCCTTCAGATGCGCTGCGCCACGGTCCAGGGTGATGCTCTCGATCGCCCGGTGGGCGGCGAGCAGGATCGTGCCGCCGGGGGTCTCATAGACCCCGCGCGACTTCATGCCGACGAAACGGTTCTCGACGAGGTCGAGACGGCCGATTCCGTTGTCGCGGCCGTAGTCGTTGAGCTTGGCAAGCAGCGTCGCCGGCGACAGGCGCACGCCGTCGATCGAAACGGCGTCGCCGCGCTCGAAGCCGATCTTGATGATGGTCGCCTGGTCCGGAGCAGCCTCCGGCGAGATCGTGCGCATGTGCACATATTCCGGCGCTTCCTGAGCCGGGTCTTCCAGCACCTTGCCTTCCGATGAGGAATGCAGCAGGTTGGCGTCGACGGAGAAGGGCGCCTCGCCCTTCTTGTCCTTGGCGACCGGGATCTGGTGCTTTTCGGCGAATTCGAGCAGCTCGGTGCGGCTCTTGAACGACCAGTCGCGCCAGGGAGCGATGATCTTGATATCGGGATTCAGCGCATAGGCCGATAGCTCGAAGCGGACCTGGTCGTTGCCCTTGCCGGTCGCGCCATGGGCGATGGCGTCGGCACCGGTCTTCCTGGCGATGTCGATCAGGTGCTTGGAGATCAGCGGCCGGGCGATCGAGGTGCCGAGCAGATAGACGCCTTCGTAGACCGCATTGGCGCGGAACATTGGAAAGACGAAGTCACGCACGAACTCCTCGCGCACGTCCTCGATATAGATCTCCTTGATGCCGAGCATCTCCGCCTTCTTGCGCGCCGGCTCAAGCTCCTCACCTTGGCCGAGATCGGCGGTGAAGGTCACCACGTCGGCGCCGAGTTCGGTCTGCAGCCATTTGAGGATGATCGAGGTGTCGAGACCGCCGGAATAGGCGAGTACGACCTTCTTCACGTCTTTGTGCGATGCCATGATGTCTGTCCGTGCTATTCGAGGGCGGAATGCCGCCGTGCAAAATCTGCGGCACTTTAGCCAGAACTCGAAGCGATACAAGCGGAACAAGCGGCATTCGGACGAATCTGCTGGCGAAAGGATGTAAGCTTCGGTATCAGCAAAGACCTGCGCCTGAGGAATAGCCATGGACTTCCTGCCAAGCCTGCCGACCCTCCTTACCTTTGCCGGCGCGAGCCTGCTGCTGGCGGCAACGCCCGGACCCGACATGACGCTGTCGATCAGCCGGGCACTGGCGCAGGGCAAGAAGGCCGCGCTCTTCGTCGTGGTCGGCACCGGGCTCGGCATCGTCGTCCACACGCTGCTCGTCGCCTTCGGCATCTCGGCGCTGATCACCGCCTCGCCGACCGCCTTCCTGGTGTTGAAGACCGGCGGTGCCGCCTACCTCCTGTGGCTCGCGATCCAGGCGATCCGCTACGGCTCCAGCCTGTCGGTAACGAAGGCGACGGAGGTGGCGGAGGCGAAGGGTACGGCGCTTTCGAACATTTCGACCGGCTTCTCCGTCAACATCCTGAACCCCAAGGTCGTGATCTTCTTCATGACCTTCCTGCCGCAATTCGTCAGCGCCGACGACCCGGCGGTGACCGGCAAGCTCCTGTTCCTCGGTTTCTTCTTCATCGCCATCGGCATGCCGGTCAACGCGCTGGTGGTGCTAGCCGCCGACTGGCTGGCGGCCTGGCTGCAGCGCAACAGGCGGGCGATGCGAGCGCTCGACTACAGCTTTGCCGGGGTGTTTTCGGTGTTTGCCGTGAAGATTTTTCTGACGCAGGCGCGGTGACGTCCATCCCGAGGGCTCTTGCCCCTCAATCCTCGCCGTGGTTGGCGATCATCATCGCCTCGAAGGCGAGTCGGTCGACCTTGCGCATGCGCTCCGATTCCGACTTGAGCTGGCCGCAGGCGGCGAGGATGTCGCGGCCGCGCGGGGTGCGGATCGGCGAGGCGTAGCCGGCCTGGTTGATGAGGTCGGCGAAGGCTTCGATCTGCTCCCAGTCCGAACACTGGTAGTTGGTGCCCGGCCAGGGATTGAAGGGGATCAGATTGATCTTCGCCGGGATGCCCTTCAGGAGCTTCACCAGTTCCTTGGCGTCCTCCAGGCTGTCGTTGACGTCCTTCAGCATTACATATTCGAAGGTGATGCGGCGCGCATTGGAAAGGCCCGGATAGGCGCGGCAGGCCTCCATCAGCTCCTTCAGCGGATATTTCTTGTTGATCGGCACGAGCATGTCGCGCAGTTCGTCTTTGACGGCGTGCAGCGAGATTGCCAGCATGACGCCGATCTCCTCGCCGGTGCGATAGATTTCCGGAACGATTCCGGAGGTCGACAGCGTGATGCGCCGCTTCGAGAGCGACAGGCCGTCGCCGTCCGAGGCGATCAGCAGTGCCGTCTTGACGTTCTCGAAATTATAGAGCGGCTCGCCCATGCCCATCATCACGATATTGGTGATCTTGCGGCCCTCGGCCGGCACGATCGCGCCCTGCGGCGTGTCGCGCTCCGGAAAGTCGCCGAGCCTGTCGCGGGCGAGCAGAAGCTGCGAGAGGATTTCCTCGGCCGTCAGATTACGCACCAGCTTCTGCGTGCCGGTGTGGCAGAAGGAACAGGTGAGCGTACAGCCGACTTGGCTCGAAATGCAGAGCGTGCCGCGGCCTTCCTCGGGAATATAGACGGTCTCGATTTCCACCGGCCGTCCGGCGCCGCGCGGCGGAAAGCGCAACAGCCATTTGCGCGTGCCGTCGCCCGAAACCTGCTCTTCGACGATTTCGGGCCGGGCAACGGTGAAATGCTGCTTGAGCATTTCGCGCATGTCCTTGGAGACATTCGACATCTGGTCGAAGTCCGAGACGCCGCGCACATAGAGCCAATGCCACAGCTGGCTGACGCGCATCTTCACCTGCCGCTCCGGCACGCCTTTCTCGACCAAGAGCTTGGCCATGTCCTCGCGCAAGAGGCCGATCAGCGACGGCTTTTCCGTTTGCGGCGCGACGCGCACCTGCGGCGCCTTAACGATATCCGGCCTGTTCAAGATCTCGGTGGCTGGCATGCTCGTGGTCCTGTCATGGAGCGGGGGCTGTCCGGATATGCGTCTCCGGATCATCTTCCGATGCTCGAACTGAAGTATGGCGAGCCTTCGGGCGCGCTCACACGGGGCGCAGGGCTCTGGATTGCGGGCGCTTTAGCATTCTTTTTGCGGCGAGTCACCATGAGCGCTTCAGCCGAAAGCAAAAAGGCCGGCTGAGCAGCCGGCCTCTGAGTCGGGAACGCAGGGTCCGGCCTACTTGCAGGCCTCGATCTGCTTCAAGGCGGCGGAGATGCCGGAGAGCGAATAGGAGTAGGAGGTTGCCGTGCCCTTGCGCGACTTGGCGTTGACCGACATGTCCTTGCCCGATTTCATCGCCGCGACCAGCGCCGGCTCTTCCGCGGCATTCTCGACCCAGGCAGAGTTGCCCTTGGTGAACATGATGAAGGTGCGTCCGTCGATGACCACGTTGACCTTCGAATTGTCCTGTAGCTGATAGCCCATCATCACCTGCGGCTCGTAGCTGATGTTCTGCCCCGGGCGCTGCGAGACGAGGAAGAAGATGTCTCCGTGGTCGACGCCGGCAGGGCTCTTTTCCTTTGGAACCGACAGGACATAGCAGACCTTGCCGCCGCCCGACTGATAGGAGTACGCGCCCCAGGCGTTGAACTGCTGGATTCGCGTCGGCGATTGCGCGGAAGCCACGCCGGCTGCCGCCATTACGAGTACGATTGCAGTTGCGATCTTTCTTGCAAACATGAGTTCCTGCCGATTTCCTAGCTTGCGGTTGCCCGAACCAGGCTTACACGGGCAACGCATAGTCACGATTTGAATTTATTTTGACTTAATTCAGGTTACCAAACCGTCAACGATCGCCGCAATCGTCCCGTTTTGCCCCACAGGAACAGTGCGCCCGCAGCCTTGGGCCATTGCGGGCGTGCGGTTCGTCCCTGTGCGGATTTGCCGGTCCGGTCGGACATCGGTACTGGCGGGCCGTGGCCGGTGATCTTCCTGTCTCAAATCTCGTCGGACGCGCCGTTCTGCTGCCTCACGCCCACAGCCGTCACGTTTACGGAATCTATGTCACAAAGAATCGGGCAAGAGTTTGTCGTCGCGGGCGGCAATGCGGCGACCTCGGCAACGGGGTGGCGCCGCTAGTCGTCGAGCCGCTCGCCGAACGTCTCGTCGGCCTTGTGATAATGTGTCTCCTTGATTTGGCCGCTGATCGCCGCAAAGGCGGCAGTCAATACGGCGACGTCGTCGGAGAAGCCGACGGCGGCGAGCACGTCGGGCACGAAATCGAGCGGCAGGACGAAATAGGCCAGTGCCGCGAGCAGTATCCCTCGGGTGCGCGTCGGCGTCTGCGGGTCCACCGCGCAATAATAGGCGGCGACGAGATCGCGGCTGAAGGGAATCTGGCGAACCGCCCGGCGGAAGGTCGGCCAGAAGCGGCGGCGCACCTTGCGCTCGCGGCGCTCCTGTTCGGATTCCTCGCCTGGAAGGAGAATTTCACCAATCTTCACGTCGTCCATCGCGTCCGTTCCGCTTGTCACCAGCCAGATATGGGCATGGCAGGCGCCATTTCAAATGGCCGTATTTAGATGGCCTTACTTCAGATGATCCGGCATCCGCCCGGCAGCCGCCTGGTCCATCTTCGCCGCCACCTTGAAGTCGAGCTCCGTCAGGCCGCTGGCATCATGCGTCGAAAGCGTGACATCGACCTTGTTGTAGACATTGAACCATTCCGGGTGGTGGTTGAGCTTCTCCGCCGCGAGAGCGCATTGCGTCATGAAGCTGAAGGCTTCGGCGAAATTGCGGAAGCGAAACGCCTTCCAGATCGAGGCTCCGTCCTCGGCGAGAACCCAGCCTTCCATCCTGTGGAGATGCTCGGCGATAGTCTCGGCATCGAGCTTTTCGGGCCTCATGCGGTTTTCTCCCTGCCCTTTTCAGGCTAACCATGCCGCGTGGACGTGCGGTCGAATGCTCCATGGATACCATGAAACCCGTCAGAATTCTCTTCGTTTGTCTCGGCAATATCTGCCGATCGCCTTTGGCAGAGGGCATCATGCGTCAGCTTACGCGCCGAAACGGCTATGGCGATGTGGTCTCGGTCGATTCAGCCGGCATGGGTGCCTGGCATATCGGCCATCCTCCCGACCGCCGCTCGATCGCAGTCGCCAGAGCCCACGGCATCGACATTTCCGGTCTGCGCGGCAGGCAGATCGACGCGGCCGATCTTGCCGCCTTCGACCTGATCCTCGGCATGGACCGCCGCAATGTCGCCGAGCTGCGGAGGCTCGCCTCGCCCGAGACATTCCACAAGGTGCATCTGTTCATGAACGTTGCCGCGGGCCGGAACGACGACGTTCCGGATCCCTATTACGAAACGGCGGATGCCTTCGAGGCGCTCTACCAGATGCTGGAGGCCGGCTGCTCCTCGCTGCTTGCGAAGCTCAAGCGCCCTTCGTGAAGCGGGAACACCTCTTCCGTCAGATAGGGCCCGCCGCCGACCGAGTCGCGCGAGGATAGGAGGACGAAGCGCGGAACGATAAAGGGCGCGGTCATGAAATTGCCGCGCCCTGACAGATACTCGACGACGTCGTCGACACGTGAAGCGCGTAGTCGCGCCAGCGTCACGTGCGGCGTGAACTTGCGCGGGTCCGGCGGCAGGCCGAGACGCTGGCAGATGCGTTCGATTTCCGCCTGCAGCGCATACATGTCCGGATTGTTGCTGACGCCGGCCCAGACCGAGTGCGGCTTCTTCGAGCCAAAGGCACCGATGCCGGTCAATTGCAACTGAAATTCCGGCCGTTCGATGCGGTCGAGGCCGTCGATGATTTCATTGGCGGTGCGCCAATCGACATCGCCGATGAAACGCAGGGTGATGTGGTAATTCTCCACATCGATCCATCGAGCTCCGGGAAGACCTCCGCGCAGCAACGAAAGACTCATTGCTGCATTGTGCGGAATTTCGAGGGCGGTGAATAGTCTCGGCATGGCGAGCTCCCCGAATCTCTTGCAGATGTCTTAGCGAATCACGCATCGACTCTGCACGCAACTGTTATTTGGCGAGTTGAGAAATTAACATCTGCTTAATTGTGGATGTTCGTTATTCTCCTTTGTGCAGTGATCTGACGAATTGCTCGGCCGTTGGAAGAAAACGCTCCACCATTACGGCGATGCCATCGCTGTTCGGATGCATGCCGTCGTCGAGTTGCAGTCCTGCTTTGGTTACGACTCCGTCGAGGAAGAAAGGGTAGAAGGCGAGTTTGTGTTCCCTAGCGAGGTCGGAATAAATCAAATTGAAGCGCGCGCCGTAGTCGCCACCCATGTTCGGCGGCGCCATCATGCCGACGAGCAGCACCGCAATGCCGCGCTCCTGGAGCCGGTCAATCATAGCCTCGAGGTTTTTGCGGGTTTCCTCGGGCGAGACGCCGCGCAGCGCGTCATTGGCGCCGAGTTCGAGGATCACGCCCTTCGTTCCGTCAGGCACCGACCAATCTATGCGGGCGAGACCGCCCGAAGTCGTGTCGCCGGAGACGCCCGCATTCGCGATCGTGACATCGAAGCCCTTGTCCTTGAGCGCCTTTTCAAGCCGGGCGGGGAAAGCATCCTCCGGCGGAAGCTGGTAGCCGGCCATCAGGCTGTCGCCGAAGCCGACGAGGCTGAGGCTTTCGGCCCGGGCTGCCGCCGATAACGCGATTGTCATTGCAACGCTCAAGAAAAACGGGAGAAAATCTTTCAATCGCATGCTTCCGTTCCTAAATCGGCGGGCAATCTTTTCGTCAATCCATTCTTCTTTCATATAGGGTCGTTCCGCGTGGCAAAAACCATCATCGAACTGAAAAATGCGGACCTGACCCTCGGCGAGGCGGCAGCCTCGGTGCACGTGCTGAAGGGCATGAGCCTGACCATCAATGCCGGCGAATCCGTCGGCATCGTCGGGCCGTCCGGCTCGGGAAAATCGACACTCCTGATGGTCATGGCCGGCCTCGAGCGCCTCGATCGCGGCGAGATCGTCATTGACGGCACGGCCCTGCACCGGATGAGCGAGGACGAGATCGCCGATTTCCGCGGCCGCAATATCGGCATCGTTTTCCAGTCCTTTCATCTGATCCCCAATATGACGGCGCTCGAAAACGTCGCGGTGCCACTGGAACTCGCCAATGTCCGCGACGCCTTCGGCATCGCCCGCCGAGAGCTAGTCGCCGTCGGGCTCGGCGAACGGCTGACGCATTATCCGGGACAGCTTTCCGGCGGCGAGCAGCAGCGCGTGGCGATCGCCAGGGCGCTGGCGCCGTCGCCGAAACTGCTGATCGCCGACGAGCCGACCGGCAATCTCGATGCCGAGACGGGCCGGCAGATCGCCGACCTGCTCTTTGCCGAGCAGCGCGAGCGCGGCATGACCCTCATTCTCGTCACCCATGACGCGGCCCTCGCCGGGCGCTGCTCCCGGCAGGTGCGGGTCCGTTCGGGCGAGATCGTCTCCGGGGCCGAGGCCGCGCCGCTCGCCGAACCGGCCCGTCCGGAGGCCGCATCCGCATGAGCGCAGCCACGGTCATCCGCCGCCTTCGCCCGTTCCTCGCCCTTCGTCTGGCGCTCCGGGAGATGCGCGGCGGTCTCAAGGGCTTCTATATCTTTCTTGCCTGCATCGCGCTCGGCACGGCGGCGATCGCCGGGGTCAATTCGCTGTCGCAGTCGATCAGCGCGACGATCGCCTCGCGGGGCCAGGAGATCCTTGCCGGCGATATCCGCTTCGAGCTCAACAACCGCCTCGCGACGCCCGAGGAGCGCGCCTTTCTCGAGGGCTTCGGCGACGTTTCGGCATCCGCCGGCTTGCGCTCGATGGCGCGCCTTCCGGACGGGTCGAACCAGGCGCTCGTGGAGTTGAAGGCCGTCGACGGCGCCTATCCGCTCTATGGCGCGCTTGAAAGCGAGCCGGCAGGGCCGCTTGCCGAACTCCTTGCGAAGGATGGCGATGTCTACGGTGCGGTTGCCGCGCCGCTGCTCCTCGAGCGGCTCGGCATCGCCCCGGGCGCCGAGATCCTTCTCGGCAATGCGCGGATCCGCGTCAATGCCACGATCATTCGCGAGCCGGACGCACTGTCCGACGGATTCGGCTTCGCGCCGCGGCTGATGGTGTCGGCCGAGGCGCTCGCTGTTTCCGGCCTGGTGCAGACCGGCAGCCTCGTCGAGCACGCTTACAAGATCAGGCTCGCCGATCCGTCGCGTGTCGCCTCGATCCGGACGGAAGCGCAGGCGCGTTTTCCCACAGCCGGCTGGTCGATCCGCACCAGCAGCAATGCCGCCCCGTCGCTCAACGCCAACATCACCCGCTTCTCGCAGTTCCTGACGCTCGTCGGGCTGACAGCGCTGATCGTCGGCGGGGTCGGGGTCGGCAATGCGGTGCGCTCCTATCTCGACGGCAAGCGCGGCGTCATCGCCACCTTCAAATGCCTCGGCGCGCCGGCCTCGCTGGTGGCGACGGTCTACCTCGCACAGATCCTGATGATCGCCTCGATCGGCATTGCCATCGGCCTCGCGCTCGGTGCCCTGATCCCATTCGTGGCGGCGCAGTTCCTCGCCGACGTATTGCCGGTGTCGACATCCTTCGAGCTCTATCCCTCGGCGCTTGGCCTTGCGGCGCTCTTCGGCTTGCTGACGGCGCTTGCCTTTGCGGTCCTGCCACTCGGCCGGGCGCGCCGGGTGCCGGCCACCGCCCTCTTCCGCCAGCAGGGTTTCGAGCCGAGCGGCTTTCCCGCCTGGCCCTATCTCGCGGGCGCGCTCGTCTGCCTGGCGGCGCTCGCAGGCCTTGCCGTCTGGACCGCCTATGACCGCTACATCTCGCTGATCTTTCTCGGCGCGATCGCCTTTGCCTTCGTCGTCCTGCGGGCCGTTGCCTTCCTCATCGGCTGGCTGGCGCGGCGCAGCCCGCGCGTCCACTCGCCGGCCCTGCGGCTGGCAATCGGCAATATACACCGGCCCGGCGCACTGACGCCGTCGGTGGTCCTGTCGCTCGGGCTGGGCCTCGCGCTTCTGGTCACGCTCGCGCTCATCGACGGCAATCTGCGGCGCGAGCTGACCGGCAGCATGTCGGAGCGCGCGCCGAATTTCTTCTTCGTCGACATTCAGGGTCATGAGATAGACGGCTTCCGGTCGCTGCTCGGCAGGGCGATGCCGAAGGGCAAGATCGTCGAGGTGCCGATGCTGCGCGGCCGCATCGTCGCCCTCAACGGCCAGGACGTGAACAGCCGCACCGTGCCGCCCGGCGGACAATGGGTCTTGCGCGGCGACCGCGGCATCACCTACGCGAAGAACAAGCCGGAGAATTCGACGCTCACCGCGGGCGCATGGTGGCCCGCGGATTACAGCGGCGAGCCGCTCGTCTCCTTCTCGGCCGAAGAGGCCGGCGAGCTTGGCCTGAAGCTCGGCGACACGGTCACGGTCAACGTGCTCGGCCGCAACGTCACCGCCCGGATCGCCAATTTCCGCAATGTCGAGTGGGAATCGCTGTCGATCAATTTCGTCATGGTCTTCTCGCCCAACACCTTTGCCGGCGCGCCGCATGCCTGGCTGGCGACGATCATCGACCCGGATGCCACGGCGGCGGAAGAAGCGGCGGTGCTGAAATCCGTCACCAACACCTATCCCACGATCACCAGCGTTCGCGTCAAGGACGCGCTCGACATCGTCAACACGCTGCTCGGGCAGCTTGCGACGGCAATCCGCGCCGCGGCCGCCGTGGCGTTGATCGCATCCGTGCTGGTGCTCGCCGGCGCGCTTGCCGCCGGAAACCGGGCACGCATCCACGACGCGGTGGTGCTGAAGACCCTCGGCGCCACCCGGGGAACCTTGATCCGCGCCTTCAGCTACGAATATTTTATTCTCGGCGTGGCCACCGCCGTCTTCGCGCTCCTGGCAGGCGGAGTTGCGGCCTGGTTCGTCGTCAGCCGCATCATGACGCTGCCGTCGAATTTCCTGCCGGACGTGGCCTTCGCTACGATCGCCGTTGCCCTCGTCGTGACGGTCGGCATCGGCCTTGCCGGGACCTGGCGCATCCTCGGGCAGAAGGCCGCGCCGGTCCTACGCGAACTGTAGCGGTGGCGATTAACCGTTAATCACCCGTGTTTGATCGCCCAAAAGCCCGGCTTTGCTCGATTCAGGCCCGGCCGGGTCTTGTGCGGCGCGGCTTTCACCATCATATTTATCCACAGGCATGCTGGAGCCCCGCAGCGGCGCCTGGGCGTGAGCTGGCACAGACACCCGCCGCCCGACACCGTAATTCCAACCGGGGCTTAAAGAGGAAACAATGGCTGATCTGAGAAACTACCAAACCCGAATGTCGCCCGCCGGCGCTCAGGCGGGTGCCGTGATCGATGAAGGCCTTCGCGCTTACATGCTGAAGGTCTACAACCTGATGGCCCTGGGGCTGGCGATCACCGGCGTGGCAGCTTACGGGACCTATGCGCTTGCCGTCTCCAATCCGGCATTCGCCCAGCTCATCTACGCCTCGCCGCTGAAGTGGGTCGTGATGCTGGCACCGCTTGCGCTGGTCTTCTTCATGAGCTTCCGCATCAACTCTATGAGCGTTTCCGCCGCCCAGACGACGTTCTGGATCTACGCGGCGCTGATGGGCCTTTCGTTGTCCTCGATCTTCCTGGTCTTCACCGGGCAGAGCATCGTGCAGACGTTCTTCGTGACGGCCGCCTCGTTTGGCGCCCTGTCGCTCTACGGCTACACGACGAAAAAGGATCTGTCGGGCTTCGGCACATTCCTGATCATGGGCCTGTTCGGCCTGATCATCGCGTCGATCGTCAACATCTTCCTTGCTTCGTCGGCCCTCGGCTTCGCGATCTCCGTGATCGGTGTTCTGGTCTTCGCCGGCCTGACCGCCTACGACACGCAGAAGATCAAGGAAATGTACTTCGAGGCCGATGACGTCGCGGTTGCCGGCCGCAAGGCTATCATGGGCGCGCTGACGCTCTACCTCGACTTCATCAACCTGTTCATGTTCCTGCTGCAGTTCCTGGGCAACAAGAACGAGTAGTCGGGACTGGATTGACGAAGAAGGCGGCTTCGGCCGCCTTTTTTGTTGCGCCGAATCTTGATCGGTCCGGCCGCTTCATGCGAATGCTGCAGCAGTCCCAACAACGAAAAATCTCCCATGACCTTCACGCTTCGCGACGCCGTCGCCGCCGATCTTCCCGCCATCACCGAGATCTACCGCGAGTCGGTCCTGAACGGTGTCGCGACCTACGAGGTGACGCCGCCCTCCGAGGCGGAGATGGCGCTGCGCTTTTCGACGATCACCGGCAGCGGCTATCCCTATATCGTCGCCGCGGACGAGCAGGGCAGCGTGCTCGGCTACGCCTATGCGTCGGCCTTCCGCACCCGGACCGCCTATCGGTTCCTGGTGGAGGATTCGATCTATCTGGCGCCGGAATCGCGCGGCCAAGGCATCGGCAGGGCGCTGCTCGAGGAGCTCGTCAAGCGGTGCACCGCGCTCGGTTTTCGCCAGATGGTGGCGGTGATCGGCGGCGCCCACCCCTCCTCGATCGCCGTTCATCGCGCCGTCGGCTTCGAGCATCAGGGAACGATGAAGGCAACCGGCTTCAAGCATGGGCGCTGGCTGGATACCGCGATCATGCAGCTTCCTCTCGGCGAGGGGACGGACACCCTGCCCGCCGAGGGCGCCTATCCGGATACGCTTTACCGGAGCTGATTGCCCCTCTCCTCGGGTTAAACCCGAGGACTAACCCTCTCCCCGTACGCGGGTAGAGGGACTGGAGCCGGCGCGGCATAGTCCTTCGCCCCGCTTGCGGGGAGAAGGTGCCGGGAGGCGGATGAGGGGCAATTCCAAATGGAGACGCTGCGTTATGTCTCGACGAGCTTCAGCACCTTGTCGAAGACTTTGAGGACCTGTGCCAGCTCGTGGCCGCGCTTCAGGATCGTGCCTTGAGCGTTCAGCACGCTGTAGGCACCCTGTTTGGCGGCGAGTTTGGGGTTCTTCTCGATGCGGTAGAGCGGGACTTCCCCGGCGCGCTTGAACACCGAGAACACGGCACGGTCCTTCAAATGGTCGATCGCGTAGTCGCGCCATTCGCCCTCACCGACCATGCGGCCGTAGAGTCTCAGAACGAGGTCCAGCTCACGGCGGTGGAAGGTGACTGGTGGGGGGTTTTTGGCTTGCTTGTATTCGTGAAAATCGACGACCACATTCGATGTGGTCTGGCCCTGGTGACGCGCTTCGCCCTCCGGCAAATCCGATTGATCGGTCATCGGCAATTCGGCCTTCTGATGTGACAGGACCATGACAGTGTGCCTGACGAGAGACGAAAAGCAAGCCGGAAGCTGTTGGCAAGGCGGGCAATTCTTGCCCTTGCCGCAATTCAGTCAAATCGCCGCCCCAATTCACCGCAAAACTCCGACCGCTGCCGGACGAGTCGTTGCCACCGTATGTCCGGACAGGTTGTCATGCTGCGGGAGGTTTCCAAACGCAGACATGACCGGTTCGGTCCGGTAACTTCGAACCCTCAGCCCCAGCCCCTCGATGCTGCCGGGCCGAACCATCCCTCCGCCTCGAATTCGGCGCGTGCGCTCGCATCTGCCCCTCATCCGGCTGCCGCCACCTTCTTCCCGCAAGCGGGGCGAAGGGACGATGCCGCACCCGCTTACGTCCCTCCACGAGCAGACAAGGGGCAAACTCCTGACCGGAGCCCTTCGCGTCGCTACAGCTTGCCTTGCGGGCCGGCGAGAAGGGTTGCGGCGCCGATGATCGGGCCTGGCGTTTCCGCATCCTTCATCGATTGCAGCAGGATGGCGCAGCCGCTATTGCCGCGCCCCTCGATCAGCACCGAGGCGGGGAGCGTGAACTGGGCGGGCTTGCCGTCCCACATGCCGATGGTCTGGATATCCTTGACCGCGTGCCAATAGGCGATTTCTTTGCCCTTGTTCTCGCCTCTTTCGACTTTGACCTCCCGGGCCCGGTCGAAATAGACGACGACGACATTCGCCTTGCCCTCACCGGCGCCGACCTTGATGGAGATTTCCTCGCCGCCGATCGTGGCATCGACCGCCACGGCGAGCCCGCCGCCGCCGGCGCTCATCGTCGCCAGACGGGACTTGACCGCCTGGAGGTCGGAGCCGTTCACGTGATCGCGGCCGTTCAGAACCACCTGTGGCGTGTAGACGCCACTGCGGCCGAGCATGCGGGCATAGGCATACTGCCGCTCGGTGTTTTCCTTGGTGGCAAGCGTGTCGGCCCAGCCGAGATAGTTCCAGTAATCGACGTGATAGGCGAGTGCCACGACCTCGCCCTCGTCGATAAGCGCCTTCAAGGCGGCGTCGGCGGGCGGACAGGACGAACAGCCCTGGCTGGTGAAAAGCTCGACCACACCCTTGAACGCCTTGCCGTCGTCGGCCGCCGCCGTTCCGCTGATGGCACCGAGCAGGCCCATGGTCAGGGCCAGGCGGCGGAGCATTGGCAGCAAGGCGAAAGTCATGGCGTCACTTGTATTTGTCGGGCGGGCGCTTCCATCAGGGGAGTACATTACATACGACGGGCCGGTTTCAACAGAAAGTCACGTTGGAGTGACCTGCGGGCAGGCTGGGGAAAACGTCGACGGACATAAGCGGCGGCAGTTAGCGCAAAAAAAGAGCCGGGGCATCGGCTGATGCCCCGGCCAGATCGTTGAAGCAGAATGCGGACGGCCGGTTCAGGCCGCGAGATCGCGCAGAACCGTCTGCAGGATGCCGCCATTATTGACGTAGGTGACCTCGTCCAGCGTGTCGATACGGCAGATGAGCGGCACTTCCTTCACGGAACCGTCGCCATAGGAGATCTTGGCGACGCGCCTTTCGCGCGGCTGGACATTGGCGAGGTTGTCGATCGTGACGACCTCATCGCCCTTCAGGCCCAGCGAATCCCAGGTCGTGCCCTCTTCGAAGACGAAGGGGATGACGCCCATGCCGACGAGATTCGAGCGGTGGATGCGTTCGAAGGACTGGGCGATCACGGCCTTGACGCCGAGAAGGTTGGTGCCCTTGGCCGCCCAGTCGCGCGAGGAGCCGTTGCCGTATTCGACGCCGGCGAAGATGACGAGCGGAACGCCCTCTTCCTTGTACTGCATGGCCGCATCGTAGATCGACATCTCTTCCTTGGACGGATAGTGGATGGTGTAGCCACCTTCCTTGCCGTTCGGGCCGAGCATGTGGTTGCGGATACGGATATTGGCGAAGGTGCCGCGCATCATCACTTCATGGTTGCCGCGGCGCGTGCCGTACTGGTTGAAGTCGGCAACGGTCACGCCATGGCCGAGCAGGTAGGAGCCTGCCGGTGAGGCGGCCTTGATCGAACCGGCCGGGGAAATGTGGTCGGTGGTGATCTTGTCGCCGAAGAGGCCGAGGACGCGGGCGCCCTTGATGTCGGAAATACCGGCGCCCCTCTTGCCCATGCCCACGAAATAGGGCGGGTTCTGCACATAGGTCGAGGCCTCGTCCCAGGCATAGGTCTGCCCGGCCGGAACCTGGACGGCCTGCCAGTTTTCGTCGCCCTTGAAGACGTCCGCGTATTTGGTCGCGTAAAGTTCGCGGGTCACGTATTTGAAGATGAACTCCTGGATTTCCTGCGAGGTCGGCCAGATATCCTTCAGGTAGACCGGCTTGCCGTCCTTGTCTTCGCCGATCGGCTCCTTGGTGAGGTCCTTCTGGACCGTGCCGGCGAGTGCGTAGGCGACCACAAGCGGCGGCGAGGCGAGGTAGTTTGCCTGGACGTCCGGCGAGATGCGGCCTTCAAAGTTGCGGTTGCCGGAAAGAACGCCGGCGGCAATCAGGCCCTTGTCGTTGATCGTCTTCGAGATCGGCGCCGGCAGCGGGCCGGAGTTGCCGATGCAGGTGGTGCAGCCGAAGCCGACGAGATTGAAGCCCAGCGCATCGAGGTCCTTCTGCAGGCCGGACTTCGCCAGATATTCGCCGACAACCTGCGATCCGGGCGCCAGCGATGTCTTCACCCAAGGCTTGGTCTTCAGGCCCTTGGCGACCGCGTTGCGGGCAAGCAGGCCTGCGGCGATCAGCACCGACGGGTTCGAGGTGTTGGTGCAGGAGGTGATTGCCGCGATCGCGACGTCGCCATGGCCTATGTCGAAATCCGTGCCTTCGACGGCATAGCGGTTCGAAAGCTGACCGGGCTTCTTGTAGTCGTTTTCGAGCGCGACGGCAAAGCCGGAGGCGATGTTTTCAAGCGCGATGCGGCCCTCGGGGCGCTTCGGGCCGGCCATCGACGGCACGACGTCGCCGAGGTCGAGTTCCAGCGTGTCGGTGAAGACGAGGTCCGAACCGTCGCCCTCGCGCCACATCCCTTGAGCCTTGGAATAGGCTTCGACCAGCGCGATGCGCTGTTCTTCACGACCGGACATCGTCAGGTAGTTGATCGTTTCGGCGTCGACCGGGAAGAAGCCGCAGGTGGCGCCGTATTCCGGACCCATGTTGCCGATGGTGGCGCGGTCGGCGAGCGTCATGTTGTCGAGGCCCGGGCCGAAGAATTCGACGAATTTCGAGACGACGCCCTTCTTGCGCAGCATCTGCACGACGGTCAGCACCAGGTCGGTTGCCGTCACGCCTTCCTTGAGCTTGCCGGTGAGTTTAAAGCCGATGACTTCCGGCAGCAGCATCGAGACCGGCTGACCGAGCATCGCTGCTTCCGCTTCGATGCCGCCGACGCCCCAGCCGAGCACGCCGAGGCCGTTGATCATCGTGGTGTGGCTGTCGGTGCCGACGCAGGTATCCGGATAGGCGGTGATTTCGCCGTTCTCTTCGCGGGTCCAGACCGTCTGGCCGAGATATTCCAGATTGACCTGGTGACAGATGCCGGTGCCGGGCGGCACGACGCGGAAGTTCTTGAACGCCTGCTGGCCCCATTTCAGGAAGCGGTAGCGCTCGCCGTTGCGCTGATATTCGAGTTCGACGTTCTTGGCAAAGGCCTGCGGCGTGCCGAATTCATCGACGATGACCGAGTGGTCGATGACGAGGTCGACGGGAACGAGCGGGTTGATCTTCTCCGGGTCGCCGCCGAGAGACACCATGGCGTCGCGCATCGCCGCGAGGTCGACGACGGCCGGGACGCCGGTGAAGTCCTGCATCAGCACGCGCGCCGGACGGTAGGCGATTTCGTTTTCCGCAGTGCCCTTGTCGCTGAGCCATGCGGCGACGTTTTCAATGTCCTTCTTGGTGACCGAGCGGTCGTCCTCGTTGCGCAGCAGGTTTTCCAGCAGCACCTTCATCGAATAGGGAAGCTTGGAGACACCGGCGAGGCCGTTCGCTTCCGCTTTCGGCAGGCTGTAATAGACATAATCCACGCCGTTGACCGTGAGCGTGGAGCGACAATTAAAGCTGTCTAGGGATTTGGACACTGGAAATACCCCGTTCCGTCTGATCGCCAAAAGCTGACGTACGAACGCCCGAGCGCCTGTGAAGCGCGAAATGGGATGCGGGTGCGGCCATTTCCGCTGTCCGTACGTGGAATGTCATTCCATGTTCGGCGCTTGGATGAAATTCACGCCGACCGCTGGCGTGTTGGCCGCCTTATAGATAATTTCTCCAATTCGTGCCAGACCAACCAAGGTCCAATCGGAACTTTTTTTGCTCTGCGAAAAAGAGCGTCAAGGAAAGCTTAAGATCGATGCGCCTGCTGGTTGAGGGTTTGAGTGCGAGGCGAGGCGAAGACTTGATTTTCAACGATATTTCCTTTTCGCTTGCAGCCGCGGAGGCGCTCGTGGTGACGGGGCCGAACGGCTCTGGAAAGTCGACCCTGCTGCGCGTTCTTGCGGGTCTTCTTCGTGCCGAAACGGGGAGGATATCGCTCAAGGACGGACCTGCCGGTTTCGAGCATCCGCACGAGCTCAGCCACTATCTCGGCCACCGCAATGCGATGAAGCGGGAATTGACGGTCGAGGAAAATCTTTCCTTCTGGCAGCGTTTTCTCGGCAATTCGCCGGGCGGCTCCGGCCTCGATCTTGCCGCGGCGGCAGCCGCCGTCGGCCTCGCCGACATTACCCATCTGCCCTTCGGCTATCTTTCCGCCGGGCAGCAGCGGCGGATGGCGATGGCGAAGCTGCTCGTCGCCTATCGACCGATCTGGATTCTCGACGAACCGACCGCCGCACTCGATGCCGGCGCAGACAGGCTCTTTGCCGGGCTGGTCACGAGCCATCTCGAGCGTGGCGGCATCGTCATCGCCGCCACCCACCAGGCGCTGGGGATCGGGCAGTCGAAGACCTTGCAGATGACGGGGTTTTCGCATTGATGTCTCTTTTCTTCCGGGACCTGAAGCTTTCGGTGCGCGCCGGCGGCGGCGCGATGATCGGCGTGCTCTTCTTCATGACCGTCGTGTCGGTGATCCCCTTCGGCGTCGGGCCGGATCTCAATCTGCTTTCCCGCATCGGCCCGGCGATCCTCTGGATTGGCGCGCTGCTCGCCTCGCTTCTCGGCCTGGACCGGCTTTTCCAGGCGGAGCGCGAAGACGGCTCGCTCGATCTCATGCTGATGCACGAGACGCCGCTCATCCTCACGGTTTTCGTCAAATGCGCCGCCCATTGGGCCGCCACCGGACTCCCGCTGGTCGTCGCCTCGCCCTTTCTCGCCCTGTTCATGAACATGGACGAGTTCGCCATCGGCGCGACAATGCTTACCCTCCTTGCAGGGACGCCGGCGATCACCTTCATCGGGGCGGTCGGCGCGGCCGTCGCTGTCGCCCTGCCGCGCGGCGGGCTGCTCGTCTCGATCCTCGTGCTGCCGCTCGCCATTCCCGTGCTGATCTTCGGGGTGAGCGCCGTCTATGCCGCGGTCGAAGATCCCGCCCCCTTCCTGCCGCCTTTCATGATATTGATGGCGATAACCCTGTTCTTCGCGGTCATCGGACCGGTTGCGGCGGCCGCGGCGCTGCGGCATTCGGCCGACTGACGCAATCGTGATTGACCTGGGTCAATTGCGGAGAAGGTGCTTCCGCGTTAAACAGCCGTCATGAGCGATAACAGCCTGGCCATCCGCAAATTCAGCGATCTCGCCAACCCGACCCGGTTCCTGGCGCTCGCCGATCGCGTACTGCCATGGTTTGCCGCACTCACGGTGCTCGCCTTCGCCGCCGGGCTCTGGCTCTCCTTCACCACCGAGGGCGATTACCAGCAGGGCGAGACGGTGCGCATCATGTATGTGCACGTGCCTTCCGCCTGGCTGTCGATGATGTGCTACACGCTGATGGCGATATCCGCACTCGGCACGCTCGTCTGGCGCCATCCGCTGGCGGATGTCTCGGCCAAGGCGGCCGCACCGATCGGCGCCTGCTTCACCTTCCTGGCGCTCGTCACCGGCTCGCTCTGGGGCAAGCCGATGTGGGGCACCTGGTGGGTTTGGGATGCACGGCTGACCTCGGTCTTCCTGCTCTTCCTTATGTATCTCGGACTGATGGCGCTGAACCGGGCCATGGACGATCCGGCCCGTTCGGCCCGCGTCTCGGCCGTGCTGGTGCTCGTCGGTTTCGTCAATATCCCGATCATAAAATTCTCCGTCGAATGGTGGAACACGCTGCATCAGCCGGCAAGCGTCATGCGCCTCAACGGCCCCACCATCGATCCGGAATTCCTGTGGCCGCTCATAATCATGGCGGTCGGCTTCACGCTCCTGTTCTTCACGCTGCACATCGCCGCAATGCGCAACGAGATCTGGCGCCGCCGGGTGACGTCGCTCCGGCGCCAGGCGGCCCGCAATGCCGGCCGGGAGAACTTGGCGCCATGATGAGCCATGCAGCCTATGTCTTTGCCAGCTATGCCGCCGCCTTCGCGGTCGTTGCGGGCCTCGTCGTCTGGGTTGTCGGCGACGGCCGTGCCCGGCAACGAGAATTGAGGGCACTCGAGGCCGCCGGCATCCGCCGCCGTTCGGCGGAAGCTCCAGCCGGAGAAGCTCGATGACGAGCACGCAGGCGCCGCAGCCGGACGAGCGCAGGCCCGGCCCCTTGCGCTATTTGCTAGCCGCGCTTCCGCTTCTGATCTTCGCGGCGCTGGCGCTGATCTTCTGGAGCCAGTTGAATTCCGGCCGCGACATCAGCGAAATTCCCTCGGCGCTCATCGGCACCAAGGCGCCGAAGCTCGATCTGCCGCCGCTCCAAGGCGCCGTGACGCCCTCAGGCCAGCCGATGCCGGCGCTCACCGATACGGCCGTCAAGGGCAGACTGACGCTCGTCAACGTCTGGGCCTCTTGGTGCGTGCCCTGCCGCCAGGAACATCCGGTCATCCTCGAACTTTCGAAGGACCCCCGGTTGACCGTCGTCGGCATCAACTACAAGGACCGCAACGACAACGCGCTGCGGTTCCTCGGCGAACTCGGCAACCCCTTCTCGGCGGTCGGCATCGATCCGAACGGCAAGGCGGCGATCGACTGGGGCGTCTACGGCATCCCGGAATCCTTCCTCGTCGCCGCCGACGGCACGATCCTCTACAAGCGCGCCGGGCCGTTCGACGAGCGGACTTTGAAGGAAGGATTGATGCCGGCGATCGAGAAGGCGCTTGCCGGATCGTAGGTGGCATTTTAGCTAGCGTTGCCCCTCATCCGGCCTGCCGGCCACCTTCTCCCCGCGCGCGGGGCGAAGGGACTCGTGGCGCCCACTCATCCTCATCGAACCGCCTGTGGGAAGGTAACGGAAACGCGGCTTCCCCGTTTCAACGCCTTGCGTTGAAGAGGGCGCTCGGCGTTTCCGCGAAGTCCCTTCTCCCCGCCTGCGGGGAGAAGGTCGCGGCAGCGGGATGAGGGGCAAACCCGGCCGGAAGACCTAACGGGTCTACAGCCCCGCCTGCCACGCCTTCACCGCATCAAGCGGCCAGACAAGCATCAGCACGTTGAGCGTCAGGTTGTCGCGGATCAGCCAGCCGGTAAAGAGTTCGAGGATGATCGCGATCGTGACCGTTACCGCCACCGGCAACCGCGAGGCAATGAGGAAGCCTGCGGCCATGGCGAGCGTGTCCATAGTGGAATTAAGGATGCTGTCGCCGAAATAGTCGAGCGAGATCGTCGCCGAGCGGTAGCGGTTGATCACCATCGGCGTGTTCTCGGCGATCTCCCAAGCCGACTCGATGACGGTCGCGAGCAGCAGGCGGGCGCTCAGCGGTTTTCCGCGCAGCAGCAGAAAGCCGAGGCCGTAGAACAGGAAGCCGTGGATGATGTGCGACGGCGTGTACCAGTCGGAAATGTGCTGCGAGTTGCCGCTGGAATTGACGACGCCCTCCCAGAGTTTCACATAGCCGCATTCACAGATCCACAGCCGCCCCATCAGATGCTGCATCAGGATCTGGATGACGACGACGCCGAGGCAGGCGATCAGCCAAATCCAGGTGCTGCGTTGTCTGTTGTCGTCCGTACCGGCGGCGATCGTCACTCGGCCCTCTCCTGTTCCAGCGAGTGCTTCATAATCAGCGGCATCTGGGCAAGGGTGAAGAGAATGGTAATCGGCATCGTCCCCCAGACCTTGAAGGCGACCCAGAAATCGGTCGAGAAGGAGCGCCAGACGATCTCGTTCAACACCGCGAGGAACAGGAAGAACACGCCCCAGCGGATCGTCAGCTTCCGCCAGCCGTCCTCATCCAGCTTGAAGGCGGCATGGAATACATAGCCGAGTAGCGACTTGCCGAACAGGAGCCCACCGAGCAGGATCGCGCCGAACAGCGTGTTGACGATGGTCGGCTTCATCTTGATGAAGGTATCGTTCTGCAGCCACAGCGTCAGCGCCCCGAAGACGAAGACGACGATGCCGGAGACGAGCGGCATCATCGGCAGGGTTCGCGTCATGATCCAGGAGACGGCGAGCGCCGCGGCCGTCGCCGCCATGAAAAGGCCGGTGGCGATGAAGATCGGACCGCCGAGTTCGGCGAGCACCGGAAAGCGCCCAGCCAGCCAGTCGCCGCGCGAATTGGCGAAGAAGAACACCATCAGCGGCCCGAGCTCCAGTACGAGCTTCAGGAGCGGGCTTACCTCCGTCCGGGGCTTCTCTGCCTCGATTGTCGACATGTGCGGATCCTGTTCTGTCATACCACTTGCTGGAACGGGACGCGGGCGGAAAACCGCTTCACACTTTTCCTCGTCCCGCTCTCTGGCCGCTCATAACACCAGCATTGCGGCAAAACCATATCAACCGGCGTTGCCACCGCAAGCTTCGCGTTTCTTGATCAGCCGGCGGCGACGCCGGCGATCGCCTCGGCAAAATCCTTCGCCTCGAAGGGTTCAAGATCGTCGACACCCTCGCCGACGCCGATGAAATAGACCGGCAGCTTGTGCTTGGCGGAGATCGCCACCAGGATGCCGCCGCGCGCCGTGCCGTCGAGCTTGGTCATGATCAGCCCGCTGACGCCCGCGACATTGCGGAAGATCTCCACCTGCTGCAGTGCATTCTGCCCGGTCGTCGCATCGAGCGTCTGCAGCACCGTGTGCGGCGCATCCGGATCGAGCTTGCCGAGGACGCGGACGATCTTTTCGAGCTCGGCCATCAGCTCGGCCTTGTTCTGCAGCCGCCCGGCCGTGTCGATGATCAGCACGTCCGATTTCTTCTCGCGGGCGAGCTGGTAGGCCTCATAGGCAAGGCCCGCGGCGTCGGCGCCGAGCTTGGAGGCGACGATGTCGGACTTCGTCCGCTCCGCCCAGATCTTCAGCTGCTCGATCGCCGCGGCGCGGAAGGTGTCGCCGGCTGCGAGCATCACCTTCAGCCCGGCGCCGGAAAGTTTTGCGGCAAGCTTGCCGATCGTCGTCGTCTTGCCGGTGCCGTTGACGCCGACGACGAGGATCACATGCGGCTTGTGGCTGAGATCGAGTTCTAGCGGCTTGGCGACCGGGGCGAGCACCTTGGTGATCTCGCCGGCCATGATGCGCGAGACGTCCTCGCCGGTCACGTCCTTGCCGTAGCGCTCCGAGGAGAGTGCGTCGGTGATCCGCATCGCCGTCTCGACGCCGAGGTCCGCCTGGATCAACAGATCTTCCAATTCCTGCAGCGTCGCCTCGTCGAGCTTGCGCTTTGTGAAGAGGCTGGCGATCTGGCCGGTGAGCTGCGACGACGTGCGGGCGAGGCCGCGGCGCAGCCGCTGATACCAGGAAAGCTTCGGCTGGGCGGCGGGCACTGCTTCCTGGGGGCGTTTGTCGGCGGCGGCAAAGCCCTTGGGGAGGCTCGGGGCGGCTTCGTCGCGAAGCGCGGCCTGGTCTGCGGAAGGGGCACCCCCCCCTGCCCTGCCGGGCATCTCCCCAACAAGGGGGGAGATTGGATGGGGCGCGCCCTCGCCGTCTATCGCAACGCTTTCGTCAACTTCTTCGCTACGGGTACCAACCTCATCCGGGGCGGGCTCGGCTGTCGGCGCAATTTCGCCTGCACGACCGGCCTCTGCCTCCTCGACGACGGTTCGGCTGTTGTCGGCGGCTGCCTCGATCTCCCCCTGATCTCCCCCCTTGAGGGGGAGATGTCCCGAAGGGACAGAGGGGGGTATCGCGGCTTCACCGGCAAACGGAGCGTCTTCGGAAGGTGCTTCTCCCCCCTCGGGCATCTCCCTCACAAGGGGGGAGATTGGATGGGGCACGCTCTCGCCTTCGATGACGACGTCTTTCTCGGACCTTGCCTCTTCATGACCGGTCTCAACCTCGGGGGCACGTTCGGCAGATGGCGCAATCTCGTCCGCACCAGACTTCGCCTCCTCGATGGCAGTCCGATCATCCTCGGCGCTCGCCGCAGGGACAGAGGGCGTACCAGCGGCCTCATCGGCAACCGGCGCTACCGGCGCCTCCTGCGGCGGCAGCGGTTTCTCTTCGACGGTATCCTTGCCGAAGGAGAAGATCTTCTTGATGAAACCAATCGCCATGGGAATGTCCGGATATCAGGCCGCAGCCATCTGTTCTCTGTGCATCGTCAGATGCTTGCCGTTGTGGCCGGTGATTGCGACCGTAGCGAGCGAGCGCGGCTCGAGGCCGGCCGCATCGACGAGGGTAAAATTCTCCGTATGCGCCAGCCCGTTCATCTCGACGAGGATCGTCTGGTCGCTGCCGATCATGCGGTCGAGATGGGCCGCGTAGAGCTCTGCTCCTTTGACGCGCAGCCGCGCGGCCCGTTCTTTGACGAGCGCCCGGTCGAGCTGCGGCATGCGGGCCGCCGGGGTGCCCGGACGGGGGCTATAGGGGAAAACGTGGAGATGGGCGATGCGGCACTCCTCGGCAAGCCGCGCGGCGTTCTCAAACATCTCTTCGGTCTCTGTCGGAAAACCGGCGATCATGTCGGCGCCGAAGCTGATCTCGGGCCGCAAACGCCGAACCTCGGCGCAGAAGGCGCGGGCATCGTCGCTCGAATGGCGTCGCTTCATGCGCTTCAGGATCAGATCGTCGCCATGCTGCAGCGACAGATGCAGATGCGGCATGAAGCGCGGCTCGTCCGCGATGAGGTCGAGGAGATGCCTGTCCGCCTCGATGCTGTCGATCGACGAGAGCCTGAGTCGGAGAATTTCCGGCACCTGCTTCAAAAGCGTCCTGGCGAGCAGCCCAAGCGTCGGCGTTCCGGGCAGATCGGCGCCGTAGCTCGTCGCGTCGACACCGGTCAAGACGATCTCGCAATAGCCGCCTTCGACGAGCCGGCGCGCCTGTTCAACGACCGCGCCCATCGGCACGGAGCGGGAATTGCCGCGGCCATAGGGGATGATGCAGAAGGTGCAGCGGTGATCGCAGCCGTTCTGCACCTGGATGAAGGCGCGCACGTGGCCGTCGATGTGCTTGACCATCTGCGGCGCCGTGGAGCGCACGCTCATGATGTCGTTGACGCGCAGCTTTTCCTCGGCCGAAACGCCGAAATCCGGCAGCGCCCGATAGGAGGCGCTTTTGAGCTTCTCCTCGTTGCCGAGAACCGCATCGACCTCGGCCATCTCGGCGAAGGTTTCTTTCTCGGTCTGGGCGGCGCAGCCGGTGACGACGATGCGGGCATGCGGATTGTCGCGCCGGGCGCGGCGGATCGCCTGGCGCGCCTGGCGCACGGCCTCGGCCGTGACCGCGCAGGTATTGACGAGGATGGCGTTGTTCAGCCCCGCCTTCTCGGCCTCCGCCCGCATCACTTCCGATTCATAAGTGTTGAGGCGGCAGCCAAAGGTTATGACCTCGACGCCGCTCAAAGCGCTCGCGCTCCGTTTGCGCCGCTCGCCGCATCACGCTCAAAAGCACCGGTGGCGGGATCGAGCCTGCCCGACCATTCCCATTCGGCCGGCCCCGTCATGATCACGTGGTCGTCGCGCTCGCGCCATTCGATCTTAAGCGGCCCGCCCGGAACGTTCACCGTCACGGTCCGATCCGTGCGGCCGGTTCTGGCGCCGCTGACCGCGGCGGCGCAGGCGGCGGAACCGCAGGCGAGCGTCAGCCCCGCGCCCCGCTCCCACGTCCTGAGGTCCATCTCCTCACGTGAACGGACACGGGCGATCGATATATTGGCGCGTTCGGGAAAGATCGGGTGATTTTCGAGCAGCGGCCCGAAGCGCTCGAGCTCGTAGCTCCAGACGTCGTTCTCCACCCAGAAGATCGCATGCGGATTGCCCATCGAGGCGACCGAGGGCGAATGCAGCACCGGATCGTCGATCGGCCCGATCTGCAGCTCGATCCGCCGTGTATCGTGGAATTCCTCGGCGAGCGGGATCTCGCTCCAGCCGAAGCGCGGGGCTCCCATATCGACCGAGATCAAGCCGCCGTCATGCTCCTTGGCCTCGAGCAGGCCGGCGACCGTATGGAACAGGAACGCCTTCTTGCCTGTCTCGGCGGAGAGCGCCTGGACGACGCAGCGGGTGCCGTTGCCGCAGGCCTGCGCCATCGAGCCGTCGGAATTGACGATGTCGATCCAGGCGTCCGTGCCGGCGGCCCTCGGATCGTGGATCGCCATGATTTGGTCGAACTCTGTCGCCGGATCGGCATTGAGCGCGATCGCCGCCGCAGGCGTCACGCGATCCTTGCGGCCGCGCATGTCGACGACCAGGATCTTGTTTCCAAGCCCGTTCATCCTGGCAAATTGCACGTGATCGGCCATGTCGCGATTGTCCAAACTCGGCTCCCGACCCCGGGCGCCCTTCATTCGGGCTGTATATGGCGGAAAAGCCCTGAAATTACCAGTGCTGCATTATCCCGTCGAGGCGGGAACGTCGAAGACTTCGCCGGGCCGCAGCGGCCGGAAGCGGCGTGGCTCGACGCCGGCCCTGGCGAGCGCGGCCTCCAGGGCCCTCAACGGCTCTTCGATGCCCTCATCCGTCAAACGGAACGTGCCCCAATGGTGACCCGCCACGTGCTCTGCGCCGCAGGCGATCATGCCCATGACCGCTTCTTCCGGATTCTGGTGGTGGCTTTCCATGAACCAGCGCGGCTCGTAGCAGCCGAAGGGAAGGTTGGCGAGGCGGAAGGAGCCGTGCTTGTCGCGGGCGGCGCGATAGTTGATGCCGCCGTGGAAGCCGGTATCGCCGACATGGTAGATCTTGCCAACCGGAGTCTCGATGACGAAGGCGGACCAGAGCGCCATCCGCCTGTCGCGCATGCCGCGGGCCGACCAATGATGGCAGGGTTCCGCATGGACGACGACGCCGTCGTCGATCTCGATCCGCTCGCCCCAATCGAGAACCGCGAGCTCCGCATCCGGAACGGCGCGGCGGATGATCGTGTCGTTGCCGAGCGGCGTTGCGATCAGCGGCGCGTGCTCGGCATGCAGCGTGCCGAGTGTTTCTACATCGAGATGGTCGTAGTGATTGTGGGTGACCAGCACGACGTCGATCGGCGGCAGGTCGTCCATGCGAATGCCCGGTGCGTTATGGCGATGCGGCCCGGCAAAGGCGAAGGGGCTGGCACGATGGGACCAGACCGGATCGGTCAGTATGTTCAGGCCGGCCACCTGGATCAGGAGCGTCGCGTGCCCGATCATGGTCACCCGCAGCCGGTCGCCGTCGACATTGAGCTCAGGCCGGACTTCGATGAAGGGGCTGTCGTAGTGTTTCGGCCAGCGCACGCGCTTGCCGCGCAGCTGCCAGCGCAACAGGTCGGCGAAGCCGCGCGGCGCCATTCCGCCGGGATTGTAGAAACGAATGCCGTCGAAATGATCCGAAACGGGTCCCCTGTAGTAGCGGTTGCCGCCTGTGCCCATTGCCGTCCCAAGCTGTCGATTACATCGATGCCGAAAAGATAGGCGCTCCGGCGCTCGATCACAGTGTGAACGCCAAATCCGTTAATAATTTCTTGTGAATGGCAACTCGATTGCTACCATACCATCATGCTCGCCCGATTCGACAGACTGGAACGGCTCTACAAGGCGATCAAGCTTGTCCGGCCCGTGGATCTCAACGTCAGCAGAACAGTCGAGAACATGCTCGAGGGTGCGGGAATCAGTGTTGCCGAGCGCTCCGTGCTGGAACTCCTCTGCGAGGAGCCGCTGACCGTGCCGGAGGCAGCCAGGCGGCTGTCGATGAAGCGGCAGTTCGTGCAGCGCGTCGCCGCCGGCCTGATCGGCAAAAGGTTGATCGAGAAAAGGCCCAATCCGGAACACCGGCGGGCCTATTTCTGCGCGCCGAGCCCGGCCGGCAGGGATCTCTTCAACGCCGTCCATCGGCGCGAACTCGAAATGCTGCATGCGGTCCTCGGCGATATCAATCAGACCGAGGTAGTCGTGGCGCTCAGAGTCATGGCACGGATCGACGCCGCCTTCGAGGCGCTCGCCCGACGGTGAGTGAGGGAACTTGAGCCGCTCTTCCTCTTCGCGCAAGGTTCTCCCGTAACTTGACTTTTCGGTCGCTTTGCTGTTTATCGCGGCAAATTCCTTCGCAAGTGATGACTTCGAAGCCGCCGACCGGGCCCCGCAAAGGTATAAAGAGAGCCCGGAGGTCAACACCCGACAGCGCGTTGCGCCCTCGGGTGGTTTTTGGCTTTGCGCCTTGTTTTCCGCGCGAGGGTACCCAAGTTTTCGGCGATCCTGAAGCGAACCGGAAACCAGAAGGAAGAGAGAATGTTCGAGAGCCTCCAGGACCGTCTTGGTTCCATATTGAATGGACTGACCGGCCGCGGCGCCCTGTCGGAAGCGGACGTTTCCGCGGCGCTTCGGGAGGTTCGCCGTGCGCTACTCGAAGCCGACGTCGCGCTCGATGTCGTGCGGTCCTTCACCGAGAAGGTTCGCGAGAAGGCGGTCGGCGCCGAAATCCTGAAATCGATCAAGCCCGGCCAGATGGTCGTCAAGATCGTCCATGACGAGCTTGTTGCCATGCTCGGCTCCGAGGGCGTGACGATCGACCTCAATGCGCCGGCCCCGGTCGTCGTCATGATGGTCGGCCTGCAGGGCTCCGGCAAGACGACGACCACCGGCAAGATCGCCAAGCGGCTGACGGCGCGCGACAAGAAGAAGGTCCTGATGGCCTCGCTCGACACCCGTCGTCCGGCCGCCCAGGAGCAGTTGCGCCAGCTCGGCGTGCAGACCGGCGTCGACACGCTGCCGATCATCGCCGGCCAGTCGCCGACCGATATCGCCGCCCGCGCCGTTCAGGCGGCGAAGCTCGGCGGCCACGACATCGTCATCCTCGACACCGCCGGCCGCACCCATATCGACGAGCCGCTGATGATCGAGATGGCGGAGATCAAGCGGAAGTCCAATCCGCATGAGATCCTGCTCGTCGCCGATGCGCTGACCGGCCAGGACGCCGTCAACCTCGCCCGCAACTTCGACGATCGCGTTGGCATCACCGGCCTGGTGCTGACCCGCATGGACGGCGACGGCCGCGGCGGTGCGGCGCTGTCGATGCGTGCGGTCACCGGCAAGCCGATCAAGCTGATCGGCGTCGGCGAGAAGATGGACGAGCTCGAGGAGTTCCACCCGCGCCGCGTTGCCGACCGCATTCTCGGTATGGGCGACATCATCTCGCTGGTCGAGAAGGCGGCAGAAAACATCGACGCCGAAAAGGCGGCCGCCATGGCCGCCAAGATGGCCAAGGGCAAATTCGACCTCAACGACCTCGCCGACCAGCTGCGCCAGATGCAGAAGATGGGCGGCATGGGCGGCATCATGGGATTGATGCCGGGCATGGCCGGCATGAAGGACAAGATGGCCGCTGCCGGCCTCGACGACAGTCTCTTCAAGCGTCAGCTCGCCATCATCTCCTCGATGACCAAGGCCGAGCGCGCCAATCCGGATCTGCTCAAGCATTCGCGCAAGAAGCGCATCGCCAGCGGCTCGGGAACCGACGCCGCCGACATCAACAAGCTTCTGAAGATGCACCGCCAGATGGCGGACATGATGAAGATGATGGGCGGCAAGGGCAAAGGCGGCATGATGAAGCAGATGATGGGCGGCCTTGCCAACAAGATGGGCCTTGGCGGCTTGGGCGGCGGCATGCCGGATCTTTCGAAGATGGATCCGAAACAGCTGGAAGCGCTGCAGAAGCAGGCGGAGGCCGCCGGCCTCGGCAAGTCGGGTGCCGGAATGCCGAGCCTCGGTGGCGGTTTGCCGGGCCTGGGTGGCGGCAAGCTGCCCGGTCTCGGCGGATTCCCCGGCCTTCCCGGTTTACCTAAGAAGAAGTGAGGATCGCGACGAATGCTTGATCCCGAGATCAAAGAGGAATTGGCGGGCTACCGGCAGTCGATCGACAATATCGATGCCGCGCTCGTCCACATGCTGGCCGAACGGTTCCGCTGCACCAAGGCGGTCGGCGTTCTCAAAGCCAAGCACAAGCTGCCGCCGGCCGACCCGGCGCGCGAGGAATACCAGATCGAACGCCTTCGCCATTTGGCCAAGGACGCCAATCTGGACCCGGATTTCGCCGAGAAGTTCCTGAACTTCATCATCAAGGAAGTCATCCGGCATCATGAAGCCATCGCCGCCGATCGCTCGCAGCCCGCGGGCAGCGCCGGCACCACCCGTTCCGCTTGAACGAAGCGGTCAAGAAAGCCTGCAAGGAGTAACTGAAATGGCACTGAAAATTCGTCTCGCCCGCGGCGGTTCCAAGAAGCGCCCCTATTACCAGATCGTCGTTGCCGACGCGCGCAGCCCGCGTGACGGCCGCTTCCTCGAAAAAATCGGCTCCTGGAACCCGATGCTCGGCAAGGACGACGAAAAGCGCGTCGAGCTGAACGCCGAGCGCGTCAGCCACTGGATCGCCCAGGGCGCCCAGCCGACCGACCGCGTCCTGCGCTTCCTCGACCAGGCAGGCCTTGCCAAGCGCCCGGCCCGCAACAACCCGACCAAGGCACTGCCGGGCAAGAAGGCACAGGAGCGTGCCGCCGAAGCCAAGCAGAAGGCCGAGGATGCCGCCGCTGCCGCTGCGGAAACAGCCGCGGAATAATAACCGTCAGGACGGTGTTAGCAGACGGGCGGCATTTTCATGCCGCCCGTTTTGCTTTATGTGCACGTTCGAACAATTGGAGCGGGCAAAGAATTGGAGCGGTGGCAAGAACCCCTCCTGCCTGGATGCCGAAAATGACCAAGCTCGAGAACCCTGTCCTGATGGCGACGATCGGCGCGGCGCAAGGCCTGCGCGGCGAAGTGCGGGTAAAGTCCTTTACGGAAGATCCGACGGCGCTCGGCGACTACGGCAATCTGCACAGCGAGGACGGCCACGTCTTCGAGGTGCTGGAAATCCGTGAAGCGAAGAACGTGGTCATCGTCCGCTTCCGCGGCATCAACGACCGAACCGCGGCGGAAGCGTTGAACGGCCTCGAACTCTTCATCGAACGCGACAACCTCCCCGACGACGACCTCGACGAGGATGAGTTTTTCTATGCCGATCTCGAAGGCCTGGAAGCGATCGACGGCACTGGCAAGAGCTACGGCTCGGTGACCGGCGTCTTCGACTTCGGCGCCGGGGACCTGCTGGAGCTCAAGGGACCCGGCCGCCGGCCGGTGCTGATCCCGTTCACCGAATGGTCGGTGCTGGAGATCGATCTCGAGGCCGGCAAGCTGCTGGTCGATCCGGTCGCCGCCGGGCTCGTCGATGACAAGGACGAGAGCCTCGACAAGCAATTCCCGACGAAGCGCAAGTGAGCCGCCGGCGATGTCCTTTCGCGCCACGGTCCTGACGCTGTATCCGGAGATGTTTCCGGGGCATCTCGGCGTGTCGCTCGCCGGCAAGGCGCTGGAGCGCGGCCAATGGTCGATCGAGGCGGTGCAGATCCGCGATTTCGCCGAGAACAAGCACCGCACCGTCGACGACACGCCGGCCGGGGGCGGCGCCGGCATGGTGTTGAAGCCGGATGTTCTTGCCCGCGCCATCGACCACGTCGCGGCGGATGACGACCGGCCGCGCCTGCTGATGAGCCCGCGCGGCCGACCGTTGACGCAGGCGCGCGTTCGCGAGCTTGCCGCCGGTCCCGGCGCCGTCATCGTCTGCGGCCGCTTCGAGGGCGTCGACCAGCGGGTCATCGACACGCGCTATCTCGAAGAAGTGTCGATCGGCGACTATATCCTGTCCGGCGGCGAGCCGGCGGCGCTGGTGCTGCTCGATGCGGTCGTGCGCGTCCTGCCCGGGGTGATGGGCAATGAACTCTCCGGCGTGCACGAAAGCTTCGAGGGCGGGCTGCTCGAGCACCCGCAATATACCCGGCCGCAGGTCTTCGAAGGCCACGAGATTCCGGCGGTGCTGACATCAGGAAATCACGGCGCCGTCGCCAAATGGCGCGCGGCCGAGGCGCGGCGGCTGACGGCGGAACGCCGCCCCGATCTGCTGGCGCGTGCCTTCGAGAGTGATCCGCCTCAGCCCGTGAAGAAATAATAAGCGGCGAGCAGCAGGCCGACGGCGACGACGATGGCGCGGATGACCGCCTGCGGAACGCGCCGGGCGGCCCAGACGCCGGAATAGCCGCCGAGGGCGGCACCCGGCACCATGATCACCGCATGGAGCCAGGAAACGACGCCGCCTGCGGCGAACACCAGGATGGCGATCAGCGCAATGACGATCGAGATGAAATTCTTCAGCGCATTCAGCCGGTGATAGCTGCCGCCGGTCGCAAGCCCGAGCACCGCAAGCATCATGATGCCCATGCCGGCCCCGAAGAAGCCGCCATAGACGGATGTCGCCATCTGGCTCGCCACACCGAACGGCCCGATCCGGTGCTCGTCGCTGCGGGCCCTCGGCTTCAGGAGAGGGCCCGCCGCAAAGATCGCCGTCGCGGCGATCAGCAGCCAGGGCACCATCGCGCGGAACGACGGGTTGGAGAGCGACAGCAGGAGAAGCGCGCCCGCGAGCCCCCCGACCGCCGATATCACCCCGAGGAGAACGGCATTCCTGCGGTCGGCGCGGATCTCCTTGGCATAGGCGAGCGCCGAGGTGACGTAGCCCGGAAACTGCACGATCGAGGAGGTGGCATTGGCGACGATCGGCGGCAGGCCGCTAAGCGTCATCGCGCCGAAGGTCAGAAACGTGCCGCCGCCGGCAATCGCATTGACGGCACCGGACAGGAAGCCCGCAACAAAAAGCAACAGCGCCTGGAATATCGTCATGGCCGTCCTCGTAAAGCCCGCGACCCGGGATAGCGGCTGGAACAATCGGCCGCAAGTCCGCTCACGGATCGCGGTCTGACCTCAGCCCTCCAGTTCCTCACGCAGCATTTCGAGCTGCAGCCATTCCTCCTCCATGCGCGCCAGCTTCTCCTTCAGCTTTTCGAGCTCGGCGGCGAGCTTGGCGAAGCCTTCCGGATCGCGGGAAAAGAGCGCCGGATCGTGCATCTTCTCTTCGCGTTTGGCGATTTCGGCCTCGGTGCTGGCGATCTCCTTCGGCAGGTTCTCCAGCGCGAATTTCTGCTTGTAGGAGAGCTTGCCCTTGGCCTTCTGCGGTTCGACCGCTTCGGCTGCCGTTTCGCTCGGCTTGGTCTTCTCGGCCTTTTCGGCCCGGCGCCGCTCCTCGATCGCGCCACGGCGCTGCGCCATCATGTCGGAATAGCCGCCGGCATATTCGATCCAGCGGCCGTCCGGCGCCTCCGGATTGGCCGGCGCGATGGTCGAGGTCACGGTGCGGTCGAGGAAATCGCGGTCGTGGCTGACGAGGATCACCGTTCCGGCGAAGCCGGCGACGATTTCCTGCAGCAGGTCGAGCGTCTCGATGTCGAGATCGTTGGTCGGCTCGTCGAGGATCAGCAGGTTGGTGGCGCGCGCCAGGATGCGGGCGAGGATCAGCCGCGCCCTCTCGCCGCCGGAAAGTTCGCTGATCGGCGTGCGCGCCTGTTCCGGCTGGAAGAGGAATTCCTTCATGTAGCCGGTGACGTGGCGCTGCTCGCCGTTGACGAGCAGCGTCTCGCCGCGTCCGTCGGTCAGGTAATGCGCCAGCGTCTCGTCGAGGTTCAGATCCTCGCGCTTCTGGTCGAGCGTCGCCATCTCCAGATTGGTGCCGAGCTTTACCGTGCCGGAATCCGGCTCGATCTGTCCGGTCAGGAGCTTCAGCAGCGTCGTCTTGCCGGCGCCGTTCGGGCCGACCAGGCCGATGCGGTCGCCGCGATGGACGCGGATCGAAAAGGGCGCGACGATCGTGCGCTCGCCATAGGCCTTGGTGATCTTGTCCGCCTCGATGACCAGCTTGCCGGATTCCCTGGCATCGGCGACGGTCGCCTGGATCGTCCCCTGCGGCCCCTTGTGGCCGCGGTGGCGCGCCCGCATGTCCTGCAGCTCGCCGAGGCGGCGCATGTTGCGCTTGCGCCGCGCCGTGACGCCGTAGCGCAGCCAGTGCTCCTCGCGCTCGATCGCCTTGCCGAGCTTGTGCTGTTCGAGCTCCTCCGCCTCCAGTACCTCGTCGCGCCAGGCTTCGAAATGGGCGAAGCCGCGGTCGAGCCGGCGCGACTGGCCGCGATCGAGCCAGACGGTGGCGGTCGAGACTTTTTCGAGAAAGCGCCGGTCGTGCGAGATCAAGACGAGTGCCGAGCGGCTGCGGCTGAGCTCGTCTTCGAGCCACTCGATCGTCGGCAGGTCGAGATGGTTGGTCGGCTCGTCGAGAAGCAGGATATCGGGCTCCGGCGCGAGCACACGGGCAAGCGCGGCGCGCCGCGCCTCGCCGCCGGAGAGGCGCTTCGGGTCTTCCTCGCCGGTCAGCCCCAGATGCTGCAACAGGTAAGTGACGCGGTAGTGATCGTCGCCGGGTCCCAGCCCCGCCTCCGCATAGGCCTGCACCGAATCGAAGCGGTCGAAATCCGGCGCCTGGTGCAGATAGCGGATTGTCACCGACGGGTGCCGGAAAACCTCTCCGGACTGCGCCTCGGCGAGGCCGGCGGCGATCTTCATCAGCGTCGACTTGCCGGATCCGTTTCGGCCGACGAGGCAGATGCGGTCGCCGGACTCGACCTGCAGATTGGCGCCGGCGAGAAGCGGCGTGCCGCCGAAGGTCAGGAAGATGTCGTCAAGCTTGAGGATGGGGGGCGCCAAGGCGTCAGGCTCCGGAAAGATCGTAGGGGCGGGCGAGGACCACGGCCCGGCCGGATTTCAGGAAGAAGCGGACCGGACCTTCCGCGACGTTGGAAATGGTCCGGGACGATCCGAAGGAAAGCGCGAAGCCGTCGAGCGGATAGCGGACGTTTTCGATCGACAGTCCGGAAAGCTCGGTGAATCCGAGGACCGAAAATAGGCTGCCCTTCGGCAGGTCGATCTCACGGGTGCCCGGCATCAGCGGATAGGCCTCCTCCTCGCCCGAGGTCATGAACGCATCGTGGCCCTCTTCCGCAAGCGCCGCGAGTTGCAAGAGATGCAGGAAGGCATGGTCGCTGCGTGTGCCGCCGAGTGCGCCGGCGAAGATCAGCGTGGTCGCACCGCGCGCAAGCGCGGCCTCGACCGCGATCTCGCCATCGGTGGCGTTCTTGGCGGCGGGATAGTTTTCCCGCGGGACTTGGGCGAATGCCGCCAGCAGCGTTTCGTCGGTCGAATCGAAATCGCCGACCCAGAGATCCGGGACGATGCCGAGGGTCTTCGCGTGGCGCATGCCGCCGTCCGCCGCGATGAACCGGCTGCCGGAAAGCTGCGCCGTCAGCCGCTCCGTCAAGCTGAGCGCGCCGCCGAGAAGAATGGTGAAGGTCGATCGGGTCATGGCAGAAGCCCATAGCGCAAAGCGGCAGCGAAGGAAAAGGGTAGAACGCCTCTTCAGGCCGTTTGGCCAAACAGGACTGCTTGGATCAACTTCCGCTTTCCTCTGGCAACAGCATGTCGGCATAGAGGCCGGGCGTCGAATCGGGAATCTCCACCGCGCCGACGGCGCGCGCGTAAAATTCGGCCGGGCCGACGCCGCCGATGATCGCATAGGCATAGCCGGCGGCGCGCATGGCGGAGAGGCTCTCGAAGAGCAAAGCCTCGCCGATGCCGCGGCCGCGCAATGTTTTGTCGACGCCCGTCGGACCGAAGAAGCCGAGCGCCGTCACGTCATGGCAGGCAAAGCCGGCAAGCTCGCCCTTGCAGAGCGCGAGATGGATCCGCGTCGGCGTCGAGGAGAAGGCCGCTTCCGCCTCGCCCGCCCAAAGGGTGCCGAAGCGCTCCTCGATCCAGGAGACGACGATCCTGCGCTCGGGCGCCAGGGCGCGCCGAATGGCAACGTCGGGGCCGAGCCGGGACGCGCGATCCTCGGGCAAAGCATAGAGGCGAACGAGCATATCCGGCATGAAATGGCCTCGCTTGGCGAACAAAACGCCGCCGCCGTTGTTTGAATTTCAAAGCCTTGCAGGCTTCAGGCCTCTTAATAGCGCAGGCAGCGCCAAGGGCCAATGCTCCGGCCGAAACTCCGCTTGCCTTGGCTGCCGCCCGAAGCTAAATCTTGGTTGCTCTAACGGGGTGCCTGGAACCGCTCGCGGATTCAATGGCTGAGAGGCTTCGAGCCAACCCGCGGAACCTGATCCGGCTCGTACCGGCGGAGGGATTAGAAGCGATCGGACCGATACGCGCTTTTCCCGTGCAACATCAACAACAGGGAGAAGTGCCCAGATGTCCAGTTCACTCCATCGCAAGATCCTTGGCCGGCTGGCTATCGCCACCGTGGCCATCGCAGCATTTTCCGCGAGCGCCGCAGCTGCCGAAAAGACGCTGACGATCTACACCTATGAGAGCTTCATCACCGAATGGGGTCCTGGCGCCAAGGTCGCCGAAACCTTCGGCAAGACCTGCGACTGCAAGGTGAATTATGTCGGCGTTGCCGACGGCGTCGAGCTCCTGACGCGGTTGAAGCTGGAAGGCGAGGGTTCGAAGGCCGACATCATTCTCGGCCTCGATACCAACCTCATCGCCGAGGCCAAGGCCACCGGCTATTTCGCCCCGCACGGCCTCGACACAAAAGGCCTCAAGGTTCCCGGCGATTTTTCCGACGATACCTTCGTGCCCTATGACTTCGGCCACTTCGCCGTGGTCTACGACACCGCGACCCTGAAGAGCCCGCCGAAGAGCCTCAAGGAGCTGGTCGAGGGCGATCCTGCGCAAAAGATCGTCATCGAAGACCCGCGCACCTCGACGCCCGGCCTCGGCCTGCTGCTCTGGGTGAAATCGGTCTATGGCGACAAGGCCGGCGAGGCTTGGGCCAAGCTCAAGGATCGCGTGCTGACGGTGACCCCCGGCTGGTCGGAAGCCTATGGCCTGTTCACCAAGGGCGAGGCACCGATGGTGCTTTCCTACACAACCTCCCCCGCCTATCACATGGTGGCGGAAAACACGGATCGCTATCAGGCAGCAGCCTTCGCCGAGGGTCACTACATCCAGATCGAAGTGGCCGGCGCGACGAAGAACGCCAAGGAACCGGAACTCGCCCGCCAGTTCCTGGCCTTCATGACCGGTCCGGAATTCCAGTCGATCATTCCGACCACCAACTGGATGATGCCGGTCGGCACCACCAAGGAGCCGCTGCCGGAAGCCTTTGGCAAACTCGTCAATCCCGAAAAGACCTTGCTGCTGCCCTCGGAGGAGGTCGCGGCCAACCGCAAGGCCTGGATCGACGAATGGCTGGCGGCGATGAGCGAGAACTGAGGCCGGCTTGTTCGACAGCACCGAGAGCAGGATGACGATCGCCGCCGCGGCTTTCTGCCTCGGCGGCATCCTGCTTTTTGTCGGCATGGCGGGAATGGCCCTCATCACGCAGACGGGCGAGAGCAACGCCGACGGCCTGTTCGACGCCTATATCTGGCGCGTCACGCGCTTCACGCTGCTGCAGGCGGGCCTCTCGACGGCCCTGTCGATCCTCTTCGCCATTCCCGTGGCACGCGCATTGGCACGGCAGGCGTCCTTCCCCTGCCGGATCTGGATGCTGCGGCTGATGGCCCTGCCGCTCGGCCTGCCGGCGCTCGTCGCGGCGCTCGGCCTGATCGAGGTCTGGGGCCGGCAGGGCATTCTGAACCACGTTCTCTCGGCAACGGGCCAGCAGCCGATCAGCGTCTATGGCCTGTTCGGCATCCTGCTTGCCCATGTCTTCTTCAACATGCCGCTTGCCGCCCGGCTGATGATTGCCGGACTCGAGCGCATTCCCGGCGAATATTGGCGCAGCTCCGCCAATCTCGGCATGGGGTCGTTAGCGATCTTCCGCTTCATCGAATGGCCGGCGATCCGGGGATTGCTGCCGGGCATTGCCGGCCTCGTCTTCATGCTCTGCGCCACCAGCTTCACGCTGGTGCTGACGCTCGGCGGCGGCCCGGCCCAGAGCACGATCGAGGTGGCGATCTACCAGGCGCTGCGCTTCGATTTCGACCCGCCCCGGGCGATCGCCCTTTCCGGCCTTCAGGTCGCGCTGACGGGCGCGCTGCTGATCGCCCTAAGATTTCTCGCTCCGCCCCCCGAAGAAGGCCAGACGAGCGGGCGGGCAGCCCGGCGGTTCGACGGCCTGAGTGGCCTTTCGCGCCTTGCCGACGGCATCTGGCTGGCGCTCGCCCTCCTCTTCGTCGGCTTGCCCTTCATCGCCATCGCAGCGTCGGGATTGCAGGCCGATCTCGCCCGCCTCGTCAGCGAGCCGGCATTCCGTCGGGCGCTAATCACCAGCGCCGCCATCGCCCTTCCCTCCGCCGCCATTTCGGTCGCGATGGCCGGTCTGATGATCCGGGCGCAACGGCTGCTCCTCGGAAGGCGCCGCCGCGGTATGCCCGCCCGTCTGTTTGCCGGCACGATCGGTGCCAGCACTTCCTTCATCCTGCTCGCGCCGCCCGTCGTGCTCGGCGCCGGCTGGTTCCTCCTCCTGCGCCCCTTCGGCGATGTTGCGCGTTTCGCTCCCTTCGTCGTGATCGCGATCAATGCGCTGATGGCGCTTCCCTTCGTCCACCGGGTCCTGGCCCCGGCCATGGCGACCCATGCCGCGCGAACGGAGCGCCTTGCCGCCAGCCTCGGCATCCGCGGCTTCCATCGCCTGCGATGGATCGATTGGCCGGCGCTACGCAAGCCGCTCCTGATGGCGCTCTCCTTCGGGCTCGCGCTGTCGCTCGGCGATCTCGGCGCCGTTGCCCTCTTCGGTTCGCAGGATCTCGCGACCCTACCTTGGCTGCTCTATAGCCGGATGGGCAGCTACCGTACCGCCGACGCCGCCGGCATTGCCTTGATGCTGGGGCTCATCTGCCTCGCTCTGACCGTGCTCGGCACGGCGGGAGAGAAGGCGGCGGAAGGACGAGCCGCATGAGTTCGCTTGCCTTGTCCCTCAATGACGTGAGGGTCCGCTTTGAAACGTCAGCCCTGGCCTTCGACTGCGCGGTTCCGGCCGGGCAGTTCGCCGCCGTCGTCGGCCCCTCCGGCTCCGGAAAATCGACGCTTTTCAGTGTCATCGCCGGCTTCGAAACACCGGAATCTGGCAATGTACGGATCCTCGGCGACGACATGGCCGGCCGCATTCCGGCAGAACGGCCCGTGTCCGTCATCTTCCAGGATAACAATCTCTTCGCCCATCTCGACGTCGCGACCAATGTCGGCCTTGGAATCAGCCCCTCGCTGAGGCTCGGCCCGCCCGATCACGACAGGATCGAGGATGCGCTGGCGCGGGTCGGGCTCGCCGGCTTCGGCAGAAGGCTGCCGCCGACGCTTTCCGGCGGCGAGCGGCAGCGGGTGGCGCTCGCCCGCGCGCTGGTGCGGCATCGGCCGCTGCTGCTGCTCGACGAACCCTTCGCCGCGCTCGACCCGGGAATGCGCGCCGAGATGCGCGAACTTCTGAGCGACCTTCACCGCGAGGAAGCCAACACCATCCTGATGATCACGCATCATCCCGATGACGTGAAGAGCCTCGCCGACAGCGTGCTTTTCCTCGACGACGGGCGTATCGTCGCTCACGACCCCCTCAATCGGTTTCTGGCAAGGCGGGACCTGGCAGCGATCAACCGCTTTCTTGGCAATGACGAGATCCGGTGAAGGAATGAGCCATTGGTCGGGGCACTACGGCAGTATCTTTGGACAATGCGCGTTTCGCCACAATTTGACCGCCCCGCTATGCGACGCGCGGAACGTCCGGTCGGATGCGCAGGTTACTCGCGCATCCGTTGCTGTGATACCACGGGGCAACTATTTCTACTGGGATCAGCTAGGCAGGCGCCGGTTAAATCGATACAGCAGAGTTATGGCTGAGAAACCCGGCGCCGGCGGCGTTATGCGGCTGAAAAAGTAGGATTTTTCGTCGAGGGCGAGAGGCGCCATCGGCGGATGGAACGGGCTGAGGAATGGCAAGGCAGACAGTCACAAGAGACTGGTTTCCGACGCGGCATGCCGGCATGGTTTTGCGCGCCTTGGTTGCGCTGTCTTCATTCAGCCTTCTTTCCGCCTGCCAGTCGATCATCGAGCAGACTTACGAGCCCGCCGTCTCGCCCTCCTCCAATCCGCAGATTGTCGAGGAGGTGCAGAAGAACGATCCGCGCGCCCAGCTCGGCGCGCGCGAGCATCCGCGCATCGTCGCGAGCTACGGCGGCGAGTACAAGGACGCCAAGACCGAACGGCTCGTCGCCCGCATCACCGGCGCGCTGACGGCGGTTTCGGAAAACCCGCAGCAGTCCTACCGCATCACCATCCTCAATTCCCCGGCAATCAACGCCTTTGCGCTGCCGGGCGGCTATCTCTACGTCACGCGCGGCTTGCTGGCGCTTGCCGACGACGCCTCGGAAGTCGCCGCCGTGCTTTCGCACGAAATGGCGCACGTCACCGCCAATCACGGCATCCAGCGCCAGCAGCGCGAAGAGGCGGAGGTGATCGCCAGCCGCGTCGTCTCCGAAGTGCTGTCCTCCAATCTTGCCGGCAAGCAGGCGCTCGCCCGCGGCAAGCTGCGGCTTGCGGCTTTCTCGCGCAACCAGGAACTGCAGGCCGACGTGATCGGTGTTAGGATGCTCGGCGAAGCCGGCTACGATCCCTACGCCGCCGCGCGCTTCCTCGATTCGATGGCTGCCTATAGCCGCTTCACCGCGGTCGATCCCGAAGCGGACCAGAGCCTCGACTTCCTGTCGAGCCACCCGAACGCGCCGCAGCGCGTCGAACTGGCGCGCCGGCATGCGCGCGCCTTCGGCCCAGAAGGAACGAGCGGCGACCGCGGCCGGGATTACTATCTCGCCGGCATTGACGGGCTGCTCTATGGCGACAGCCCGGAGGAAGGCTATGTCCGCGGCCAGACCTTCCTGCACGGCCAACTCGGCATACGCTTCGACGTGCCCCAGGGTTTCCAGATCGACAACAAGGCCGAAGCCGTGCTGGCGACGGGTCCGGGCGAGGTCGCCATCCGCTTCGACGGCATTTCCGACAACGCCCGCCGCAACTTGACCGACTACATTGCCAGCGGCTGGGTGACCGGCCTGCAGCCCGACACCATTCGTCCCGTTTCCGTCAGCGGCCTTGAGGCTGCGACGGCGCGTGCCTCCGCCGATCGCTGGGATTTCGACGTCACCGTCATCCGGCTCGGCGACCGCATCTATCGCTTCCTGACCGCGGTTCCGAAGGGATCGACCGCGCTTGAAGCGACCGCGAGCCAGTTGCGCAGCTCCTTCCGCCGCATGTCTACGGCCGAAGTCCAATCCCTGAAGCCGCTGCGCATCAGGGTGGTGACGGTGCGGCCGGGCGACACGAGCGCCACATTGGCGGCGCGGATGATGGGAACGGACAGGAAGCTCGACCTTTTCCGGCTCATCAACGCCATGCAGGTCACATCCACCGTAAAGCCGGGCGACAAGGTGAAGATCATCGCCGAATAGGTGATGGCCGCCGCTCTCTCCTCATTCTTCGGCAACGCACCCTCAAAGTGTAACAACTTTGAATTGCCGCCTTCTTCCTTAATTCGGCTACGATTCAAGGCAGTAAGTAAGCCACTGACGGTCTTGGACGGGGATGAATCAGCATGAAAAACAGGCACTTTCAGACGCTTGCAGTCGTTGCGGCCGTTTCTCTTTTCAGCGGCGCATGCACCCAGGCAATTGCCGGCGACGACCGGGAAAACATCGGGCGCGTCGTTGACGAGGCGGTCGGCCCGGTGATGAAGGAATACGACATTCCCGGAATGGCTGTCGCAGTGACGGTCGAGGGGAGACGATACGTCTTCAACTACGGCGTCGCTTCGAAGGAAACCGGACGGAAGGTCGGCGATCGGACGCTTTTCGAGATCGGCTCGATCAGCAAGACCTTTACGGCAACGCTCGCCGCCTACGGCGAGGCGCGTGGAGACCTGTCTCTCTCCGGCAGCGCCAGCAAATACCTGCCGACACTCGCCGGAAGCCGCTTCGAGGAAATCAGTCTTCTCGATCTCGCCACCTATTCGGCGGGCGGCCTGCCTTTGCAGTTTCCGGCGTCGGTCACCGATGAGAACGAGATGGTCGCCTATTTCAAAGCCTGGCGGCCGGACTACGCCCCCGGCACCCACAGGCTCTATTCGAATCCCAGCATCGGCCTGTTCGGCTACCTTGCCGTCAGAGGCATGGGAAAGCCTTTCGACGATCTCATGGAAAAGACGCTCTTCCCGTCACTCGGTCTTACCGAGACCCATATCAGCGTGCCGGAAGATCGCATGGACGACTATGCCCGTGGCTATTCGAAAGCCGGCAAGCCGGTCCGGGTGATTCCCGGCGTGCTCGATTCGGAAGCCTATGGCGTCAAGACGACGGCCGGCGATCTGATCCGCTTTGTCGAGGCCAATATGGGCGGCGCAGCAGTCGACGAGACGCTCCGGGGGGCGATCGCCGCGACGCACACCGGTTACTTCAGTGTCGGTGACATGACGCAAGGGCTTGGGTGGGAGATGTATCCCTACCCGGTCGAGCTTGAGGCGCTGCTGGCAGGAAACTCGCCCGAGGTGAGCTTGAAACCCAACAAGGTCACAAGGCACGATCCGCCGCGGGCGCCACGGGAGGACGTGCTGATCAACAAGACGGGTTCGACGGGCGGATTCGGCGCCTATGCCGCCTTTGTGCCCACGCAGCGGATTGGCGTCGTCATTCTTGCCAACAGGGGCTATCCCATTCCGGCACGGGTGAAGGCCGCCTATCGAATTCTGACGGCACTTGAGGACGCAGGAACGAGCGCCCAATAACGGCTTCAGCGCGCGATCAGTGCATGGCGGCAGTCAGTGCCGGGGCCTTTGCCGCCAACGCCGTCCGCAGCTTCTCCAGCGCCCGGGTTTCGATCTGCCGCACACGCTCCTTCGATATGCCCAGCGCCAGACCGAGCTCCTCGAGGGTTGCGCCGTCCTCGGAAAGACGGCGTGCCCGGATGATCTTCATCTCGCGCTCGGTCAGCTGCGTCAGCGCGAGCTGCAGCCAGCGGCGCGCCCGCTCGCCGTCGATCATGTCGCTCACCTGCTCGTCGGGGAGCGGCGCATCGCTCGGCAGGAAATCGAGCCGCGCACCGCCATCGGCGTCGCCGTGGCCGACCGGCGCCTGCAGGGAGGCGTCGCTTCCGGAGAGACGGGCATCCATGGTCTGCACGTCGGCGAGGCTGACGCCGAGGGCGGCAGCGATTTCCTCGTGCATAGCCTGCGATGTAAGCTGGCGGTCGCCCTGGGCGAGGCGGGCCCTGAGCCGGCGCAAGTTGAAGAACAGCGCCTTTTGCGCCGAGCTGGTGCCGCCCCTGACGATCGACCAGTTGCGCAGCACGAAGTCCTGCATGGATGCGCGAATCCACCAGGTGGCGTAGGTCGAGAAACGCACCTCGCGGCTCGGCTCGAACCGCGCCGCCGCCTCCAAAAGGCCGATATGCCCCTCCTGGACGAGATCGCCCATCGGCAGGCCGAAGCTACGGAACTTGGCGGCCATGGCGATCACCAGCCGCATATGCGACATGGCGATCTTGTTTCGGGCTTCCTGGTCGTGGTCGTTCCGCCAGGCCTCCGCCAGCGCATGCTCCTCGTCTCGCTCGAGATAAGGGGCATCCATTGCAATCTTGATCAAACGCCTGTCTGCTGTAAGGGTCTTCATCGATTGCTCCCTGGCTGGCGCCGAACGCCAACACTGTTGATCCTAGAAGAGCCGAACGCCTGTCGCGGCGGTCGGTTGAAGGGCGGCCGGCCCTGCTTGACGAATTGAAGCAGTGCCCTACATCGAGGAATACGACCTGAAACGGTGAGCACTCACAGAACCACGATCGCGCGGGAACGCAGGCGCGCGCCTATCCCGTGAACGAGAAACGTGCGCCGGGTCGAAAAGTTCCCTGTCGCGGTAACGATTTTAGATTGCAGGTCGCGAGCCATGCACCTGCAGCGCCGCGCGTCTAATCGCGCAAAGGTCACTGAGCACTTTGAACTGCTGCATGTCTTGGTCCTTAAATGGAGGTCGATATAAGGAGACATGCAGTAGCATTGTGCGGCGCGCGAAAGGCACTGAGGCAAGAAAAAAGGCCCGGCGCTGATGCCGGGCCTAGATCCAATTGCTGAATGCTGGCGAAGCGTTTCGCTGCCGGTCAGGCGGCTTCGTCCTGCTCGTCTTCCTCGATGGCCTTGCCGCGCTTCGGCCCCTTGTTCAGATTGGCTTCGACGAGGCGCACGGCTTCCGTTTCCGACATCTTGTTCACGGCAGCGATTTCGCGCGCCATGCGGTCGAGAGCGGCTTCGTAGAGCTGGCGCTCGGAATAGGACTGTTCCGGCTGGTTTTCCGCACGATAAAGATCGCGCACCACTTCCGCGATGGAAATGAGATCGCCGGAATTGATCTTGGCATCGTATTCCTGCGCGCGACGCGACCACATGGTCCGCTTCACGCGTGCCTTGCCCTGCACAACCTTCAATGCGCGGTCGACGAAATCGGTTTCGGACAGTTTGCGCATCCCGATGCTGACGGCCTTAGCCACCGGCACCTTGAGACGCATCTTGTCCTTTTCGAAATCGATGACAAAAAGCTCGAGCTTCATGCCGGCGACTTCCTGCTCCTCAATCGCCACGATCTGACCAACGCCATGAGCCGGATAAACGATCGATTCACCGGTCTTGAAGCCTTGGCGCGTTGAAGATTTTTTCTGCTGGGTCGTCATTCGTTTCAAACACTCCCTAGTGCGCACCGGCCTCGATCGGCCGGGCCGGGTCGTGAGGCCCGGATAGACGGGGATACCGCCGGGTGGGGTCAATCCTGGTCCGTCCAACGAAATGCAAACGGCTTCTTGCGTCGCAGTCACGAGCAACGGAACGTTGCCTATTTTGAAAGTGCCGCGCCGTGGAAATCGATTTGCTTTCGTGCTGGTTTTCGGGCGCGCAAAAGCACCCTCTGTGGATCAGTGTCTGGAACCTATCATAAAAAAGAGCGGAAATCAATAATTTGCTGCATGGCAACGATCAAGCCGCCATGCTCGCACCTGCGAGGCACCGATGGGATTTCCCCAGATTTGCGGCCTCGCGCGTTTAGCGCTCCGTCAGCCGCGGCGAACCGAGCGGCCGGGCCTCAGTCGCCCTGGCCGGGCTTCTCGGAGAAATACTGCTCGTACTTCCCTTCGACGCCGTCCATCTCCTTCGCTTCCGGCAGAGGGTCGCGCTTGACCGTGATGTTCGGCCACTGCGTCGCAAAATCGGCGTTCAATTTCAACCACATGTCGAGGCCTGGCTCGGTATCCGGCTTGATCGCATTTGCGGGACATTCCGGTTCGCACACGCCGCAATCGATGCACTCGTCCGGATGGATGACGAGAAAGTTCTCGCCCTCGTAGAAGCAGTCCACCGGGCAGACTTCCACGCAGTCCGTGTACTTGCAGCGAATGCAATTGTCGGTCACGACATACGTCATGAGGTACTCCAGCCAATGCTCTCATCAGATGGCAGTCGGCAATGCTCGATCGTCCGCGCATGCTAGGAATGTCCGGCGCGCATAGCTGCCCGAAGCAAACCGCAAGTGCCACCTCCTGCAGGGTTCCTTAAATCGGCACCGGTTCAAGGATAAGACCATGCAGCATTTCAAATTTCACACAGCGACCCTTGCGCGCCCGAACGGCGCGGGGTGCTGCAACATGGCTTGTGACGTAAAGGCTTTAAGCGGCCTTTGCAAGAATAATCCACTCGCCTTTTGCCGCGAAAAGGGCAGAGTTTTCCAGCATCGCCGGACTATCGGATCGAAGCATCCAAAGTTGCTGGACGGCCCCTCAGAGGACAGCCGCGACGGCATCTCCCGTACCACGACCGCCGCCCAAACCACGATGGAGGACGCTAGTCGTCGTCGCCGAAATCGGGCCTCAGCCGGTCCGTCTCGCGCCGCTCCTGTTTCGTCGGCCGTCCTGCGCCGCGATCGCGGGTTGCCTGTTCAAAGGCTGTGCGACGCTCGGCGGGTGCGGGCGGCGTCAGGTCCTCGTAAAGCAGCCGCGCCTCCTCATAGGGACCTCGCCGGTTACCTGGCAGCAGGACCCGCACGACGAGGTCGCGCCGTTCGAGCGAAAGCTCCAGCCTGTCGCCGGCCTTGATCTGCGCCGACGGCTGCGTCGTCCGAACGCCGTTGACGGCCACATGGCCGGCCTCGATCGCCTTCTGGGCGAGCGAGCGCGATTTGATCAGCCGGGCGAAGAACAGCCACTTGTCGAGCCGCTGGCGCGCGGCAGGCGATGAGGCTGGCTGTTTCTCCATGGTCCGCCTACTTTTTCAGTTGCTCCTTGAGCGCGGCGAGCTTCGCGAAGGGCGAATCCGGATCGATCGGCTTCTCCTTGCGCGGCGGGCGGCTGTCGAACTTGCCAGACCGGTCCGACCGGTCGTGACGCTCATGTCGCTCGTGACGGTCCTGGCGCTCCTTGCGCTGGCCGCCCGGCTTGCCGTCCTGAGCCTTGCCGCGCGCCGGTGCACCGCCCTTGCGGCCGCCTTCCCTTGCCTCGCCCTGACCGTGACGCTCACCGTGGCGCTGGCCGCCGCGGCGCTGGTCTCCCTGATGGCGGCCGCTGCGCTGGTTGTCCTGACGCGTGCCCGGCCGCCACAGAAGCACCGGCTTCGGCTCGGCCGGCTCTTCCGGCTGCTCCGCCACGGGAGACTCGTCGCTGGTCGCCTCCGTCGAGGCGGCTTCTGCCTCGGCCGGAGCGGCTTCTGCCGAATCCACTTCCGCCGGTGCCGCATCCTCCTCGGCAGGTTCCGCCGCGGCGTCCGCATCGGCTTCGACATGCTCCCCGGCCGCCTCGTCGGTCGGCGCGGCCTCCGCCGGCGTGCCGTCCTGCTTTGCCAGAAAGGCCGCCGCTTCCTCGGCGGTCACGCTGTCGGCGCGATAGCCGAGACCCTTGAGGATCTCTTCCATGTCGTCGGGGGTCGCGCCGAGGATCGAGAGCATCGAGGTCGTCGTCGTGAAACGGCGGCCGTCATAGGCGCCGTCCGGCCGCGGCGTTGCGCCCGGCTTCCATTGCAGGAGCGGGCGGATGAGGTCGGCGAGACGCTCCAGGATATCGATCCGAACGGCGCGCTTGCCGAGATAGCGGAAGCCGGCAAGCTTGTAGAAGGTCCGCTCGAAGGACGCGTCGGTGACGACCGAGGTCCGGCCGGCGGCAAGCATGGGGATCAGTTCGCCGTAGCCCGGCTTGTCGAGGCCGTCGTTCTTCAGCGCCCAGAGAAGCGTGATCAGCTCCGCAGGCGCCGGCTTCAGGAGCGCCGGAAGGAAGATGTGGTAGGCGCCGAAGCGGACGCCGTATTTGCGGATCGACGCCCGGCTCTCCTGGTCGAGAGACTTCACCTCTTCGGCGACGTCGCGGCGGAAGAGGACGCCGAGATTCTCGACGAGCTGGAAGGCGAGACCCTTCGCCAGGCCTTCGAGATCCTCGGCGCGCGAGATGTCGTCGAGCGGCTTCAGGACCGTGCTGATGTGATGGTTCACGAAGCGCTCGATCCGCGCCACGACGTGGTCGCGGGCATTCGCCTGCAGCTGCTCGTCGGCGAGCAGGATGACGCGGGGCCGCATGACGTGGTCGCTTGCCGCAAGCCGCGCCACGGGATCGCCGAGCCAGCGCACGAGTCCGTCCGACGAGAGCGCCAGATCGTTGTTGCCGGCCGCATGCAGGCGGGCGGCGCGCGCCTCGAATTCCAGCGCCAGCGCCTTTTGGGCAGCACCCTGGACAGCCTTGGCATCCGTTCCTTCGCTGCCGGCCACGAGCGTGAACCGAAAACCGGTTAGCTGACCCACGTGGTGCCCTTCGACGAAGACATCACCATTCACACTGATTTCTGCTTCCAGCATCGCATTCTCTCTCAGGCGCTTCATGAGCACAGATGTCCTGCGGTCAACGAAGCGTTTCGTCAACCTTTCATGTAACGCGTCGGACAATCGATCTTCGATTTCCCGCGTCTTTTCTTGCCAGTGTGTCGGATCGGCAAGCCACCCGGGCCGGTTGGACACATAGGTCCAGGTCCTGATCTGCGCGATTCGCGCCGAAAGTGTGTCAATCTCGCCATCCGTATGGTCGGCGCGGCGGACCTGCTCGGCCATGAAGTCCTCATTGACAGCGCCATGGCGGACGAGATCGGCATAGATGCTCGCGATCAGGTCGGCGTGCTGCGCCGGCGTGATGCGGCGGTAATCGGGAAGCGCACAGGCTTCCCACAGCTTCTCAACCCGTTCCGCGGTCGTGGCGACGTCGACGACTTCCGGATAGCGCGCCAGGTGCTCGAGCGCCTGCTGGTCGACGGCCGGAAGGGCCCGCGTCAGACCGGATACGGCCGGTGCCGCCTCGAGGCTGTGCTTCAGCGCCTTCAGCGAGGAATAGTCGACGGCCTTGGAGCGCCATTGCAGCACCCGGACCGGATCGAATTCGTGCGATTCGATCCGGTGCACGAGCTCGTCCTCGAAGGGGTCGACGCGGCCCGTCACTCCGAAGGTGCCGTCGCGGATGTGTCGGCCGGCGCGGCCGGCAACCTGGGCGAGCTCGGCCGGATTGAGGTTGCGGTATTGGTAGCCGTCGAACTTGCGATCCTGGGCGAAGGCGACGTGGTCGACATCGAGATTGAGCCCCATGCCGATAGCGTCGGTCGCCACCAGATAGTCGACGTCGCCCTCCTGATAGAGCGCCACCTGGGCATTGCGGGTCCGCGGCGAGAGCGCGCCGAGCACCACCGCGGCGCCGCCGCGCTGCCGCCGGATGAGCTCGGCGATGGCATAGACCTCGTCGGCCGAAAAGGCGACGATCGCCGAGCGATGCGGCAGCCGGGTGATCTTCTTCGAGCCGGCATAGAGAAGCTGCGACATGCGTGGCCGTTCGACCACCGTGATGCCGGGCAGAAGATGCTCGAGGATCGGCCGCATGGTCGCGGCACCGAGGAGGAGCGTCTCTCCCCGTCCGCGCAGATGCAGGAGCCTGTCGGTGAAGATGTGACCGCGCTCGAGGTCGCCGGCGAGCTGCACCTCGTCGATCGCGACGAAGGAAGCCGTCGTTTCGCGCGGCATCGCCTCCACCGTGCAGACCGAATAGCGGGCGCGATGCGGCGCAATCTTTTCCTCGCCGGTGATCAGCGCGACATTGTGGTGCCCGACCTTCTCGACGAGGCGCGTATAGACCTCGCGAGCAAGCAATCGCAAAGGCAACCCGATGACGCCGCTGTCATGCGCGACCATGCGCTCGATGGCATAATGCGTCTTGCCGGTATTGGTGGGTCCGAGGACCGCGGCAACCCCGCGGCCGCTCAGGATCATGGATTGAAAGGACAAGGTCATCGATCCCGGGCAGTCTCTAGAGCGGGATTCGCTCACATGCGTTCGCGCTCCCGATCTATCTTTTTGTCTTTGCCGCATTTGTGCAACGTCAGGTGAGTCCACCTGACTGCAAAATGCCCCACAGCGCCGCACGTCTTCCACACGCACAAAGGTCGCTGCAGCACTTCTGATTGCTGCATGTTTTTATCCTTAAATCGGCTCCGATTTAAGGTACATGCAGTAGGAGCGGGGCGCCAGCACCCCGGCGGGCAACAGATGCCCATGCACGAGCGCGAGCGCAAGGGGGCGCGAGCAATAAAACAATCCAGGCTGTTGCCGGCCATATCTTGGGGCTCAGTTTCCATGCGAATATCGCCACTTGGAACAGCGGTGGAACGAATCGGAGACGAATCGCTGACTCGCGCCGATTCTCTGTATGTTCACGGCTACATATAGACCACGTCGAGCCGAATCGCACCATATGCTGAATCTGTTGACGAGGCGCGCGCTTCACGCTTCTCAAGCGCCCGCTTTCCGGCGTCCGATGACGCAACCGGTTCAAAGGATTCCGAATCCAAGACTCTGGAACAGCTGAAAAATTTTGACCAAAATTGCATTTTTGCCGCCTCGAATCCCGGAATAGGAATCGCCATTTCGGACAGCCGGATGAATCGGTGCGACTCTCCCTTCCGGGCGGCAACGGCGCGACGTCTGCTTAGTGCGCTACCAGATATAGTGTGTCGGGGATCACCGGCCGCGAGTCCGGTCCCGCCCGACGCCGCGCCGCAGCTCGGGCAACGGACGGAAAAGGAAAGCGGCGCCCCGAAGAGCGCCGCATGATGCCGAGAGTCCGCGGGTGTCAGGCGAAATACTGCCCGCCATTCGCCGAGATCGTCGAGCCGGTGATGAAGCCCGACTCGTCGGATGCCAGGAACACGACGCAGCGGGCGATCTCGTCAGGCTCGCCGAGGCGGCCGACCGGGATCTGCGGGATGATCCTTTCGTTCAGCACCTTCTCCGGTACCGCGCGCACCATCTCCGTGCCGATATAGCCGGGGCATATCGCATTGACGGTCACGCCCTTAGCCGCGCCCTCCTGCGCCAGCGCCTTGGTAAAGCCGAGATCGCCGGCCTTGGCTGCGGAATAGTTCGCCTGGCCCATCTGCCCCTTCTGGCCGTTGATCGACGAGATGTTGATGACGCGGCCGAAGCCGCGGTCGCGCATGCCCGACCAGACGGGATGGGTCATGTTGAAGAGGCCGGTGAGGTTGGTGTTGATGACTTCGCCCCACTGTTCCGGCGTCATCTTGTGAAACATCGCGTCGCGGGTGATGCCGGCATTGTTGACGAGAACGTCGACCGGCCCGAGATCCGCCTCCACCTTGGCGATGCCGTCAACGCAGGCCTGATAGCTGGAGACGTCCCATTTATAGACCGGAATGCCGGTTTCCTGCTTGAAGGCCTGGGCCTTTTCGTCATTTCCGGCATAGTTGGCGGCCACCTTGTAGCCCGCCGCCTTCAGTGCCACCGAAATCGCAGCGCCGATACCGCGGGACCCACCCGTAACCAATGCTACCCTGCTCATCTTTGCCTCCCACTTGGGTTAACTGTCAAAAATTGTCCTTCGGCGGCCCGGAGCTCCAGGCCGCACGCTCGATCAAACAGGGCGGATGCCCTTGCATGCCGTGAACTGCTACAGGCGCTCGACGCACATGGCGACGCCCATGCCGCCGCCGATGCAGAGGGTCGCAAGGCCCTTGGAAACGCCGCGCCGCTTCATCTCGAAGAGCAGCGTGTTCAGAACCCGGGCGCCAGACGCGCCGATCGGATGGCCGATGGCGATCGCGCCGCCGTTGACGTTGACGATCGACGGATCCCAGCCGAGATCCTTGTTGACCGCGCAGGCCTGGGCCGCGAAGGCTTCGTTGGCCTCGACGAGTTCGACGTCGCCGATCGCCCAGCCGGCCTTCTCGAGCGCCTTGCGGGAGGCCGGGATCGGGCCGGTGCCCATGATCTGCGGATCGACGCCGGCGGTTGCCCAGGAGACGATGCGGGCGAGCGGCTGAATGCCGCGCCTGGAGGCTTCCGCCTCGGTCATCAGCAGCGTCGCGGCCGCGCCGTCATTGAGCCCGGAGGCATTGCCGGCGGTTACCGTGCCTTCCTTGTCGAAGGCGGGCCTGAGCTTGGCGACCGAATCCAGCGTGGCGCCATGGCGGATATATTCGTCCTGGTCGACGGTCACGTCGCCCTTACGGGTCTTGACGACGAAGGGAACGATTTCGTCGGCGAACCGGCCGGCCTTCTGTGCGGCTTCCGCCTTGTTCTGCGAACGAAGCGCGAATTCGTCCTGCTCCTCGCGGGTAAGCTGCCACTTGCGCGCGACGTTCTCGGCGGTGATGCCCATGTGGTAGCCGTAGAAGGCGTCGGTCAGGCCGTCCTTGATCATCGTGTCGATCATCTTGTAGTCGCCCATCTTGACGCCGCCGCGCAAATGCGCGCAATGCGGCGCCATCGACATCGACTCCATGCCGCCGGCAACGATGATGTTCGCATCGCCGGTGGCGATCTGCTGCATGCCGAGGGCGACGGCGCGCAAGCCCGAGCCGCAGAGCTGGTTCATGCCCCAGGCGGTCTTTTCCTGCGGCAGACCGGCCTTGATCGCCGCCTGACGCGCCGGGTTCTGCCCCTCGCCGGCCGGCAGCACCTGGCCGAGGATCACCTCGTCGACCTCGCCCGCCTCGACTCCGGCCCGTTCGAGGACCGCCTTGATGACCGTTGCACCCAGTTCATGAGCGGGAGTGTTGCCGAAGGCGCCGTTGAAGGACCCGACTGCGGTGCGAGCGGCGCTGGCGATCACGATGGAGGGATTGCTCATGGGACGTTTCCTCTTGTTTCCTTTGCCTGGACGAGCAGACTGGCAAAGCCAGGAGCGCAAGTCAAACGCCTTGATGCTCTGCAACAAAAGCTTCACGGCCGGCGCCGTTCATCACCTTTTGCACCTGCGTCGCCGCAACGCACAAAGAGATTGTCAGCGGCGCTCTTTTGCGGATACTCTTAAAAAACACAATAAAGACGGGATGATGGGTAGAGGAGACCCTGATGGCGAAGAACGAAGGCCAGATCGTTATCAAGAAATACGCCAACCGGCGGCTCTATAATACCGGCACGAGCACCTATGTAACCCTCGACGATCTGGCGGTGATGGTGAAGAGGGGCGAGGACTTCATCGTGCAGGACGCCAAGTCCGGCGAAGACATCACCCATTCCGTGCTGACGCAGATCATTTTCGAGCAGGAATCGAAGACCGGCAACACGCTTCTGCCGATTTCCTTCCTGCGCCAGCTTATTTCCTTCTACGGCGATCAGATGCAGATGGTCGTGCCGAGCTACCTCGAACATTCGATGCAGGCCTTCACGGAACAGCAGGCCCAAATGCGCGAGCAGATCAACAAGGCTTTCGGCGACACGCCGCTCGGCAAGAACCTGCAGGTACCGCTGCAGCTCGTCGAGGAGCAGGTCAAGCGCAACACCGAAATGTTCCATCAGGCGATGCAGATGTTCTCGCCCTTCATGGCCGCTCCTCCGGCCAAGGAAAGCAAGAAGGCCGAGGCGAAGGACATCGACGAGCTCAAGGAACAACTGCGCGCATTGCAAACGAAGCTCGACAACTTGGGCTGACGTCCAATTTCCTCGCGAACGAAGATTCCCTCCCCGACCCTCCCCTGGGGTCGGGAGGGGTTCTCAAGGATGATCCCGACCGCAGCGACGAAAAAAGGGCCGGCAGAGCCGACCCTTCGAACTTCATCCGCCAGCGGAAACGCTTATGCGTTTTCCTTCGGCGTCAGCACCTGACGGCCGCGATACATGCCGGTCTTCAGGTCGATGTGGTGCGGACGGCGCAGTTCGCCGGAGTTCTTGTCTTCGACGTAGGTCGGAGCCTTGAGGGCGTCAGCGGAACGGCGCATGCCACGCTTGGACGGGCTCGTTTTTCTTTTCGGTACAGCCATTTCATTCTCCACTTATCGGGCAAAACACTGTTCAGCAGCCGAAAATGGCCGGGTCAAACAGATGTCGATCTCGGAAATTTCGCGCGCTTATACATGGCCGACCACGGTTTGACCAGTCCCCGCGCGCAAATTTTCGAATGGGAGCGGGTCGAGGAAAAGTGTGAAGCGGTTCTCCGTCCGCGTCCGCTCCGGCTTCAAGCCTCGTCCTCTGGCACGATCCACGGCTCTGCCTTGGCCGCCTCCTCCCACTTGCGGAAGGCCGGGTGCGACTTGACGGCTTCCATGTAGGCGAGCGTTCCCGGATCGATCGTCAGTTCGTACACTTCCAAACGGTTGACGACGGGGGCAAACATCGCGTCGGCGGCGGTGAAACGGCCAAAGAGAAACGGTCCGCCGGAGCGGGCGATCGCTTCCCGCCAGATCGCTTCGATCCGCGCAACATCCGCCATGACCCCATCGGGAAGCTCGATCGCCTTCACCGACCGGCGGATGTTCATCGGGCAGGCGCCGCGCAACGCACGGAAGCCGGAGAGCATCTCCATCGAATAGCTGCGCGCCCGCGCCCGGTCCTCGCGGTCCTCCGGCCAGAGGCCGGCTTCCGGGAAGAGCTCGGCCGCGTACTCGATGATCGCCAGCGATTCCCAGACGCGCGTATCGCCGTGGTGAAGCACCGGCACGCGCCCCGTCGGCGAGATCTCGTGAAATTTCGGGTTTCCCGCCGGAAAGTCGAAAGGAATGACGACGTCTTCGAAGGGGATGCCGCAGCCTTCGAGCGCCAGCCATGGCCGAAGCGACCAGGACGAATAATTCTTGTTGCCGACATAAAGAACGAGCTTGGCCATGGATCCCTCACTGAATTTGATTTCGGCGAGAGGATTGCCACATCACCGGCGGCAGGACCAATGAATTGCCTTCATCTCAATCATAAAGACATGTGATGTAGTCGCCGGACCGGCCGGCGCGGCGCTCGATCACCGAGGCGAGACGCCTCAATCCCCGCCCCGGCTTGCCGGCATTGCGGTCGATCGGATTGGGGAGCGCTACGGCGAGGAGAGCGGCCTGGCGGCGCGAAAGCTTGGCGGCGGAAACGCCGAAATGATGCCGTGCGGCGGCTTCGACGCCGTAGATGCCGTCGCCCCACTCGGCGACATTCAGGTAGATTTCCATCATCCGCCGCTTGCTCCAGACGAGATCGGCGACGACGGCGAGCGGCAGTTCCAAGCCCTTGCGAATGAAGGAGCGGCCGTTCCAGAGATAGAGGTTTTTGACCGTCTGCATCGGAATGGTGCTGGCGCCGCGGGTCTGCTCGCCATCCAGCGCATCCTCGACGACGCCGCGCATCTGCGTCCAGTCGACCCCGTTGTGAGCGCAGAACTGGCCGTCCTCGGACATCATCACTGACTGGACGAGAACCGGCGCGATATCGTCGAACTCCACCCACTGCCGGTCATAGCCGCGCAGCAGCACGAGGTCGCGCAACATCAATGTGGAAACAGGATGGATGAAATCGGCGAGGTAGACGAAGATAAGCAGGTAGGGAAGCAGGAGAATGGAGAGTGCCGCGAGAACGAGACGCCGGCGCCGCGTTCGCCAGGTGCGGCGCAAGGTGGACCAGCGGCCGGCGGACAACTCGCCCTCCTCGCGTTCTTCCGGAACGATGTCCACCGCCTGACTGTCTACCCCTCTGTCCATTCCCCCACTCTTATTTCATGAAACGCGAAAGTTGAACGGCCTTTCTCCGAGAAAGACAAGGGCGGCTGTGCACTCATCCCGAACAAAACGCGGGAACTGCGACTACAAAGTCCGTTGAAAGCCGCTCTTCCCCGTGCCAAAGAGCCTCTCATGCAAGACGAGACAACATTTTTTGCGCAGCGCCTCAAGGCCGCGGCGCTGGCGGTGGAGAGCCAGCTTTCCAGACTCCTCGGACCTGCCGCCCAGACGGACGAAATTGCCCGCCCGCCACGGCTGCTCGAGGCCATGCGCCACGGCGTGCTCAACGGCGGCAAGCGGCTGCGCCCGTTCCTCGTCACCGAAAGCACCGCCCTTCTCGGCGGCAGCGCCGAGGCAGCGATCAAAATCGGTGCGGCGCTCGAATGCGTGCATTGCTATTCGCTCGTCCATGACGATCTGCCGCCGATGGACGACGACGATATGAGGCGCGGTCAGCCGACCGTGCACATTGCCTTCGACGAAGCAACGGCGATCCTTGCCGGCGACAGTCTCCTGACCTTTGCCTTCGACATCATCGCGGCACCGGAAACGCCGCTTGCCGACCGCCAGAAGACGGCGCTTGTGCTTGCGTTGGCGCGCGCCGCCGGCCATGGCGGTATGGCGGGCGGCCAGGCGCTCGACCTCGCCGCCGAGAAGGATGCCCCCGACGAGGCGGGGATCGTCACGCTGCAGGCGATGAAGACCGGCGCCCTCCTCCGCTTCGCCTGCGAGGCGGGGGCGATCATTGCCGACGCCGCGGCCGAGGATCGCAGAAGCCTGCGCGCCTTCGGTGAGAAGATCGGCCTTGCCTTCCAGCTTGCCGACGACCTTCTCGACCTCACCGCCGACGCCGAGGCCATGGGCAAGGCCACCGGCAAGGACGCCGCCCGCGGCAAGGGCACGCTCGTCGCCCTACACGGCCAGTCCTGGGCCGAACGAGAGCTTGAAAGACTGGTGGTCGAGGCGGAAGAACTGCTGGCGCCCTACGGCAGCCGTTCGGCCGTTCTCGTCGAAACCGCCCGTTTCATCGCGAACCGGAGGAACTGAACTAAAATGAGCAAATTCTGGTCGCCGATCGTTTCGACGCTGAAGCCCTATGTTCCGGGCGAGCAGCCGCGCATCGCAAACCTCGTCAAGCTCAACACCAATGAGAGCCCCTACGGGCCCTCGGAGCAGGCGCTCGAGGCGATCCGGACGGCGGCAAGCGCCGATCTCCGGCTCTATCCGGATCCGGTCGCACTGGGCCCGAGGGAGGCGATCGCCGCACGCTATGGCGTCTCGGCCGGCGAGGTCTTCGTCGGCAACGGGTCCGACGAGGTGCTGGCGCACGCCTTCGCCGCACTGCTGAAGCACGACGAGCCGCTGCTCTATCCGGACATTTCCTACAGCTTCTATCCGACCTATGCGGGGCTCTTCGGCATCGAAGCGATCGAAGTGCCGCTCAATGCGGCCTTCCGCATCGACATTGCCGACTATCGCCGCGCCTCAGGCGCGATCATCCTTCCCAATCCCAACGCGCCGACCGGCATCGGCCTACCGCTTGCCGAGATCGAAAGACTGGTGGCGGAGCACCCCGACCAGCCGGTGGTGATCGACGAGGCCTATATCGACTTCGGCGGCGAATCGGCGATCGCCCTCGTGCCGAAATACGACAACCTGCTGGTCGTGCAGACCTTTTCCAAGTCGCGGGCCCTGGCCGGCCTGCGTGTCGGTTTCGCCATCGGCCAGCGCGCGCTGATCGAGGCGCTCGAGCGCGTAAAGGACAGCTTCAATTCCTACCCGCTTGGCCGCGCCGCCCAGGCCGGTGCGACGGCTGCGATCAAGGACGACGCATGGTTCGAGGCAACCCGCGGCAAGATCATCGCGACGCGCGCGAGGTTGACCAATGAGTTGGAAAGGCGCGGCTTCGAGGTCCTGCCGTCGCAGGCGAATTTCGTCTTCGCCCGTCATCCGGACCATGAAGGACAGACGCTGGCCGCGAAGCTGCGCGAACGCGCCGTCATCGTCCGCCATTTCGCCAAGCCGCGAATCGCGGACTTCCTGCGGATCACCATCGGCACCGACGAGGAATGCGCAAGACTGGTCGCGGCGCTCGACGAGGTTCTCTGAGGCCGCGGCCTGTCTCGAGCGAGTGCGGCCGCCCCTCTCCTCGGATTTAACCCGGGTTAAACCCGAGGACCAGCCCTCCCCCGCAAACGGCGCGAGGGGGTTGAAGCGTCACCGCAAGTCCCCTTCGCCCCGCTTGCGGGGAGAAGGTGGCCGGCAGGCCGGATGAGGGGCAGATAACGGCGCTACTCCGCCGCCGCCTGGCCGTGGCCGAAGCGTTTCTCGATATAGTCGGCAACGAGAAGCTGGAAGTCCTCGGCGATCTTCGGGCCGCGCAAGGTCATCGCCTTCTGGCCGTCGATGAAGACCGGTGCGGCCGGCATCTCGCCGGTGCCGGGCAGCGAAATGCCGATATCGGCATGCTTGCTCTCGCCGGGGCCATTGACGATGCAGCCCATGACGGCGACCTTCAGCGCCTCGACGCCCGGATACTTCTCGCGCCAGACTGGCATGCTGGCGCGGATGTCCTCCTGGATCTTCTGGGCAAGTTCCTGGAAGACGGTGGAGGTGGTGCGGCCGCAGCCGGGACAGGCGGCGACGACGGGAATGAACTGGCGGAAGCCCATCACCTGCAGGAGCTCCTGCGCCACCTGTACCTCGCGGGTGCGGTCGCCGCCGGGCTCGGGGGTGAGCGAGATGCGGATCGTGTCGCCGATCCCCTGCTGCATCAGGATGCCGAGCGAGGCCGAGGAGGCGACGATGCCCTTGGTGCCCATGCCGGCCTCGGTAAGCCCGAGATGCAGTGCATGGTCGGAGCGGGCGGCAAGCATCGCATAGACGGCGATCAGGTCCTGAACGCCGGAGACCTTGGCGGAGAGGATGATGCGGTTGCGCGGAAGGCCGAGCTCTTCCGCCAATTCCGCCGAGAGGAGAGCCGACTGCACGATCGTTTCGCGCGTCACCTCTTGCGCCGTCAGCGGCGAGCCCGCGGCCTGGTTCTCGTCCATCAGCCGCGTCAGCAGTTCCTGGTCGAGAGAGCCCCAGTTCACCCCGATGCGCACGGGCTTGTCGTAGCGGATCGCCATCTCGATGATCTCGGCGAACTGCTTGTCCTTCTTGTCCTTGAAGCCGACATTGCCCGGATTGATGCGGTATTTGGCGAGCGCCTCGGCGCAGGCCGGATGGTCGGCCAGGAGCTTGTGGCCGATATAGTGGAAGTCGCCGACGAGCGGCACGTCCATGCCGAGCCGCAGCAGCCTCTCGCGGATCTTCGGCACGGCGGCCGCACTGTCGTCGCGGTCGACGGTGATCCGCACCAGTTCCGAGCCCGCTTTGTGAAGAGCCGCCACCTGCGCGACCGTCGCGTCAATATCGGCCGTATCCGTATTCGTCATCGACTGGACGACGACCGGCGCGGCACCGCCCACGATGACGCCGCCGACATCGACGGCGACCGAGGCACGGCGCGGCTTTGGCTCGAAATCGAAGGCAGAAGACATGAAGGCCTCTTTTTGGATCCCGCGGGCGGAGCGTGATACGGAAACCGCTCCGGCTTTCGTCATTCAGGTGGCGAAGGAAAGCGTACTTGTCAACGGCAACATCATGCGCTGACGGCGAATTGATGGCGGCGACCGACGGCGCGGGAAGCGCCCCTCATCCCGCTGCCGCGACCTTCTCCCCGCAGGCGGGGAGAAGGGGTCTGCCGCAAGCCTCGCTCCCCTTTCGCCGCAGAGCACGGCCGACAGCATACGCCGAGCGGACGAGGGAGTTCGGAACAAGCCGCGAGTCACCTTCGCCTCGCCTGCGGGAGAACGTGGCCGGCAGGCCGGTTGAGGGGCAGTCGCCTGTGCCAGCCGCGTTCCGTGCAACGGCGATCTAATGCTCCCCGCCTTGATCCGCATGAACGGCGTGGTGCGCCAGGAGAAGTACGACGACGAAGAGAACGGGGAGCGATGCGAAGATCACCGCGAAACCGCTGTGCTCGGCAATGAAGCCGATCAGCGACGGCGCGAACAGCATGCCGGAATAGCCCATGGTGGTCGCGACGGCGAGGCCGATGCCCGGCTGCAGGCCGGGCATGTTGCCGCCGGCCGAAAAGGCGATCGGCACCATGTTGGAAATGCCGATGCCGGCGATGGCAAAACCGAGAACCGCTAAGGCCGCATTCGGCGCAAGCCCCGCCAGAACCATTCCCACCAGCGCAGTGACGGTGCAGACGCGCAGCGTCGTCGTCGCCCCGAAGCGATCGCGCACATGGTCGCCTGCAAAACGCATCGCCGCCATCGTCGCCGAGAAGGCGGCAAAGCCGAAGCCCGATAGCTCGACCGAGGCGCCGAGTTCATTGCGGAGATAGAGGGCGCCCCAGTCGAGCACAGCCCCTTCCGGCACCATGGAGAACAGCGCCATCAGGCCGACAAGCCACGGCAGCGGCGTCATCGGCAGTCTGAGCTTCTCCTTGGCGGCCGCGGGATGCGGCTGATCTGCAAGGATCATCGGCCAGGCAGCAGCAAGGATCGCGGCGCAGAGGCAAGTCACCACGATCGCATGCGGCAGGACGCCGACGCGGGCCATCAGGAAGCCGCCGATGCCGGCGCCGATCAGACCGCCGAGGCTCCAATAGGCGTGGCAGGAGGACATGATGGCGCGGCGCATCGATTTCTCGACCTCGACGGCATTGGCATTCATCGCCACGTCCATGGCGCCGACGAAGCCGCCGAGCAGGAACATGCCGAGCGCCGCCGCCCAGACGTTCGGCACCAGCGTCAGCACGAGCAGCAGGGGCGAGAGGATGATCGCCGTGGCCTTGGCCACCTTCTGCGAGCCGATGCGAGCAATGTAGCCACCGGCGATCGGCATCAGCACCAGCGAGCCGATGCCGAACACGAGGATAAGGAGGCCGAGCACACTCTCGCCGATCCCGAGCCGATCCTTGAATTCGGGGATCTTCGGGGCCCAGCTGCCGGTGACGAAGCCGTTCATCAGGAACAGGAGGGAGACGGCGAGCCGGTTCTTCGACATGTAGCCCTGTCGGACTGCGACCTTCGGGGCGGTGTCTGTGCGCTGATCCATTGTTAACTTTCCGCTGCCGGACAAGCCGGCTCAAACTGATTCTGATACGTTTGCCGTTCGGGCTGTGCCGCGATGCTCATCCGGCGCGCTCGCCCGCAAGAACGACACGTGCCCCTCGCGCGGTGAATGCGGCGATCTCGGCTTCCGGTGCATCCGCCTCGAGGATGAGAGTCGAACCGGCGTCGATACCGACCACGGCATGCGGCGCGGCCGTGCCGAGCTTGTCCGTCGTGATGGCGGCAAGCACCGAGCGGCTGCGCGAGGCGATCAGCCGCTTGAATTCCGCATCCTCGAAATGGAAGGCCGTCAGCCCCGCCTCGGCGTCGGCACCGCATGTCCCGAGAAGGCAGAGATCGGGCCGCAGCAACGCGGCGTCACGCTGTGCCCTCGCCCCGACCGCCGCGCCGACCGCACGGTCGAGGGGTCCGCCGATCAGGATAAGGTCGAGCCCCGGCTTTTCCATCAAGGCGGAGGCGATCAGCGGCGTGTTGGTGACGATCGTCGCCGTGAGGTCCGGGGCGATCACCCGGGCGATCGCCAGATTGGTCGAGCCCGCATCGACAAACACGGTCATGCCGCGCTCTATGAAGCCGACCGATGCCCGCGCCAGCACCGCCTTGCGTTCCGGAGCGAGCGCCGCTCGCTCGCTTAACGAGCCTGCGTCCGGAGCGATCGGCAGGGCGCCGCCATAGACGCGCTCGCAAAGACCAGCCGCGGCCATTTCGCGCAAGTCGCGCCGAATCGTGTCGTCGGAAACGTTGAGTTCGCGCGCGAGATCCGCCGCCAGAACGCGGCCATTGGTTCTCAGGCGCTCCCGGATCAGGGATTTTCTTTCGCGGAGCAGCAGTTCGATCGCCATTTTCCTAATCGTGCATAAACGTGCATGAATCGCTTTAAACGTGAGTAACACTCTTGCCGTGCAGATTCAACCTTGGATCATTGGGAACAGGCACGCCGCCTGAAGGTTCTAATGGGGTTCGTTCCGGCGGCGGACGGTTCGCCTGAGAAAATATTCTACCGAACCGGCTGGGGATTGGTCTTTTATGCGCTCTGGCGGCCTGGATTTTGTGCGAGTCTCGCCCGCAATCCGGATGACGGGCCGGAGAACAACAAAGATGGAAACAAGACAATGAAGCTCCTTCCGACACTTTTCGCTGCCGCCCTGCTGCAACTTGCCGCCTTTGCGCCGGCCGAGGCAGGGTCGAATCTCGACGACATCAAATCGGCCGGCGTGCTGAAGATCGGCACCGAGGGCACCTATGCCCCCTTCACCTATCATGATGCGAACGGCACGCTCGTTGGCTTTGACGTCGAGATCGGCCAGGCGGTCGCCGAGCGCCTCGGCGTCAAGGCCGAGTTCCTCGAAGGCAAGTGGGACGGCCTGATCGCCGGCCTCGACGCCAACCGCTACGACACCGTCATCAATCAGGTCGGCATTACCGAGGAACGCAAGAAGAAATACGACTTTTCCGAGCCCTATATCGCTTCCAAGGCGGTGCTGATCGTCAAGGCCGACAACGAGGAGATCAAGGACTTCCCCGACTTGAAGGGCAAGAAGTCGGCCCAATCGCTGACCAGCAACTTCGGCAAGCTTGCGCAAGCCTCGGGCGCCGAGCTCGTCGGCACTGACGGCTTCGACCAGTCGATCCAGCTCGTCTTGACCGGCCGCGCCGACGCGACCATCAACGACAGCCTATCCTTCCTCGACTTCAAGAAGCAAAAGCCGGACGCCCCCGTGAAGGTCGCTGCCGAGCAGGCCGATGCCGACTATTCGGGCATCATCATCCGCAAGGGCGAACCGGAGCTGCTCGAAGCCATCAACAAGGCGCTCAACGAAATCAAGGCCGACGGCACCTACGAGAAAATCTCGCAGAAATATTTCGGCGCTGACGTGTCCAAGTAAGCGCCGGCGAGCGGAAAGGCGCTTCCCACTTTTCCTGATCTCGCCCTATGAGTTACGATCCGTTCCGGCCTCGGAGCGGATCCGCGCGTCTTGAAAGGCTTCCCCTTGCCCAACTGGCTGAACCTCATGGCGGAATCGCTGCCGACCCTGCTTTGGGCCGGCTTGATCTTCACGGTGCCGCTGACCCTGCTCTCCTTCGTTCTCGGGCTGCTGCTCGGCCTCGTCACCGCCATCGTCAGGCTGTTCGCACCGGCGCCCCTCGTCGCCGTGGCGCGCTTCTATGTCTGGGTGATCCGCGGCACGCCGCTGCTCGTTCAGCTTTTCGTCATCTTCTACGGCCTGCCGAGCCTCGGCATATTGCTCGACGCCTTTCCGGCGGCGCTGATCGGCTTCACGCTGAACATCGGCGCCTACACGTCCGAGATCATTCGTGCGGTGATCTCCTCCGTGCCGCGCGGGCAATGGGAAGCCGCCTATTCGATCGGGATGAGCTGGAGCCAGGCGATGCGCCGGACAATTCTGCCGCAGGCGGGCCGCGTTGCCGTGCCGCCGCTGTCGAACACCTTCATATCGCTGGTCAAGGACACCTCGCTCGCCGCGGCGATCACCGTACCGGAGCTCTTCCAGACGGCGCAGCGCATCGTCGCCACGACCTATGAACCCCTGATCCTCTATATCGAGGCAGCGCTGATCTATCTTGTGATGAGTTCCGTGCTTTCCGCTCTCCAGGTGAAGCTGGAGAAACGCTTCGCCCGCTATGGCGGTTTCCTGGAGGCGCGCGCATGATCGAGCTCACGCACATCGTAAAGCGCTTCGGCACCAACGCGGTCCTGAACGACATCAGCGTCAGCCTGGCGGAAGGAACCGTCACAGCCTTGGTAGGCCCCTCCGGCGGCGGCAAGAGCACGCTTCTGCGCTGCGTCAACCTGTTGGAAATCCCGACCAGCGGCGCAATCCGCCTCGGCGACGAGCGGCTTGACTTCGCCCCCGGCCGCAAGGTCGGCTGGCAGGCGATCCAGCGGCTGCGCCGACAGACCGGCATGGTGTTCCAGAACTTCCAACTCTTCCCGCACCAGACTGCCCTCGGCAACGTCATGGAAGGCCTCGTCACCGTTCTCAAATGGCCGGCCGACCGGGCCCGCACCCGGGCGCTCGAACTCCTCGAGAAGGTCGGCATGGCCCACAAGGCCGACGCCTGGCCGGCGACGCTCTCCGGCGGCCAGCAGCAGCGCGTGGCAATCGCCCGGGCGCTCGCCCCCTCGCCGCGCGTTCTCCTCTGCGATGAGCCGACCTCGGCGCTCGATCCGGAACTCGCGGAGGAGGTGGTGGAGGTGCTCAGCCGCCTCGCGCGCGAAGGCACGACGATGATCATGGCCACCCACGACCTCCGCCTCGCCTCCCGCGTCGCCGATCACGTCGTCTTCCTCGACGCCGGCGTCGTCGTCGAAAGCGGCCCGCCGCGCAAGATTTTTTCGACGCCAGAGCGGGAGCGCACGAAAAGGTTCATCGCCTCGCTCAGTGCGCCGATGAGCTATGATATCTGAGAGAATGTTCGCCGTGACGACGGCTTTCCCATGGCACGGCTGCGCGCACGCTTAGCAGGGAGGGCATCTCCCCTCTCCACCGTCATCCTCGGGCTTGACCCGAGGATCCACACGCAAGCATCCGGTCCATCGCGTTCCGAACCCAGTCGCAAGGGTCCTGCGTGTGGACCGCTCCGTGAAGGTTGCAGCTCGTGCATGGATCCTCGGGTCAAGCCCGAGGATGACGACGGGGGAAGCTGGGCTCCGCTGCAGACCGTTGCCACCTTCGCCTTACAGCAAATACAAACGGCCGGATCACTCCGGCCGTTTGTATTGAAGGGTTGCCCCTATCAGCCAAACACCACCAGCAGATCCTTGGCATCGATCTGATCGCCGGCCCGGACCAGCACCTCGGCAACGACGCCATCCTTCTCGGCGTGCAGCGCCGTCTCCATCTTCATCGCCTCGATGGAGAGCAGCACGTCGCCGGCCTTGACCGGCTGGCCGGGGTGAACCGCGACGGTCGAGATGACGCCCGGCATCGGCGCGCCGAGATGGGCGGCGTTGCCGGCTTCGGCCTTGCGGCGGATGGCGGCGGAAGCGCCGCGGTTGCGGTCCGGCACCTTGATCGAGCGCGGCTGGCCGTTCAGTTCGAAGAACATCTTTACCATGCCCTTCTCGTCAATCTCGCCCTGCGCCTGGTTGAGGATGACCAGCGTCTTGCCCTTCTCGATATCGGCGAAGAGCTCCTCGCCCGGCGCCATGCCGTAGAAATAGGCGGGCGTCGGCAGCACGCTGACCGGACCATAGGTCTCGCAGGCCTGCGCATAGTCGGTGAAGACCTTCGGATACATCAGGTAGGAAGCGAACTCGAAGTCATCGACGCTGCGGCCGAGCTTCTCCTCGATCGTCTTGCGTTCCGCGTCGAGATCGGCCGGCGGCAGCAGCGAACCCGGCACCGCGGTATAGGGCGCCTCGCCCTTCAGCGCCTTCTTCTGCAGCGCCTCCGGCCAGCCGCCCGGCGGCTGACCGAGATCGCCCTTCAGCATCGACACGACCGAATCCGGGAAGGCGATGTCCTTCGCCGGGTTCTCGACGTCGGCAACCGTCAGGTCCTGGGAGACCATCATCAGCGCCATGTCACCGACCACCTTCGAGGACGGCGTCACCTTGACGATGTCGCCGAACATCTGGTTGGCGTCGGCATAGGCCTGCGCCACCTCGTGCCAGCGGGTCTCGAGGCCGAGCGAGCGGGCCTGTTCCTTCAAATTGGTGAACTGGCCGCCGGGCATTTCGTGCAGGTAGACTTCAGAGGCCGGCCCCTTGAGGTCGCTCTCGAAGGCCGCATATTGGTGGCGCACCGCTTCCCAGTAGAACGAGATGCGGCGGATCCATTCCGGGTTCAGCCCGGGGTCGCGCTCGGAGCCCGACAGCGCCTCGACGATCGAGCCGAGGCAGGGCTGCGAGGTGTTGCCGGAAAGCGCATCCATCGCCGCATCGACGATATCGGCGCCGGACTCGACCGCCGCCAGCACCGTCGCGGCGGCGATGCCGGACGTGTCGTGCGTGTGGAAGTGGATCGGCAGGTCGGTCGCGTCCTTCAGTGCCTTGAACAGCACCCGGGCGGCGGCCGGCTTCAGGAGACCGGCCATGTCCTTGACGGCGATGATATGGGCGCCGGCCTTCTCCAGCTCCGCCGCGAGATCGGTATAGTATTTGAGGTCGTATTTTGGCCGGGCGGAATTCAAAATGTCGCCGGTGTAGCAGATCGCCGCCTCGCAGATCTTGTTCTCCTCGGCGACCGCATCCATCGAGACGCGCATGTTGTCGACCCAGTTCAGGCAGTCAAAGACGCGGAACACGTCGATGCCGCCCTTGGCCGCCTGGCGAACGAAGTATTTGACGACATTGTCCGGATAGTTCTTGTAGCCGACGCCGTTGGCGCCGCGCAGCAGCATCTGCAGGAGCAGGTTCGGCGCGCCCTCGCGCACCATCGCCAGCCGCTCCCACGGGTCCTCGGTCAGAAAGCGCATCGACACGTCGAAGGTGGCGCCGCCCCAGCATTCGAGCGAAAACAGGTTCGGCAGCGCCCTTGCATAAGTGCCGGCGATCCGGGCGATGTCATAGGTGCGCATGCGCGTCGCCAAGACCGACTGATGGCCGTCGCGCATGGTCGTGTCCGTCAGCAGCACCTGCGGCTGCGCCTTCACCCATTCGGCGAATTTCTTCGGCCCGAGCGCGTCGAGCTTCTGCTTGGTGCCGGGCTTCGCCTCGCCATTGATGAACGGCACGACCGGGGCGGCGATATCGTCGTTCGGCTTCGGCCGGCCCTTCGCCTCCGGATGGCCGTTGACGGTGACGTCGGCGAGGTAGGTCAAAAGCTTGGTGGCGCGATCCTGGCGCTTCACCTGCTGGAACAGCTCCGGCGTCGTGTCGATGAAGCGCGTCGTGTAGCTGTTGTCCTTGAACTTCGGGTGGCCGATGATGGCTTCCAGGAAGGTCAGGTTGGTGGCGACGCCGCGGATGCGGAATTCGCGGAGCGCCCGGTTCATCCGCTGGATCGCCTCGTCCGGCTTCGGCGCCCAGGCGGTGACCTTTTCCAAAAGCGGATCGTAGTAGCGGGTGATCACCGCGCCGGAATAGGCGGTACCGCCGTCCAGGCGGATGCCGAAGCCGGTGGCGCCGCGATAGGCGGTGATGCGGCCATAGTCCGGGATGAAGTTCTGCTCCGGATCTTCCGTGGTGATGCGGCACTGCAGCGCATGGCCGTTGAGGCGGATGTCTTGCTGCTTCGGCACGCCCGATTCCGGCGTGCCGATGGCAAAGCCGTCGAGGATGTGGATCTGCGCCTTGACGATATCGATGCCGGTGACGACCTCGGTCACCGTGTGCTCGACCTGGATGCGCGGATTGACCTCGATGAAGTAGAATTTGCCGGTGTCGGCATCCATCAGATACTCGACCGTGCCGGCGCCGATATAGTTCGTCGCCTCGGCGATCTTCAGCGAGTAATCAGCGAGTTCCTGGCGCTGCGCCTCGCTCAAGTAGGGGGCCGGGGCGCGCTCGACGACCTTCTGGTTGCGCCGTTGGATCGAGCAGTCGCGCTCGAACAGATGCACGACATTGCCGTGCGTATCGCCGAGAATCTGGCTTTCGACGTGGCGGGCCCGCTCGACCAGCTTTTCCAGATAGACCTCGTCCTTGCCGAACGCGGCCTTGGCCTCGCGCTTGGCCTCGGTCACCTCGCGGATCAGGTCCTTGGGATCGCGGATCGCCCGCATGCCGCGGCCGCCGCCGCCCCAGGAGGCCTTCAGCATCACCGGATAGCCGATCTCCTCCGCAAGCCGCTTGATCTCGTCGGGATCGTCGGGCAGCGGCTCGGTCGCCGGCACGACCGGCACGCCGATCGAGATCGCCAGGTTGCGGGCCGCCACCTTGTTGCCGAGCTGGCGCATCGTCTCCGGCTTCGGTCCGATGAAGGTGATGCCGTTTGCGGCACAGGCCTCGGCGAATTCCGGGCTTTCCGACAAGAGCCCGTAGCCCGGATGGATGGCGTCGGCGCCCGACAACTTGGCGACGCGGATCACCTCGTCGATCGACAGATAACTCTCGATCGGCCCGAGGTCGCGGGCAAGATGCGGGCCGCGTCCGACCTGATAGCTCTCGTCCGCCTTGAAACGGTGCAGTGCCAGCTTGTCCTCCTCAGCCCATATCGCGACCGTTTTAAGCCCCAGCTCATTGGCCGCGCGGAAGACGCGGATGGCGATTTCGGAACGGTTGGCAACAAGGATCTTCGAAATGGACAAGTCGGACTCCTCATAGACTTGGAAACGCGGAATGCTGCACCCGCGAAAAGAACTATTAGCGAGTCAAGGAATGAAGTGCAATTTCAGATGCGACACGAAGCCTAACCCATTGGGTCATGGCGGAGCTTCGGATCGTACGGACAGTTCCAGAAGGAGTCTGGGGCGGCGATTTTTACTTGAGAAGCTAGGAGATCAGCCCCAGCCGGAAGGCGATGGCAACCGCGTGATGGCGGTTCTTCGCCTTCAGCTTTTCCTGGATGCCGTTCATGTACCAGTCGACCGTGTGGCTCGAAATGTCGAGCACCTTGCCGATGTCGTTGGAGGTCATGCCGTCGGCGAGATAGTTCAGCGCCTCCATTTCGCGCCGCGTCATCTGCACCTCGACGCGCGAGACGAGCTCCGCCATGATCTCCGGATCGGTCAGCTCGAGCAGTTTCCAGAACAGCCGCTTGGCGATCGCGTCGAAAAGGCTCAGTTCCACCGGGCTCAGATCGACCACCCGGCCGCCGACGGTCAGGTTGCCCATCAACCCGCGCCGGCCGTGCACGGGAAAGATGTAGCCGTCGAAAAGCCCGTGATTGCGGGCCTCGACCATCATGCTTTCCATGCGTTTGCGGTGCGGGTCGGAGCGGAAGGCGACGAGCGTGTCGCGCCAGCGGAAGCCGCGCTGGGCGTGGCCGAGATAGCGGATCGTCGGGTCGATGACGACATATTTCTTGCGGATGTAGATCTGCGGCCAACCCTCCGGCCATCGGCCGGCGAGCAGCAACCGCAGCGGGTTCTCGTGCGGCTTGGGCTGGCGCACGACGCCGTAAAAATCGAAGCCGCAGCGGTCGAGCAGCCGTTCGAACTCGGGCAGGATTTCCTCGCGCGTCTTCATCTCCTCCAGAAGCGCCAGAAACTGTACGAGCAACGTTATATTCATGGAACACCCTGTGGTCGGAACGGACAGCGAGCGCCTGCGAATTCTTCTATGAACACGCCGTTCAGAAGCCATTCATGTTGCAACCGCGATAATTCTTCTTATCACGCCCGGTCCTGTACGAAACCTGCAAAAAATCGGAGTCGTGGCAAGAGATTGCGAACGATGGATCGTCCACCAATTCCTCCCTTGGACCGGATGATCAAGCCGTCTGATTTGCCCGCTCCGCGTTTTCCGCAGGTTTTTCTCAAGGGCCGTCTCGCGCGGCTTTGTCGGTCTACCAGGGCAATCCTGCGCTGATCGGCAAGGGCGCAACGCAGTGCCGCAGGACTGTTGCGGCAGAAAATCCGATGCCCAGAAGGGGTGAGACAGTGTCTTTATTCCAGGTGTATGCAAGAGCGCTTCAGTATCTTGCTGTCCACAAATTTCGTGTCGGGGCGATCGTCATCGCCAATATCGTCCTGGCTGTCATCACGATCGCCGAACCCATCCTCTTCGGCCGTATCATCGACGCGATCTCCACGCAGAAAGACGTCGCGCCGATGCTGCTTATGTGGGCCGGCTTCGGCGTCTTCAACACGATCGCCTTCGTGCTCGTCTCCCGCGGGGCCGACCGCCTTGCGCATGGCCGCCGGGCGACGCTGCTGACGGAAGCCTTCGGCCGAATCGTCTCCATGCCGCTCTCCTGGCATAGCCAGCGCGGCACCTCCAATGCGCTGCACACGCTGCTGCGTGCCTGCGAGACCCTCTTCGGCCTGTGGCTCGAATTCATGCGCCAGCACCTTGCGACGGCGGTGGCGCTCGTACTGCTGGTGCCGACCGCCTTTGCCATGGACTTCCGCCTGTCGATGGTCCTCGTCGTGCTCGGCGCCGCCTATGTGCTGATCAGCAAGGCCGTGATGAAGCGCACGAAGGATGGCCAGGCTTCGGTCGAGAACCATTATCATACGGTCTTCTCTCACGTCTCCGACTCGATCAGCAACGTTTCCGTGGTTCACAGCTACAACCGTATCGAAGCGGAAACGCGGGAACTCAAGAAGTTCACCGAGCGGCTCCTCTCCGCGCAGTTCCCGGTGCTTGACTGGTGGGCACTGGCGAGCGCACTCCACCGCGTCGCCTCGACCATCTCGATGATGGCGATCCTCGTGATCGGCACCGTCCTGGTGCAGCGCGGCGAACTGGGCGTCGGCGAGGTCATCGCCTTCATCGGCTTCGCCAACCTGCTGATCGGCCGTCTCGACCAGATGAAGGCCTTCGTGACGCAGATCTTCGAGGCGCGCGCCAAGCTCGAGGACTTCTACAAGCTCGAAGATTCGGTCCGCGAACGCGATGAACCGGCCGGCGCCAAGGAACTCACCCGCGTCGTCGGCGAAGTCGAGTTCCGCGACATCTCCTTCGACTTCGCCAACTCCGCTCAGGGCGTGCGCAACGTCTCGTTCACGGCCAAGGCCGGCCAGACGGTCGCGATCGTCGGCCCGACCGGTGCTGGCAAGACAACGCTCGTCAACCTGCTGCAGCGGGTCCATGAGCCGAAGCACGGCCAGATCCTGATCGACGGCGTCGATATCTCGACGGTGACGCGCAAGTCGCTGCGCCGTTCGATCGCCACCGTCTTCCAGGACGCCGGCCTGATGAACCGCTCGATCGGCGACAACATCCGCCTCGGCCGCGAGGATGCTTCGCTGGAAGAAGTGATGGCCGCCGCCGAGGCTGCCGCCGCGAGCGACTTCATCGAAGGCCGCCTCAACGGCTACGACACGATGGTCGGCGAGCGCGGCAACCGGCTCTCCGGCGGCGAACGCCAGCGGATCGCCATTGCCCGCGCCATCCTCAAGAACGCGCCGATCCTGGTGCTCGACGAGGCGACCAGCGCGCTCGACGTGGAAACCGAGGCGCGCGTCAAGGAGGCGATCGATGCGCTGCGCAAGGACCGCACCACCTTCATCATCGCCCACCGCCTGTCGACGGTGCGCGAGGCCGACCTGGTAATCTTCATGGATCAGGGCCGGATCGTCGAAATGGGCGGCTTCAGCGAACTCAGCCAGAGCAACGGCCGCTTCGCGGCGCTGCTCAGGGCAAGCGGTATCCTGACGGACGAGGATGTCCGCAAGAGCCTCACGGCGGCGTGACGCCCATCTTGCCTGCGAACAAACGAATGCCCCGGACCCGTTTCGGGGCATTTCCTTTTGGGGCAATGCGATGGCCGCGGAAGGCGCATGTGCTTCTCGTCCGCGCGAGGTTAATAGACGCTCCTGTCTAGGCTTCTCGGGTCGTCCACCATCTTTTCCCGGTAAATGTCTCCCTGCCTTGCCTTGGCACGCCAGGGGCGCGCTCTTTGAAGCGCGATTTCATAAGCTGGATCTGCCCGATCGAGCATTGCTACCGCGAGGCTCGGCTCAAGTGCGTCCGAGCCTCGACTGATCCACCTCCCACCGGTGCCGATCATCCCACCGGCCCCTCATGGGCAGCCTGTGCTGGCGTCGCGGCCGCTATCCAGACGCAGTTCAGCCCCGCATACGCCTGCAGCGCGATTTGGAAATGTGGGGAACTGCCATAGGAGGAAAATAGAACCGCATCGACACCAAGACGCTCGTACTCGGCGAATATCTCCGGTAATTGCGACTCGATGCACACCGCGCAGCCGAACGATAACCATCGACCTCGAACGTGACCGGCTGCAGTCCTAGCGTATACCAGCCGTCAAGCTCGCAGAGATCTCTTATCGTATCTCGTCAGCAGCTTCCCATCGTCCGCGAACACGTAGAGGCCGTTGTGCGGCGGGTAGGTTCCGCAGAGCCGATGCGCAGCACCGACGACAGCAAAGATGCGGAATTGCCTGCAGACTTCGGCCATACCCCGAAGCGCGGTTTCCTGTCGATCCCAATCGAAGTCCCGCCAATGATCAGGACTTCCTATTTGCGCCTTCCCGTAGCCCGACAGCGCGCCTTCGCAGAAGCTGATCAGCCGCGCGCCTTGAAGCGCCGCGCTCCTGATCATCTCGCCTATTGCAGTTGCGTTTTGCGAAATCGCCGCCGATGCCGGCGTCTATGCTGTGGGCACTTTCAAGGAATGAGCCCTCCACATCCGCTAATCGATGAAGCCTCGGACGCATCTTACGCCACATCGAATTCATGCAAATCGACCCAATCCGTGCGCTCTTATGCCACCCTCAGCGGCTTTGTACTCCCTACCTCCTTCAGCCAGTCGAGGTAATAGGCATAGACGAAGTGCAGGCCGATACCGGCGACGACGAAGAGGGAGCCGATGATCGGGTTCTTGCCGGTGACGAAGAGTAGCACCTGCCCCGCCATGGCGAGGATCGTTCCGAAGATGAAAACCGCCAGGGAATTGCGCCCGATCATCACCAGCGGATGATTGGTGCCGAGCCGCGTCAGGCGGCTGACGAGTGGAGTGATCGCCAAAAGGTAGGAAAGCGCCAGCACGTGCAGCAGCCGCGTCAGCGACAGGAAGGTCTTGTCGAAGCCGGTGAGCACCGCCGGCAGGCCGAAGGAAAGGTCGATGTTCCACCAGGAAAACAGCACCCAGGCGGCCGATATCATCAGATAGGCTGCGGAAGGCGCAATCAGCCACCAGCTGCGCGGCAGGCTGCCGCCGCGGCGCACATGGGTCATCGCGATGATCCCGATCACGAACAGGAACTGCCAGGACCACGGATTGAGGAACCAATAGCCCTCGTCGAGGAAATTGTACGGCACCAGCTTGAAGCAGCCGGCGGCCAGCCAAAGCGTTGCCGAGAATCCGAACAGCAATCGCGGGCTGACGGCATTCAGCCACAGCACGCCGGGCAGCATCAGGAACAGCACCGCATACATCGACAGGATGTTGTTGTAGCCGAGCTGGTGGCCGAGCAGCACCATGGCGACGATACCCTGCTCGGCCTGATCGACGATCGGGCGGATGTTGATCTCGCCGATCAGATCCTGGCGGCCGAAATAGAGGGCGCCGCCGGCGAAGATTGCCAGCGTCACCACGCTCGTCATGATATGCGCGACATAGAGCGTCAGCGCCCGCCGCCACACCTTCAGGGTCAGCGCCAACCGCGCGCCCGCCACGAACCGGCCGCCATAGGCGACGCCGACCGAAAGGCCGGAGATCAGCACGAAGGCCTCTGCCGAGTCGGAAAAGCCGATGTTCTTGTGGGTGAGGTATTCGAGATACTGGCCCGGAACGTGGTTGATGAAGATCGTCAACAGGCAGAGCGCTCTAAACACGTCGAGGCGTGTGTCGCGCCCTGTCGTGACCGGGGCGGTTCCGATCCGGTCTATGCCGCCCCAAGAAGTCTTTTGCAGCATGCGGTTCTTATCCGGGATTTGGCGCCCCGCCCCACCCCTTGTTGAAAACCGGACGCCGCCGCCCTCAAAGGGCGCTTGGCAGCGTCGATGAAATCGCGGCCCGAAAGTCAGGGCGCGCTCCAAAATTGGCGCAAAGAAAAACCGGCCTCGCACGTTCGGTACAAAGCCGGTTCCTCTCCGATTCAATTCCGGCGCTTACAGCAAAATGCCTTCATGCGCGTTTTTTGTGACACTATTATTGACGCTGACGATCACCCCACCGGTTTTTTTGTCGCGGCTCACGGAAATCCGGTGCGTGGCGCCGTTCAGCCGGACCTCGGCGGAATAGCCGTCCCACTGTTCGGGCAGGACCGGCTGGATCGCCAGCCTGTCGCCTCGCTGGCGAATGCCGAGGATGCCCTCGAGGCCGGCGCGGTAGAGCCAGCCCGCCGAACCCGTATACCAGGTCCAGCCGCCGCGGCCGGCAATCGGGCCCTCGCCATAGATATCGGCGGCGACCACATAGGGTTCGACGCGGTAATGCTCGGCGTCTTCGCGACTGCGCGCATGCGATATCGGGTTCAGCATCTGGAAGGCCCGCCAGGCTTCCTCCGGCCGCCCCTGGGTGGCGAAGGCCAGCACGACCCAGGTGGCCGCATGGGTATACTGGCCGCCATTCTCGCGCACGCCCGGCGGATAGGACTTGATGTAGCCCGGATCCTGCTTGGTCTTTTCGAGCGGCGGCGTGAACAGCCGGACGATGCGCTTTTCCGGATCGACGAGTTCCGCCAACACAGCGTCCATGGCGCGCCTGGAACGCTCCGCGTCACCCTCGCCCGAGAGCGTGCTCCACGATTGCGCGATCGAATCGATCCTGCATTCGTTGTTTTCCGCCGAGCCAAGCGGCGTGCCGTCGTCATAATAGCCGCGGCGATAGTAGTCGCCGTCCCAGCCGGCCTCGTCGAGCGCCCGCTTGACGATATCGAGATGCGTCTCCCAGCGCGCGATGCGGGCTTCGTCCTTGCGTTCGCGCGCATGAGGCAGGAAGGCCCGCAAGGCGCCCGCCAGGAACCAGCCGAGCCAGACGCTCGTGCCCTCGCCGGCCTCGCCGACGCGGTTCATGCCGTCGTTCCAGTCGCCGCCGAGGATCAGCGGCAGGCCGTTGGCCCCGGTCCGCTTGATGGCGAGATCGAGAGCGCGGGCGCAATGCTCGTAAATGTCGGCGACCTCATCGGCGATTTCCGGCGTGTAGAAGCTGTCGTGCTGTCCCTCCTCGAGCGCCGGCCCGACAATGAAGGGCAGCTTCTCGTCGAGAATGTCCTTCGTGCCGGTGACCGTGCAATAGTGCGCCACCGCATAGGCGAGCCAGACGACGTCGTCGGAAATCATCGTGCGGACGCCGGCGCCGGAGCCCGGCAGCCACCAATGCTGCACGTCGCCTTCGACAAACTGCCGGGAAGCGGCGTTCAGCACTTGCGCCCGTGCCAGTTCGGGCCGGTGCGTGAGGAAGGCGAGCGTATCCTGCAATTGATCGCGGAAGCCGAAGGCGCCGCTCGCCTGGTAAAAGGCCGAGCGTGCCATGATCCGGCAGCCGAGGCTCTGGTAGGGGAGCCAATGATTGACCATGTGGTTGAAGGCCCGGTCGGGTGTCTTCACCTTCACGACGCCGGTGAACTCGCTCCAGAAGGCCTTCGACGCCTCCAGCGTTCCGTCGAAGGAACCGACACGCAATTCTTGGAGAATTCCGTCCACCTGGTCTTTGCTGTCGGCGTCGCCGAGGAAGAAGGTGATCTGCCGCTCGGCGCCCGGCTCGATGGTGAGATCCGTCGCAAGCGCGGCGCAGGGATCGCCGTCCACTTCCATCGCCCCGGAAAGCTCGGCCCCCGACAGCACGGCCTGCGCGGCAAGGATTGCGCCGCTCCGGCCGAGGAACTCGCGGCGGCTCGCCGTGTAGCTCGCCGGCGCGCCGTCGATGGCGAAGAAGGCCGTCCGTCCGGCATAATCGATGCTATAGGGATTGGTCGCGAGAAGCGCCTTCGAAGCAGCCTGCCATTCGCTGAGCACGAAAGGCGCGGTGCGGCTGCGATTGTTGCCGAGCACCCACTCGGCATAGCCGTAGATGCGCAGCTTGCGGGTCGCCGAACCGCGGTTCACGATCGACAGCCGGACCAGCTTGGCCGGCAGCGACCGGTGCACGGTATGGGCCGCTTCGATCTCGAGCTCGTCCTGCTTGCTCCTGAAGAGCGAATAGCCAAGGCCATGGCGCGCCTCGAAGATCGCCGACTTGCGCCGCGAGAGCGAAGCATAGGGCGTCAGCACCGAACCGCTGGACATATCGCGGATGAAGATCGCCTCGCCCGGACGGTTGACGACGGCGTCGTTGGTCCAGGGGGTCAGCTGGTAGTCGCGCGAGTTGCGGCTCCAGGAGAAGCTTGCCCCCTCGGCCGAGACGTGGAAGCCGAAGCCCTCGTTGGACATGACGTTGATCCACGGGTGAGGCGTCGCTTCGCCGCCGCGCAGCCGCACGACATATTCGCGGCCGTCGTCGGCAAAGCCGCCGAAGCCGTTCCAGAACTCGAGATCCTCGCCGGAGACGGTCGCCTCCCGTCCGCCGGCTCCATCCTGGTTCACCGGCAGCAGCATCTGCGGCCGCTCCTTAGCCTCTTCCGCAGGCTTTGCGTAGAGGGCGGCGGCCCGGGCGATCTGGTCGGTGATCGTGCCGTTTCGGGCGTGGAAGACGGCACGTGAAGCCGAGATCAGCGTCGACCAGGTCTCCGGCTCCATCAGGTCGCGGCGCACCGCGAAGATGTGCTGGCGCGGGCCGTCCGACAGGCCGCGCAGCCTCAGGTTCTCGCACATCGAATCGAGCGTGTGCTGCAGGTCCTGCGCATAGGACGAGGCGCGCTCGTTGATCACCACCAGATCGGCGGTAATGCCGCGGGCCCGCAAATATTCCTGCGCGCGGAGCGCCTCGCGGGCGATGTTGAGATCGCCGTCGTCGTTGATCCTCAGGCAGAAGATCGGGAAGTCGCCGGAGATCGCCAGCGGCCATAGCGCCGCCTGGGAGGCGAGGCCGCTCTTGACGCTCGCCGAGTCGGCGCGAAGATGCATGTCCGGATAGACGAGATAGCGGCCGAGCATCTGGAAGCTCGCCGCCTCCTTCGAGCTGATCCCGACATGGCGCATCTGCACTTGGCTGCGGGTCCAGGCATGGATGAGTTCGTGATTGAAGGTTTCCGGGTGGCGATAGCGGTCTATCGCCCGGTCGACCGCCTCGCGGTCCGGGGCGGCGATCGTCCAGAAGATGACGCTGACCTTCTTGCCGGCCGGAACCCTGACGACGCGCCGGAGCGCCATGATCGGATCGAGCGTATAGCCGTCCGTGCCCGACAGGCTCACGCCCGGGTCGAAGGCAGCGGCCTCCGACAAAGTGCGGCCCTGGCCGAGGAAGCGGCGACGGTCGGTTTCCGCCTGGGTGTGGCGCTCGCTCCCGGCATTGTCGGTGATGAGATGCGCGACCTCGATATCGGGATCGCCGGGGCCGCGCTTGTTGCGCGACACCCGGATGACGTCGCCCTGCCGGCTGATCTCGGTGCGGATGAACATTTTCGAGAAGGCCGGATGCGCGCTGTCGGCGTCTTCATAGGCAAGCACCGGCTCGGCATAGGAGGTGACCTCGATGAAGCGGTCTTCCGTGCCCGTATTGAGCAGAATCACCCGGCGGCCTTCGGCATCGTGTTCGGTGGCGACGATGCATTCGACTTCGCTCGTCAGATCGCCGACTGTCTTTACGAATTCGGCCTTGTCGTCGCCGAAGCGGGTCAGCGTCTTCTCGCCCTCGATGCGGCGCGGCTCGGCGGTCGCCGACCACCACTCGCTGGACACGGTGTCCCGCAGGAAGATGAACGTTCCCGTCCTGTCTTCTACCGGATCCGGTTTCCAGCGGGTGACCGCCTGGCCGTTCCAGCGCGCATAGCCGGCGCCATTCGCCGTCAGCATGATCGAATAGTGGCCGTTCGACAGGAAAACCGTCTCCCGATCCTGCGACAGCGGGTCTTCGATGACCCGGACCTCCGGGCGAAGCAGGTCGGCTTGGCCCTTGCCGAGCGATTCGGGCTCGCGCTTGGCCGCCATCACCGGAATGTCGCGCGGCGCCTTCTCCTGCAGCAGCAGTTCCGCCGCCTCGATGACCGGGTCGGCGTGGAACCATTCGCGCAACTGTCCATTGAAGACGACGTTCGCGACCGCGGCGATCGACATGCCGTGGTGGTGGGCATAGTAGTTGCGCACGACGGCGCATTTCTGCCCTTCGGGCACCCGCGTTGGCGTGAAATCCACCGCATCATGGTAGCCATAGGCACCCAGCGCCCCGACCTCGCGCAGGCGCGCGAGATTGGCGAGCGCCGACTTCGGATCGTACATGCAGGCCAGAATCGACGCATAGGGCGCGATCACCGCGTTCTGGCCGAGACCGCGCTTGAGGCCAAGCGTCGGCACGCCGAAATTGGTGTACTGGTAGGTCAGTTCGTGGTCGCGCGCGTTGAACGCAGCCTCGGAGATTCCCCACGGGGTGCCGAGACGCCGGCCATGGTTGATCTGCTCCTGCACCACCAGATTGTTCGTCTGGTTCAGGATGCCGCCCTGGCGCTCCTGCATGACGAGCGGCGGCATCAGATATTCGAACATCGAGCCGGACCAGGAGACGAGCGCGCCGCGCGCACCGATCGGCACGATCGGCCGTCCGAGCTTGTACCAATGCTCGGTCGGCAGATCCCCCTTGGCGATCGCAAACAGGCTGGTCAGCCGCGCTTCCGAAGCCAGGAGGTCGTAGCAGGCCTCGTCGAGCTCGTTGGCATTCACCCGGTAGCCGATCGACAGCAGCCGCCGCTCCGGCCGGAACAGGAAGCTGAAATCCATCGAGAAGGCGATGTCGCGGGCCCGGTCCTTCAGCACCAGCAGGCGCTGGCGCAGCGAATCGATCGCACCCAGATCGAAGACGCCGTCGGCGATGTGCGCCTCGCAGGTCGCCACCAGCGAGCCCGCCCACTTCGCCACTTCGCCGCTCTGGGCGCTGCGGACCTCGTGGTCGAGATTGAGGGTCAGCTTGTGCATGTCGCGGGCAAGCACCGCCAGGTTGATGACCCGGATCGACGCGAATTCGTGCTCCCGCTTGACCGCGGCAAGCGCGTTCTGAAAGCCGGCGATACGCTCTTCGATCAGCTTCCTGAGGGGCCGGACAGTCTTGCGGTCGTCCGGCAATTCGGCCAGAATCTCGGCAAGGATCGCCGCTACGTCGCCGATGCCGTCGAGATTGCCCTGGACATGGGCGGAGGGCGCCTCGGCCCATTCCCGGCACATGGACGAGACCGAGATCAGGTGACCGGCGAGATTGCCGCTGTCGACCGACGAGATATAGCGCGGCTCCATCGTTTCGAGGCCCCGCGTGCGGTACCAGTTGAACAGATGGCCGCGGTATTTGGGCATGCGATCGATCGTCGCAATGGTCTGCTCGAGCCGGGTGATCGTCTCCTCGAAGCCGATCCAGCCGAAGGAGCGCGCCGACATTACCGAGAGAAGATAGACGCCGATATTCGTGGGCGAGGTGCGTTCCGCCAGCACCGGTTGCGGCGTTTCCTGGAAATTGTCCGGCGGCAGGAAGTTCTGCTCGGCGGTGACGAAGGTCTCGAAATAGCGCCAGGTGCGCCTGGCGATCTTGCGCATCTCGTCGATCGCCTCGTCGGAGACGACGAGCTGGTCTTCGGTTTCCGCCGACTGGCTGACGAACCATGCGACCGCCGGCGACGCCGCCCAGACGAGGGCAAAGGGAATGCCGATGAAGGGCAGCCCGGTGTCGGAGATGGCGGCGAGCGCTAGCGAGACGAGGGAGAGAGCCGGCGCCGTCCACATGGCGCGGAAATAGTCGCCGATCGAGCCATGGCCGGCGCTCTGGACCTGCGCGGCCGTGCGCCACTCGAGCATCAGCTTGCGACTGACGAAGGTGCGGTAGAGCGAGCGGACGATCGCGTCCGCCATCATCGCCGCATTGTGGGCGATGAAGACGATGCGCAGGGCGACCTGGGCATTGGCGGCACGGATGTCGGAAAGCACCGTGTGGATATGCGCGCGGGCGACGATATCGTTGCGGCGCGGCATGATGCCGTTGATGAGCGACAACGTCGGGGCGACGAACAGGCTGAAGATCAGCACGATCTGCCAGATCAGCGCATCCGCCGGCTCCATGTAGTACCAACCCATGACGGAGGCCGCGAGCCAGGCGACGGGGATCAGCGAACGGCGCAGGTTGTCGTACATCTTCCAGCGGCCGAGCATGGAGAGGCCGTTCGCAAGGCTGAAGATGTAAGGCAGGAGCTGCCAGTCGCCGCGCGCCCAGCGGTGCTGGCGCGACATTTCCACCTCGTAGCGGGTCGGAAAGTCCTCCACGAGCTCGATGTCGGTGACCAGCGCGCAGCGCGCATAGGAGCCCTCGAGCAGGTCGTGGCTGAGCACCGCATTTTCTTCGATGCGCCCCTTGAGCGCAGCTTCGAAGGCATCAACGTGGTAGAGGCCCTTGCCGGTGAAGCTGCCTTCATCGGTGATGTCCTGGTAGACGTCGGAGACGGTGAAGATATAGGGATCGATGCCGCGGTTGATCGAGTAGATGCGCTGGAAGGCCGAGGCCTCGCTGCCCGTCGTCAGCGACGGCGTCACGCGCGGCTGCAGCAGGCTGTAGCCGGCGACGACCTTCTGGCCATGGGGATCCACGACCGGCCGGTTGATCGGGTGGTAAAGCTTGCCGACCAGCTTCGTCACCGCGTCGCGCATCAGGCGCGTGTCGGAATCAAGCGTCATGACATATTGCACGCCCTCCGGCACGGTGTTGGCGCCCTGGAGGAACGAGGTGTCGCGATCGCCGCGCAGCAGCAGGTTGAGCTCGTGCAGCTTGCCGCGCTTGCGCTCCCAGCCCATCCAGGCGCCTTCGGCCTCGTTGTAGAGCCGGCGGCGGTGCAGCAGGAAGAAGCGGGTCCTGCCGTCATAGGCGTAGCGGGCCGAGAGCGCCGCCACCTCGCGCTTCGCATATTCGAGCACATCCGAATCGGCGGGCGTCTCCTCGAATTTGCTGTCTGCCCAGTCGCTCAAGAGCGCGAAATAGATCTCGCCGCGCGGGTTGGCGAGATAGTGGACCTCGAGATTGCGCACCAGTTCGTCGACGTGGTCGCGCTTGGCGATCAGGCACGGCACCACGACCAGCGTGCGGGCATCCTCGGGTATGCCGTCGAGAAATTCGTAGCCGACGAGCCGCGACGGCCTGACAAAGAGCGTGACGAGCGTGTTGAACAGGCCCATCGCGCCCTCGGAGGCCGGGAGCGCGAAAAGCAGCAGCATGATCAGCTTGGCGCCGCTCGGAATGTCCATCGGGCTGACGAAGGCATAGACGGCGATCATCGCCAGGATGGTCAGGAGGATGTTCGGCCCGGCGATCGCAAACCAGTCCAGCTTGCGCACCAGGCGGATCATCCGCTGCAGCACCGACGGCGAATAGCCGATCCGCCTCTCCAGATCCTTGCGGCGTTTGCCGACTAGGAAAGCGCCGACATTCGGCTCATGCAGCGGAGCCTCGACGGCGGCGGCGGCCTTCGCCTCCTCGACCATCTCGATCGCGGTTTCGGTGACCTCGTGCTCGCTGTAGCCGGACCGGCGGGCGAGCTTTTCGATCGTGTCGCGATACTTGTTGCGCGAGCCGAAATCGAGCGCCGAATAGTCGGAGCCTTCGCGCAGCGTCGCGTCGATCTTGCTGACGCTCTCGAACCAGACGGCCCAGTCGGTGTCGTCGATTTCGCGCAGGCCGCGAATGATGTTGCTCATCGTCGCATTGCCGGACGACAGGCGGTTCTGCTCGGCAACCAGCGCCTCCTCGACGTCGGTGCCGCGGCGCTCCAGCCGCTCCTCGATCCAGGCGATGACCGCGCCGGAGGTCTGCGACCCGTCGCGCATGCGGTAGAGAAGCTGGGCGATGAAGGTATTGTCGGCGGCGAGCGCTTCCGAATCCGCCAGCAGCGCCCGGCATCGATCCGGATCGCCGAGGCGGATGATCTGGTCGGCCACCTCGTTCGCCTTCCGCCGCATGCCGCGTGAGCGTTCGACGCGGATCGCGATGCGTCTGAGGTTTTCGATGAGCACGAAGCGAAGGATCGACGGCAGTGCCCACAACTCGCCGATCTTTAAGGTCTCATGCTCCTGGAAGCCTTCCACCATCGCGGTGACGGTCTCCCGCGAAACTGTGCTGTGCGTGTGGGCCACAAAGAGCCAGGCAAGCGCCATGGTGCGCGGTATGGTCGTTCCGGAGACCGACAGCGTCGGCAATTGGCGGTAGAATTTTCGCGGAAAGTCGCGCCGGACCTCCTGGATCGCTTCCTCGACGACGTGGTGGTTGTCGAGCAGCCACTCGGCCGCCGGAGTGATCGAGGCCCCGGCTTCGACATCGGCCGCCGTCGCCCGGTAGACGCGGAAGATTTCCTTTTCGTTCTCCCGATGCCTGGTGCGGAACTCGAAGGGAAAGAACCCCGGCAGGGAGGAAACGCCGTTCAACGCAAGCTCGGCCCCGCATGCCCTGAGGTCGTCGATCGAGAAATAGGTCGAACGGATCGAATCGTTGTAATCGATTTGCTTCGCTTCCGGTTGTGTGTTGGACGACGTCGTTTGTTGCAGCATGGGTATGGATTCTTGTTCCAACCGGGGTTGATGGGCCCGGTTCTCGTTGATCTGCCGAAGTGGCTGCGGCCCGGAAGATCCAGGCGGCGCCGGCGCGTTTCTAGACACGGTCATGTGTCCCCCATCCGCCCTCATCATCCCGGGGCCGGGTACCCGCTGAAGCAGGCGCCGGCCGGGACCTGGGGCTTAGAGATCGCAAAGCCGACGGCGCGCTGGATGTCACGGCCGCGTGATGCATGAAAGTGGCATTTTTTAGCCGCAGTGCCTTCGGCTTGCAAGGATTGCGAGCACCGTCTTGAACGATTTGCGCGGGACGGCCGCGGCAACGATGCGGCGCGGCGGCGCGCTCCCGCTGGCTCGATGAATACTTCCCTCAAGTCCGGCCCCTTCCTGGTATATGGCAGCGTCGCAATCCCAAGGGGGACCCACGGAAAGGCTGCTTTCCACCCTCCCCGGCTGCGTCAGCCGACCTGCTCGCTGATCCATTCCCGGAAGGCGCGGCTGATCGGGTTTTCCAGTTTGCCTTCCGGCACGACGAGATAATAGCTGTTTTCCGTCTGCATCGGTCGATCGAGTACAATCCGCAGCGTGCCTGCGGCGAGTTCCTGCTCGATCAGATAACGGGGCAAAAGGGCAAAACCGAGACCTGCGGTAGCCGCTTCGATGACCATCGCGAATTGGTCGAAGCGGTTGCCCCGATAGGCACCGTGACTGTCGATGCCGTTCGCATCGAACCATTGCGCCCAGAGCTTCGGCCGTGTCGCGAGATGAAGCAGCGGGCCGCCGCCGATGTCTTCCAGCGCCTCGACCGAATTCGCGGCGAGAAGTGTCGGACTTGCCACCGGCACGATGACCTCGCTGCAGAGATAGCTGCAAGTGGCTCGCGCCCAGACCGGCTGGCCGTAGTGAATCGCCAGATCGAAATTCTGCTCGTCGAAATCGAACGGTGCGGAGCGCGAGGCGATGTTCAACACCGTACCGGGATAGCGCCTCAGGAAATCGGGCAGGCGCGGCACCAGCCAGCGGCTGCCGAAGGTCGGCAACGAGGCGACCGAAAGGCTCGAATCGGCCCGCGCCGAGGCCATGGCGCGCACCATCAACTCCTCGGTCTGGTGTAACAGGCGGCGAACTTCCGGCAGGAATTTCTGGCCCGCATCCGAGAGGATGACCCGCTGGCGGACCCGCTCGAAGAGCAGTACGCCCAGCTGCGTTTCAAGATCCTTGATCTGCCGGCTGACGGCGCTTTGGGTGAGATTGAGCTCGGCCGCGGCCTGGGTGAAGCTGCCGTGGCGCGCTGCGCATTCGAAGGCCTGCAGCGTCGTCACGTCGGGAACCAGTCGTCGGCTTAACTTCATTCCAGCCTCGCATCAACATAGTCGGAAGCAACGCGATCAAAGCCCGTCACCTTCCGATATGATCAGAATTAAGAATGATCTTGTCGTCACCCTTAGCGCGAGGCGAGCCCCAGTGAAAGAAAATAGTTTCGTGTCCGCCGACGATATCCGCTCGGCCTTTTCCGCCGCGATGTCGGCGATGTATCGCAACGAGGTTCCCGCCTACGGGACGCTGATGGAACTGGTGGCGAAGGTCAATGCCGACACGCTTTCGGCGGATGCGGCGCTCAAGGAGCGTCTCGAGGCGACCGATACGCTCGACCGTATCTCCGAGGAGCGGCACGGGGCGATCCGCCTCGGCACACCGGCGGAGCTCTCGATGATGCGCCGGGTCTTCGCCGTGATGGGCATGTATCCGGTCGGTTACTACGACCTTTCCACCGCCGGCGTTCCGGTGCACTCCACCGCCTTCCGCCCGGTCGGCGAGGCGTCGCTGAAGCGCAATCCGTTCCGCGTCTTCACCTCGCTGCTGCGGCTGGATCTGATCGCCGACGAGACGCTGCGCTCCGAGGCCGACGCGATCCTCAAGGAGCGCCGGATCTTCACGCCTGCCGCGGTCGAACTCACCGAAAAGGCCGAGCGCGACGGCGGGCTCGACAAGAAGGATGCCGAGCGCTTCGTCGCCGAGGTACTGGAGACCTTCCGCTGGCACGACAAGGCCAATGTCAGCGCCGACATGTACAAGCGCCTGCATGACGCCCACCGACTGATCGCCGACGTCGTCTCGTTCAAGGGGCCGCATATCAACCACCTGACGCCGCGCACCCTCGACATCGACCGTGTGCAGGCGCTGATGCCGGAATACGGGATCGCGCCGAAGGCCGTCGTCGAAGGGCCGCCGACCCGCCATTGCCCCATCCTGCTCCGCCAGACGTCCTTCAAGGCGCTCGAGGAAGCCGTTTCCTTCCTCGACGCCGGTGGCGGCTGGAAGGCTGGTTCCCACACGGCCCGCTTCGGCGAGATCGAACAGCGCGGCATAGCGCTGACCCCCAAGGGCCGCGGCCTCTACGACCGGCTGCTCGATGAATCGCGCCGCATCGTGCGCCCCGCCGCCGATGGCTCCAATGCCCAGGATTATGAAGCGGCGCTCGCCGACGCATTCAGGGGCTTTCCGGACAGCTGGGCGGAAATCCGTGAAGCGGGTCTCGGCTATTTCAGCTATTCTATGACCGAAAAAGGCCGGCAGACGAAGCTTCCCGGCCGCCGCGATCTCGACAGGCTGATCGCCGAAGGCCTCGTTCAGTTCGATCCGATCGTCTACGAGGACTTCCTTCCGGTCAGCGCCGCCGGTATCTTCCAGTCGAACCTCGGCGACGGCGCGCAGCAGGAATTCGTCGCAAGCCCCAACCAGAAGCGCTTCGAGACGGATCTCGGCGCCGCCGTTCTCGATGAGTTCGCCCACTATGCCGGCATTGAAAAGGCATCGATCGAGGCCTGCCTTAAGGCCTTGACCGCCGCCGTGGCCGCCGAATGACGACAGGTCAAGGATGATTGAACAGGACCATATGGACGCGCTCGTGCAGCTCCTTGGCGACAAGGGCGTCGTTGAGCGTCAGCAGGACATGGAAGCTTATGAGGTAGGCGCGCGCTACGACCGCGGTCGCGCCGCCGCCGTCTTGCGTCCAGCGACGACGGCCGAAGCTTCCGCCGCGGTTTCCTATTGTGTGCGCAACGGCATCGCGCTCATCCCCCAAGCCGGCAATACCGGCCTCGTCTCCGGCTCGACGCCCGATGGTTCCGGCACTGAAATGGTGCTCAGCCTCGATCGGCTCACCCGCCGTTTCGAGCTCGACCTCGACAATCGCTCGGTTCGCGTCGATGCCGGCTTCCGTCTTTCCGATCTCAACAGGAAGCTCGAGGAGCACGACCTGTTCTTCCCGATCGACCTCGGCGCCGATCCGCGTCTCGGCGGCATGATTGGCACCAACACCGGCGGCTCGCGTTTCCTGAAATATGGCGACGTCCGCCGCAACACGCTGGGCCTGAAGGTGGTTCTTGCCGACGAGGCAGGCACGGTGCTCGACCTCGACTCGGAGCTGCGCAAGAACAATACCGGCGTCGACTGGAAGCAGCTCTTCATCGGCACCTCCGGCGCCTTCGGCATCGTCACTGAGTGCGTGCTCAACCTCGAGCGACTTCCGAAGCAGGTGGCGACCGCCTTCCTCGTGCCGGCAAGCGGGGCGCAAGTGCTGCCGCTCTTGAAGGCCATGGAAGAGCGCCTCGGCGCCTATCTTTCCGCCTTCGAGGGCATGTCGAAAAACGCCATCGCCGCCGCTTTCGCCCATGTGCCGTCGCTCAGGAATCCGTTCCAGGGCGGCAATATTCCCGACTACGTCATCCTCGCCGAAATCTTCCGAACATGGGCGCCGCGCGAGGGCGAGCAACCGCTCGATGCGGTTCTCGAATCTGCGCTGGCGGAAATCTGGGAGCTGGAGGAAGCGCCGCTCGCCGACGCCTTCATCGGGCGGCCGCACGAGACCTGGGCACTGCGCCATGCGCTTTCTGAGGGCGTAAAGCACCTCGGCAAGCTGATCGCCTTCGATCTGTCGTTCCGCCGGGGTGACATCATGGCCTTCTGCGACCATATGAAGGCGGAAATGCCGGAGAAATTTCCCGGCGTGACGGTTTGCGATTTCGGCCATATCGGCGACGGCGGCGTTCACTTCAATCTGGTCGCTGCGAAAGATAGCCCGCTATTGACCGATGCGACCTTCGAACAGCGCCTGCGCGAATGGGTCTTCACGGTCGCGGTCGAGCAATATCGAGGCAGCTTCAGCGCAGAGCATGCAATCGGTCGCCGCAACCAGGCAGTTTACGATCTTTACACGCCGGAAAAACTGAAAGAGATGGCCGCCGGCCTGAAGACGATCACCTCTCCGGGCAAGCTCGGCAGCGTGCGCTTCGGTTAGGTCGCCGCGCAGCCCGCGCCAACAAGGAAAACACGGGAGTTAGACAGATGAACATTGCAGCGAAGAAGATCGATGTCGCAAAGGAGGCAGCCGCCCTCCTCGACAAGATGGGTGTCGCCAAGGAGCTCTATACGGGCGGTGACATGCCCTCCTACAGCCCCGTCACCGGCGAGCAGATCGCCAGCCTCAGGACCGTTTCGGCCGCCGAAGCCGCCAGGAAGATCGAGAAAGCCGATGAGGCCTTCCGCGCCTGGCGGCTGGTGCCGGCGCCGAAGCGCGGCGAGCTCGTCCGTCTGCTCGGCGAGGAGTTGCGCGCCTTCAAGGCCGACCTCGGCCGCCTCGTCTCGCTCGAAGCCGGCAAGATCCCGTCGGAAGGTCTCGGCGAAATCCAGGAAATGATCGACATCTGCGATTTCGCCGTCGGCCTTTCCCGTCAGCTCTACGGCCTGACGATCGCCACCGAGCGTCCGGGCCACCGCATGATGGAAACCTGGCACCCGCTCGGCGTCGTCGGCATCATCTCGGCCTTCAACTTCCCGGTCGCCGTCTGGTCGTGGAATGCGGCACTGGCGCTCGTCTGCGGCAATGCCGTCGTCTGGAAGCCGTCTGAAAAGACGCCGCTGACCGCCCTTGCATCGCAGGCTATCCTCGAACGCGCCCTCGCCCGCTTCGGCGATGCGCCTGACGGCCTCTCCGAGGTGCTGATCGGCGACCGCACGATCGGCGAAGTGCTCGTCGACCATCCGAAGGTTCCGCTCGTCTCGGCAACCGGCTCTACCCGCATGGGTCGTGAGGTCGGTCCGCGGCTTGCCAAGCGCTTCGCCCGCTCGATCCTCGAGCTCGGCGGTAACAATGCCGGCATCGTCTGCCCCTCCGCCGATCTCGATATGGCGCTGCGCGCCATCGCCTTCGGCGCCATGGGCACCGCCGGCCAACGCTGCACGACGCTCCGCCGTCTGTTCGTCCATGAAAGCGTCTACGACCAGCTCGTGCCGCGGCTAAAGAAGGCCTATCAGTCGGTCTCCGTCGGCAACCCGCTGGAATCGGCCGCGCTGGTCGGACCGCTCGTCGATAAGGCCGCCTTCGACAACATGCAGAAGGCGATTGCCGCGGCCAAGGCGGAGGGCGGCGCGGTAACCGGCGGCGAACGCGTCGAGCTCGGCTACGACAACGGCTACTACGTCAAACCGGCGCTCGTCGAAATGCCGAAGCAGGCAGGCCCCGTGCTCGAAGAGACGTTCGCGCCGATCCTCTATGTCATGAAGTACAGCGACTTCGACGCGGCGATCGCCGATCACAATGCGGTCGCGGCAGGCCTCTCGTCGTCGATCTTCACCCGCGATATGCAGGAATCCGAACGCTTCCTCGCGGCCGACGGCTCCGACTGCGGCATAGCCAACGTCAATATCGGCACGTCCGGTGCGGAGATCGGCGGCGCCTTTGGCGGAGAGAAGGAGACCGGCGGCGGCCGCGAATCCGGCTCCGACGCTTGGAAGGCCTATATGCGCCGCGCCACCAACACGGTGAACTATTCGAAGGCTCTGCCGCTGGCGCAGGGCGTGTCGTTCGACATCGAATAATCATCGCACAGGATCGGTCATGACCATCAATGCAACGGTCAAGGAGGCGGGTTTTCAGCCCGCCTCACGGATCGCCACGATCGGCGTCTCGGAAATCCTGAAGATCGGCGCGCGCGCCAGCGCCATGAAGCGCGACGGCAAGCCGGTGATCATCCTCGGCGCCGGCGAGCCGGATTTCGACACGCCCGACCACGTCAAGCAGGCCGCCTGGGAAGCGATCCGGCGTGGCGAGACGAAGTACACGGCGCTCGACGGCTCGGCGCAATTGAAGAAGGCGATCAGCGAAAAGCTCCAGCGCGAGAACGGCATCGCCTACGAGTTGGACGAGATCACCGTCGCCACCGGCGCCAAGCAGATCCTCTTCAACGCCATGATGGCGTCGATCAACCCCGGCGACGAGGTGATCATCCCGACGCCCTACTGGACCTCCTATTCGGACATCGTGCAGATCTGCGAGGGTAAGCCGGTATTGATCGCCTGCGATCAATCGTCCGGTTTCCGCCTGACAGCGGAAAAGCTCGAAGCGGCGATCACGCCGAAGACCCGCTGGGTACTGCTCAACTCGCCTTCGAACCCGTCCGGTGCCGCCTACAGCGCAGCCGACTACCGGCCGCTGCTCGACGTTCTGCTGCAGCATCCGCATGTCTGGCTGCTCGTCGACGACATGTACGAGCACATCGTCTATGACGGCTTCCGCTTCGTCACCCCCGCCCAACTCGAACCTCGGCTGAAAGACCGCACCCTGACCGTCAACGGGGTGTCAAAGGCCTATGCCATGACCGGCTGGCGGATCGGCTATGCCGGCGGCCCGCGCGCCCTCATCAAGGCGATGGCCGTCGTCCAGAGCCAGGCGACCTCCTGCCCGTCCTCCGTGAGCCAGGCAGCCTCCGTTGCGGCGCTGACCGGACCACAGGATTTCCTGAAGGAACGCACCGCGAGCTTTCAGCGCCGCCGCGATCTCGTCGTCAGCGGTCTGAACGCCATCGACGGCCTCGATTGCCGCGTGCCGGAAGGCGCCTTCTACACCTTCGCCGGCTGCGCCGGCATGCTCGGCCGGGTGACGCCCTCCGGTAAGCGGATCGACACCGATGCGGATTTCTGCGCCTATCTGCTCGACGACGCCCACGTCGCCGTGGTCCCCGGCTCGGCCTTCGGCCTCTCGCCCTTCTTCCGCATCTCCTACGCGACCTCGGAAGCGGAGCTGAAGGAGGCGCTCACCCGCATTGCCGCGGCCTGTGCGCGGCTTTCTTAAGTCTGGTGAGTACGGGTCGTAAGACCCCTCCCCGACCCCTCCCCACAGGTGGGAGGGGCTTAACCCGCCGCACTCACTTCGCCTCTCTTGCATCGTTGCAGCAGGGTCGAGCTTGGGAAAATGGCAGCCCGGGCGCCACGCGCACCAAAGCCCCTCCCACCTGTGGGGAGGGGTTGGGGAGGGGCATTCTCGCGCTGTCGTCGCCGCGGCCTTCTTTGCCCTCAAAACGTCGGCGGCGTGCAGGCGCTGATCACCTCGCAGGGCACCGGCCCTACGCAGCGGAAGCGGTGCGGGCGCCGGCTTTCGAAATAATAGGCGTCGCCCGGCCCAAGGATGCGGCGCTCATCGTCGACGGTCACCTCAAGGCGGCCGGAAAGCACGATCCCGCCCTCCTCGCCCTCATGCACCAGCGGCACCTTGCCGGTGTCTGCCCCGGGCTGATAGCACTCCTTCAGGATCTGCAGGCTGCGGCCGAAGAGGTTGTCGCCGATCTGGCGATAGGAGATCGGCCCCTTGCCGATCTCCACCAGCTCCTCGGCCGCGTAGAAGGCCTTGCGCGGCTTTTCCGGCTCGAAGGAGAAGAATTCGGCAAGCCCGATCGGAATGCCGTCGAGAATCCGCTTCAGCGCACCGACCGACGGGTTCGAGGCGTTCGCTTCGATCAGCGAAATGGTCGAGTTGGTGACGCCCGCCCGCTTGGCCAGTTCCCGCTGGGAGAGATTGTGCATCAGCCGCACATACCGCAGGCGGCTGCCGATATCGACGTTCATGGCAGATTTCGGTGTTGACGTTGTTCGGAATATCGAAACTCTATCAAAAGCTACCCATGAAATTCAATAGCTTAGTTGACTGAAGAAAAAGACTTGTTTGGCAATCGAAATCGTGGCGTCAATCCCGCACCTGATAGGAGGATGCCATGGACGCCCACAATAAGCCCAACACACCGGTTCTCGACAGCTACTGGATGCCCTTTACCGCCAATCGCCAGTTCAAGGCGGCGCCGCGCCTGCTCGCCTCGGCCGAGGGCATGCATTACACCAGCGTCGACGGACGCAGGATTCTCGACGGCACCGCCGGCCTCTGGTGCGTCAATGCCGGCCACGGCCGCCGGCAGATCGCCGCCGCCGTCGAGCGGCAGCTTTCGACCATGGACTTCGCCCCGTCCTTCCAGATGGGCCATCCGATCGCCTTCGACTTCGCCCAGCGGCTGGCCGAAATTGCGCCGGGCCCGGCCGGCGCCAAGCTCGACCGGGTGTTCTTCACCGGCTCGGGCTCGGAATCGGTCGACACGGCGCTGAAGATCGCGCTCGCCTATCAGCGCTCGATCGGCCAGGGCACCCGCACGCGTCTGATCGGCCGCGAGCGCGGCTATCACGGCGTCGGCTTCGGCGGCATCTCGGTCGGCGGCATCCTCAACAATCGCCGCGTCTTCCCGCAGCTTCCCGGTTCCGATCATCTCCGCCACACCCATGATCTTGCGAAGAACGCCTTCGTCAAGGGCCAGCCGGAATATGGGGCGGAGCTCGCCGACGATCTCGAAAGGCTGGTGGCCCTGCACGGCGCCGAAACGATCGCCGCCTGCATCGTCGAGCCCGTCGCCGGCTCGACCGGCGTGCTGATCCCGCCGAAGGGCTATCTCGAGCGGCTCCGCGCCATCTGCGACAAGCACGGCATCCTGTTGATCTTCGACGAGGTGATCACGGGCTTCGGCCGCCTCGGCGCCGCCTTCGCGATCGACTATTTCGGCGTCACGCCGGACCTCGTCACCACCGCCAAGGGGCTGACCAACGGCGCAATCCCGATGGGCGCGGTCTTTGCCAGCCGCAAGGTGCACGACGCGCTGATGCAGGGGCCGGAAAGCCAGATCGAGCTCTTCCACGGCTACACCTATTCCGGCCATCCGGCCGCCTGCGCCGCCGGCATCGCCACCCTCGACATCTATCGCGACGAGGGCCTGATGACCCGCGCCGCCGGACTGCAGGAGGACTGGCACGAGGCGATGCATTCGCTGAAGGACCTGCCGCATGTCATCGACATCCGCACCATCGGCCTGATCGCCGGCATCGAACTCAAATCCCGCGACGGCGCGCCCGGCGCCCGCGCCTATGACGTCTTCGTCGATTGCTTCGAAAAGGGTCTGTTGATCCGCGTCACCGGCGACATCATCGCCTTCTCGCCGCCGCTGATTGTCGAGAAGCAGCAATTCGGCGAGATCGTCTCGATCCTCGGCGATGCCTTGAAAAGGGTGAAGTAACGGCCCCGGTGCGCTTGCACACGGCCCCTCCAAGGGAGGGGCCAGCCGACGTCAAGCCGCCTGCTCTACCCCCAGAACCGCCATCAGGCTGCGCATCCGTGCCGCCGCCAGCTCCGGCCTGTCGAGCACATTGGCCCGGTCGGCGAGGCGGAAGATCTCCGCATAGTGCGAGAGCCCGCGGGCCGACTGCAGCCCGGCCGGCAGGGTGAAATGGCGCTGGTGGCCGTTCAGCCAGGCGAGGAAGACGACGCCGGCCTTGTAATATTGGGTGGGCGCCTCGAAGATCTTGCGGGACAGCGGCACTGTCGGCTCGATTACGCCGCGGAAGGTGGCGAGATCGCCGCCCGCAAGCGCCGCCAGCGCCTTCGAGGCCGAGGGCGCGACGGCGTCGAAGATGCCGAGCAGCGCATGGCTGTATTTTTCGCCGTCGCCCTCGATCAGTTCCGCATAGTTGAAGTCGTCGCCGGTGAAGCAGAGCACGCCCTCCGGCAGGCCGTTGCGCAGCGCTACTTCCTTGGCGTTGTCGAGCAGCGAGATCTTGATGCCTTCGACCTTGGCGCTGTTCTCCCTGATGATCGACAGCACCGTTTCGAGCGCCTCCTCGAAATTCTCGGAGCCCCAATAACCTTTGAGTTGCGGGTCGAACATGTCGCCGAGCCAGTGCAGCACGACCTTGTCCTTCGCCTGGGCGAGGATATGGCCGTAGACGCGCCGGTAGTCGTCCCCGGAGCGGGCCACGCGAGCGAGCGCCCGGCTTGCCATCATGATCGCCCGGCCGCCCTCGCCTTCGACGAAGCCGACCTGCTCCTCATAGGCGGCAATGACATGCTCGATCGACCGTGCGTCCGCGGGAGCGAGATGATCGGTGCCGGCGCCGCAGGCGAGATCGGCGCCGGCAACGCTGCGCGCTTCGGCAAGCGAACGGCGGATCAGTTGCTGCGCGGCCGGCCAGGCAAGCCCCATGCCGCGCTGCGCCGTGTCCATCGCCTCGGCGATCTTGAAGCCAAGCCCCCATAGATGATGGCGGAAGGCCATCGTCGCGTCCCAATCGATCGCCGGCTTGCCCCACGGATCGGCATCGCGCAGCGGATCGGAAACGACATGGGCGGCCGCATAGGCGATGCGGTTGAACGTCGGCACCGCAGTCGGCCGGCCGATCGGGGTTCCCTGGAGCCGGTATTCTTCGAGCGAGCCGTCCTGGCGCGGCAGCAAAAGGCTGGTCATCGGCATTGATCCTCTTCAGATTTGCGGCAACGAGTAATTTAGATCGTTCCAAATTGCAAGGCGGAAATTTTGTCCTCACGCCGTAGCGCCGATGGGGCGGCGCGGCATCTTGTCTGCGCAGCGATCTGCGCAGCGAACACTCAAAAGCATTGACATGCAACGCGTTTCAAGTCGGTTCCTATAGATGATAGGTGTTCCATGATCTCCACGACGCCGGAAGAAAAGTGAACGGAATCCTCTTGACGGAATTGGAACGTTCCAATTATTAAGGATGCAACAGATGAAATCCGATGGGAGAACGGTGATGGCGAAGGAGCGGGTGACCGTTGTCGACATAGCGCGCGCCGCCGGCGTGTCGAAGTCGACCGTGTCGCTCGTCCTGCAGGGAAGCCCGCTCGTCAACGAGGCGACGCGGGCCAAGGTAAATGCGGCGATCCGCGATCTCGGCTATGTCTACAATCGCAGCGCCGCCAATCTGCGCCAGGCGAAGTCGAAGATCATCGGCATCGTCGTCAACGACCTGACGAACAGCTTCTTCGCGGAGCTTGCCGTCGGCGTCGATGCGGTGGTGCAGTCGGCGGGCTTCGTCCAGTTCCTTGCCAATACGAGCGAGAAGATCGAGCGCCAGCGCGAGGTCATCGCCTCGATGCGCGAGCATGGGGTCTCCGGGCTGATCATCTCGCCGGCACGCGGCACGGAAGCGGCCGACCTCGCCCCGCTCGTCGCGAGCGGCATTCCCGTCGTCCTCGTCGTGCGCGACATCGCCGGCGCCGGCGTCTCGTCGCTCACCTCCGACAACCAGGCCGGAGCCATGGCAGCGGTTCGCCATCTCATCGAGCGCGGCCACCGGCGGATCACATTTCTTGGGGGCTTCCCCGATACGGCCGTCTTCGAGGCGCGCATGCGCGGCTATCGCGATGCGCTTCGCGAGGCGGGCGTCCCGGTACTCGACGAACTGATCATCGGCTCGGCACCGTCGCGGGCCGGCGGCGTCACGGCGATCGAGCAGGCGATGATGCTGAAGGAACGGCCGAGCGCCGCACTCTGCTTCAACGATGCCGTCGCCTTCGGCGTTTGCGATGGATTGCGGGCGCGGCGGCTGGAGCCGGGAGCGGATTTCGCGGTGATCGGCTTCGACGACGTGATCGAGGCGAAGACCGCGGTGCCGGCGCTGACCACCGTCTCCGTCCAGCCGCAGGGCATGGGCGAGCGCGCGGCGGAACTGCTGCTGAAGCAGATCAATGCCGGGCGTGCCGAGCCTGAAGCGATCATCAACCCGGTGCGGCTCGTCGTTCGCCAGAGCTGCGGCGGCCTCGTCGAACGCAGAGTGAAGGAGATATCGTCATGATCCGATGGGGATTGATCGGCGCGAGCACCATCGCGCGCGAATGGGTGATCAGGGCGATCCGTGCCGCCGGCGGCGAGGTCGTTTCGGTGCTGAGTTCGAGCGAGGAGCGTGGCCGGGCCTATGCCGCGGAAAACGGCATCGCGAAGGCGGTCACCGGTATCGACGACCTGGTCGGCGATCCGGAGGTCGATGCCGTCTATATCTCGACGACCAACGAGCTTCATCACGACCAGGCGCTCGCGGCGATTCACGCCGGCAAGCATGTTTTGTGCGAGAAGCCGCTGGCGATGAACCTCAACGACGGCTGCGAGATGGTGCTGAAGGCATGCGAGGCCGGCGTGGTGCTCGGCACCAACCATCACCTGCGCAACGCCGCCACGCACCGGGCGATGCGCGAGGCGATCGCCGCCGGCCGGATTGGCAGGCCGATTGCGGCACGGGTGTTCCACGCCGTCTATCTGCCGCCGCACCTCCAGGGCTGGCGGCTCGACAAGCCGGAAGCCGGCGGCGGCGTGATCCTCGACATCACCGTGCACGATGCCGATACGCTGCGCTTCATTCTCGACGACGATCCAATCGAGGCGGTGGCCATCAGCCACAGCGCCGGCATGGGCAAGGAGGGGCTCGAGGATGGCGTCATGGGGGTCCTGCGCTTCCGCTCCGGCGTGATCGCCCAGTTCCACGATGCCTTCACGACGAAATATGCCGAGACCGGGCTCGAAGTGCACGGCACCGACGGTTCGCTGATCGGCCGCAACGTCATGACCCAGCGCCCGGTCGGCACCGTGACGCTGAGGAATGAAGAGGGCGAGGTCGAGCTGCCGCTCGACCACCGCAATCTCTACGAAACGGCCCTCAACGCCTTCCATGCCGCAATCGAAGGAAACGGCCGGCCGTCGGCGACGGGCGAGGACGGAGTCTGGTCGCTCGCCACCGGCCTCGCCGTCGTCAAGGCCGCGGCCACCGGCGTCGCCGCCCACATCGAAACGGGACTCTGATGTCGATGAGCAAGCATATTTCGCCGGCAGAAGCGGCTGCAATGATCCCGGACGGCGCCGTCGTTTCGGTCTCCTCTTCGAGCGGTCTCGGCTGCCCGGACCTGATGCTGAAGGCGATCGGCGAGCGCTTCGAGGCGACCGGCCACCCGCGCGACCTGACGACGCTGCATCCGATTGCCGCCGGCGACATGAGCGGCATCAAGGGGGTCGATTACATCGCCCGGAAGGGTCTGCTGAAGACGATCATCGGCGGCTCCTATCCTTCCGGCCCCTCGAGTGCCGAGCCACCGCTGATCTGGCAGATGATCGGCGCGAATGAAGTCGCGGCCTACAACATTCCATCCGGCATCCTCTTCGACATGCACCGCGAGGCGGCGGCAAAACGCCCGGGCGTGATGACCAAGGTGGGTCTCGACACCTTCGTCGATCCGTCGCGCGAAGGCTGCGCCATGAATGCTGCCGCCGCCGCCGAACCGGTGGTGAAGAAGATTACCTTCGAGGGCGAGGACTGGCTCTATTTCAAGGCGATCGCGCCAGAGGTGGCGATCATCCGCGCGACCACCGCGGACGAGCGCGGCAATCTCACCTATGAGCACGAGGGCGCCTATCTCGGCGGGCTCGACCAGGCGCTCGCCGCCCGCAACAATGGCGGCATCGTCATCGCCCAGGTGAAGCGCATCGCCAAGGAAGGTTCGTTCAAACCGCACGACGTGCGGGTGCCGGGCGTGCTCGTCGATTACGTCGTCGTCGATCCGGATCAGAAGCAGACGACACAGACGCTCTACGATCCGGCGATTTCCGGCGAGATCTTCCGGCCGCTCGACAGTTTCCGCGTCCCGGAATTCAATATCCAAAAGGTGATCGCCCGCCGCGTCGCGCAGGAGCTCGAGGCGGGAAGCGCCGTCAATCTCGGCTTCGGCATCTCGGCCAACGTGCCGCGCATCCTCTTGGAAGAGGGGCTGCATGGTGCCGTCACCTGGGTGATCGAACAGGGCGCGGTCGGCGGTGTGCCGCTGCTCGACTTCGCCTTCGGCTGCGCCTCCAATGCCGATGCCTTCATGCCGTCGCCCTACCAGTTCACCTATTTCCAGGGCGCCGGCTTCGACGCGTCGCTGCTCTCCTTCTTGGAGATCGACCGTAGCGGCTCGGTCAATGTCTCGAAGCTCAGCTTCCGCCCGCATGTGACCGCCGGCGCCGGTGGCTTCGTCGACATCACCGCGCGGGCGAAGAAGATCGTCTTCTCCGGCATGTTCAACGCCGGCGCGAAAGTTGGCGTCACGGACGGGCGACTCGTCATCGAGAAGGAAGGCAAGCTCAAAAAGCTCGTTAATCAGGTCGAGCACGTCACCTTCTCGGGACGCCGGGCCATCGAGCAGGGGCAGGACATCACCTACGTCACCGAGCGCTGCGTCATGAAGCTGACGGCCGAGGGCCTCTTGCTCACCGAGATTGCGCCGGGCGTCGACATTGAGGCGCATATCCTCGACCAGTCGGAATTCCCGCTGGTGGTTTCCGACAGGCTGAAGGTGATGGACGCGGCGCTCTTCCACCAGGCGCCGCTGGGGCTCAAGCTGCCGGCGAAGCGCCGGCGCGAGATCAGGGGAGGTGCTGATGGCTGACGAGCGCATCCGTATCGAGATCGACGGTGCCGTCGCGACGATGACCGTCGCGCGGCCGGAAAAACTCAATGCCTTCGACATCGACATGCTGAAGGCGCTCGCTTCCGCCTGCGATGCGGTCGAGGCAAATCGCGACGTGCGCGCCGCGATCCTTACGGGCGAGGGCAAGGCGTTCTCCGCCGGGGGCGACATCAAGGCCTGGGGCGGCATGGATGCCGTCGCCTTCGGCCATGACTGGGTGCGCTTCGGCCACCGGGTTTTCGAGCGCCTCGCGACGCTGCGCATGCCGGTGATCGCCGCCTTAAACGGCCATGCGCTCGGCGGCGGCCTCGAACTGGCCGCGGCGGCGGATATCCGCATCGCCGAAAGCCAGGTGAAGATCGGCCTGCCGGAAACGAGCCTCGGCATGGTGCCCGGCTGGTCCGGCACTCAGCGCCTCGTTGCCCGTTTCGGCGCGCAGATCGTGCGGCGCATGGTGCTCGGCGGCGAGATGTTCTCGGCGGAGGCGGCGAGGGCCGAAGGGCTCGTCGATGCCGTGGTCGAGACCGGTACGGTCATGGCCGCGGCGCGGGATTATGCCGGGCGGATCGCTCGCCGCGGCCCGGCGGCGCTCGAAATATCGAAGCTGATGATCGCTTCGGCGAATGGCGAGGACAAGGGTGCCGCCGTCGAGACGCTGGGTTCGATCCTCGTCGCCAAGACCGGCGATCTCAGGGAAGGCGTCGCGGCCTTCAGCGAAAAGCGCGAAGCGCGCTTCAAGGGAGAATGGTGATGATGGTTCTGCTGAGGCCGAAGCCGCTTGGCGACTACACGGTCCGCGAATTCCGCATGCTGATCGACGGCCAATGGATGGCCGGCACCGAAGACCGGACAATCGAGCGCGTGGCGCCCGGTCATGGCGTCGTCGTCAGCCGCTATGCCGCGGCGACCAAGGTGGATGCCGAGCGCGCCATCGCCGCGGCGCGACGCGCCTTTGACGACGGTCCCTGGCCGCGCATGACGGCATCCGAACGCTCGCTGATCCTGCTCCGCGCTGCCGACATGATTGCCGCGCGCGCCGAGGAGCTTGCCTTTCTCGACGCGATCGAATCCGGCAAGCCGATCAGCCAGGCCAAGGGTGAACTCGCGGGTGCGGCCGATATCTGGCGCTATGCCGCAGCGCTCGCCCGCGAGCTTTCCGGCGAAAGCTACAACACACTCGGCGACGGCACCCTCGGCGTCGTGCTGCGCGAGGCGATCGGTGTCGTCTCGATCATCACGCCCTGGAACTTCCCCTTTCTGATCGTCAGCCAGAAGTTGCCCTTCGCGCTGGCCGCCGGCTGCACGTCAGTGGTCAAGCCTTCGGAACTCACCTCCGCCTCGACCCTCGTCCTCGGCGAAATTCTCGAGGCCGCAGGAGTTCCGGCAGGCGTTGTCAACATCATCGTCGGCACCGGGCCGGAGGCAGGTGCGCCGCTCACCACCCATCCGGATGTGGACATGGTCTCCTTCACCGGCTCGACCGGGGTGGGGCGGCTGACCATGGCGAATGCGGCGCAGACCCTAAAGAAGGTGTCACTCGAACTCGGCGGCAAGAACCCGCAGATCGTCTTCCCCGACGCCAATCTCGACGAGTTCGTCGATGCGGCGGTGTTCGGCGCCTATTTCAATGCCGGCGAATGCTGCAATGCCGGCTCGCGGCTGATCCTGCATCGCGACATCGCCGAGGAGGTCACGGCCCGGATCGCCAGCCTGTCGGCCAAGGTCAAGGTCGGCGACCCGCTCGATCCGGAGACGCAGGTCGGCGCGATCATCACGCCGCAGCATCTGGAAAAGATCGCCGGCTATGTAACTGCCGCCGCGGGCGAGGGGGCGGCCGTCAGCCACGGCGGTGCAGCGCTCGATCTCGGCATGGGCCAGTTCATGGCGCCGACCATTCTTTCGTCCGTCCGTCCGGAAATGGCGGTGGCGCGCGAGGAGGTTTTCGGGCCGGTCCTCTCGGTCCTCACCTTCGAGACGACCGAGGAGGCGATCCGCATCGCCAATTCGATCGACTATGGGCTCTCGGCCGGCGTCTGGAGCCGCGACTTCGACACGTGCCTGACGATCGGGCGGCGTGTACGTGCCGGCACGATCTGGATGAATACCTTCATGGACGGCGCCTCCGAACTGCCCTTTGGCGGCTACCGCCAGTCGGGTCTCGGGCGTGAACTCGGGCGGCATGCGGTGGAAGACTACACGGAAACCAAGACGCTCAACATGCATATCGGCCGGCGCACCAGCTGGTGGATGCCGCGCTGAGATCGGGATCGGGAGGCAGGTCGAAGATGCGATTACTCGCTAGGTTCGCAGCAACGATGAGGCAGGGGAGGCGGATGCCGTGCCTTGGCTCGTCGACCGCCCGCCAGTCAGACCGCGCCGTCTCCCGGGACTTCGGCGGGCATCTTGAAGCGAAGCTCCGGGTCGAGCAGCAATTGCAGCTCGCCGATATCGGTACTGCCGCCGATGCGGTGCAGCAGGATGCGTCCCATATGCGCGCCGGTCTCGGTCAGGTCCTCATAGATGGTGTCGACCTGCGGCTGGATGGCCCCGAGCAGCGGCGAGGTCTGCTTGGCGACGATGTCGTATTCGAGCCCCAGCCTCAGGCCGCAATCGCTCATGCCGGTGATCGTCGCCAAGGCGCAGACCTCGCCGCCGCAGGTGAAGCCGTCCGGCGGATCCTTCTCGGTCTGGCGCCGGCGGATCCGGTCGCGGATCGCGCCCGCCGGACTGTCGAGGTCGATGTCGGAGAGGATTTCGTAGGCGCAGCCCGTCTCGCGCACAGCCGTCATGAAACCATGCAGGATGTGGCCGCTGAAGGTGAAATCGGCCGGGCCGCTGATCAGCGCCGGCTTGCGGCGGCCCTTGGCGATCAGCCGCCGCGTCGCCTCATAGGTGAAGGTGAAATTGTCGTAGTCGACGAAGGGATGCGCGGTGGCAAGCTCGGTGCGGCCGTGGGTGACGAAGGGAAAGCCGGTCTCCGAAAGCAGCTTGACGCGCGGATCGAGAGGTTCGGTGCGCGAGAAGATCAACCCGTCGGCCATGCCGTTGCGGATAACGTAGTTCACCGCATCGATATTCGCCGCATCGAGGAAGTTCGGCATGACGATCAGGTGGTAGGCGGTGCCCTGCAGCGCGCGGGCGATGCCGGCCATGACCGAAGTGCCGTAGCCGAGGATCTCTTCGTGCGGCGCGAGCAGCACCGCGATCACGTTGGTGCGCCCGGTCTTCAGGCGCTGGGCGGCGCGGTCCGGGGAGTAGCCGATGTCGAGCGCCACCTGACGCACCCGCTGGCGCGTCTCGAGCGAGATCTGCGGCGCATCGGCAAGCGCCCGCGAGACCGTGGTGACGGCGAGACCGGTGATGTCGGCGATGGTGCGCAGGGTGGGCTTGCCGCGCCTTTGCACGGTTCCTTCCGGGCGAACGGGTTTCGTAGGATCGGCCAAACGAATGCTTCCCTGCAAGCGGTCAAGAGCGGCATTTGTAACGTGACGCCAACCATCAGGCAATCGTATGATGCAAACGATTTAAACCGTCCTAGCGCGTATTTTCTGCTGCGCCGCAGCATCTGCGTTGTGCCGCAGAACACAGGTAACTCAGACTGTTTCGGCGGAAGAGTGGTCGAACGGCGGGTCCGCTTGACTCGTGGCGATTTGTAACGTTTTAAATTGAGCGGGCGGTGCATGCCGCAAGCCCAAGCTGCCCCTGAGAGTGGGCGGCAAATCAAGCAAGGCGGAGGAGATTTCCGCTTCGGTAACTTGCAAACGGGAGGAAACGATGCGCAAGTTGATGACGACGACGGCTGTTGCAGCACTGATGTTGGCGGCAACCGCCGCGCGCGCAGCAGAGAACGTGGAGGTGCTGCACTGGTGGACGTCCGGTGGCGAAGCGGCGGCGCTCGACGTTCTGAAGAAGGACCTAGAAAGCAAGGGCATCACCTGGACCGATATGCCGGTGGCCGGCGGCGGCGGCACCGAGGCAATGACCGTGTTGCGCGCCCGCGTCACCTCGGGCAATGCGCCTACGGCGGTGCAGATGCTCGGCTTCGACATTCTCGATTGGGCCAAGGAAGGGGCGCTCGGCAACCTCGACGAGATCGCCGCCAAGGAGGGCTGGGACAAGGTGGTTCCCGCCGCCCTGCAGCAGTTCTCCAAATATGACGGCCACTGGATCGCCGCTCCCGTGAACGTCCATTCGACCAACTGGGTCTGGATCAACAAGGCGGCGCTCGACAAGGCCGGCGGCAAGGAGCCGGCCAACTGGGATGAGCTGATCGCGCTGCTCGACAAGTTCAAGGAGCAGGGCATCACTCCGGTCGCTCACGGCGGCCAGCCCTGGCAGGATGCGACGATCTTCGACGCGGTCGTGCTTTCGCTCGGCAACGACGTCTACAAGAAGGCCTTCATCGACCTCGATCCGGCGACGCTCGGCGGCGACAAGATGAAGGAAGCCTTCGATCGGATGACGAAGCTCAGATCCTATGTCGACGACAACTTCTCCGGCCGCGACTGGAACCTCGCCTCGGCGATGGTCATCGAGAACAAGGCCGGCCTGCAGTTCATGGGCGACTGGGCGAAGGGCGAATTCCTGAAGGCGAAGAAGGTGCCGGGCACCGATTTCGTCTGCATGCGCTTCCCGGGAACGCAAGGCTCGGTCACCTTCAACTCCGACCAGTTCGCGATGTTCAAGGTCTCGGACGACAAGGTCCCGGCGCAGCTGCAGATGGCCTCGGCGATCGAAAGCCCGACCTTCCAGTCGGCCTTCAACGTCGTCAAGGGATCGGTTCCGGCCCGCACCGACGTTCCGGATACCGACTTCGACGCCTGCGGCAAGAAGGGCATCAAGGACCTTGCCGAAGCCAATGCCAACGGCACGCTCATGGGCTCCATGGCGCATGGCCACGCCAACCCGGCCGCCGTCAAGAACGCCATCTACGACGTGGTGACCCGCCAGTTCAACGGCGAGCTCAGCTCCGAAGAGGCGGTGAAGGAACTCGCCGCGGCGGTCGAGGCTGCGAAGTAAGGGTGGTGCGGGGAGGGGCTTGCCCCTCATCCCGCTGCCGCGACCTTCTCCCCGCCTGCGGGGAGAAGGGACAAACAGCGAGCTCGGCGTGCCTTTCATCTCCTGAGGGCTGAGCTGTCCCCTTTCCCGGGAGGGAGGGGGCGGAGGCGCCGCGGCATATCCCTTCTCCCCGCGTGCGGGGAGAAGGTGCCGGCAGGCGGATGAGGGGCAAAAAAGAAACGATACGGTGGTAACAAACATGGATAGCCGCACCCGGCTGCAGGAGCTTCTGCCGAAGCTCGTGCTCGCCCCCAGCTTTCTCATAGTTCTGGTGTTCGTCTACGGCTTCATCGTCTATACGGGCTTCCTGTCGCTGACGGACAGCAAGATGCTCCCGTCCTACAATTTCGTCGGGCTCACGAATTTCAGCCGGCTCTGGGCGCTGCCGCACTGGTGGCGGGCGGTCAGCAATCTGGCGATCTTCGCGACGCTCTATATCGTCATCTGCTCGGTGCTCGGCTTGGCGCTGGCGATCCTGCTCGACCAGAAGATCCGCGCCGAAGGGTTTCTCCGGCCGATCTATCTCTATCCGATGGCGCTCTCCTTCATCGTCACCGGCACCGCCTGGAAGTGGTTCCTCGACCCCGGCATCGGGCTTGAGAACACCATGCATCTGTGGGGCTGGGAGAGCTTCTCCTTCAACTGGATCAAGGACCGCAACTACGCGATCTATTGCGTCGTCATCGCCGCCGTCTGGCAGTCAACCGGCTTCATCATGGCGATGTTCCTGGCGGGCTTGCGCGGCGTCGACAACGAGATCATCAAGGCCGCCCAGATCGACGGGGCGACGACGCCGACCATCTACCGGCGGATCATCATACCGCTGATGCGGCCGGTCTTCCTCTCGGCTTTCGTCGTTCTCGCCCATCTCGCCATCAAGGCCTACGACCTGATCATCGCCTTGACCGGCGGCGGGCCGGGGCAGGCGACGGAGCTTCCGGCGACCTTCATGTATTCCTACACCTTCACGCGCAACCAGATGGCGATCGGCGCCTCGTCGGCGATCATCATGCTGGTGATGATCTTCTCGATCATCGTTCCCTATCTCTATTCCGAAATCCGGGGAGGAAAACGCTGATGGGCGCTCCCAGTCCCGAGAACGTCATCTCGCACAACCGCCTGACCCGGGCGCTGATCTACCTGGCGCTGATCCTCTTCGCGCTCTACTCGCTGCTGCCGCTCTACGTGATGCTGGTCAACTCGCTAAAACCGCTCGATGAAATTCGCCAGGGCGGCATGCTTAACCTGCCGCAGACCTGGACGATCGAGCCCTGGCTTTCGGCCTGGTCGACGGCGCAGATCGGCGTGCAGCCGACCGGCCTTCGGCCCTTCTTCATCAACTCGATCCTAATGGTCGTGCCGGCCGTCGCGATCTCGACGATAATCGGCGCGCTCAACGGCTATGTACTGACCAAGTGGCGGTTCCCGGGCGCGAACGTCTTCTTCGGCATGCTGCTCTTGTCCTGCTTCATCCCGTTCCAGATCGTGCTGATCCCGATGGCACGCATTCTCGGCATTCTGGGCATTGCCGGGTCGATCTGGGGGCTGATCCTCGTCCACGTCGTCTACGGCATCGGCTTCACGACACTCTATTTCCGCAACTATTACGAGGCCTTCCCGACCGAGCTGGTGCGTGCCGCGCAGATCGACGGAGCGAGCTTCTTCCAGATCTTCCGGCGGATCATGCTGCCGTCCTCCGGGCCGATCATCGTCGTCTCGGTCATCTGGCAGTTCACCAATATCTGGAACGACTTCCTGTTCGGTGCCTCGTTCTCCGGCCCCTATTCGACGCCGATGACGGTGGCGCTCAATAACCTGGTGAGCTCGTCGACGGGGGTCAAGGAATACAACGTCCACTTCGCCGGTGCGATCCTCGCCGCCCTGCCAACGCTCATCGTCTATATCGTGTCCGGCCGCTACTTCGTTCGCGGGCTGATGTCCGGCGCCGTGAAAGGATAAGCCCATGTCATTCTTGAAAATCAGCAACCTGCGCAAATCCTACGGCTCACTGGAGATCCTGAAGGACATCAACATCGAGATCGAACAGGGCGGCTTTCTCGTGCTCGTCGGCCCGTCCGGCTGCGGCAAGTCGACATTGCTCAACACGATCGCCGGCTTGGAGCCGATCACCTCGGGCGACATCGCCATCGATGGTCGCTCGGTTTCGGGGCTGCACCCGTCGAAGCGCGACATCGCCATGGTGTTCCAGTCCTATGCGCTCTATCCGAACATGACGGTCGCCGGGAACATCGCCTTCGGCATGGAAATCCGCGGCGTGCCGAAGGAGGAGCGCGACAAGGCGATCAAGCAGGTCGCCGACATGCTGCAGATCGGCCATCTGCTCGAGCGCAAGCCCGGCCAGCTTTCCGGCGGCCAGCGCCAGCGCGTCGCCATGGGCCGTGCCCTGGTGCGCGACCCGAAACTCTTCCTCTTCGACGAGCCGCTGTCGAACCTCGACGCGAAGCTGCGCGTCGACATGCGGACGGAAATCAAGCGCCTGCACCACCGCATGAAGACGACGATCGTCTATGTGACGCATGACCAGATCGAGGCGATGACGCTCGCCACCAAGATCGCCGTGTTGAAGGACGGCGTGCTGCAGCAGTTCGGAACGCCGGCCGAGATCTACAACAACCCGGCCAATATGTTCGTCGCCGATTTCATGGGATCGCCGGCGATGAACCTGCTGAAGGCGCGGATCGAAGCGGCCGGGGAGAACGTCGCGGTCACGCTGGAGCGGCCGAATGCCGAGCCGCTGAAGCTCGCCGTGCCGCATGACGGTGCGCTCTCCGCCTATGCTGGCCGTGACGTGGTCTTCGGCATCCGTCCTGAGGCACTGACCGATCCGGACGGCGCCGACCGCAATGCGAAGTTCGTCGCCGAGGGCGACTGCCTGATCGAGGTGGTCGAACCCGCGGGTTCCGATACCTTCGCGGTGACCCGTCTCGGGGGCAAGGAAATCGTCGCGCGGCTCAGGGCAGACGCCCGCATCGCCCCCGGCCAGACGTCGCGGCTCGCCTTCAATCTCGACAAGGCGGTGTTCTTCGACCCCGAGAGCCAGATGCGGATCGCATGAGCCAGAGCATGCAGAGCCAGCCGGATATCGTCATCATCGGTTCGGGTGTCGGCGGCGCCACGGTGGCCGCGGGACTTGCCGCTTCGGGCGCCGAAATCCTCATCCTCGAGGCCGGCCACCACATCGAGGACCTGCCGGTCAATCGCGACCAGCGGGCGATCTTCCAGCGCGGACATTTCCGGCCGAAGGAGACCTGGTACGAGGCGGGCGGCGCCGGCTTCAACCCCGGCAACTACTACAATGTCGGCGGCAACTCGAAATTCTACGGGGCGGTGCTCACACGCTACCGCCGCGAGGATTTCGAGGAGATGCGGCATCTCGACGGCGTCTCGCCCGCCTGGCCCTTTTCCTATGAGGAGCTCGAACCCTGGTACGCCAGGGCGGAAGCGCTCTACCAGGTGCGCGGACGCCTCGGCGAGGACCCGACCGAACCGGCGCATTCGAACGACTATCCGCATGCGCCGGTGCCGGACGAGCCGGCGATCGCCAAGGTGCGCAAGCGGCTGCGCGAAAACGGCCTGCATCCCTATTCGCTGCCGCTCGGCATCGATATCGACCGCTGGCTCGCCAAGGGCAAGACGCCCTGGGACGCACATCCGAACAGTTTCGACGGCAAGATGGACGCCGAGACGGCGGCGCTGACGGCGGCGCTCGAATATCCGAATGTCCGCCTGCAGACCGGTTCGCGGGTTACGCTGCTGACGACGGCGCCAGACGGCAAGGCGATTGCTTCCGTGCACTATGTCAAAGACGGTGTGGAACACAGTCTCTCGCCGAAGCTCGTCATTCTCTCCGCCGGCGCCGTGCAATCGGCCGTTCTGCTGCTGCGCTCGGCGGACGACCGCAACCCGGCCGGCCTCGCCAACCGCTCCGACCAGGTCGGCCGCAATTTCATGAACCACAATTCGAGCGCGGTGATCGCGCTCAGCCCTTGGTATCGCAACGATTCCGTCTACCAGAAGACCTTCGGCCTCAACGATTTCTATCTTTCCGATGGCGAGGGTGGGCCGCCGCTCGGCAATATCCAGCTCCTCGGCCGCGTCTCCGGCGCGATCCTGAAGGCCAACATGCGGTCGATGCCCGAATGGCTGCTCGGCCAGGTTTCTTCCCGCGCCATCGACTTCTACGCCATGAGCGAGGATCTGCCGTCGCCCGAAAGCCGCATCATGGTCGACGGAGACCGCATCCTGCTCCAATGGGTACGCACCAACTGGCATGCGCATCTGAAGCTCGTCGCCAAGCTGAAGGCGGTGCTGAAGCAGGCAGGCTTTCCGGTGGTGTTGGCGCGCGCCTTCGACAAGCGGACGCCGTCGCACCAGTGCGGAACGGTGCGGATCGGCAATGACCCGGCACAGGCGCCGCTCGACGTCCATTGCCGCGCCTTCGACCATCCGAACCTCTTCGTCGTCGATGCAGGCTTCCTGCCGACCTCCGCCGCCGTCAATCCGGCCCTGACGGTCGCGGCCCAGGCGCTGCGCGTCGCCGATCATATCGTTAGGGAGGATCTCCGGTCATGACGGACAAGGCTCGCCCCGTCGCGATCGTCACCGGCGGCCGCCGCGGCATCGGCCTCGGCATCGCCCGGGCTCTTGCGGCCGGTGGTTTCGATATCGCGATTACCGGCATCGGTGACGCGGACGGCGTGGCGCCGGTCATCGCCGAACTTGAGGCGCTCAGGGCACGCGCCATCTTCCTCCGGGCCGACATTGCGGATCTTTCCGGTCACCAGACAACCGTCGACGCGGTGATCACCGCCTTCGGCAGGATCGACTGCCTTGTGAATAATGCCGGCATCGCCTCCGTGGTGCGCGGCGATTTCCTCGACCTGAAGCCGGAGAATTTCGACACGATCGTCGGGATCAACCTGCGCGGCACGGTCTTTTTTACCCAAGCCGTTTTGAAGGCCATGCTTGCGGTCGAGGCGGGCGCGCCACGTTCGATCATCAACATCACCTCGGTCTCCGCGGCGATGACCTCGCCGGAGCGGCTCGACTACTGCATGAGCAAGGCGGGCCTTGCCGCCTTCAGCCAAGGCCTGGCGCTGCGGCTCGCCGAGACTGGCATCGCGGTTTTCGAGGTGCGCCCGGGGATCATCCGCTCCGACATGACCGCCGCCGTCTCCGGCAAATACGATGCGCTGATCGGCGGCGGGCTGGTACCGGTCAAGCGTTGGGGCGAGCCCGACGATATCGGCAATATCGTCTCCGGGCTAGCCAGCGGCAAGTTCGCCTTCGCCACCGGCTCGGTCATCCAGGCCGACGGGGGCCTGTCGATCAGTCGACTTTAAGACAAAAGGACCGCCTCGCCGGAGGCGCCGTCAGATTTATCACGCCTTGTATTTGGAACGTTCCAATAGGGCGGTGGAGGAACGGAGAATGACCTTTGACTATATCATCACCGGTGCCGGCCCGGCCGGCTGCGTGCTTGCCAACCGTCTGAGCGAGGATCCGACAGTCAAGGTGCTGCTGCTGGAGGCCGGCGGCGGCGACTGGAACCCGCTGTTCCACATGCCGGCCGGCTTTGCCAAGATGACCAAGGGCGTGGCGAGCTGGGGCTGGCACACGGTGCCGCAGAAGCACATGAAGGGCAGGGTGCTGCGCTATACGCAGGCGAAGGTGATCGGCGGCGGTTCGTCGATCAATGCGCAGCTCTACACCCGCGGCAATGCCGTCGATTACGATCTCTGGGCGAGCGAGGACGGCTGCGCCGGCTGGGACTATCGCAGCGTGCTTCCCTATTTCAAGCGCGCCGAGGACAATCAGCGCTTCGCCGACGACTACCATTCCTATGGCGGGCCGCTCGGTGTCTCGATGCCGGTCTCGTCCCTGCCGATCTGCGACGCCTATATCCGCGCCGGCCAGGAGCTCGGTATTCCCTACAATCACGATTTCAACGGCAAGCAGCAGGCGGGCGTCGGCTTTTATCAGCTGACCCAGCGCAACCGCCGGCGCTCCTCCGCGTCGCTCGCCTATCTCTCGCCGATCAAGGATCGCAAGAACCTGACGGTGCGCACCGGTGCCCGCGTCGCCCGCATCGTGCTCGAAGGAAGCCGCGCCGTCGGCGTCGAAGTGGTGACCGCCAAGGGCAGCGAGGCGGTCCGCGCCGAACGGGAGGTGCTGGTCTCCTCCGGCGCCATCGGCTCGCCGAAGCTGCTCTTGCAGTCCGGCATCGGCCCGGCCGACCACCTGCGCTCGATCGGCGTCGAGGTTCGGCATGACTTGCCCGGCGTCGGCGGCAATCTGCAGGACCACCTCGACCTCTTCGTGATTGCCGAATGCACCGGCGACCACACCTATGACAATGTCGCCAAGCTGCACCGCACGCTCTGGGCGGGCCTTCAATATGTGCTTTTCCGCTCGGGTCCGGTCGCCTCGTCGCTCTTCGAGACCGGCGGCTTCTGGTATGCCGATCCGAATGCCCGCTCGCCGGATATCCAATTCCATCTCGGCCTCGGCTCGGGCATCGAGGCGGGCGTGGCGCGGCTGAAGAACGCCGGCGTCACGCTCAACTCCGCCTATCTGCATCCGCGCTCGCGCGGCACGGTTCGCCTTTCCTCGGCCGATCCGGCGGCCGCGCCGCTGATCGACCCCAACTACTGGGAGGATCCGCATGACCGCAAGATGTCGCTCGAAGGCCTGCAGATCGCCCGCGAGATCATGCAGCAGCCGGCCCTCGAACCCTTCGTGCTCGCCGAACGTTTGCCGGGTAAGGATATCAAGACGGACGAGCAGCTCTTCGACTATGGCTGCGCCAATGCCAAGACCGATCATCATCCGGTCGGCACCTGCAAGATGGGCACGGATGCGGCGGCTGTGGTCGATCTGGAGCTGAAGGTGCGCGGCCTAGAGGGTCTGCGGGTCTGCGACAGTTCGGTGATGCCGCGGGTGCCGTCGTGCAACACCAACGGGCCGACGATCATGATGGGCGAGAAGGGGGCCGACATCATCCGCGGCCTGCCGCCGCTGCCGCCGGCCGTGTTCGAGCACGAGCGCAACGACACGCGGCCGCGGGCTCGCGCGGCAATTCGCTGACGCGAGGCAAGCATGATCCGCCACTGCGTTTTGATCCGCCTTCGCCCCGAGGTAAGCAAGGCCGACGTTTGCCCCTCATCCCGCTTCCGCGACCTTCTCCCCGCTTGCGGGGAGAAGGGGTATGCCGCGCCCTCTTTGTCCGCTCTCCCCGCGCGCGGGGAGCGGGCTAGTCCTCGGGTCAAACCCGAGGAGAGGGGCAATCGCCGAGCCGTCACCGATTCGCGACGGCGCAGATCATCGCAGAATCGGCGCAAAAATCATTGCGACGGCGGAGGGCGGCGTCCAAGGTGTGTTCGTCTTTGACCTCGAGATCCCGGACTGATTCATGGCATCGATCGAGCCGCGCTCCTTTCTGACCTCCGTCTTCGAGGCTGCCGTCGTGGCGGCCGACCCTGAAGCCGCCATTCGCGCCCATCTGCCGAAGCGGCCGAAGGGGCGAACGATCGTGATCGGTGCCGGCAAGGCGGCAAGCCAAATGGCCGCCGCCTTTGAGCGGCTCTGGGACGGCCCGTTCGAAGGGGTGGTGGTCGCTCGCCATGGGCCGATCGAAAATTGCGCCCGCATCAAGGTGCTGCAATCGGCCCATCCCGTGCCGGACGAGGCGGGGCTCATCGCCTCCGCGGGACTCCTCGAACGGGTCGAGGGACTGACCGCCGACGACCTGGTGATTGCGCTTGTCTCCGGCGGCGGCTCCGCGCTGCTGCCGGCGCCGCCGAATGGGCTGACGCTCGAGGACGAGATTGCCGTTAACCGGGCGCTGCTTGCTTCCGGGGCACCGATCTCGGCGATGAACGTGGTGCGCAAGCACGTGTCGCGGGTCAAGGGTGGGCGCCTGGCCCTCGCCGCCTCACCGGCACGCGTCGTCAGTCTGGTCGTATCGGACGTCCCGGGTGACAATCCCGCCTTCGTCGCCTCCGGGCCGACCGTGCCGGACCGGTCGAGCCTGGAAGAGGCACGCGAGATCGTCGCGCGCTACGCCATGGCGCTGCCGGAGCGGGTCGTCGCACATCTTCGCTCGGATGCGGCGCGCGCACCGAGCCCCGACGATCCTGCCTTTGCCGGCAACGAGGTCCATGTGATCGCTTCGGCGAGCGTGTCGCTGGAAGCTGCGGCGGCGCGGGCGCGGCAGAGCGGCATCGAGGCGATGATCCTGTCGGATGCGATCGAGGGCGAGGCGCGCGATATCGGCCGCATGCATGCCGCACTCGCCCGCGAAGTGGCGTTGCGCGCCCGACCTTTCGCCAAACCCGTCGTGCTGCTTTCCGGTGGCGAGACGACGGTGACGATTTCCGGCAAGGACTACGGCAAGGGCGGCCGCAACAGCGAGTTCCTCTTGTCGCTGGCGCTCGACATAGATGGCGTCGCGGGGATCGATGCGCTCGCCGCAGACACGGACGGCATCGATGGTTCTGAAGACAATGCCGGCGCCTTTGCCGACGGGACGAGTGTCGGCCGCATGCGGGCGGCAGGCGCGGATCCCCGCGCCCATCTCGCCCGCCACGACGCCTGGTCGGCCTTCGCCGCCAGCGGCGACCTCTTCGCGCCGGGTCCTACCGGCACCAATGTCAATGATTTCCGGGCGATCTTGATTCGCTGATGTGAATGACCACGGCGGGGGCAACATGGCCCCTCCCCAGCCCCTCCCCACAGGTGGGCTTAAGTTGCCGCGGCCTCTGCGATCCTCTTTACGGTACGGCAGATGCTACGTTGGAAAATGGCAATCGGCCGCAGCGGGCGCCAAAGCCCCTCCCACCTGTGGGGAGGGGGAGGGGTTGGGGAGGGGCGAGCCAGGAGGCACGAAAGGCGTCGGGGAACACCTATGCCGCAAGCCCCTTCTTCGCCAGCATCGCATCCGGGCTCGGCAGCTTGCCGCGAAAGGCCCTGTAGGCGTCTTCCGGATCGATCGCCCCGCCGACGGAATAGATGTGGCCCTTGAGCTTGGCCGCCATTGCCGGATCGAAGGGGTCGCCCGTCTCCTCGAAGGCGGCGAAGGCGTCGGCGTCGAGCACCTCCGACCACATGTAGGAATAGTAGCCGGCCGAGTAGCCGTCTCCGGAGAAGACATGTAGGAAATGCGGGCTGCGATGCCGCATGACGATCGATGCCGGCAGATCGATCCTTTCGAGCGTCGCCGCCTCGAGCGCCATCGGATCGCCGATGTTTTCCGCCGTATGATAGGCCATGTCGACGAGCGCCGACGCGGTGAACTCGACGGTCGCAAAGCCGGAATTGAAGGTCCGCGCCGCCAGCACCTTGTCGAGGAGGGCGTGCGGCATCGGTTCGCCGGTGCGGTAGTGCACGGCGTATTTCCTAAGAATCTCCGGCACCGTCAGCCAATGCTCGTAAAGCTGTGACGGCAGTTCGACGAAGTCGCGCGAAACGCCGGTGCCAGACACCGAGGGGTAGGTGACGTTCGACAGCATGCCGTGCAGCGCGTGGCCGAACTCGTGGAAGAGGGTGCGGGCGTCGTCGATGGAAAGCAGTGCCGGCTTGCCGTCGGCGGGCTTGGCGAAGTTGCAGACATTGTAGACGATCGGGATTTCGCCGACCGCACCGTTCTTCAATTTCAGCTTGTGCTGCGACTGGAAGGAACTCATCCAGGCGCCGGAGCGCTTGGAGGAGCGGGCGAAGTAGTCGCCGAGGAAGAGCGCCGCGAGCTTGCCCGAAGCGTCGCGGATCTCGAAGACGCGGACGTCCGGATGGTAGGCGGCGATGCCGCTCTTTTCCGTCACCGTAATGCCGAAGAGACGATGGGCGACGTCGAAGCAGGCGCCGATAATCCTTTCAAGCTGCAGATAGGGCTTCAGCTCGCTTTCCGAGAAGCTGAACTTTTCCGCTCTCAGCTTTTCGGCATAGTGGCGCCAGTCCCAGGGCATCACGTCGTGATTGCGGCCTTCAGCAGCGATCAGCCTGGCAAGATCCGCCTCTTCCTCCCGGGCGCGGGCCACCGCCTTTTCCCAGACCCGCAGCAACAGGCCGTTCACCGCTTCCGGCGTCTTCGCCATGGTGTCGTCGAGCTTGAGTGCGGCGTAGTTCGGATAGCCGAGCAGCTTCGCCTTTTCCGCCCGTAGCGAAAGCGTCTCGGCGATGATGCCGCGATTGTCGGTCTCGCCGCCATTTTCGCCGCGCGCCGTCCAGGCCCGGAAAGCCTGCTCGCGAAGCTCGCGGTTTTCCGAGAAGGTCAGGAACGGCTCGACGATAGAGCGCGACAGCGTCACCGCATACTTGCCGTCCTCGCCCCGGTCGCGTGCCGCTTCGGCCATCGCGTCCTTGAGGAAATCCGGTAGCCCGGCCAGTTCCTCATCGCTCGTGAGCATGAGCGACCAGTTCTTCTCATCGGCCAGCACGTTCTGGCCGAATTTCGCGCCGAGGCCGGCAAGCGTTTCGTTGATTGTCGCGAGTCGCTCCTGCTCCGCCTTGTCGAGCTTGGCGCCGGACTTGACGAAACCCTTCCAGTGCCGTTCGAGAACACGCGTCGCCTCGAGATCGAGTCCGAGTTCCTGCCGCTTCTCCCACAGCGTGTCGATGCGGCTGAAGAGCACCGGATTCGTGCCGATCTTCGAATAGTGGCGCGACATCTTCGGTGCAATGTCGCGCTCCAGCGCCTGGATCACCTCGTTGGTGTGGGCACCGGCCTTGGTCCAGAACAGTGCCGAAACGCGCGACAGCTCGTCGCCGGCGATCTCCAGAGCGACGACAGTATTGTCGAAGCTCGGCGGCTCGGGATTGTTGGCGATCGCCTCGATCTCCGCCTCGTGGCTCGCGAAGGCCGCATCGAAGGCGGGCGCGAAGTCCTCGTCGTTTATCGCCGCGAAGCGCGGCAGGCCCTCATGGCCGGTCCAGTGTGTGAGGGCGGGATTGAGCGAAGCGTCGGCGGTCATGAGATTCCTTTCGCATGCGGATCGCACCGGGCGTGGGCTTGACGCACCGGCAGATGTGAAGTGGTTGGCGGACGCGGGCTGTTCAAGCCCTGCGCATGCCGAAAAGACCGGGCGCCGCGTGCCAGATCGCCTGCACGGCGAAGCCGATGAAGAGCAGCCCGGATAGCCGGACGATGGTGAGCTCGTGGCGCCGGTAGAAGCGCCGGACGACCGAGGCGCCGATAATGGCGACCAGAATCACATCGGCGAGCAGGAAACCGATCAGCGACACGGCGAGCAGCATCGGCAGGGCGTCGAATTCCAAGGCGTTGGCGGAGCCGGCGAGGAGCGCCGTGAAGGTCGCGAGCGCCACCGGATAACCCTTGGGATTGGTGAGCCCGAAGATCAGCCCGCGTCGGAGCGGCCGCTCGACCGTCATCAGGGCGCGATTGTCGCCCTTCGGCCGGGCCTTCAGCGCCGTCCAGCCAATCCAGGCGAGATAGGCGCCGCAGATGAGCCCGAGAATGTCAAAGAGCGCCGTACCGATCGAGCGGGCGCCGACGATGGCGATGAGCGCCAGCGTCGACCAGAGGATATCGCCGGCGAGGTGGCCGCCCATGAACAGCGCGCCGGCCTTGCGGCCCTGGCCGGCGCCGATGCCAAGCAGCGCCAGGAAGGCGGGGCCGGGGATCAGGGTGTAGGAAAGGGCCGCAAGGAAGGCACCGACTAGAAGCGTCTCGGACATCTTGGAAACCCCGGTTGTGGAATTCGGTCATTCGAGCGCCCGGCGCCGATTCCGTCAAGCGGAAACGGCAGCGGCGGCGAACGTCTGGCGGCATCAGTGACGGTGCAGAGGCTTGCGGAAGGTGAGAATATCGATCGTGGCCTGAACCAGCTCTGCGACAGCCCGAATGAACCTGCGCATGGGTTTTTCCTCGCCGTTGGGGCGAACCGGTGATCGGTCCATGTTATCATTTTCCCGCGTTCCGGCGGGCGGGGTCTGTTTCCGAGGGAACCGGTAGACGCGCACAAATCTTTCGCCGACGCGATTTCCCTCGATACGAAGTTGCGTTAAGAACCGCCCGAGTTTTCCCCTCGAGAAGGACTATCCATGACTGTGCGCAATCTCTTCCTTCTGCCCGGCGACGGCATCGGCCCGGAAGCCATGGCGGAAGTCCGCAAAATCATCGCCTACATGAATGCCGAGCAGGGCACCGGCTTCGTGACGGAGGAGGGGCTCGTGGGTGGATCCGCCTATGACGCCCACGGCGCGGCGATCTCGGAAGAGGACATGGCGAAGGCCCTTGCCGCCGACGCGGTGCTTTTCGGCGCCGTCGGCGGACCGAAATGGGATGCGGTTCCCTATGAAGTGCGCCCGGAAGCCGGACTTCTCCGTCTGCGCAAGGATCTGGAGCTCTTTGCGAATCTGCGCCCGGCCATCTGCTATCCGGCGCTTGCCAACGCGTCCTCGCTGAAGCCGGAGCTGGTCGAAGGCCTCGACATCCTGATCGTCCGCGAGCTGACCGGCGGCGTCTATTTCGGCGAGCCGAAGGAAATCATCGATCTCGGCAACGGCCAGAAGCGCGGCATCGACACGCAGGTTTACGACACCTACGAGATCGAGCGCATCGCCGGCGTCGCCTTCGAACTGGCGCGGACCCGCAAGAACCGGGTCTGCTCGATGGAAAAGCGCAACGTCATGAAGTCGGGCGTGCTCTGGAACCAGGTTGTTACCGAGACGCACAAGGCGAAATATTCGGACGTTCAGCTCGAGCACATGCTGGCCGATGCCGGCGGCATGCAGCTGGTGCGCCAGCCGAAGCAGTTCGACGTCATCGTTACCGACAACCTGTTTGGCGACATGCTCTCCGACGTCGCCGCGATGCTGACCGGCTCGCTCGGCATGCTGCCTTCGGCCTCGCTCGGGGCACCGGACGCCAGGACCGGCAAGCGCAAGGCGCTCTACGAGCCGGTGCACGGCTCGGCGCCGGACATTGCCGGCCAGGGCATCGCCAACCCGATCGCGATGATCGCCTCCTTCGCCATGTGCCTGCGCTACTCCTTCAACCTCGTGAAGGAAGCCGACAATCTCGAAAGGGCAATCGCCAACGTGCTCGACAAGGGCATCCGCACCGGCGACATCATGGCGGAAGGCTGCCGGAAGGTCGGCACCGTCGAAATGGGCGACGCCATTCTCGCCGAGTTCAAGGCGCTCTCGGCCTGATCGGCCGTTACTCTCGCCTACCTATACGAAAACACCTCCGGACACGGTCCGGAGGTGTTTTGATTTGAATCCCTTGATTTTCCCGCGCTCGACTTCACATGCAGGGAACCGATCCGGGAAACACGACATGAACCAACCGCTTGCCTCCTCCGGCTGGATCCTGCTGACGACGATCATTCTCGTCGTGGCCCTCGTTCCCTTCGATCCGCACCTGTCGCAATGGGCGCAGGGCCTGCCGCAAGAGATCGTCGGCTTCAACCGGGCGATCACCGATTTCGGCACCTTCGCCTGGATGATCTATACCTCCGCGACCCTGCTCCTGATCGCCTTCATCGTCAGGCGATCGTCGCGACGCAACACCGTCCGGCAGCGGGCCCGCACGGCACGCCGCCTCGGGGCCTACTTCCTGCTGACGATCGGCACGGCAAGCGTGCTGGTGCACGGGTTGAAGCTGCTGATCGGCCGCGCCCGCCCGGAGCTCTTCGCCGAATACGGGGCCTACAGCCTGACGCCCTTTACCGGCAGCGGCGCTTTCGAGAGTTTTCCATCGGGCCACTCGACGGCCGCCGGCGCCTTCTTCGGTGCCTTCGCCATGCTGACGCCGAGGCTGCGGCCGCTCTTTCTGATCTTGGCGCTGCTGATCGGCGTGTCGCGCGTCGTCGTCGGCGCCCACTATCCGAGCGATGTGGCGGCCGGCCTGCTGCTCGGCCTCTGGACCGCAATGATGGTCGCCTTTCTCTTCGCCCGCCGGGACTGGCTCTTCCGGCTCGACGCCGGCGGCTGGCCGGCACCGAAGACCGCGCGTTCTCGGCTCAAATAAAAAGCCGGCGCGGAGGCCGCGCCGGAGTCAGGAGAGCTTATTGGATATCGAGAAAAGGCTGCCTTATTTGCGGCTCAGTCCATCGCGTCGATATTGCGGTCCTTGGTTTCCGGCAGGAACAGAAGGCCGATCACCAGGGTGATGCCGGCGAAGACGATCGGGTACCAGAGACCATAGTAGATATCGCCCTTTGCCGCGCTCATGGCGAAGGCCGTTGCCGGAAGCAGGCCGCCGAACCAGCCGTTGCCGATGTGATAGGGCAGCGACATGCCGGTGTAGCGGATGCGGGTCGGGAAGAGTTCGACGAGCAGAGCGGCGATCGGTCCGGAGACCATCGTCACATAGATGACGAGGACGGTCAGCACGGCGATGATCACCGTCCAGTTGACGCGAGCCGGATCGGCCACCATCGTGAATGCGCCTCCTTTGTCGATCGAATAGACCGCCATTTCGGTCGCGCTGCCGACTTCTTCCTTGGTCAGCAGTTTGTCGGCGGTCAGCTTGTCGGCCGGAACCATGGTCTTGTCGCCGGCACGGATCGCAGCCGCGTCGAGGGCGAGCTCCGGATTGGCCGCGACGAAAGCGTCGAGCTTCGATTCTGGCACCTTTGCGGCACCACGCACCAGCGGGTAGCCGGAGGCTTGCAGCGCCATGTTGACCTGCTTGCTGAACGCAGCATCCTCGGCTTTCGCCTTGTCGCCGGCGGCGACCGCGTCATAGCTGGTGATCGTCGTCTCGCCGACCTTCACGGTCGCCGGCGTCCCCGCGGCCGCCGTGGTCACCACGTCATAAGGCACCGAGTTCTTTGTCAGGAAGGCCGTTGCGATGTCGCACGAAGTCGTGAACTTCGCCGTGCCGGTCGGGTTGAACTGAAATTTGCAGTCCCCGGGTGCGGCGGCGACGGTGGCGCGAACACTCTGCTGTGCCTCGGCCAAAGCCGGGTTTCCGGCCCAGGTCAAGGTTTTGAACAGCGGGAAGTAGGTCAGCATGGCGAGCAGCAGGCCGGCCATGATGATCGGCTTGCGGCCGATCTTGTCGGAAAGCCAGCCGAAGAAGACGAAGAAGCCGGTGCCGAGCACGAGCGAGGCGGCAACCATCAGGTTCGCCGACTGGCCGTCGATCTTCAGGATGCTCTGCAGGAAAAACAAGGCGTAGAACTGGCCGGAATACCAGACGACGGCCTGACCGACGACGGCACCGAAGAGCGCCAGCAGCGCGACCTTGGCATTCCGCCACTGGCCGAAGGCCTCCGTCAGCGGCGCCTTCGAACCCTTGCCCTCTTCCTTCATCTTCTTGAAGGCCGGCGATTCGTTCATCTTCAGCCGAATCCAGACGGAGACGCCAAGAAGCACGCAGGACAGCAGGAAGGGTATGCGCCAGCCCCACGCGGCGAAGGCCTCCTTGCCGAGTATGAGCTGCACGAACAGGATCACCACCAGCGACAGGAACAGGCCGAGCGTCGCCGTCGTCTGAATCCACGAGGTGAAATAGCCGCGACGGCCATGCGGCGCATGTTCGGCGACATAGGTTGCGGCGCCGCCATACTCACCACCGAGCGCCAGACCCTGCAGCAGGCGCAGGACGATCAGGATGATCGGCGCGGCTATACCGATCGAAGCGGCACCGGGCAGAACGCCGACCAGGAAGGTCGACAGACCCATGATCAGGATCGTGACGAGGAACGTATACTTGCGGCCGACAAGGTCCCCGATCCGGCCGAAGACGAGCGCGCCGAAGGGGCGCACCAGGAAGCCTGCGGCAAAGGCAAGCAGCGCGAAGATGTTGCGGGTCGTCTCCGGATACTGGCTGAAGAAGGTCGCGCCGATATAGACGGCGAGCGATCCATAAAGATAGAAATCATACCATTCGAAGACGGTACCGAGCGACGAGGCGAAGATGACCTTCTTCTCCTCGGCGGTCATAGGGCCGGCTTTCTTGACGCCGTCCGCTGTTGCGACATTTGCCATTTGATGATCCTCCACTTCAAAAGGCATTCCTTGAGCGCCCGTTCGATCGATCCGGCTCCTCCCCGAGGTCCGGAACGCGGTGCGCCTGAGTCGAGAGGATGTCAGAAAAGCCCTTCCCCAGGCAGGGATGCTTTCGTCCTATGACTTTCGTCTAATGTGGCGATCGGGCGCGGATTTGCCCCTCACCCTAACCCTCGCCCGCACGCGGCGTGACGACGGGGAGAGGGACCATGACGGTCGGGATCGGTTGGCCGGCCGAGCAATTCGAGGGCGCAGAGGCTCCGGCGGCTTGACTCTTGTGGAAAAGCCGGTAAGAGCAGCGGCGAACGAGGAAACGAGATGCGACCGAACAATTCGTCCATCGCTGCGCTGCACGTGCCGGCCCATGCCGGGCAGGCGTGCGCTTTCTCGCTCGCAAGCAAAACAACGGCCAAAACGACGACGAAAACCGTCTGACGTCTCTGGCCCTCCGCTCTCTCCCCGGCACGGCCGGGGACAGGACCCTCGCGGACGATCCGCGCGGCTCCGCCTCCACCAGATGAGGAGAGACAGAAAGAGAGCTTAGAACATGGGTTTCAAGATTGCAGTCGCAGGCGCCACCGGCAATGTGGGCCGGGAGATGCTGAACATCCTCTCCGAACGGGGATTTCCTGCGGACGAGGTTGTGGCGCTCGCCTCCTCGCGCTCCATCGGAACTGAAGTGTCCTACGGTGACAAGACGCTGAAGGTCTCCAACCTCGAAACCTATGACTTCTCCGACACGGATATTTGCCTGATGTCGGCCGGCGGCGCGGTATCGCTCAAGTACTCGCCGAAGATCGGCCAGCAGGGCTGCGTCGTCATCGACAATTCGTCGGCCTGGCGCTACGACGCCGAAGTGCCGCTGATCGTGCCGGAAGTGAACGCCGACGCGGTTGCCGGATTCACCAAGAAGAACATCATCGCCAATCCGAATTGCTCGACGGCGCAGCTCGTCGTCGCCCTAAAGCCGCTGCACGACCACGCGAAGATCAAGCGCGTCGTCGTCTCCACCTACCAGTCGGTCTCCGGCGCCGGCAAGGACGGCATGGACGAGCTCTTCAACCAGACGCGCGCGGTCTTCGTCGCCGACCCGATCGAGAGCAAGAAGTTCACCAAGCGCATCGCCTTCAACGTCATTCCGCATATCGACGTCTTCATGGAGGACGGCTACACCAAGGAAGAGTGGAAGGTTCTCGCCGAGACCAAGAAGATGCTCGATCCGAAAATCAAGGTGACCTGCACCGCGGTGCGCGTGCCGGTGTTCATCGGCCATTCGGAATCGGTCAACATCGAATTCGAGAACGAGATCACCGCCGACGAGGCGCGCGAGATCCTGCGCGAGGCGCCGGGTTGCCTCGTCGTCGACAAGCATGAGAACGGCGGCTACGTAACGCCCTATGAATGCGCCGGCGAAGATGCGACCTATATTTCGCGCATCCGCGAGGACGCGACCGTCGAAAACGGTCTCAACATGTGGGTGGTCTCCGACAACCTGCGCAAGGGTGCGGCGCTGAATGCGGTTCAGATTGCCGAACTGCTTGTCAATCGCGGCCTAATCAAGCCGCGCAAGCAGGCGGCCTGAAGAGCCGGCGATCGCTTATTAACCCGAAACCCCGCTCGGCGACAGCGACCTTGCGGGGTTTCGCATTGACTTCGGGGCGGTGGATTCACGTGAAACATCGCCGGGGGACGAGAGCAAACGAGAGAGCCCGGGCGGGGCGGGCTTTCAAGTCAACCATTCGGGCTTTGACGGGGTATACCATGCACATGGCAAGGTGCGCAGTAACGGGGCTTGCAGCCCTCATCTCAACGGCATTTCTTCCCGCGGCCGCTTCTGCGGCGCAATGCGGCAACGGCGCCGGGGGCTTTTCCGCCTGGGTCGCCGAGTTCAAGCGCGAGGCGGCCGGCAACGGCATCAGGCCATCGGTGCTCGATCAGGCTCTCGCCAATGTTTCCTACAGCCGGGCGACGATCCGTGCCGACCGCGGCCAGAAAAGCTTCAAGCTGTCGCTCGACCAGTTCATGCAGAAGCGCGGCGGCCAGGCGATCATCTCGCGCGGCCGGAAAATGCGCGCCCAGAACGCCGCGCTTTTCGAAAGCATCCAGCAGCGCTACGGCGTGCCGGCCGGCCCGCTGATCGCCATCTGGGGCATGGAGACCGGCTTCGGCTCCTTCATGGGCAAGGAGCACACGCTCTCCGCCGTCTCGACGCTCGCCTATGATTGCCGCCGCTCCGCCTATTTCACCGACCAGCTCTATGCCGCGCTTCAGCTCGTCGAACGGGGCGATCTGAGCCCCACCGCCCGCGGCGCTGCCCATGGCGAAATCGGTCAGACGCAGTTCCTGCCGCTGAACGTCTTGAAATTCGGCGTGGATGGCGACGGCAACGGCCATATCGACATGGTGCGCTCGAAAGCCGACGCGCTGGCCTCGACCGCAAACTTCCTGCGCGGCCACGGCTGGCAGCCGGGTGGCGGCTACCAGCCGGGCCAGGTGAACTACGCGGCGATCCAGGGCTGGAACGCCGCAAGCGTCTACCAGCAGGCGATCGCCATCATCGGCGCCGAGATCGACGGCGACTGATCAGAAACAGCCACGCTTGAATTGCCCTCATCCGCCTGCCGGCACCTTCTCCCGCTTGCGGGGAGAAGGGACTTTGCTGCAACCTCTGCGCCCCTTTCCTGAAGGATCGCGGTGCTGTTCTGCGGATCGCTCAAGCAGATTTCTGAACAGGCATCGGCCGTTCCGCCAGTCCCTTCTCCCCGCCTGCGCCGCCTGCGGGAAGGGACTGGCGGCGGGCCGGATGATGGGCGAACCCATGTCTGTCACGTTCCCGGGCGGGTGAAATCGCCGGTCTTCGCGTCCATCACCCAGAGCTCGCCGGTCGAAATGTCGAACCAGGCGCCGTGAAGCTGCAGTTTTCCCTTCGCCTCGAGGACCTGCACGCAAGGAAAAGTCCGGAGATTGGCGATCGAATTGCGGATCGATACGCGCTCGAGCGCGCGCTGGCGTTCGGCCTGCGTCATCACCTCGTTGCTCTGGATCTGCTCCGCGGCGGGCTTCAAGAGATTCATCCAGCGGCCGATGAAATCGCCGGGCGAAAGCGGTTCTGCATCCGGATCGAGGGCCGCCTTGATGCCGCCGCAGCGGCCGTGACCCATGACGACGATATCGCTGACACGCAGCGACTGGACCGCGAATTCCAGGGCCGCCGAGGTTGAGTGATAGTGCCCGTCCGGCTCATAGGGCGGCATCAGATTGGCAACGTTGCGGATGACGAAGAGCTCGCCCGGGCCGCAGTCGAAGATCGTTTCGGGGGCCGCACGCGAATCGCAGCAGGCGATGAGCATCGTCCGCGGCTTCTGCCCCGTTTCTGCTAGTGTCTTGTAGCGTTGCTGCTGTTCGCTGAACCGGCCGCTCATGAAGTTGCGATAGCCGTTCAGAAGATGTTCCGGGAAACGCTGCATATCCATCGGTTACCTCGCTGCGATCGTCAGATCAATCCATTATGAGCAGTTTCTTTATTTCGGCCGCACCTGGCTCGGATGCAACAGCCGGCGCATCTGCACCATCGCCATCGGCGTCGCCAGGCTCGAAGCATCCTGCTCGAGCGTCAATTCGTCGGCGCCGCGCTTGCGGCTGCGCGCGATGATCTCGAACACGCTGGCGGTGGCCATCTGCAGCGCCCGCTCCTCGGAAAGCCCCTGAAGAAGTCGGGCCAGGAAAACGGCCGAAAGCAGGTCTCCGGTGCCGTTCGGCGGGTCGTCGATCAGCCGATGCTCAGCAAGCAGCGCATGGCGGCCGGAGAGATAGAGATTGCCGGTGCCGCCGCTCATCATGGGGATCGCCGAAGTCACCAGCACCTGCGGCGGCCCAAGACCAAGTGCTGCGTCGAGAAGCGTCGCATTGGTCTCGAGTGCTGCGCCCGCAAGCCAGGCAAGCTCGAATCGGTTCGGCGTCGCGAGCGTCGCCAGCGGCAGCAGCCGATCGCGGATGGCGGCGGCAATCTCGACCGGCACGTAAAGGCCGTTCACATCGCCGATCACCGGGTCGCAGGCGTAGAAAAGGTCTGGATTGCGGCCCCTGAGCACCGTCACCAGCCGGGCGACGCCCTCGGCTTGAGCAGGCGAACCCAGGTAGCCGGAGAGGACGGCGCGCACCTCGCCCGCCCAGCGGGCGCTGGCGAGATCGTCGATGACGGACCGAAAATCCGCGTCCGGCATCACCACCCGCGTCGAACGGCCATGACCGGGATGCCAGGGAAGAATGATGGTTGGCAGCGCCCACACACGATGCCCGAGCGTCTCCAGCGCGAACACGGCGGCGCGATTGCCGACGGTGCCGCGAACCACGTGGCTGGAGATGACGATGACGGCGCCTGGCGCGGCGTGCATTTCGGACATCGGGGCAAGACCATCCTTCGATTCGAAGCGTGATCGCCCGACTGTCGCCGCCTTGTCAACAGGCAGTCGCTCGGGACGATTTTGAAGCCTTGCGGGGTTTTGTTCGTTTTCATCGTTTTTCTGGAAATTTTTGCGAAATCACCCCGGATTTAAATGGATTTAGGTCGATTCGGCGTGAATTTCTTCAAAAACCGGCTCGATTTCGCCCAAATTCGTTTAAAAAACCATCGCCATTGACCATGGTTCTGATAGGGTCAACTATCATTTTTGGGGGAGCGAGTTCATGGGCGTGAAGCATAATCCGAAACGGGACCGTCACATCGATGCGGCCCGTGCGGCAGTGACCAAGATCGGTGCCGAAACTCTGCCGCCGGAAATCCTCTTCAGCGGCGCGAGCAACGACGACCTTGATCTCTATTCGCCGGACATGCTGGCGCTGACCGCCGCCCATGCGCGCAAGGAACTGGCCCGCTGGGACGGCGGCAGACCGCAGGTGTCGGTCGAGACGGTGCCGGGCGTGGCGCCGGGTGGAACGGAAGTCTCGATCATCGCCGTCACCGAACGCAACATGCCTTTCCTCTACGACTCCGTCATGGGCGAGGTGACGAGCACCCATCGCGACATCCACCTGGCGATCCACCCCATTCTGGTTAGGGAGCCGGGCCAGCCCGCCAAATTGTTCGACCCGGACGAGGGAAGCGACCCCGCCCACCGCGTCAGCCACATCCAGATCCATCTGAGCAAACTGACGCCGCTCGAGGAGCGGTCGCTGAGCAAGCGCATCAGCGACGTGCTGGAGCAGGTTCATCAGGCGGTACACGACTGGCCGGCGATGACCGCTCTCCTCGATCAGGCCATGCGGGAACTGGAAGATTACAGCGCCTCCCGCAAGAAGAGCGACCGCGACGAGGCCCTCGCCTTCCTTCGCTGGCTAAGGGACAATAATTTCACCTTCCTCGGAATGCGCGAATACACCTATTCCGGAAAGGGCGAGAAAGCGAGCGTGGAGCGCGGCAAGGGGCGCGGCCTCGGCATCCTCTCCAATCCCGAGGTCCGCGTTCTCAGGCAGGGCAAGGATGCGGTTCTAACGACGCCGGAGATCCTGGCCTTCCTTGAAGGTCCCGACTTCCTGATCGTTACCAAGGCCAATGTGAAGTCGGTCGTCCACCGCCGGGCCTATATGGATTATATAGGCGTCAAGCGCTTCGACGCCGAAGGCAACGTCGTTGGCGAGCTGCGCATCGTCGGCCTCTTCACCTCGACCGCCTATACGAGGCAGGCGGCGGAAATTCCGCTGTTGCGGCACAAGATCGAGAAGATCATCGATCACTTCGGCTACGATCCGCAGAGTCACTCCGGCAAGATGCTGGCCAATACGCTCGAAGCCTATCCGCGCGACGATCTCTTCCAGATCGACATCGGCCTGCTCGCCGCCTTCTCGGAGCAGATCAACGAGCTTGGCGACCGGCCGCGGGTGCGCGTGCTGCCGCGCATCGACCACTTCGACCGCTTCGTCTCGGTCATCGTCTTCGTGCCGCGCGAGCAATATGATTCGGCTGTCCGCGAAAAGATCGGCGACTACCTGAAGACCGCCTATGACGGCCGCGTCTCCGCCTATTACCCCGCCTTCCCGGAAGGAGGCCTGGCGCGCGTCCATTTCATCATCGGGCGCTCGGGCGGCAGGACGCCGCGCGTCCCGCAGGCGAAGCTCGAGGAAGCCGTCCGCGCCATCGTCACCCGCTGGACCGACCGCTTCAACCTGTTCGCCCGCAAGGACGGTGTCGAGCTCGTGGTCGGCGAAGCCTATCAGGCCGCCTTTACGCCGGCCGAGGCCTATGCGGATCTCACCGGGATAGCCGCCTGCAAGGCGGACGATCCGATCCGCATCTCCTTCTATCACCGGGACCGGGAGAGCCCCGACGCGCTGGAACTAAAGATCTTCCACGCCGAGACGCCGGTCTCGCTGTCCCGCCGCGTGCCGCTCCTCGAAAATCTCGGCTTCCGCGTCATCAGCGAGCAGACCCACGATATCGGCGTGCGCGCCCCCGGGCAGGAGCCGCGCGAGGTCGTGCTGCACGACATGGAGCTCATTCACCGCGACGGCCACTCGGTCAATCTCGCCAAGACCGGCGCCGCCCTGGAGGAAGCCTTCCTTGCGGCCTGGAACGGCACGATCGAGGATGACAACTTCAACCGGCTGGTGCTGCTCGCCGGGCTCACCGCCCGTGAAGTGACGGTGCTGCGCGCCTATTCGCGCTATTTGCGCCAGGCGGGAATTACCTATTCGCAAGGCTACATCGCCGATACGCTGAACAAATATCCGGCGATCGCCGCCGATATCTTCCGGCTGTTCTCGACGCGGCTAGATCCGAAGGTGGACGCCAAGGCCCGCTCGAAGAAAGAGAGCGTGCTGCTTGCGACGATCGAGGAGGCGCTCGCTGCCGTGCCGAGCCTCGACGAGGACCGGATCTTGCGCCGCTACGTCAACGTCATCCAGTCGACGCTCCGGACCAATTATTTCCAGCAGGATGCCGAGGGCAGGCCGCGCGCCGTGCTCGCCTTCAAGCTTGATCCGAAACAGCTCGAAGGCCTGCCGGAACCGCGACCCTTCCGCGAAATCTTCGTCTACGGCACCGAAGTCGAAGGCGTGCACCTGCGCTTCGGCAAGGTGGCGCGCGGCGGGCTGCGCTGGTCCGACCGGGCTCAGGACTATCGGACCGAGGTGCTCGGCCTCGTCAAGGCGCAGCAGGTCAAGAACGCCGTCATCGTTCCGGTCGGCGCCAAGGGCGGCTTCTATCCGAAGCAGCTCCCCATTGGCGGCAGCCGCGACGAGGTCTTCAAGGCCGGAACCGAAGCCTACAAGACCTATATTCGCACGCTGCTCTCGGTGACCGACAACATCGTCGGCCAAGAGGTCGTGCCGCCGAAGGACACGCTTCGGCTAGACGGCGACGACCCCTATTTCGTCGTCGCGGCCGACAAGGGTACCGCGACCTTCTCGGACACGGCGAACGGGCTGGCGCAGGAGGCCGGCTTCTGGCTCGACGACGCCTTCGCTTCCGGCGGCTCGGCGGGTTACGACCACAAGAAGATGGGCATCACGGCGCGCGGCGCCTGGGAAGCCGTCAAGCGGCATTTCCGCGAGATGGACATCGACATCCAGACGAAGCCCTTCACGGTCGCCGGCGTCGGCGACATGTCGGGAGACGTCTTCGGCAACGGCATGTTGCTTTCGGAGAAGATCCGGCTGATCGCCGCCTTCGACCACCGCGACATCTTCATCGATCCGAATCCGGATACCGATCTCTCCTTTGCCGAGCGCAAGCGCATGTTCGCGCTGCCGCGTTCGAGCTGGCAGGACTATGACCGCAAGACGCTTTCGCCGGGAGCAATGATCATCTCGCGCGCCGAGAAGCTGGTGACTCTGACGCCGGAGGCAATGGCGGCGATTGGCATAGACAAGCAGAAGGCGACGCCGTTCGAGATCATGAACGCCATCCTGAAGAGCCAGGTCGACCTGTTGTGGTTCGGCGGCATCGGCACCTATGTGCGCGGCAGCAACGAAACGGACGCCGAGGTCGGCGACCGCGCCAACGATCCGATCCGCGTCACGGCGGAAGAGGTGCGCGCGCGGGTCATCGGCGAAGGCGCCAATCTCGGCGTTACCCAGAGGGGACGCATCGGCTTCTCGCTTGCCGGCGGGCGCTGCAATTCCGATGCGATCGACAATTCGGCCGGCGTCAATTCCTCCGACGTTGAGGTCAATATCAAGATCGCACTCGCCTCGGCGATGCGCGACGGCCGGCTGACCCGGCCGAAGCGCAACACGCTGCTCGCCGCGATGACCCAAGAGGTCGGGCATCTCGTGCTGCGCAACAACTATCAGCAGTCGTTGGCGATCTCGCTCACCGAATTGCAGGGCCTCGGCAACCGCACGCCGCTGGCGCGGCTGATGGCGCGGCTCGAGACCGACGGGCACCTCAACCGCAAGGTGGAAACCCTGCCGACGGAACTGGCGATGGCCGAACGCTACCAGGCGGGCAAGCCGCTGACCCGCCCGGAAATCGGCGTGCTGCTCTCCTATGCGAAGCTGGTGCTGTTCGAAGAGCTGATCCAGAGCGAGCTGCCGGACGACCCCTATTTCACCGCGACCCTCGAACGCTACTTCCCGGCGAAGATGCGCAAGCCCTATGCCGGGGACATCCACGGTCACCGGCTGCGCCGCGAGATCATAGCGACGGTGCTCGCCAACGAGACGATCAATCGCGGCGGCCCCGCTTTCGTCTCGACGCTCACGGATGCGACCGGCTTCCTTTCCGCCGATGTCGTCAAGGCCGCAGTGCTGGCGCTCGACGGCTTCGACCTGCCGCGGATCTATAGCGAGATCGATGCGCTCGACAACAGGGTCAGCGGCCAGGTGCAGAACCGGCTCTACCAGGAAGTCGGCCGCATCTTCGCGCTGGTCGCCGAGCGGGCTTTGCGCACCCGAGCGTCCGAAGGCCCCGTTGCCGACGCCGTTCAGCGGCTGCGCGAGGGGCTGCAGAAGCTGCGCGGCACGATGCGTGAGGCGATTTCGAGCGGAAGCGCCGAGGAGGCGCGCCTGAAGGCGGCGGGCTTCATCGAAAGCGGCGTGCCGGCCAAGCTCGCCGAAGAGATCACCGAACTGTCGCTGATGACCCTGGTCCCCGAGATCATGCAGATCGCCACGGTTACCGGCGAGCCGCTCAACCGCACGGCTCAGGGCTACTTCGCCGTGACCGAGACGTTCCGGGTCAACCGGCTGCTGGCGGCGGCCGACCGGGTGCCGGCCACCGAACAGTTCGAGGCGATGGCGCTGACACGGGCCGTTGCCGACATCGCCACCGCACGGCGCGACATCACCGTCGCCGCCCTCGTTGAACAGAAGAAGGAACGCAATCCGGTTCTCGCCTGGCAGGAACAGGATCGTGAGCGCGTGTCGCGCGCCGGCGACCAGTTGAAGCTGCTGACCGAAAAGGGCGAGACGACGCTGGCCAAGATCACGGTCGCCGCAGGTCTCCTCAGCGATCTTGCACGCGGCAGGGCGAAATGACACAGTCCGTCGGGGCCGCCGGCCAGGAGGATTGATTCCGTTCCCGGTTCGAGCGTGTTTTCAACGCTTTGACCCTGCGCTCCGCTGAAGGGCGCAGGGGGTCGGTTCCGGGAGGGGAGATTGGACATCGCAGCCGCACAGGCGCAGCAACAGCCGAAAACCACGCGCCTCGGCATTGCCGGCTGGATGCTGTTCGACTGGGCCGCCCAACCTTTCTTCACCGTCATCACCACCTTCATCTTTGCGCCCTATTTCGTTTCCCGGCTAACGACGGATCACACCGCCGGCCAGGCGATCTGGGGCTATACGCTGACGGTCTCCGGTATCGTCATAGCCGTGCTGTCGCCGGTCCTCGGTGCCATCGCCGATGCGACCGGACCCCGCAAGCCGTGGATCGGCTTTTTTGCCGCCATCAAGATCGCCTCGCTCGCCATGCTCTGGTTCGCGGTGCCTGGTTCGCCGCTGATCTACCCGGCGCTCTTCCTGGCGCTCGCAACGGTCGCCGCCGAGTTTTCGATCGTCTTCAACGATTCGATGATGCCCCTCCTGGTCAGCGAGAAGCACGTCGGTAGAATCTCCAACATCGCCTGGGGAATGGGCTATCTCGGGGGCATGATCGTGCTGATCGGCGTCGTTGCGCTGCTCGCCGGGAATCCGGCTACCGGCAAGACGGCGCTCGGGCTCGATCCGCTTTTCGGGCTCGACCCGGCCAAGGGCGAGGACGCCCGCATCACCGGCCCGATCTCGGCGCTCTGGTACCTCGTCTTCATCCTGCCGATGTTCCTCTTCACCCCGGATGCGGGCAAGGCGACGACGTCTCTGAAGGAGGCGACGGCTCGCGGCCTCACGGAACTCAAGGGCACGCTCGGGGAACTGAAAGAGAGGGCAGGGATCCTGCGCTTCCTGATCGCCCGCATGATTTTCCAGGATGGCGTCAACGGTCTGCTGGCGCTCGGCGGCACCTTCGCCGCCGGCATGTTCGGCTGGCAGACGATGGAACTCGGCCTCTACGGCATCATCCTCAACGTCGTCGCGATCGGCGGCTGCCTCTATGCGAGCCGGCTGGACACGCGGCTCGGCTCGAAGACCATCGTCGTCGCCAGCCTCGTTTGCCTGACCATTGCGACGCTCGGCATCGTCTCGACGGGTCCCAGTTTCACACTGTTCGGGCTGGTCCCGCTGCCGACGGCGGACTCGAGCGGCTTATTCGGCACCGCCGCCGAGAAGGCCTATATCCTCTACGGCCTGCTGGTTGGCATCGCCTTCGGTCCGGTCCAGGCCTCGTCGCGATCCTATCTCGCCCGCAGCGTCTCACCCGACGAGGCCGGGCGCTATTTCGGGCTCTACGCGCTGTCCGGCCGCGCCACCTCGTTCCTGGCGCCTGCCTCGGTTGCGACGATCACCGTAGCGACCGGTTCGGCGCGAATCGGCATGATGGCGCTGGTCGCCTTCCTCGCCGTCGGCCTCATGCTGCTGTTGCGCACGCCCTATCCGGCCCGCCGGCCGGGATAAACGGGCGCACGGGCGAGATTCGCGTTGCGCTCGGGAAGAGGTATGCGCTGACCTTTCGGGCTGCGACGAGGTGAGGCGCGAGCGGCTTTATGCCGCCCGCATCCCACTCCATCGTCATCCTCGGGCTTGACCCGAGGATCCATTCATGGGCCGCCAAAGTTCAGTGAGCGCTGCATTTCGGCGCCGCGCTGCTGGTGCTTCATGGCCTGCGCCTAGATCCTCGGGTCAAGCCCGAGGATGACGAACGAGAAGAGACTCAGCACCCACAGGTGTGCGCCACTGACATGACGGAACGCGCCTAACCGCTCAATGCCGGAAGTGCCGCATCCCGGTAAACACCATCGCGACATTGTGCTCATTGGCGGCGGCAATGACCTCGTCGTCGCGCATCGAGCCACCCGGCTGGATGACGGCGGTGGCGCCGGCGGCGATCGCCGACAGCAGACCGTCGGCGAAAGGCAGAAAGGCCTCCGAAGCGACCGCCGAACCGCACGTCAGCGGCGCCGCAAGGCCGAGCGCCTTGGCCGCTTCCTCGGCCTTGATGGCGGCGATTCGAGCCGAATCGACGCGGCTCATCTGGCCGGCGCCGATCCCGGCCGTCTGGCCGTCCTTCGCATAGACGACGGCGTTCGACTTGACGTGCTTCGCCACCTTGAAGGCGAACTTCATGTCGTCGAGCTCCTGCGCTAACGGCGCGCGCTTGGTGACGACCTTGAGTTCGAGGTCCTCGACCATGCCGTTGTCGCGCGTCTGAACGAGCAACCCGCCGGCGACCGTCTTGGCGGTCAGCCCGGGCGTGCGCGGATCCGGCAAGCCGCCTGCCGCCAGCAGCCTGAGGTTCGGCTTGCGGGCGATGATCGCCTTGGCCTCGTCGCTGACCGACGGCGCGATGATCACCTCGGTGAAAAGCTTGACGATCTCTTCGGCCGTTTCGGCGTCGAGCTGCTGGTTGAGCGCGATGATGCCGCCAAAGGCCGAGGTCGAATCACAGGCGAGCGCCCGGCGATAGGCTTCGGCGAGCGACGGCGCGGTGGCGACGCCACAGGGATTGGCATGCTTGATGATCGCGCAGGCCGGCGCCTTTTCCGGCAGGAACTCCGCCACCAGCTCGAAGGCGGCGTCCGTGTCGTTGATGTTGTTGTAGGAAAGCTGCTTGCCCTGCAGCAGCGTCGCGGTCGCGACCCCCGGCCGCTTCTCGCCAGTGACGTAGAAGCCCGCCTTCTGATGCGGGTTCTCGCCGTAGCGCATCTCTTCCTTGAGCACGCCGCCGATGACCCGATGGCGCGGCATGGCGAAATCGAGCGCCTCGGCGAACCAGTTTGAGATCGCCGCGTCATAGGCAGCCGTCCTGGCATAGGCCTTGGCGGCCATTTTCTGCCGGAAGGCGTAGCGCGTCGTGCCGTCGGCGATTTCCTCGAGCAGCGCCGAATAGTCGGACGGGTCGGTGACGATCGTCACATAGGCATGGTTCTTGGCCGATGCGCGGATCATCGCCGGTCCGCCGATGTCGATATTCTCAACCGTGGTCGGATAGTCGCCGCCCTCGGCGCGGACTTCCTCGAACGGATAGAGATTGATGACGACGAGATCGATCGCGGTTATCCCATGCGCGTCCATCGCCGCCTTGTGGTCCGCGTCGTCGCGGATGGCGAGCAGGCCGCCGTGGACGCCGGGATGAAGCGTCTTGACGCGGCCATCCATGACTTCCGGAAAGCCGGTCAATTCGGAAACGTCGCTGACCGGAAGGCCGGCCCCCGCCAGCGCCTTGTGCGTGCCGCCGGTCGAGACCAGCCTTACGCCCTTTTCATTGAGGGCGCGGGCGAGGTCGACGATACCCGCCTTGTCGGAGACGGAGAGGAGGGCGGTTTGGATCCGGACCTCGTCCGGAGCCGGGATTTTCTTGGAGGCGACAGCCATCAACCATGCTCCTTTGGCAACGCCGGACGCTTGGAAAGAGGGGTGCCGGCGATTGGAATGGCTGCCCGTTAGCACAGCTTGCCGACGGAAGGAACCTTCGCAGCCGCGGAGGTCGAAAATAGGCTTGGTCCTACCCCTCGCGGGTCAGCGTCCACTGGATTTCCGGCTGCGCCGCAACCGCGAAGGTCACGGTGATCTGCGACGAGGCGCGCACGCCGGACGGATCGGCGAAGAAGACGTCCTCCTCGATCGCCAGGTCTCCATCCCGGCAGGCAAAGAGCCAGGCCTCGCCGTCCGGCGCGCTCAGATAGATCTCGCTCTTGCTGCTTTGCCGCAGCCCGATCGCCGGATGGATGTGAAAACGGGCGACAGCCATCGCGCTGTCGGACGCCTCCGGATCGCTGCCGTTTTCCCGCGAAAGCCGGTCGCGCCCGCGGATCAGCCGGCCGCCGTTCAGAATGCCGACGTCGCGCTCGTGGATGAGGCCGAAGGCGGCGAGATAGCCGTCATGGCTCGCCTTGACGGATTCGATTCGGCCCGGCTCGTCGTTTCGCTCCGTCTCGACCTGCGATACGCCGCTCACCATGATTGCGCCGAGAAAGCGCGATTGCGAAAAGCGCGAGGAGGAGGTGTCGTTCACCGTCACCGTCGAGTGGGCGGCGGTGGCGCGGGCCATCTGCCGGAATCGTTCGCCGGCGAACTTCGGCGCGCCGGAATTGACGATGAGGCGGTTTCGCCCCGACGACATCTCGAAGGAGAGGCAGCCGGCATGGGCGCTGCGCGACAGATCGACCGACAGGGGTCGGCCCGTGTCTACGATGACCACCGTCTCGCCGAGCGAGAGCCGCTCGAAACTGATGTGCGGCAGCGACCGGAACGGCTCGCCCGCGGTCTCGTCGTAGCGCAGCACCGAAGCAAGCTCGTGTGCCGGCACCGAGGTTGCGCCGTTGAAGAGCGCCAGTTCGCCGCTCTGATGCCGGAAGAACCGAAGCGCCGGGTACATCCGGTCGATGCCGGAAATCAGCCGCGACGGCACGTCGTGACCGAGATTGACATAGGTCTGGCGCAACGGCAGCAGGTCGAGCAGCAGTTCGAGTCCGGCGCGGGGATTGCGGGAGAAGTGGCCGCCATCCGCGAGGATCTGCCGGTCGAGTTCGAGGTCCAGACCGCGCGCCGCCCGGCGCAGCACCGAAGGCGAGACCGGCATTGACACGGACGCCATTGCCAGCGCGATGCGAACCCTGAGCCGCGCCTCGCCCTCCGGTACCGTTCCGGCGACGTGGCGAAGATAGCGGACCTGATAGGTGAGGCTTTTCAGGAAGCGGCGATAGAAGCCATGCTCTGCGTTGCGCAGCACCACCGGCGAATGCGACAGCCAGGCGATGACCCGCTGCGCGATCACATCCGCTTCCCAGGAGATGCCGCCGATGTTGCGGCCATGCGTGCCCATCCAGTCGTCGACGATCTGACGGAGCCTCGCAAAGCCCGCTTCATCGCGGACGGCGCGCATGTGGCGCAGCCAGTCGAAGGCATGCAGCCGATTCGCAAATTCGTGCGACGGCAGATCGATCTCGAACGGCGATTCACCTTCGGTGTCGAGCACCCGGCCGGCGAGCGGATAGCGGCCCTGAAGGATTTCCTCCGCTACAAAGGGGTCGATGGCTCTGAGATCGGTCGGCGCGACGATAAGCCTGTCCGGGGTTGACCTGGAAAAACGCAGGGCCGCCAGCCGCCCAAGCGAAATCCGCCGCGCAAGGCGGCGCCAGCCTTCGCGCAGATACAGGTAAAGCAGCCTTCGTCTAGCGGAAAACAGCATCGGCGCCTGCAGGTTTGTTGATGGCCGCGACGGAACCTTCGAAGCGCTTGATGAGCACCTGTCGGGATTGCGCCAGAATCGCTTTCATGGGCCGGAATGGTGCCGGAAGGAAGATTAAATTTCTATCAATTTGCCGCCATTGATAGGCAGACGGTTCTGAAGCGTCAATCGTCGCTGCCCAGGGATCGGCGCAGCACAGCCGCGTAGAAGCCGTCGAGCCCGCCGGAAAAGGGGGGCTCGAGCGGCAGCATCGCCGGTGTCGTGCGGAACTCGCCGAGCGCGGTGATCGCCGCCTCGAGCCCCGGCCAATCGGACGGGGCGATCGGCACGCGCTCGCAAAGTCCGTCGCCTAGAACGCGTTCAACGACCTCTTCGCCTTCGCGCGGGTCCAGCGAGCAATTGGAAAAGACCACGATACCGCCGGGCTTAACGAGCCTCAACGCATGCCGCAGCAGCCGCTCCTGGAGGCGGGCGAGCTTTTCCACATCCTCCGGCCCTTTCGTCCAGAGCACATCCGGGTGACGCCGGGTGGTGCCGGTAGAGGAGCAAGGGGCATCGAGAAGGGCGGCATCGAAGAGCTCCTCCGGGCGGAAATTCGCCATGTCGATCTCTTTCGTCCGGGCTTCGAGGCCGAGCCGTTCGAGATTGGCCTTCAGCCGCCGCAACCGGCTGGACGACTGGTCGAGCGCCGTCACCTGCGCCCCGGCAAGAACGAGTTGGGCCGTCTTGCCGCCTGGTGCCGCGCAGAGATCGACCACCGTCTTGCCGGAAAGATCGTCGAAGAGGCGCGCCGGGATCGAGGCGGCGGCATCCTGCACCCACCACGTGCCTTCCGCAAAGCCCTGCAAGGACGGGATCGCCCCGGAAAACTCACCGAGCCGAACGGAGCCGGTCGGCAGCACCATGCCGCCAAGGCGCCCGGCCCACCCGGCGACGTCGGACTTTACCGTCAGGTCGATCGCCGCTGGAACGAGCTGCGCTTCCGAGATGCCTTCCGCCTGGGCTTGGCCGTAATGAGCGACCAGGCGCTCATAGAACCAGGCCGGAATGGCCGGCACGGCATTCACCGTCTCGAGGATCGCCTCCTTCTCGCGCGAAAGCCGCCGGAGCACCGCGTTGACGAGGCTGGCGAAGCGGCGATTCCGCGGATCGGCCTGCGCCTGCTCGACGGCAAGGTCGACGGCGGAATGATCCGGGATGTCGAGATAAAGGATCTGCGCTGCTGCGACCGTCAGCACGTGTTCGAGCGCGCGGGCGCCATCCGGCAGGGGGGTCTGGATCAGCGAGTCGATCGCAGCGCGGACCCGCGGCAGGTGCCGGAGCGCCGAATTGAGGATGGCGCGCACCAGCGCCCGGTCGGCATCGTTGAGCTCGCGATAGGCCGGATTGCCGTGCTCCTGGTCGAGCATGCCGTCGAGCGGCGTCTTGCGGTCGATCACCGCCGCCAGGATCTTGGCGGCCGCCTGGCGGCTTTTCAGCCCCGGCTTAAAAACGGCGCCGGCAGCATCGGGCCGCTGGCCGGGCTTCTGGAACGGCTTGATTCGGCGGGCTCGTTTCGGATGTGAATCGTTTTGTCTGTCTTCGGGCATCAGGACCAGGGGCCTTTCGGCGGTTCGGAACCACCGCGACCCCAGCCGGTTCTCGGGACAGAGCGCGATTTGCGCACCGCATTATCAGGGCGAGCCGGCGGCGTCGAGCCCGCCGACATCTCGCCTGCCATCCGCTCGAGCGCGGCGACGCGGTTTTCGGTGTTCGGATGCGTCGAGAAGAGGTTGTCCATGCGCTCGCCCGAAAGCGGATTAATGATGAACATGTGCGCCGTCGCCGGATTGCGCTCCGCGTCCTGGTTGTGAATGACATGGGCAGCGCCGGCGATCTTCCGGAGCGCCGAGGCGAGCCAGAGAGGATTGCCGCAGATCTCGGCGCCGCGCCGGTCGGCGGAGTATTCGCGCGTGCGGCTGATCGCCATCTGCACCAGCATGGCCGCTAGCGGAGCGACGATCATCGCGATCAGGACACCGATAAACCCGAGAGGATTGTTGTTCTCGCGGTTGCCCCCGAAGAAGAAGGCGAAATTGCCGAGCATCGAAATGGCACCGGCGAGCGTCGCCGTCAGGGTCATCGTCAAAGTGTCGCGGTATTGGATATGCGCGAGCTCATGCGCCATGACGCCGGCCACCTCCTCATAGGAGAGCGACTGCAGCAGGCCGGTGGAGGCGGCGACCGCGGCATTCTGCGGGTTGCGGCCGGTGGCGAAGGCGTTCGGCTGCGGGCTATCGATGACGTAGACGCGCGGCATCGGCAGACCGGCATTCTGCGCCAGGTCGCGCACGATGCCGTAATATTCCGGCGCACTGCGCTCGTCGACCTCCTGGGCCCGATACATCCTGAGCACCATGCGGTCGGAATTCCAGTAGGAGAAGAAGTTCATGCCCGCGGCCATGACCAGGGCGATCATCATGCCGCCCCTGCCGCCAATGACATAGCCGACAGCCATGAACAGGACGGTCATGAAGGCAAGCAGCATTGCGGTGCGCACGAGGTTCATGGATCAGACTCCAGGCACTCAGGTCGTTTTCGTTCAACCTCGGAGCAGGCTGCCCCGAACTGCTCAAACGTTTCACGTGAATCAGGGTTCCCGCTTCGACGGAAGCGACTTATATGATGGGGACGAGGCCCCCGTTCTTCAATATCCTAAGGCTGATCCGACTCGCACATGCAGAACGACAACGACAATTCACCCCATCGGCCCAAGCGGCCGCTGTCACCCGCGGCCCTCCGCGCGCTCCAGGAAGCGGACGAGCGACGCCGCACCGAGGAGAAAAAGGAAGCGCCGGCAGAAATCGGCGGCCGCGGCGGGCTGGATCCGTCCCGTTTCGGCGATTGGGAAATCAAGGGCCGGGCGATCGACTTCTAAGGCGATTATCGTTTCGACAGCGAATCGATGATGCTCTCCCGAGCACAACTCGCTCGACCCTGCGGCACATTACGCTGGGAATTCGGCTGGTGCAGTGGCGTAACGCCCCTCATCCCGCTGCCGCGACCTTCTCCCCGCAAGCGGGGAGAAGGAGGATGGGGCACGGCCTTAGTCCCCTCTCCTCGCGAGCGGGAAGAGGGCTAGGGTGAGGGGCAAAAGGCTCAATCAACCTTAAACTCACCTCACGCCCGGTTCTGCCGATTGGCGATCAGGTCGTCGACAACCGCCGGGTCGGCGAGCGTCGAGGTATCGCCGAGCGAGCCGAAATCGTCCTCGGCGATCTTGCGGAGAATCCGGCGCATGATCTTGCCCGAGCGCGTTTTCGGCAGGCCGGGCGCGAACTGGATCTTGTCCGGCGTGGCGATCGGCCCGATCTCCGAGCGGACATGCTTGACCAGTTCCTGGCGCAGTTCGTCGCTGCCGGCCTCGCCCGCCATCAGCGACACGTAGCAATAGATGCCCTGGCCCTTGATCGGGTGCGGATAGCCGACAACCGCGGCTTCCGAGACGAGGTGATGCGAGACGAGCGCCGATTCGACCTCGGCCGTGCCGAGGCGGTGGCCGGAGACGTTCAAGACGTCATCGACGCGGCCGGTGATCCAGTAATAGCCGTCCTCGTCGCGGCGGCAGCCGTCGCCGGTGAAGTATTTGCCCTTGTAGGTCGAGAAATAGGTCTGGATGAAGCGCTCGTGGTCGCCATAGACGGTGCGCATCTGCCCCGGCCAGCTGTCGATGATGCAGAGATTGCCGTCCGCCGGTCCGTCGATCACCTTGCCCTCATTGTCGACGATCTGCGGCTTGACGCCGAAGAAGGGCCGTGTCGCCGAGCCGGGCTTCAGATCGGTGGCGCCCGGCAGCGGCGTGATCAGGATGCCGCCTGTCTCCGTCTGCCACCAGGTGTCGACGATCGGCGAACGCTCCTCGCCGACGACATGGTAGTACCATTCCCAGGCTTCCGGATTGATCGGTTCGCCGACGGTTCCGAGCAGGCGCAACGACGAGCGCGACGAGCGTTTGACGAAATCGTCGCCGGCGCCCATCAGCGAGCGGATCGCCGTCGGTGCCGTATAGAAGATGTTGACCTTGTGCTTGTCGACGACTTCCCAGAAGCGGCCGGCATCCGGGAAGTTCGGCACGCCCTCGAACATCAGCGTCGTCGCGGCGTTGGCGAGCGGCCCGTAGACGATATAGGAATGGCCGGTTACCCAGCCGACATCGGCCGTGCACCAGTAGATATCGCCGTCGTGATAATCGAAGACATATTGGTGGGTCATCGAGGCATAGACGAGATAGCCGCCGGTCGTGTGCAGCACCCCCTTGGGCTTGCCGGTGGAGCCGGACGTATAGAGGATGAACAGCGGCTCTTCGGCGCTCATCTTCTCCGGCGGGCAATGTGGCTCGGCGGTTGCGGTCTCCTGGTGGTACCAGAGATCGCGGCCCGGCGCCCAGCCGACCTTGCCGCCAGTGCGGCGCACCACCAGCACCTTGTTGACCATGACATGCTGGCGGGCAGCGATGTCGATCGCCTTGTCGGTGTTTTCCTTGAGCGGCACCGGCTTGCCGCCGCGCAAGCCCTCGTCGCAGGTGATGACGAAGGTCGATTCGCAGTCGACGATGCGGCCGGCGAGCGCCTCCGGCGAGAAGCCGCCGAAAACGACCGAGTGGATGGCGCCGATGCGGGTGCAGGCGAGCATCGCAAAGGCCGCTTCCGGGATCATGGGCATGTAGATGGTGACGCGGTCGCCTTTTTGGACGCCATGCTTCTTCAGCACGTTGGCAAGACGGCAAACCCTGTCGTAAAGCTCGTTATAGGTGATCTTCTTGTCGAGGTATGGATTGTCGCCTTCCCAGATGATCGCCGTCTTGTCGCCATGCGTCTTCAGATGGCGGTCGATGCAATTGTAGGAGACGTTGGTGAGGCCGTCTTCGAACCACTTGATCGAAACGTCGCCCTCGAAGGACGTATTCTTGACCTTGGTATAGGGCTGGAACCAGTCGATCCGCTTGCCATGCTCGCCCCAGAACGTCTCCGGATCGGCAATGCTCTGCTCATACCATTTCAGATAGGTCGCGTTGTCGATGAGCGTGCGATTCTTGGCCGCTTCCAGGACCGGATGGGTCTTGACGTCCATGTTTTCCTCCCTGCGCATTGCTGCTGGATCACGATGCTTGGGGCCGGGTCTGCCCAGACCGCCAGCAGGATCGTTTTTCGAAGTCGGAGCGGGATTCCACCGCTCGCGGCGGCACTCCCACCGCCCGTTCGGACGATTCATAGCAGGTCAAAGCTTGGCCGCAATTAGACAAAAGCACATTCGGAAGTGAAGAATTGCAATTTCGAGACAACAACGATATAGAACGCTCAATTCCCGGAAATCAGTGGTAGACTCCACGGCCCGCGACACCGGCGCGGACGGACGAAAGGACTATATCCATGGCTCAGCAATTGCTTATGCCCAAGGCAACGGCCGTCTGGCTCGTTGACAACACCGCGCTGTCGTTCGACCAGATCGCGCAGTTCTGCAAGCTGCACCCGCTCGAAGTCAAAGCGATAGCCGACGGTGAATCGGCGCAGGGCATCAAGGGCCTCGATCCGATTGCCACCGGTCAGCTTTCGCGCGACGAGATCGCCCGCGGCGAGGGAAATCCGAACCATAAGCTCAAGCTCTCCGAGCCGAAGGTCCGCGTGCCGGATTCGAAGCGCAAGGGCCCGCGCTACACCCCGGTTTCGAAGCGGCAGGACCGTCCGAACGCCATTCTCTGGCTGGTCCGCAACCATCCGGAACTGAAGGACGCGCAGATTTCGCGCCTCGTCGGCACGACCAAGTCGACGATCGAACAGATTCGCGAGCGCACCCATTGGAACTCGGCCAACCTGACGCCGATGGATCCGGTCACCCTCGGCCTCTGCTCGCAGATCGATCTCGACCTGGAAGTCGAGCGCGCCGCCAAGGGCCGCCCGTTGCCGACGGCAGCCGAGTTGGGCGCCACGCTCGAGTCGGCACGGGAAACCGAGAAGATCGACTACAGCTTCGATCGCGAGGAAGAGAAGGAAATCGACGCCGACGCCGTCTTCGCCAAGCTGAAGTCTCTGAAGTCGGACCGTAAGGACGACGAAGACGACAACTACTGATCGCCTCGTCACCGGTGATGAAATGCAGAACCCGGGCCGCAGGTCCGGGTTTTTTGTTGGCTTTAATTGCAAGCGTAAGGGCGTAACTTGCCCACTTAATAGGCCGAGCCGGTCGAATCATCGAGGTTGTGGCGTTCGGTGCCCTTGAGCGGCGGATTGAAGATGCTGATGAGGATCAGGTCCTTGTCGCTACCGCCACGCAGATAGTGCCTGTCATGTTTGTCGAGCACATAGATGTCGCCCTGCCGGATGGGAAAGACATTGCCTTCCATGTCCTCCACCTCACCCTCTCCGGCGATGCAATAGCAGGCTTCGAGATGGTTGCGGTATTGGAGCAGCGACACGGTTTTCGCCCGCACCACCGTGTGGCAGACGGTAAATCCCATCCCGTCCCTTTCCGTCAGCAGGCGGTGGCTGGTACCGCTTCCCCACTCAACGAAGTGATCGGTGGTTTCGACATCTTGCAGGCTGCGCACGAACATGCTGTTCTCCAATGTGTTAAGAGCGTTTGACAAATCAGGGAGAACCGGCTCTCGTCGGTCACCTTGAAGTCCTTTATTCCCCGGAGTACCGGTTCGTACAAACGACGATTCCTCACCGGATAGTTGAGGAGAATCTACATATGCTGCCTCCCCTAGGCGCACTTCGCGTCTTCGAAGCCGCCGCCCGACTTGCGAGCTTCTCGCGGGCCGCCGACGAGTTGCATGTCGCCCATGCCGCCGTGAGCCATCAGATGCGGCAGTTGGAAGAGTGGTTCGGCCGCCCGCTGTTCCTGCGTGAAAAGCGCGGCGTCCGGCTCGCGACCGAAGCCGAACGGCTCGCGGAAGCCCTCTCGGCCAGCTTCGAACGGATTGCCGCCGAAGCGGAAGCCTTGAAGCTCAGAACGAAATCGGGAATCACCGTCGCCTGCATTCCCTCGATCGCGACGCGCTGGCTGATCCCGGCGCTCGGCGGTTTCCTGGCCGCCCATCCCGACATTACCGTCAAGGTAATCTATGCCACGGCTGCGCAACGCCTGCGCGAAACCGGCTGCGATGTGCTGATTACGCTGGGCGCCGATACGTCGGATAGCGTCACTTGCGAGCGGCTTTTTTCCCGCGTCAACCGGCCGGTCGCCAGTCCGCGCTATCTTGAACGGAGGGGTGGACTCGACAATGCACAGCAGATCGCAGCGGCGCATCTCCTGCACGACGAGACGACCGCCACGGCGTTGCCCTCTGTCCGGTCGAGGTATGCCGGCGCGAGATCGCCAATGGCGACCTGATCGTACTTTCCGAGACGTCCATCCTCGAAGAGGAGAGCTATTTCCTGATCTGCAGGACTGCGCGCCAGAAGGCCGCATCCATCTTCTGCGCCTGGTTCAAAGGCGTGGTCGAACTGCAGGCCGGCTGATGTCCCGCGTCAGACGCCGATTCCCTTGGCATGCAGCGCTTCGGTGATCTCTTCGAGCATCGCGGGGTCGTCGATCGTCGCCGGCATCTTCCAGGGCTGCCGGTCGGCGATCTTCTGGATCGTCGCGCGCAGGATCTTGCCCGACCGGGTCTTCGGCAGCCGCTTGACGCAGATCGCGGTTCGGAAGGCGGCGACCGGGCCGATGCGCTCGCGGACGAGGGCGATCACTTCCTTCTCGATCTCCGCCGTCTCACGGGAAACATTCGCGTTGATCACTAGGAAGCCGGCCGGAACCTGCCCCTTCATCGGATCGGCGATGCCGATCACCGCACATTCGGCAACATCCGGATGGCTGGCGCAGACCTCCTCCATGGCGCCTGTCGAAAGCCGGTGACCGGCGACATTGATGATGTCATCGGTACGGGCCATGATGAAGACATAGCCCTCCTCGTCGATGTAGCCGGCGTCGGCCGTCTTGTAGTAGCCGGGATATTCCTCGAGATAGGCGGACCGAAAGCGGTCGTCGGCCTTCCAGAGGGTCGGCAGGCATCCGGGCGGGAGCGGCAGCTTGACGACTACATTGCCGAGCGTGCCGGCCCTGACCGGACGGCCGGCATCGTCAAGGACCTGCACGTCATAGCCTGGGAGGGGAACAGCGGGCGATCCGTATTTCACCGGCAGCAGGCCGAGGCCGAGCGGATTGCCGGCAACCGGCCAGCCGGTCTCCGTCTGCCACCAGTGATCTATGACCGGAACGCCGAGCGCCCGCTCGGCCCAGCGGATCGTGTCCGGATCGGCTCGCTCTCCCGCAAGATAAAGCGCCCGGAAGCGCGACAGGTCATGACGGGCAGCGTGGGAGGCTTCCGGATCCTCCTTGCGGATCGCTCTGAGCGCCGTCGGGGCGGTGAACATGACGGCTACGCCGTGTTCGGCAATGATCCGCCAATAGGTGCCTGGATCGGGCGTCCCCACCGGCTTGCCTTCGAAAAACACCGAGGTGCTGCCATTGAGGAGCGGTCCGTAGACGATATAGGAGTGCCCGACCACCCAGCCGATGTCGGACGCCGCCCAGAACACCTCGCCGGGCAGGACGCCGAAGAAGTTTTCCATCGACCATTTGAGGGCGACCATGTGGCCGCCATTGTCGCGCACCACGCCCTTCGGCTGGCCGGTGGTTCCGGACGTGTAGAGGACATAGAGCGGATCGGTGGATGCGACCGCCGCACAGGGCGCTTCCTCGCCTGCCCGCTTCGCCGCTGCAAGGGCGGCGGCGAAATCGATATCGCGGCCGGGTACCATATCGGCGGCAAGCATCTCGCGCTGGAAGATCAGGCAATGGGCGGGCTTGTTGCTGGCGATCTCGATCGCCTGATCGAGCAGCGGCTTGTAGGAGACGGTGCGGCCGGGTTCCAGCCCGCAGCTTGCCGACACGACGAGCTTGGCCTGGCAATCGTCGATTCGCACGGCGAGTTCGTTGGCGGCGAAACCGCCGAAGACGACCGAGTGCACGGCGCCGATCCGCGCCGCCGCCAGCATGGCGATCGCGGCCTCCGGGATCATCGGCATATAGATGATGATCCGGTCGCCCTTGACGATGCCGAGCTTGCCATAGACAGCGGCCATCGCCTTGACGTCGGCGAGCAGCGCCGCATAGGAGATCTTCTCGATCCGCCCGGTGACGGGACTGTCATAGATGAAGGCCGTCTGTTCGGCACGACCGGCCTTCACGTGGCGGTCGAGACAGTTGTAGCAGGTGTTGGTTACGCCATCCGGAAACCAGTGACCGTACGTTCCGAGTTCGGCGTCGAAGATGCGGCGGGGCCTCTCGAACCAGTCGATTGCCCCTGCGGCCTCGGACCAGAACCCACTCGGATCGGCTTTCCATGCGGCATACACGTCGGAATAGCGGCTCGCCATTTCCGTTCTCCTCCACCGATTTCCGGACGGATTGGCCCGGCTCCTCGGTCCTGAAGGATAGGCCTGTGGAGCGAAAGATGAAGCCCGACGAAAGAGTAATGGAGCGGAACAGCGGGTTCCGAGCTTCACCTCAAGATTCAAGAAAATCAGCGCCTACCGAAAATCGCCGATCCGACCCGCACGCTGGTGGCGCCGAAGCTGATGGCCGTTTCGAAATCGCCGGACATGCCCATGGACAGGCGGGTAAGGCCGCATCTGGCGGCGAGCTTGGCAAGCAAGGCGAAATGCGGACCCGGATTTTCGTCGATGGGCGGGATGCACATCAGCCCTTCTACGTCGAGACCGAGCTCCGCGCGGCAGAGGTCGACGAAGGCAACTGTGTCCTCCGGCGCTATTCCAGCCTTCTGCGGTTCAAGCCCGGTATTGACCTGCACATAAAGCCGGGGTCTGCGGCCCTGTCGCTCCATCTCGGCGGCGACGGCGCGGGCGATCTTCTCGCGATCGATCGTCTCGATCACATCGAAAAGGGCGACGGCGTCGGCCGCCTTGTTGGATTGCAGCGGACCGATCAGGTGGAGCTCGATATCGGGCGTCTCGGCCTTCAACTCCGGCCACTTGCCCTGCGCTTCCTGGACGCGGTTCTCGCCGAACACACGCTGCCCTGCGGCAATCGCCGGCCGGATCGCGTCCGCCTCGAAGGTCTTCGAGACGGCGACGAGCATGACGACGCCTTCAGCCCGTTTCGCCGCCTTTTCGCTCATGCGAATCCGGCTCAAGACATCGTTCAGTCGTTCCTCTACGTCCATGCTTGTGCTCCTTGCCATTCGAGGCTTGCAAGCCGAATTATTGAAACTTGCCGTGCTTGCCAAGCCCGGCCAAGCCGAGGTCGGCCAATTCCGCCAAAGTACGGCGCGCCCGGCCTTCAAAACTTGACGGTCAGGCGGTTTCATGATGAAGGTCAGGCCAACTATCACAAGGGCGCCTTAGCCCCGCAGATTTTCCGGAACATCGACAGAGACATGGCTACCGAACGATATAATCCGCGTGACGCCGAACCGCGCTGGCAGCAGGAATGGGATGCGCGCAAGGTCTTCGAGACGAGGAACGACGATCCGCGTGAAAAATACTACGTGCTCGAGATGTTCCCCTATCCGTCCGGACGGATCCATATGGGGCATGTGCGCAACTACACGATGGGCGACGTCGTCGCCCGCTACAAGCGCGCCCGCGGCTTCAACGTGCTGCATCCGATGGGGTGGGACGCCTTCGGCATGCCCGCCGAGAACGCCGCCATGGAGCGCGGCGTGCATCCGGCCGGCTGGACCTATCAGAACATCGCGGCGATGAAGGCGCAGCTCAAGGTCATGGGCCTGTCGCTCGACTGGAGCCGCGAATTCGCCACCTGCGATCCGGCCTATTACCAGCGCCAGCAATATCTGTTCCTCGATTTCCTGGAAAAAGGTCTGGTCTACCGCAAGCAGTCGAAGGTCAACTGGGATCCGATCGACAACACCGTGCTCGCCAACGAGCAGGTGATCGACGGTCGCGGCTGGCGCTCCGGCGCGCTGGTCGAGCAGCGCGAGCTGACCCAATGGTTCTTCCGTATCACCGATTTCAGCCAGGACCTGCTCGACTCGCTCGACACGCTGGATCAGTGGCCGGAAAAGGTGCGGCTGATGCAGAAGAACTGGATCGGTCGCTCCGAGGGGCTGTTGCTCCGGTGGGAACTCGATCCTGAGACCGTTCCCCGCGAGAGCAGCGAACTGACCGTCTACACGACGCGGCCCGACACGCTCTTCGGCGCCTCCTTCCTGGCGATTTCGGCCGACCACCCGCTTGCCAGGGAAGCCGCCGCCAGGGATGCGGCGGTCGACGCCTTCTGCGAGGAATGCCGGCGCGCCGGCACCTCGCTCGCCGCCCTCGAAACGGCCGAGAAAAAGGGCATCGACACCGGCATTCGCGCCCGCCACCCGTTCGATCCGAACTGGGAACTGCCCGTCTATGTCGCCAATTTCGTGCTGATGGACTATGGCACGGGCGCCATCTTCGGCTGCCCTTCCGGCGACCAGCGCGACCTGGATTTCGCCCTCGCCTACGGCCTGCCGGTCGTGCCGGTGGTGATGCCGAAGGATGCCGATGCCGCTTCCTTCACGATCGGCGACGAAGCCTATGTCGGTGACGGCGTGATGATCAATTCGCGCTTCCTGGATGGTCTCTCCACGGAAGAGGCCTTCGAGGCGGTCGCCTCGAAGCTCGAAAATGAGACGCTGAACGGCGCGCCGCGTGCGGAGCGCAAGGTGAATTTCCGCCTGCGCGACTGGGGTATCTCCCGGCAGCGTTATTGGGGCTGCCCGATCCCGGTCATCCATTGCGAGGCTTGCGGCGTCGTTCCGGTGCCGAAGGCGGATCTGCCGGTCACCCTGCCGCCGGACGTCACCTTCGACAAGCCGGGCAACCCGCTCGACCGGCACCCGACCTGGCGGCATGTCGCCTGCCCTGAATGCGGCAAGGATGCACGTCGGGAAACTGACACGATGGACACTTTCGTCGATTCCTCCTGGTACTTCACGCGCTTCACCGCGCCCTGGGAGGACAAGCCGACCGATCCGAAGGTCGCCAATCACTGGCTGCCGGTCGACCAGTATATCGGCGGCATCGAGCACGCCATCCTGCACCTGCTCTATTCGCGCTTTTTCACCCGTGCGATGAAGGCGACCGACCACGTGGCGCTGGACGAACCGTTCAAGGGTCTGTTCACACAAGGCATGGTCGTGCACGAGACCTATAGCCGCGGCGAGGGTGCGCAGCGCGAGTGGGTCACGCCGGCCGAAATCCGCATCGAGGAAATCGACGGCCGCCGCCGTGCGGTCTTGATCGAGACGGGGGAGGAAGTCGCCATCGGCTCGATCGAGAAGATGTCGAAATCCAAGAAGAACGTCGTCGATCCCGACGACATCATCGCTTCCTACGGCGCCGACACGGCACGCTTCTTCGTGCTCTCCGATTCGCCGCCGGACCGCGACGTGATCTGGTCCGAGGCGGGCGTCGAAGGCGCTCACCGCTTCGTACAGCGCGTCTGGCGGCTGGTGGGAGAAGCCGCGGAAGGCCTGCGCGGCGTAAATGCTTTGCCGGCTAAGGAAGGCGAGGGGTTGGCGATTTCTCAGACCGCCCATCGTACGCTCCGCGCCGTCGAAGCCGACTACGACAAGCTTGCCTTCAACAAGGCTGTCGCCCGCATCTACGAACTCGTCAACGCTCTTGCCGCACCGCTGACGCAAGTCGCCGCCGGCAAGGCCGACGGGTCCGTTACCGCTGCGGTTAAGGATGCAACGACGATCCTCATCGACCTGATTGCACCGATGATGCCGCATCTGGCGGAAGAGTGCTGGCGCGAGATCGGCGGTGAAGGGCTGATCGCCGAACGCCCATGGCCGGCCTTCGACCCGGCACTCGTCGTTGAGAACGAAATCACCTTGCCGGTGCAGATCAACGGCAAGAAACGCGCCGATTTGACAATCGCGCGCGACGCAGATCAGAGTGCGATCGAAAGCGCCGTCCTCGCGCTTGACGCCGTCCAGGCGGCGCTCAACGGCGGCAAACCGAAAAAAATCATCGTCGTGCCCCAAAGGATCGTCAATGTCGTTGTCTGAGAAAGCTGGCCTTCGTTCCCGCTCCTTTGGCGTGCTTGCCGGCACCTTGCTGCTAGCGGTACTGGCCGGTTGCCAGGTGCGTCCGCTCTATTCGGACGGCCCGACCGGCGCCACGTCCGCGGCCCTTGGCTCCGTCGAGATCTCGGAAGCCGACGACCGCGTCGAACAGGAAGTGCGCAATGCCTTGATCTTCCTGGCCGCCGGCGGTCGGGGCGAGCCCGTCAACCCGCAATACCATCTCGCCCTCAACGTCTCGCACCGGACGATGGGCGTGCTTTACGACGATGCCGAGGACCGCGCAGCCGCCGGCCGCATCGTCGTCAAGGCGGACTACAATCTGACGCGGACGGCGACAGGCGAGACGGTGAAGGCCGGCTATCGCTCGGCGGTTGCGCTCGCCGACTTCCCGGAACAGGAATTTGCCAAGGTGCGCGCCGTGCGTGACGCCGAAAGCCGCGCCGCAAAGGAACTGGCGGAACTCATCAGGGCCGATATCGCCGCCGCCCTTGGCCGCTGAGGACCGGTTAGTCGGATGAGCGAGGTCAAGTCGCACGAATTCGACAGCTTCTTGAACAGAGGCGCGTCGAACTACCGCCTTTTCCTGCTCTACGGCCCCGATCGCGGCCTTGTCTCGGAGCGCGCCGGGCAGCTTGCCGGCCGCTCCGGCGTTACTCTCGACGATCCGTTTGCCCTCGTGAAGCTTGACGCGTCGGAGCTGCAGCAGGGGGCCGGCCGGATACTGGACGAGGTCAATGCCATCGGTCTCTTCGGCGGCGAGAAACTCGTCTGGATCCGCGGCGCCTCGGGCGAGAAGGCGGTCGCCGAGGCGCTGCAAGTCCTCGCCGACAGCCCCCCCGCCGGCAGCACGCTCATCATCGAGGCCGGCGATCTCAAGAAGGGGGCAGCGCTCAGGAAGATCGGCGAATCCTCGCGGGCCGTCGCCTCGGTCGCCTGCTACAGCGATGATGCGCGCGGCCTGCACGCCCTGATCGACAAGGAACTCGCCGAGGCGGGTTTGCGCATAAGCCCGGCGGCGCGCGAGGATCTTGTTGAAGCGCTCGGCGGCGATCGTATCGCCTCGCGCAACGAGCTGCGCAAGCTCGCGCTCTACTGCCGCGGCAAGGATATTGTCGACGAGGAGGATGTCCTCGCCATCGTCGGTGATGCCAGCGCCATTTCTGTCGATGACGCGGTGGATGCGGTGCTCCAGGGTGACATCGATGCGCTGCTGCACGCCATGAAAAAGATCACCACGTCGAAAACGCCGCCTTTCCTGGTGCTGCAGGCCTGCCTCCGGCAGTTTCAGCAACTGGACGTGATGCGCGCCGAAATGGACGCGAACCGGCAACAGGCGAGCCAGGTGGTCGCAAGCCTCGGCCGCGGCCTGCATTTCCGGCGCAAGCCGATCGTCGAGGCGGCGCTGAAACATTGGACCGCGCCTGCGATCCGGCGCGAACTCGGTCGCCTGCAGGCGACCATCTATCAGAGCCGTGCCCGGCAGAGCCTCGAGGAAAGCCTCGTGCTGCAAAACCTGCTGGCAATTGCTATTCAATCGGCACGGCGCTGAAGGCCACCGCCGCGGTTGTAGCCTCAGCTCCATGCGAACCGAGCGCTTTCTTCAATAGAGCGCAACGGAGTTGCCGCCACGTCACTGCAGGAAATTGTGCCGCTCGGACGAGAATGGTCCGGCGTAGGCACTCGCTGGTCAACTGCTCTCCGGCGACAGGAGCGCGATCTTCAGCGCCGTTCAAGCAGCCGGCAGATCTCCTCGAGCTGATCGAGCGTCTTGTAGGCGATCCGAAGGTGTCCGCCGGAGGCCTTGTGGCTGACGGTAACTTCCAGCCCCAGACTGTCCGAAAGCGTCCGTTCCAGCGCCAGCGTGTCGGCGTCCTTTTCCTCGCGATGCCGCCCCTTGGCGAAGTTGGGATCGTTCTGGGCCTTGATGTCGTTCTGCGCGAGGCGCTCCGCGTCGCGTACCGAGAGCCCCTTGGCAACGATCGAGCGCGCCAGCGCCACCGGATCGGAGGTCGGCACCAGGGCGCGGGCGTGGCCGGCAGAGAGGCTGCCGTCGGAAAGCATGTCGCGCACCGGCTCCGGCAATTTTAGCAGCCGCAGGCTGTTGGCGACGTGGCTGCGGCTCTTGCCGATGATGTCGCCGAGGTCGTTCTGGGTGTAGCCGTGCTCGGCAATCAGCTGTTCGTAACCGAGCGCCTCTTCCAGCGGGTTGAGATCGGAGCGCTGGACGTTTTCGACGATGGCAATTTCCAGCGCCGTCCGATCGTCGACGTCGCGCACGATCACCGGAATCTCGGTGAAGCCGGCAAGCTGAGCGGCGCGCCAACGGCGCTCGCCCGCAATAATTTCGTAGCGTTCATGACCGACGGTGCGGACGACGACTGGTTGAACAATGCCATGTTGGCGGATCGAACTTGCCAGATCCTGGAGTTCCGCCTCGTCGAATTGCCGTCGCGGGTTGCGCGGGTTGCGCGAGACGAACTCAATTGGCACACGCCGGTCGGCATTGACCGGGCTCGTCGGCGCCGTTCCGCTCTGCAACGGCTGATCCATCTCGCCGATCAAGGCGGCCAAGCCGCGGCCAAGGCGTCTCTTGGAGCTGTCGTCGTTCATACTACACCCGATGATTACGAAACCGAAACAATCACGCAGCCTTGCGCTGCCGCTCACGCTGGATGACTTCCGAGGCCAGCTGCAGATAGGCCTGACTACCGGCGCATTTGAGATCATAGAGAATGGCCGGCTTGCCGTAGGACGGCGCCTCCGAAACACGGACGTTCCTGGGAATCAACGTGTGATAGACCTTCTCGCCCAGATGTGTCCTGACATCGTTGACGACCTGCTGGGCGAGATTGTTGCGCGAGTCGAACATTGTCAGCACGATGCCCTGAATATCCAGGCTCGGGTTGACGGTGCGGCGGACCTGATCGACCGTCTCCAGCAGCTGGCTCAGACCCTCGAGCGCGAAGAACTCGCATTGAAGCGGCACAAGCACCGAATGCGCCGCCGCCATGGCATTCATCGTCAGCAGGTTAAAGGAGGGCGGGCAATCCACGAGAACGTAGGAATAGGCGAGTGCCTCGGGCGCGGCGAGCGCCTTGCGCAGGCGGAAAACCCGATCGGACTCGCGAGAAATCTCCATTTCGACGCCGAGTAGATCCATGGTCGACGGGACGATGGCCAAGTTCGGCACCGCTGTCTCCTGGGCAATCTCGCCGATCGAGTGGCTCCCCATCATCAGCTCGTAGGATGACAAATGCCTATCGCGCCGCTGGATGCCCAGTCCGGTGCTGGCGTTCCCCTGAGGATCGAGATCGACGATCAGGACCCTTTCGCCGATCGCCGCCAGCGCTGTCGCCAGGTTGATTGCGGTGGTCGTCTTGCCAACGCCGCCTTTCTGATTGGCAATGGTGATGATCCGATTTCTTGGGCCAAACATGCTTCGCTCGCCTATCACTTCGTCCGACGTGAAAGATTTGCAATCTCGAGCACAACCGAATCCGGCTCGACGACACTTGCATGTTTTACCAGATCGAATTGAAAGCGGCTAACCGCTTTATCAACTTCCGTTTGATAATCCCGGCCTTTATGAAAGAAGGCGACGGTTTTCGCGTCGTTCTGAAGCATCCACGGCGCGCAATAGTCAAGCAATTGCGACAAATCGGCGAGCGCACGGGCCGAAATCGCGTCACAGCGCGGGATAGCGGAAGCGGTTTGCTCGATTCGAATCGGATGAACCGATCCGCGGGCCCCCGTTTCGTTGAGAGCAACGCGCAAAAATGCAGCCTTCTTGTTGTTGCTTTCGACGAGATGGACCCATCCATCTGAAAATTCGGAGAGACAGATGGCAGTGATAACGCCTGGGAAACCGCCGCCGCTGCCAAGATCTACCCAGACCTTGGGCGAAGGAGACAGCTGAAAGATCTGCAGACTGTCTAGTATATGGCGCTGCCACAGATCCTCAAGCGTAGACGGTGCCACAAGGTTGATCGACTTCGCCCACTTCTGAAAAAGCCCGGCGAAATGCTCCAGCTTTTCGTGCGTTTCACGTGAAACACGCAGCGCTTTCATGCGCTCGGCAGGACTCGCTTTCATTGCGCCGCACGCCCCGCAGCCAACGCACCGCGCTCCTGCCGCCGCAACCAGGACAGCAGCAGCGACACGGCCGCGGGGGTCATGCCATCGACCTTCATCGCCTGCGCCAAATTGCACGGCCGCTGCTGCGCCAGTTTTTGCTTCAGCTCGTTGGAGAGCCCCGGCAAGTCGCTATAGTCAAAGTCGTCCGGAATAGATGCGCTCTCTTCTCGCCGAACACCGGCGATGTCTGCCGCCTGGCGCTCCATATAGACGGCATAAGCAGCATCGATCTCCAGCGCTTCGATGACGCGCCGATCAATTCCTTCGAGCTGCGGCCACAGCGGTTTCAGCCCATCGATCGTCTGATCCGGGTAGGAAAGGATTTCGAAGGCTGAACGCCGCTGGCCGTCCTGGTTGAGCTTGAGGCCAAACCGCTTGCCCTCGGTCGGTGTGATCGACAGCGATTGCAGGAGCGTGCGGCCGTTCTCATAGGCACCCCTCCACGATGCAAAGCGGGCCCGGCGCGCCTCCCCAACGCAACCGAGCTCGATGCCGACCGGGGTCAAACGCATGTCGGCATTGTCGGCCCTAAGTGACAGGCGATACTCCGCCCGCGAGGTGAACATCCGATAGGGTTCGCTAATTCCGCGCGAGGTCAAATCGTCGACCATCACGCCAATATAGGAGTCTGTCCGGCTGAAGATGAAGGGCTCCCGGCCCGTCGCTGCCAGCGCGGCGTTGAGGCCGGCGACCAGGCCCTGCGCTCCAGCCTCTTCATAGCCGGTCGTTCCATTGATTTGACCAGCCAAGAACAGCCCGGGCATTTTTCGAACCGCCAACGACAACTGGAGCTCGCGCGGATCCACGTGATCATACTCGATGGCGTAGCCGGGCTGAAGAATCACCACATCCTCGAGGCCAGGAATGGTGCGGGTGAAGGCTTCCTGGACTTCCTCCGGCAACGACGTAGATATGCCGTTGGGATAGACGGTGTCATCGTCCAGTCCTTCGGGTTCGAGGAAGATCTGGTGACCGTCCCGTTCGCCGAAGCGGACGATCTTATCTTCTATCGACGGGCAGTAGCGCGGGCCGACTCCCTCGATCTGACCGGAATACATCGCCGAGCGGTGAATGTTGTCGGCAATGATTTTGTGGGTGGCGTCGGTCGTCCGGGTTACGCCGCAATCGATTTGGCGATTGATGATCGTGTCGGTCATGAAGGAGAAGGGCACCGGCTGCTCGTCCGGCCCCTGCCGGCCGACGCGGTCCCAGTCGATCGTCCGGCCGTCCAGCCGCGCGGGCGTGCCGGTCTTCAACCGTCCGAGCGCCAGGCCGGAGCGGGAGAGCGTCTCCGACAAGCCGAGCGACGGCTCTTCGCCGACGCGGCCAGCCGGAACCTTGCGATCGCCGATATGAATCAGTCCCTTGAGGAAAGTCCCCGTGGTCAGTACCACCGAGGCGGCCCTAAGGGCCCTGCCATCCTTCATGACCACGCCGGTGACGGCGTCGCCATCGGTCAGAAGGTCAAAGGCGTCACCTTCGATGACCGTGAGATTTTCAATAGCGCCGATCTCCCGCTGCATCGCTTCGCGATAGAGCCGGCGATCCGCCTGTGTGCGCGGTCCCCGGACCGCAGGCCCCTTGCGCCGATTGAGGAGCCGGAACTGGATGCCGGCGGCATCGGCGACGCGTCCCATCAGCCCGTCGAGGGCGTCGATCTCCCGAACCAAGTGCCCCTTGCCGAGGCCGCCGATCGCCGGGTTACAGGACATCACCCCGATTGTCTCGATTTTGTGGGTTACCAGAGCCGTCTGCGCGCCAAGCCGCGCCGCCGCCGAAGCGGCTTCGCAGCCGGCATGACCTCCGCCAATTACGATGACATCATAGCTCGTCATAGACACTCCCGCGCTCGGGTGTTGATTGTTAATCGCCGCATCCTGTCAAGAAGGTTTCACGTGAAACGAGCTTGCGACCCGCTTCGATCGCACGCCATCTCACTTGCCGATGCAGAACTCCGAGAATATCACGTCGAGCAGGTTCTCGACATCCACCCGACCAGTAATCCGTCCAAGTGCGTCGCCGGCGACGCGCAGCTGCTCAGCCTGGAGATCTGCGCCCTCGGTGCCCAAGGCGCGCGCCAGCGCGACGCTGGCCTGTTTCAGGCAATCCACATGACGCTTTCTTGACGGGATTGCAAGTGACGTCCGCCCGGCGAGATCCGGCAGGTGCGCCGTGATTTTTTTCAGCAACTCGCCGATGCCGTCGCCGGTCTTCGTCGACAGAAACACATCCGCCTGACCCGCCCGCCAAATCGTTGCGTTTCGGTCGAACTTGGTAGCAACCCGAATGATCGGAGCTTCATCAGCAATCGGCTCGTTCAAAACAAAGCCGTCCGGTTTTTCCGATAGCAGGAGGATCAAATCGGCGTGTCCGATAACTTCCCTTGCCCGGCGGATGCCTTCACGCTCGACGATCTCGTCCGTCTCCCGCAGCCCGGCCGTGTCGAATAGTTTCACCGAGAATCCGGCTAAGGAAAGGTCGACCGAGATGACGTCACGAGTCGTGCCGGCGATCTCCGTCACGATGGCAATGTCCCGCTTCGCCAGCGTATTGAGAAGGCTCGACTTGCCGGCATTCGGCGCGCCGGCAATGACGATCTTAAGGCCATCGCGAATGATCTCGGCCAGCCCGGCCTTTCCGGTATGGGCGTCGATCTCTGCCTGAAGCTTCTCGACATCCCTCCAGATCGTGCCGCTGACGGAGCCCGGGACATCCTCTTCATCGGCAAAGTCGAGTTCCGCCTCGATCATCGCGCGTGCATGGGTCAGGCGTCGCGCCCAGCCGTGGTAAAGAGCCGATTGACCGCCGCTCGCCTGTTCGATCGCCAGGCGACGCTGCATTTCGGTTTCGGCCGAAATCAGGTCGGCCAGTCCCTCGACCTCGACGAGGTCCAACTTGCCGTTCTGAAAAGCGCGCCGCGAGAATTCGCCAGCGTCTGCGTGCCGCAATCCATCGAACTCGCCAAGCGCCTCGAGGACGGCGTGCACGACGGCTCGCCCGCCATGGAGCTGCAGCTCGCAGCAATCCTCCCCCGTGAACGACGACGGTCCGGGAAAATAGATCAACAGCCCGCTATCGAGCATCTCACCGTTTCGATTCCGAATCGTTCGGAGCGAGGCGGAGCGCGGTTTTGGCAGAGCGCCGCAAAGCTGCACGATCGCACCGGCCGTCGCCGGCCCGCTGATGCGAATGACAGCAATCCCGGCGGGCAGGGCGCCGCTGGAGAGCGCGTAGATAGTGTCCGTGAGCTGCATCGGCTTGTTCGATTTGGTGAGCACACAGGTCAAACCTGTGCGCCGGCGGCGTCTTCCGTCTGTATCGAGGAGCTAACTCTCTCTCCTTGCGCCCGAAACAGACGCAGCTGTCGGCACAGGGAACGGCGCAGACTTATGCATGTCTGGGCGCCGGAATGCAAGTATGGTGGGCCCTCGGAGTCCGGCGCAACGTCGGCATTGTTTCACGTGAATCACCGCCGTGCACGGAAGCCGAAGGTCATCTTGGGTTGCCAACGTCAGATCGGCTCGCTGCCCCTCATAGAAAAAGGCGGGACTCGCGAGTCCCGCCTTGCCACAAGAGTCGCCGCAGACCCGATCAGGTGTTCATCGAATCGAAGAAGTCGCCGTTGGTCTTCGTCTGCTTGAGCTTGTCGATCAGGAACTCGATCGCGTCGGTCGTGCCCATCGGCGCGAGAATGCGACGCAACACAAAGATCTTCTGCAGGTCCTGGCGCGGCACCAGCAGGTCTTCCTTGCGCGTGCCGGACTTCAGGATATCCATGGCCGGGAAGATACGCTTGTCGGCGACCTTGCGGTCAAGGACGATTTCCGAGTTGCCGGTGCCCTTGAACTCTTCAAAGATGACTTCGTCCATGCGGCTGCCCGTGTCGATCAGCGCCGTCGCGATAATCGTCAGCGAGCCGCCTTCCTCGATGTTGCGGGCCGCGCCGAAGAAGCGCTTTGGCCGCTGCAGCGCATTGGCGTCGACACCGCCGGTGAGCACCTTGCCTGATGACGGAACGACGGTGTTGTAGGCACGTCCGAGGCGCGTAATCGAATCGAGCAGAATGACCACATCGCGGCCGTGCTCAACGAGTCGCTTGGCCTTTTCGATCACCATCTCGGCCACCTGCACGTGGCGCGTCGCCGGTTCGTCGAACGTCGAGGAGACGACTTCGCCCTTCACCGAGCGCTGCATGTCGGTCACTTCTTCCGGCCGCTCGTCGATCAGGAGAACGATCAGATAGCATTCCGGGTGATTGGCGGTGATCGAATGGGCGATGTTCTGCAGGAGAACCGTCTTACCGGTACGCGGCGGCGCGACGATCAGGCCGCGCTGGCCCTTGCCGAGCGGCGCCACCAAGTCGATGACCCGGGCAGACAGGTCCTTGGAGGTCGGTACTTCCAGTTCCATCTTGAAGCGCTCATTCGGGTAGAGCGGCGTCAGGTTGTCGAAGTGGACCTTATGGCGGATCTTCTCCGGATCGTCGAAATTGATCGTGTTGACCTTGAGCAGCGCGAAGTAGCGCTCGCCTTCCTTCGGTCCGCGGATCGGCCCCTCGACCGTATCGCCCGTCTTCAACGAGAAGCGGCGAATCTGCGACGGCGAAATGTAGATGTCGTCCGGACCGGGCAGGTAATTTGCATTTGCCGACCGAAGAAAGCCAAAGCCGTCCTGAAGGACCTCGACAACGCCTTCCCCGATGATTTCTATTTCTTGCGTGGCCAGATTTTTGAGGATGGCGAACATCAGCTCCTGCTTGCGCATGGTGCTGGCGTTTTCGACCTCGAGCTCTTCGGCAAAGGCCAGGAGATCCGTCGGCGTCTTGTTCTTGAGGTCTTGAAGCTTCATTTCAGCCATGAAGAGTCCATGTCTTGTAGGGGAATGGGAGAGGCGTGATTTTCGTAAGGGAGCTGCGAGGGGAAAGGGGGCAGGCTCTAAACTTCGTCACAGGCCTTGGGGATGAAGGAGATGCGCGAAAATAGCGATTCACGTGGAACGCCGCAAGGGGGCGCAGCAATTTAGCGGCAACTATTGCAGCTGCGAATCGTTTGAATTCAGAATGGTTTCACGACGGCGAGGATAACGATGACGATCATCAACAGCGTCGGAGCCTCGTTCATCAGCCTCCAGTAGCGCGCGGTCCTTCGATTCACGTCTCGCTCAAAGTCGGAGACCGCCCGGCTAAAATGCATATGCACCAGCGTCAGCAGAAAGACGCAGAAAAGCTTCGCGTGAAGCCAGCCGCCGCTAAACCCGTAGACGCTCCAGGCGAGATGGAGGCCGAGCAGCCAGGCGATCATCATCGCCGGGTTCATGATGACTTTCAGAAGCCGCCGCTCCATCGTCTTGAAGGTCTCGGACTGCGCCGACCCCGGCACGGCGTCGGTGTGATAGATGAAGAGCCGCGGCATATAGAGCAGCGCCGCCATCCAGGAGATCACTGCGATGATGTGGAACGCCTTGATCCAGAGATACAGATCGTCCGGCTCCCCGATGAAGAGCGCCGCCAGCAGCGCGACGAAGATCAAAAGGGCGGCGATCGCGCGTAGCCGCGCCCGCCTTCCGGGCGCGCTATCGGTTTGCCGCTCGATCATCCCCTGATCCCACGAACGCGCGCCACCAGGGCCGCGACGTTCTCCGGGTCCGCCTCCGGCGTGATGCCGTGGCCGAGATTGAAGATCAACGGCCCGTTGCCGAGCGCATCGAGAATGCGGTCGATGCCGTTTTCCATGGCCGACCCGCCGGCAACGACCCGCATCGGATCGAGATTGCCCTGGACCGGTCCGTCCCTCTGCAATTCTGCGGCAAAGGACAGCGGCACCGTCCAGTCGAGGCCGATCGCGTCCGCCCCCGTCAAGCGGCGATAGTCCTTGAGCAGCAGGCCCGCACCCTTTGCAAAGGCGATGATTTTCGCGGAAGGCCGGCGGGCCCGCACCGATAATATCATCCGCCGCACCGGCTCCACGGCAAAGCGGGCGAACTCGTCCTCGCCGAGCACGCCTGCCCAGGAATCGAAGACCTGCACCGCATCGGCGCCGGCATCGATCTGCTCGACGAGATAGTCGGCCGAGACATCGGCAAGGAACGCCAGAAGCTGCTCGAAGGCCTTCGGATCACGGTAGGCAAAGAGCCGCGCCGGCGCCTGGTCCGGCGTGCCGCGGCCGGCGATCATATAGGTCGCAACCGTCCACGGGGCCCCGCAGAAGCCGAGCAGGGTCGTCTCCTGAGGCAATTCCCGCCGAAGCCGAGAGACGGTTTCAAAGACGGGAGCCAGATGGTTCAAAACCTGATCGGCCTTGAGGCTTGCTATGCCGTCGGTGTCGATCGGATCCATCCGCGGTCCATGGCCCTCTTCGAAACGGACGTTTCGGTGCAGCGCGTCGGGAATGACGAGAATATCGGAGAAGAGGATCGCAGCGTCGAAGGCATAGCGCCGGATCGGTTGCAGCGTCACCTCGACGGCGAGATCCGGCGAATAACAGAGATCGAGGAAGCTCCCGGCCTTCGCGCGTGTCGCCCGGTATTCCGGCAGATAGCGGCCGGCCTGGCGCATCAGCCAGACGGGCGGAGGCGTAAGGCATTTCCCGTTCAACACCTCAAGAACTTTGCGACGTGTCTCGGCCACTCGCCATTTCCCAATCTAAAATCAACCTATTTGAAATTGTTTCTATTTCTTAGAGTCGGTGGCTATCAAGGATTAAAATCAATCCTCAGTTCATCCAACCGCCGCCGATCGCCACGCGTATCATTGGAGAAAGTTCGTCTGGATTGCCAACGGATCGGGAAAAGTTGAGAAAAGACAGGAAAGTCAGCATCTTGCCCAGGCGTTCGGATTTGCGATTCCTGTGGACAAGGAGTCGATCGGCGTGACAATTTGTCGTCGGCTTGAGTCTTGTCCACAACTGCGCCCGGGCGTTTTTCGTCCGGGCTTCGGATGTGAATAACGCGACCCTTTTCCACGGGCCTAAGCGGCGGCCGCGATTTTGGCCGCCGGTGTCCCGGCCTATCAACAGCCTCCGGAGAATTGCGTGGAGAACCGAAAAAATTACTTCCACCTGCATCTCGTCTCCGATTCGACGGGCGAGACGCTGATAGCCGCCGGCCGCGCCGCCGCGGCGCAATTCCAGTCCTCGCACGCGCTCGAGCATGTCTATCCGCTGATCCGCAACAGGAAGCAGTTGATGCAGGTTCTCGATGCGATCGACGGCGCACCGGGCATCGTGCTTTATACGATCGTCGATCGGGAACTAGCCGGCATGATCGACCAGCGCTGCCGCGAGATCGGCGTTCCCTGCGTCTCCGTCCTCGACCCGATTATCGAACTGTTCCAATCCTATCTCGGTTCGCCGTCGCGGCGCCGTTCGGGCGCACAGCATGTCATGGATGCCGATTATTTCGCCCGGATCGAGGCGCTGAACTTCACCATGGATCACGACGACGGGCAGATGCCGGCCGATTTCAACGAGGCGGATGTCGTGCTCGTCGGCGTGAGCCGGACCTCCAAGACGCCGACGAGCATCTATCTCGCCAATCGCGGCATCAAGACCGCCAACATTCCGATTGTCCCCGGCGTGCCCTTGCCGGAGGGCCTGCTCAAGGCGACGAAGCCGCTGGTGGTGGGGCTGATCGCCAGCGCCGACCGGCTCTCCCAGGTCCGCCAGCATCGCCTGCTCGGTACGACCCCGAGCTTTCATGGCGAGGACTATACGGATCGGGCGGCGATCTCCGAGGAGCTGAAATATGCCCGCACGCTCTGCGCCCGCAACAACTGGCCGCTGATCGACGTGACCCGCCGTTCGATCGAGGAAACCGCCGCGGCGATCGTTGCCCTTCGCCCCCGGCTCAGATAGAGCGGAGCCCAGGAACCGGAAGGTCGCACAGCAGCCGTTCGGTCGCGCCGTTCGGTTCCGGTTCATGCGGAATCGATCATGATGATCGCATGCGACCGGTCCAGCGACCATCGTGATCTCGGAACTGCGGATTGAGAAGATGACATCCTCGCTCGTGCTCGCCTCTGCCAGCCCCTTTCGGCGCGCTCTCCTGGAAAACGCCGGGCTGACATTTGCGGCCCGCGCAGCGCAGGTGGACGAGCGCGCCCTGGAACGACCGCTGGAAGAGGCGGGTGCCTCGCCTTCCGAGGTGGCGCTTACACTAGCGGAAGCCAAGGCGAAGGATGTGTCGCGCCATTTCGCAGGCGCGCTGGTGATCGGCAGCGACCAGACGATGTCGCTTGGCACCCGCGTCTATCACAAGCCGAAAGATATGGCGGAGGCGACTGAACATCTCCTCTCGCTCTCCGGCAGGACGCACAGCCTGAACAGCGCCATCGTCCTCGTCCGTGACGGTGAGGTCCTCTGGCGGCATGTGTCGACCGCGCGTATGACGGTCAGGCCGCTGGAACGCGCCTTTGCCGAACGGCATCTGAGAAGGGTCGGGGAGAAGGCGCTTTCGAGCGTCGGCGCCTATCAGCTCGAAGGTGAGGGGATCCAGCTCTTCGAGAAGATCGACGGCGATTACTTCACGATCCTAGGTCTGCCGATGCTGCCGCTTCTTGAAAAACTCCGCGAATTGGGATCGATCGATGCGTGATTCACGTGAAACATTTTTTAACCACGCCTTCGTCACCGGCTATCCCATCAAGCATTCTCGCTCGCCGCTGATCCACGGCTATTGGCTGAAACAGTTCGGCATTGCCGGAAGCTACCGGGCCCACGAGGTGACCCCGGCGGCCTTCCCTGATTTCATGCGCAATCTGCGGGAGGGCAGCACTGGCTTCTGCGGCGGCAATGTCACCATCCCCCACAAGGAGATGGCTTTCGAGCTCTCCGACCGGCCGGACGAGCTGAGTGCCGAGCTCGGCGCCGCCAATACCCTCTGGCTCGAAGACCGACAAATCTACGCGACCAATACCGACGGGCGCGGTTTCGTCGCCAATCTCGACGAGCGGGCAAGCGGCTGGGATCGTACCTCCACGGCCGTCATTCTCGGCGCCGGCGGCGCCAGCCGCGCCGTGATCCAGGCGGTCCGCGATCGCGGCGTCAGGACGATCCATGTGGTGAACCGCACGGCCGCCAGGGCCCAGGAACTGGCTGACCGGTTTGGCGAGGCCGTCGAGGCCCATCCGATCGCCGCCCTTTCCGAGGTCATGGCCGATGCCGGTCTGTTCGTGAATACGACCTCGCTCGGCATGGACGGCGAGCCGGCGCCGTCGATCGATTTCTCGCCGCTCGCAGCCGGCGCGGTGGTCACCGACATCGTCTATGTGCCGTTGAAAACGCCGCTCCTTCGCCAGGCCGAAGAGCAGGGCTTCCGGATCGTCGACGGCCTTGGCATGCTCCTGCACCAGGCCGTGCCGGGTTTCGAGAAATGGTTCGGCCGGAAACCGAAAGTCGATGAAACGCTTCGGCAAATTATTATCGAAGATATGGACGTGCACGCATGATCACCGTCGGGCTCACCGGCTCCATCGGCATGGGAAAAACGACGGCGGCTCAGATGTTCCGGGAGCTCGGCGTCCCGGTGAACGACGCGGACGAGGTGGTTCACGATCTCTATCGCGGGGAAGCGGTGGCGCCGGTCGAAGCAGCCTTTCCGGGCGTCGCCAAGGACGGCATCGTCGATCGGGCGGAGCTTTCCCGGCAGTTGCTGGCGCAACCGGAGCGCCTCGGCGAACTGGAGCGGATCGTTCACCCGCTTGTCCGGGCGAGGGAAGATGCGTTCGTGGCAAGGCACAGGACGGCGGGAGCGGCTTTCGTGCTTCTCGATATCCCGCTGCTTTTCGAGACCAAGGCCGAGAAGCGCCTCGACCGGGTCGTCGTCGTCAGCTGCGATGCGGAGATCCAGCGAGAGCGTGTCATGAAGCGCCCGGGCATGACCGCCGAGAAATTCGCGATGATTCTCGCGCGGCAGGTGCCCGACAGTGAAAAGCGCGCCCGGGCGGATTACGTCATCGACACGAGCGACAGTTTCGACGTTACCCGGGAGCAGGTCCGCGCCATTGTCGATCGTTTGACCGTGGACAGCCCCTGACCCGCGGCCATGAGCATCTTCAACTGGAAAAGCAACGACATTAAAATCGGTCGCACGAACGGATCAACTGATTCGCCGAGTAGCCCGTCTTAGGAAAATTCATGCGTGAGATCATTTTCGATACGGAAACGACCGGCCTCGACAGCCGTGAGGACCGGGTGATCGAGATCGGCGGCGTCGAGCTCGAGAACCAGTTTCCGACCGGACGGACAATCCATCTCTATATCAATCCGGGCGACCGCAAGGTGCATCCCGATGCGCTCGCCGTGCACGGCATCACCGACGACTTCCTGAAGGACAAGCCATCCTTTGCCGACGTGGTCGAGCAGATCGTCGACTTCTTCGGAGATGCGCGCTGGGTCGCACACAACGCGACCTTCGATATCGGCTTCATCAATGCCGAGTTCGACCGTTTGGGGCTGCCGCCGATCGCGATCGATCGGGTGACCGATACGCTGGCCATGGCACGGCGCAAGCACCCGATGGGCCCGAATTCGCTCGATGCGCTGTGCCGTCGCTATGGCATCGACAACTCGCATCGCGCCAAGCACGGCGCCCTTCTCGACTCCGAGCTGCTCGCCGAAGTCTATATCGAAATGATCGGCGGCCGCCAGGCGGCGCTGGGGCTGGTGACGAGCGAGATCAACGGTCTTGCCGTACAGGCGGACGATGGTCCGATCATCGTCATGCAAAGGGAGCGGGTGCTGACGCCGCGCCTGACGGAAGCCGAGATCGCGGCCCATGCGGCGCTCGTTTCCAAGATCGGTGCGAAGGCGATCTGGGTAAAGTACAGCGGCTGAAAGCCCGCAACAAAAACCCGGCCTTCTGAGCCGGGTTTTTTGCACTTATTCGAGGATGCGTCAGTTCGTCGTCGTGTTGCTGTTGGCAACCTGGGCGCGGACTTTCTCCTCCGCCATGCGCTGAGCGAACATCTGCGCAAAATCGATCGGGTCGATCATCAGCGGCGGGAAGCCGCCGTTGCGGGTCGCGTCGGCGACGATCTGGCGGGCAAAGGGGAAGAGCAGGCGCGGGCACTCGATGAAGAGCAGCGGCAGCATGTGCTCCTGCGGGAAGCCAGATACGCGGAAAACGCCGCCATAGGCGAGCTCGACGTTGAACAGCACCTTGTCGCCGTCCTGAGCCTGGGCGTTCAGCGAGAGAACGACGTCGAAATCGTTCTCCGCGAGCGGATTGGCATTGACGTTGACATTGATGTTGATCGAGGGCGCGCGATCGCGGGCCTGCAGCGAACGCGGGGCGCCGGGGTTCTCGAAGGAGAGGTCCTTGACGTACTGGGCCAGGATGTTGAGCGACGGGCTCTGCTGGGCCTCGCCATTGCCGTTGGATGCGGTATCAGTCGTCATAAGAGTTTCCTCGGACTTCGAATTGGTGAGGCCATCTAGCACTTCGGACCTGGGCTTACAACCCTCGAAGCCGGGACCGGTTCCCCGGACTGAAAGGCGTTACGGCCCCCTTCGCCGACCGGATTCACTATCGCCCTGACCTACCCGGAAATCCGGTTGCCAGGCGGCGAGGGACCGTTTTCGTCGTCGTTCCTTCTGGAGAACTCGTCCGTGTCGAGGTCGATGATCGTCGGGCCGCGCGGCCGGTCGCTGCCGCGGCCGCCGGAGTAGAAGCCGCTTCCGGTCGTCAGGATCGTCAGCCGCGTCTGCAGGAAGGAGGAGATGGCGCGCCTGACCGGCGGCAGGAAGAGAATGACACCAGCGATGTCGGTGATGAAGCCCGGGACGATCAGCAGGATTGCTGCAACGAAGATGAGCGCACCGCCGAGAAGATCCGGGCCCGGGTCCTTTCCGGCCCGGGCCGCCTCCTGCACGCGGCGCAAAGTGCCGAGACCTTGGATGCGTAAGAGCAGGACGCCGGCAACTCCGCTCACTAGGACGGCCAGCAGCGTCATCGCCAGGCCGAGTTCGCGGCCGACGACCACGAAGCCGGCAATCTCTGCGATCGGCAGGCCGAGGATGACGAGGGGAATGATCAGCGACCGCATCGATCGTGCTCGCAAGAAGATGAGTGCAATTGACCGGTCTCCGGTTTATGGGTGCGACATCGCCATTTGAATGGTTTATCCTTGCGGACTATATGGAACACCAAGAGAAATTCTAACAGCGGTTCCGGGTAGAAATGGGCTCTTTCGACTTCATCACGTTTTTTTTCCTGATCGCGGCTGTGGTCATCTTCTTGCAATTGCGCAGCGTCCTTGGCCGCAGGACAGGAAATGAACGACCGCCTTTCGACCCCTATTCGCCGCGCGAGGCGCAGGGTCCGGAGGCAAGGGACAATGGCAAGGTCGTGCAGCTCCCTCGCCGCGAGAGCAGCGCGGAGGACGAGTCCCGTTACGCCGCCATCGATGGCTTTTCCAAGCCCGGCACGCCGCTGAACGCGCAACTGCGGGCGCTCAGCGACGCAGACCCGAGCTTCCAGCCCGCCGAATTCCTCAACGGCGCGAAGATGGCCTACGAGATGATCGTCATGGCCTTCGCCGACGGCGACCGCAAGACACTGAAAAGTCTTCTGTCCCGCGAGGTGTATGAAGGCTTCGAAGCGGCGATCGCCGAACGGGAGGCCAAGGGAGAGGTGGTCAAGTCGACCTTCGTCGGTATCGAAAAGGCCGAGATCGTCCATGCGGAGCTCAAGGACACTGAAGAGAACGTCACCGTTCGCATCGTCAGCCAGCTCATCTCCGCCACCTACGACAAACAGGGCAAGCTGATCGACGGCGACGCCGATTCGGTTGCCGAAGTGAATGACCTCTGGACCTTTGCGCGCGACATCCGCTCGCGCGATCCGAACTGGAAGCTGATCGCCACCGAATCGGAAACTTGACCGCAAGGGGCGATAATGGCCTTTGATCTCGAACCGGTGTCCTTTTCGGAATTGCCGGGGTGGCAGCAGGACGACCCGACTCCCGTCATCGATGCGCTTCGCCGCTGTCATCATCATGTGACGGCGGTCAAGCCGTACAGGACAGGCTCTCTCGGAGTAACGGTCGCCGACCTGCTGCCCGCCTACGAGGCGGCCGGTGCCGGTTTTTCGGGAGCTGCCGCGGCGCGCGCTTTCTTCGAGGACCGCTTCGTGCCGTTCCGCATCCGTCCCGACGACGGAGGGAAAGGCTTCGTCACTGCCTTCTACGAACCGGAAGTCGAGGTTCGCGCCACCGCAGACGCGGAGTTCCGCTTTCCCTTCTACCGGCGGCCCGCCGATCTCATCGATATTGATGACGCGAATCGGCCCGAGGGAATGGATCCTTATTTCGTTTTTGGCCGGCTTCGCGATGGCAGGATTGAGGAATATTCCGATCGACGGGCGATCGACGAGGGACTACTCGCCGGCCGCGGCCTCGAGATCGCCTATGCCCGCTCGAAGGTCGACGTCTTCTTTATTCATGTCCAGGGTGCTGCGCGGCTCATCTATCCGGACGGAACGCGCCGCCGCATTACCTATGCGGCAAAGACCGGGCACCGCTTTTCTGCGATCGGCAAACTGTTGATCGAGCGCGGCGAAATCGACCCGGCGACCGTCTCGATGGCGAGCATTCGCGACTGGCTCGCGGCCCATCCGGCGAAGGTCGACCAGGTCCTGTGGCACAATCGTTCTTTCATCTTCTTCCGTGAAGCGTCGGTCGAGGACGAAAGCCTCGGACCGGTCGCCGCCGCCAAGGTGCCGCTCGAGCCGGGCCGGTCGCTCGCGGTGGACCGTCTCATCCATACCTTCGGGGTTCCCTTCTACATTGCCAGCGAGACGCTTACCCATCTCGATGGCGGCCGTCCTCTTGCACGGCTGATGCTGGCGCTCGATACCGGCTCGGCGATCGTCGGACCGGCCCGCGGCGACATCTTCACCGGCTCCGGCGAGGCGGCCGGCGCACTTGCCGGCTCGGTGCGCGCCGCTGCCGATTTCTTCATCCTCGTGCCCCGCGCGGCCGCCGCCAGATATCGCCATGGCTAGGGAGAAAAAGCTGTCGCCGGAGGATCGCATCCTGTGGGGCAAGGTCGCGCGCTCGACCAAGCCGATGCCGGGGCGGCTGCAGGACCTCGAGGACCTGCTCGGCGAGATCGAGCCGCCGCCGGCGCCGTCCTCTCCCCAGCCGGCCGACGCCGGCTTGTCCGCATCGGCGAAGCCTGAGCAGGGATTTGCCCTGAGCGGCAAGGCCGAGCACCGCCACCATCCGATCGAGAGACCGGTGAAGCGGAAGCTGGCGAAGGGGCGGCTGGCGCTCGAGGCGCGTATCGACCTGCACGGGATGATCCAGAGCGAGGCGCATGGGTTCCTGCTGCAGTTTCTCCTGAAGGCGCACGAGCGCGGCTTGCGCCATGTCCTTGTCATCACCGGCAAGGGAACGTCGTTCGGCAGCGACGGCGCGTTGAAGCGAGCGGTGCCGCTCTGGTTCGCCCTTCCCGAGTTTCGCCCGCTGATCTCGTCCTACGAGCCGGCGGCACGAAATCATGGGGGCGAGGGGGCGCTCTATGTCCGCCTGGCGCGCACCAGGGGGCGTGCGCCATGACGCCCTTCGGCGAGGCCATGCGCGACCTGCGCCGCCGCAAGGGGGTCTCGCAGAAGGAGATGGCGGCGGCGATCGGCGTTTCGCCGGCCTATCTTTCGGCCCTCGAACACGGCAAGCGCGGCGCCCCGAGTTTCGATTTCCTGCAGCGCGTCGCCGGCTACTTCAATGTGATCTGGGACGAGGCCGACGAGCTCTTCAGCATCGCGCGGCTTTCCGATCCGAAGGTCGTGCTCGACACTTCGGGTCTGCCGCCCGGCCACACCGCCTTTGCCAACCGCCTGAGCGAGCGGATTCGCGGCCTTTCGGGCGAAGCGATCGAGGCGATGGAAGATATTTTGGAAAAAGCCACATTTCCTGATAATGACAGGGGATGAAGCCTCGCCCCGGCCGCGCTCGCGACGCCCGGGATTTGGAACCCGTGGACAAATTTCCTATAGTCCGCGAGGCATCCGCGCTGTGATTCGCAACGAATCACGACGTCCGAAAACCTGGAAAGACCTGAAGCCGAATGACCGATATCTCTGAGACCGAAGCCGGCGCGATCGCCGAATATGGTGCCGATTCCATCAAGGTGTTGAAGGGCCTCGACGCCGTGCGCAAGCGGCCGGGCATGTATATCGGCGATACCGATGATGGCTCCGGTCTGCACCACATGGTCTATGAGGTCGTCGACAACGCGATCGACGAGGCACTGGCCGGCCATGCCGACATCGTCACGGTTACGCTCAATCCCGATGGCTCCTGCACCGTGACCGACAACGGCCGTGGCATTCCGACGGACATTCACCGGGAAGAGGGCGTCTCGGCGGCCGAGGTGATCATGACGCAGCTTCATGCCGGCGGCAAATTCGACCAGAACTCCTACAAGGTGTCCGGCGGATTGCACGGCGTCGGCGTTTCGGTCGTCAACGCCCTTTCCGTGTCGCTCAAGCTCAAGATCCGTCGCGCCGGCAAGATCCACGAGATGAGCTTTACCCACGGCGTCGCCGATGGGCCGCTGACGATTACCGGCGACGCCGGCAGCGAAACCGGCACCGAAGTCACCTTCCTGCCGAGCGAGCAGACCTTCTCTAAGACCGAATTCGACTTCGCAACGCTCGAACATCGCCTGCGGGAGCTCGCCTTCCTGAATTCCGGCGTCCGGATCGTCCTGACCGACAAGCGCCACTCGGACATCCGCCGCGACGAGATGATGTATGACGGCGGCCTCGAGGCCTTCGTCGCCTATCTCGACCGGGCGAAGAAGCCGCTCGTGCACAAGCCGGTCTCGATCCGCGGCGAGAAGGACGGCATCACCGTCGAGGTGGCCATGTGGTGGAACGACAGCTACCACGAGAACGTGCTCTGCTTCACCAACAACATTCCGCAGCGCGACGGCGGCACCCACATGGCCGGCTTCCGCGGTGCTCTGACCCGGCAGATCACCTCCTATGCCGATACGTCCGGCATTACCAAGAAGGAAAAGGTGTCGCTGACCGGCGACGATTGCCGCGAAGGCTTGACGGCGGTCCTGTCGGTCAAGGTGCCGGATCCGAAGTTTTCCTCGCAGACCAAGGACAAGCTGGTGTCGTCCGAAGTCCGGCCGGTGGTCGAGAGCCTCGTCAATGAGGCGCTCAGCGTCTGGCTCGAGGAAAATCCCTCCGATGCGAAGATCCTCGTCGGCAAGGTCGTCGAGGCGGCCGCCGCCCGCGAAGCGGCGCGCAAGGCGCGTGAACTGACGCGCCGCAAGGGGGCCCTCGACATCTCGTCGCTGCCGGGCAAGCTCGCCGACTGCTCCGAGCGAGATCCGGCCAAGTCGGAAGTGTTCCTGGTGGAGGGCGATTCGGCAGGCGGTTCGGCCAAGCAGGGCCGCTCGCGCGAGAACCAGGCGATCCTGCCGCTGCGCGGCAAGATCCTGAATGTCGAGCGGGCGCGCTTCGACAAGATGCTGTCGAGCCAGGAAATCGGCACCCTGATCACCGCACTCGGCACCTCGATCGGCAAGGACGAGTTCAATGCCGACAAGCTGCGCTATCACAAGATCATCATCATGACGGATGCCGACGTCGACGGCGCCCATATCCGCACGCTGCTGCTGACCTTCTTCTTCCGGCAGATGCCGGAGCTGATCGAGCGCGGCCACCTCTATATCGCCCAGCCGCCGCTCTACAAAGTGACGCGCGGCAAGTCCGCCCAGTACCTGAAGGACGAAAAGGCATTCGAGGAGTATCTGATCACGACCGGCCTCGATGAGGCGTCGCTGACGCTCGGCTCGGGTGAGGTCAGGGCCGGTCAGGATCTCCGCGAGGTGATCAACGACGCCTTGCGCCTGCGCTCGCTGATGGACGGACTGCATTCGCGCTACAACCGGGCGATCGTCGAGCAGGCGGCGATTGCCGGCGCGCTGAATACCGAGCTCAACAGCCATCACGACGACTACCAGAAGGTCGCCGCCGAAGTGGCGCGCCGTCTCGACGTCATTGCCGAGGAGACCGAACGCGGCTGGACCGGGTCGGTGACGGCCGAAGGCGGCCTGAAGCTCGAGCGCATGGTGCGCGGCGTCAAGGAAGTGGCGGTGCTCGACATGGCGCTGATCGGTTCCTCCGATGCCCGCCACATCGACCAGCTGACGGCGAAGCTCAAGGAAGTCTATGCCGAACCGCCGGTCCTGCGCCGCCGCGACGGCACGCAGGAGATCAGCGGGCCGCGGGCTCTCCTGGACGCGATCTTCGCTGCCGGCCGAAAGGGGCTGACGATGCAGCGCTACAAGGGCCTCGGCGAAATGAACGCCGAGCAATTGTGGGAAACGACGCTCGACCCGAATGTGCGCTCTTTGCTGCAGGTCAAGGTTTCCGACGCGACCGACGCGGACGGGCTGTTCTCGCGCCTGATGGGCGACGAGGTGGAGCCGCGCCGCGACTTCATCCAGGAAAACGCGCTGAGCGTCGCCAACCTCGACATCTGAGAAGCCGATCAGCAGAGACACTCGGCGGTGCTGTATATGAAAGCGTGGGGCTGTCTCGGCTCCGCGCTTTTTTCATTTGAGCTGCGGGCGGAAGGCTTTGCGCCTCAATCGCCCCTGAACTGACCTTCGAAAACGAATTCGTTGATTGGTTTGCGCTGGCTCGGCTTTTCGCGCTCCCGGAGATCGTCAGGAAGCGTGGCCGGATCGGCGAGCCTGCCGATTGCGACGGCCGCTTCCACCCGATAGTGCTCCGGCACGCCGGCGACGCGCATCGCCTTGTCGCGGTCGATCCCATGGGCATGCCACCCGGCAAGCTGGGTCTGGAGCGCGAAAGCGAACCAGGCGGCGCCGGTGTCGAAGGCATGCGTATAAGCGGGCCTGATCTCGCCGCTCGAGGTCTGCCTGTGGGTCTTCGAAAGAATGATCACGAGGGCCGAGGCGTTCTTGGCCCAGCGCTGATTTCCCTCGTCCAGCGTTTCCAGCAGGGAGGCGAAATACGCGGCGCCGCGGCGGGCATAGACGAAGCGCCACGGCTGGATATTGCTGGCGGAGGGCGCCCAGCGCGCCGCTTCGAAGAGCGCCAGCAGCTCCTTTTCGCCGATCTCCTCCCCGGTGAAGGCTCGCGGCGACCAGCGCTCGAGGAAGATGGAGTGAATCGGATGGTCGGCTGTTCTGTGGTTGATTTCCGTCACGGAAGGATCCTTCTCTGTGAATTCGTTGGGAGGCCCTTCCGCTGTAAGGTGTTGCGTTCGCGAAGAGCCGGATTCGCCGCGACGCTATAGAACCTGACGGCGCTTTGGAACGTGCATCACAAAAAGTCATCGAAGCGGGAACGCTGGCGCGCGGGACCTTCGGGAAGCGGAACGAAGCGACGAGGGAGGCGTTTTCCGGAAAAGCAAAAGACGATTGTCGAAACGGAAAAAAGTTGTATAAGTTCTGTAACTTTTTTCTGAGGGAAGGACCAGCCATGAACTTGAAGGACCCGTCGCTGTTTCGCCAAGCCGCGCTCGTCGGCGAGAACTGGATCGAAGCCGACCCGCAGAACGCCATCGAGGTCAACAATCCGGCGACGGGCGAGATCATTGGACGCGTCCCGAAGCTCGGCGCCGCCGAAACCAAGGCTGCGATCGAAACCGCCGCTCGGGTCCAGAAGGAATGGGCGGCGAAGACCGCCAAGGAGCGCGCGGGAATCTTGCGCCGCTGGTACGAGCTGATGATCGAGAACAAGGACGATCTCGGCCGGATTCTGACGATCGAACAGGGCAAGCCGCTCGCCGAGGCGACCGGCGAGATCGTCTATGGCGCAAGCTTCATCGAGTGGTTTGCCGAGGAAGGGCGCCGCGTCTATGGCGACCTCGTGCCCGGCCACCAGAAGGACAAGCGCATCCTCGTGATGAAGCAGCCGATCGGCGTCGTCGCGGCGATCACCCCGTGGAACTTCCCGAATGCGATGATCACCCGCAAGGCCGGCCCCGCCTTTGCCGCCGGCTGTGCCATGGTGTTGAAGCCGGCCGCCCAGACGCCGTTTTCGGCGAGCGCCATCGCCGTGCTTGCCGAGCGCGCCGGCATGCCGAAGGGGCTGTTCTCCGTGATCACCGGTTCGGCCCGCGAGATCGGCGCCGAGATGACCTCGAACCCGACGGTGCGCAAGCTGACCTTCACCGGCTCCACCGAAGTCGGCGCCGAGCTCTATCGCCAGAGCGCCGCAACGATCAAGAAGCTCGGACTCGAGCTCGGCGGCAACGCGCCCTTCATCGTCTTTGATGATGCCGATCTCGACGCCGCGGTCGAAGGCGCGCTGATCGCCAAGTTCCGCAACAACGGCCAGACCTGCGTCTGCGCTAACCGCCTCTATGTCCAGGACGGCGTCTACGAAATCTTCTCGGAAAAGCTCGCTGCCGCGGTCGCCAAGCTGAAGACCGGCAACGGCATGGAAGAGGGCGTCATCCTCGGTCCGCTGATCGACGAGCCGGCGCTCGCCAAGGTCGAGGAGCACGTGGCCGACGCCGTCGGCAAGGGTGCCCGCGTCATCCAGGGCGGCAGGCGCCATGCGCTCGGCGGCAGCTTCTATGAGGCGACGGTGCTGGCGGACGTCACCCAGGCAATGGCCGTGGCGCGCGAGGAGACCTTCGGTCCGGTCGCACCGCTCTTCCGCTTCAAGGACGAGGCGGACGTCATCCATCAGGCCAACGACACCGAATTCGGCCTTGCCTCCTATTTCTATGCCAATGACCTGGCCCGCGTCTTCCGCGTCGCCGAAGCCCTCGAATACGGCATGGTCGGCGTCAACACGGGGCTGATCTCGACGGCGGAAGCCCCCTTCGGCGGCGTCAAACTCTCCGGCCTCGGCCGCGAGGGCTCGAAATACGGCATCGAGGAATTCATGGAAATCAAATATGTCTGCCTGGGCGGCATCGCCTGAGGCGAGGCAGCAACTCTATCGAAGCGAACCGGCCGGAAAATTCTGGCCGGTTTTTTCATTTGTGGATAAGACGTTGGTCTTCGTCAGAGGAGAGCGTTCATGCCGGCCCCCAAGAACCCCTTCAAAGCCGCGATCCGTGCAAGCCGTTTCCAGCTCGGCCTGTGGGTGGCGCTTGCCAGCCCCTATGCTGCCGAAGTCGTGGCCGGCAGCGGCTATGACTGGCTGCTGATCGACGGCGAACATGCGCCCAACGACCTGCCGCTGCTTGCCGCGCAGTATCGCGCGATTGCCGGCCGCGGCAGTCATCCGATCGTGCGGCTGCCCGTCGGCGATACGGCCTTGATCAAGCAGGTTCTCGACACCGGGGTGCAGACGTTGCTCATCCCGATGGTCGACACCGTAGCGCAGGCGCGGCAGCTCGTCCGCGCCGTCCGCTATCCGCCGCACGGCATCCGCGGCGTTGGCGCCGCCCTTGGGCGGGCCACGAATTTCGGGCGCATCACGGATTACCTGCAGAACGCCAATGACGAGATCTGCCTCATCCTGCAGATCGAGAGCCGGGCAGGCTTGGCCGCGATTGACGAGATCGCCGCGCTCGACGGCGTCGATGGCCTGTTCATCGGTCCGTCAGACCTTGCCGCCGACATGGGACATCTCGGCAATCCCGCCCACCCGGATGTCCGGGACGCGATCGTCGATGGCTTCGCGCGGATCCATAAAGCCGGCAAGGCGCGCGGTATCCTGACGCTCGATCCGGTGCAGGCGCGCGACTATCGCGCTCTCGGCGCCGACTTCATGGCGATCGGCACCGACGTGACCCTGCTCGTCAGTGCCACTGAGCAGTTGCGCCGGGAATACCTCGGAGAGGTCGAGCCTGCGCGGACCGAATCCGGCTACTGATCTATGGTATCGACTGAAGCAGGGTCTCGCGCGCCGATTTCAGATGCCGGCGGCATGCCTGTTCCGCCTGCTTCGGGTCCCGCGACTGAAGGGCGGCGATATAGGCGAGATGCTCCTCCAGCGCCCGTGCATTGCGCTCGCGCGCATTCGATTTGTTCCATTGATAATGGTAGTGGAAGACGATCGCGATGATGTCGTAGAAATCGACGATGAAGCGGTTGCTCGACGATTTGTGCACCAGGAGGTGGAAGCGCTCGTCGAGCTCGGAGAATTCCCTGTAGCGGTCGTCGATATCGGCGAGAATATCGCGATGCAGTGCCTCGATCTGCTTCAGCTCGGTCCAGGCCGGGTCGTTCTCCGGCAGGGAAACGAAGCGAGCGGCCGAGCGGAGCTCGAACATCTCGCGCACTTCCGTTAGCTCAAGCGCGAATTCGCGGGTAAAGCCTTTGAGCACCCAATGGCTGTTCGGCCGCTTCTCGATCAGGCCGAAGCGGCTGAAGCGGATCAGGAATTCGCGCACGCTCGTCGTGCCTGTGCCGATCTCCCGCGCCAGCTCAAGCTCGTTGATCTGCATGCCGGGCTCCGCACCGCCCGCCAGAATCCGGCGCATGAAGCTGCGCTCGATGCGCTCGGCAAGCGAATCGGTTTCCTCGGTCGGGAAATAATCGGAAGGTTCCGGGCGCCTCAGCACGATCTTCTGGCGCTTGTCCCAGCTGATGAGCTTGACCTCTTCGCAACGCGACAGGATGGCCCGGACCGTCGTGCGGCTCACCCCGAGCGCCTGGCCGAGCTCCGGTTCGGAAGGCAGCGCTGATGTTTCCGAAAGCAGCGTGAGGCAGCGGTTGAAGGCATCCTTGAAGACGGTGTTCTGCTTTGCCATGGAATGATCCGGCCGATTAGAATTGTTTCGACGCAGCGGTCATGCGCCCATCTAGCCCGGCAGCGCCGGTTTGTCTCGGGGTCAATCAAGAATTAGCCGAGACCTGCTTATTCCTGCCTTTTCCATGCCCCCATCGCATGAGAGCATCGGCATCCTCGTTTTCTACGAGAGTCATAATACCCATTGACGAAAATCTGTCTATTGTAGATAAAAGACAAACAAGAGGACACGGGAGCCATCCCGTGAAAACCGTTCCGGGAGAGCCTGAGATTGTCCGCACCGTCTTCGATCCTTCTTTCGCCGGAGGATAATGTCGCCGTTGCCACGGTGGCGATCGAGCCCGGCGAGACTTTACCCGGAGGGCAAAAGTCCGCGGCGCGCATCGAGGCCGGCCACAAGGCGGCGATCCGGCCGATCCCGGCCGGCGAGCCGGTCGTCAAATATGCCCAGGCGATCGGCCGCGCCACGCGCGACATCGCCGCCGGCGAGCATGTGCATTCGCACAATCTCGCCTTCGACCAGGATCGGCTGTCGATCGGCGCGCCGGTGCCGCCGGAAGCCGCAAGTGCGGCCGACAAGGCGCGCACCTTCCTCGGCTATCGCCGGGCTGACGGGCGCGCGGCAACCCGAAACTATATCGGCATCATCGCCAGCGTGAACTGTTCCACCACTGTCTGTCGCGCCATCGCCGAGGAGGCCAACCGGCGCATCCTGCCGCGCTACGAGGCCATCGACGGCTTCGTGCCGATCGTGCACGACCAAGGCTGCGGCATGTCGTCTTCCGGCGACGGCATGAAGAACCTGCACCGGACGCTCGCCGGCTATGCCCGCCACGCCAATTTCGGCGGCGCGCTGATGGTCGGGCTCGGCTGCGAGGTCAACCAGCTGACGCTCTACGGCCAGAGCGGTTCGGGCGCGGAAAAGCGGCATTTCAACATTCAGGAGGCCGGCGGCTCGCGCCGCTCGGTCGAGCGCGCGCTCGGCGTTCTCGAGGAAATCGCCAAGGAAGTGGCAACCGCAAGGCGGGTGCCGATCCCGGTGAGTGAGATCATCGTCGGGTTGCAATGCGGCGGCTCTGACGGCCTTTCCGGTGTCACGGCGAACCCGGCGCTCGGCGCTGCCGTCGATATTCTCGCCGGTGCCGGCGGCACGGCGATCCTGTCGGAGACCTCGGAGATCTATGGGGCCGAGCATCTCTTGCGCAGCCGGGCCGTCAACGAGGCGGTGGCGGTGAAGCTCGACGGGCTGATCTCCTGGTGGGAAAATTATGTCGAGATGCACGGCGCCTCGCTCGACAACAATCCTTCGCCGGGTAACAAGCGCGGCGGCCTGACCACCATCTTAGAAAAGTCGCTCGGCGCCGTGGCCAAAGGAGGCCGTTCGCCGTTGACGGCTGTCTACAATTACGCGGAGCGGGTGACCGAGCATGGCCTCGTCTTCATGGATACGCCCGGCTACGACCCGGTGTCGGCGACGGGCCAGGTTGCAGGCGGCGCCAACGTCATCGCCTTTACCACCGGCCGCGGCAGCTGCTTCGGCTGTCGGCCCGCGCCGTCGATTAAGCTGACCAGCAACACGGCGCTCTACCGGGCGATGGAAGAGGACATGGATATCGATTGCGGCGTGATCGCCTCCGGCGAGGCGACGATAGCCGGTCTCGGCCGCCAGATTTTCGATTTGATCATCGATACGGCGTCGGGGCGTAAGACCAAGAGCGAACTTTTCGGCTACGGCGACAATGAGTTCGTCCCCTGGCATCTGGGGGCGACGCTTTAGGCGGATTTGGAAGGGCCCCTCATCCGGCCTGCCGGCCACCTTCTCCCCGCAGGCGGGGCGAAGGGACTCGCGACGGCCGCTCGGACTCCCTCTCCCCGCCTGCGGGAGAGGATTGGGTGAGGGGGCAAATGCGCCGTCTGTGAGAAGAGCGCATCCTTTGGAGGGAGGAGACAAGGAATGCAGACGAGAATTATCGGTCGAACCGATCTGGCGGTCACCGAATACAGTTTCGGCACCGCCGGGCTCGGCGGCCTCTATCGCGAATGCACGCGCGAGGCGGCGATGGCGACGCTCGATGCCGCTTGGGACGCAGGGATCCGCTATTTCGACACGGCGCCGTATTATGGGCTCGGACTTGCCGAGCGGCGGACCGGCGATTTCCTGCGCGACAAGCCGCGCGAGAGCTACGTGCTCTCCACCAAGGTCGGCCGCCTGCTGCATCCGGTGCCAGAAGATAAGGTCCCGGATTATTCCTACGTCAAGGCGCTGAATTTCGACGTCACCTACGACTATGGCTATGACGCGATCATGCGCTCGGTGGAGATGAGCTATGCCCGCCTCGGCCTAAACCGCATCGACATTCTCTACGTTCACGATATCGGTGGCTATACCCATGGGGCAGCGAGGAATGCCGTCTATCTCCGGCAATTGCTCGATTCCGGCCTTAAGGCGCTGGAGGCGCTCAAATCGAGCGGCGCCATTTCAGCCTATGGACTGGGCGTCAACGAGGTGCCGGTCTGCCTCGACGTAATGCGCCATGCGGATATCGACTGCATCCTGCTTGCCGGCCGCTACACGCTTCTCGACCGATCCGCGGTCGCCGAACTCATTCCGCTCTGCGAGAAGAAAGGGACCTCGCTCGTCGTTGGCGGTGTATTCAATTCCGGCATCCTCGCCACCGGTCCGGTGGCGGGCGCGCATTTCGATTATATGCCGGCCACGGAGGAGGTCAGAGAGAAGGTCGCGGCGATGGAACGGATCGCCGGTGAGCGTGGTCTGCCGCTTGCAGCACCGGCGCTACAGTTCCCGCTTGCCAATGCCCAGGTCGCCTCGGTTCTGCTTGGCACCGCCAAGCCTTCGAGCCTCGAGCGCAACATCGAATTGGTCCGAAGAACGATAGCGGCGGCGGATTTTGCCGCCTTCGACCCCTTCACCCTCGTAGCGCCCGCGCTTGGAACGGAGGCCGTGCGGGTCTGACTGTCATGCTCGCTGCCGAAAGCGGCGGCTGATCCTTCTTGCGTGTTGGAGGAACGCGAGTGAAGAGATTCGATCAAATGGGCTTGCCAATTCGCCGTGCCTGGGCTAGCGTCCCAAAATGTTTTTTATTGATAAAAGACGATACGCAAACACCTGGCGGATCGATCTCGATAACGGAACTAGGTGTGAATTGAGAGGAGAAACCTAATGAGCATTTCCAGACGCATTGTGTCCCGCCGCGCCTTCAGCGCGCTTGCCGGCGCAGCCTTCTTCGCCGCCATGGCGCCGATGCCGTCCTTCGCGCAGGACGTGACCATTCCGATCATCGTCAAGGACACGACCTCCTTCTACTGGCAGATCGTGCTCGCGGGCGCACGTGCCGCCGGCAAGGACCTCGGCGTCAACGTTCCGGAACTCGGGGCGCAATCCGAATCCGACATCAACGGCCAGATCAGCATCCTCGAGAATGCCGTCGCCGGCGCGCCGGCCGCCGTCGTCATCGCCCCGACCGAGTTCAAGGCGCTTGGCAAGCCGATCGACGAGGCCGCCAAGGCGGTACCGGTCATCGGTATCGACTCCGGAGCGGATTCGAAGGCGTTCTCGTCGTTCCTGACGACCGACAACGTCCAGGGCGGCCGCATCGCCGCCGATGGGCTCGCCGCGGCGATCAAGGAAGCGACCGGCAAGGAAGAGGGCGAGGTCGCCATCATCACCAGCCTGCCGGGCGTCGGTTCGCTCGACCAGCGCCGCGAAGGCTTCCTCGACCAGATCAAGACCAAGTATCCGGGCCTGAAGGTTGTCGCGGATAAATACGCCGATGGCCAGGCGACGACCGGCCTGAACATCATGACGGACCTGATAACCGCCAATCCCAACCTCGTCGGCGTCTTCGCCTCCAACCTGATCATGGCGCAGGGAGCCGGCCAGGCGATTGCCGAAAACAAGCTCGGCGACAAGATCAAGGTCATCGGCTTCGACAGCGATGAAAAGACCGTCGGTTTCCTCAAGGAAGGCGTGCTCGCCGGCCTCGTCGTGCAGGACCCCTATCGCATGGGGTATGATGGCGTGAAGACGGCGCTTGCAGTCTCTAAGGGCGAAAAGGTCGAGGCCAATGTCGATACCGGCGCGAACCTTGTCACCAAGGCCAACATGGCCGAGCCGAAGATCGATGCGCTCCTGAACCCGAAGGTCAACTGACCCGTTGAGATCGCAGCGACGGCCGGCCGGAGGAGCCGGCCGTCGCTGACCGGCAAGTGAGGAGGGTACCATGACAGGGCTTCAAGAGGTGAGCCAGCGCCACGAGGGCGAGCTCGAGGCGGCCGTTGCGAAGGGCAAGCCGATCCTGGAACTGCGCGGCCTGCAGAAGAACTACGGCGCCGTCCAGGCGCTGAAGCCCGCCACGATTACTTTCCTCTCCGGCGAGATCCACGCGATCGTCGGCGAAAACGGCGCCGGCAAGTCGACACTGATCAAGCTCCTGACCGGCGTCATCCCGCGAACTGCCGGCGATGTGTTCTGGCAAGGCGAGCCGGTGCAGCTTTCGACACCCACGGAGGCGATCAGCCGCGGCATCAACGCCGTCCACCAGGAGGTGGTGCTCTGCCCGCATTTGAGCGTGGCGGCCAATATGTTCCTCGGCGACGAGATGAACAGCAACGGCCTGATGCGCAAGCGCGCCATGACCGATGCCGCCCAGGGCGTCCTCAACGATCTCGGCTTCAACTTGCCGGCCAATGCGACGCTCGGCAGCCTGACGATCGGCCAGCAGCAGTTGGTCGCGACCGCCCGCGCCGCCATGCGCGGCACCCGCTTCCTGATCTTCGACGAACCGACCGCCTATCTGACCCGGCAGGAATCCGCTCAGCTTTTCCGTCTCATTCGCCGGCTGCAGGGCGAAGGCGTCACCATCGTCTATATCAGCCACCGGCTGGAAGAAGTCTTCGAGCTTGCCGACCGCGTTTCGGTGTTGCGCGACGGCACCCATGTCGGCACCCGCGACATCTCGGAGACGAACGAGGCGGAACTGATCGCGCTGATGATCAACCGCACCATCGAGCAGATCTATCACAAGGAACAATTCGCCTTCGGGGAGACGATCGTCGAAGCGCGCGGCCTCTCCGGACCGGGCTTCAGCGACATATCGCTTTCGGTCCGCGCCGGCGAGATCGTCGGGCTCTACGGTCTGATCGGCGCCGGGCGCAGCGAATTCGCGCTCGGCCTCTATGGCCGCCATCCCCTCACCGCCGGAGAGGTGTACTGGCAGGGCCGCAAGGTCGAAATCGACAACGAGCGCAGGGCGATGGAGCTCGGCATCGCGCTCGCGCCGGAAAGCCGCCGCGACCAGGGCCTTTGCCTCAACCTGCCGATCGGCCTCAACATCAACCTGCCGGTCTTTCGCCGTTTGACGCGCGGGCTGACGATTAACCGGGCCGAGGAGGCCGCCAATGCCGATCGCCAGATCCGCGATCTGCAGATCAAGACGCCGTCGCGGCGGGTGCTGGCCTCCGCCATGTCCGGCGGCAACCAGCAGAAGATCGTCATCGGCAAATGGCTGAGCCACGGCGCGAAACTCTTCATCTTCGACGAGCCGACCGTCGGCGTCGACGTCGGCACCAAGGCGGAAATCTACAGGCTGTTTGCACGGCTGCTGGAAAAGGGGGCGGGGATCATCCTGATCTCCTCCTACCTGCCGGAAGTCTACGAGCTTGCCGACCGCCTGCACGTGTTCCGTCAAGGGCGGCTGGTGGCGAGCCATGATTACCGCGCCGCCAGCCACGAGGATGTCTTGGCGCAGGCGATTAACGCGTGATCGATCCGAGAATTGGAAGGACTGCAGGGAGGGCAGAATGAGTGTGGAAACGGTAGAAAGCAGCACAGGACCGACGCCGAAGCGAGGGGTCAGCATCCTGTTCGGACTGACGCTCCTCGGACTGCTGGTCGTCCTCTGGCTGCTCCTTGGCCTGGCGACGAGCGCCTTCTGGACCCCCAACAATATCAGCAACCTCCTGCGCCAGGGGGCGATGACGGCGATCCTGGCTGTCGGCCAGACCTTCGTGATCATCACCGCCGGCATCGATCTGTCGGTCGGCGCGGTCGTTGGCTTCACCAGCGTCATCGTCGCCTGGCTGCTGGCCGCCGGCGTACCGCTCTGGCTGGCGCTTGTCGCGACGCTCTTGATCGGCGTGCTGATCGGCGCCTTTCACGCCTTCGGCATCGTCCGCATGGGCCTGCCGCCCTTCATCATCACGCTTGCGACGCTGACGTCGCTGCGCGGCATCGGCCTCCTGATCACCAACGGTTCGACAATCTCGATCACCAACGAGGCCTTCACCAATTTCTCGCGTGCCGATTTCCTCGGCGTTCCGAGCCTGTTCTGGATGGTCATCTTTGTCGCCGTCCCCGCCTATGTCTTCCTGCATCTGAGCCGCTTCGGCCGCTATCTTTTCGCCGTCGGCTCGAACAGCGAAGCGGCGCGTCTTTCCGGCGTCAATGTCAACCGGACGATCTATCTCGCCTATATTCTCTCTTCGACTTGCGCCGCCTTTGTCGGCCTGCTGCTCGCCTCGCGCATCGGCATCGGCAACGCCACGCAGGCCGAAGGCTGGGAATTGCAGGCGATCGCCTCGTCGGTCATCGGCGGCACCAGCCTTTTCGGCGCCGTCGGCTCGGTGCACGGGCCGCTGCTCGGCGCCTTCATCCTGGCGACGATCAACAACGGCGCCAATCTGTTGAACGTCAACTCCTTCTGGCAACGCATCATTACCGGCGTGCTGATCATCGTGATCGTCTATTTCGACCAGCTCCGGCGCCGGGGCTCGCGTTGAACGGCGCGAACTGGTCATTGGCAATCGACATGGGGGAAGCGTCATGAAGGCTGTCGTTTGTGCGGAGCCCGGTCGTTTGGAAGTCGCCGATCGGCCCCGGCCGGCGCCGCCGCCTGAGGGTTGGGCCCGCCTCGCGGTCAACAGCGTCGGCATTTGCGGCACCGACTATCATATCTTCGAAGGCAAGCACCCCTTCCTCGAATATCCGCGCGTCATGGGCCACGAGATTTCCGCGACCGTCCTTGAGGCCGACACGGCTTCCCGACTCGCCCCCGGAACGCTGGTGGTCGTCAATCCCTATATCTCCTGCGGGACCTGCATTGCCTGCCGGAGGGGGAAGCCCAATTGCTGCACGGCGATCCGGGTTCTCGGCGTCCACACCGACGGCGCCTTCTGCGAAGAAATCCTCATGCCGGAGAAGAACCTCTATCCGGCGACCGGTCTTTCTCCCGAAGCCGCCGCGACGGTGGAATTCCTGGCGATCGGCGCCCATGCGGTGAGACGATCCGGCGTGGCGCCCGGTGCCCGCTCCCTGGTGATCGGCGCCGGCCCGATCGGCCTCGGAACGGCGATCTTTTCGCGGATCACCGGGCACGAGGTGGCGCTTCTCGATACCAGTGCCGAGCGGCTGGCTTTCGCCGTGGACGAGCTCGGCTTTTCGGGCGGCCTCCTCGCCGGTGAGGGACTGGAAAGGGCAATTGCCGAAGCCACGGATGGTGACGGTTTCGACGTCGTCTTCGACGCCACCGGCAATGCCGCGTCGATGGAACGGTCCTTTGCCCATGTCGCCCATGGCGGGACGCTCGTCTTCGTCAGCGTGGTGAAGAACGACATCCGCTTCTCCGATCCGGAATTCCACAAGCGCGAGATGACGCTGGTGGCGAGCCGCAATGCGACGCGGGAAGATTTCGACCACGTCATCGCCTCGATCGGCACGGGCCTGGTGGCGGTGGACAAGCTCATCACCCACAGGACGACCCTCGACCGATGCGTCGACGACCTGCCGCGTTGGGCGCATGACAAGGCCGGCCTTGTGAAGGCAATCGTTACGGTCGCTGCCGCATGAGCTTCATCGACGCCCACCAGCACTACTGGACGCTCGGTCTCGGCCACAATGACTGGCCTGGCCCAGATCTCGAACCGATCTTCCGCGACTTCGGACCTGACGATCTGAGGCCTCATCTCAGCGCCGCAGGCATCAACCGGACGGTTCTCGTCCAGGCGGCGCCGAATGTCGCCGAGACCGGGTTCCTGCTCGAAATCGCCGCGCGCGAGGAGACGGTCGCGGCGGTGGTCGGCTGGGTCGATATTATAGCGGCCGACGCCCGCTCCGAGCTTCGGCGACTGAAAACACATCCGAAGTTCAAGGGCATCCGGCCGATGCTGCAGAGCATCGATGAAACTGCCTGGATCCTGCGGCCGGAAGCGATCGCCATACTCGAAATGCTGCCGCAGCTGGACCTCCGTTTCGACGCGCTCATCCAGCCGCGCCATCTGCCGGTCGTCGCCGCCCTCGCCGACCGCCTGCCGGATCTCGCCATCGTCGTCGATCACGGCGCCAAGCCGTTCATTGACGAAGGCCGGCTCGAACCCTGGCGAAGCGACATGGCGGCGCTCGCCCGCCGCCCGAATGTGTACGTCAAGCTCTCTGGACTTGTGACGGAAGCCGGCGGACGCTGGTCGGTCGAGCGCTTGCGGCCCTATGCCGTCCATCTTCTCGACATGTTTGGTGCCGACCGGGTGATGTTCGGCAGCGATTGGCCGGTTGTATTGCTCGATGCCGACTACGCCGAGTGGTTTGCCGCTGCTCAAGCGTTGACCGCAAGCTGCACGGAAGCGGAGCGACAGGCGATTTTCCTGGGGACGGCAGCCCGTTTTTACGGAATTTCCGCGGCCTGAGGTACGAACGTCATAGCGCGACAGGCCCGCGCAATGTTATCTCAATAAATTAGTAATATGAATTCCCTCGGAACTTGCCCTAAAAACGAGGGGGTACTGTTTGTTGCACTGCACAAGAAAAGTGGTAGTCTGAAAGCGATTGCGGACCACCAAGACAAACACTCGCAAGGCTTGCGTCGGACCTGGGAGCGGCGCCGGATCGATTGAAACAAGGGGTACGCGTCCCATGTTCTACCAGCTCTACGAAATGAACCATGCCATGATGGCCCCATGGCGCACGGCGGCGGACGCCATGCGGCTGGCCTTCAAGAATCCGATGAACCCGGTCTCGCACACCTATTTCGGCCGCGCCGCGGCGGCAGGGCTGGAAGTCTTCGAACGCGCCACGCGGCGCTATGGTAAGCCGGAATTCGGCCTGCCCGAGACGGTCGTCGACGGCCAGCCTGTGCCGGTCCGCGAGAAGATCGTCTGGCGGGCGCCCTTCTGCAACCTCATCCATTTCGAACGGTCGCTGCCGAAGGGAAGGACGCCGGACCCGAAGGTGCTGCTCGTTGCACCCATGTCCGGCCACTACTCGACTTTGCTGCGCGGCACGGTCGAAGCGCTTCTGCCGCATTCGGACATCTACATCACGGACTGGCTGGATGCCCGCATGGTGCCGCTCAGCGAAGGCACTTTCGATCTCGACGATTACATCGACTACGTCATCCAGATCCTGCATCACCTCGGACCCGATACCCATGTGATCGGCGTCTGCCAGCCGGCCGTGCCGGTTCTCGCCGCGGTCGCTTTGATGGAGGCGGAGAACGACCCGCTCTCGCCCGCGTCGATGACGCTGATGGGTGGACCGATCGATACCCGCATCAACCCGACCGCCGTCAATCAGCTGGCCGAGCAACGGCCGGTCGACTGGTTCCGCGACAATGTCATCATGCCGGTGCCATGGCCGCAACCGGGCTTCATGCGCATGGTCTATCCGGGCTTCCTGCAGCTTTCGGGCTTCATGTCGATGAATCTCGACCGCCATCTGGTCGCCCACAAGGAGTTCTTCGCCCATCTCGTCAAGAACGATGGCGATGCCGCCGACAAGCACCGCGACTTCTACGACGAATATCTCGCGGTCATGGATCTCACCGCGGAATTCTACCTGCAGACAGTGCAGGTGGTGTTCATACAGCATGCCTTGCCGAAGGGAGAAATGATGCATCGCGGCAAGCGCGTCGATCCGACGGCGATCCGCAAGGTGGCGCTGCTGACGGTCGAGGGCGAGAACGACGACATTTCCGGCGTCGGCCAAACCCAGGCGGCGCAGACGATCTGCACCAACATTCCGGAGCACATGCGTCAGCACTACATGCAGCCGGACGTCGGGCACTACGGCGTCTTCAACGGCTCTCGCTTCCGCGGCGAGATCGCACCGCGCATCGTCGCCTTCCAGCGCGAGCATTCGCGCCACTCGAGGCCAGTGAAGCAGATCATCAAGGGGGGCAAATCGGCCTAGCTCCACCTGACGCGGGCTTTTCGACCGCGGCCTAAAGCATCCTGAGGCGGCGATTTGCTGCCGCAGGATCAAGGGTTTGTCCGATTCCCATCCGGCGCATCTTGCAGTCATCTCCTGCCTTTCCCACATCGTTTTCATCGGGCCGCAACGGGCGGTCCGCTGACTGCGAGGAATACTGAAGATGAACCAATCTGCATTGATCCGTCCGGACTGGACGCCTGCGACCATTGCATTGATGGTGCTCGGTTTCGTGGTGTTCTGGCCGCTCGGCCTGGCGATGCTCGCTTACATCCTCTTCGGCGACAAGCTGAAGACCTTCAAGAAGGACGCCAACGACAGCGTGGACCGCATGTGCGCCGGCTTCCGCCGGAGCAATCGTGGCCATTGGGCCCACCATCGGACCGGCAATGTCGCCTTCGACGACTGGCGCGAGGCGGAACTTGCGCGTCTCGACGAGGAACGCCGCAAGCTGGACGAGATGCGCGAGGAATTCGACGCCTATGTCCGCGAGCTCCGGCGCGCCAAGGACCAGGAGGAATTCGACCGCTTCATGCGCGAGCGCAAGAACGGCCGCCCCGGCCCGGCACCAGAGACCGCCTGATTGACAGGAATGGCATCCCGGCGTTTCACATGAAACGCCGGGACTACAGCGCCGCGCGTCTTATCAGACGCCGCAAAGGTCGCTGTAGCACTTTGAATTGCTGCATGTATCCATAAATCGAGGTCGATCTAAGGACACATGCAGTAGGCAGCTGCCAGCGGACGGCGAATCGGCTAGAAAGGCCTCATGTTTCCCTCCTTCAAGCGCCGCCGCGGCAGTGAAACGCGCCCCGATATCACGCGTGACATCGAGGTGGCCGGCAAGCGTCTTCCCTTGACCATCCGCCAGAACGCACGCGCGACACGGATGACCTTGCGCATCGAGCCCGGCGGGCGCGCCCTGAAACTCACCGTTCCCGAAGGTCTGCCGGAGCGCGAGGTCAGCGCATTTCTCAGCCGCCATCAGGGCTGGCTGATGACCAAACTCGCGCGCTTCTCCGGCGAAAGCGAGCTCAAAGACGGCGGAACCATCTTCATCCGCGGCGTCGCCCATCGCATCGAGAGGACCGGCCGGATTCGCGGCCTTACAGAGCCCGTCATCGTCGACGATGAGGCGGTGTTGCGGGTCGGCGGCGCGGAGGAGCACCTGCGCCGGCGGATTGCCGACTACCTGAAGAAGGAGGCGCGCCTCGAATTGGAGCGCCTCGTCGCCGTCTATGCCGGCCGAATCGGCCGCCGCGTCCGCTCGTTGAGCCTCAAGGACACCCGCAGCCGCTGGGGCTCCTGCTCCGCCGAAGGTGACTTGAGCTTTTCCTGGCGCATTGCCATGGCGCCGCCGAAGGTGATCGCCTATCTCGCCGCCCACGAGGTCGCCCATCTTGAGGAGATGAACCACGGCCCCGATTTCTGGGCGCTGTGCGAAAGGCTCTGCGCGGATACCAACGAGGCCAGGCGCTGGCTGAAGCGCAACGGCACCATGCTGCACTCCATCGATTTCGGCTAAGTTCACGGTTGAGTTTGGCCGATGGTGACGAGAGGGGGACTGGACGGTGCGGACAACCGCCGAAACTGAAGTCAGCCCGACTGAAAACGCCCGGCCAAAGTCTCTTAGGATGACGCGCTGCAGAGCAACGGTTTTGCTCGACTCGGACGGTATTTCGTGCAAGGTCGCTTGCCATGAAAACGGAAGTGAAAATATGTGGACTGAAGACCGCGGAGGCGGCGGAGCATGCCGTGGCGCTCGGGGCCACCCATATCGGCTTCATCTTCTTTCCCAAGAGTCCGCGCAACATCGAGCCTGACGACGCCGGCCGGGTGGCCGAACGCGTTCGCGGCCGCGCGAAGATCGTCGCCGTCACCGTGAATGCCGACAATGACGATCTCGACGAGATCGTGTCCGCGCTGAAGCCCGACATCCTGCAGCTTCACGGCTCCGAAGATCCGGACAGGGTTCTGACGATCAAGGCGATCTACGGCCTGCCGATCATGAAGGCGCTGTCGATCCGCGATGCCTCGGATCTCGAAAGGATCGATGCCTATGTCGGCATCGTCGATCGCTTCCTTCTCGATGCTAAGCCGCCGGCCGGGTCCGAACTACCCGGAGGCAATGGTGTCTCTTTCGACTGGAGGCTGCTCGACGCGCTTGACGGGAGCGTCGATTACATGCTTTCCGGTGGACTGAATGCGGAAAATATCGGCGAGGCTCTTGCGCTGACCGGCGCCAGCGCCGTCGATATATCCTCCGGGGTGGAGAGCGCCCCGGGTGTCAAGGATTTGAAGCTCATGGATGCATTTTTCGGCGGTGTCCGACGCGCCGAAGCCGTAGTGCCACGATCAGGGAGCAGGACGTGAATCAGCCGCTAGAACCGAACTCCTTCAGGGCTGGACCGGACGAGGACGGCCGGTTCGGTATTTTCGGCGGCCGTTTCGTCGCCGAGACTCTGATGCCGCTGATCCTCGACCTCAAGGACGAGTGGAACAAGGCCAAGAACGACGCGGCCTTCAAGGCCGAGCTCGATAGGCTCGGTGCTCACTATATCGGCCGGCCGAGCCCGCTCTATTTCGCCGAGCGCCTGACGGCTGAGCTCGGCGGCGCCAAGATCTATTTCAAGCGCGAGGAGCTGAACCACACCGGCTCGCACAAGATCAACAATTGCATAGGCCAGATCCTGCTCGCCAAGCGAATGGGCAAGACCCGCATCATCGCCGAGACCGGTGCCGGCCAACACGGCGTCGCTTCGGCGACCGTCGCCGCCCGCTTCGGTCTTCCCTGCGTCGTCTACATGGGCGCCACCGACGTCGAGCGCCAGGCGCCGAACGTCTTTCGCATGAAGCTTCTCGGTGCCGAGGTGAAGCCCGTGACCGCCGGCAACGGCACGCTGAAGGACGCCATGAACGAGGCGCTGCGCGACTGGGTGACGAATGTCGACAGCACCTATTACCTGATCGGCACGGCCGCCGGCCCGCATCCCTATCCGGAGATGGTCCGCGACTTCCAGGCGGTCATCGGCCAGGAGGCGAAAGAGCAGATTCTTGCCGCCGAAGGCCGCTTGCCGGACCTCGTCATTGCGGCGGTCGGCGGCGGCTCGAACGCGATCGGCATCTTCCATCCCTTCCTCGATGACGAGGATGTTCGGATCGTCGGCGTCGAAGCGGGCGGCAAGGGACTTGATGGCGACGAGCACTGCGCCTCGATCACCGCCGGCTCGCCGGGCGTGCTGCACGGCAACCGCACCTATCTGCTGCAGGACGGCGACGGCCAGATCAAGGAAGGCCACTCCATCTCGGCGGGCCTCGATTATCCCGGCATCGGTCCGGAGCATGCCTGGCTCAACGATATCGGCCGGGTCGAATATGTGCCGATCATGGATCATGAAGCGCTCGAAGCCTTCCAGACGCTGACGCGGCTCGAAGGCATCATTCCGGCGCTCGAGCCATCGCATGCGCTGGCCGAGGTCATCAAGCGGGCGCCGACAATGGGCAAGGACGAGATCATCCTGATGAATCTCTCCGGTCGCGGCGACAAGGACATCTTCACCGTCGGCAAAATTCTGGGAATGGGGCAGTAACGAGTATGACCGCACGCATGGAGCAGAGGTTCGCCGACGTCGCGGCGGAAGGTCGCCCGGTCCTTGTCACCTATTTCATGGGCGGCGATCCCGATTTCGAAACGTCGCTGGCGATCATGCAGGCGCTGCCGAAGGCGGGCGCCGACGTGATCGAACTCGGCGTGCCCTTTTCCGATCCGATGGCCGACGGCCCGGCGATCCAGCTTGCTGGCCAGCGCGCGCTTAAAGCCGGGCAGACGCTTGCCAAGACGCTCGACCTCGCCCGCCGCTTCCGGACTGAGGATCAGCGCACCCCGATCGTGCTGATGGGCTATTACAATCCGATCTACATCTACGGCGTCGAGCGCTTCCTGGATGACGCCGTCGAGGCGGGTGTCGACGGGCTGATCGTCGTCGATCTGCCGCCGGAAATGGACGACGAGCTCTGCACCCCGGCGCTGAAGAAGGGCATCAGCTTCATCCGTCTGGCGACGCCAACGACCGACGACCGCCGTCTGCCCAAGGTTCTCGAAAACACCTCCGGTTTTGTCTATTACGTCTCGATGACCGGCATCACCGGTTCCTCTCTGCCGGATCCGTCGCTGATTGCCGGCGCGGTGGCGCGGATCAAGTCGCATACGAAGCTGCCCGTCTGCGTCGGCTTCGGCGTCAAGACCGCCGAGCATGCGCGGGTGATCGGCGCTTCCGCCGATGGTGTCGTGGTGGGGACCGCGATCGTCAACCAGATCGCCTCGAGCCTGACGGAAAGCGGTCAGGCTACCGACGCGACGGTGCCGGGTGTGGAAGCTTTGGTTCGAGGGCTTTCGGCCGGGGTGCGGGCGGCGCGCCTTGCGGCAGCCGAATAATCGCCCATATTGGCGCGCAGAAGCCGAAGGACATCTTCAGGAGTCTACTTAAGTGAACTGGATCACAAACTACGTTCGGCCGAAGATCAATTCGATGCTCGGCCGCAGGGAAGTTCCGGAGAACCTCTGGATCAAGTGCCCTGAAACCGGCGAGATGGTGTTCCATCGCGATCTCGAAGAGAACAAGTGGGTCATCCCGCAGTCTGGCCATCACATGAAGATGCCGGCAAAGGCCCGGCTGAAGGATCTCTTCGATGGCGGAATCTACGAAACCCTGCCGCAGCCGAAGGTGGCGCAGGATCCGCTGAAGTTCCGCGATTCGAAGAAATATCTCGACCGCCTGCGCGACAGCCGGGCCAAGACCGAGCTCGAGGACACGATCGTCGCCGGCCTCGGCCTCGTCCAGGGCGTCAAGCTGGTCGCCGTCGTCCATGAGTTCAACTTCATCGGCGGTTCGCTCGGTATGGCGGCCGGCGAGGCGATCATCAGGGCCTTCGAGAAGGCGATTGCCGAGAAGTGCCCGCTGGTGATGTTCCCGGCTTCCGGCGGCGCCCGCATGCAGGAAGGCATCCTGTCGCTGATGCAGCTTCCGCGCACCACGGTTGCGGTCAATCTGCTGAAGGAAGCGGGCCTACCCTATATCGTCGTGCTGACCAACCCCACCACCGGCGGTGTCACGGCATCCTATGCGATGCTGGGCGACATCCACCTGGCCGAACCGGGTGCGGAGATCGGCTTTGCCGGCAAGCGGGTGATCGAGCAGACGCTCCGCGAAAAGCTCCCGGATGGCTTCCAGACCTCGGAGTACCTCCTGGAGCACGGCATGGTCGATATGGTCGTCAAGCGCCACGACCTGCCGGCGACGCTTTCGCGCCTGCTGAAGATCCTGATGAAGAAGCCGGCGGAGGCCGCAAGGCGCGAGAGCGGCTCCCAGGTTTCGCCCTTGCCGCTCGCAGCCCGGGCCTAGGCCGCCGCACCAGCTCTTATTTGATTCTCTAGACTTGTGCGCCTTTCCGGGGCGCGCAAACGTTGCTGTAAATGTTTTGATTCGCTGCAATTCCGTTTAGGAATCATCTGGCAGCGTCAATTTTTTGAGGCAAGAACATGGCGGCGGCACAGGTCAGCGAGGCGGCGCAGGAGATTGAAAAACTTCTGGCTCTGCATCCCAAGGGATTCGACCTGTCGCTCGACAGAATCACGCGGCTGCTGGCCGCGCTTGGCAACCCGCAGGACCGCCTGCCGCCGATCATCCACGTCGCCGGCACCAACGGCAAAGGCTCCGTCACCGCGTTTTCGCGGGCGATCCTCGAGGCTGCAGGCCTCAGCGTCCATGTGCACACGTCGCCGCATCTGGTGAACTGGCACGAGAGATATCGGCTCGGCGTCAAGGGCGGCAAGGGTGCGCTCGTCAGCGACCCGGTGCTGGCCGATGCTGTCCGGCGCGTGGCGGAAGCCAATGCCGGCCAGAAGATCACCGTCTTCGAGATCCTGACGGCCGTCACCTTCTTGCTTTTCGCGGAGCATCCGGCCGATGTCGCGGTCATCGAGGTCGGCCTCGGCGGCCGCTTCGACGCGACGAATGTCATTGCCCGGCCGGCGGTCTCTGTCATCATGCCGATCTCGCTCGATCACCAGGCCTATCTCGGCGACCGGGTGGAACTGATCGCCGCCGAGAAGGCCGGAATCATGAAGCGCGGCTGCCCGGTGGTGATCGGCCATCAGGAAGAAGACGGCGTGCGCGAGGTGCTGGTCGAAACGGCCGAGCGGCTCGGCTCCCCGATGTCCGTCTACGGCCAAGATTTCATGGCGCATGAGGAATTCGGCAGGCTGATCTTTCAGGACGAGAACGGCCTTGCCGACCTGCCGCTGCCCCGCCTGCCGGGCCGGCATCAATATGCCAATGCGGCGGCGGCGATCCGCGCCGTCCGGGCGGCCGGTTTCGACGTGCCGGAGGCGGCGATCGAGAAGGGCCTGGCCGGGGTCGAATGGCCGGGCCGGCTGCAGCGTCTTGCCGGCGGCAAGCTCTCACACTACGGGCCGCCGGCCGCCGAAATCTGGGTCGACGGCGGCCACAATCCCGGCGCCGGCCAGGTGATCGCCGAAGCCATGGCGACCTTCGAGGAGCGCGATCCGCGGCCGTTGTTCTTGATCATCGGCATGATCAACACCAAGGATCCCGTCGGCTACTTCAAGGCCTTCCTCGATCTCGCCGAACAGGTCTTCACCGTTCCGATCCACGGCTCGGATGCGGGGCTTGACCCGGTGGCGCTGGCCGCCGATGCGGCCTCAGCCGGTCTCGAGGTAAACGCCGCATCATCGGTCGCCGAAGCACTCGGGCTCATCGCCGAGCTCACCGAAGAGGACCCCGTGCCGCCGCGCATCCTGATCGGCGGTTCGCTCTACCTCGTCGGCGACGTGCTTTCGGAGAATGGCACGCCGCCGCGGTAATCGTCAGACTGCATTCGCCCCTCATCCCGCTGCCGCGACCTTCTCCCCGTTTTTGACGGGGAGAAGGGTTTTTGCCGCGCGCTCTCCGTCCCCTCGCCCCGCCTGCGGGGAGAGGGTTTGGGTGAGGGGCGATTGAAGGCGGTGCGTGTCGTCAGAAGGCAAGTAGAAAGCCCGGACATAGCCGGGCTTTTCATTATCAATCGTCAATCAATTCGCGGCTTAGACCGCGTTGGAAATCCACGAGCTGAGCGCGGTCTTCGGCGCGGCGCCGACCTTGATGTCGGCGACTTCGCCAGCCTTGAACATGGCGAGCGTCGGGATCGAGCGGACCCCGTATTGAGCGGCCAGTTCCGGGTTTTCATCGATATTGAGCTTGGCGACCTTGACCTTGCCGGCGAGTTCGGTGGCGATCTCTTCGAGGCTGGGGGCAATCATTTTGCACGGACCGCACCATTCGGCCCAGAAGTCGACGACGACCGGCTCGGCGGAATTCAGCACTTCTTTTTGAAAATTGGACGCATCGACTTTCACAGTTGCCATCGGCTGCTCCTTCGGAATGGCATTGTCCAGATATTGTGCCTCATGTGAGGCCTCGCCGCTGGATTTTCAATATCGTGTATCTCACTTTGTCGCGAGCTCTTCAAGGCTCCCGTCCAGCATTGGGTCGGGAAGCACCCACACGGCCGGGCCTTCGGTGAAGATCAGCACGCAACGGAATTGCTTGCCGGGATAGAGCGGCCTCAAGAGTTCGCGGTAGATTGCGAGCTGCCGCCGGTAGACGGTCGGAATTTCGGCGACCGAGGCCGGCACTTGGCGATTGGTCTTGTAATCGGCGATCGTCACGGTGTCGCCGGCAACCGCCAGGCGGTCGAGCCGGCCGGATACGGCGAATTCCTGACTGCCGAGCTTGAGCGTTCCCATGACGGAGACTTCTGCGCGGCTCTGTTCGCCGAAGAGCGGCTGCAAATCCGGATGCTCGAGCACCTCCATCACGGCACGGCTAAGTGCCTGCCGCTCCGTCTCCGGCCAGCGTGGCACGGCCCGGCTGAGGTAACGCTCCGCCGCGTCCCGGCGCTCGGCGCCGTCGATCGTCGGCAGCACCTGCAGCAGCCGATGCAGGATCGCACCGCGCAGCATCGAGAACTTCGGCGCTGTCTGTGCCGCAAAGAGAGCCGAGCCGACGATCGTCTCTTGCTCCGGATCGTCGATCGCCACGCTCGTTCCCGAAGGGGCGAGCGGTCGCGGCAGCCGGCGCTGCGGCGGCAAGGGGGTGAAGAGTGCCCGCGGCAGGCTGGATGCCGTCGCCGGAGGCTTGCTCTCCGAGTCCTCGCGTACCGGGACGGCGACCGGCACACGCGCTTCGCGCCAGGCATGGCCCGTCCATTCCTCGCCGCCGGCTGAAAAGACCATCGGCGTCGCCCGGCCCTTCGGATCATGCGCTAATGTGCCTTGAACCATCGCATGCCAGGTATCGAGGTTCTGCCGCTGGCCGCGATAGCCGCAGACGATCAGCCGGTCCGCCGCGCGCGTCATGCCGACATAGAGGAGGCGGCGATATTCTTCCTCGGCCAGGCGCTTCAGCCGCTCGTTGTCGGCGGCGATCAGCGAATTCGACGCCGAGCCGGGAGCGCGCCAGACGGGCACCCCGAGCATCGAGCCGTCCGCCTGGGGCTTCTCCAGGAAGCGGAGGTCCGAGACCTGCTGACGGACGAATGCTTCGCCGCCGCCGTCGACCAGAAAGACGACCGGTGCCTCGAGGCCCTTGGCGGCGTGCACGGTCATGACGCGAACCTCGTCGCGTTCCTTGTCCTGCTCGCGCTTGACCGTCGGCGCCTCGATCTCGAGCGTCGAGACGAAGGCCTGCAGGCCGGGCAGCCCGCTCCGCTCATGGTCGAGCGCAAAGGTCAGGAATTCGTCGAGGATATCGCTTACCTCGCTGCCAAGCCGCGCCAGGAAGGCGCGCCGGCCGCCATTGGCGCCGAGCACGCGGGCATAGAAGTCGTGCGGCAGCAGGTTGCGGGCAAGCTCGCCATAGCCGGCGAGCATCCGCACGACCCGATGATATCGGCTTGATTCCTCGGCGCCGAGCTGTTGCAGCCGTCGCCAGAGACTTTCGCCCTCGGCCCGGCGTGCCGCGAGTTCGAAGACATCGTCCTCGCCGAGATCGACGAGCGGGCTCTTCAGCAGCGCCGCGAGCGACAGATCGTCCTCGGGCAGCAGCACGAAACGGCCGAGCGCCAGGAGATCCTGGATGGCGATATGGTTGGTGAGCACGAGCCGGTCGGCGCCTGCGACCGGAATATTGCCGCGGCGCTTGAGTGCACGCGTCAGGGCATTGACGAAGGCGTCGCGCTTGCGCACCAGCACGATGACGTCGCCGGGTCGCATCGGGCGTCGGGCGCCCTTTTCGATCACCGTCTCCTTGCCGATCCAGTCCTCGAGCACGGCCGCGATGCGCCGGGCAAGAATGTTCACCGGAGCCCGCTCCGGCGTCGCATCGAAGGGCGCCGTCCAATCCTCTTCGGAGCTCACCGGCTCGGGCGCGATGATGTCCCAGATGTCGACGGCGCCGGGGTGTCCGATCCGGTTCGAGGCGTGCACGATCGCCTCGCTGCGGGCGCTCAAGCCCTTCGCATTGCCCGGATTGGCAAAGACCGTGTCGACGGCGGAAAGCACGTCGACCGTCGAACGGAAGGAGAGCTGCAGCCGGATGGGGCTGAAATACTTGCTTCCGGCGCGCACCCGCCGTTCGGTCTGGATGCTTTCGCGCGAGAATCGCTCGGGACGCGCGCCCTGGAAGGAGTAGATCGACTGCTTTTCGTCCCCGACCGCAAAGATCGTCCGCTCGTTGGCGCGCGCTGTTTCGCCGGCGAAGAAATCGGCGGCGAGCGCCTGGATGATTGTCCATTGGGCGGGGCTCGTGTCCTGGGCCTCGTCGATGAGAATGTGGTCGATGCCCTGGTCGAGCTTGTAATGGACCCAGGCGCCGACATCGCTGCGAGAAAGCAGCGCAGCCGTGCGGTTGATCAGGTCCTCGAAATCGAGTTGGCTGCGCCGCTTCTTGAGGTCTTCGTAGTCCCTGTTGAGCCGTTCGGCGAGGATCAGCGCCGCGCGCGTCGCCTCGTACATCCGGACGATGCTGAGCCGGTCGGCGCAGGTTGTGATGTGCTTGCGCGCCTCTTCGATGAGCGGCGCCAGTTCAGGCGCCTGCGCCAGCATTGCCTTGTTGAAGAAGGCCGAATCCGCCTTCGGCTTGCCGCCGCCGTTGAAAAACACGCCGAGAAGCCCGGCAAAGCGCTCCTCCGCATCGGCGGCCTCGCGGGCCGCCTTCAAGCCCTCTGCGATCTCCCCGGGTTTCACTCCGCCAAGGCTCAGCGCGAGCTCGATATAGCGCTGAAGCGCCGCGCCGTTGAGGCCGGCAAGCGGCCAGGCTCCGGCCATCACGCTCGCGGCCGTCTCCCCCGACGCAAGACCGAGCGCGGCTCGCAGGTGCTTCTCCCGCCCGCCTTTTACGGCGGCGCTATCGAGAAAGGCCTGGATCGCCGCGCGGTTCGCCACGATCGCCTCCAACAGCTTTTCAAGGCCGGTATCGTCGGCGAGGTCGAGGACGGTGGCGAAGGCATCTGCAAGCTCGCTCTCGTCCTCGGCGGCGGTGGCCGTCAGCAGGGCGCGGCGCGCATCGGAAAGCAGCACCGCCGCGGCCCGATCGTCGAGGACGGAAAAGTGTCCCGCCACGTTCGCCTCGAGTGGAAACTGATGGAGCAGCGCTTCCGAGAAGGCGTGAATCGTCTGGATCTTCAACCCGCCCGGCGTTTCGAGCGCCTTGGCAAAGAGCCGCCGCGCCTCCTCAATCTTGGCGAGGGAGGGTCGCGTGCCCTCGATCGTCTCTATGCGCTTTTCCAGAGCGGCATCATCGAGCGTCGCCCATTCGGCGAGACGCTCGAAGATGCGGTTCGACATCTCCGAGGCGGCTGCCTTCGTATAGGTCAGGCAGAGAATGGCGGAAGGGCGGCAGCCGGAAAGCAGCAGCCGAATGACGCGCTGCGTCAGCACATGCGTCTTGCCCGAGCCGGCATTGGCCGAAACCCAGGCCGAGCGCGCCGGATCCGAGGCAAGCGATTGCCGCTCGGTGGTCCAGTCGAGCCACGCCTTGGGCGTCCTCTCCTCCGGGCCGAAAGCCTCATTCCTCATCGTCGTCCTCGCCGTCAGCGGTCGCCCATTCGGCGACGCGCGCCAGGTGATCGTATTCGCCGCCATAGTCCCGTTCCTTCTGGACGATCAGGCGGGAGGCGAAACCGTAGCGGCCGCTGGTCAGCGCCGCGAGCAGCTTCCTGAGTTCGGAAAGCGCTTCTTCCGCCAGCTGCTCGGCGGTCTTGGTCTCCCTCGACTTGCTGTTCTCGTTGTTGACCGTATCGACGGCAAAGCGGCTGCCAGGCTTCAGGCGGACATAGCGCAGCGAATCCGGCCGCGCCGGTCCGATGGTCGCAAAAGCACCCGCCTTGAGGGCGGCCGCTTCGAGGGAGAGCTGCGGGTCGAGCAGGGCCCGTGCCTCCTTCGCTGAAGGGCTGGAGCCGGTCTTGTAGTCGATGATGTCGACGGTGCCGTTGGCCAGCCGGTCGAGGCGGTCGGCTATGCCGGTCAGCCTGATATCCGAGATGCCGATCTCCATGGCTGCGGGGACTTCCGTGAAAGACCTGACGATGCCGGTCCGGCGCTCCCGCTCCCAGGAAAGAAACGCCCTTGCGACCGCTTCGAAGCGCGGTCGCCAGATCGTGTCGATGTGCGTCGGCAGGTTCTCCTCGTCGAAGGCCTCGCGGATCAGCCGCGCCATTGCCGCCTGCCCCTCGCTAGAGGCGGGATCGAAGCCACCTTTGACGAAGCGGTCGACGATGCGGTGGTAAAGCAGGCCGCGTTCGACAGCACTCGGATCGCGATTGAAGGGGTCGATCGGCTCCAGCCGCAAGATGCGGCGCGCATAGATGGAATAGGGGTCGCGGCGCAGCTTGGTCACTTCGCTGAAGGAATATTTGCGCGGCTGCATGTCGGCCGGCGGCTTCGGCTGCGGCCGCTCGCTGAGTGGTTGGCGCTCGCCGTCGTCGAGGATGCGCATCCAGTGAAGATAGCTCGCGCCATTCGCCTTGAGCTGCTCGGTCAACGTTTTGCCGCCGAGCGCCTGCAGCCGCTGCAGCCAGCGCGAGGCGACCGTCGGCGCCGAGCCCTGGCGCATGGAGCGGGAAAGGATGAGGCGGCGCGTTCCGCAGGCCATCTGGAAGTCATGGGCGAGCTGGCCGATGCGCCGCTCTGGCGGTTCGAGGCCGATACCCGATTTCATTGTCCGAGACAGGAAAGGGTCGTTCGAGGTCTGCGCCGGCCAGGTGCCTTCGTTCATCCCGCCGAGCACCACGAGATCGACGCTCTGCAGACGCGATTCAAGAGCGCCGAAGATGAAGACGCGCGGGTGCCGCATGGATCGAGGTTTCACCGCTTCGCTGGCGGCAAGCGCCTCGACGATGTCGCACCATTGCCGCCCGTCGGCCTCCATCTGCCCGTCGGTCTCGATGATGCCGCGCAGAAGCGTCGCCAATGCTTCGCCGGCTTCCGAACCCCAGAGCCCGCCGAGGCTGCCGCGTTCGTCGATGGCGACGGCTTCCAGCGCGCGGCCCGTGCGCTCCGCCCAATCGGCGAGCGTCAGGGCTGTCGTGTGCTGGCGACCGCTTTCCGGGCTGCCGGAAATGGTACTCGTCAACGGCCCGACGGCCGCGGAAAGTCGTCGGGCGAGTGCCCGCGCGAGATCGACATCCTTCGGGTCGATGCCGCCGCGCCACGGCCTCGGGTGCCGCTCGGTGCGCTGCCGGGCGAGCGCCCTATCGATCCCGAGTTCGAGAGCGGAAATGTCGGATATGTCGGTGCCGCCGCGAAGCGCCACGAGCTCCAGCACGTCGGCGGCACGGCGTGCGACTTCCGCCGTCTGTCCGAGCCGGGCGAGCGGATGCTTGAGCAGCGCGACCAAAGCCACCGGATCGTCGGGCCTGAGGGTCGCCTCCAGCAGCAGCCGGGTAATCCCACCCGCCGCCGTTGCCGAGAGCGGAACGCCGGCGGAATCATCGGCTTCGATGCCGAAGCGGGCGAGCTCGGCGCCCACCCGCCGCGCAAGGCCGCGATCGGGCGTGATCAGCGCTGCCTGGCTCTCCTCGTCGCCTTCGAGTGCCAGCCTCAGCGCAATGGCAATCGCGGTCGCCTCCTCGCGCTCGTTCGCCGCTTCGATCAGCGCCACGTCCGCGAAGGCCGCGGAGAGCGTCTCCGGCTCGAAGGTCTCGCGGGCCTCAGTCCAGCCGTCGGTGGCCTCGGCCGGCAGCAGCGCCCGCGACACGACCAGGGCGCGATCGCCGAGATCGTCGTCGAGCGATCCCAGCACCGGCACGTCGCGACGATCGATACGCACGCGTTTCAGCAGGCGGTGCAACCCGTATTGCGGATGCGTGCGGCTTGCCGGACCCCTTGGGCCACGTTCGGCTTCCTTGCCAATCAACTCCCATTCCGTGTCGCTCATCATGAGGTCCAGGCCGGGGAGCACGATCGTGCCGTTCGGCAGCGCCTTCACTGCGGCGATCAGCGCTGCCGTCGCCGGAATCGAGCCCGTCGAGCCGGCGATGATGATCGGTCCGCTTGCCTTGCCGGCGGCGATCCGCTGCGTTTCGGGCCTGAGCATAGCGTTGCGATGGCGCGCCGGCGAGGAGTGCTTGAGCTCGTTGAGCCGTTCCGGCCAATAGGTCCGGGCGATCTTCAGGAAGGCAAGCGTCAATTGCCACCAGAGCGCATGTTCGCCAGCATCGAGCCCGTCGAGCGCCTCCCAGTCGAGCTCCTCCGTCTCGATCGCATCGATGAGTTCGGCGAGATTGCGCGCCAGCCAGATGGCGTCGGCCGGGCTTGCCGGTGCGATCAGCGGACTTTCGGCATGGATGTCGAGGACCACCTGCGGTAGGCGGTTGCGCCAGGCGAGAATGAGGCGGCCGAGCTCGATCAGCCGCGCCGTGCCGGAAAGCGGCGGCGCAAGATCGAGGATCGCCGGCATCTCGGCGTCGAAGAAGCCGCTGTCGTCGTCCGTCTCGCCGAGGGGCCGGATCACCGGCAGGATCGCCGAGCGGCCGCCGAGCAGATCGACGAATTCCGAGCGCAGGACACGGGCCGCACGCCGCGTCGGCACGAAGATCGTCACGCCGGCGAGCGCCAGCGGATCGGCCGGTTCGTATCGGAAGTCCGGCGTCAGCACCCCGTCCAGGAGTTTTTCCGCCAGCGTCTTCAGGAAAGGCAGGCCGGTAGGAATCGTGAAGACGTTCGTGGTGGCGCCGGGCACCTTATCCTCCCGGTTCGAAGCGCCGGACCAACGCCTCCGCCTCGCCGATCGCCTCAGGCGTGCCGACGGTCAGCCACTGGCCATCGAGCATCAGGCCGAACAGCCGTTCCCTGGCGATCGCTCGGTCGAAATAGATGTTGAGATTGAATGCGTCGCTGGGCGCATCGGCGAAAAGCCGCGAGTCCATGGCGATCGCGCCGGCATATACGACCGGATTTTCCATGCCTTCTTCGTAGCGCTGCAGCCGCCCATCCTTCGAGAGCGAAAAATCCTTCTTGCCGTTGTGCCCGGTCGTGTCCTCGAGCCGCACGCAGAGCAGCGCCATGTCCATGCGCCCGGCGTCGAAGAACGTGGCGAGCCGCTGCAGGTTGCAGGGTTGCCCGGCCTTCTCGCCGACCCAGAAGAGATCGGCATTCATTACCAGTACGGGCCCGTCGTCGAGCAGCTTCAGACCCTTGGCAAGGCCGCCGCCGGAATTCATCAGCGCATCGCGCTCGTCGGAAATCAGGATGCGCGGTGTCTCGCGCCGGCTGAGATGGTCTTCCATCTTGTCGGCGAAGTGGTGGACGTTCACCGCCGCCCTGGTCACGCCGGCGACCGCGAGCAGGTCCAGAACATAGTCGATCATCGGCTTGCCGGCGATCCGGACGAGCGGCTTTGGCAGTGTGTCGGTGATTGGCCGCAGGCGGGTGCCCAGTCCGGCCGCAAGCACCATGGCATTGGTGATGGGCATGATTTCCTGTCAGTTGGCTGATTCGCTAGCCAGGATTCCAGCCTTAATGCACCAATCGCGCAAGGGTGTCAGCACTTCATGTGTCAGTGCATGCTGCAGATAGGTCAAGGTGCGCGGCATGTGCTTCAGATAGCCGGGCTTGCCGTCGCGCTCTTTCAGCCGCACCCAGATGCCGGCGAGCTTGCAATTGCGTTGCGCCGCCATGATGTGCCAGTCGCGCAGGAAGGAATCCTCGTCGAAGGCGCCGTGCAGCTTGCGTTCGGCCCTGTAGGCGCTAAGCAGCCGGTCGGCGAGTTCGGGACCGATCGTGACGCGCGCGTCCTGCACCAGCGAAGCGACGTCGTAGGACGTCGGCCCGATCATCGCATCCTGGAAATCGATAATGCCGATGCGATCGAGACCTTCGCGTTCCGGCCGCCACAGGATGTTGGGCGAATGGAAATCGCGCAGCAGCAGGTTTTTTTCGGCCGAGCCGAGACTGTCGATCAGCCGGTCCCAGATGGCGAAGTAGTCGTTCCGCTCGGCCTCGGAGGCAGGTAGTCCGCGTTTCCACGGCAGGTACCAGTCGATCAGGAGGCTCGTTTCGATCTTCATCGCCGTGCGATCGAAGTCCGGAACGTGGTGGACGATGCCGTTGGCGACCGCGATGTCGCGCTCGGCCGGGGCGACATGAAGGCGGGCAAGCAGCCGCGCGCCCTCCATGTACCGCTCTGCAACGGGCCGGCCTTCGGCGTCGAGAATCCCCTCCGAGCCCAGATCCTCTATAAGCAGCAAGCCCTGGTCGAGATCGCGCGCGTAGATTGCCGGTGCCGCAAAGCCACGCTTGCGCAACAGCGTCGAGATGGCGACGAAGGGAACGACGTCCTCGGCGATATGGGCGAGCTGCTGATAGTATTTGCCATCCTGGAGGATCGGGCCGGGCTTGTGCTTCGCCGCGTCCATCAGGATTTTCGCCGGCTCACCATCGGCCGTATGGATCCGCTCATAGGCCCGCACCGAGGCGTCGCCGCTCAGGTGCCGGCGCCTCGCGCCGGGATGGCCGACCTCTTTGAGAAAAGCCCGGATCGCGAGGGAGCGGGCAATCCGCTCGACGGCCGCCTCCGGCCCGGTGATGCGGACGCGACGCCCATCACCTTCATGCGTCAAGGCGAGCGTGATCCGGTTCGCCGGCAGCGCCTCCTCGGCCTTCTCCGGCCATTCGACCAGGCAGATGCCCTCTGAGAGCGCCTCGTCGAAGCCGAGCTCGTCGAGCTCGGAAGCGTCGGCGAGGCGATAGAGATCGAAATGGGCGACGGGAATACGCAGCTCATAGCTCTGAACGAGCGTAAAGGTCGGGCTCGGCACCTCGAGCGAAGCGTCGTCGGCCATTGCCCGGAGGAAGGCGCGTGCGAAGGTCGACTTCCCCGCGCCGAGATCGCCCGAAAGCCCGACGCAGTCGCCGGCCTTCAAGGCAAGTGCGAGGTCCTCGCCGAGCTCGATCGTCGCGGCCTCGTCCTGCAGCAGGCGTTCGAGTGACTTCATCTATTCCGCCGCGATGATCTTCGGCATGTCGGCGGAAGGAATGCGGCAGGTGACTTCCGTCCCCTCGCGTTCCTTGCTGCGGATCGAAACGGTGCCGTGATGCAGGCTGACGAAGCTTTCGACGATGGACAGGCCCAGTCCGGCGCCGCCGCGCTGGCCGTAGCTCTCGAAGCGGTTGAACACGGTGTTGAGCACGTCCTGCGGAATGCCCGGTCCGGTATCGGTGACGGAAAAGACGAAGTCGTTACCTTCGCGCCGGCATTGGAGGTCGATGGTGCTGCCTTCGGGCGCGAAATTGGCGGCGTTGGTCAGGAGCTTGATGAAGACCTGCTTCAGGCGCTGCTGGTCGGCCGTGATGCGGCCGAGATTGTCGGGGGCGTCGATCCTCAGCGACGCGCCGCTCTCGACGAGCCGTTCGGCCATCTGCTGTGCAACATCGTCGAGCAGGTCGATAAGGTTCACCTCGGACATGTCGAGCTCGACGATGCCGGCATCCACCGTCGCGAGGTCGAGGATGTCGTTGACAATCGTCAGCAACAGCGAGGAGGAGGTGGCGATATGGTCGACATATTCCGCTTGGCGCTCGTTGAGCTCGCCGAAAGCCGGCGTCTTCAACAGATCGGCAAAGCCGATGATGTTGGTCAGCGGCGAGCGCAGCTCGTAGGAGACGTGGTGGACGAAATCGTTCTTCAGCGCATCGGCCTTGCGCAGCGCCTCGTTCTTTTCCGTCAGCGCCCGCTCGACCCTGACGCTGTCGGTAATGTTGACGAAGGTCAGCATCGTCTGGGCATTGGGCAGCGGAATGACGGCATAGTCGAGGATCAGCCCGGTGCGCAGCTCGAGGACGCCGCGACTCGACGGCCGCTCGTCGTCGAAGCTGGTGATGATATGGGCGAAGCGCTTCCAGCCGTCCGGCTGCTCGTAGGAGGGAAGGCATGCCTGCTCGACGGCACGGATGTGGGTCCCGGGCTTGGCCTCCGCCTCGCTGATGCCCCAGATCGCTCGGAAGGCCGGGTTCGATAGCCGGATGCGCCCGTCGGGCCCGAACACGGCGACGCCTTCAGCAAGATGATCGATCGTTTCGCCCTGGACCTGGACCAGCGTGTTGTAGCGGGTTTCGAGATCGACCTTTTCCGTCAGGTTCTCGAAGACCCAGGTGGCGCCGCCCTGCGGCCGCGCAGTCGCGAAGACGCGGAGCGTCTGCCCGTTCGGCAGGTGCCAGAGGTCGGACTGCGTGTCGAGCGCCTGGTAGACCGAAAGTGCGTTCGCCTTCCACTGTTTCCAGTTCAGCGGCTCCGGCAGCTTGCCGCCGGCCCTCAGCCGGTCGAGCACTTCGCCATTGTCAGGCTTGCGTTCCAAGAAGCCCATGTCCAGCTCCCAGAGACGCTGGAAGGCCTGGTTGTAGAATTGCAGGCGCTGATTGCCGTCGAAGATCGCCACCGGCGTCGCCAGATGGTCGAGCGTTTCGGCGTGGCTCTTGAGCGTCCGCGCCAGTTCCTCGCGCACCGCCTCGATGCCGGAAACGTCGACGGCGATGCCCGCCGACCCGGCCGGGGTGCGGGCGTCGACCACATCGAAGAAGGTCCGGTTGCCCTTGACGACGGTCGAGACCTTGTCGCGATACGGGGTTTCGAAGGTCGAGACGGCGCGGATCTTTTCGCGCGCCGCCGTTGCGAGCAATTCACGCGCCTCGGCCGTCGCCGCCGCCGGGCTGCGCGCGTCGACCGCCTCGGCATAGGCCTCGTTGACCCATTCGAGCTTGCCGTCGGCGCCGCGCTGCCAGACCGGCAGGTCGATCGCATCGAGAAGCGTGCGGAATGTCGAGAGCGAGGCATGCAGCTGGTCGCGCTCGAGCTTCAGTTCGGCGAGCTCGGCCCTCAGATTGTTGAGCGCGACGAAGCGCACGAAGGCCCGTCCGCCGGAAACGCGGCCCTGTGCCTCCAGCACCTCGTTGCGCTGCGTCTCCAGCACCAGGTCGAAGCTTTGCGCCTGGGCACGCAAGGCTTCGATCGCCTTTTCCAGCTGGCCTGCCGACTGCGGCTTGATCCAGCGCCCGAAGGCGAGAAAATCGCGGTCGTCCTGCGGCGCGCCGGTCTCGAGCGGAAGCTGTCCGAGGAATTCCGGCCGCTCCGCCAGCCCGTCCCAGACGACGATTCGCCGGTTCTTGTCGGCAATGAGCGCCTGGAAGCGTGAAATCCGCTGGTTGGCGTCCGAAAGATCGGCGCGCAGGGCACGGTTCTCCGCTTCGATATTGCCGCGCTGGCGGATGAGCCAGATCGCAGAGAGCATCGCGGCGGAGATCACGCCGATCAGGACGGAGAAGGTCACCACTTCGGAGGTGCCGAAAATCGATCTGGCAACCGGAGCGGAAGCCTGGGCGGCCGCATCGGTCGCCGCGAGAAGCGTCGTGCCGGCGAGCAGCCGCCGAACCAGTGCGGAAGCCCTGCCGCCGAAAAATCTGGATTGTTCCGTCTTCATGGCGCCGACCCCGTTGATCCGCAAGGTGCCGCCGACCTTGCGTCGCCATGCCCGAAACCCTCGAAGAGGGTTTGCGTCCGTTCCGATTGCATCCCCGGTCTGTCTCCGTCTGTTTGCCGCTGTCCGACAAGACATCCCCGCCCGCAACGCCGTCAGCCCCTCCAGCGTCACGAATCAATGAGTTAAACAATACTTCTTTGAAGATTCGCCGGAAAGTGCAGCGCCCAAAAAAGCGGCCGCGATCTCTTGTCAAGATCGCGGCCACAAGATGTTGTGGATTGCCCGGGTAAGGATTAGTACCGGTAGTGTTCGGCCTTGAACGGGCCCTGCGGCTTCACGCCGATATAGTCGGCCTGCTCTTCCGAAAGCTCCGTCAGCCTTGCGCCGAGCTTGGCGAGATGCAGGCGCGCGACCTTTTCGTCGAGCTGCTTCGGCAGGATATAGACCTCGTTCTTGTAGTTGCCGCCCTTGGTGAAGAGCTCGATCTGCGCCAGCACCTGGTTGGAGAAGGAGGCCGACATCACGAAGGACGGATGGCCGGTGGCATTGCCGAGGTTCAGGAGGCGGCCTTCCGAAAGCAGGATCAGCCGGTTGCCCTTCGGGAACTCGATCAGGTCGACCTGCGGCTTGACGTTCGTCCACTTGAGGTTCCTGAGGGCGGAAACCTGGATCTCGTTGTCGAAGTGGCCGATATTGCCGACGATCGCCATGTCCTTCATCTCGCGCATATGCTCGATGCGGATGACGTCCTTGTTTCCGGTGGTGGTGATGAAGATGTCGGCGGTCGAGACGACGTCCTCGAGCTGCACCACTTCATAGCCGTCCATGGCGGCCTGCAATGCGCAGATCGGGTCGATTTCGGTGACCTTGACGCGGGCGCCGGCGCCCTGCAGCGAGGCGGCCGAGCCCTTGCCGACGTCGCCATAGCCGCACACCACGGCGACCTTGCCGGCCATCATCACGTCGGTGCCGCGGCGGATGCCGTCGACGAGCGATTCCTTGCAGCCGTATTTGTTGTCGAACTTCGACTTGGTGACGCTGTCGTTGACGTTGATCGCCGGGAAGGGCAGCAGGCCCTTGGCCTGGAGCTGGTAGAGGCGGTTGACACCGGTGGTCGTCTCTTCCGTCACGCCCTTGATGGCGTCGCGTTGCTTGGTGAACCAGCCCGGCGAGCCGGCAAGCCGCTTCTTGATCTGGGCGAAAAGGATTTCCTCCTCTTCCGAACCGGGGTTCGAAAGCACGTTCTCGCCGGCTTCGGCACGGGCGCCGAGCAGGATGTACATGGTGGCGTCGCCGCCATCGTCGAGGATCATGTTGGAGAAGCCGCCATCGGCCCACTGGAAGATCTTGTCCGTATAGGCCCAATATTCCTCGAGTGTCTCGCCCTTGACGGCAAAGACCGGAACGCCGCTTGCGGCGATCGCCGCTGCCGCGTGGTCCTGCGTCGAGAAGATGTTGCAGGAGGCCCAGCGGACTTCCGCGCCAAGCGCAACCAGTGTCTCGATCAGCACGGCCGTCTGGATTGTCATGTGCAGCGAGCCGGTGATGCGCGCGCCCTTCAGCGGCTTCGATGCGCCGAACTCCTCGCGGCAGGCCATCAGGCCCGGCATTTCCGTTTCGGCGATGTCAATTTCCTTGCGGCCGAAGCCGGCAAGCCCGATGTCGGCGACAATATAGTCCTGAGTGGCGGTCATGGAGTTCTCCAGGCTGGATCTCTTGGGCCGCGTCGGTCCCCACAGAGTCCGGCGGCAGACGATGCCTCCCTTGCACGCAATGCATCGGGAGAGTGCGCCCGGTCTATCAGGAATCGCCGGATAGGGCAACCGCCATATAAAGAGGTCTTTATATCTTTATATAATCGGGAAGGTGCGTGTCCGCGCCGCGGCAGCGGCTCACATTTCCTCGCCGAACTTGTCGCGCACCAGCGCGTCGAGGGCGTTGAGCGCCTCCTCGGCTTGGTTGCCGCTTGCGGTGACGAAGACCGTGCATCCGGTGCTGGCGGCCAGCATCATCAGCCCCATGATCGAAGTTCCGCCGACGGTCATGCCGTCCTTCGAGACCGTGATCTCGGCGTCGTAAGCCTCGACCGTCTGCACGAATTTCGCCGAGGCCCGTGCATGCAGGCCGCGCTTGTTGACGATCAGCAGTTCGCGCGTCAGCGCCGTTTCGGAGAGGTGGTCCATTATTTTCCGCTCAGGACCCGGCTGGCGACGTTGATGTATTTGCGGCCCGCCTCGGACGCCTCGACGAGGGCCTTGTCCATGTCGCTTTCGCCGCGGACGCCCGCGAGCTTGATCAGCATCGGCAGGTTGACGCCGGCGATCACTTCGACGATGCCGCTGCGCATCACGGAAATGGCGAGATTGGAGGGCGTGCCGCCGAACATGTCGGTCAGGATGATGACGCCGTTGCCTTCGTCGGCACTTTCGACAGCGTCGAGGATATCCTGACGCCGCTGGTCCATGTCGTCCTCGGGGCCGATGCACACCGTCTCGATAGCTCTTTGCGGACCGACGACATGCTCCAAAGCAAGCCGAAACTCATCCGCCAGCTTGCCATGAGTGACAAGCACAAGTCCGATCATGGGTATCTTTGCTCCAACTGCAGTGCAACTCGTCGATGGTCAGATATCGCAATGCAGCAATTTCGTCCACCTATTGGGGCGGCCATCTTGGCAAGGAAAAGCCGAAGTGCAAGCCAAAAATGCCGAAAAAGCAGTCGCCCTGCCTCCCTATAAGGCTAAAGGACTAATTTTTCAGGCAAGAGCGCCGCAAGGGCATCCATCGGCGAGAGCATGGCTTCAATCGGAGCGCGCAGCATCGGCAGGCTCCTTCCAATCTCCAGCTGCAGTTCCTCCTGTTCGGGCGGCAGGCGCGGATCGAAAGGCGCGCGCACCGGCAGGATCGCCCAGTCGAGCACGCAGGCGGAGAGGGTTTCGACCTCCGCTATGCCGCTGCCGCGGACCTCGATCAGGCCGCGGATCGCTGGCGGGCAGCGCGCCACGATCCGCCCGTTTGCGAGCGTCAGGTCCACCCTGTCGTCGGCGACGAGGGCCGCGAAGCGGCCGCGGCGCCTGACCTCGGAGATGCAGGCGAGCGCCAGGGCGGACTTTCCTGATCCGGAAGGGCCGGTGATGAGAAAGCCGGTCGTGCCGAGCACGATCGCGGTGCCGTGAATGTTGCAGGCCGGGCCGTTCACGCGTGCGGCTCGGCGGGAAGGGAAAGGATGAAGCGGGCGCCGGTTACCGCTCCACTTCTGTCGACGATGTTTTCCGCCTTGAGTGTGCCGCCATGCGCCTCGGCGATCTGGCGCGAAATGGACAGGCCAAGGCCGGAATTCTGGCCGAAATCCTCACCCTCCGGCCGGTCGGTATAGAAGCGCTCGAAAATCCGGTCGATGTCTTCCGCCTGGATGCCGGGGCCGTTGTCCTCGACATAGACGAGGCAGCGCGATCGCGAACGGGTGAGCCGCAAGACGATCCGGCCGTTTGGCTCCGGCACGAAGGAGCGGGCGTTCTCGATGAGATTGGTGATGATCTGTCCAATGCGCAGCTCATAGCCGCTGACGATGAAATTTGCCTTCGGATTGTCCTTGCGGTCGACGACCAGGTCGAAGAGCACGGGCTTCTTCTTGCCGCGGATCTGCCGGGAAATGTCGACCAGGTCGCCCAGCAGCGTTTCCAGGTCGATCTTCTTCGCGTCGCTGCGCGCCAGTTCGGCATCGAGCCGCGAAGCGTCGGAAATGTCGCTGATCAGCCGGTCGAGGCGCCGGACGTCGTGCTGGATGATATCGAGCAGCCGCTTTTTCGAGTCCTCGTTGCGCGCCAGCGGCAGGGTCTCGACGGCGCTCCGGAGCGAGGTGAGCGGATTCTTGAGCTCGTGGCTGACATCGGCGGCGAAGTTCTCGATCGCCGCGATACGATCGTAGAGTGCCGTCGTCATTTCCCGCAGCGCCACCGAGAGATTGCCAATCTCGTCCTGACGGGAGGAGAAGTCCGGGATTTCCTCGCGCTCCTTGGCGCCGCCGCGACGCACGCGTATGGCCGCGGCCGACAGTCTGCGCAAGGGATTGGCGATGGTCGATGACAGGAGCAGCGACAGAATGACGTTGACGAGCGCTGCGACGCCGAAGACGCGGATGATCGCCAGGCGTTCCGCATGGACGATCTTGTCGATGTCGCCCGCCTGGGTGGAGAGCAGCAGCACCCCGAGCACCGCGCGGAAGCGTTGCACCGGTACTGCCACGGACACGATCAGCTCGCCCTTTTCGGTAACGCGCACGACGGCGCCACGTACGCCGGTCAGCGCGTTCATCACCTCCGGATAGATGGAGCCGTTGCCGCCGGGCGGCTCCCTGTAGAGCGGCAGGTCGCCCGGCTGCAGCAGGCGGTTGAACCAGGTGCTGAACTTCTCCGAAAAGCTCGACGTCTCAGGATCGACCGGCGGCAGGTCGAAACGGAGCACCTGGCCGCCGCTATAGAGGTGGCGCGAATCGAGCAGAAGATCGGCGTCGGCATCGAACAGGCGGGCGCGCGTCCGCGTCGGCGAGATCAAGCGCCTGAGAACCGGCGCGACCCGCTCCTGGATGATCGGGAATTCCAGATCCTCGTCGCTCGGCAGCGGGGTGATGCTCTCGCCGGCCTGCAGTTCGAGCAGTTTCTGCGGATCGATGGTGATCGAGTTCGTGTCGACCGAGGCCGAGGCGGAGATGGCGCCGGCGATGATTTCGCCCTGGGTCAGCAGGCTTTCGACGCGGGCGTCGATCAAGCCCTCGCGGAACTGGTTCAGATACATGATGCCGCCGACCAGGACGACGAGTGCGACGAGGTTGAAGAAGACGATGCGCCGCGTCAGGCTGGAGAAGACCGCATTGCCGAACAGCCGCCGGATCAGCGTGAACGGATGCGCCCATCGACGCTTCCCGCGCAGCGCCGACGACCGCCCGTCCGAATCTTCGATCTCGCCCTGCAAGACTTCTACCAAGTCTTCTTGCTCCCGCGACGAATTTCGCCGTCCGTTTCGTTTTGCGGGGCCGGCCAGGGCCGACCTGCCGCCCCTCACCGCATCCCCGGCCGTCCGCCCGCCGTTGCCGCGATCGGAGCGCCGAAGTTACGGCTTGAGGTCAAACATCTGGCGGCAAAGCCGACGGCCCTGGCGGAAATGGTCGCAACTTGCGATTCAGAACCGCTCGAGGCGGCTTGGCGCGATCCAGAACCGCGTTCGGCCGCCGCGCCGGTTCTCAATGATCCACATTCGACGCGAAGGCAAGCCCCGCCCTCAGGCGGTCTCTCGGAAGCGATAGCCGACGCCGTAGAGCGTCTCGATCATATCGAAGTCGCCGTCGACCATCTTGAACTTCTTGCGAAGCCGCTTGATGTGGCTGTCGATCGTCCGGTCGTCCACATAGACCTGCTCGTCATAGGCGGCATCCATCAGCGCGTCGCGGCTCTTCACCACGCCGGGGCGCTGCGCCAGCGAATGCAGGATGAGAAATTCGGTGACGGTGAGCGTGACAGGTTCGCTCTTCCAGGTGCAGGTGTGCCGCTCCTGGTCCATCACCAGCTGCCCGCGCTCCAGCGAGCGCGACGGCGCATCGGCGGTCTTGGCGAGGCCAACGGCCCCGGCTGCTGCAGCGTCGCGGGCCGGTGCGCGGCGCAGGATCGCCTTGACGCGCTCGACCAGCAGCCGCTGCGAGAAGGGTTTCGTGATGAAATCGTCGGCGCCCATCTTCAAGCCGAAGAGCTCGTCGATCTCCTCGTCCTTCGACGTTAGGAAGATCACCGGCAGGTCGGACTTCTGCCGGAGCCGCCGCAGGAGTTCCATGCCGTCCATGCGCGGCATCTTGATATCGAAGATCGCCAGATGCGGCGGGCGCGCCAAAAGGCCCTCGAGCGCGGAAGCGCCATCGGTATAGGTTTCGACCTTGTAGCCCTCGGCTTCCAGCGCGATGGATACCGATGTCAGGATGTTGCGGTCGTCATCGACAAGCGCGATGGTCTGCATCGTGTTTCAACTCCGTCTTTATGGGTCCGGCGCCGGCATCCGCTCTTCGAAGCGGCGGCCGCGCGAGTCACGGCTGCGTTACTTGAGTATAAAGGTGGAACAAATTGTGGCGAAGCGCAAAAAGCGCGGACCGGCACGGCCTGCGGGGAACGTCCCGAATTGACATCAGCAAGTCGCGGTTCAACCGATTAAAAAACGCATAATATTCTTTAAATCGATTAATATACTGATATCATTATTCTTTTAGGCTTAGCTATCTTGTCTTGAGCAAACCGAGCCGGTATGTTCCAAGGAAATTCAACGCCATTGGCCAGAGACGAAGGAAGCTTGACCATGGAGCAACTCGGCACCCGCAACCCCTCGAACGGATTGGAAACGATCGGTTTTTCCGACCTCTCGGTCGTTCGCTACAACTTCGAGGCAGCGGAGCTTTATGAGGAAGCCCTTCGCCGCAGCGAGGCGCAATTGACGTCCCATGGGGCGCTCTGCGCCCGCACCGGTCAGCACACCGGCCGCTCGCCCAAGGACAAGTATGTCGTGCGCGATGCGGCGACAACCGATCAGATCTGGTGGGATAACAACAGCGCCATCTCGCCGGAGAAATTCGAGCTTCTGCGCCAGGACATGCTGGCGCATGCCAAGGGCATGTCGCTCTATGTGCAAGACCTCGTCGGCGGTGCCGATGCAGAGAATGCTCTGCCGACGCGTGTCGTCACCGAATATGCCTGGCATTCGTTGTTCATCCGCAATCTCTTGATCCGTCCGCCGCGCCAGGCGCTGGCGACGTTCCTGCCGAAGCTGACGATCATCGATCTGCCGAGCTTCAAGGCCGATCCGGCGCGCCATGGCTGCCGCAGCGAGACGATCATTGCCTGCGACCTGACCAAGGGCCTCGTGCTGATCGGCGGCACGTCCTATGCCGGCGAGATGAAGAAATCGGTCTTCACCGTGCTCAACTATCTGCTGCCGAAGAAGGACGTCATGCCGATGCACTGCTCGGCGAATGTCGGCCCGGCCGGCGACACGGCGATCTTCTTCGGCCTCTCCGGCACCGGCAAGACGACGCTTTCGGCCGATCCGAACCGCACGCTGATCGGCGATGACGAGCATGGCTGGGGCGAAACGGGCGTCTTCAATTTCGAGGGCGGTTGCTACGCCAAGGCGATCCGCCTGTCGGAAGCGGCCGAGCCGGAGATTTTCGCGACGACGCGGCGCTTCGGCACGGTGATGGAAAACGTCGTTCTCGACGAGCGGCGCGCACCCGACTTCGACAATGGCTCGTTGACGGAAAACACCCGCATCGCCTATCCGCTCGACTTCATTCCGAATGCCAGCGAGACCGGCACGGCGCCGCAGCCGCGCACGATCATCATGCTGACGGCGGATGCCTTCGGCGTCCTGCCGCCGATCGCCAAGCTGACGCCGGAACAGGCCATGTACCACTTCCTGTCCGGCTACACCGCCAAGGTGGCCGGCACGGAAAAGGGCGTGACCGAACCGGAGGCGACCTTCTCGACCTGCTTCGGCGCTCCCTTCATGCCGCGCCATCCGTCCGAATACGGCAACCTGCTCAAAGACCTGATCGCCAGGAACGGCGTCACCTGCTGGCTCGTCAACACCGGCTGGACTGGCGGCGCCTATGGCACAGGCAGCCGCATGCCGATCAAGGTGACGCGCGCCCTTCTTTCGGCCGCGCTCGACGGGTCGCTGAACAGCGCCTCCTTCCGCACGGACGCGAATTTCGGCTTCGCGGTGCCGGTCGCGGTGCCTGGCGTCGACGACCGCATTCTCGACCCGCGTTCCACCTGGGCTGACGGTTCGGCCTATGATGCCCAGGCCCGCCGGCTGGTCGACATGTTCATCGCCAACTTCGCCAAGTTCGAGAGCCATGTCGACGGCAGCGTGCGCGATGCGGCTCCCGGCACCAGGCTCGCCGCTGAATAAGACTCTTGGCCATGATTCACGTGAAACCCGGTCCTTGTGGCCGGGTTTCACGTTTTGTCTCCGAGCCGTTCTCAAACGCACGACTCTGTGCGATAGACCGGTAAGGAGCAGACATGGCCAGCGAACCGCTTTACATCAGCGAAAACATCGTTATTGCCGGCTGGGAGCTGACGGAGCAATTCGTGCTGGCCGGCGGCCCCGGCGGCCAGAACGTCAACAAGGTGTCGACCGCCGTCCAGCTCTTCTTCGACATCCAGGCCTCGCCATCGATGTCCGATCGCGTCAAGGCCAATGCCCTGAAGCTTGCCGGCCGCCGGGTTTCGAAGGACGGCGTGCTGATGATCGAGGCCAGCCGCTTTCGCAGCCAGGAGCGCAACCGCGAGGACGCCCGCGACCGCCTGAAGGAATTGATCCTGAAGGCCGCCGAACCGCCGCCCCCGCCGCGCAAGAAGACCAAGCCCACGCGCGGTTCGATCGAGCGGCGGCTAAAGGAGAAATCCGGCCGCGGCGAGATCAAGAAGCTGCGCGGCCGCCCGGCCGGCGATTGAGGCCGCCCAGACATCGCAGCTTTCGGGTAGTCCTCAGGAACAGCGGGCGCTACATCCTATCGAGCGCTTCGCGTGGCCCTCCGCGGGCGAACGAGCCACGATATTGACCGACAGGGGTATCGCAATGCAGGTGCTGCCGAAAGGCGTCAGGCATATTCCCGGCTATCTCGACCGGTCGCGCCAGGAGGAGCTTGTGGAGGCCATCCGCGACGTCGTCGCCGCGGCGCCGCTCTATATTCCGGAAATGCCGAAAACCGGTAAGCCTATGTCGGTGCGGATGACCAATTGCGGCTCGCTCGGCTGGGTCACCGATCGCGACGGCGGCTACCGTTATCAGCCGCATCATCCGGTCACCGGCGAGCGCTGGCCGCCGATTCCCGATGCCCTGATCGACATCTGGCGGGCGGTTTCGGCGAGCGACAAACAGCCCGAGGCATGTCTCGTCAACTTCTATTCCGCCGAGGCCCGGATGGGTTTGCATCAGGACCGGGACGAGCGCGACCTGGAAACGGCCGTCGTCTCGATTTCGCTCGGCGATAGCTGTCTTTTCCGCGTCGGCGGCCGGACGCGCGGCGGCCAGACCAGCTCGTTCAAGCTCGAAAGCGGCGACATCGTCGTCCTCGGCGGCGAGGGACGGCTGGCCTTTCACGGCGTCGACCGCATCTATCCGAACACCTCGACGCTATTGAAGAACGGCGGCCGCCTCAATCTGACGCTGCGGCGGGTCAATCCATAGAGCTCTTGACAAGACCCCTCCCCAACCCCTCCCCACAAGGGGGAGGGCTTAACCTGCCGCGCCCTCTGCAACATTGCGGCGGGGTCGAGCCCCGGGAAAATGGCGGTCGGGGGCAGCGGGCGCAAAGCCCGTCCCCCTTGTTGGGGAGGGGAACTTATTTCGACCTGTCGTGACGGTTTAGAGCTTCCTCAGCGCCACCGTCTGCGTCAGGTGATTGGGGCCCTTCTGCAGGATCAGATCGGCACGCGGCCTGGTCGGCTGGATGTTCTGATGCAGGTTCTTCAGGTTGATGTTGTGCCAGAGGCCCTCGGCGATCGCCCGCGCCGCGTCCTCGCTGATCGTTGAATAGCGATGGAAGAAGGATTGCGGATTCTGGAAGGCCGTTTCGCGCAGCCGCATGAAGCGGCTCACATACCAGTTGTGGATCAGGCTTTCCTCGGCGTCGATATAGATCGAAAAATCGAAGAAGTCCGAAACCATCGGGACGATCTTGCCGTCGGCCGGCAGGTCGCGTGACTGCAGCACGTTGATCCCCTCGAAGATCAGGATGTCCGGCCGGTCGATGACCTGGAATTGGTCGGGAATGACGTCATAGGTCAGGTGCGAATAGGTCGGCGCCTTGACGTTCGGCCGGCCGGCCTTGATCGCCGAGAGAAAGCGCAGCAGCGCGCCGATGTCGTAGCTCTCCGGGAAGCCCTTGCGATCCATCATGTTTTCCCGCTGCAGGATCGCGTTCGGATAGAGGAAGCCATCGGTGGTGATCAGATCGACCTTCGGGCTCGAGGGCCAGCGCGCTAGGAGTTCGGCGAGGATACGGGCGGTTGTCGACTTGCCGACGGCGACGGAGCCGGCAATGCCGATGACGAAAGGGGTCTTCGTCTCGTCCGACATGCTGAGGAACCGCTTGCGCTGCTGGAAGAGGATCTGCGACGCTTCCACATGGGCGGAGAGCAGCCGCGACAGCGACAGATAGATTCGACGCACCTCGCCGAGGTCGACCGGGTCGTTGAGCGAGCGCAGCCGCTTGACCTCCTCGGCCGTCAGCGTCAGCGGCGTATCGGCGCGAAAGCGCGACCATTCCTCGGCGGAGAAGACGTGGTAGGGGGAAAATTCACCCCCCGTGAGATTGCCGGGGATGTCGGCCGATTCAAAGTCTTTCGCGGCGATGCTCATGGATTCTGCCGGTTTGCCTTCTCCTGCAGGCCGGACTGGCTCGTCCGCCTGGCCAGTTCGCTCATCACATCCTGCAACGGGACGGAGGCGATATTCAATACGACCATAAGATGATAGAGGAGATCGGCGCTCTCATCGATCAGATTCTTGCGGTCGCCGGTGACCGCCGCGATCACCGCCTCGACCGCCTCTTCGCCGAGTTTCTTCGCCGCCTTCGGCCGCCCGGCCGCCACCAGCTTGGCCGTCCAGGACTCCTCCGGCGCCGCCTTGGCGCGCGATGCGACGATCTTTTCGAGGTCTGAAAGGGTGAATTCGCTCATCACGAAATTCCTTCAATCGAGTCGCATGGCGATGCCGCGCTCGGCCATGTAGCGCTTCGCCTCGCCGATGCTGTAGGTGCCGAAGTGGAAGATGGAGGCGGCAAGCACCGCCGTCGCATGGCCGTCGCGAATGCCGTCGACCATGTGGTCGAGCGTTCCGACGCCGCCGGACGCGATGACCGGTGCCCGCACCGCATCGGCGATGGCGCGCGTCAGCGCGATGTCGTAGCCGCTCTTGGTGCCGTCGCGATCCATGGAGGTCAGCAGGATTTCGCCGGCACCGAGGTCGACGACCTTCCGAGCGAACTCTATCGCGTCGATGCCGGTCGGCTGCCGCCCGCCATGGGTAAAGATCTCCCAGCGGTCCATTTCGCCCGCAGCCGAGACCTTCTTCGCGTCGATGGCGACGACGATGCACTGGTTGCCGAACTTGTCGGCGGCCTCGGCGACGAAATCCGGGTTCTTCACGGCCGCCGTGTTGATCGACACCTTGTCGGCGCCGGCAAGCAGCAGCTTGCGGATATCCGCCACCTGGCGCACGCCGCCGCCGACGGTCAGCGGCATGAAGCATTGCTCGGCGGTGCGGGCGACGACGTCGAAGATCGTCTCGCGATTGTCGGAAGAGGCGGTGATGTCGAGGAAGCAGAGCTCGTCGGCGCCGGCGGCGTCATAGGCCTTTGCCGCTTCCACCGGATCGCCGGCATCGATGAGGTCGACGAAATTGACGCCCTTGACGACGCGGCCGTCCTTGACGTCGAGGCATGGGATTACGCGGGCTTTGAGGGTCATGGTCTCATCCCTTTCGCGCGGCGCGGATCAAGTCTAGCGCTTCCTTCGGATCGATCCGCCCGTCATAGAGCGCCCGGCCGGAGATCGCTCCTTCGAGCTTTGCGGCATCTGGCTGCGTCAACCGGCGGATGTCGTCCATCGAGGCGAGGCCGCCGGAGGCGATGACCGGAATGGAAACTGCGTTGGCGAGTTCCAGGGTCGAATCCCAGTTGATGCCGGTCAGGATGCCGTCGCGGTCGATGTCGGTATAGATGATCGCCGAAACGCCGGCGCCTTCGAACTTCTTCGCAAGCTCGATCACGCCGAGTTCGGAGGCCTCCGCCCAGCCTTCGACCGCCACCTTGCCGCCCTTGGCGTCGATACCGACCGCCACCCGGCCGGGGAACTTGCGGCAGGCCTCGATCACCAGCGCCGGATCGCGCACCGCGACAGTGCCGAGAATGACGCGCTTCAACCCGCGCGAAAGCCAGTTCTCGATATGATCGAGGGTGCGGATTCCGCCGCCGAGCTGCACCGGGTTCTTGGTCGCCTTGAGGATGGCGTCGACCGCTGCCCCGTTCACCGTCTCGCCGGCAAAGGCGCCGTTCAGGTCGACGACATGCAGCCATTCGAAGCCCTGTTCCTCGAAGGCGCGGGCCTGGGCGGCGGGATCAGGATTGTAGACGGTTGCCTGATCCATGTCGCCGAGCTTCAGGCGCACGCATTGGCCGTCCTTGAGGTCGATCGCGGGGAAGAGAATCATTTGGTTCGTCCGATCAGGTGGCGGGAGCCTCAGGGCTTCCAACGCAGGAAATTCGAGATGAGGGCGAGGCCGAGGGTCTGGCTCTTTTCCGGGTGGAACTGCGCACCGGCCCGGTTGCCGCTTGCGACGAAGGCCGTCACCGGCCCGCCATACTCCGTCTCGGCGATGATGTGCTCGGGGTTTTCCGCAGCGAGGTGATAGGAATGCACGAAATAGGCGTGCAACCCGGTCTCCCCGGTCGGAATGCCCTCGAAGAGCGCGTGCGGCCGATGGAGTCTCAGCGTGTTCCAGCCGATTTGCGGGATCTTCAGCGACGCGTCCGCGGGCGTCATCTCCACGACATCGCCGGGAATCCAGCCGAACCCTTCAGTGATCGTCTTTTCGAGGCCGCGCGAAGACATGAGCTGCATGCCGACGCAGATGCCGAGGAAGGGCCGTCCGGCCGCTTCGACCGCTTGCTTGAGCGCCTCTTCCATCCCCTCGACGACGTCGAGGCCACGGCGGCAATCGGCATAGGCGCCGACGCCCGGCAGCACGATCCGATCGGCCGAGGCCACCCGTTCCGGCCTGTCGGTCAGGTCGATGTCGGCGTCGATGCCGGCTTCGCGCGCCGCCCGCTCGAAGGCTTTGGTGGCCGAGCGCAGGTTGCCCGAGCCGTAGTCAATGATGGCGACCCGCATCAGCGCTCTCCATAGGATTCAAAGAAGCCCAGTCCGGCGGCACTTTCCGGCCGTCCGGAGCTCGACCAGTCGTTCGACTGCAACGGAGTTGCGCTTTGGTGGTGCGTCGTCGCCGTCGCGTTCGAGAAGTAGATCTCCTCGGCGGTCTCGATGTTGCGGGCCGGAACGATCGAACGAAGCGTCCAATCTTCCGCCGCGAGTTTTCGGGCGACAAAAAGCGGCCCCTCCAGCGATACCAGGAGGCTGAGCGCGAGCTGCATGATCAGCGCGGCGGTGAAGCATCCGGGGACCTCAGACAGAAGGATGAACACAATTTGCAGAACGGCAACGGAGATTCCGAGGAGCCAGGCCCGCTTGGCGATCAGCCAGAGGGCCGGGAAGAAAAACGCCGCCCAGGAAAAGCCGTCGGCGATGAACCGCGCCCTCTCGTCGTCGGCCGCGGCACCGGGCGGGGTCATGATCAGGTAGGAGGCCATGGTCTTCAGCCAGTCTTGGCCGGCTCAGGCGAGCGTGCCCTTCGTCGAGGGAACGCGTCCAGCCTGGCGCGGGTCGATTTCGGTTGCCGTGCGCAGCACGCGGGCGACGGATTTGAAGCAGGTCTCGGCGATATGATGGTTGTTGGCGCCGTAGATGTTCTGCACATGAAGCGTGATGCCGGCGTGCTGGGCGAGCGCCTGGAAGAATTCGCGCACCAGCTCGGTGTCGAAGGTGCCGATCTTCGGCGAGATGAAGGTCACGTTCCAGACGAGAAACGGCCGGCCGGAGACATCGACGGCGGCGCGCGTCATCGTCTCATCCATGGCGAGATCGAGCGAGGCATAGCGGGTGATGCCGCGGCGATCGCCGAGCGCCTTGGCGATCGCCTGGCCGATGGCGATGCCGGTATCCTCGACGGTATGGTGATCGTCGACATGGAGGTCGCCCTCCGTCTTGATCTCCATGTCGATCAGCGAATGGCGCGCGAGCTGGTCGAGCATGTGATCGAAGAAGCCGACGCCGGTCGCAATCTTCGACACGCCCGTGCCGTCGATATTGACGGAGACGGACACGGCCGTTTCATTCGTCTTTCGCGAAACCTGGCCGGTGCGGCTCAGCGTCACGTCTGCCATCAGGCTCTCCTGTCTGCACTCGATAGATCGGAGCGGGCGGCGAGCCTTCCGCCGACCGGTCCGTTCCCGAGCCGCTCCATATCAGGCGGGGCGCGAAATATCCAGAACTGCGACGGAGATTCGATCGGCGTCAGCCGGCGGGCGCGATCCGGATGGAAAGGGGCCGCTGTCGGTGATTTCTCCTGCCCATTTGCAATCGCGCAGAGCCGACTTACATAGGCCTCAAGCAACCAGGTTCTTCTTGAGCCGCAACGCCTCGCCTCCGGGGCCGACAGGTATTTGATGAGCGAACACAATCCCTACGGAACGATGCATGCCACCACCATCATCACGGTGCGCAAGGACGGCAAGGTGGTGATGGCGGGCGACGGTCAGGTGAGCCTCGGCCAGACAGTCATGAAGGGCAATGCGCGCAAGGTCCGGCGCCTCTCCAAGGGCGACGTGATCGCCGGTTTTGCCGGCGCGACGGCGGACGCGTTTACGCTTCTGGAGCGTCTCGAGGCGAAGCTCGAACAGTATCCCGACCAGCTGATGCGGGCCGCCGTCGAACTCGCCAAGGACTGGCGGACCAACAAATATCTGCGCAATCTCGAGGCGATGATGCTGGTCGCCGACAAGTCGGTGACGCTGGCGATCACCGGCAATGGCGACGTGCTCGAGCCCGAGCACGGAACGATCGCCATCGGTTCCGGCGGAAACTTCGCCTACGCGGCGGCGCGCGCCCTGATGGACAGCGACAAGTCGGCCGAGGAGATCGCCCGGCGTGCCCTGCAGATCGCCGGAGACATCTGCGTCTATACCAACCACAATGTGGTCATGGAGACGCTGGATGCCGACTGACGGGGCAGAGGTCAGCTTCGAGCCGGTGGCCGAGCGCCACCTGCCGATGCTCCTTGCCTGGCTTTCGGAGCCGCATGTCCGACAATGGTGGGGCGACCCGGACGTGGAACTGGGACTGATCCGCGAGGGTTGCGCCACCGGAGAGGTCGACGGCTTCATCTTCCGCCTGAGCGGCGAACCGGCCGGTTACATTCAGTCCTGGACCCCCTCGCAATATGACGAGGAACCCTGGGCGAGGGACCTGTCGTCCGACACGCCCGGTGTCGATATCTTCATCGGCCCCCCTGAAATGACCGGCAAGGGCGTCGCGGCCCTCGCGCTTAAGGCCTTTGCCGGAAGACTGTTCGAAAAGGGCGCCGCCCGCATCGTCATCGATCCGGATGCCGGCAACCGCCGAGCGGTCAGAGCCTATGCGAAGGCCGGTTTCGTGCCCTTCGCCGAATGGATAGACGAGTCCGGTCGCACCCTGCTGATGGAACTGACGCGGACCGAGTTTGAGAGGACTTCATGACCAATTTTTCCCCGAGAGAGATCGTTTCCGAGCTCGACCGCTACATCATCGGCCAGAAGGACGCGAAGCGCGCCGTCGCCATTGCCTTGCGCAACCGCTGGCGCCGCCAGCAGCTCAGCGACGAGCTGCGCGACGAGGTCATGCCGAAGAACATCCTGATGATCGGCCCGACCGGCGTCGGCAAGACGGAAATTTCCCGCCGTCTCGCCAAGCTTGCCGGCGCGCCGTTCGTCAAGGTGGAGGCCACCAAGTTTACCGAGGTCGGCTATGTCGGGCGCGACGTCGAACAGATCGTCCGCGATCTCGTCGAGGTGGGCATTACGCTGGTGCGCGAGAAGAAGCGCACCGAAGTCAAGGCGAAGGCGCATCAGAACGCCGAGGAGCGCGTGCTCGACGCGCTGGTCGGCACGACGGCGTCGCCGGCGACCCGCGATTCCTTCCGCAAGAAGCTGAGGGCCAACGAGCTCGACGACAAGGAGATCGAGATCGACGTGGCCGAAACTGGCGCCCCGGGCGGCTTCGAGATCCCCGGCATGCCCGGCGCCAATATCGGCGTCTTGAACCTCTCCGAAATGTTCGGCAAGGCGCTCGGTGGCAGGACGAAGAAAATCAAGACGACGGTCAAGGATTCCTATGACTTTCTCGTCAACGACGAATCCGACAAGCTGCTCGACAACGAGCAGATCCAGCGCGAGGCGATGGCGGCGGCGGAGAACGACGGCATTGTCTTCCTTGACGAGATCGACAAGATCGCCGCCCGCGACGGCGGCATGGGCGCCGGCGTCTCGCGCGAGGGCGTCCAGCGGGACCTGTTGCCGCTGGTCGAGGGTACGACGGTCGCGACGAAATACGGGCCGGTGAAGACCGATCACATCCTCTTCATCGCCTCCGGCGCCTTCCACGTGTCGAAGCCGTCGGACCTGCTGCCCGAGCTGCAGGGCCGCCTGCCGATCCGGGTCGAACTGCGGGCGCTCACCAAGGAGGACTTCCGCCGCATTCTGACGGAGACCGAGGCGAGCCTCATCCGCCAATACAAGGCGCTGCTGGAGACCGAGGGCGTGGCGCTCGACTTCACCGAGGATGCAATCGACGCCCTCGCCGAGGTCGCCGTGCAGCTCAACGCCAATGTCGAGAACATCGGCGCCCGGCGCCTGCAGACGGTGATGGAGCGTGTCCTCGACGAGATCTCCTTCAACGCGCCCGATCGAGGCGGCGACACGCTGATGATCGATGCCGACTATGTCCGCAAGCATGTTGGAGATCTGGCCGCCAACACGGACCTGTCACGCTACATTCTGTGACGCCGGCGCTGCAGTCGCGCGCCAAATCGTGCCGATCACCGCCTTGTGGGGCGCCTGTCACTCGACAGGCGCCCTCATTTTATCTAGAGCGATCAGTGATCGGTCGAAACGGGGCATGATTCCGACATGATTCTGCCCTAGGGGGCCGCGCCCGGACGAATCGGGACCCGAATTTCACAGGAAAATTGATCGTGCGTCTGACCGCCTGCCTGCTTCTTATCGCCACGCTTTGCCTCTCCGCGGCGCAACCGGCTGCGGCCGAAATCCGCATGGTCCCGGAAGGCAACCGGCATGTAGAGCAGCCGCGGGTTCCCGGCGCTTCGCTTCGCCGCACCAAGGCAGGCCGGACCTCCTTCGACGCGAAGTACGAAAAGGTACGCGAACTGCTCGCCAATGACCGCAATCTCGTGGCGAAGATCAAGTCGACCGCCGCCGCCTATGGCATCGCACCGATCCACATGATCGGCGCCATCGTCGGCGAGCACACCTACAATGTCGATGCCTATGACCGACTGCAGGCCTATTACGTCAAGGCGGCCGCCTATGCCGGCAACAGCTTCCACTTCGGCTATGACGGCGAATCCGTCGATGAATTCGTAAAGCGTGCGCAGTTCGCCGACTGCGCCCGCGAGAAATCTTCCTATGCACTATGGAGCTGCCGCGAGCGGGTGTGGGAGAAGGAGTTCCGCGGTCGCACCGTCGGCGGGCAGACCTTCCCGAACAACCGCTTCAGCGCCGTCTTCTTCCAGCCCTTTTTCGCCGGCCAGACCTTCGGCCTCGGCCAGATCAACCCGCTGACGGCCCTGATGCTGACCGACATGGTGTCGCGCGTCTCCCGTTATGATCGTCTCGATGAGAACAATGCCGGTGCCGTCTATGAGGCGATCATCGATCCGGACGTCTCGCTCGCCTATATGGCCGCCTCGATCCGCCATTCCATCGACGCTTACCGATCGATCGCCGGCATGGACATCTCCCACAATCCCGGCCTGACGGCGACGCTCTACAATGTCGGCAGCCCGGACGAGCGCGCCGCCGCGCTCGCGGCGAAGAATGCCGGCGGCGAGGTTCACTGGCCGGAAGAGAACTATTATGGCTGGCTGGTCAATGACAAGCTCGCCGAGCTCGAGGCCCTGCTCTGATCGCGGGCGAAAATTCCGCCAATTCCCGCCTGCTTCAGGTGAATCATCTTCTTGATTGCGCCGTAAAAACCTGAAACGTTAGGCCATCAGGAAAGGCATGATCATGGACACGCGACCGGAGCCGTTCGAGCCGCCCGCGCCCGTCCCGCGCACTCACATTCCCTCGCGGCTGGAGATCATCCGCACGGTGCTGCGCAACCCGCTCGAGCTCTGGGGCGAGCCCTCCTATGCGCTCCCCTGGATCGAAACGAAGTTCATCAACCAGCGCACATTGATCGTCAACGATCCGGGTCTCATCCGCTACATTCTCGTCGAGAATGCTTCCAACTACGAAATGTCGAACGTCCGGCGACTGATCCTCCGCCCCATCCTTCGCGATGGATTACTGACGGCGGAAGGCGAGGTGTGGAAACGGTCGCGCAAGGCGATGGCGCCGGTCTTCACGCCCCGCCATGCGAAGGGCTTTGCCGGCCAGATGCTGCGTGTCTCGGAGCATTTCGTCGGGCGCTACGAGCGCGCCGCTTCCGAGTCCTTCGCCACCAATGTCGCCGTCGACATGACGGAACTCACCTTCGAGATCCTCGCAGAGACGCTCTTCTCCGGCGAGATCGCCGTCGAGAAGGAGGGGTTCGCCGCCAATGTCGAGGAACTGCTGCAGCGGATGGGCCGTGTCGATCCGATGGATCTTCTCGTGGCACCTCCATGGGTGCCGCGTCTCACCCGGATTGGCGGCCGGAAAGTGCTCGATCGCTTTCGCGGCGTCGTCGCCGCGACGATGGCAGAGCGCCGGCGGCTGATGGCGGCGGAGCCCGGCGCGGTTCCGAACGATTTCCTGACGCTGCTGCTGCAGCTCGAGGGTCCCGAGGGGCTTTCGACGTCCGAGATCGAGGACAACATCCTGACCTTCATCGGCGCCGGCCACGAGACGACTGCCCGGGCGCTCGCCTGGTGCCTCTATTGCATTGCCAATATGCCGACCTATCGCGAGACGATGGAAAGAGAGATCGACGCGGTGCTGGCGACCGGCGCCGAGCCGGTCGAATGGCTTGAACGGATGCCGCATGTGCTCGCCGCCTTCGAGGAGGCGCTGCGCCTCTATCCACCGGCCCCCTCGATCAACCGGGCCGCGATCGAGGCGGACGAGTGGACCTCGCCGCAAGGCGAGCGCGTGCCGATCCGCAAGGGCATATCCGTGCTGATCATGCCGTGGACGCTGCATCGCCATGTGCTCTACTGGCAGAAGCCGCGCGCCTTCATGCCCGAGCGTTTCCTCCCCGAAAACCGCGACAAGATCAACCGCTTCCAGTATCTCCCCTTCGGCGCCGGCCCGCGCATCTGCATCGGCGCGACCTTCGCCTTGCAGGAGGCAGTGATCGCCCTTGCGGTCCTGATGCACCGCTTCCGCTTCGACCTGACCGAGGCGACCCATCCCTGGCCGGTGCAGAGGCTGACGACCCAGCCCAAAGGGGGTCTTCCGATGAAGGTATCGGTGCGGGAGAGGTAAAATCTCTGCGTCATGCCGGGAGAGGCACCCCCCTCTGCCCTGCCGGGCATCTCCCCCACTAGATCGGCAAGCGGCAATGTCTCGTGCCACCAATCCTGCTGAGCGCGACCAATTTAGCGAGTTCGGCGCTCGCGAGCTCGCTGTCGGGCAGCGCCTTTGCATCTGGCTAATCTCCCTCCTTCTGGGGGAGATGCCCGGCAGGGCAGAGGGGGGTAGCGTCACCCCCTTCGCTGCTAACTGAATTCCGCACTGATCCGACGCGCAAAGGTCGCCGCGCCACGATGGTCTTTCGCCGAATTATGCCCTATCACCAAGCGATCCTTTCCCATCCGGGCCTCGCCCGATTTCCAACACCGGACTGAGCAGACCTTGACCTCGCATCTTCTTCTCGGCATCGACACCGGCGGCACCTATACCGACGCGGTCCTTTTCAGCGAAGCGGCCGGTGTCGTCGCCAAGGCCAAGGCCCTGACGACGCGGCACGATCTTGCCGAAGGCATTTCCGGGGCGGTGGAAGCCGTCCTGGAGAAGGCCAAGGTTCCGGTCTCCGTCATCAGCCTCGTCTCGCTGTCGACGACGCTCGCCACCAACGCTCTCGTCGAGGGCCAGGGCGGCCGCGCCGGGCTGGTGATGATCGGCTTCGGGTCCGAGGACCTGAAGCGTGACGGCCTGCAGGAGGCGCTGGGCTCGGATCCGGTGATATTTCTTCCGGGTGGCCACAACGTCCACGGCGGCGAGACGCCGCTCGACATGAGCATGCTCGACGAGGCGCTGCCAAGGCTTGCCACGGAAGTATCGTCCTTCGCGATCGCCGGTTATTTCGCCGTGCGCAACCCGGACCACGAGAAACGCGTGCGCGAGCGCATCCGCGAAGTCTCGCACCTGCCGGTCACCTGCAGCCATGAACTCTCTTCCAAGCTCGGCGGTCCGCGCCGGGCGCTGACGACGCTTCTCAATGCCCGGCTGGTTTCGATGATCGACCGCCTGGTCGGCTCTTGCGAAGATTTCCTGAAGGCGCGCGGCATCGACGTGCCGATGATGGTGGTGCGCGGCGACGGCGCGCTGATCTCGGCCGCCGAGGCGCGGCTGCGGCCGATCGAGACGATCCTCTCCGGGCCGGCCGCCAGCCTGGTCGGCGCACGTTATCTCACGGGGCTGGAAAATGCCGTCGTCTCCGATATCGGCGGCACGACGACGGATGTCGCCGTCCTCGATGCCGGCCGCCCGCGGCTCGATGCGGATGGCGCCGTCGTCGGCGGCTTCCGCACCATGGTCGAGGCGGTCGCGATGCGCACCTACGGCCTCGGCGGCGATTCGGAGGTGAAGATCAACGATCGCGGCCTCAAGGCGAAGATCGATCTTGGGCCCCGCCGCGTCCTGCCCTTGAGCCTTGCGGCGGCGCTGCATGGCGATGCGGTCATTTCGGTGCTCGACAAGCATTTGCGTGCCACTCATGCCGGGCGCCACGACGGCCGCCTTGCGGTCCGCACCGGCCTGCCCGACCATCTCGCAAGCGGCCTGCAGCCGCAGGAGCAGGCGCTCTACGACCGGATCGGCACGGTGCCGGTGGCGCTTGCCGAATTGATCCTCAGCACGCCGCAGAAGGCGACGCTCGACCGGCTTGTCGCCCGCGGGCTGGTGCATATCTGCGCGCTCACGCCGTCCGACGCGATGCACGTGCTCGGTCGCCAGTCGCAGTGGAACAGCGAGGCCGCGCTGCTCGGCTTGAAGATCGCCGCCCGAACCAAGGACGGCTCGGGCCAGCCGATTGCCCGCTCCGCCGAGATGCTGGCGCAAATGATCGTCGACCGGCTGACGCGGCAGTCCTCGGAAGTGATTCTCCAGGCCTGCCTGCATGAGGACGGCGCCGGCGCCATAGATCCGGCCGCTTCGCTTGCCGTCGACCGGGCATTGAAGCGCAAGCCCGGTATCGTCCGCTTCTCGCTCGGCCTCGACCGGCCGCTCGTCGGCCTTGGAGCCTCGGCGCCGGTCTATTATCCGGCGATCGCAGCGATGCTGGCGACGGAAGCGGCAATCCCGGCGGAGGCGGATGTCGCCAATGCCGTCGGCGCCGTCGTCGGCCAGGTGCGCGCCACTGTTACCGTCTTCGTCACGACACCCGAGGAGGGTATCTTCATCGTCAACGGCGCCGGCGCGAGCGAGCGCTTCCTCGACCAGGAGGCGGCCTTCGGTGCCGCCCGCCGCCGCGCCGAGGTGATGGCGCTGCAGACGGCACGCGCCAACGGCGCGGAGGAACCTGCCGCGACGAGTTGGGAAGAGATCGATGCACCGGAGGTAGAGGGCGGGCGCAAGCTGGTCGAGGCGCGCTTCATCGCTTCGGCAAGCGGCAGGCCGCGCATCGCACATAGAGCGGGATGAGGAAAAGTGTGTGCGGTTTTCCGCCCGCATCCCCCGCCTCAATTCAACTATTTTTTTCCGATTTGGAAATAATTCTTCGCATCCTTGTCGAATTGACAGGGAGCCCATTGATGAGAGACTGTCCGCGCGCGTGAGCGGATGGGAAAAGCTGAATTTGCTTTTCCGCATGCATCCCGCTCCTATCTATTTGAACTCGGGCATAGAGTGATTCAGGAGCTGCCGCATGGACCGCATTGAGAAACATGATCTGAAGATCGATGCGGGCCTCCACCGCTTTCTGGTCGATGAGGCGATGCCGGGGACCGGTGTCGATCCTGACCGTTTCTTCGCCGCCCTGTCGGCTCTCGTGCATGATCTCGCGCCGAAGAACCGCGCCCTTCTCGCGCGGCGTGACGAACTCCAGGCGAAGCTCGATGCCTGGTATCGCGAGCATGGCGCGCCGGTCGATATGGAGGCCTACCAGAACTTCCTCAAAGAGATCGGCTATCTCCTGCCGGAGGGACCGGATTTCTCCGTCTCGACTGCCAATGTCGATGCCGAGATCGCGACCATTGCCGGTCCGCAGCTCGTCGTGCCGGTGATGAATGCCCGCTATGCGCTGAACGCCGCCAATGCGCGCTGGGGCTCGCTCTATGACGCACTTTACGGCACCGACGCCATTGCCGATACGGACGGGGCCGAGCGCGGCAAGGGCTATAATCCGGCGCGCGGTGCCAAGGTCATCGCCTGGGCCCGGGACTTTCTCGATGCGAGCGCGCCGCTCGCGACAGGCCGCTGGAGCGACGTCGCCGCGCTTGCGGTCGACGGGTCGACTCTCTCGCTGACCTTGATGACCGGCGTCCGGACGACGCTTCGCAATACGGCGCAGTTCGCCGGCTATTCCGGCACCGCAGCGGCGCCCTCCGAGATCGCTCTCACCCAGAACAATCTGCACATCGTCATCGTCGTCGATGCGAAGACGCCGATCGGCCAGACCGATGCGGCCGGGATTTCCGACATCATCCTCGAATCGGCGATCACCACGATCATGGATTGCGAGGATTCGGTCGCCGCCGTCGACGCCGAGGACAAGGTCGTCGTCTATCGCAACTGGCTCGGGCTGATGAAGGGCGACCTCGAGGAAGAGGTCGCCAAGGGCGACCGGACCTTCACCCGGACCCTGAACGCCGACCGCGTCTTCACCGCGCCGGATGGGGCAACGCTGACGCTGCCGGGCCGTTCGCTGATGCTCGTGCGCAATGTCGGGCATCTGATGACCAACCCGGCGATCCTCGACCAGGACGGCCGCGAGGTGCCCGAAGGCCTGATGGACGCCATGGTGACGGCACTGATCGCGCTGCACGACATCGGCCCGAATGGCCGGCGGGCAAACTCGCCCTCGGGCTCCATGTATGTGGTCAAGCCGAAGATGCATGGGCCCGAGGAAGTGGCGTTCGCCTGCGAGATTTTTTCGCGCGTCGAGGCCGCACTTGGGCTTCCGGAAAACACGATCAAGATGGGGATCATGGACGAGGAACGACGCACCACCGTCAACCTCAAGGAATGCATCCGCGCCGCCCGCGCGCGCGTCGTCTTCATCAACACCGGGTTCCTCGACCGCACCGGCGACGAGATCCACACCTCCATGGAGGCCGGGCCGATGATCCGCAAGGGCGACATGAAGCAGGCCGCCTGGATCGGCGCCTACGAGAACTGGAACGTCGATATCGGCCTCGACTGCGGGCTTTCCGGACGTGCCCAGATCGGCAAGGGCATGTGGGCGATGCCCGACCTGATGGCGGCGATGCTCGAGCAGAAGATCGCCCATCCGAAGGCCGGCGCCAACACCGCCTGGGTTCCCTCGCCGACGGCGGCGACGCTGCATGCAACGCATTATCACCGCGTCAACGTCGCCGAGGTCCAGGCAGGTCTGAAAAGCCGGCCGCGGGCCAAGCTCGCGGATATTCTCTCGGTGCCCGTGGCGGGACGGCCGAACTGGACGGAAGAGGAAATCCAGCGCGAACTCGACAACAACGCCCAGGGGATTCTCGGCTATGTCGTGCGCTGGGTCGACCAGGGAGTCGGCTGTTCGAAAGTTCCCGACATCAACAATGTCGGTCTGATGGAAGACCGCGCGACGCTGCGCATCTCGGCGCAGCACATGGCCAACTGGCTGCACCACGGCATCGTCAGCGAGGCGCAGATCGTCGAAACCATGAAGCGTATGGCGGAAATCGTCGACCGGCAGAATGCCGGCGATCCGAACTTTCACCCGATGGCCGGCCGATTCGACGATTCGATTGCCTTCCAGGCGGCGCTGGACCTGGTGCTCCAGGGCCGGGAACAGCCGAACGGCTACACCGAACCGGTGCTGCATCGCCGGCGGCTGGAGTTGAAGGCGAAGCAGGCGGCACAGCGATAGCAAAACGAAAGGGCCGCCGGCATAAACCGGCGGCCCTTTGTTTAAGCTCTCGCTCGTTTCCAGCCGTTACTGCTGCACGACGACGCGTGCACTCCGCCCAGGACGGACCCGCGAGTAAAGATCGATGATGTCCTGGTTCATCAGGCGGATGCAGCCAGAGGAGGCTGCGGTGCCGATCGAGGCCCATTCCGGCGTGCCGTGCAGGCGGAAGAGCGTGTCCCTGCCTTCCTCGTTGAAGAGATAGAGGGCGCGGGCGCCGAGCGGATTGGTGATGCCGGGACCCATGCCCTCTTCGACATATTTGGCGACTTCCGGCTTGCGCTCGGCCATTTCCTTCGGCGGGTGCCAGGTCGGCCATTCCTGTTTCCAGGCGACATAGGCCTCGCCTTCCCAGGCAAAACCGGCCTTGCCGACACCGATGCCGTAGCGCACCGCCTTGCCACCCGGCAGCACGTAGTAGAGGAAGCGGTTCGGCGTGTTGACGACGATGGTTCCCGGCCGCTCCTTGGTGTCGTAATCGACGATCTGGCGGTGGAAGCGCTCGTCAAGGCGCTTGATCGGAATGGCCGGCAAGGGATAGCCGTGGTCCTCGACGGCGCCGTAATTGCCGGTAAAGATCTGATTTGTCGCGACCTTCTGGCCCTCGGGAGCAGAGCCTGCGGTGGACGTCGTTTGCGAGCAGCCGGCGATGAAGACGGTCGCCGCCAGACTGCACAAAAGGAGAGCGTTGCGGAAGCGCATGGGGGTCTCGTAAAAGGGAATCAGGAAATCGGGGGGAGGTGCCCGGCCGCCAGCTTATTTGCGATTGCCGTGCATGGCGCAATAGATCGCGCCGCCGCAATTCGGCCGAAATGTGCAAATTCCGTGACGATGGTTTTTTTGCAACAAGGGGAAGAGAGGTTGGGATAGCCGATGACGATCCTATCGATCCATGGCGACAATCCGCTCTCCGACGGGCGTCAGTCCGAGCGGGCGCTGAAGGTGCGCCGTGGCGTACAGCGATTGTTCCTGGAATTGCGCCACGCGGTGCTGCCGGAACTGACGCTCGCCAGCGGCCGCCGTGCGGACCTGATTTCGATTTCCCCGAAGGGGGAGATCTGGATCGTCGAGATCAAGACGTCGATCGAAGACTTCCGCGTCGACCGCAAGTGGCCCGAATACCGCCTCCATTGCGACCGATTGTTCTTCGCCACCCACGCGCACGTGCCGCTAGAGATCTTCTCCCAGGAGTGCGGACTGCTGCTCTCCGACGGCTACGACGCGCATATGCTGCGCGAAGCGCCGGAACATCGCCTGGCGCCGGCGACCCGCAAATCGGTCACCCAGGCCTTTGCACGCACCGCGGCGCAGCGGCTGATGCTTGCCGAATGGGCGGCCGAGCGCAATGGTGAACTCGGCCAGTCGATCAGCGACATCGTCAGCGGCGCGCGGGATTAGCTACTTCGGCGCGCGTTTTGCCAGAATGCGCTGCAGCGTGCGGCGATGCATGTTGAGGCGCCGAGCCGTCTCCGAGACGTTGCGCTCGCACATTTCATAGACCCGCTGGATATGTTCCCAGCGGACGCGATCGGCCGACATCGGGTTTTCCGGCAGTTCGACGCGCTCGCCCTCGCGCCGCACGAGGGCGGCGAAAATCTCGTCCGCATCCGCCGGCTTGGCGAGATAGTCGAGCGCCCCGAGCTTCACGGCGTTCACGGCGGTGGCGATATTGCCGTAGCCGGTCAGCACGATCATCCTTGTGTCGTCGCGCCGGCCGCGTATTGCCTCGATCACGTCGAGGCCGCTGCCGTCGCCCAGCCTCAGATCGATGACCGCATGTTTCGGCGGCCGCGTCTTGGCCTTGGCGATGCCCTCGGCGACCGATTCGGCGATCTCCACCGCGAAGCCGCGTGCCTCCATGGCGCGCGCCAGGCGGCGCAGGAAGGGCCCGTCGTCGTCGACGATCAACAGCGTCTTGTCCGCTCCGATCAGTTCGGCATCTTGAGGGGTGGCATGCGCAGCCGGCGATTTTTCGGTCATTCTCGTAAATCCGGAGCCAAAACTGGGGTGATTGCGCTGAAACTATGTAGGTTATTCCTACAGCGCCGCGCGTCTTATCAGACGCGCAAAGGTCGCTGTAGCACTTAGAAATTGCTGCATGTCTTTGTCCTTAAATCGAGGTCGATTTAAGGAGACATGCAGTAGCAGTCTTCAATAAACTGCCAAAAATCATTTCGCCAGTTTCGTATCCATCAGTACACGCGGCCATTCGACGCTGACCCGGGCACCGGGGCTATTCTCGAAACGAAGCCTTGCACCGGATCGCTCCAGAAGCGTCTTGGCGATGAAGAGGCCGAGTCCCAGCCCCCCGGCGCTGTCTTCCTTCTGCCTGCGGGTGACATAGGGCTCACCGATCCTTGCGAGAATATCCGGCGAAAAGCCGTCGCCATCGTCCTCGATCGTCACCTTGACGCGCTCCGCCGTGTGCTCGACCGTGACCGTCACCGCCTCGCGGGCATAGTCCACGGCATTTTCGAGAAGATTGCCGAGGCCGTAGAGGATTCCGGCATTGCGGTTGCCGACCGGCTCGCTGGCGCGGTCCCCCTTCTGGATCAACTTGATCTGGATACCGAATTCGCGATGCGGCGCCATCACCTCCTCGATCAGCGAGGAGAGCGGCAGAAGCCGCATATGCTCCTCGCTTTCGGAGGAAAGCGTGGTCAGGCGCTTCAGAATGTCGCGGCAGCGCTCGCTCTGGCTGCGCAGCAGGTGCACGTCCTCGCCGAAGCGCGGGTCGTCGCCGAGCTCCCGCTCCATCTCCTTGGCGACGACGGTGATCGTCGCAAGCGGCGTGCCGAGTTCGTGGGCAGCAGCGGCGGCGAGTCCGTCGAGCTGCGACAGGTGCTTTTCGCGCTGGAGCACCAGTTCGGTCGCCGTTAGCGCCTCCGAAAGTTCGCTTGCCTCGAGCGAGACGCGATAGGTGTAGAAAGCGGCGAAGGCCGTCATCGAGACGATCGCGAACCAGATGCCCGCCGTCAGCACGCGCGGCATCAACAGCACCGTGCCGGGATACCAGGGCAGCGGGAAGGGCGAGAAAGCGAGCGCGGTGACGCCGATCACCGCGAACACGGCAAGCACGATGCTGTGCGGCTTCGGCTGCGAGGCTGACGAGATGATCACCGGCACGCAGAGCAGCGGCGCGAACGGATTGGCGAGCCCGCCGGTGATGAAGAGCAGCGCCGTCAGCTGCGCGAGATCGAGACCCAGCAGCACGAAGGCGGCCGCCGCCGTCAGGCGATGCGTCGGCGGGAAGCGGATGGTGAGAAAGACATTGAGCAACGCCAGACTGGCGATCAGCAGCGAGCAGGGAACGAGCGGCAGGGGAAACTGCAGCCATAGCGCCGTGACGATAACGGCGACGGACTGGCCGCCGACCGCCAGCCAGCGCAGCCGCACGAGCGTCTGCAGCCTCAGGCTGCGATTGCTGTTGAGTTCGTTGTCGAGTGTCATCGTCGCCATTCTGCCTGCCGGCCCCTCATGCGCTCGCTTCAAAGACTATCGCAATCCCCGAATGACAAACCAGCCCTAATGCATGTCGCCCAAACGTGCGCAGCGGTTTTGGGCGACATGCACAGAAACAAAGACCTAAAGCGGGCCGCGTGAATACGCTTGAACGCGACGCGCTTTAGGTGCCGCGCGGCTTGGCGCGCGTCGTCGGCATCGCGTTGGCCGGATCCTCTGGCCAGGGGTGCTTCGGGTAGCGGCCACGCATGTCGGCGCGGACGTCCTTCCAGGAGCCGGCCCAGAAGCCCGGCAGGTCGCGCGTCGTCTGGATCGGGCGCTGGCCGGGCGAGATCAATTCAAGCAGCAGCGGCAGCCGCCCGTCGCCGATGGCCGGATGCGCCTTGAGACCGAAGAGTTCCTGGACGCGGATCGAAAGTAGCGGTTCGTCGCCGTCGTAATGGATCGGGTGGCGCTGTCCGGTCGGCGCTTCGAAATGCGTCGGAGCGAGCTTCGCAAGATCGCGCTGCAAATCGTAAGGAACGAGTGACATCAGCCCTTCGGCGAGGTCACGGCCCTTGATCCCGTCGATGCCGCCGGCCTCCCCTTGAAACGGAACGAACCATTCATCGAGGCGGGAGATGAGCGCCGCATCCGACATGTCGGGCCAGGGCTCGCCGACCGAGCGGTGAAGAAAGCCGATGCGGTCGCGCAATTGATCCACGTCCTTCGGAAACGGCACGGCAGCCAATCCGAACTGGCGAATGCCGTCGGCGAGCGCTCGCGCTGCGGGCTCGCCGCGCGGCCGCGGCAGCGGCGCCTCGTCGAAAATGATAGCCCCGAGCCGGGTCACGCGGCGAGCCCTGACCTGGCGGCTCGCCCGGTCGAAGAAACTTTGCTCCTCCGTGACGATCGCCTCGGGCATATGGGCCTCGACATCGGCTCTGGTGATTTCCGCCGCCGCCAGCACTCGCTGCGCGCCGGCCCGTCCGGTCAGATCGGCAATCACCAGCATCGCCGCCGCCGCCAGCCGCTCGGTCTCCGGCACTTCCGCGCCGCGCCCGTTGGCCATTACGAAGCGGCCGCGGCCGCCGCGCTGCAGGGCTATGCGATCCGGAAAGGCATGCATCAGCAGCGGCCCTGGCGGGCCGGACTCTCCCCTGGGTTTCGATCGAGCGAGGTCCGCGGCCATTCGTCTCGCAAGCCCGCGTGCCGCCTCCGCCCGATCGCTCTGCTCGCTGCGGAAGCGCCGCAGCCGATCCTCGATGTCGAGGCTGTTGCCGCCGAGGCCCTGTTCGGTGAGCATCACCGCGATGAGGCAGGCCTCATGCGCCTGCCCCTCATCTGCGGCCGAAACCGCCATTGCTGCCAGCCTGACTGGCAAGGCGAGGTCGCGGATCATGCGCCCTCTCGCCGTCAACGCCCCACGCGCGTCGAGTGCTCCCAATTCGACGAGCAGGCTGCGCGCTTCCCGCAGCGTCGTTTCCGGCGGCGGGTCGATGAATTTGAGTGACGATGGATCGGCGACACCCCAATGGGCAAGGTCGAGCAGCAGGCCGGAAAGGTCGCTGGCGAGAATCTGCGGCGGCGTGAAGGCGGCAAGTGCCGCCGACTGGCCCGCATGCCACAGCCGGATGGCGACACCCGGCTCGGTTCGCCCGGCGCGCCCGGCACGCTGGTCGGCCGAGGCCCGTGAGACGCGCACGGTCTCCAGCCGGGTGATTCCGGTCGAAGCCTCGAAGACCGGCAGCCGCTGCAGGCCGCTGTCGACGACGATGCGCACCCCGTCGATGGTGATCGAGGTTTCGGCGATCGAGGTTGCGAGCACGATCTTGCGGCTGCCCTTCGGCGCCGGCCGGATCGCCGCATCCTGCTCCTTCTGGCTGAGATTGCCGTAGAGCGGCACGATCATCGTGTTCTGATCGAAGCGTCCGGCGAGGCGTTCGGCCGTCCGGGTGATCTCGGCCTGCCCCGGCAGGAAGGCGAGGATCGAGCCCTCCTCGGACCGATGCGCCTCGGTGATCGTCCGAAGCACCGCATCCTCGACGCTTTCACCGGTGCCTCTGCTCTCGTAGCGGATATCGATCGGATAGCTCCGCCCCTCGCTCTGAAGGACCGGCGCGTCTCCAAGCAGCCCGGCGGCCCGCTCGACGTCGAGCGTCGCCGACATGACGATGATTTTCAAATCGTCGCGCAGCGCCGATTGCACGTCGAGCGCCAGCGCCAGGCCGAAATCGGCGTCGAGCGATCGCTCGTGAAACTCGTCGAAAAGGACCGCCGAAACGCCGGCAAGCTCCGGATCGTCGAGGATCATCCGGGTAAAGACGCCTTCGGTCACCACCTCGATCCGGGTCTTCCCCGAAATGCGGTTGTCGAGCCGCATGCGGTAGCCGACGGTCTCGCCGACCGTCTCGCCCAGCAACGCGGCCATTCGACCGGCCGCGGCCCGCGCCGCGAGGCGCCGCGGTTCGAGCAGGATGATCTTGCCGCCGTTCAGCCACAGTTGATCGAGGAGGAAAAGCGGCACCAGCGTCGTCTTGCCGGCCCCGGGCGGCGCGGAGAGAACGACGGATGGCGATCTCCCGAGCGCTTCGGCAAGTGCCGGCAGGATCTCGCGGACCGGCAGGGATGGAAGCTCGGCCCTCATGGCTTCGCCTCGCCGCCGATTTCGACCACCGTGCCGCCGGCCGCCTCCGCATCGGCGCGGTCATGGGTGACGAGGAGGGCAGGCAGGCCAGCCGCCCTGGCTCTCGAGAAGACCAGTTCGCGCATCTGCTGCCTCAGCGCCGCGTCGAGCTTGGAAAAAGGCTCGTCGAGCAGCAGGAAGTGCGGAGCCGAGACGAGCACCCGCTGCAGCGCCACCCGCGCCTTCTGGCCGCCGGAGAGCGTTTCCGGGTCGCGGTCGAAGAAGCCGGCGAGCCCGACCTCGGCGAGCGCCCCCTCCGCAAGCGCGCGGCGTGTCGCGCGTCCCCGGACGGACGGCGGAATGGCAAACAGGATGTTGCCTCCGACGGAGAGATGCGGGAACAGCAGCGGATCCTGGAACAGGATGCCCGCGTGGCGCCGGTTGGCGGCAACATTGGTCAGGTCTTCCTTGCCGATCAGCAGCTGCCCGCTGGCCTCGAATGCCGGATCGAGGAAGCCGCCGGCAAAGGCGAGCAACGCTGACTTTCCGGAGCCGGACGGTCCCATGATCGTCAGAACCTCCCCCGGCATCACCGTCGCCGACACCGCAAGCAGCGTCCGGTCCGCCAGCCGGATCGTCACGTCTGACAGCGTCAGGGGTCTAGTCTCGGCGATTTCCAGCATTCACGTCCTCATGGCCTGGCGGTTGCGGAATAGCAACTGGGGGCCGAGCGAGGCAACGAGAAATGCAAGAAAGGGCAGGGATGCCTGGACGAGCGCATAGACGCCGATCACCCGCCGGTCGCCGCCGGAGGAAAGCGCCACCGCCTCGGTGGCAATCGTCGTCAGCCGCCCCGCGCCGATCAGCAGCGTCGGAAGATAGAGGCTGACGGACACCGAAAAGCCGACGGCAAAGGCGGTGAGGCATGCGCGAAACAGGAGCGGCAGGCGGACGGTCAGCAGCGTTCGCAGCGCGGACTTGCCGAAGCCGGCCGCGACCCTTTCGAAGCGCGGATCGAGCTCGCGCCAGGGGGCGGAGAGCGACAGCAGCACGTAAGGCAAGGCGAACAGGAAGTGGACTGCCAGAACACTCCAAAACGCGGGTTTAAGTCCTGCCGAGATGATCAGGATCTGCAGGCCGAAAACGAAACTGATTTCCGGCAGCAGCAGCGGAAGATAGAGCAATCGGTGACGCGGCACGTTCCTGCCACGCTCTGCGGCGCCGTTACGGTGGAGCAGCAGAATGGCACAAAAGAGAGCGAGCGCCGCCGACAGGAGAGCGAGGGCAATCGTGGTTCGGAGCGCCGGCCAGAGCGGCGGCAGCGTTCGCAACCAGGTTTGCAGCGTGAGCTCCGCCGGCAAGGCCGCCGGGAATGGCCAGAGCCCGGCAACCGACCAGAGGCCGAGTAGGGTAATGCCGAGGAAGATGGAGGCGGCGCAGCCGGCCATTGCGAAAGCTGAGACGAACCGGGGCATGGCGTCGTTTCTCAGGCGCCGCCCCGAATAGGTCAGCTTGCGGAGGACAAATCGACCGAGCCGTTCGATCAGCAGCCAGATTGCGACCGCTCCAAGAACGACGGCAAGCTGCAGCAGGGCGGCCGCCGAGGCGAGAAACCGGGCGCCGAGGTCGTGATCCGCCGTCCATTGGGCGATCCGCACCGGCAGCGTTGCCGGCAGCTGCGGTCCGAGGATGATCGCGACGTCGACGACCGAGACGGAATAGACGAGGACCGCGAACACCGCCAGGCGGAGCTGCCGGTAGAGGGCCGGCCAGAGGCTGACGAGAAAGCCGATCAGGCGCCCATAGCCGAGCGCTGCGGTCAATTGTCGGGATTGGCGGAGCGGCAGATGCGGCAACGCGGCGAGCGCGATCAGGAAGAGGAAGGGTACTTCCTTGGTGATCAGCCCGACGAGCATCGAGAGAGCGAGCGGATCGTTCGGAACGAGCCATTGCGGCGGCCGCCCGAAGCCGGTCAGTTCCGGCGAAACGAGCCGAAGGAGAAAGCCCGAGGGCGCCACGAGGAAGGCCAGCGCGAAGGCGGCGGCCGCATGCGGAACGGCAAGCAGCGGCGACACCATGTGCTGAATGCGGGAAAAGGCCGGCGTTCCGGCAAATCCTGCCAGGAAAGTGCCGACGATCGCAACGGCAGCGCCGGTGGTGGTCAGGCCGATCACGAGGCCGGTGAGGCTCGAGCGCAGGATATGCGGCTGGCCGGCAAGCTCGGCGAAATGACCGAGCGTGAATTCCGAGCCGCCGAGCGCCGGGAGGTAGCCGAAGGCAGGCAGGATGACTCCCGCCACGCCGGCAAGGATCGGCAGTCCCAGGATCAGGGCAAGAAGCGTGTTCGCGGTAAAAGTGCGCGATCCCTTCAACGCTTTGACGCTAATTGGCCGCCCCATAGCGCCGGATCCATTCGGCCTCGATGCGTATCATCCAGTCCGGATGCGGCTCGTCGAGCGCCGGTCCGAGCTCGTCCGGCTTCAGAGTGGCAATGCCGAGATCGAGCTTTTCGAAGGCGGATCGATCCTCGGCGGCAAGCTTTGCCACGGAAAGAACGGTCGGATCTCCCCAGACCTTCGGATCCTGCTTGCGCAGTTGCGCTTCGGGCGAAAGCAGGAAATCGGCGACGAGCAGCGCCCCGGCCTTCGCCGTGGCATTATAAGGGATGGCGAGGAAATGCGTGTTGCCGAGCGTGCCGCCGGAAAAGACGAAGGAGCGCACCGTGTCCGGAAGCTCGCCATTGGCGATAGCCGACGACGCCTCCGCCGGGTTGAACGCGAAGATGATATCGAGCTCGCCATCGGCGAGCTTCTGCTTCATGTCGGGATAGTTCTGCGGATAGGCTTTGCCTTGCCGCCACAGAAGCGGTGTTAGCTTGTCGAGATAGGCGAACAGCGGCGCGGCATCCGCCGCGAAAGTCGCGTCGTCGACCGGCCGTTGCAGCTTGGGCTTGTCGTCGATGAGCTCGATCAACACTTGCTTCAGGAAGGAGGTGCCGGTGAAATCCGGTGGCTGAGGATAGGAAAAGCGGCCCGGATTGGCTTCCGCCCACGTCAGGAGCCCTTTTGCCGAATCGGGCAGATCGGCTTTCCGCGTTCGCGCCGTATCATGGAAGAACACCAGCTTGGCGCCACCCCAAGGGCTTTCCAGCCCCTCGGTCGGAATGGTGAAATCCCGAAGCACCGTCGGCTTGGTCTCATGATCGACATAGCGCCAGTTCGGCAGTTTCGTCGCCCAGTCGGGCCCGAAGAGAAGCCCTTCGCGCTTCATCGCCGCGAAATTCTCGCCGTTGATCCAGACGAGATCGACCGCACCGCCGTCGTTCTTCCCCGCCGCCTTCTCCGCAACCACCGTTGCGACCGCTTTCGCCGTATCGTCGAGCTTCACATGCACCACGTCGACGCCGTAGCGGGATTTCATCTCGCCGCCCGCCCAGCGAATATAGGCGTTGATATTCTCGGAGCCGCCCCAGGCGTTGAAAT
>NZ_CP023063.1:3727500-4018433 GCF_002288505.1 Sinorhizobium sp. CCBAU 05631
GAGTGATCTAGCCATGAGCAGGTTGAAGGTTGGGTAACACCAACTGGAGGACCGAACCCGCATCTGTTGCAATAGATTGGGATGACTTGTGGCTAGGGGTGAAAGGCCAATCAAACTCGGAAATAGCTGGTTCTCCGCGAAATCTATTTAGGTAGAGCGTCGACCGAATACCCCGGGGGTAGAGCACTGGATGGGCTATGGGGACTCACCGTCTTACTGATCCTAACCAAACTCCGAATACCGGGGAGTACTAGTCGGCAGACACACGGCGGGTGCTAACGTCCGTCGTGAAAAGGGCAACAACCCTGACCTCCAGCTAAGGTCCCCAAGTCATGGCTAAGTGGGAAAGGATGTGAGGATCCCAAAACAACCAGGATGTTGGCTTAGAAGCAGCCATCATTTAAAGAAAGCGTAACAGCTCACTGGTCTAAATAAGGGTCTTTGCGCCGAAAATGTAACGGGGCTGAAGCCATGCACCGAAGCTGAGGATGTGCCGCAAGGCACGTGGTAGCGGAGCGTTCCGTAAGCCTGTGAAGGGATACCCGTGAGGGGTCCTGGAGGTATCGGAAGTGCGAATGTTGACATGAGTAACGATAAAGAGGGTGAGAGACCCTCTCGCCGAAAGACCAAGGGTTCCTGCTTAAAGTTAATCTGAGCAGGGTTAGCCGGCCCCTAAGACGAGGCGGACACGCGTAGTCGATGGGAACCACGTTAATATTCGTGGGCCTGGTGGTAGTGACGGATCGCTTAACTTGTCTGGACTTATTGGATTGTCCAGGCTTGGACGCGGTCCCGGGAAATAGCTCCACCGTATAGACCGTACCCGAAACCGACACAGGTGGTCAGGTAGAGTATACCAAGGCGCTTGAGAGAACTGCGTTGAAGGAACTCGGCAAATTGCACGCGTAACTTCGGAAGAAGCGTGACCCCATTATGGGCAACCATGATGGGGTGGCACAGACCAGGGGGTAGCGACTGTTTATCAAAAACACAGGGCTCTGCGAAGTCGCAAGACGACGTATAGGGTCTGACGCCTGCCCGGTGCTGGAAGGTTAAGAGGAGGGGTGCAAGCTCTGAATCGAAGCCCCAGTAAACGGCGGCCGTAACTATAACGGTCCTAAGGTAGCGAAATTCCTTGTCGGGTAAGTTCCGACCTGCACGAATGGCGTAACGACTTCCCCGCTGTCTCCAACGCAGACTCAGTGAAATTGAATTCCCCGTGAAGATGCGGGGTTCCTGCGGTCAGACGGAAAGACCCCGTGCACCTTTACTATAGCTTTACACTGGCATTCGTGTCGGCATGTGTAGGATAGGTGGTAGGCTTTGAAGCAGGGACGCCAGTTCCTGTGGAGCCATCCTTGAAATACCACCCTTATCGTCATGGATGTCTAACCGCGGTCCGTCATCCGGATCCGGGACAGTGTATGGTGGGTAGTTTGACTGGGGCGGTCGCCTCCGAAAGAGTAACGGAGGCGCGCGATGGTGGGCTCAGAGCGGTCGGAAATCGCTCGTCGAGTGCAATGGCATAAGCCCGCCTGACTGCGAGACTGACAAGTCGAGCAGAGACGAAAGTCGGTCATAGTGATCCGGTGGTCCCGCGTGGAAGGGCCATCGCTCAACGGATAAAAGGTACGCCGGGGATAACAGGCTGATGACCCCCAAGAGTCCATATCGACGGGGTTGTTTGGCACCTCGATGTCGGCTCATCGCATCCTGGGGCTGGAGCAGGTCCCAAGGGTTTGGCTGTTCGCCAATTAAAGCGGTACGTGAGCTGGGTTCAGAACGTCGTGAGACAGTTCGGTCCCTATCTGCCGTGGGTGTAGGAATATTGACAGGATCTGTCCCTAGTACGAGAGGACCGGGATGGACATATCTCTGGTGGACCTGTTGTCCTGCCAAGGGCATAGCAGGGTAGCTATATATGGAAGGGATAACCGCTGAAGGCATCTAAGCGGGAAACCCACCTGAAAACGAGTATTCCCTCGAGAACCGTGGAAGACGACCACGTTGATAGGCCGGGTGTGGAAGTGCGGCAACGCATGAAGCTTACCGGTACTAATCGTTCGATCGGCTTGATCGTTCTTGTTGCCTATGCTCATCAAACGAAGTTTGATGATGCTATCTTCTGTCCTCACGCTGTCGCGATCGGAAGATCGCTTCGCTGCGGACGGCGCGCGCCACAAGGCGCGACGCGCTCTGCGCTTGCGGCATTCGGCCGGGGCGGCAGACAAAAGACGTGTTCAAAAAAAGAGGCGAAAGCCTCACCAGCTTCTCACAATTGCTCCCTCCGGGAGCAAAACTTGCGCTTTGCCGACCTGGTGGTTCTGGCGGGGTGGCTGCACCCGTTCCCATTCCGAACACGGCCGTGAAACGCCCCAGCGCCGATGGTACTTCGTCTTAAGACGCGGGAGAGTAGGTCGCTGCCAGGTCTGCAAAGCGCAAGTCAAAAACATCTTCTCGCACACACCCGGCCCCTCCCAAGACCGGGCCAACACAACTCGGAATTCGACGACTTGACGCGGGGTGGAGCAGCCCGGTAGCTCGTCAGGCTCATAACCTGAAGGCCGCAGGTTCAAATCCTGCCCCCGCAACCAAACAGTCCTCAAAACGGCCCGCCAAGCGCGGGCCTTTTTGCGTTCGCCTCCCCGCGCAACCCCCGCTGAAGCCGGCACAAGCCCCGCCGAACCTGTCCTCCGCCTCCCTTGTCCGGATCGAGGTGACCTGCCACGGGTAATTTCCTCCAGTTTGGATTAGAGTCCGGCCTATTGAAGGACGGACGCATGAAGAAGCAGAGATTTACGGAAGAGCAGATTATTGCGGTACTGAAGGAGCAGGAGGCTGGCGCGAAGGTGGCGGACCTCTGCCGCAAGCATGGGATTTCGGATGCGACATTTTACAATTGGAAAGCCAAATACGGGGCATGGAGGTTTCCGAGGCGAAGCGCCTGAAGGCGCTCGAAGAGGAGAACGCCAAGCTGAAGAAGCTGCTCGCCGAGCAGATGCTGGATGCCGCCGCACTCCGCGAGCTTCTTGCAAAAAAATGGTAAGGCCCGCCGCCAAGCGTGAAGCCGTCGCGCATCTGAAGGCCGTCATGGGCCTCTCGGAGCGGCGGGCCTGCCAGATCATCTCCGCTGACCGGAAGATGGTGCGCTATCGGTCACGCCGACCGTCAGAGGCCGAACTGCGGAAGAAGCTTCGCGACCTCGCCAACGAGCGACGGCGTTTCGGCTACCGGCGACTGTTCGTCCTGCTCAGGCGGGAGGGAGAGCCGTCCGGCGTCAACCGCATCTATCGGCTGTATCGCGAGGAAGGGCTTACGGTTCGCAAGCGGAAAGCCAGGCGGCGTGCCGTCGGCACGCGTGCGCCGATACTGGTCGAAGCGAAGGCCAATGCCCGCTGGTCGCTGGATTTCGTCCATGATCAGTTCGCCTGCGGAAGAAGATTTCGCGTGCTCAACATCGTCGATGACGTGACGCGCGAATGCCTGGCAGCGATCCCCGACACCTCGATCTCCGGCCGTCGTGTTGCTCGCGAATTGACGGCGCTCCTCGAGCGGCGCGGCAAGCCCGGCATGATTGTCTCCGACCATGGCACGGAATTCACGTCGAACGCGATCCTCGCCTGGTCAAAGGAGCACAAGGTCGAGTGGCATTACATCGCACCGGGAAAGCCGATGCAGAACGGCTATATCGAGTCCTTCAACGGGCGGATGCGCGACGAGCTGCTGAACGAAAGCCTGTTTTTCGGTCTCGATCATGCCCGCAGCGCCATCGCCGAATGGGCAGACGATTATAACCATTCCCGGCCGCACTCATCGCTCGGATATCAGACCCCGGCAAGCTATGCCGGAACCATCGCCGCAACCGGCTCCAACGCTGCGCAAGATGAAGGCTACGCGCTTCCGCCGGTTGCTCCCACCGCGCCAAGTGGCGTAATGAAAACCGCCGAGGCTCTAATCGCCGCTGGATGAAAGTTCAGTGGCAGGTCAATTGCCGGAGCGCATCCACGGGCGCAATATAAGCAACGGAGAATATTAATCCGGGGGAACTCGGGGATCATGTTACGGCACCGCTTAATCCTCCCCGTCGCAGGCGTCGTTCTCGTTCTATGTCTCGTGTTGGCCGGCTTATGGATTTGGACGGGGAATTTTATCGTCTCGATCATGTCGGAGCGCCTGATCCGGGAGGTGACTCAAGCCGTCAATCGCGACGTCGGCCATCGGGTTCGCGCCGCCGAGAAGGCGGTATCGCGCCTCGCCAATGATCTTCTCCGCCGCGACGTCGCGCTCCGTGATCGCGAGGCGGTCGCACGGGAGCTTTATGCTTTGTTGGCCGAGGAGCCCGATGTCGACTGGATGTTTTTCGGCAACGAGGCCGGCGGGCTCGTTTCTGTCGGACGACTGGCGGATTCGAGCGTCGTGTTCCTGATGACCGATGATTTTCGTGCCGGCGTCGTGCGCGAGTTCGAAGCATTGGAAGGCGGCAGGATCGGCCGTTTGCGCAAGTCGGAAGCCCCGTTCGATGCACGCGGAAGGACCTGGTACGTTGAGGCAAAGAAAACGGGCGCGCGATATTGGACGGAGCCCTATCTCGGTCTGGTCGAGCCGATTCTGGGGACGTCCCTTTCCACTCCGGTCGTCGACAAGAACGGCAACTTCGTTGGGGTGGGCGGGATCGACCTCATCCTCACGCAACTTTCCAGGTCCCTACAGACGCTCGATGTCGGCGACAATGGCCGTGCCTTCATCGTTGACGCCAGCGGACATTTGATAGGAGCTTCGGGAGGCGTGTCGCCCGTCACCATCGGTGCTGATGGCGGGCATGTGCGTCTGCAGGCATCCGCGGCCACCGATCCCATTGTCCACGCGACCGCCGGCTACCTTGGCCGGTATCCAGCCGTCGCCGGGTCGTCTTCGGCTGAGCCGAGCGTGTTTTCCTTCAGCGATCCTGAGCACGGCACGATCTATGCGGCGGTCGACGGGGTCGAACCCGCTGCGCTGAACTGGACGATCGTCTCGGCCGTGCCGGCTTCGGATTTCCTGACGCCTGTGTTCCGCGCGGCCATTCTCTCCATCGGCGTCGGCGCCGCCATCATCGCCAGCTTCGTGGTTCTCGGACTTGCGGTGGTCGGACGCACCTTGCGGCCGCTGACGGCGCTGACGCAGGCGGCGCATGCGATAGCAAGCGGGGAATGGCGGGACGTTCCCAAGGTTCGCCGAAACGATGAAGTCGGGCTGCTTACCGAAGCCTTCACCCTCATGACCTCCCGTCTCAAGGAGACGCTGGAGGGGCTGCGTCGAAGTGAGGCCAATTTCGCAGAAGCGCAGCGCGTTACCCATGTAGGCTATTGGGAACGCGATCTCGGCACGGATTGTCTCACCTGGTCCGAGGAGACCTACCGCATCTTCGGGCTGGCGCCGCGCGCTGGCGCGGTCAGTCTCGCCGAAGCGGTCGATCGGATACATCCGGAGGACCGGTCGAGCTGGAGCAAGGCCGCCACCGAAGCCGTGCGCGGCGAGTCGCGTTACGACCTGGAGTACCGCATCATCCGGCCCACCGGCGAGCAGCGTATCGTTCACAGCCAAGGCGATCTGACCAGGGACATGTCGGGCCGGGCGCTCAGCATGTTCGGCACGATCCAGGACATCACGGAACGCAAGCGGGCGGAAGAGGCGCTGCGCGACAGCGAGGAACAGTGGAGAGCCGTATTCGAGAACAATCCGACGATGTATTTCATGGTGGACGCGACCGGCACAATTGTGTCCGTGAACCCCTTTGGGGCGGAGCAGCTCGGTTACACGGTCGACGAATTGATCGGCCGTCCCGTGCAGGACGTCTTTTACGAGGCGGACCGGGACGCCGTGATGCGGCATGCGGCCGCCTGCCTCGAACATCTCGGCCAGGCGATGAGCTGGGAGCTGCGTAAGATCCGCAAGGACGGCTCGATGCTCTGGGTTCGCGAGACGGCCCGATCGATGGTGATCAGGAAGCGGCCCGTCATCCTGATCGTCTGCGAAGACGTTACCGAGCGCAAGCGCGCCGAAGAGGCCGCCCGGCGCAGCGAAGAGGAACTTCGCGAGGTGATTGAGACAGTTCCGGCAATGGTGTGGACCGCCTTGCCCGATGGCCGCATCGATTTCATCAATCGGCGGTGGCAGGAGTTCACCGGCCTGTCTCTCGACGGGGTTCCGCGGGCAGACTGGGAGCCCGAAGCCCGGTTCCACTCGGACGACCTCGAGCACTACATGTCCAGATGGCGTGCGTCCCTGGTAACGGGGCGACCCTTCGAGGCCGAGGTGCGGATCCGCCGAGCGTCGGACGGCGAGTATCGCTGGTGGTTCGAAAGTGCCGTGCCGCTCAGGGACGAGCACGGAAACATTGTCAAATGGTACGGTTTCCTCGTCGACATCGAAGACCGAAAGCGAGCCGAGGAAGCGCTGCAGCAGGCGCAGGCGGAGCTTGCCCATGTCACCCGCGTAACGACGATGGGCGCCCTGACATCCTCGATCGCTCACGAGGTCAACCAGCCGCTGGCCGCCGTGGTCACCAATGCCAACGCCGCCCTGCGCTGGCTTGCAAGCCAGCCCCCCAACCTCGAGGAAGCGCGGCAGACGCTGGGGCGCATCGTGCGGGACGGCCACCGCGCCGGCGAGGTGATCGGCCGGGTGCGGGGCCTCCTGAAGAAGACGGCGACGGTCACGGCACAGGTGGATCTGAACGGTCTCATCGAAGATTCGATAGCACTCGTTCACGGCGAGGTCCGCGGCCACCGCGTGACGCTGCGAACCGAACTGGCTGAGGACCTGCCGCCTGTCGCAGGCGACCGGGTCCAACTGCAGCAGGTAATTCTGAACCTGGTGATGAACGGCATCGAGTCTATGAAGAAAGTCGCGGACCGGCCACGAGAGTTGCTCATCACCTCCAGATCCGAAGCATCCGGGATGGCGTTGGTGGCGGTGCAGGACACCGGCGTCGGACTGGAACCGAAGGATACGGAGCGCGTGTTCGAGGCGTTTTATACGACGAAGGCCGAGGGTCTGGGCATGGGACTGGCAATCTGCCGTTCGATCATCGAGGCGCATGGGGGCCGGCTATGGGCCGAAGCTAAGGAACCCTGGGGAGCCGTTTTTCAATTCTGCCTGCCCACGTATCCGGACGACAGCGTTTCTGCTGCGGGGACGTAGAAGGATCGCTGTAGCGGCAGCGGTTCGGACTTCAATCACCTGGGATGCCGCTCCAGGGCTGAGCGGATGCAGGTCAGCAGTTCCTGCTCGCCAAACGGCTTTTCCAGATAGCCGACAATGTCCGGGCTCAGCCCGCGCGCCCGCAGATTCTCGTTCGGATAGGCAGTGATCAGGACGGTCGGCATGCTCACGCCCAAGTCGACGAGCCGGCGGTGCAGCTCGAGCCCGCTCATGCCTGGCATGTGGATGTCCGTAACCAGGCAGTCCGTGTCGCGAAGACGGGGGAAGGCAAGGAAATGGTCGGCGGATGAAAAGGCCTCCGCGTCGAACCCCAGCGATCTCATAAGGCCCGTGGTCGCCTCGCGCATCGACTGGTCGTCATCGACGATCGCAATGAGAGGCTTCTTGGTTGGCACTGCCGCCTCCAAATACGCGATGGCGTCTTGCTGAAATCGAGCGTTACGGAGCAGGTCGTAACTTACAGCAGCAAGCGGGGGCGACAAAGGCAGAGCACCCTATACAATGGTATAGCTTCATCGGAAGGGTCCGCGCGACGAGCGTGAATTTCCCGGCTCGCGGGTGCCGACGATGCCGCTCCGCAGCGGCCCGAACGCGACGCCCCACCAGCCCCGTCGCCATGCCTTGTGACCGAGATAATTCGGGCGCATGCTGAGCTACGAGACGAGTTCGTTTCGGAAATGGCTGAGGAGAGGGGAGTGTTGACATCGCGTCACCCGCGCTCTGCCGCTTCGCCTCCGCGCGAGGCCGCAGCGGCGGGCGCCGACAGATCGCTTCAACAAGAGCGGGCTCCCTGTTGGGGAGCGACGACATGACCGAGGCGCCTGCAACCGTCATCGTCATCGATGACGATCCGGCAATTCGCGAGGCGCTCGGCAGCCTGCTGCGGTCCGTCGGGTTTGAAGTGCAACTCCTCGCCTCGGTGAGCGACCTCCTCAATTCAGGTCGACCAGCCGGGCCGAGCTGCCTCGTGCTCGATGTCCGCCTGCCCGGGCAAAGTGGGCTTGAATGTCAGCGGGAGCTGTCGCGGCGAGACATTCAGCTCCCGATCGTCTTCATTACCGGGCATGGCGACATTCCAATGTCCGTGCAGGCGATGAAGGGAGGGGCAATCGAGTTCCTGACGAAGCCGTTCCGCGATCAGGATCTTCTCGACGCCGTTCATCTCGGCCTCGCCCGCGACCGTGCCTGGCTTGAGAATGAAAAGGCCTTGTCCACCTTGCATGCAAGTTACGAGAGCCTGACGCCCCGGGAGCGCGAGGTGATGGCTTTGGTGGTGGCGGGACGGCTCAACAAGCAGATCGCCGGCGATCTGGGCGTCAGCGAGATCACGGTGAAGGTCCATCGCAGCCAGGTGATGCAGAAGATGCGGGCGAAGTCCTTGCCGGAGCTCGCCCGCATGGCGGACAAGCTGAAGCTCGCGCCCGGAAATCCGCAAGGCTCATAAGTTCGTATAAGACATGATGGCCTCACGTATAGGTCATCCCCTCCGCGCCGGTGCCCGATCTTTCCTCCTGGCCAATAGCCGTCGCGGACCCTTGCTGTTACCCTCAGGGCTACTTCTTCCCGTCGGGCCATTTGCTTTCAGATCGGCCCGCTTTGTGCCCCTCCCCGTCCCGGAGGGGCTTTTTTTGTCGGCATCGATCTGCGGGTCATAGCCCGGCGCCCGGAAGTCGTGCGGGAACGAGCACCCGGATGGCCGCGGGGACCACATGAGCGGATCAATCTCTTCTGAAGTGGTGGGAGAGAGGAAGGGCGCCGCGATCGTCAGCTTCGAGCCGGTCGCGGCCAGGTAAAAGATGGCGTAAGGCCCGATGGGCGCCTTGACCCTAATGTATGGTCAAGGTCTGCACAGGAGGGCTGAGTTCTTCCTCAACCAGGCGAACAAGCTCCAGCGAGTACCAGGAAAGGCCGAAGCGGGTTCCGGTGACGTAAAGTGTGAAGGCGGATGTCGGGGCGCGCAGAGCTCGGCCCCCCTGATGCGCGGCCGGCTCCCGCGGCGTAACGCAAAATGTCATCAAATGCGCTTCCGAGTGCGGATTCGGCCGTGGCGCATAGTCGGGCGGCATGTAGAGCGGATGGCCCGGCAGGGCGGTCCATCCTTCCGATACGCGCTGGGAGAACAGCTGCAATGGGAGCAGATCGATTTCGATGCTGTTGGGTTCCTGTGTCATGGTCACAATCCCTAGAAGGAACGCGGAGGAACGAAGAGGCAGATGGTGCGCCCCGTGGGCTCGCCGGCCACGGTGCAGTGGTGAAACTGCCCGTCCGGGCTGTTTTTGATGCGAGTGTCCCGCGGCATGATGAGCTCGCCCGTTAGCTTGATGACATACCCTCGCGGCCCTTCGAGAACCGCCTGATCCCGGATTTCGCGGCAGTCCATTCCGCTGCAGCATGAGAACGGATAGGTCCATCCGTTCGGCTGCGCCGCCGTCGGCGTCGCATCATGCGCAGCTGCCGGAACGGCTGTCGCGACGGCAAGGAGGACCGCTGCTGGCTTGCTCATATTCCACACCTCAATTTGAGCCGCCGTTGCAGCGCCTCTGGCGCTCCCCAGCGCCGCTTTTTGATCATGGCGCCCGGCGGAAACGGCTCTCCGCGGGAGTATGTAGCTGAGCATAGCAGCAGGGCTCCCGACCGAACTATTGATCGGGAGTACGGATCGGATATCAACGAGGAGGGGGTTCCCTATACGGCGGTCTAATGCGCGTCGCCCACAATATGCCCCGGTTTCGGGAGGCGGTATGGAGATGACCAAGAACAAGGCGCACGGCGTTTGCAGCTATCCCCGAATGCGCCGCGCTGGAAGGCGCCTTCCAAAGGAGGCACGCGGAACGAGATGACGCGCTATGCCCTTCGGAAAGCGCCGTTGGGAGCGGTCCCTTAGTGTCTTTCTCCTTAAATCGAGGTCGATTTATGGAGACATGCAGTAGCACTGGCCGGAAAACCGTCAGCGTGCCATTGCCTGCGAGCCTTCACTTCTCGCCGATCAGGCCCTTGATTTCCGTCAGCTTCTTCATACAGCCCGCCTCGTCGCCGGCGTCCGCCATCTTGCGGGCCTCGGCCGCCAAGGTACTTGGCTTGTCGGCGCTTTCACCGGTACGGGTTCCGGTTACCTGCTCCTGATGGGGCGATATCGCTTCGGTCTGGGTACCGGTCGATCCGGTTATTTCCGTTCCGACGCCCTTCTTCTGTTCGCCGGCGGTAACCTCTTCCTGGTGCTGCGTAACCGCCCCGCCGGAACCGCCCGTTTCGGCGGAAACGATAGCCTGGTCGAGCTTCTCGAGTTCCTGGCGGCAGTCCGCGAATGCCGGCGCAGCCAGAAGAAGGGGGACGGCGGTAGCCGCTACAAGACGTATCGACATTTTGCTCTCTTCGCCTCGCTGTTGGGGACGCACTGCGTCCGTTATCCTCTGGGGGCCAAACAAAGCTCTGCGCGAAGAGTTCCTTGTGGATAGCCGACTGCCTTTAAATTCAACGCGTGCTTAAATTCTCACGGATTTTGCGGGCTTATCATGCGCGACTCGAAGCTCGTGCAAACGCGCTTACAGCGCGCTTTGCTCAGCGCGCTGTAAGGCGGCCTCGACTCGGCCTGTGCCGATCAGCTGGAAAGTGCGCCCGATTTTTTCGCGACCCAGGTGGCCACATAGTCCATCAGGGCTGGCGACAGGCAATCATAGGGCTCCAGTCCAAGCTCTCGCAGGCGGCCCCGAATGCCATCCATGCGACTGGGGTCGACACCCGCTTCGATGATGGAGGACACGAAGGCCGCAAAGCCGGGCGGGGCCCAGCCCGCCTCCTGGAAGCGCTCGGGATGAATGAAGTCCAGCCCCTGGAAGGCATGCTCGCGCTCCACCGGCCCATACATATGAACGCCGCACTCGCGGCAGGCGTGCCGCTGGATCAGCGCCGAGGGATCGACCACCTGCAGCTTGTCGCCATTTTCGAGCACCGTCACCTTGTCATGCGGAACAACCGCGACAATGGAGAAATAGGCGCCGCCAGGCTTCCAGCATTTGGTGCAGCCGCAGGCGTGGTTGTGGGCGATCTGTCCCTCGATCCGCACCTTGACCGGCCTGTCCGCGCAGTCGCAGACAAGCGTGCCTCCGGCAAAATTCGGGCTGGCCGCCCTGATGCCGCCATCCACCGCCGGATGAATTCGAATAGAACTGTCCATTGCGTGTCCTCCCTGTTGTGCCGAAGCCCAATCCTCTCGGGTGCTGTGGCGCTTCGGTTGGTCCCAGCGACCCGCAGATACGCTCAATAGATCACCACGCTCCGGATGCTCTCGCCCGAATGCATCAGCTCGAAGCCCCTGTTGATCTCGTCGAGCGGCATGGTGTGGGTGATCATCGGGTCGATCTCGATCTTGCCCTCCATGTACCAGTCGACGATCTTCGGCACGTCGGTGCGGCCGCGGGCGCCGCCGAAGGCGGTGCCCATCCATTGGCGGCCGGTGACCAGCTGGAACGGCCGGGTGGAAATCTCCTGGCCGGCGCCGGCGACGCCGATCACCACCGACTTGCCCCAGCCGCGATGCGAGGCCTCCAGCGCCTGGCGCATCACCTTCACATTGCCGGTGCAGTCGAAGGTGTAGTCGGCGCCGCCGATCTGGTCGGCGCCGCGCTTCGTCATGTTGACCAGATGGGCGACGATGTCGCCGTCGATCTCCGTCGGGTTGACGAAGTGGGTCATGCCGAACTTCTCGCCCCAGGCCTTCTTGTCGTTGTTCAGATCGACGCCGATGATCATGTCGGCGCCGGCAAGCCGCAGCCCCTGGATGACGTTCAAACCGATGCCGCCGAGACCGAAGACGATCGCGGTCGAGCCCATCTCCACCTTGGCGGTGTTGACCACCGCGCCGATGCCGGTGGTGACGCCGCAGCCGATATAGCAGATCTTGTCGAACGGAGCGTCCGGATTGACCTTGGCGAGCGCGATCTCCGGCAGCACGGTGAAGTTGGCGAAGGTCGAGCAGCCCATATAGTGGTGGATCTTGTCCTTGCCGATCGAGAACCGCGAGGTGCCGTCCGGCATGACGCCTTGCCCCTGGGTGGCGCGGATGGCGGTGCAGAGATTGGTCTTGCGGCTGAGGCAGGACGGGCAGGCGCGGCATTCCGGCGTATAGAGCGGAATGACATGGTCGCCCTTCTTCACGCTCGTGACGCCGGGGCCGACGTCGACGACGATGCCGGCACCCTCATGGCCGAGGATCGCCGGGAACAGCCCTTCCGGGTCGGCACCCGAGAGGGTGAAATCGTCGGTGTGGCAGATGCCGGTGGCCTTGACCTCGATCAGCACCTCGCCGGCCTTCGGGCCCTCGAGCTGAACCGTCATGATTTCCAGCGGCTTGCCGGCCTCAGTGGCGACGGCGGCGCGTACGTCCATGTCTCCATCCCCCTTTGCACATTATAATCGACTTGGGCTGCTTCGTCAGTATACCCGACCAAACGCAGCCCTCTTCCCGACGCTCGCAGTCAATCTTGGCCGGTGACCACCGGTGATCATCTCAGAGACAAGAGCGACGTCGCCGGCCGTCACTGCGTGATCCTCTCGTCCTGTTCATCGAGCAGCGGCACACCATAGGAGAGCAGGAGTTTGTTGATGTCCGCCTGATTGTCCCGGATGAAGGTGTTAAGCGTGCGTTTCCATTGCTGATCGGACGGCCGCACCCCCATCGTGATCCGATAGGTCATGCGCGAGCCGCCCTTCTCCCCGGTTAGGGGCACGATCGCCATCGCGACCTTCGACTTTTCTGCATAATAGCCCGCCATCGGCCCCCAGACCACGGCCGCGTCAATCACGCCTGCCACCATGTCCCGGATCATCACCTCGGCCATCGATGGCACGTTCCGCGTGTCGACCACGAGAGGATAGACCTTCGCTTTGCGCATCAGTTTTGCCGCCGCCATCTTTGCGGAGGGTGGCGTTGCGTGGACCACGCCGATCCGCTTGTCGAGAAGCCTCGGGTCGCTCAGCGTTTCGACGCCGGCAAGATCGCCATCCTTCCTGTAGATCAGCACATAGGACGAGCGGTAATAGGCGTTGGTATTCTGGACCAGTTCGTCCCCTTGCGCGTAGCCCATGATGATGTCGCAGCGATTGGCGCCGAGCGTATTGCGGACGAAACCCGGGATCGAGGGAAACCACGTGTAGGCGACCGAGCTTCGTCCCGTCGCGGCCGCGACCATCTCGGCGAGCTTGTTCTCGAAGCCTTCGCCGCTCTCGTCGGAGAAGGGCATGTTGGAGGGGTCGGCGCAGACCCGCAGCGTCTCCGGGTCGACCAGTTCGCCGGCAGCCCCGAGCCCGGCACTCTGCGAATGCGCTTGCCATGGCATCAGCACGGCCGCCACCAGGGAAATGAAAGCCCTGCAGGTCCGCTGGATGCCGTGTGCCATCTCATCCCCCCATGCAGGACGTTTCATAGGCGGTAGCCGCCTCCGGCTTGTCGGCCTTCTTGGGCGGACGCCCTCGGGGCGCAGCGCCGACGGCGCGGGCGCGCAGGTAGATGTAGATGTCGTCGAGATAGCAATAGACATTCTTGTTTTCGCCGAAGGCCGGCATGACGACCTCCTTGCCGCCGACGACACTCTTGCGTCCTTCGGCGACGATCGACAGGAAGGTCCCGTAATCGAGGTTGATCATGGTCTTGGCGAGAGCCGGCGCATAGGAGGAGCCTTCGCCATCGGGCCCGTGGCAGACATGACAATCGGCGTGATAGCGGCGATATCCGTTGAAAGTGTACCAATCGACGACGCCGTTCTCGATCTTGAAGGTGGGATTGCCGTCGGCGTCGAAATGCTTGCCGTCTTCCTCCGTGGCGCTGGCCGCCTTTTCCTTGCTGTCCTCGGCAGCGCGGAGAGTGCCACTTGCACTCAGCAGGAGGACCACGGCAAGCGCCGAACTGATGAAGCGTGGTGACATGCGTGACCTCGTCTTCCAACCGCCATCGACCATGGCTGAGGGCGTGAGATTCTGTTGGTGAAGCCGAGAGCCCGGCAGCCTCTGCTGATACGGGCTCTCGTTCAGGCAGGGTTTGCCCGGCTATCAATCCGGGAGACCGAATACGGTCAGTTGCCCGCCGAGTGTGGTGTACTCGGCCAGTGCGGCATAGCCGCCCACCGCACCCAAACCCGCCGTGGCGATGGCTTCGCTTTCTTCGGTCGGAGCTTTCTCGCCCGCTACGGCCTGTTGCCACGCCGCTGCACCTTCGGCCGCCAGAAGGCCGCCGGCAAGCCCAATGCCTGCCCAGCCACCGACACCCGACAGCACCGCAATATATTGCTTGCCACCATGCTCGTAGGTGTTGATGTTGCCGATGATGCCTGAGGGAGTCTTGAACTTGTAGAGTTCATTTCCCTGCATATCCACGGCCTTGATGTAGCCCTCAAGCGTGCCGTAGAAGATCACGTCGCCTTCCGTTGCGAGCGCACCCGACCACACCGAGAACTGTTCCGGCTTCGACCAGACGATCTCGCCCTTGGCCGCGTCCCAAGCGATGAAATTGCCCATGCCGCCGTGACTGTTGGGCGTCGGGTACATGTTCACGGTCGCGCCCACATAGGCTTGGCCGGCCGTGTAGCTCACCCGGTAGGGCTCGTAGTCCATGCAGACATGGTTGGTCGGCACATAGAACAGCTTCGTCTTCGGCGAATAGGTTGCCGGTTGTTGGTCTTTCGTTCCAAGCGCCGCCGGGCAAACGCCCGTGGTGTTGAAGTCCTCGCCGTTATGCTCGGTGGAGTACTTGTCCACCACCTGCGGACGGCCATACTGGTCGCTCTTCGGGTCCATCACGACCTCGGTCGCCCAGTTCACGGTGGGATCGTATTTCTTGGCAACCAGAAGCTCACCCGTCGCACGATCGAGCGTATAGCCGAAGCCGTTGCGGTCGAAATGCACGAGCACGTCGCGCGGTTGACCCATGATCTCCATGTCGTCGACAAGGATCATTTCGTTGACGCCGTCATAGTCCCATTCGTCATGCGGCGTCATTTGATAGGCCCACTTGGCCATACCCGTATCGGCGTCGCGCGCGAAGATCGTCATTGACCATCGGTTGTCGCCGGGTCTCTGGTTGGGATTCCAGGTCGAAGGATTGCCCGTACCATAGTAGACGAGGTTGAGTTCCGGATCATAGGCGTACCACCCCCAGGTGGTGCCGCCGCCGGTCTTCCACTGCTCGCCTTCCCAGGTGTTCATTCCGGAGTCCTTGCCGACCGGCTTGCCGAGATGGGTCGTCTTCTCCGGGTCGATCAGCGTTTCTGAATCAGGGCCGGTCGAATAGGCCCGCCAGGCACGCTTGCCGTCGCTCAGATTGTAGGCAGTGAGGTGGCCGCGGACACCATATTCGGCACCCGAGACGCCGACGATGACCTTGTCCTTGACCACCATGGGCGCGGACGTGCCGGATTCGGACAGGCTCCCGTCGATCTTCTCGCCGTTCTGGGCTTGCCAGGCGACCTTGCCGGTCTTGGCATCGAGCGCCGTCACCATGGTGTCGGCCTGGTAGAGGATGATCTTTCCGTCACCATAGGCCGGACCGCGGTTGACTGTGTCGCAGCACATGATCGCGATAACGCTCGGATCCTGCTTCGGTTCGTATTTCCAGAGGATCCTGCCGTCGTTCTTGAGATCAAGTGCATAAACAATGTTCGGGAACGGCGTATGGACGTACATGACGTCGCCGATCACCAGCGGGCCGCCTTCATGGCCGCGCAATACGCCGGTGGAGAAGGTCCACTTGACCTGCAGATCCTTAGCATTGTCCTTGTTGATCTGGTTCAGCTTGGAATAACGCTGATTGGCATAGTCGCCCGTGGGCATGGCCCAGTTCTTCGGGTCGGCCGCAAGGGCCTTCAGTTCGTCATTGGCCAACGCATTTCCGGCAAGCGACGCTGTCAGAACTCCAGCGGCCGCCATCGGCAGATATGCGAATTTTCCGAGTATGCGCATGCGAAGTCCTCCCGATGTCGATAGTCACCCGAGGCTCGTCTTCACAATTCCGCAGGCGACCACAAAGGCCAGCCCAAGCATGTCATGCTTGTCGTGGGACATGCGCTTCCGTCAGCGTGTCACGGCTCATTCGGATCGGCAGAGGGCACCGTTATTGCCAAACCTCTCGATAAGCGAGACTTCGCCGCTCCCAGACAAGGCTTGAAGCCGGAAACCGCTGGAGAATAGGCGATCATAAAGAATAAAGCAAGGTTCATTATACAATTGATGCTGCAGCGCAAAACAAAATATGCTGCCGCGCAACACGAAAGTTACTAATATTTGACAAATCTAGATTGGATACTATGCGAGAATTTACTACACTAATACATCCTCACGGCAGGTTAATTTAAGAACCTGTCCTAGGTGACGAAGCTGGCGGAGGTTCATGGTGACGATTGGTAACTTGGAAGTGATCGGCTTGCTCGTTGCGCTCTCGGGCGCCGCACCGGCATCGGCCGACGGAGGTTACCCGACGGTTGCCGTCGTCGACTATGTGTATGGCTGCATGAAGGCTAATGGCGAAACGCGTGCCGCCCTCGAACGCTGTTCATGCTCGATCGACGTCATAGCGTCGATCATGCCTTACGAACGCTATGAGACGGCCGAGACCTTCAGGAGCCTCGGACTTCAGACAGGCGAAAGAGGGGTTCTGTTCCGGCAAAGCGCGCCAGCAAAATCCGCCGACGCCGAACTCAGGCGAGCGCAGGCCGAGGCGGAGGTCCGCTGCTTCTGACCCGTCGCCCGCTCGGGACAATCAGTCCGCGTCCGGAAACCTCTTGTGAAACTCCGAGACAAGCTGGTCCAGCGATGCCGCCTCACGGGCGTGACGCGGCACGCCCACGTCGAAGATACCCAGCACATGCGCCGGGCGCGGCGACAGCACCACGATGCGATCGGCAAGCAGAAGCGCCTCGCGCAAATTGTGGGTGACCATCAGGGCCGTGGTGGGTCTCGCCGCCCACACCCTCATCAGAAGCTGGCGCAACTTGTCGGCGGTTCGCTCGTCGATTGAGGCGAACGGCTCGTCCAGAAAAAGTACCGCGGGCTCGGTGGCGAAAGCCCGGGCGAGCGCGGCGCGGCGCGCCAGGCCGAGCGAAAGTTCCGAAGGATAGAGCGCCCGCATTGCCGAAAGCCCCAGAATGTCGAACAGCCAGTCCAGGTCCTTGTCCCTGAGGCGCGGCGCGAGCGCAAGACGGACGTTCTGCTCCACCGTCCGCCAGGGGAGAAGCACCGGCTCCTGGAAGACCGCAGCGACGCGGTCGGAACCGCCTTCGGGCAGTTGATAGCTGCCGGAAAATTGCCGATCGAGGCCCAGCAGAATGCGCAGAGTCGTTGTCTTGCCGCAGCCCGACGGGCCGAGCAGGCAGGCAAATTCGCCCTGTCTCACCGCGAAGGAAAGACCGCGCAGCGCAACGATCGTAACGCCCTCCGCCGAGCGGAACGTCTTCTCGGCAATGTCGACCTTAAGCGGAGCGGCGGCGCCAGCGGGTTGCATGTCGTTCAAGTGGCTGCACCAGAAGGAGTTCGATCGACAGCATGATAGCCACGAAAGCGAGCGTGTAGGCAAGGATGGCGGCAACGTCGAATATCTGGAAGTAGAGATAGATCTGGAAGCCGACGCCGCTCGAACGGCCGAGCAGCTCGACGACGAGCACGATCTTCCAGATCAGCGCAATGCCCAAGCGCGAGGCGGCGGCGAAATAGGGCTGCAACTGCGGCACCAGTATATGGCGAACCTGGTCGAGCGGCCCGAGCCGGTAGACCGTGGCCATTTCCGCGAAACGGGGCTCGAGCGCCCGCGCGCCCTCACGCATGGTGACGACGACGTTGGGTATTTTGTTGATGGCGACGGCGCCGATTGCGGCAGCCTCGGTCAGGCCGAACCAGATATAAGCGAGTACGATGACGACCAGGGCCGGGAGATTGAGGAAGAGCACGAGCCACGGATTGAAGAAGACGTCCGCCCGCCGGTGCATGCCGAGCAGCACGCCGATGACCGATCCGACGATCATGGCGACGACATAGGCGGCCGCGACCCGCCAGAGGGTCATTGCCAGGTGATAACCAAGGTCGCCGCTGGCCGCCTCCTTGAGAAGCACCTGCCAGACTGCGAGCGGCGGCGGGAAAGCACGGCTCGGCCAGATGCCGGCCGCGAGGCTCCAGAGCAGGCACAGGGCGGCGAGCGATGCCACGGCCGTCGCCGCCGGTAAGGCGGCGCCGATCCCACGGGCCCTGCGCGCGCGCCGGCGCGCCGACAGCCCGTTTTCCGATCCGAATTCCGCCGTCATGTCTTCAATGCCGCCCAGAATGTCCCGGGAGCCATCTGCCGCGCTTCGCCGACGAGCTTCTCCCCTCCCAGTTGCGCGAGAACTTCATAGAGCTTAGCGGCATCGCTTTCCTCTTCGGCGAGAGGCCGGTTCGGAATGCCTTCCCGATAGCGATCGCGCAGCACCTCGAGCTCTCTGCCCTCGGCGCGCACGATAGGCGCCAAGCGCTGCCATTCGTCATCCGACCGAGCCAGCAGCTTCTTGGCGTCTGCGCTTGCCTTGACAAAGCCCATCGCCGCATCCGGGTTTTCGTTCGCCCATTTGTCGCGGAACACGTAACCGAGTGCCGAGACCGGCCCCGATGCCCCAAGGGCCTTCGCTGCATCGTCGGCACCGATCAGCCGGCGAAAGCCGTTTGCCTCCAGCCGAGCGCAGAAATGCCAAAAATTCAGGACCGCGTCGAGCTCACCGGAAAGCGCCTTCTCCGACAGCAGCGGCGGGGCGCCGAAAACGACGTCGCTCTCTTTGGCCAGGTCGATCTTGTGGTCGCGCTCGGCAAGTCCCTGGATCAGGAGCCAGCTCTTGTCGAGCGATCCGCCGGCAACGCCGATCTTCTTGCCGATGAGGTCGGGGATTTGGCGGATTGGCGCCTCGTTTTTGACCATGATGGCGCCAACGGCTGTCGAGTAGGGGGCAAGCGTCAGGTCTTCGCCCTCGGAACGTTGACGCGACACCCACAGCCAGTCGGAAACGATGACGTCGAGATCGCGCGCAAGCATGGCGACATTGGTCGCGTCCTCGCCGGCGAAATAGACGACCTCCACCTCGATGCCGTTGGCCGCGTCGAACTTGTTGTGCTTGATGGTATCGAGTTCCCAATTCACCGTGCCGAATTTCAGCACACCCACACGCACTTTCGGCGCCGACGGCGCTGCAAAGGCAGGCATTCCCAGAGGACTGACGGCAGCCAGAAAAGCCACTCCGCAAAGCGCACGCCGCGATATGTTCATGATGTCACCTTCCATCAATTTCCTAGAGGGACGTCAGATTTCCTGCTCCTCGGGCGGGAAAACACATTTCCATCGCACGATCTTCAGTGTCGGATGGCTTACGGACCACTTGGCGATCTCAGCCGGAGCCAGCATCATGCATTGGACCAGCGATCCGTGGCTCTGGAAATACAGGTGCTCGGTGCGGCAACGGGTATGGTCGGCCAGCATGCAGACGGTCAGGACGAGATCGACGAGGTTCACCTAAGCACCTTTCCGCACGAACGCGCGCAGAGGCAACGCCGACTGAGACGCTTGGCGCACCAGTCCGATAACCGGCTTTCACAAGGTGCCTGATGGAAAGCCCGCATGAGAAGGATACGCGCGCGATAAACCAGCGTCAATTATCGCGGAAAGCCCCCGCTTCGCCGTGAGCGACAGCTTCGGGGGTTTATCGATCGCTGAGCGTCTGCGCGATCGATTTGGCCAGAGCGTAGAGGCGCTGCTCGATGAGCGTCGGCACCTCGCAGACGAAGCCCAGCGATTGCGCGCGCTCCTGAAAAACGCGCGTCTGAAACACCAGCCGGTCGTTCCGCCGTGCAAGCTCCTTCGGGTCGGCAGCGGGCTTCGCTCGCAAGGCATCGACCGCCGACGCCTCCTGCCGCAGGAATGCCGCCATGTCCCTCTGCGCGTGGGCGTAGCGGGCGATGCCGGCGATGACATCCGAGCGTTCCCGGTTCATGTGCTCGAACAGGCCCTGCGCGAGCATGGTCATGCGCCGTTCCTTCTCGCCCTCCGGCAGGCTATCCGCATATTCCCGGATCTTTTGCTGTGCCTCCGGCAGCGGCACGCGGCGCGCCGAGAGCTCCGTCACCAAATGAGCGATGGCCGCATCCTTCGACCAGTCGGCGGCCGTTTGCGGCAGTGCGGCGCCGGTCCATATCTGCCCGAGCGAGAGCTCCGGAACCTTGCGCTGAATGCACGGCCAGTCCGGATCGCCGCCCTGCGCTGCCAAAACGGGCCCTGCGACCGCTGCAGCGATCGCGGCCGGCAGGATGCGCGTCAGAAGCAAGCACCGCATCAGGCATTTCCTCCCGTATCCTGCCTGCGGCTGAGCAAGCCGTTCGACGGATCATAGGCGAGGATCGCGCCGCCAAGAAACAGCACGGTGAACGCAACCACGATCGACAGCGATCCCCAGTCGCTCTGTCCGTAAAGGGCGAAGCGGATGAGTTCGACCACATAGGTGAACGGGTTTGCGACGCAGATCTTGTGGAGAAGCGGGCTCGATTCCTGAATGCGCCACAGTGGATAAAGTGCCGGCGAGGCGAAATACATCGGGAAGATCACGAAGTTCATGATCCCTGCGAAGTTCTCCAGTTGCTTGATCATCGAGGACAGGAGCATTCCGAGCGAGCAGAGCATCATCCCGGAAAGGAACAGTGCGGGCAGGATCAGCAGATAGCCGGTCCATGGCGGCCTGACGCCCCAGAACCAGGCGACGGCAAGAAAGGCATAGACCTGCAGGATCGAAACGGAGACGCCTGCGAGCAGCTTGGACACCAGCAGGAACCAGCGTGGAAATGGGCTGACCAGCAGGGTCCGCATGTTTCCCAATTCCCGGTCGTAGACCATCGAAAGCGAAGACTGCATGCCACTGAACAACAGGATCATGCCGCATAATCCGGGGGTGATATAGACCTCGTAGAGCACGTAGGTCTTGTAGGGTGGGATGATCGAGACGCCGAGAACCTGACGGAAGCCCGCCGCGAACACGAAGAGCCACAGGAGCGGACGAACCAGCGACGAGACGAAGCGCTCCCGCTGGTTGAGAAAGCGAAGTCCTTCGCGGATGAGGATGCCCCTGAGGCAGACGAGATACTGGCGGGCGCTGAAGCCCGGTCTGCGATCGGCCGGAATTCCGTCTGCGGCAGAGTGAAAGCTCATTGGGCGCCTCCGCCTGCCGTAGCGACCCCGGTCAGCGTCGCGAAGGCGTCTCGAATGCTGCCTGCGCCTGAGGAGCGGACGACGTCATCGACCCTGCCGTCCGCGAGCACCCTGCCTTGGTGGAGTATGACGACGTGATCGCCGTCCTCGACCTCGTCGATGAGATGGGTCGCCCAGAAGACGCCGATGCCGTCGGTCGCCACGAGCTTGCGAATGGTCGCGAGAATCTCGGCTCGCGATTGTATGTCCAGCCCGACCGTTGCCTCGTCAAGGAGCAGCAGCGGCGGCCGGTGCAAGAGCGCCCGGGCGATTTCGATGCGCCGCATCTGCCCCCCGGAAAGACTGCGCGCCTTGTCGTGCAAACGGTCGCTCATGCCGATCTGGGCCAGCAGCGCTTCGATGCGCGCGCGGGCCTCTCTCTGCCCGATGCCGTGCAGCGAGGCGTGGTAGGAGAGATTCTGATAGACGCTGAGGTCGAGATCGAGGGTGCGCGGCTGGAAGACGATGCCGAGCCGCCGCAGAGCCTCGCCCGGTTCGCGGCTGACGTCGTGGCCGAAGATGCGGATCGACCCCCGACGCGTGTCGAAGAGACGGCTGATCAGCGAGAACAGCGTCGTCTTTCCGGCCCCGTTCAGGCCGAGAAGGACGGTGAAGCGCCCTGCCGCAATCGCGAAGGAAATGTCGGACAGAACCTGCTTCCGGCCGTAGCTGTGGTCGACCGCCGAGACGTCGAGCGCGGCGGGCAGGCTCAATCCGTCGTTTGCCCTCACATGCTGCATGTTGGCATCGTCCTCCTCGATCATCCAACCTCATTTGCCCGATCATCCAACCTTATTTGATCGTGATCGTTCCTTTCATGCCTCTCTCGGCGAGATCGGGAACCGACCAGCTGTAGCTACCCGGGCGCACGGTGGTGAACTGGATCTGGATGGTGCCGTCCGCATCATATTCGAGCCAGGCCGGGGCGCCGTTCATGTGCACTTCGAGATCGTTGATGACGATCTGGTTCATCCAAACATTGCGGAAGAGGTCGGTGTGGAATTTATACTCCAGACCGCCCGCAGCCGATATCTTCCAGCGGTAGCCTTGGCCGGCGATCAGCGCGAAATCCTTTTGATTGACGGTGAACTGATCATCCTTCGATCCAAGGATCAGCTCGGGGACGTCCTTGCTGGCCCGCGTCACCTGCTCGGCGGCCGCAGCCGGCTGCGTCGCGTCGTTATCAACGTCGTCGGCTGCCTGCGCGGAACCGGATGTTACCGACAAGATCACGCCGAGAAACACGGCAAGCGCGAAATTCCGATAGCTCTGCATTTCCTCCTCCGCTGCCAAAGAGCTTTGCCGTCCCGTCAGTTCGGATGCACGACCACGCCCCAGGGCAGCGCTCCGACGGTCACCGATTGAATTGCCTCGTCGGTCGCGACGTCAATGAAGGTGATGTCGTTCGAGACGCCGTTGGTGCTTATGATCGTCTTCTGGTCGGGGGTGAAGGCGAGCTGCCAGACCCGTTGCCCGACGAGCACGTATTTTTCGACCTCATAGGTCTTCGCATCGATCACCGCCACGCGGTTGGCGGGGCCGAGCGCCACATAGGCTTTCGTGCCGTCGGCGGTGATGCGCACGCCGACCGGCTGGATCGATTCCGAGCGCAGGCCAGGAATCTCGAAGGTGATCTTGTGCTTTACCTCACGGCTCGCATTGTCGATGATCGAGATGGTGCCGCCGATTTCGGCGCTGACCCAGACCTCTGAATTGTCGGGCTTGAACTCGGCGAAGCGCGGCCGCGAATCGACGAGAACATTGTGGGTGATTTCGTTGGTTGCCGTGTCGATGAAATGGGCCATGTTGGTCGTCTCGGAGGTGTTGACCATGGTCTTGCCGTCCGGGCTGATGCCCATTCCCTCGGGTTCGACGCCGACCGGCACCTCCGCCACCACTTTCTTGCCCTCGAGGTCGATGACGGTGACCAGATTGTCGTCCTCGTTGGCGACATAGAGCGTCTTGCCGTCGGGTGAGAGGACGAACAGCTCGGGATCCGGGCCGGAGGGTAGCGATCCGACAATCTCGTAGGTGGCCGTGTCGATGATCTCGATCGTGTCGTCGTCGCTTGCGCAGAGATAGATGAACTTGCCGTCGTGCGAAATGGTAATGCCGCGCGGCCGCTGGCCGACATTGATCGTGCGCACCACTTCCTTCGTGAACGAGTCGACCACAGTCACCGTGTTGTCCTTCTCGTTGGAGACATAGACCATGTAGGCGAAGGCCGGCGAAGCCATGCTGGCGGCGACGGCAAGTCCGGCCGAAAGATACGTCAGTCTTCGCAGCACCTGTCTCTCTCCCTGTTTAAGGCAACGTCAGAGCACATTTTGTCTCCGGCTGGTCGACGCCGAGCGTGTCGAGTTCGGAGACCTGATGCAGGAACCCTTCCTGGGGCGAGGTCGAAACCACGGAACGGCCGTCGCCCAGGAAGATCGGCTGGCGCAGCTGCCAGTTCCATTTACGGAAGGTCAGCTTCTGCCCCTTGAAGGCCGCGAGCGAGAAGTCGTCGGAGCGTATATAGGCTGCGAGCGTCTCGGGATCGGCGCTTTGCGTGCGCGTCGCGGCCTCGCCGACGATCCTCGCCGCCGTCCAGGCGGCCATGTCCTTCGACAGCATGTGCCGGCCATTCGCCTTGGCGAAACGGTTCTGGATCTGCGTGCCGCCCCATTGCTCGCTGGCCGGGTGCCAGGCAGAAGGGATCAGGCCGGCAGTGCCGGCCACCGGGCGCGGAATCCAGGTCCGGAACGGCACGTATGTTCCGAAAACCTCGCTTTCGTCGGCGACGAGCAGCACGTCGTGGTCGGGGAACGCCTGCGTGAAGACGGGCATTTGCCGCTGGATCTGGACCACGCCGGTATCCGTTCGCCGCGCCGTGCCGGTGTCAGTGAACTCCTTTTCGGCGATGATCTCGCCACCGAAGCGCGTGGCGGCGCGGCGCAGCGCATCGGCGAACAGTCGGTCGGGCTCATGGGAGCCGTGGACCAGCACCCATCGGCGCCACTGCTTCCAGACCAGATATTGCGCCAGCCCGTCGGCCAGCATCGTGCGGGTCGGGGCGGTGTGGAAGACGTTCGCCCGGCACTCCTCCTCGCGCAGACGGTCGTCGGTGGCGCCGACGTTGAAGATCAGCACTCCCTTGTCGCGGGCGATTTCGGCGATCGACAGAAGCTGCGCGGCCGAGAGATCGGCGAGAATATAGCGCGCGCCCTTCGACACCATGTCGTTGAAGGCCGGCACGGCATCGGCGTCCGGCCTTATTTCGGTCAGATCGAGCGTGAACTTCTGTCCGAGGAAGGTACCGGTCGTGTTGTTGTCGCCCACCGCCACCTTGGCTCCGGCGACGCCTTCGTCACGCGGCGGCACGTCGAGCACCGAAAGGGCGAGTTCAGGCGCATAGGCCCGGAGATAGCCCAGCTTGAGTTCCAGGACCTGCTCGGCCGGAGCCGTCTTGCCGACGGGCGCAGGCTGCTGCGCAACGGCCCGGGAGCCGGAAGCCGCAAGAAGAACCGCGATAAGGAGCGTCAGGGCATAGCGCACCGCTGATCCCATTCGATCGACAGCATGCACCATCTCCGACGCCTGTCGGATCTGTGCAATTGCTCGGTGCCGCAGACAGCTTAGTCGAGATTTCGCTGATTTCAACCCGGCTGCGATGCAGCAGTCCTGCCAACGCCTGCATGTTTCTCCGCAATAGAACAGCTCAGGCAAAGGCCGGCGGCGCGCTGGGCGGCAATGTGTCCCGGCGCAATGTTCGAATCTTCCCGGCGTTCCACATGGGAATTCGTCAGCGACAACCGCTGAACTTTAGCAAAGTCGGGTATCCACGACGAAGCATTACTTCGGAAAACTGTCGCTGCCGGAGCAAACTCTTTTGCTGCGCTGGTTTCGTGATAGAATACCGGAAAAATATGGGGGCCATGTGTTGAAACGGGAGGAAGAAACATGGCTGTCCAGGTCCCGAAGGACTTCCGGCGGGTGATCGTTGCCGCATCGGTCGGAAACATCATCGAATGGTACGATTTCTACATCTTCGGCAGCTTGGCCGCAGTTCTCTCGGTCAAGTTCTTCGAACAGTCGCACCCGGTCGCCGCGCTCCTGAGTACGATCGCGCTGTTCACGGCGGGCTTCCTGATCCGTCCGCTGGGGGCGTTCCTGTTCGGCTGGATGGGCGACCGGGTCGGTCGCAAATACACCTTCCTGATCACGCTCAGCGGAATGGGCTTGGGCACCGGCGCCATCGGCCTGATCCCCACCTATGAGGCGATCGGCCTCACCGCCGCATTTCTTCTCTTCGGCTTGCGGATGATCCAGGGCCTGTGCCTCGGCGGCGAATATGGCGGCGCCATCACCTATGTCGCCGAGCATGTGCCGGACGAGCGCCGCGGCTACTACACCGGCTGGCTTCAGACCTCTCCGACGCTCGGTATCGTGGTGTCGCTCGCCGTCATCATCGCGACCCGCACCTATTTCGGCAACGAGGTCTTCGAAGCATGGGCCTGGCGCGTTCCGTTTCTGGTGTCGTTCCTGCTGGTCGGCATCGCGATCTACATCCGGCTTCAGCTCCAGGAGACGCCGATCTTCGCGGAGATAAAGGCCAAGGGGCAGATGACCCGAAATCCCTGGAAGGAGGCCTTCCTCAGTTCCAACATCAAATTCGTCGGGATCGCCACCATCGTGCTGATCGGGCAGGGGGTGGTCTGGTACAGCGGCCAGTTCTGGGCGCTCTACTTCCTGCAGCAGGTTTCCAAGGTGGATGCATTGAACTCCGCCTATATCGTCGGCGCAGCGCTGCTCCTGGCGACGCCGAGCTTAATCTTCTTCGGATGGCTGTCCGACATCATCGGCCGCAAGCCGGTGATCCTCGGAGGCATGCTGCTCGCCGCGATCACCTACTACCCGCTGTATCTGTGGCTGGGCACCGTCACCCAGCCGGACAATATCAACTACCCGACGGCGATCTTCATCATCTTCATTCTCGTCTGCTATGTCGGGATGGTCTATGGCCCGGTTGGGGCATTCCTGGCGGAATACTTTCCCGGCCGTATTCGGTACACCTCGGTCTCGGTGCCGTATCACATCGGCAACGGCTGGGGCGGCGGATTGGTGCCCTTCGTCACCTCGGCGGCCTTCGCGGCCACCGGCAGCGTCGGCTACGCGCTGATCTATCCGATCGTCGTGCCTGCCGTCTGCTTCCTGCTTGCGCTTTACCTGATGCCCGAGACCCACAAGGTCAGCATTTGGGAGCCGGTCGAGCCCAGAGCGGGTTGAGATTGAGGAGACGTGCCCAAAGTGCGGGGCTCAGCCCCGCAGTTTGGGAAGGGGAGCAACTGACCTATCGCACGAGGTAGGTCTCGATCTTGCCGATGCCCTTCAGATCGAGGGCGCGTCGCGGCTCGAGCGTCCACCGGCCATGCAGGGCGCGCCTCGTCGCCTCCGAGATCTGAACGCTGTCGGGCACGCCTTGGGATTCGAGACGGCTCGCAATGTTCACCGTTTCCCCCCAGACGTCGTAGACGAAACGAAGCCGGCCGATCAATCCGGCGACCACCGGCCCCGAGTGGACGCCGATTCGAACCCGGAAGCGGTCGGTGTCGGAGGCTGAGCCCTGCAGCGCTTCCAGCATCGATTTCCCGAGGGCGACGATCCTGTCGGCGTGATCGGCGGAAGGTTCCGGAATGCCGCAGGCGGCCATATAGGCGTCGCCGATCGTCTTGATCTTCTCGACGCGATGCTGCTCGGTCAGAAGATCGAACTTGCTGAACATCGCGTCCAGTCGCCTGACGAGGTCGGACGGCGGCAGCCTTGCCGCGATGGGCGAAAAGCCGACAATGTCGGCGAACAGAATGGACACCTCTTCGAAGCGATCGGCGATGATCTCCTCGCCGCCCTGCAGCCGGGCAACGATCTGGTCGGGCAGGATCGCGTGAACAAGGGAATCGGCGCGCCGCTTTTCCATTTCGATCTGCTCGAGATAGCGGTGCTCGCGGTCTAGCCAGCGTTTCTTTTCGAGCGTGGAGTTGATCCGCGCCCGAAGCAGGACGGGATTAAACGGCTTCGTCAGATAATCGTCAGCGCCGGCCTCGATGCAACGGGCCACGGCCGCCACTTCGCTGAGGCCCGATATCATGATGACCGGCACGTGCCGCCATCGGTCTTCCGCCTTCAGCCGTGCGAGGACTTCGATGCCGTTCATGTCCGGCATCAGGATATCGAGCAGGATGAGGTCGAACTCCCCCTCCGCCAGTCTTGCAAGCGCCGAGCGGCCGGAATCGGCCACGACGACGCGATGGCCCTCGTGGCGAAGGCGGCGGCTGAGAAGATCGCGATTGCTGGCGACATCGTCGACCACCAGGATCCTGCCGCCCTGATCGGTCCAGGCCTCCTGCCTGCTCTGGAACAGCAGCCGTTCGAGTTCGGCCGTGTCTAGCCCGGTCTCATCCCGCGGTTGAAGCGCCCCGATGGCGGCTCCGCGCGAAAGACCGGCGATGGCGTCGACCTGCTTCAACAGCTCGGAGGCCGCGCCCAGAATTACGCCGAGGTCATCCTTCAGTGTGTGCGGCTGCGGCTCTCCGGCCTCTTCGAGGATCATTTCGGAATAGCCGATGATGGCGTTGAGCGGTGTACGAAGATCGTGCCGCAGCCGTGCCTCCGCCTCGGCGGCGTCTCCGCCCGGGCATCCCGTCTTTGCGTCGACGAGGCTCTCGATAAAACTGTTCAGTTGTCTTGCTGCGGCGCCGATGCGTTCCAGGTCGGCGAGCAGCTCGAGTGCGCCGAGATCGCGCGCCTGTTCGAGCAGCAATTCCTGAAACCCCAGGATCGCCTGTGCCGGGCCGGCCATCCGCTGCGCCACATGGGTGGCAAGGGCCTGACGCTGAAATTCGTTCCCGACGCTCATTTTCAACGCCACTCAGGGAGATGCGGTGAGCAATTGTTCGATCTTCCGGACAAGCTGCGTCAGGTCGACCGGCTTGCTGTCATAGTCGTCGCAACCGGCATCCAGCGCCATGTCCCGGTCGCTGGCCATGGCGTGGGCCGTCAGCGCGATGACAGGTATCCCGGACGTAAGCGGGTTGGCCTTGATCTGTCGGGTCGCTTCCCAGCCGTCCATGACCGGCAGGCTCATATCCATCAGGATCACATCGGGCCTTTCGGAAGCGGCGAGCTCGACGCCGGCCTTGCCGTTTTCGGCAATGAGCACGTCGAAGCCGCGGCGGGACAAACGCCGCGAAAGCATGTCGCGGTTCATTTCATTGTCTTCCACCAGAAGGATTCTCGTCATTTCCGGTCTCCTCCTGCCCGCTGCAGGTTTGCACGGCACGATTTAGCCTTCAGCGGTCGCCGACGGTCTGGCCGGCCGTTTCACGCGATGCGATCTGGCGCTCGAGAGCCTCCACCAGTTGCGACCTGCTGTTTGCCCCCTTGTTGACGACGGCGACCGCCCGCTCGCGCAGCCACCGCAACTCGTTGGCGGAGAGGTCCTTCGACGTGACCACGACCACCGGAATGTTCTGCAGCTCCGGAATTCCCTGCATCTCGCTGAGCGTCTGGAATCCGTCCATTTCCGGCATCAGCAGATCGAGCAGGACGAGGCGCGGCAGAAGCCGTTTCATCATGTCGAGGCCGCGCACGCCGTCACCTGCCTCGTGGACCATCCAATCCCTCTTCACCAGAATGCGCCGCAGGAATTCGCGGGAAGCCAGGTCGTCGTCGATGACGAGCACGTCGCGGTTTCCACCGCCGCAAGCCTCGACGGTCCGGATCAGCTTGTCGGTGTCGATCGGCTTGGTCAGATATTCGACCGCGCCGAGCGAGAGACCGAGCTCGCGATCCGCCAGAATGGTCGCCAGGATCACCGGGATGGTGCAGAGGTCGGGGTCGCTCTTCAGCGTGCGCAGCACCGACCAGCCGTCCTGGTGCGGCATGATGATGTCGAGAATGATGGCGTCGGGCCGATGCTCGCGGGCGACTGTTATCCCCTCCGCGCCGCTCGCCGCCTGCATCGAGGCGAGACCCGCTTCCGCCAGCGCCTTTGCGATCAGGTTGCGGGCGGCCGGGTCGTCGTCGATGATGAGCGCGGTGCGGCCCGGCTGGATGATCTGCGATGGCTCGGCTGCCGGCGCCACGCCGGCCTCCCGCCGGCATCGCGCCGGCACTTCCATCGTGAAGACCGAGCCCTTTCCCACTTCGCTTTCGACATCGACGGCGCCGCCGATCATGCGGCTGAAACTGCGGGTGATGCTCAAGCCGAGGCCGGTGCCGCCGTAGTTGCGGGTGGTGGACGCATCGGCCTGCGTGAAGGCGTTGAAAAGCCGGTTCTGCTGTTCCGGCGTCATGCCGATGCCGGTGTCGGAGACCTTGAAGACGAGCCAGTCGCCGTCGGCTCGCTCTTCGCGCCGGGCCGACAGCGTGACCCGGCCGCTATTGGTGAACTTCGCCGCGTTGCTGAGCAGGTTGAAGAGATTCTGGCGCAGCTTGGTCTGGTCCGAATGCATCTCCCCGAGATCGCCGTCGAACTCCTGGATGAATTCGTTGCGGTTCTTCGCCATCAGCGGCGCGACGGTGGCGGTCACGTCGCCGAGCAGCCGGGCGACGTCGAAGGTTTCGAGGAAGACCTCCATCTTGTTCGCCTCGATCTTCGACAGGTCGAGAATATCGTTGATGAGCGACAGCAGATGCCGGCCGGCCGAAGCGATTTTCTCGAGGTCCGGGACCAGCTCGTCCTCGTCATGGTCGCGCGCTTCCTCTATCAGCATCTCGCTATAACCGATGATCGCATTCAGCGGCGTGCGCAATTCGTGGCTCATCGAGGCGAGGAACCGGCTCTTGGCCTCGCTGGCCGCTTCGGCATTGCTCTTGGCACGCTCGAGCTCGACCTGCCTCTGCTTGAGTTCGGTAATGTCGGTATAGACGGCGACCGTCCCACCGTCCGGGATCTTGCGCTTGGTGATGCGCACCCATTTGTCATTGAACCGCCTCTCGTCGACGAGGCCGGCGGGATCGCGGTGGAGGCGCAGGCGTTCCTCGATCCACTCTTCCGGCGCCTTGCCTTCGAGGTCCACTTTCCCTTTTGCCAGGTTCTGCTCCAGGATTTCGCGGAAGCTCTTGCCGCGCAGTTCGTTCGGCTTGTGGCTGGGGAAGATTTCGCAATATTTGCTGTTGGCGACGAGGATACGGTCGTCCGGATCATAGAGCACGAACCCGTCGGAAATCGCCTCGAGCGCCGCGGCGACCGTCCGCCTTTGCCGCTCCGCCTGGTCCTCGAGTTTCTTCTTTTCGATGGCGTTCTGCTGGAACAGCGAAAGCGTTTTCGCCATCGCCCCGAATTCGTCGCCGCCCTCCTGGGGGACCTCGACATCGTAGCGGCCCTCGGTCAGGTCGCCGATCACCCGGTTGAGGCGCCGGAGCGGCCCGACGATCGAGCGCAGGACGAGGAGCGTCAGGAGCGAGCCGATCAGGACGACCCCGCCGACGAGGATGGCCGCGGTCGTGGCCGTCTTTTGCGTCTGCGCCACGACCTCGTTGCGGGCAGCCTCAGCATCGGCCTTCACCTGCTCGACAAGCCTGTTGAGGTTCCGATCGACATGGCCGCTATGGGTGCGTGCTTCCGCCAGGAGGGTGTTGCCCAGGATGCGGTTGTCCTGGGTATAGCTTTCCGTTGCCTGCAGCGCCGTCGCGATATAGGCGTCGATTTCCGTGCGGATTTCCCTGACGGCGGCCGGAGAGTGCTTGGCAAGGCGCTCCAACTGGACCTGCAGGCGCTCGCGGGCCTGCTCGGCATTGCGCTGCGAATTCATCAGCAGGCTGACGGAGAGATCGGTCAGCCAGTACCGGAGGTCGCCGAAGGCGACATGCGCCGCCGCCGCCGATGCGGCCCGGTCGAAGAGTTCCTGGGTTTCGGCCATGCGCGCGGCGCTGCGATGGAGCGCCTGCGTCAGGAAAACCGACGATAGTACAAGGCTGATCATGCCAGCCGCGGTCAGCGTCGCGACGCGTGCCGAGATCGGCAGATTGGCGATCCGGCTGGCAAGCCTCGGCGCCGGGACAGGCTTTAGTGGCTGCAACTGCTCGCGAAGCGCGCTCATTGGAACAAGACGATGCTGATCGCACCGCCGAGGTCGCCGGCCTTGCCGCCCTCCTTCGGATAGCCGGTGACGTCGATTTCCCCCTTCGGAACGCCGTGGCAGACAAGGCAGGAATCGGTGTAATACTCTGGCAGCAGCATGCGAAAGGCAGGGCGACCGTTGACGGTCGTCACTTCCGTATAGCTCGCCTCCTTCGGTCGCTGCGGATCCGGGAAAACCTCCTCGATGACCTTCGCCTCCCAGGCATCGGGAAGCGACTTGCGATTGCGCACCAGCACCTCCGGCGCCGTGACGCGGACCAGCGCTTCGTTTCCCACCTTGACGGCGAATTTCTCGTTCATCAGGCGCGCGAAGACGGCTGGAACGAAGCCCTTGAAGGCAATGCCCGGACGATTGATGTCGTCCTGATGCTCGTCGATCACCTCGCGCATGGCGTCGACCTGAGCCTGGAGCAGCTTGCGGTCGCGCTCGGCCAGATCGTCGGAGATCAACGGACTGCCGGTGCGCTTGCCGTAAAGCGCGATCGCTTCGGCCGTGAACCGTTCGCCGTCGAGATGCTTGTCGGCGACGGCCGGATCGTTGATGAGCGACTGATAGTTCGAAAGGACGCTCCGGGCCGCCCTGAGCAATTCGGCGAGCCGCGTCCCGGTCGCGACATCGGCAGCCTCCTCGGCCGGTGCCGGAGGCGAGAGAAGCATGCAACCGGAGAAGACAGCGACTGCGCAGTTCCGCGTGAAGCCTTTGAGAGCCCCCATAATGCTTTCCTCCGCAAGGAAGCACAAGGCGGAAAGGATAGCACAGGACGCACCCTGGAAGGAGTCATCTCTGGAACACCACCGTGTACGCTTGCAGGGCCGGGACGCTCCATTTTTGGTGCGTTGCGCGGGAAACGCTGGAAAAAGGGTTGTGGCGCTATCTGTCCTACGTAGGGTGCGCGGGCTCAATTCCGGGCGGGGGACTTACTTCATGAAGCATATCGTTCTGGTTGCTGCCGGCATGGCGGCGCTCGCTTTCACGTCGGCGGCTCACGCCGAGGACCTGGTCTTCACGTTGAAGAACGACACAAGCGCGACGCTTGTTCGCTTCCATACGTCTCCGGTCGGCGTCGAGGAATGGGAAGACGACGTGTTCGGCAGCCAGGTTCTGGAGCCGGGCGAATCGATCGAACTGACGATTGCCGATGGCCGCGATGTCTGCGAGTACGACATGCGTTTTGAGTTCGACGAGAATTCGGACCTCGAGACGACGGTAGACAAGCAGGATCTCTGCAAGCTGGCGTCCTATACAATTCACGAGTGATAGCGCCACATAGGAATTGCCCTGACCGTTCCCGGTCAGGGCGATTTCTTTCTCGAGGCTGGGAAGAACGCAGTGGCACGGCAATATCGACCGCAGGCCCTTCCGCCGTTATCCTTGGAGGTCCGCAGGTTGTGCCATAGCGGAAATGAACATACATGGTTGCATTCCTTTTGCAACCAAAAATTAGGGGTTTGTCGCGAGTCGCGCGGTGCTGCGATGCCTGCCCAAGCACGGCCGGAGCGCCGCCAGGGGAGACTTTTTGCTTGTAGCTCTAGGCGCTAGAGGTTGTAGCCTGTTCCTAAAGCCTAAAGGAGCAGAGCATGACCGGTCTGGTTCGGGAAAGCAGGTATCGCGTCGAAGGCATGGACTGCGCGTCCTGCGCAGCGAAGATCGACACCGCCGTCAGGCGCGTCGTCGGCGTCGGGGATGTGAGCGTCTCGGTGACTGCGGCCACGATGACGGTCCGGCATGCGGACCGCGGCGATGTCGGCCCGGCAATCCTGCGCAAGGTGGCGGGGCTCGGTTACGGGCTGTCGCCGCTGACTGGCGAAGCTTCGCCGGCCTTGTCGTCCGCGGGCGAGGATGCCTGCTGCGGCCATGCCCATGCCGCCGGCAGTGCCGACCACGCGCACGGCGATGCTTTCCGCTCCGCACCGTCCGCCGACCTGCCGAATGCCGGCGCCGCAGTCCCTCTGCGCCGAGCGCAGCCGTGGTGGCGCACTAGGAAGGGCAGGCTGACGGTTGCCTGCGGGGTGGCACTTGCCGGTGCCTACGGCATCGGCAAGCTGTGGCCCGCGACCGAGCCCTGGATATTCACCTTGGCCATGCTTGTCGGGCTGCTGCCGATCGCCAGAAGGGCGGTGATGGCCGCTTCGGCCGGCACGCCGTTCTCGATCGAGATGCTGATGACCATCGCGGCGGCCGGCGCCGTGATCATCGGCGCCGGCGAAGAGGCGGCGATGGTGGTGTTTCTCTTCCTGATCGGCGAACTCCTGGAGGGGATCGCCGCGGGTAAGGCGCGGGCGAGCATCGAAGCGCTGACCGCGCTTGTGCCGAAAACGGCGCTCGTCGACGCGGAGGGCGGCGGCTTGATCGAGGTATCGGCGGAGAGCCTGCCGGTCGGCGCCACTATTCTCGTTCGCCCCGGCGACCGGCTCGCCGCCGACGGGGTGGTTCTCAGCGGCGAGAGCGGCATCGACGAAGCGCCGGTGACCGGCGAGAGCGCGCCCGTTCTGAAGGGCCCCGGCGACAGCGTCTTTGCCGGAACGGTCAACGGCGACGGAGCCTTGCGGCTGCGCGTCACCGCCGCGGCCGCCGACAACACGATTGCCCGCGTCATCCGGCTCGTCGAGGAGGCGCAGGAGATGAAGGCGCCGACGGAACGCTTCATCGACCGGTTCTCCCGTACCTACACGCCGGCCGTTGCCCTCGTCGCGGCGCTCGTTGCGACCGTGCCGCCTCTCTTCCTTGGCGGGCTCTGGCAGGAGTGGATCTACAAGGGCTTGGCGCTTCTGTTGATCGGCTGTCCCTGCGCGCTGGTCATTTCCACCCCGGCGGCGATCGCCGCCAGCCTGTCGGCCGGCGCACGCCGCGGCCTGCTGATCAAGGGTGGCGCCGTGCTCGAGACCGTCGGCAAGGTCACCGCCGTCGCCTTCGACAAGACCGGCACGCTCACCCAAGGTAAGCCGATGGTGACGGATATTATTGGATTCAACCGATCCGAAACGGAGGTTCTCAGCCATGCGGCCGCCCTCGAACGGGGCTCCAGCCACCCGCTGGCGCAGGCGATCCTCTCCCGCGCCGAGGCCGATCGGGTGGCGGTGCCGGCCGTTTCGGACGTCAAGGCGCTCGGCGGCAAAGGCGTCAGCGGCAGGGCGGCGGGCGCCGACCTCTTCCTCGGTTCGCCGCAGGAGGCCGACCGCCGCGTAGCTTTGACGGCCGAGCAGAAGGCGCGCGTGGCAACCCTGCACGATCAAGGAAAGACCGTTTCGCTGCTCATCGCCGATGGCCGTGTGGCCGGCGCGCTTGCCATGCGCGACGAGCCGCGGCCCGATGCTGCGGCGGGCGTCAAGGCGCTCGCCGGACAGGGCCTTCGCGTGATCATGCTCACCGGCGACAACCGGTGCACGGCGGAGGCTGTCGCCGGCCGGCTCGGCATCGAGGCGCGCGCCGAACTCCTGCCGCAAGACAAGCAACGCATCGTCGGTGAATTGAAGGCGGAGGGTCACGTGGTCGCCAAGGTCGGCGACGGCATCAACGACGCGCCGGCGCTGGCGGCGGCCGATGTCGGCATCGCGGTCGGCGGCGGCACCGACGTCGCCCTCGAGACGGCCGACGCCGCCAGCCTCCACGGGCGCGTCGCCGATATCGCCGCGATGGTGGGGCTGTCGCGCGCCACCATGCGCAACATCCACCAGAACATCGCGATGGCGCTGGGCCTCAAGGGCGTCTTTCTCGTGACGACCATTGTCGGCGTCACCGGCCTCTGGCCGGCGATCCTGGCCGACACCGGCGCCACCGTCCTGGTGACCGTCAACGCGCTGAGACTGCTGTGGACGCCTGTGGAAGCATAGGTGACGCGACCCCTCCGTAACCCCTCCCCACAAGGGGGAGGGGCTTCTAGCGCGCCTCGATTAACCCGCCAAGTCGATCCGTTGCAGCACACGCAAAGGCTGACCAGGTACGGGAACTGCGCAGCACCCTAAGTCCCTCCCCCTCCTCGTGGGGAGGGGTTGGGGAGGGGTTTTGCGCCTTGGAGCGCAGGCTTCGAAGGTGCGCGTCGCGGCGTCGTGCTGCCCTGGCGCATCGGTCCGCAAATCGGACGCGCTTTTCGGAAGGTACGATGCGTATTTTCGAAGAGTTTCAGCGTCCTGTGTGCGGCCCGAAGGATGCGACCGCGCTGTAGGTGTTGCCCACTCCTCCTGTGTATATTCGAGCTGGACTCTCACCGGCGATCCGATGAGAGTATAAGGAGATCGCGATTTGAGGCTTTCGCGCCGGAAAATCGATGATAAACTTATACCAAATGGTAAAAAATTGCCGGCACGGTCTTGGGGCAGGGCCGAAGCGGGCAAGAAGGGGATCGCAGGCCAATATGGACAATATTGCCATCGAATTGCGCGGGATCGACAAGAGCTTCGGTCCGGTCCATGCCAACAAGGACATCAATCTCAAGGTTCGCAAGGGCACGATCCACGGCATCATCGGTGAGAATGGCGCCGGGAAATCGACGCTGATGTCGATCCTCTACGGCTTCTACCAGGCCGACAACGGCGAGATATTCGTCGACGGCAAGGAGGTCGCCATTCGCGATCCGAACACGGCGATCTCCGTCGGCATCGGCATGGTCCACCAGCATTTCATGCTGGTGGAGAATTTCACCGTGCTCGAGAACGTCATGCTCGGCGCCGAGGACAGTCAGATCCTCAACAAGGGCATCGCCAAGGCGCGCCAGGAACTGAAGCGGCTCGAACGGGAATATGCGCTCGAGGTCAATCCAGATGCGCTGATAGAGGAACTGCCGGTCGGCCTGCAGCAGCGGGTGGAGATCCTGAAAGCCCTCTACCGTAGGGCCGACATCCTGATCCTCGACGAGCCGACCGGCGTTCTGACCCCGGCCGAGGCCGACCATCTCTTCCGCATCCTCGGCCAGCTCAAGGCTCAAGGGAAGACGATCATCCTGATCACCCACAAGCTGCGCGAAATCATGGCGATCACCGACGAGGTCTCCGTCATGCGCCGCGGCGAGATGGTCGCGACCCGCACGACGCGCGAGACCTCGGTCGAGGAGCTTGCCGAGCTCATGGTCGGCCGCCGCGTGCTGCTGCGCGTCGAAAAGGGTGAGGCGAGCCCCGGCGACGTGAAGCTTGCGGTTGAGGGGCTGACCGTCAAGGACAGCCGCGGCGTGACCATGGTCGACGACGTCTCCTTCGAGGTCCGCGCCGGCGAGATCGTCGGTATTGCCGGTGTTGCCGGCAACGGCCAGTCGGAACTGCTCGAGGCGATCGCCGGCATCCGCAGGGCCACCTCCGGAACCGTGCTTTTGAACGGCAGGTCCGTCGATGTGACGGGCCACAGGGATCCCGCCGAGCTCCGAGCCCGCGGGCTGGCGCATGTCCCGGAAGACCGGCATCACGTCGGTCTGGTCCTCAAGTTCGAGGAGAGCGAGAACGCCATTCTCGGCTACCACAACGACCCGCGTTACCTGAAGGGCGCCTTCCTCGATATCGACGCGATCCGCAAGGATGCCGAGGAGAAGATCGCCAAATACGACATCCGTCCGCCGAATGCGCGGCTGAAGACCGCCAATTTCTCCGGCGGCAACCAGCAGAAGATCGTCCTTGCCCGAGAGATGGAGCGTGGCCCCGATGTGCTGATCATCGGCCAGCCGACCCGCGGCGTCGACGTCGGCGCGATCGAATTCATCCACAAGCGGATCATCGAGATGCGCGACCAGGGCAAGGCCGTGCTGCTCGTCTCCGTCGAGCTCGACGAAATCCGCTCGCTTTCCGACCGTATCCTGGTGATGTTTGCCGGCCGCGTGGTCGGCGAGCGCAGCCCGGAGGCGACGGAGGGCGAACTCGGCCTGCTGATGGCCGGCGTCGAGGGCCGCAAGGAGGCCGCAGAATGAGCACACCCTATGCGAAGCTCCCGGGCTGGGTCGAATATGGCCTCATCCCGCTGATAAACCTTGCCGTCGCCTTTCTCGTCGCCGGTCTGGTCGTGCTGCTCGTCGGCGAGAATCCGTTCGAGGCCGCCTACCACCTGATCAACGGCGCCTTCGGCCGCGGCGAATATATCGGCTTCACGCTCTATTACGCGACCACCTTCATCTTCACCGGACTTGCCGTCGCCGTCGCCTTCCATGCCGGGCTCTTCAATATCGGCGGTGAGGGACAGGCCTATGTCGGCGGCATCGGCGTCGCGCTCGCCTGCCTCTGGCTCGACCAGGTGATGCCCTGGTACGTGGTCTTCCCGCTGGCTATCGTCGGCTCGGTCTTCTTCGGCGCTCTCTGGGCCTTCCTGCCGGGCTGGCTGCAGGCCAAGCGCGGGAGCCATATCGTCATCACCACCATCATGTTCAACTTCATCGCCTCGAGCCTGATGGTCTATCTGCTGACGCGCGTCCTGAAGCCGCTCGGCTCGATGGCGCCGCAGACGCGGACCTTCGCGGAGGGCGGGCAATTGCCGAAGCTAGACTGGCTGCTGTCGATCTTCGGCCTCAATGTCGGAACCGCGCCGTTCAATATCTCCTTCCTGCTGGCGCTCGCCGCCGCCTTCGGCGTCTGGGTGCTGATCTGGCGCACCAAGCTCGGCTACGAGATGCGCACCATGGGCCATAGCCCCTCGGCTGCCCGCTATGCCGGAATTCGCGAAAGCCGCATCACCGTCATCACCATGATGATCTCCGGCGGCCTAGCGGGGATGATGGCGCTGAACCCGATCATGGGCGAGCAGTTCCGCATGCAGCTCGATTTCGTTCAGGGCGCCGGTTTCGTCGGCATCGCGGTGGCGCTGATGGGCCGGTCGCATCCGGGCGGCATCATTCCCGCGGCGATCCTCTTCGGCGTCCTCTACCAGGGCGGCGCCGAGATCGCCTTCGAGATGCCGTCGATCTCGCGCGACATGATCGTCATCATCCAGGGTCTCGTCATCCTCTTTGCCGGCGCGCTCGAAAACATGTTCCGCCCGGCGATCACCCGCGCCTTCGCCATGCGCGGCCAGCGCGCGGCCGCCGTCGTCCAGACCAAGGGGGCCTGAAGCCATGGATTTCTTCCACGTCCTCGTGGTGCTCCTCGAATCGACGATCCGCGTGTCCGTGCCGCTCGTCTTTGCCGCGCTCGCCGGCCTCTTCACCGAGCGTGCCGGCGTCTTCGACATCGGGCTTGAAGGCAAGATGCTCGGCGCCGCCTTCGCGGCCGGTGCCGTCGCCGCCGTCACCCAGTCGGTCTGGATGGGGCTCCTCGCGGCTATCCTCATCTCCATTCTTCTGTCGCTGGTTCACGGCTATGCCTCGATCACCCAGCGCGGCAATCAGATCGTCTCGGGCGTGGCGATCAACTTCATCGTTGCCGGCTCGACGGTGATCCTCGGCGAGGCCTGGTTCCGCCAGGGCGGCCGCACGCCGGCGCTTGCCGAGGGCGCCCGGTTCCAGACCATCAATCTGCCCGGCGCGGACGCCGTCCGCGACGTGCCGGTCCTCGGTCCGATCTATGCGGACCTGCTCTCCGGACATTTCCTGCTCACCTATCTCGCCTTCGCCATGGTTCCGGCAAGCTGGTGGATCCTCTACCGCACTCGCTTCGGACTTCGCCTGAGGGCCGTCGGCGAGAATCCCGGCGCGGTCGATACGGCCGGCATCTCGGTAATCTGGCTCAGATACCGCGCGGTCATCTGCTGCGGCATCCTCTGCGGTTTTGCCGGCGCCTACCTGTCGCTGGCGATGACCGCCGGCTTCGTCAAGGGGATGACGGCGGGCAAGGGCTATATCGCGCTCGCGGCGCTGATCTTCGCCAAGTGGCGGCCGAAGAACGTCATGTTCGCCTGCCTGCTCTTCGGCTTCCTCGATGCGCTCGCCATCCGCCTGCAGGGCACGCCCTTGCCGCTCGTCGGCCAGGTTCCGGTGCAGTTGATGCAGGCGCTGCCCTATATCCTCACCGTCATCCTGCTCGCCGGCTTTATCGGAAAGGCCATTCCGCCGAAGGCCGGCGGCGTGCCCTATGTGAAGGAGCGTTAATGCATGTCGCCCAAAAGTGCGCAGCGGTTTTGGGGCAACGACATGCATGAATCAAGGATGCATGTCGCCCAAAAGTGCGTAGCGGTTTTGGGGACAACGACATGCACAACATAAGGACAGACCATGCCGAAGAACGAGCTCTTCGTCGCCGCGCGTGAGGCCATGGCCAAGGCCCATGCACCCTATTCGAAATTTCCGGTGGGGGCGGCGATCCGCGCCGAGGATGGCAGGATCTATACGGGCGCCAATATCGAGAACCTGTCCTTCCCGGAAGGCTGGTGCGCCGAGACGACAGCGATCAGCCACATGGTGATGGCCGGCCAGCGCAAGATCATGGAAGTGGCGGTGATTGCCGAGAAGCTCGCGCTCTGCCCGCCGTGCGGCGGCTGCCGGCAGCGGCTGGCGGAATTCTCCGGCGCCAGCACCCGCATCTATCTATGCGACGAGACGGGCATCAAGAAGAGCCTGGCGCTTTCCGACCTGCTGCCGCACAGCTTTGAGACCGAGATCCTCGGATGACCGGCGCGGCTGAATTCCTGCGTGACAAACTCGGCGATCTATCGCCGCGCCATGCCATCGTTCTCGGCTCAGGTCTCGGCTCGCTCGTCGAGGCAGTCAGCGCGCCGGTCCGCTTTTCCTATGCGGACATACCGGGCTTCCCGGTCAGCAGCGTCTCCGGCCATGCGGGCGAGCTCGTCCTCGGCCGCCTCGGCGACGCACCGGTCGCAATCCTGTCCGGCCGGGTTCATTATTACGAGCGCGGCGACGCCAATGCGATGCGCGTGCCGATCGAAACGCTGAAGCGGATCGGCGTCGAGAATCTGATCCTCACCAACTCGGCCGGATCGCTGCGCGAAGATATGCCGCCCGGCTCGGTGATGCGCATCGCCGATCATATCGCCTTTTCCGGCGCCAATCCGCTGATCGGCGTCGAGAGCGACGATCGCTTCGTCGGCATGACGAATGCCTATGACGCGGCGCTCGCCGTTCAGATGGAAGAGGCCGCCGAGCGGCTCGGCATCCCGCTCGCCCGCGGCGTCTATATGTGGTTCTCCGGCCCGAGCTTCGAAACGCCGGCGGAAATCCGCATGGCCCGCGTTCTCGGCGCCGATGCGGTCGGCATGTCCACCGTGCCGGAGGTGATCCTCGCCCGGTTCTTCGGCATGAAGGTTGCGGCCGCGTCGGTCATCACCAACTACGGCGCCGGCATGACCGGTGCCGAGCTCAGCCACCACGAGACCAAGGAGATGGCGCCTTTCGGCGGCCAGCGGCTGGCGTCGATCCTCAAAGAGATGGTTGCGAGCGAAGGCTGATATGGCCCCTCTTCCTCAGGAAGTGATCCGCAAGAAGAGGGATGGCGGTCGGCTCGAACCGGCGGAGATACGCGGCTTCATCGAGGGCGTCACCGATGGTTCTGTCTCGGAGGGGCAGGTTGCCGCCTTCGCCATGGCCACCTGGTTCTCGGGCATGAACCGCGACGAATGCGTGGCGCTGACGCTGGCAATGCGCGATTCCGGCGAGACCCTCGACTGGAGCGCGTTCGGCCGCCCCATCGCCGACAAGCATTCGACGGGCGGCGTCGGCGACAATGTCTCGTTGATGCTGGCGCCGATCATTGCCGCCTGCGGCGCCGCCGTGCCGATGATTTCGGGGCGAGGGCTCGGCCACACCGGGGGTACGCTCGACAAGCTCGAATCGATCCCGGGCTATGACATCCAGCCGCCGCCCGAACTGTTTCGCCAGATCGTCGAGGAGGTCGGTTGCGCCATCATCGGCCAGACCGCCAATCTGGCGCCGGCCGACAAGCGCCTCTATGCGATCCGGGACGTGACGGCGACGGTCGACTCGGTGCCGCTGATCACTGCGTCGATCCTCTCCAAGAAGCTCGCCGCCGGCCTGCAATCGCTGGTGCTCGACGTCAAGGTCGGCAACGGGTCCTTCCTGACGGATCCCGGCGAAACCGAAATCTTGGCGCGTTCGCTCGTCGATGTTGCGAACGGGGCAGGGGTGCACACCTCGGCGCTGATCACCGACATGAACGAGCCGCTGGCGGATGCTGCCGGAAATGCGCTGGAAGTCGGGAACTGCCTTGCTTATCTGCGCGGCGAGAAGGCGGGTACCCGTCTCGATCAGGTGGTGATGGCTTTTGCGGCGGAAATGCTGGTCGCGGCGAGGATGTCGGCCCATAGGGCTGAAGGCGAGGCCATGGCTCGTCGCGCTCTGGAGAGTGGCGACGCGATGGAACGCTTCGCTCTCATGGTGCATGGCCTCGGCGGACCTGCCGATTTCGTCGATCGTTCCGATGCTTATCTCGAAAGGGCGCCGGCGATAATCCCCGTGCCCGCCCACCGCGACGGCTACCTTTCGGCGTGCGAGACGCGCGAGCTCGGGATGACAATCATCGCGCTCGGCGGCGGGCGAACGCGCCCGGACGACCGGATTGACCATCGGGTCGGCCTTGCCGGCCTCAAACCGCTCGGGACAAGGGTCGAGAGGGGCGAGCCGATCGCCTTTGTGCATGCCGCCGACCGGCAGCGGGCGGAAGCGGTGAGAGACAGGGTTGCCGGGCTCTATGTGATCGCCGACGAGCCGCCTCAACCGAGCCCCGTCATCGTCTCAAGAATTATTTGACGAGCTGGAGCGCACCGTCCTCGACGCGATAGGAGGACAGCCGGTTGAGGAAGGACATGCCGACGAGCATGCCCGAAAGCGCCTTGTCCGGAAGAACCATGGCCTCGACGTTCCGGAGGGAAATGCCGCCGATCTCGACGCGATCGAGGCTGACCGAGGCCGCCTCGACGACGCCGTTCGCCGTCTGCGCCCGTGCATCGAAGGAGAGGCTGCCGACGGTGATGCCGAACCGCCGGGCCAGGGAAGCATTGATGGCAATCGTGCTTGCACCGGTGTCGACCAGCCCCTGTTCCGGCCGTCCGTTGATCCGGAACGTGCCGACGAAGTGGCCGGAGCGATCCGCTTCGAGGACGACGGCCTTGCCGCCCGCATTGCTGGCGGCAGCCGGGGTGGCGCCCGCAGCCGCTTGCTGCGGCGACCCGGACTCCCGGCGATCGAGATAATTGGAGACGAGGTCCGGGACGACGAGGGCGATGGCGGCAAGTCCGCCGGCAAAGGCGATGAGGCGTGTCAGCATTCTCGGCTCTCCGGATATCGGCTGGCGCTTTTCGCCGATCTTCTGCGGAGCTTTGCTAACGTCACGCAAAAAATCCGCCGGAAAATCCGGCGCCATCTCGTTTCTTCATCGTCTGGTTAAGAAAGAGCGAAGCTATTTGGTGCCGTACATGCGGTCGCCGGCGTCGCCGAGGCCCGGCATGATATAGCCTTTTTCGTTCAGGTGGCTGTCGATCGAGGCGGTGAAGATCGGCACGTCCGGATGCGCCCCCTGAAAATTGCGGATGCCTTCGGGTGCGGCAAGCAGGCAGAGGAAGCGGATATTCCTGGCGCCCCGCTCCTTCAGCTTGTCGATTGCCGCAATCGAGGAATTGCCGGTCGCAAGCATCGGGTCGACGACGATGATCAGTCGCTCCGAGAGGTTCTCCGGCGCCTTGAAGTAATACTCGACTGGCTGCAGCGTTTCATGGTCGCGATAGACGCCGATATGCGAGACGCGGGCGGACGGCACCAGTTCGAGCATGCCCTCGAGCAGCCCGTTGCCGGCGCGCAGGATCGAGGCGAAGACGAGCTTCTTGCCCTCGAGAATGGGGGAGTCCATCTCCTCGAGCGGCGTTTCGATCCGCTCGATGGTCAGTTCCAGATCGCGCGTCACCTCGTAGCAGAGCAGCGTCGAGATCTCGCGCAGCAGCCGGCGGAATCCTGCGGTCGACGTCTCCTTCTTGCGCATGATGGTCAGCTTGTGCTGCACCAGCGGATGATCGATCACTGTCACGCCGTCCATGGCTTCACCTTCCCCGAGAATTGGCATATCCGCCTTCTTTTCCATGGAATGAGCGGACGCTGCAAGGGTGTTGGCGTGCTTCCGGCGAATATCGCGGCTACATATGCAGTGCCTTGAGCAGCCTCTCTCTCGTCGGCTCGTCCACGAAGGCGGCTTCGATCGCGGTTCTCGTCATCCGGTCGATCTCGCTGTCGCCAAAGCCCATCACATGCGCGGCGATCTCATATTCCTGGGCAAGCGAGGTGTGGAAGAAGGGCGGATCGTCGGAGTTGAGCGTGACGCGGACGCCCGCCTCGTAAAGCGGCCTGAGCGGGTGCGAGAAGAAATCCGGGAACACTTGCAGCGAAATGTTGGAACCCGGGCAGACCTCGAGCACCACGCCCTCCTCGGCAAGTCGCTTGACGAGATCCGCGTCCTCGATCGCCCGGACGCCGTGGCTGATGCGCGAGGGGCGCACATGGTCCAGCGCGTCGCGGACGCTGAACGCGCCGGAAAGTTCGCCGGCATGGATGGTCAGGCCGAGACCGGCGTCGCGGACCACGTCGAAGGCGCGGGAAAACTCGGCGACGCTGTGCAGCCGCTCCTCGCCCGCCAGGTTGAAGCCGGTCACCAGCGGGTGGCGGCGCATGGCCGCATACTCGGCGGTCCGGACGACCGATTCCGGCCCGAGATGGCGGATGCCGGTGATCAGCATGCGCGACTCGATCCCCCTCTTCGCCCTGGCCGCCTCCATGCCGGCCGCAAGCCCCTCGAGATAGGCGTCGGCTCCGAGCCCGATCGTGTTGCCGTGGTCCGGCGAAACGATGATTTCGCTATAGATCGTTCCCGCCTCGGCGAGTTCGGTGAGATAGGTCTCCGCGAGCAACGCATAGTCGCCCTCGGTGCGGAACAGCGAGGCGACCGCGTCGTAGCATTTCACGAAGCTGGTGAAATCCTCCCAGACATAGGCTCCCTCGCGGATGATGGCGCTCGTGTCGACGCCGTATTTGCCCGCCTGCCGCAGCGCCAGTTCCGGCGGCGTGGCGCCTTCTATGTGGCAATGCAGCTCGGCTTTTTTCAGATGTGCGGTCAAAGAAGACTTCTCCCATGTGGACCCGGCGCGATGCCGAGATGTCGGGCGACGGTCTCGCCGATATGGGCAAAACTGTTCGCAACGCCGAACGACCGGCTCCTGAGCGACGGACCGAACATCAACACCGGCACGCGCTCGCGCGTATGGTCGGTGCCGCGCCAGGTGGGGTCGCAGCCGTGGTCGGCGGTGAGGATCACCATGTCGCCGGGCCGGAGCCGCCGGTCGAGATCGGGCAGCCGGGCATCGAAGGCTTCGAGCGCCGCCGCATAGCCCGGGACGTCGCGGCGGTGGCCGTAGAGCATGTCGAAATCGACAAAATTGGTGAAGACCAAATCGCCCTCCTCCGCCTCTTCGAGCGCCGCGAGACTGGCGTCGAAGAGCGCCATGTTGCCGTTCGCCTTGGTGAGCTTCGTCACGCCCTGATGCGCGAATATGTCGCCGATCTTGCCGATCGCGTGCACCTGTCGCCCGGCCTCCTCGAGCCGATCGAGGACCGTCGGCTCCGGCGGCAGGACGGAATAGTCGCGGCGATTGCCGGTTCGGGTGAAATTGTCGGGATTGTCGCCCACGAAGGGCCGGGCGATGACACGGCCGATATTGTAGTCGTCGACGAGCCGACGCACGACCTGGCAGAGTTCCAGGAGCCGCTCGAGCCCGAAGCTCCGCTCGTGCGCCGCGATCTGGAAGACCGAGTCGGACGAGGTGTAGCAGATCGGCTTGCCGCTTCGCATATGCTCCTCGCCGTGGCGAGCGATGATGTCGGTGCCGGAGGCGTGGCAATTGCCGAGAATGCCCGCAACCTCGCCTTCGCGGCAGATCGCCTCGACGAGCTCCGGCGGAAATGCCTCCCCCTCGGATGGAAAATAGCCCCAGTCGAACCTCACCGGCGTGCCGGCGATCTCCCAATGGCCCGACGGCGTGTCCTTGCCGCGCGAAACCTCGCTGGCGGCGCCGTAGACGCCGTAAACGCGCTCCGGCAGCGGCATACCGGCAGGAACCCGACCGGTCGCCAGCCGCGCCGCATGGATCAGCCCGAGCGCCGACATGTTGGGGAGGTGCAGGGGACCCTCGCGCAAGCCGGCGCGGTCTCCAGCGCCGGCCGCGCAGAACTCGGCGATGTGGCCGAGCGTGTCGGCACCGCGATCGCCGAATGCCTCGGCGTCCGGGGCACCGCCGATGCCGAAGGAATCGAGCACGAAGAGAAAGGCACGCGCCATTGAACACCCGCTGGACCGGAGCGCGGGCGCGGTCCGGTGCTATTGACGAGCGCGGGAGCGATCCCGCGCAATTTCGCAGGAATAGCGCGGCGCCAAATTCAATGCAATTGAGCGGGAGGAGTGACTCAGCAGTCGGTGCATTCGATCTTCGTGCCGGAGCGCTGGCGGTAATAGGAGGTCTTGGAGAGATCGATCGTGCTCACGTTGCTCGAAAGATCTTGGGAAAAGAGCATCAGTTCGTGCGGGACGACGAGTTCGGTGCGCACCACGAAGGCGTTTACAGCCTCGAGATCGGAGGGAACCGTGGTCGTGGAATTCGCCGGATAAGGCGTGCCGCCGTCCTGGTCGCGCGACCAGAGAACGGTGCCGGTCGTGGTGCCGTTAACCTGTATGCCGGTGATCTTCAGCGTGTAGTCCGGTCCGGCATAGGGGGCCAGGACGCTCTCCGCGACATTGTTCATGCTATCCAGGAAGTCCGTATCGACGCTCAACCCCTGGCTGACCAGATCGGCGACGGTGCTCGAGGCGCGGGCGACCTTGCGCACCACGTTCAGTCCGACCGAAAGCTCGAAAGCGCCGATATAGGCCATGATCAACAGCGGCGCGACGAGGGCGAACTCGACGCCGCCGACGCCGCGACGGTCGTGCGACAGACGCGACAGGATACGCCGGGCGGAGGTCATTCCATGCGAGCGTTCCATGGCGTCCTCAATAGTCTTCGTTGCGGAATGTTGCGGTCGCGACCATCAAATAGTCGTCCGGCATGCTGCTGCCCGCCGACCGCAAGTTGGTGACATAGGGCCGCACGAGATCGGTGATCACCCGCCAGCGGTAATAGGCGCGCACCATCGTGTATTCCTTGCCGCCGCCCGGCGCGAACTGGAAGCCGCTGGTGTCGAGATCGGAGGAATCGCCCGACCCGACCCGCGGCACCGCCGCCGGAAACTGCGACGGATCGGCGACTTGGCGAACATCCAGGTAGAGCTTTTCCGGCTCGTCGACCTCCGTCGCGGAGCAGGTCAGGAGGATGGCGATCTCGTCGCAGAAGGCTTGGCGGAACTCTGATTCGCCCATCTCCTGAGTGATCTCGCCAGTGCGGATCTTGCGTGCTAAGGTGTCGGTCGCATTGGCGAGCAGCTGCTCGCCGGCAAAGGCCACGAAGGTCTCTATCGAGGCGAAGACGACGATGAAAAAGGGCAAGGCGAGGATCGCGAACTCGATCGCCGTGCCGCCCCTTTTATCTCCGAGCAGGCGGCGAAAGAGGGGGCGCGGTGCGCGCCGGTTCGCCGTGGATGCTTTCACTTTTATCGACATTGCGCCGTTCCGTCATGTCACGTCGTGAGCGAGATTCGGGAAGGGCATGCGAATTCGCCTGCACCTCCGCCTCATGCAATTGTCGATAGAATAAGCTGAGACTGTTGAAGAATCGTTTGCCGAGACCCGAAGAATTTTAGTGGTCTTGGAGAGGCCTCAGTTGCTGCTCGACGTCGTTGCCTTGCGCTCGGCGTGGCGCTCGCAGTTCGGCGAGCAGGAGAAGACGGTACGGGTGGTCTGCTTGTAGACGCGCACGGTGTTGCCTTCGTCGATCGACACGAGGATGCGCTCGTCGACAATGGCATTGCCGTCCTGGTCGAGGATGACGAGGTTCGTGGTGCCGAAATTGCGGCCCGTCAGGACGATCGTCTTCGAATCCGCCACCGTCGCGTCGGCGACGTCCGAATTGCCGATGATCACCTTGCTCACCGGCCGATCGAGCTTCAGCACGCGCGCGTGGTCCATATAGACGCGCATCATCTGCTCCGCCGCCTGCGTTGCCTCGGCAACAAAGAAACCGAAAAGCGCGGTTGCGAGAAAGGCAAGGGTGGCGACCTGCTTGGTCGCGAAGTGCGTGTTCATGATGCGTCCCGGTGGCGAATGGCTACTCGCATTCTGGCGTGTTTTGGTGAATGAAAGGTTACATCAGTATTGCGCAATCAACCGGATCCCTTTCCGGAACATCCACCCAAGAAACAGCGGTTGCGCTTTTACTTCACACTAACCGGTTTCCTTAAGCCCGTGGCAATTCGGCCCCGCTAATTTCAGGGTATCCGATCAACGGCAAACAGTTGGCGGACGTGCTGACAACAACGTGAAGTAGGAGAACCTCCATGAAGACCATTTTCGCCCGCCTGATGAAGGACGAGTCCGGTGCAACGGCCATCGAGTACGGCCTGATCGCAGCTCTGATCTCTGTTGCACTCATCACCGGCGCAACGCAGCTTGGTGATCAGCTCGACCTGTTGTTCACGGGCCTTAAGGATGAGATGAAGACCGCCCAAGAAGGCATGTAATTGGGCTCCAGCTTAGCAAAGAACGTAGAGAGCCGTTTCCTTCGAAACGGCTCTCTTTTTCGACCGTAGGTTGTCTCTATCGTGCAGCTTAGGGGGACGGCATGACAATTGCGTGCATTCTGGTCATTCTTCCGTTCTGTCTCGCGCTGGCAGCGTTCTCGGACCTGTTGACGATGACGATCCCGAACCGGGTGTCGGCAATCCTGCTTGGCGCATTTTTCCTCGTCGCGCCGTTCGCAGGTCTCGACCTGGGTCAGATCGGGTTCCATATGGCGGCGGCTGTCCTCGTCTTTGCCGTCTGCTTCTGCCTTTTTGCGGTCAACATCATGGGCGGCGGCGACGCCAAGCTCCTGACTGCCGGCGCCATCTGGTTCGGCCTCGATGCATCGCTCGTCGCCTTTCTGGCGTATGTTTCGATTTTCGGCGGGTTGCTAACTGTTGCGGTACTTCTCCTGCGGAGACAGGAGAACGCGATCCTGGCGAGCGGCATTCCGGTACCGCAGCTGCTACTGACGGCAAAAAAGATACCCTACGGCATCGCGATTGCGCTCGGCGGCTTTGCCGCCTATCCCTCGTCGCCGCTGATGGAAGCCGTGTTCGCTCAGCTTGGGTGACAACGGCATAGCCACAAAACGCGGTTACGTCTCGTTAACCGCGTTCATAAGCGATCCGTTAACTATAATTACACCATTTCCTGATCAATCTGGCCCCGGGGATTTTCAGGGGCTTGGACGATCATGAAACCGGTGCGCATCATCATTCTGGCGGTGGCCGTGGGTTCCGCGGCAATGGCCGGGCTGTTGGCGATGAAGCTCACGCGTGCTCCGGCGCAGCGGACGGCCGAGCCGCTCGTCGAGCAGGCGCCTAGCATCAATGTGCTCGTCGCCAGCAAGAGCCTGCCGGTGGGCTCGCGGCTCGGCGGCGATTCGATCCACTGGATGGCCTGGCCGAAGGACGGCGTCGCCGACGGGATGATCACCGAGGAAAGCCGCCCGGCTGCAATCGATGATCTGTCCGGTGCGATTGTCCGCCTGCCGCTCTTCGACGGCGAGCCCGTCCGCCAGGAAAAGATCGCCGACCCATCCAACCGCATCATGTCGTCGCTTCTGCCGGCCGGAAAGCGGGCGGTCGCCACGGAAATCACCGTCGCGACCGGCGCCGGCGGGTTCATCCTGCCCAATGACCGCGTCGACGTGATTATGGTGCGCAAGTCCGACGGCGACGTCTATCTGACCGAAACCGTGCTCAGCAATGTCCGGGTGCTGGCGATCGACCAGCAGGTCGAAGAGAAGGATGACGGCTCGAAATCCGTCATCGGTACGACGGCGACGCTTGAGCTCACGCCAGACCAGTCGAAAGTGATGACGGTCGCGCAGCAGATGGCCGAGCGCATCTCGCTGGCGCTGCGCAGCGTCGCGGATGCGCAGGAAGCCGATACCGGGGCGGCCGGCTATCTTTTGAGCGGCGACGGCCAGCCGAGCATTCAGGTCATCAAATCCGGCTCCATCGTCAAGAGCGATGAAACCACCACCACGCAGAACCAGCAGTAAGATCGGACGGGGCGCAACGTGAAGCGGAGCGGAAACACATTTCGGACCTGTCTCGCAGCCGGTCTTTCATTCTCGCTGGCATTTTCCGGCATGATGCTGCCGGCGGTTCCGACCGCGGAGGCGGCCGCCTCGTCGGTGGTCCGCATCGTCGAGAGCGGCCCGGGCGTGAAGAAAAAGGTCAATCTCGGTCTCAACAAGGCCGTGGTTGTCGATCTCCCGACCGACGCCCACGATATTCTCGTTGCCGACCCGGCGCTCGCCGATGCGGTCACACGTACGTCGCGCCGCATCTATTTGTTCGGCAAAACGGTCGGTCAGACCAATATCTTCGTCTTCGGACCGAATGGCGAGGAGATCGTCAGCCTCGATGTTGCTGTCGAGCGTGATGTCGCCGGCCTCGAAGCCAACCTGCGCCGTTTCATCCCCGACGCCGATATTCATGTCGAGATCGTTTCCGATAACGTCGTCCTGACCGGTACCGTCCGCACGCCGCTCGACTCGACCAAGGCCGTCGATCTTGCCCGCGCCTTCCTGCAAGGCGGCGAAGCGACGACTCGCAACATCACCGCCCAGGGCACCAACGGCGACGCCGATATTTTTGCAGAGGAACGTCAGACCTCGCAGATCGTCAATCTCCTGACGGTCGAGGGCGAGGATCAGGTGACCTTGAAGGTCACTGTCGCCGAAGTCAGTCGCCAGGTGCTGAAGCAGCTCGGCTTCAACGGCCGCGTCTCCGACGGCGAAAGTGGATTAAGCTTCCGCAACCCAGCCAATCTAGGCAACGCGATCGGCGTCGGCGTGAACTCGATCATACAGAACAATGTCGGTGGCACGCTGGTCCAGAGCTATATCAACGCGATGGAGCAGGCCGGCGTCATGCGCACGCTTGCGGAACCGAGCTTGACGGCGATTTCCGGTCAGGAGGCCAAGTTCTATGTTGGCGGCGAATTCCGCCTTGCCGGCCCCCAGGAGATCACGACGGAAGAGGATCCGGCTACCGGACAGCCCGTGCCGGTCGTCGAACGGGAAGTCGAGGATGCCGAGTATGGCATTCGCCTGAACTTTAAGCCTGTCGTTCTTGGTGCCGGTCGCATCAGTCTGGCAATCGAAACAGAAGTTTCGGAGCCGACCTATGAGGGGTCGGTTGTAACGGGAAACAGTTTCAGAGATATTCCCGGCAGTACATTCCTCGGCATTCGCAGGCGCGAGGCCTCCACCAGCGTCGAACTCCCCTCCGGCGGCTCGATCGTCATCGCCGGCCTTGTGCAGGACAATATCCGCCAGGCAATGTCGGGCCTGCCCGGTGCGTCCAAAATCCCGATTCTCGGCACGCTCTTCCGCAGCAAGGATTTTCAACGCAACGAGACGGAACTGGTGATCATCGCGACGCCCTATCTGGTGCGCCCGGTCGCCCGCAGCGCGCTGTCGCGGCCAGACGACAATTTCAATCCCGCCAACGATCTGGAAAGCTTTTTCGTCGGCCGCGTCAACCGCCTCTACGGACGTCCCGAGGCGGCACCCCCGGTCGGCCGGTATCACGGCAATGTCGGCTTCATCTACAAATAGGTCGGGTCATGCACAACCGAAACACAGCTCAGAAAAGACTTGAAAGACCGGCCTCCATGTCGCTGACTCGCGCCTCCGCCCGGATCGCCGCACTGGCGGTCCTTGCCGGTCTGCTTGCCGGCTGCGGCAGCCAAGACAGGCTGAAGACCGGCTCGATTCCGGACGATTACCGCACCCGTCATCCGATCGTCATTGCTGAAGGAGAGCGGGTGATCGATATTCCCGTCGCCTCCGGTGACCGGCGGCTGACGGCGGGCACGCGCGACGTTATCCGCGGCTTTGCCACCGAATATCGCAACGCATCGAGCGGCGTGATCCAGATCATGCTGCCGCGCGGTTCCGCCAACAGCCATGCCGCCCAGATCGTGCGCAAGGACATCCGCCGCGTGCTGGCGGCAAGCGGCGTGCCGCCGAAGAGGATGATCGAAACCAGCTACGAAGCGCTTGCGCCGGGCGATGCCGCCCCCATCCGCTTGAGCTATGTCGCGATCACCGCGCAGACCGCACCCTGCGGCGAATGGCCGGAGGACCTCACGCTGACGATGGAGAACCGCAACTTTTACAATTTCGGCTGCGCCTCGCAGTCCAACCTCGCCGCCCAGATCGCCAGCCCGACGGACCTGATCGGCCCGCGCCAGATGTCGCCGGTCGACGCCGCCCAGCGCGGCGAAGTGATCGACGCCTGGCGTGATGCGGCGTCGGACTGAGCGACGGCGGAATGATGCGGGTTTTGAGGAACCAAGATGAGCGCGATTGAATACAACATCGACACCGGCGGAGCCGAGCTTGCGGCGGACGTCTCGCGCCCCGGCGACCTCGATCAGCTCCGGCCTTTGCCGCGCATTTCGATCCATGCCTTCTGCGAAAGCGAGGCCATGCAGCGCCTCATGGAGCGCTGCGGACAGGATCGCCGCATGGCGAAGGTGAGCCTTCGCATCACCGGGGGCAGCATCGCCGCCGCCGCAAACATGTTTGCGAGCGTGTCGACGCCCAATCTCATCATCCTCGAGACCGTCACGGAACCGCGATCTCTCCTTACGGAGCTGGCGCCGCTTGCCGAAGTCTGCGACCCGAGCACCAAGGTCGTCATCATCGGCCGTCACAATGACATTGCGCTTTATCGCGAACTGATCCGCAACGGCATCTCCGAATATATGGTCGCGCCGGTGGCAATGGCGGATCTGCTGGCCGCGGTCGCGGCGATCTTCGTCGATCCGGAAGCCGAGCCGCTCGGGCGAAGCCTCGCCTTCATCGGCGCCAAGGGCGGCAGCGGTTCGTCGGTGATCGCTCACAATTGCGCCTGGGGCATTTCCAACCTGTTTTCGACGGAAACCATTCTTGCCGATCTCGACCTGCCCTATGGCACGGCGAACATCGATTTCGACCAGGACCCGCCGCAGGGGATTGCCGAGGCCGTCTCGGCGCCGGACCGGCTGGACGAGGTTTTTCTCGATCGGCTCTTGACCAAATGTTCCGAGCACCTGTCGCTGCTGGCCGCCCCCTCGATGCTCGACCGCGCCTATGATTTTGAGGCGGGCGCCTTCCAGCCGATCCTCGAGATTCTGCAGCGCAGCGCCCCCGTTTCGGTGCTCGACGTTCCGCATGGCTGGTCGGACTGGACCCGCTCGGTGCTCGGCGAGGCCGATGAGGTGGTGATCACCGCCGTCCCGGACCTCGCAAGCCTCAGAAACACGAAGAATCTCCACGACGCGCTGAAGAAGCTTCGGCCGAACGATCGGGCGCCGCATCTCGTCCTCAACCAGGTCGGCATGCCGAAGCGGCCGGAAATCGCCCCCAACGAATTCTGCGAGTCGCTGGAGCTCGAGGCCGCCGCCATCATCCCCTTCGACGCGGTGCTCTTCGGAAATGCCGCCAATAGCGGCCGGATGATTGCGGAAATCGACAGAAAGTCCCCCGCCGCCGAGACCTTCTCGCAGCTCGCCCATCTTCTGACCGGACGCACGGCGATCAAGAAGGCGCGCAAGGGCGGCCTCGGCAAGGTTCTGGCAAAGCTCGGCAGGCGATAGGCAGCCGGCGGCGGAAGGACCGATGCAGCAAGTGGAATGAAGTGATGTTTGGCAAACGCGGAAATGAGGGATTTGGCAAGACCGGCGCGCAATCGCCCGTGGCGCCGCCGGCCGTGCCGTCGGCGCCCTCGGCGGTGATGGAGCGTCCTGCCGCACCGGTTCTCGCCGAGCCGGCGGCTTCGGTGCCCCGCGTGCAGCCGGCCGCTCCGGCGCGCCGCCGCACACAGCGGGCCGAGGACTATTACGATACGAAATCGCAGGTCTTCTCAGCGCTGATCGACACGATCGACCTGTCGCAGCTCGCCAAGCTCGATACCGAGAGCGCGCGCGAGGAAATCCGCGACATCGTCAACGACATCATCACCATCAAGAATTTCGCGATGTCGATCGCCGAGCAGGAGGAACTGCTAGACGACATCTGCAACGATGTGCTCGGCTACGGGCCGCTCGAGCCGCTTTTGGCCCGCGACGACATCGCCGACATCATGGTCAACGGCGCCGGCCAGACCTTCATCGAAGTCGGCGGCAAGGTCGAGGAGTCGGACGTCCGCTTCCGCGACAATGCCCAGCTCCTGTCGATCTGCCAGCGGATCGTCAGCCAGGTGGGCCGCCGCGTCGACGAATCGAGCCCGATCTGCGACGCGCGCCTGCCGGACGGCTCGCGCGTCAACGTCATCGCGCCGCCGCTGGCGATCGACGGGACGGCGCTGACGATCCGCAAGTTCAAGAAGGACAAGCTGACGCTGGAGCAGCTCGTGCGCTTCGGCTCGATCACGCCGGCGGGTGCCACGCTCCTGCAGATCATCGGTCGCGTCCGCTGTAACATCGTCATTTCCGGCGGCACCGGCTCCGGCAAGACGACGCTCTTGAACTGCCTGACGCGTTACATCGACGCCGACGAGCGGATCATCACTTGCGAAGATTCCGCCGAACTGCAACTGCAGCAGCCGCATGTGGTTCGCCTAGAAACCCGCCCGCCGAACATCGAGGGCGAGGGCCAGATCACCATGCGCGACCTGATCAAGAACTGCCTGCGCATGCGCCCCGAACGCATCATCGTTGGCGAAGTGCGCGGCCCGGAGGTGTTCGACCTGCTTCAGGCGATGAACACCGGCCATGACGGCTCGATGGGCACGATCCACGCCAATACGCCGCGCGAGTGCCTGAGCCGCATGGAGTCGATGATCGCAATGGGCGGCTATACGCTGCCGGCCAAGACCGTTCGCGAAATCATCGCCGGCTCGGTCGACGTCATCATCCAGGCCTCGCGCCTGCGCGACGGGTCGCGCCGCATCACCCACATCACCGAGGTGACCGGCATGGAAGGCGACGTCATCGTCACCCAGGATCTGATGCGCTACGAGATCGACGGCGAGGACGCCAACGGCCGGATCATCGGCCGCCATGTGTCGACCGGCATCGGCCGGCCGCATTTCTGGGATCGTGCCCGCTACTTCAACGAGGACAAGCGGCTCGCCGCCACGCTCGATGCGATGGAAAAGAACTAGGGCGGCGCTGGAGCAAAGGAACCGATAACTCGATGTTCGGCATAGACATCACCGTTCTGGCACTGGCCGGCCTCGTCGCGATTGCCGCGGCGGCGCTCGCCTACGGTGTGCTCTATTCCCGCATCGAGAACGACAAGAAGGCGGAAGGGCGCCTTCGCCGCGTCGGTGCCGCCGAGACCGACCGCGCCAAGATCAAGGCGGCACGCGACCGCGTCAACGAGATGTCGAAGCGGCGCAAATCCCTGCAGGACTCGTTGAAGGAGCTCGAAAAGAAGCAGCAGGAGAAATCGGCCAACGCTGCCCCGTCGATGAAGAAGCGGCTGGTCCAGGCCAACCTGTCGATCTCCCCGACGCGGTTCTACCTCTTCAGCGCGGCCTTCGGCCTGTTCGCCCTGATTGTCGTCCTCATCGCCGGAGCCGGCCTGTGGATTGCCGTCGGCGTCGCTCTGATCACGGCCGCGGGTCTGCCGCGCTGGCTGATCGGGGCGATGATCAAGCGGCGCTGCAAGAAATTCCTCGACGAGTTTCCGAACGCCCTCGACGTGATGGTCCGCTCGATCAAGTCCGGCCTGCCGCTGAACGACGCCTTGCGGCTGATTGCCAGCGACGGCCAGGAGCCGGTGAAGACGGAGTTCCGCCGCGTCGTCGAGTCCCAGCAGGTCGGTCTCAACGTGCCGGAAGCCTGCGCCCGCATGATCCAGAGCATTCCGCTGCCCGAGGTCAACTTCTTCGCGATTGTCATCGCCATCCAGGCGCAGGCCGGCGGCAACCTGTCCGAGGCGCTCGGCAACCTCTCCAAGGTGCTGCGCGAGCGCAAGAAGATGAAGGCGAAGGTGGGGGCCCTGTCGATGGAAGCCAAGGCCTCGGCCTGCATCATCGGCGCACTCCCCTTCATCGTGGCAACGCTCGTCTATCTGACGTCGCCGGATTACATGATGGTGCTTTTCACCGATCCGCGCGGCCATCTCATCATGGGCGTTTCGGCCGTCTGGATGAGTATCGGCATCTGGGTGATGCGCAACATGATCAATTTCGACATTTGAGGCTGCGATGGACGGCTGGATAAGGACACTCACCGATCCGAACATCCTCATCGCGGTTCTCGTGTCGATGGCGGTGCTTGCGACGTTCTACTCGCTCGCCGTGCCGATTTTTGAGCGGGGCGACCTTGCCAAGCGGATGAAGTCCGTCGCCACCGAGCGCGAGCAGATCCGCGCCCGCGAGCGCGCCCGGCTGAACGCCGAAGCGGCCGCCGGCAAGGCAAGCCTCCGGGCGCAGCACAATAGCTCGGTCCGCCAGATCGTCGAGCGGCTCAATCTCCGGCGGGCGCTGGTGGACGAAAACACCGTCAACCGCCTAAAGACCGCCGGCTACCGTACCCAGAACGCGCTGAACACCTTCCTTTTCGCCCGCTTCTGCCTGCCGTTCCTGTTTCTGGCGGTTGCCATCGTATATATTTTCGTGCTGGGCAACTTTGCCGAGAAGCCGTTCATGCTAAGGACATGTTTCACGCTCGGCTTCGCCTATCTCGGGTTCTACGCGCCGAATATCTTCATCGCCAATGCGATCTCGAAGCGCCAGCACTCGATCCGCCGCGCCTGGCCGGACGCGCTCGATCTCCTGCTGATCTGCGTCGAATCGGGCGTGTCGATGGAACTCGCCATGCGGCGCGTCGCCGACGAGATCGCCGCCCAGTCTCCAGCGCTTGCCGAGGAACTGGTGCTGACGACGGCAGAACTCTCCTTCCTGCCCGATCGGCGCATCGCGCTTGAAAATCTCGGCCTGCGCGCAGGCCTCGAGGAGGTCAAGGCGGTGATGCAGGCGCTGATCCAGGCCGACCGCTACGGCACGCCGATCGCTCAGGCGCTGCGCGTGCTGGCGCAGGAAAGCCGCGACCAGCGCATGACCGCGGCGGAAAAGAAGGCGGCCGCGCTGCCGCCGAAACTGACGGTGCCCATGATCCTCTTCTTCCTGCCGGTCCTCGTCGCCGTGATCCTCGGCCCTGCCGGAATTCAGGTGGCGGACAAGTTTTAGGCCGGACGCATTCCCGAAGTAGCGATCGCCCCCCGAGAGAACCGTTGCGCTTCTGAATCGGTCCTGCGAGGGAGACGATTTCGCTGCAACCGATTTGGCGTGAAGATGCTGGACCGCGATCAGAAAATCGCCGTCGGATTAACGGCACCGCCGGTCTAGTTCGTATTCCCCTCGTCCGCTTTGGCGAGCTCGGTCCAGGCGCCCTTCTGCGACAGCATCGAGCGCAGATAGGCGACGTTGGCCTCCGCCTGCTCGGGCGTCAGCTCCTGCCGGGCAATGGTTTCGGCCTCCTGGAAACGGCCCTGCAGACCGACGGCAAGGGCGAGGTTCTGGCGGACGCTGCTGCCGGCGCCGGGCTGATCTGCGGCGGAGCGGAGGTAGGTCTCGGCGGTCTTGAGGTCCTTGGTGAGAAGATAGGACATTCCGAGATTGGACAGGATGGTGGGCTCGTTCGGCTGAAGATCCAGCGCCTCGCGGTAGCGCAGGCGCGCCTCCGAGGCACGGCCGAGTTGGTCGAGCACGGCGCCTTCCGCCGATTTCAGCTTCCAGTCGGGGCGATCCGGCGTCTGCGCCCGGCCGATGGTCGCGAGCGCTTGTTCGAGCTGCCCGGCGGCGGCCTGGGTCTTGCCATAGGCGCCGAGGACCTCGCGGTCCGTCGGATGGTTGATCGCCACCTGCTGCATCACCGCGAGCGCCTGTTCGTTGCGGCCCGTCATCCGCAGCAGATTGGCGTAGTTCAAGCCCGCCTCGCGGTTCTTGGGATCGCGCTCATAGGCTTGGCCGATACTTTCCGCGGCTGCCGCGAGCTCGGTGGCGTTCATCGATTGCACCGGTTTCGAGAGCTTCGGGATCGAGCCGGTCGTCAGCTCCTTCCTGCCCTCTTGCCCGGCGCAGCCGCCGAGCGCCAGCGCCATCAGCGCAACCGCGGCTCCGGCTGACAGGCGTTGCATGAAGGAGGAGAGGATGTTTTTCGTCGTCATCGAGCGGTGCCCCAGAATGCGATTGGCACCGGAACTCCGAACATCAACGGCGCAACTTTCACTCCAGCAATAATCTGTTAACCCTAACAGAGCGTTAATTGCGCCATCCCTATCCGTCAGTCGAGGACATTCATGGCTCCCTTCCAGTTCATCGAGCGGCCGTCGCCCTTCAACACCAGTGCCGGCAAGACGCTGCCCATCTTTGCGGTGACGCCGGCGCATATCGATACGGGGAGCATCGACCCGATCGCTCTCGATTGGGCGAGGAAGGCCGGATTCAAGGCGGAGTCGGGTGCCGTCCTCCTCATTCCTTCTGCCGATCATCTCGGCGGTGCACTGTTCGGCCTCGGCTCAAGGCCGTCGGAGGCCCCCTTCCTGACCGGCAAGCTCGCGCGCAGCCTGCCGCCCGGCAAATGGCACATCGAAACGGCGCCGCTGACCGCCAATCGCCTGGCGCTCGGCTACGGTCTCGGCTCCTATCGTTTCGAGCGCTATAGGTCCCCCAGGCCCGAGGCGCCGACGCTGATGATCCCGGCCGACGCGGACGCGGGCGATATCAAACGGCAGCTCGCCGGCGTCTTCCTGGCGCGCGACCTGATCAACACGCCGACCAACGACATGGGGCCGGAAGCGCTGGAATCGGTTTTCCGAGCGCTTGCCGCGCACTATAAGGCGGATGTCTCGGTGATCTCCGGGGAGGCCCTGCTGACCCAGAACTTCCCGCTGGTGCATACGGTGGGCCGGGCCAGCGCCGAGGCGCCACGGCTCCTGGAGCTGCGCTGGGGCAAGAAAGGGCACCGGAAGGTGACGCTCGTCGGCAAGGGCGTGTGCTTCGACACCGGCGGCCTCGACATCAAGACGGCCGCCTCGATGCATTTGATGAAGAAGGACATGGGCGGCGCCGCAAACGTCCTGGGCCTGGCGCTGATGATCATGGACGCGAAGCTGAAGGTCGAGCTCCGCGTCATCGTACCGGCCGTCGAGAATTCCATTTCCTCCAACGCCTTCCGCCCCGGCGACATCTACCGGAGCCGCAAGGGCCTGACGGTGCAGATCGACAACACCGACGCCGAGGGCCGGCTGATTCTTGCCGACGCGCTCGCCTATGCCGACCAGGAGAAGACCGACCTGATGGTCGACATGGCGACGCTTACCGGGGCGGCACGCGTGGCGCTCGGCCCCGACCTGCCGCCCTTCTTTACCGACGACGAGGATCTCGCCCGCGACCTTTTCGAGGCGAGCCTGACTGTGGACGACCCCCTCTGGCGGATGCCGCTCTACATGGGCTACGACAAGGACGTCTCGGCCCGCATCGCGGACCTCACCAACGCTCCCTCGGGCGGCATGGCCGGCTCGATCACAGCGGCGCTGTTCCTCAAGCGCTTCGTCACCAATGCGAAGAGCTGGGTGCATTTCGATATTTACGCCTGGGCGCAATCCGAGCGCCCGCATTCGCCCGTCGGCGGCGAGGCGCAGGCAATCCGGGCGCTTTATCACCATATCGGGCGGTTGGCGGGGTAGCCTTGCTGTCGTCGCCTGCCCCTCATCCCGCTGCCGCGACCTTCTCGCCATTTTGATGGGGAGAAGGGATGGCGGCGCCTCTTTCCCGCGACGCCGAAGGGGGTGCGCGGCTTGCCCCTGCGGCCCGGCGATAAAGAAACGCTTGCGTAACGATCCTCTGGCTATGGTGCGGGAACGTGACTTACGCAGGAGTTTGCCTTGCCGGTCGAACTGACACCCTCGCAAGCGCTGGGGCTTTGGCATGCCGTCTCGATCGAGCAGGTCCGGGTCGACAGCCGCGATCTGACGCTCCGCCAGATGGCGATCCTGCTCGAAATCTATCTCGTGCCGCCGCCGCACACGGTGCGCGGTCTTGCCGCCAAGCTCGGCGTGACGAAACCGGTGATCACCCGCGCTCTCGATACGATGGGGGCGCTCGGCCTCGTCGATCGGGTGCGCGACGAGCGCGACAGGCGTAATGTGGTCATCAAGCGGACCGTCGAGGGCGCGCTCTATCTTGAAAAATTCGGCGATCTGATCATCAATCAGGGCCTCAAATTGTGAGTTCAGCCATGCCCGAAGTGCTCGATCGCCGTCTCAATGCCTATCGCGAGGACCTCGCGGAGGAGCGCCTGCGCGGCCTCGTTGAAGCGAAGCGCTTCGTCGAAGGGACGCCGGCTGTCGTGTCCGTGCCCGTGGTGCCGCTGAGGGCGAGGCCGGATCTTGCCTGCGGCACCGACACGGAAGTGCTCTATGGCGAAACGGTTCGCGTGCTCGACGCAGCCGACGGATGGGCCTGGGTCAAGTCGGAACGCGACGGCTATGTCGGCTACGTGCCGCAGGACACGGTGGGGCAGGTTGGTGCGGCGGCAACCCATATCGTCGCCGTGCCGCGAACATTTGCCTATCGCGGCGCGGACCTGCGCTTTCCGCTGGCCTTTGCACTTTCCATGGGAAGCCGGATCAATGTCGTCGGCGAGGCGGAGACACGCGGCACCCGCTATGTCCTGCTCGACGGTGGCCTGGCGGTGGTTGCCAACCATTGCGCGCCGGCCGATGGGCCGATCGGCGACGACTATGTCGCAATCGCCACCCGTTTCATGGAAACCCCATATCTCTGGGGCGGCCGCTCCGGCTTCGGCATCGATTGCTCCGGCCTTGTGCAATTGGCGATGCAAATGACGGGGCGGGAGGCGCCGCGCGACACCGACATGCAGCTCGCTCTCGGCCAGCCGATCGGCCGCGACGAGCTCGCCCGGGGCGATCTCGTCTTCTGGAAGGGCCATGTGGCCATCATGGAGGACGAGGAGACCCTTGTGCATGCCAACGGCCATACGATGACGGTGGCGCGCGAGGGGCTCGACGATGCGATCCGCCGCATTGGCTGGCTCTACGGAGAGCCGACAGGGTATCGACGACCTTGAAGTGTTTGCATAGATGCGCTCCTGTAGGGGAGTGACGCCTTGCTTGCGCGCCGCCCAGGCTGCACCGTCCGGCCCGCATGCCCGTCATTCTCAGCTTCAATAGCCGGCTACCTTATCCACCACATGCTCCAGCGGCAGGCCGCTTTCGAAGCGGGTGATCTGCTCTTCGACATGGGCAAAGAGTGCTTTGACGTCGGAGGAGGCGGCGACGTGCGGCGTCACATAGACGTTCGGCATGTCCCAGAAGCGGCTTTCGGACGTCAGCGGCTCTCTTTCGAAGACGTCGAGCGAGGCTCCACCCAGAACGCCTGAATCGAGGCATTCGAGGATGTCGGCTTCCACCTGGCTGCCGCCGCGGCCGGCATTGATGAAAACCGGTGCGCCGAAAGGTCCCTTGCGGCTGAGCTTCCTGAAGAGGGCTGCGTTGAAAATGCCCCTCGTATCCGGCGTCAGCGGCAGCAGCCCGACCAAAAAATCCGTCCGGCCGAGGAAGGAGTCGAGGCCGGCGGCATCATAGGTGTCGATGCCCTCGACGGTTCGCTTGGTTCGCGACCAGCCGATGACCTCGAAGCCCATCACCGCGAGCTTGCGGGCGGCGTCCTGGCCGAGCACGCCCATTCCCATGATGCCGACGGTAACGTCGGCGGCTTCCGGTTGGCTTAGGTCCCGCCACTCGCGATTGCTGGCCAGCGCCTCATAGGCGCGATGTTGGCGCAGATGCAGGAGGCATTGCATCACCACCCATTCGCTCATCCGCGTCGTCAGCGTCCGGTCGACGAAGCGCACCAGCGGCACATCGGGCAGGCCCGGCAGCGTCAGAACGTGATCGACACCGGCGCCGCCGGAAAAGACGACCTTCAGGTCCGGTGCGCGAGAGAAGAGGTCGGGCGCCGACTTCCAGACCACCGCATAATCGATCGCCGAGAGGTCCCGGCCGCGATGGGACGGATCCGCGAGGTTGATCACCTCGCGTCCGGGAAAGGCGCCCTTAAGGGCGGCGCCCACTTCCCCCGGAATGAATTTCAGGTCGACGATGATGGGGCTCTTGGCAGGCATTCGGACGCTCTACTGACGGATGGCGGAAAGGTTGACGGCCTCGAGATTGAAGGCGGCGGCCATCAGCGCCTTGGTATAGTCTTCGACGGGCGCCTCGAAGATCCGTTCGGCCGGTCCCTGTTCGACCACCTTGCCGAGCCGCATGACGATCACCTCGTTGGCGAGCGCCCGCACCACCTTCAGGTCGTGGCTGATGAACAGATAGGCGAGATTGTGCTTGCGCTGCAGATCGCGCAGGAGGTCGACCACTTGCGCCTGGACGCTCATGTCGAGGGCCGAGGTCGGCTCGTCGAGCATGACGAATTGCGGCTTGAGGACCATTGCCCGTGCAATCGCGATGCGCTGCCGCTGGCCGCCGGAGAATTCATGCGGGTAGCGCCAGCGGGTGGCCGGGTCGAGCCCGACTTCCTGCAGCGCTGCGGCAACGCGTGCATCGCGCTCGTCGTCGGAGAGCGCCCTCTCATGAATCTTCAGCCCCTCGCCGATGATGTCGGCGACCGACATGCGCGGGCTGAGGGAGCCGTAAGGATCTTGGAAGACCACCTGCATGCGGTTCCGGAGCGGCCGCATCTCGCGGAAACTATAGGCGTCGATGTCCTGGCCGACGAAGGCGATCCGTCCCTTCGACGAGATCAGCCGCGTCAGCGCCAGGCCGAGCGTCGTCTTGCCCGAACCGGATTCGCCGACGACGCCGAGCGTCTGGCCGGCACGCAGCGTCAGATCGATGCCGTCCACCGCCTTCACATGATCGACGACACGGCGCAGGAAGCCGGCCTTGATCGGGAACCAGACCTTCACGTCCTTGCCTTCGACGACGATCGGCTTCGATGGGTCGGAAGGCGGCGGCTCGCCCTTCGGCTCGGAGGCGAGCAGATGCCGCGTATAGGCATGCTGCGGATTGGCGAAGATCTCGGCGGTCGGGCCGGTCTCGACGATCTTGCCCTTGGTCATCACGCAGACCCGGTCTGCGATCTTGCGGACGATGCCGAGGTCATGGGTGATGAACAGCATGGACATGCCGTGCTGGTCCTTGAGCGACTTCAGGAGTTCGAGGATCTGCGCCTGGACGGTGACGTCGAGCGCGGTGGTCGGCTCGTCGGCGATCAGGAGTTCCGGCCGGTTGGCGAGCGCCATGGCGATCATCACGCGCTGGCGCTGGCCCCCGGAAAGCTGGTGCGGATAGGCGCCGAGCCGCTTTTCTGCCTCGCGGATGCCGACCTGATCGAGGAGCTCCAGCGTTTTCGCTCGCGCCGCGGGCCCCTTCACGTCCTGGTGCAATTCGAGGATTTCGCCGATCTGCTGCTCGATTGTGTGCAGCGGATTGAGCGACGTCATCGGCTCCTGGAAGATCATGGTGATGTCGTTGCCGCGCACATGGCGCAATTCGGCATCGCTCGCCTTCAGGAGATCCTTGCCGTTGAAGAGGATTTCGCCGCTCGGATGGCTCGCTGCCGGGTAGGGCAGGAGCTTCAGGATCGAATTCGCCGAGACCGACTTGCCCGAGCCGGATTCGCCGACGAGCGCCACCGTCTCGCCGCGCTTGATGTTGAAGGAGATGTGGTCGACGGCGACCGAGGTGTCGCCGCCCTGGTGGAAGGCCACGGAGAGGTCGCGCACGGAGAGGAGGGTGTCTGTCATCGTCGCGCTCACCGGAACGTCTTCCTCGGGTCGAAGGCGTCGCGCGTCGCTTCGCCGACGAAGATCAACAGCGACAGCATGACCGACATGGCTGAGAAGGCGGTGAGCCCGAGCCACGGTGCCTGCAGGTTCGATTTGCCCTGGGCGATCATCTCGCCCAGCGAGGGCGACCCGGGCGGCATGCCGAAGCCGAGGAAGTCGAGCGAGGTGAGCGTCGTGATCGAGCCCGACAGGATGAAGGGCAGGAAGGTCAGCGTCGCCACCATCGCGTTCGGCAAGAGGTGGCGGTACATGATGGTGCCGTTGCCGACGCCGAGCGCGCGGGCCGCATTGACGTACTCGAAATTGCGCGCCCTCAGGAATTCGGCCCGCACCACGCCGACGAAGCCGACCCAGGAAAAGAGCAGCATGATGCCGAGCAGGATGAAGAAGCCGGGCGGCAGGATGGCGGCGATGATCAGCAGGATGTAGAGCACCGGCATCGACGACCAGATCTCGATGAAACGCTGCAGTAGGAGGTCGGTCCAGCCGCCGAAATAGCCCTGGACAGCCCCGGCCGAAACGCCGATCACCGCCGAGGCGATGGTGAGCGCCAGCCCGAACAGCACCGAGATGCGGAAACCGTAGATCATTCGCGCCGTGACGTCGCGTGCCTGATCGTCGGTGCCGAGCCAGTTCAAATTGCCGAGGATGCAGCCGCGATCCGCCGACCCTTGCGGATAGGCCGAGCAGCGCTCCTCCTCGCTCATCAGCCAGAAGGGCGCAGTCGGCGCCGAATGCGGAATATTGGAGTTGACGGTCTGATAGGAATAGCGGATCGGCGGCCAGATCATCCAGCCATTCGCCTCGATCTCGTCGCGGATAAAATCGGAGCGGAAGTCGGTCTCGGCCAGGAAGCCGCCGAATTTCTCTTCCGGATAGTTGACCAGCACCGGGAACAGGATCTCGCCCTTGTAGGAGGCGACGATCGGTTTGTCGTTGGCGATGAATTCGGCACAAAGGCTGAGGCCGAAGAGGACGAGAAATATCCAGAACGACCAGTAGCCGCGCCGGTTGGCCTTGAAATTCTGCCAGCGGCGCCGGCCGATCGGTGTCAGCCAGCCCTTCTCTGGCGCTTGCGAATAGGTCGCGACGGTGCTCATCAGACGTCCCTCCGCTCGAAGTCGATGCGGGGGTCGACCCAGGTGTAGATGAGATCGGAGATGAGGCTGACGATGAGGCCCATCAGCGAGAAGATGTAAAGGGTGGCAAAGACGATTGGATAGTCTCGCTTGACCACGGCGTCATAGCCGAGCCGTCCAAGTCCATCGAGCGAGAAAATGTATTCGATCAGCAGCGAGCCGGTGAAGAAGGCGGAGATGAAGGCGCCAGGGAAGCCCGCGATGATGATCAGCATCGCATTGCGGAAGACGTGGCCGTAGAGCACCTTGCGCTCGCTGAGCCCCTTGGCGCGCGCCGTCGTCACATATTGCTTCTTGATCTCGTCGATGAAGGAATTCTTCGTCAGCAGCGTCGTCGTCGCGAAGGCCGAAAGCAGCAGCGTGATCAGCGGCAGCGTCATGTGCCAGAAGTAATCGAGGATCTTCTGGTACCAGGGAAGCTCGTGGAAATTGTCCGAGACGAGGCCGCGCAGGGGGAACCAGTCGAAGAAGGAGCCGCCGGCGAAAATCACGATCAGCAGGATGGCGAAGAGGAAGCTCGGCACCGCATAGCCGACGATGATGACGCCGGAGGTCCAGACGTCGAAGGTCGAACCGTCGGAGACCGCCTTCCGGATGCCGAGCGGAATCGAGATCGCATAGGAGAAGATCAGGATCCAGACGCCGAGCGAGATCGACACCGGCATCTTCTCGATGATGAGGTCGACGACCGAGGTGTTGCGAAAAAAGCTCTCGCCGAAATCGAAGCGGGCATAGTTCCACATCATGCCGAGAAAGCGCTCGAGCGGCGGCTTGTCGAAGCCGAACTGCTTCTCGAGCTTGGCGATGAATTCCGGATCAAGCCCCTGCGCGCCGCGATACTGCCCACCCTCGCCGCCGCCACCCTCCTGCAGGAGATCGCCGCCGCTGCCGGACAGTCGATCGGAGCCGGCAGCGTTGGTGAGGTCTGAAATCACCTGCTCCACCGGGCCGCCCGGCGCGAACTGCACGACGGCAAAGGAGATCGCCATGATGCCGATGATCGTCGGGATCATCAGGAGCAGCCGGCGCAGGATATACGCACCCATCAGGCGAACCTCGGCATTGTGGCGCCGCCGATCGCGGGGGCGCTGGTTTGCCGTCTATTTCGTCTCAATCCCATACTCCTTGGGCGCGTCCGATGCCGCCGGTCGTCCGTCATTTTACTGATTCGCTTCCTGCATTTGGAATCGAGAGCGGCCTCAAGCGCAAGTCTTCATTGGCTGGCAGCGCCCTTGAGCCACCATACGTCGGGAAAGCCGATCGCATATTTCGGCAGTTCCGCAGGTCGGCCGAACTTGTCCCAATAGGCGACGTTGGCCTTGAGCTTGTAATAGAGCGGGACCACGTAATTATGGGCGAGCAGCACACGGTCAAGTGCTCTTGTGGCGGCGACGAGTGTGTCGCGATCCTTGGCGAAGATGACGCGTTCGATCAGCTTGTCGACACCCGGATCGGCAATCCCGGCATAATTTCTCGAACCCTCGCGCGTCGCGGCCTTGGATCCCCAATAGTCCGCCTGCTCGTTACCGGGGCTCAAGGTCTGGCCCCAGACCTCCCAGGTCATGTCGTAATCGAAGGCGCGCTCCCGGTTGGTATATTGCGACGGATCGACCATGCGCACGCTTGCTTCGATACCAATCCGCTTCAGGTTATGCGTATAGGGAAGCGCGACCCGCTCGAGTGCCGGGCTGTTTATCAGAATTTCGAAGGCGAAGGGCCTGCCGGTCGCCTTGTTGACCATGCGGTTGCCCTTGAGTTCGAAGCCGGCTTCCTTGAGGAGCGCAATCGCCTGGCGCAGATTGTCGCGGGCCTTTTCCGGCGTTCCCCCGACCGGATTGGTGTAGGGGGTCGTGAACACTTCCGGTGGGACCAGCTCCTTGACCTCGTTGAGGATCTTCAGTTCCTCGCCCTTAGGCAGGCCCGATGAGGCGAGTTCCGTGCCGAAGAAGAAGCTGTTTACGCGCTGGTATTGATTGAAGAAGATGGTTCGGTTCAGTTCCTCGAAATCGAGCGCATAGTTCAGCGCCTGGCGCACGCGCTCGTCGTCGAAGGGCTTGCGGCGCATGTTCGGCACCATCGCCTGCATGACGCCGGTTGCCCGGAACGGGTTGGGGATTTCCTCGCGCTTTACGCGACCGTCCTTCACCGCCGGGAAGTCGAAGCCGGTCGCCCAGCGCATTGCCTGGTTTTCTACCCAGTAGTCGGTGTTGCCGGAGCGGAAGGCCTCGAACTCGACGTCGCGATCGCCGAAGAAGGAATAGGTGATCGAGTTGAAATTGTTCTGCCCGACATTGACGTTGAGGTTCTTGCCCCAATAGTCGTCCCGCAATTCGAAACGGATCGAGCCGCCCGGCTGGAACGAAGCGATCTTGTAGGGCCCCGAGCCCATGACCGGCTCGAGCGTCGTGCGGCTGATGTCGCGCGGCTTGCCGTCCGGCCCGCTGCCCTCCCACCAATGTTTCGGAACGATCAGGATCTGGCCGAGAATGTGCGGCAGTTCGCGATTGTTCTTTTCATCGAAGTGGAAGGTCACGTCGCGGTCGCCGGTCTTTTCCGACTTCACGACATGCCTGTAGTAGCTCTGATAAAGCGGGTTCAGCTCCTTTGCCTTCTCGAAGCTGAAGACGACGTCCTCGGGCGTCACCGGTTTGCCGTCTGCCCATTTCGCCTCGGTCCGCAGACGGAAGGTCGCCGACGAGATGTCGTCGGGAAAGGAGACGCTCTCGGCGAGTAAGCCATAGGCTGTTGAAATTTCATCATCGGCCGGCTTCAACAGCGTATCGAAGACAAGCGACAGTCCCACGGCCGGCTCCCCCTTTGTCGCCAGGAGCGGATTGAAGCTGTCGAAGGTGCCGGTCTGCGAGAGTCTGATATCTCCCCCCTTCGGGGCATCGGGATTTGCATAGTCGAAATGCTTGAAACCGGGCGGATATTTGAGTTCGCCGATGAGCGATAGACCATGATGCCAAACGGGCTCTTCTTGAGCCTCTGCCAAGGGCACTGTGAACAGGGATATCGCCAGGAAAGCGGCTGCCAGCTTCATTCGTCCAAAACCGCCACAGTCCAGCATCCCGTCGTCTCTCCTCGTATTTTCGGTAATCCTTGAAAACCAGAATAGGCCAAATCTGGGCAATTGACAGGACTTGCCCAAAATCAGGCGAAATTTTTCAGTCACATCCGGGTGAGTCGCAAGGCTGATGCAACCGCGGCGAATCAGGATAGAATCGGCGGGATCGAGCCCGCCTGTTGCGCGTCGCTGCCGATGGGGGAATGGAATGGGATTTGACACGCGTGCCGCGCTTCGACGCTGCGGCTCCGCACTGCTGGCGCTGATGACGAGCACGGGTCTTCTCGCGACCGATGCCGCCTCGGCCGACGGCACGCCTGCCAAGGAGCTCTTCGGTGCCAGGGCCTTGCCGACCGCGGCGGCGCCGACGTCCTACGGCTTCTATTCCAAGGGCTGCCTTGCCGGCGGCATCGCCATTCCGACCGACGGGCCCACATGGCAGGCCATGCGCCTGTCGCGCAACCGCCGCTGGGGGCACCCCGAGATGATCGCTCTGATCGAGCGCTTCTCCCACGACGCGGCCGAAAAAATCGGCTGGCCAGGGCTGCTGCTCGGCGACATCTCGCAGCCGCGCGGCGGCCCGATGCTGTCCGGCCATGCCTCGCACCAGATCGGCCTCGACGCCGACATCTGGCTGACGCCGATGCCGCAGAAGACGCTCAGCTATGAGGAGCGCGAATCGATTTCCGCGACCTCGATGCTGGACAAGAGCAAGTTCCTGACGATCGACCGCTCCGTCTGGACGCCGTCCCATGCGCGGCTGATCATGCTGGCGGCGAGCTACCCCGAAGTCGAGCGCGTCTTCGTCAATCCGGCGATCAAGAAGAAACTCTGCGACACCTGGCGCGGCGATCGCGCAGCACTCGGCAAGGTGCGACCGATCTACGGCCACGACTACCATTTCCATATCCGCATCAAATGCCCGGCCGGCTCGCAAGGCTGCAAGGACCAGGCCGCAGTGCCCGCCGGCGACGGCTGCGACAAGTCGCTCGCCTGGTGGTTTACCGAGGCACCCTGGGCGAAGCCGAAGAAAAAACCCGGCGAGAAGCCGCCGAAGCCGAGGTTTGCGAAGCTTGCCGACCTGCCGAAGGCCTGCGCGCTGGTGCTGAACGGCCCGGCTCCAGCCTCCGAGCAGCAGGCGACCTTCGGCACGGCCTACCATGCTCCGGCCGCCATTCCCGCCGCCGCGACGAGCATCGAAGCCGTCATTGGGGCCGCGGCCGAGACGCCGTTTGCCGAGATCCCCGTGCCGCTGCCGCGTCCGGCGCTGCAATAAGGAAACATGCAGCAGTGTCTTTGCAATTTCACGGCACTCCTGTATAGCCGTTCAAATCGATTTAAATCGGGATCGAAGTGGGATTGCGCCGTGCTCTCCGCTCTGGCCCCGTGAGCTTGCCGGGGACGCCGCATGGCCGATCGCAGATGTCTCGCCCTGATCGCCCACGATCAGAAGAAGGATGATCTCGCCGCCTTCGCCAAGACGCACGAGGCCACGCTTTCTAGTTGGAAGATCGTCGCCACCGGCACGACCGGCGGCCGCGTTCTCGACGCCTGCCCCGGCCTCGACGTGACGCGGCTGAAAAGCGGGCCGCTCGGCGGCGACCAGCAGATCGGTGCCTTGATCGCGACCGGCGACATCGACTGCCTGATCTTCTTCGTCGACCCGCTAACCGCCATGCCGCACGACGTCGACGTCAAGGCGCTGATGCGTCTAGCCATCGTCTACGACATTCCGATGGCGCTCAACCGGGCGACCGCCGAGCAGTTGATCGACTTCAGGCGCAACTGATACATCTTCGGAAATTGTACGCGCGAGCCGGGACGAATCTGCCATGCTGACTGCGAATGACCAGAGCTTCTCCTTTCCGATCTTGATCGGCGATATCGGTGGCACGAACGCCCGCTTCGCACTGCTCGCCGACCCGTTCGCCGAGCCGCTGCAGCTGCCGCCGATCAAGACGGGAGACTTCGAGACGATTGAGGAGGCGCTCAAGAAGAGCATTCTCGATCATGTCTCCGAAAGACCCCGTTCGGCGATCCTCGCCGTGGCGGGACCGATCAAGAGCGACGAGATCCCGCTGACCAATGCCGGCTGGGTGATCCGGCCGAAGGACATGCTGGCGAAGCTCGGGCTGCAGGACGTGCTGGTCATCAACGACTTCGAGGCGCAGGCGCTCGCGATCGCCGCTCCGGCCGAAGAGGATGTCGTGCAGATCGGCGGCGGCAGCGCCCGGCCGCGGAGTTCCCGCGCGGTGCTCGGCCCCGGCACTGGCCTCGGCGTCGCCGGTCTCGTCTTCGCCCAGGACACCTGGATCCCCGTACCGGGCGAAGGCGGGCATGTGGATATCGGTCCGCGCAGCGAGCGCGATTTCCGCATATGGCCGTTCCTCGAGCCGATCGGAGGCCGCATGGCGGGGGAGCAGATCCTTTGCGGACGCGGCATCATGAATCTCTACCGCGCCGTCTGCGCGGCCGATGGCCTGGAGCCGTCGCTCAAGGATCAGGCGGAAGTGACGACCAGCGCGCTTTCCGGGCAGGATCCGGCGGCGGTCGAGACGGTGTCGCTGTTCTGCACCTATCTCGGCCGCGTCGCCGGCGACATGGCGCTGGTCTTCATGGCGCGCGGCGGCGTCTATCTCGCCGGCGGCATTTCGCAGAAGATCTTGCCGGCGCTGATGAAGCCGGAATTCCGCGCCGCCTTCGAGAATAAGGCACCGCATTCGGCGCTGATGCAAACCATACCGACCTTTGCGGTCGTCCATCCGATGGCGGCGCTTTCCGGGCTTGCCGCCTTCGCACGCGCGTCAAGAGACTTCGGTGTTGCAATGGAGGGACGGCGCTGGCGAAGCTGAGCGGCGGACCGATGCAAGGACTCGCCAAAGCAGCTTCAAACCACTATAGACCCCCGACACGTGGCGCCGACGTGCCACAGCAGGCCAGGGAAAACGGGCTTCTTGAACGCCACGAACAGAAAACAGCGCGCGATGGATTCCGAGACGATCACCGGAATTCTGCGGCGCGTCATCGCTGAGAACGGTCGCGACCACATCCGGGGCTATGCCTTCGCCATTTCCTGCCTGATCGTCGTCGCGGCAACGACCGGTTTCACCGCCTGGATCATGGAAACGGTCGTCAACGAGGCCTTCGCCAACAGGCGGGCGGATATCGTCCTGGTGATCTGCGCGGCCATTTTCGCCGCCTTCGTCCTGCGCGGCCTGGCGACCTACGGTCAAGCCGTCGCGCTGTCGAAGATCGGCAACAACATCGTGGCGCGCTATCAGCGCCGGCTTTACTCCCACATCATGGCGCTCAGCGTCGGCTATTTTCACGAGCATCGCTCGGCGCAGCTTGCGGCGAAGATCAGCCAGAACGTCAGTGGCATACGTGACGTGCTCAACATGACGGTCACGTCGATCGCCCGGGACTTCCTGACTCTGATCGGCCTGATCGGCGTCATGTTCAGCAAGGACTGGCTGCTGTCGCTGATCGTCTTCTTCGTCGCGCCGCCGCTGTTTCTCGGCCTGCGCTACATATCCAGACGTCTGCGTCTGGCGACACGCGAGGCCATCGAGGTCAACAGCCGGGTTCTCGGGGCGATGCAGGAAACGATCCAGGGCATCACCATCATCAAGGCCTTCACGATGGAGAACGAGCTCCGCCGCAAGGTCGAGACGATCATCGATCGGGCCGAGAACCGCGCCAACCGCATCGCACGCCTGAGCGAACGCACGGCGCCGATGACCGAAACCTTCGCGGGCCTCGCCATCTCCAGCGTGCTTGCCTATGCCGCCTTCCGGACGATCTACGGCAACGTGCCCCCGGGTGCTTTCTTCGCCTTCGTCACGGCGCTCTTGATGGCCTATGATCCGGCCCGCCGCCTCGCGCGGCTGCAGGTGTCGATGGAGCGCGCCGCCGTAAATGCCCGCATGATCTACGAGATCCTCGACACGATACCGCATCAGCGCGATCGCCCCGATGCGACCGAGCTCAAGCTCGGTGGGGCGACCGTCGAACTGCGCGATGTCCGCTTTTCCTATGCCAATGGCGACGAGATCCTTAAGGGTGTGAGCTTCCGCGCCGAGGGCGGTAAGACGACGGCGCTCGTCGGACCCTCCGGTGCCGGCAAGTCGACCATCATCAGCCTCATTCCGCGCTTCTACGATCCGCAGTCGGGCGAGATCCTGATCGACGGCCAGAACATCGCCGGCGTTACCAAGCAGTCGCTGCGCAACGGCCTCGCCTATGTCTCGCAGCAGCCGTATCTTTTCGAAGGCTCGATCCGCGACAATATCCGTTACGGCCGTCCCGATGCCACGGATCAGGAAGTCGAGGAGGCCGCACGGCTTGCCTATGCGCACGATTTCATTCTGGCTCAGCCGCAGGGCTACGACACGCCGGTCGGCGAGCATGGCGTGACGCTCTCCGGCGGCCAGCGGCAGCGCCTGTCGATCGCCCGGGCGCTGGTGCGCAACGCGCCCATCCTGCTTCTCGACGAGGCCACCTCGGCGCTCGACACCGAGTCCGAGGCCGCCGTGCAGAAGGCGCTCGATCAGGCGATGAGCGGGCGTACCGTGATCGTCATCGCCCACCGGCTCTCGACCGTCGTCAATGCCGACAAGATCGTCGTGATGAAGGACGGCAAGGTCGTCGAGGAGGGATCGCATGAGGAGCTTGCGCGGCGGCCGGACGGTCTCTACGCTCGCCTCCACAACCTCCAGGGCAACGGCGCGGACCTGCCTGACGAAGCGAAAATCCTGTAGATACGAGGAAATCTGGCGATGAGCGAAACGGACATGAAGCTCGTGGTGGTCGGCGCGGCCGGTCGAATGGGCCAGACGCTGATCCGGATCGTTCACGAGACGGCCGGCGTGCGGCTGCATGCCGCGATCGAGCGCTCGAATTCGCCTTTCATCGGCCGGGACGCCGGCGAGCTTGCCGGCCTCGGACCGATCGGCGTCCCCGTCACCGACAAGCCGCTCGAAGCCTTTGTCGAGGCGGAGGGAGTGCTCGATTTCACCGCGCCGGCGGCTAGCGTCGAATTCGCCGGCCTCGCGGCACAGGCGCGCATCGTTCATATCGTTGGCACGACCGGATGCTCCGCAGACGACGAGGCGAAGATCCGCGCGGCCGCCCGCCATGCACGCATCGTCAAGTCGGGCAATATGAGCCTCGGCGTCAATCTCCTGGGCGTGCTCACGGAGAAGGCGGCGCGCGCGCTAGGCCCTGCCGATTGGGACATCGAGATTGTCGAGATGCACCACAAGCACAAGGTCGACGCGCCTTCGGGCACGGCGCTCCTCATCGGTGAGGCAGCGGCGAAGGGACGCGGCATCGATCTTGCGGACCATTCCGTCCGTGTGCGCGACGGCCATACCGGCCCCCGCGCGCAAGGTACGATCGGCTTTGCGACCCTGCGCGGCGGCTCGGTCATCGGCGAGCATTCCGTGATTCTTGCGGGCGAAGGTGAACTGGTGACGCTGTCGCACAGCGCCACGGACCGCTCGATTTTCGCGCGTGGCGCCGTCACGGCGGCTCTGTGGGCGCGCAGCCAGAAGCCCGGCTTCTACTCCATGCTCGATGTTCTCGGGCTCAACTGACACGTCAAACTGCTGAAGGGAAATCGAAATGAGCGGCACTCTCGTCCTCGTCCGGCACGGCCAGAGCGAATGGAACCTGAAGAACCTTTTCACCGGCTGGCGCGATCCGGACCTGACCGAGCTTGGCGTCGAGGAAGCAAAGGCAGGCGGCAAGGCGCTCGCCGAATACGGCATCAAGTTCGACATCGCCTTCACCTCCGATCTCGTCCGCGCCCAGCGCACCTGCCAGATGGTGCTCGACGCCGTCGGCCAGTCGTCGCTGGAAACGATCCGGGACCAGGCGCTCAACGAGCGCGACTACGGCGATCTCTCCGGCCTTAACAAGGACGATGCCCGCGCCAAATGGGGCGAGGAGCAGGTGCATATCTGGCGCCGCTCCTATGACGTGCCGCCGCCCGGCGGCGAAAGCCTGCGCGACACCGGCGCCCGCGTCTGGCCGTACTACCTGACCGAAATCCTGCCGCGCGTGCTCGCCGGCGAGAAGGTGCTGGTCGCCGCCCACGGCAACTCGCTGCGCTCGCTCGTCATGGTGCTCGATCGCCTGACCAAGGAACAGGTCCTGAACCTCAACCTCGCGACCGGCGTGCCGATGGTCTACAAGCTGAAGGCGGATTCCACCGTCGCCTCCAAGGAAGTGCTCGGCGACATGTCGGCCGCGCATTGAGCGCCCACATCCTCGATCGAAGCAAAAGGGGCGCCGCGGCGCCCCATTTTGTTTCATGCCTTTCCCGCTTCCCAGCCGAGGATCGCCCGCTTTCGCGTCAGCCCCCAATGATAGCCGGTGAGTTCGCCGCCCTTGCCGAGCGCCCGGTGGCAGGGCACGACAAAGGAGATCGGGTTGCGGCCGACGGCCGCTCCGACGGCGCGCGACGCGGTCGGTTGGCCGATTTCGCCGGCGATCTTCGAATAGGTCGTCGCCTTGCCGAGCGGAATGTTCAACAGCGCCTGCCAGACCCGGATCTGGAAGTCCGAGCCGATCAGCACGATGTTGAGCGGCTCGTCGGCGCACCAGCGCTCCGGGTTGAAGATGCGGGCGGCATAGCGTGCCGTTGCCGCGCTGTCCTCGAAGTAATTGGCGTTCGGCCAGCGCCGGGCCATGTCCTCGAAGCTCGCCCGCTCCTCGCCGGCGTCGGCAAAGGCAAGGCCTGCGAGGCCGCGCTCGGTCACCATCACCAGCGCCGTGCCGAAAGGGGAAGGGTGGAAGCCGTAGCGGATCGTCAGCCCCGCGCCGCGCGCCTTCCACTCGCCGGGCGACATCGCCTCATGGGTGACGAAGAGATCGTGCAGCCGGCCGGGGCCGGAGAGCCCGACCTCGATGCTGGTCTCGAGCAGCGGCATCTCCTCCTGGCGCAGAAGGCGCTTGGCATGGTCGAGCGTCACCGCTTGCAGGAAGGCCTTTGGCGAAAGACCGGCCCACCGGGTAAAGACCTTCTGGAGCTGCGTCGGCGACTGGCTGAGGCGGCGGGCGATCGTTTCCAGCGACGGCTGTTCGCGGTAATCCTCGGTCAGCATCTCGATGACGTGGCGCACCGTGTCGTAATCGGTGCCGTCCGGGGTGATGTCGATGGGAATGGTTGTGACGACGTTCATGGATCATCTCCTGTCATGCCGCAGGAAACCATGCCGGAGACCGGATAACCACCCGATTCTTGATTCATCTCGACCGCGCCGTGGCGAGCGCCCGGGAGAAGGCGACGGCGAAGGTTTCGCGATCGTCGCGGTTGAGAAACGAACCGACGTCCGTCTGCCGGCCGTCGCCGCTGATCCTCATCGAGACGATGCCGATCTCCTGGTGGCGCTTGATGCTGAAGCGCGCCCAGAAGGGGTTGAAGCGATGCTCGATCATGTTTCCCGATGGCGCGAACTTCCTCACCGACACGTCGGTGCGCGAGACGCTGACCTCCTCGCGGGCGCGCGCCGAATGGTAGTTGAGCCAAAAGGCGCCGAAGAGCAGCACGAAATCGAGGCCGAAGAAGAACACGATCGGCCAGGCGCCGATGACCAGGAACACCAGGACATGCACGGCGCTCATCGCAGCCGCGATCATCAGCAGGATCTTGAACCCTTTGAGGCCGAGCGAGCGGTAGGGGGTGAGTTCCGCCGAAAAGATCGGCGCGTCGTTGATGCTTGTCTCGGCGTTGCCTTCGGTCATAACCAATGACTATAGATGCAGCATGAAAAACGTGAAACGCAAATTGTCGCCGGGACCCGCGAAACCGCGCGCGGCAACGGCTGCCCGCCGATCCACGCGGCAGCGCAGTGTCTATAGCAAGGCGGAGATCGAGGAAATCTTTCGCCGCTTCTCGGTCCAGCGGCCGGAGCCGAAGGGCGAGCTCGAACATGTCAACGCCTTCACGCTGCTGGTGGCGGTGGCGCTTTCGGCGCAGGCGACGGATGCCGGCGTCAACAAGGCGACGCGGCCGCTCTTTGTCGTCGCCGACACGCCCGAAAAGATGATGGCGCTCGGCGAAGACAAACTGCGCGACTATATCAAGACTATTGGCCTTTACCGCAACAAGGCAAAGAATGTCATCGCGCTCAGCCAAAAGCTGATCGCCGATTTCGGCGGCGAGGTGCCGAAGACGCGCGAGGAGCTCATGACGCTGCCGGGCGTCGGCCGCAAGACCGCCAATGTGGTGCTGCAGATGGCCTTCGGCCAATCGACCATTGCCGTCGACACGCATCTCTTCCGCATCGCCAACCGCATTCGCCTCGCACCCGGCAAGACGCCGGACGAGGTTGAGGCCAATCTGATGCGGGTCATCCCGGAGACATATCTCTACCACGCCCACCATTGGCTCATCCTGCACGGCCGCTATGTGTGCAAGGCGCGCCGGCCGGAATGCGAGCGCTGCATCATCGCCGACATCTGCAAGTCGCCCGAAAAGAGTTGCGACATTCCGGCGCCGCTTATCGAATTGCCGCCACAGATCCTTCCGGTCGCCGGCTGACGACCCAGCTCTTCATGGGTCGATCAAGCGATCGATCAGCCTGTCGATCGCATAGGCATAGTCGGCCCGCGCCGCACCGGCATCGATCTCGAGCGCTGCCCGGTCGAAGGCGGCGGACAAGAGGAAGGCCATCGCCTTGACCGCCTTCTCCTTGAGGCGGTGGGGAGCCATGGCCGCGCTCAATCCTTCTTCGAGAGTTCTGCCGCCATGCGCGGCGTCGATCGCCGCCATCTCGGTGACGCCGAGGACGGCCGGGCCGTCGAGCAGCAGCAGGCGCACCCGGCCGGGAACCGCCATCGCGTCGAAATAGGCGGCTGCCCCGGCGAGCAGCGCCTCGCGCGGCGCGAGGCCGTCGGGAGCGAACTGCTCGATCGTTGCGGCGACTTCGCGCGCCTCCCTTTCTATCACCGCCCGAAACAGCGACTTCTTGTCCTCGAAATGGTGATAGAGCGCGCCGCGCGTAAGCCCCGCCGCGGCGACGATCTCCGGCGTCGCCGTGTCGGCATAGCCCTTGTCGACGAAGAGTGCGTGTGCCGCGTCGATGATGGCGGCGCGGGTCGTGTCCGAGCGTTCGCGATTCGACCGGCGGCTTCTTTCCTGTTGCATACATGCAGCCTGTATGTTAATGAGATACATACAGATTGTATGATAATGATCGATGGAGGAAAAGCATGAAAACCACGAGCTACTATCCGGTGATCATGACCGCCGATGTGCGGGCTACAGCCGATTTCTACGTGAAGCATTTTCGCTTCGAGGCGCTTTTCGAGAGCGACTGGTACATGCATCTGCAGTCGAGCGAGGACGAACATGTCACGCTTGCCGTCCTCGACTACCGCCACGAGACCGTTCCGGAGCAACGTCGCGCCCCGGTTCAGGGTCTGCTTTTGAACTTCGAAGTCGAGGATCCCGACCGGCTCTATGCCGAGATGCGAGACGCTGGGCTTCCCATTCTCAAGGCCCTCTGTGACGAAGACTTCGGCCAGCGGCATTTCATCACCGCCGATCCGAACGGCGTGATGATCGATGTGATCAAGCCGATCCCGCCGAGCGCCGCCTTCGCAGACGCCTATGATGAAAGGGCGCGGCCGGCGTGATGGCGGCATTTTCGCAGCATTGTTAGAGCTCCGGCGCTACTCGCGCGCCTCAAAGGCGGTACGGCTCTTCCAAATGGTCGGAAAACCGCTATTAACGAACACCGGCCATTCAGGAACCGGACGGAGCTCATGACGAAATTCGATGTACTGACGATCGGCAATGCGATCGTCGATATCATTGCGCGCTGCGATGACAGCTTTCTCGTACATAACGGCATCATCAAGGGCGCGATGAACCTCATCGATGCGGAGCGGGCGGAACTCCTTTATTCGCGCATGGGCCCGGCTGTCGAAGCCTCCGGCGGCAGCGCCGGCAACACCGCCGCGGGTGTGGCGAGCCTCGGCGGCCGCGCCGCCTATTTCGGCAAGATCGCCAGCGACCAGCTCGGCCAGATCTTTACCCACGACATCCGCGCACAAGGGGTGCATTTCCAAACCAGGCCGCTCGACAGCCTGCCGCCGACCGCGCGCTCTATGATCTTCGTCACCGAGGACGGCGAGCGCTCGATGAACACCTATCTCGGCGCCTGTGTCGAACTCGGTCCGGAAGACGTCGAGCCCGACGTCGTCGCTCAATCGACGGTCACCTATTTCGAGGGCTATCTCTGGGACCCGCCGCGGGCCAAGGACGCGATCCGCGAGGCGGCAAAAATTGCCCATGCGCACGGGCGCGAAACGGCGATGACTCTGTCGGACAGCTTCTGCGTGCACCGCTATCGGGACGAGTTCCTCGACCTGATGCGTTCCGGCACCGTCGATATCGTTTTCGCCAACAAGCAGGAGGCGCTGGCGCTCTACGAGACGGAGGATTTCGATGAGGCGCTTCGAATGCTCGCCGGGGACTGCAAGCTCGCCGCCGTGACCCTCAGCGAGGAAGGCTCGATCGTCGTTCGCGGCGAGGAAAGGGTGCGGGTCGGCGCGACGGCCGTCGCGCAGGTGGTCGACACGACCGGCGCCGGCGACCTCTATGCGGCCGGCTTCCTCTACGGCTACACGACCGGCAGATCGCTCGAAGACTGCAGCAAGCTCGGCAACCTGGCTGCCGGCATCGTCATCGGCCAGATCGGCCCGCGCCCAATGGTCTCGCTTGCCGGTGCCGCAAGGGAAGCCGCTCTTCTCTAGGGTTGGACAGCTACTTGAAGGCCTCGCCCGGATAGGCGCCCCAGATTTCGCTCTGGGCGATCCAGCCTTCCACCCCTTGCGTCTCGGCATGGCACCAGTCGCCATTGCACTCGCCGATATGCAAAAGCACGCCCGGCTGCATGCGGGCGACGATCGGTGCGGTGCTCTGCGGGTCGCGTCGCAGATTGACGAAGACGCCTTCGCCCTTGCCGCGCATCCACGGTGCGGCAACGGCGGTGCGATCGCCGGAAAGCAGCGCCTGGTTGACCCAGCCTTCCGTGCCGTCGGCGTCCCGGATGCGGCGCCAGTTGTCATATTCCTGGATGATCTCGACGGGAACGCCGTTCTTCAGATAGCGGAAGGCGACGGCGTAGTCGAGGCTCGGCCCGATCCTGAGATTGACGCTCTTGGACTTGAGGCTGACGAAGCGGGGGAGCGGCAGACCGCTCGGACCCTTGGCCGCCTGGGCGAAGGCGGCGGAATTCATGCTGGCCGTTGCGAGGACCGTGGCCAGCAGCAATAGAGAGGCTTTGGAAATGAAGTGACGCATGACGAAGCCCATGTTCCGATCCTAAGCGAAGCCTTGCGGTGTCTCAGCGGAGCCGTTCGCCTTCTCAGACGCACAAGGCTCGCCGTGGCACGTTGAATTGCCGCATATTCCAAACCTCGGGTCGGTTCCGATCCGAAGAAGCACCCAGAGACGCGCCTCGCCGGGCGCGCGCCGCGAATCCTTTACCCGGACAGCGACTTTCAATTGTCTTCCCCACCGGGTCTGGTAGAAATTGCGGCTATAGGGGAGAACTATCACCCAACTTGGTTAAGGACCCGTCAACGAGGGCCGCTCGCAGGAATGACAAGCAAGAAGAAGCCAACCGTCTACATCACCCGGAAACTGCCGGAAGTCGTCGAAACGCGCATGCGCGAGCTGTTCGACGCGGAACTCAACATCGACGATACGCCGCGCAGCCAGCCGGAGCTGGTTGCTGCGGTGAAGAGGGTCGATGTGCTGGTTCCGACGCTGACGGACCGGATCGATGCGGCGCTGATCGAGCAGGCGGGCCCGCAACTGAAGCTCATCGCGGCCTTCTCGAACGGCGTCGACAATATCGATGTCGATGCCGCCGCCCGCCGGGGAATAACCGTCACCAACACGCCGAACGTGCTGACGGAAGACACCGCCGACATGACCATGGCCTTGATCCTAGCGGTGCCGCGCCGGCTTGCCGAGGGCGCGCAGGTGCTGACCGACCGCAAGGGCGAATGGGCCGGCTGGTCGCCGACCTGGATGCTCGGCCGGCGCATCGCCGGCAAGCGCATCGGCATCGTCGGCATGGGGCGGATCGGCACGGCGGTCGCCCGCCGCGCCAAGGCCTTCGGGCTGTCGATCCACTATCACAACCGCCATCGCGTCAAGCGGGAGACCGAGGAGATGCTGGAGGCGACCTATTGGGACAGCCTCGACCAGATGCTCGCCCGCGTCGATATCGTCTCGGTCAATTGCCCGTCGACGCCCGCCACCTATCATCTGCTCTCGGCGCGCCGGCTGGCGCTGATGCGCCCAGACAGCTACATCGTCAACACCGCCCGCGGCGACGTGATCGACGAGACGGCGATGATCAAGAGCCTGCGGGAGGGCAAGATCGCAGGGGCCGGCCTCGATGTCTTCGAGAACGAACCGGCCGTCAATCCCAAGCTCATCCGGCTTGCCGGCGAGGGCAAGGTCGTTCTCTTGCCGCATATGAGCTCGGCGACGCTCGAAGGCCGCATCGACATGGGCGACAAGGTGGTGATCAACATCCGCACCTTCTTCGACGGCCACCGCCCGCCGGACCGGGTGCTGCCGGGGCGGGATTGAGGCGGGCTACCGGGTGTTTTCGGGTGCAGCCGCCGCGCAACGCCCCCACAAAGGGATCGTTGTGGGGAGCGGCAATACGGGACGCCGCCCTTATCGCAGCATCTTCCGCATCTCGATCGATGTCGGGCGGGTGAAGCCCGGATGGGCGGAGCGGCCGGTCTCGACGAAGCCCCAGGCCGCGAAGGTGGCGTGATTTTCGGTGAGTTCGATCCGCGTCTGGAGCCTGAGCGCCGGCAGTCCGAGGCTTCGGGCGGTCTCCTCCGCGGCGGTAAGCAGCTGTCGGCCGAGACCTTTGCCCTGATGGCCGGGATCGATGGCGAGCTTGCCGATATAGAGGCAGTCCGGTTCGGGCTTCAAGAACACGCAGCCAAGAAGATCGGCGCCGTCGGCGACGACGAAACCGACCTCGTCCCTCGATTTTTGGCGCAGGGACTCGACCGTCAGCGCATGGGCGGAGGAGGGCGGGTCGATCCGCCCGTCCATGGAGGCAAAGGATTTCAGGATCAGCGCCAGGAGCTCCTCGTAGCGATCGAAGCCCGGGTCGAGGCGGAGCGTTTCCATTCCGTCGCTCAAGCCCGGCCGCGCCGGTAGCGGATCGTGCTGAAGCTGGCCGCGAGGCCGTCATAGAGCAGCAGCCGGCCGATAAGCGGCTCGCCGATGCCGGTGATGAGCTTGATCGCTTCCATCGCCTGAAGCGTGCCGATGACGCCGGTCAGCGCTCCGACCACGCCGGCCTCGGCGCAGGCCGGCACCGCGCCCGGCGGTGGCGGCGTCGGGAAGAGATCGCGATAGGAGGGATTGGGGTGCCCCTCGGCGTCCGCCTCGTAGGGTTTCAACACTGTGACGGAGCCGTCGAAGCGCCCGACGGCGCCGGTGACGAGGGGGACCCGTGCCGCTTCCGCCGTGTCCGCCGCCAGATAGCGCGTATCGAAATTGTCGGACCCGTCGACGACGAGGTCGTATTGCTGGAAGATTGCCTCGGCGTTTTCGGGCGCGAGACGCAGCGCGTGCGGCGTGACCTCCACATGCGGGTTGAGGTCGGCGATCGCGGCCGCGGCGCTTTCGACCTTCGGCCGGCCGACATCACCGGTGGCGTGGATGACCTGGCGCTGCAGGTTGGAGAGCGAGACGGCGTCGTCGTCGACGATGCCGAGCCGGCCCACACCGGCCGCGGCGAGATACTGCAGCACCGGGGCGCCGAGCCCGCCCGCGCCGATGACCAGCACGCGCGCGGCCTTCAGCTTCTGCTGTCCGGCGCCGCCGATCTCAGGGAGCACGATATGGCGCGCGTAACGGGCGATTTCCGATGAGTCGAGTGCTGCTGCGGTCATGTCCGTCTCCGTGGATGCCTGTCGGCGCCTTTTTTTAAAGCACGCCATGGAGCAGGCGGATGTCACTCCGAAACGCGGCCGTTTGCAACCGTCAGATGGCAGGCCCGTCCGCCGAGCGCCTCGAACATCGCCCGGTCCGTCCCGGTCATGAAGGCCTGACCGCCGAGCTCGTCGACGCGGTCGAAGAGAGCCGCCCGCCGCCCCTGATCGAGATGGGCGGCGATCTCGTCGAGCAGCAGCACCGGCGCGTGCCCGGTCAGGTCGCCGACGAGCCGCGCATGGGCGAGCACGAGCCCGACGAGCAGCGCCTTCTGCTCGCCGGTCGAGCAGCGTTCCGCCTCCATGTCCTTTTCCCGGTGGCGAATCAGGAGATCGCTGCGGTGCGGCCCTTCGAGCGTTCGCCCCGCCGCCGCATCGCGGATGCGGCCGTCGCTGAGCATCGAGAGATAGCGTTCTTCGAGGTCGTAGGCGGGCAGGCCGTGACAATCGTCGAGAAAGCCGGCAAGCGAAAGACCGGCGGACGGGAAGCTGCCGCCGCCTTGGCTGCGTTCCACAAGTGCCGTCAAAAGCCCAAGCATTTCCAGCCGCGCAAGCGCCATCGAGACGCCCAAGCCTGCCATTTCGCGCTCGATCGCGGTCAGCCAGGCGGGATCCGGCCGGAATTCCGAGAGCAGCCGGTTGCGGCTGCGCATCGCTCGGTCGAACTCGCTGGCGCGCCGGCCATGCTCGGGATCGAGCGACAGCACCAGCCGGTCGAGAAACCGCCGCCGATCCGAGGATGGACCGGTGAACAGCCCGTCCATCGCCGGCGTCAGCCACAACACGCGCAGATGGTCGGTGAGTTCGTCGACGGTGCGGGCCGGCGTGCCGTTGAGCCTCAGGCGGCGCGACTGCCCTTCCTCCGCACCCGCCGTGCCCGTGCCGATCTCCACCGGCCCGTCCATGCCCTCGACCGCCGCGAAAACCGAAAAACCGTCCGCCGCGCCCACCCGGGCGACATCCGCATAAGCCGCGCGACGCAGCCCCCGCCCCGGCGAGAGAAAGGAGATCGCCTCCATAAGGTTGGTCTTGCCCGCGCCGTTCTCGCCGGTCAGCACCACATGGCGCTGGTCGAGCTCGAGCGACAGCGCCGCGTAGTTGCGAAAATCACTGAGTTTCAGGCGGCTGAGATAGACCTTATGGGGCATTGCGGGTCCGCGTTCGACGTGCCTGTCAGGTAGGACGAAAGCCCGGCCGAGGCAAGCCGAAAGGCTCTCGCCCGAGGCAAGCCGAAAGGCTCTCGCCCGAGGCGTGGACCGGTCACGTGGCCGGGCCCTGCGCCAAACCGCTGTGGGAAAGCCCCGTTTTTCCGCGGCTTCGGAACTTTTCACGGGCGTGCAGGTACAATATGACAGCGGCATGACAATCGACAACCGTATGGATCGCTGATGCTCGGCCTGTTTCGCAAGCTCCTCCCCCGTGAAGACCGGTTCTTCGATCTCTTCGAGCAGCACTCGCGCACCGTCTTGGAGGCGGCGGAGGCGCTGAAGGCGTTGCTCGCCGGCGGACCGGACATCGAACGTCATTGCGACCGCATCGTCCAGCTCGAGGACGAGGCCGACGGGATCACCCGGGAGGTCCTGCTCGCTGTGCGCCGCAGCTTCATCACACCCTTCGACCGCGGCGACATCAAGGATCTCATCCAGTCGATGGACGATGCGATCGACATGATGCACAAGACGGTGAAGACCATCCGGCTCTACGAGCAGCAGAGCTTCGATCCCGGCATGCAGGCGATGGGCGCCGCAGTCGTCGAGGCTGCCCACCTTGTCGCCGAGGCCATTCCGCTCCTCAACCGGATCGGCGTCAATGCGCATCGCCTGAGCACGATCGCAGAAGAGGTCACCCGCGTCGAAGGCCGTTCCGACGAGCTGCATGAGCAGGGCCTGAAGGACCTCTTCAAGCGCCATGGCAGCACCAATCCCATGGCCTATATCATCGGCAGCGAAATCTTTGGCGAGCTGGAGAAGGTCGTCGACCGCTTCGAGGATGTTGCCAACGAGATCAGCGGCATCGTGATCGAGAACGTCTGATGGACGCCACACTCGCCTTCCCGCTGCTTGTGGGCCTCATCGGAGTCGCCCTGTTCTTCGACTTTCTGAACGGATTGCACGATGCGGCGAATTCGATCGCAACGATCGTGTCGACGCGGGTGCTGCGGCCGCAATATGCCGTCATGTGGGCGGCTTTCTTCAACTTCATCGCCTTTTTGTTTTTCGGCCTGCACGTGGCCGAGACGCTCGGGAAGGGGATCATCAATCCCGGCATCGTTACGCCGCAGGTCATCTTTGCGGCATTGATCGGCGCCATCGCCTGGAACATCCTGACATGGGTCTTCGGCATCCCATCGAGTTCCTCGCATGCCCTCGTCGGCGGCCTTGTCGGCGCGGGCCTCGCAAAGGCCGGCTTCAGCTCCATCGTCTGGTCCGGCCTCCTGAAGACCGCCGGCGCCATCGTCATGTCGCCCGGCATCGGCTTCGTGCTCGCTCTCCTGCTGGTGCTGATCGTCTCCTGGCTGTTCGTGCGCCAGACGCCGTTTGCCGTCGACAGCACGTTCCGCGGCCTGCAATTCGTTTCGGCCTCGCTCTATTCGCTCGGCCATGGCGGCAATGATGCCCAGAAGACGATGGGCATCATCGCCGTGCTCCTGTTTTCGCAGGGCTATCTCGGGCCGGAATTCCATGTGCCCTTTTGGGTGGTCATCACCTGCCAGGCGGCGATCGCGCTCGGTACGCTGTTCGGCGGCTGGAGGATCGTCCACACCATGGGATCGAAGATCACAAAGCTCAATCCGATGCAGGGTTTCTGTGCCGAGACCGGTGGCGCCATCACGCTGTTTGCAGCGACCTGGCTCGGCATTCCGGTCTCGACAACGCACACGATCACCGGCGCCATCATCGGCGTCGGGTCGGCCCGGCGCGTCTCGGCCGTGCGCTGGGGGATTGCCGGAAACATCGTCGTCGCCTGGGTGATAACAATGCCCGCCGCCGCGCTGATTTCGGCCCTCTCCTATTACGCGGTCGACCTCGTCGGCTAGAGAGCGCGCGCAGCCGCCAGCACATGGACTGACCGACTCGCCCCGAAATGGTCGGCGCTCGGGGGCCGCCGCGACATTGGCAGTATTTCCGGCGGGGTGTATATATTCGTAGCCTGAGGAATTGTCTCTGGAGGGGACGATGACGGACGTCAAATGGACGATCAAGGGCCGCGAATTCATTCATTGCAATTGCGCCTATGGCTGCCCCTGCCAGTTCAATGCCCTGCCGACGCAAGGGCATTGCAGCGCCGTGGGGGTGATCGAGATCGAGGAAGGCCATCACGGCGATACGCGACTCGACGGCCTGAGGTGCGGGATGATCGTCGCCTGGCCGGGTGCCATCCACGAGGGCAGGGGCGAAGTCGTGCCGATCGTCGACGAGCGCGCCTCGGACGCCCAGCGCGAGGCGCTGCTGCGCATCATGAGCGGCCAGGACACCGAACCCGGTGCGACCTTCTTCCAGGTGTTCTCGACGACCTTCGAGACGTTCCACGATCCGGTCTTCGCGCCGATCGACTTCGAGGTCGACATCGAGAAGCGGACGGCGCGCGTCCGCGTACCGGGATGGATGGAGGCGCGTGGCGAGCCGATCCTCAATCCGGTGACCGGCGATTCGCATCGCGCCCGCCTCAACCTGCCGAACGGGTTCGAGTACGACACCTGCGAGATGGGGCGGGGCTGGGCCGACACGACCGGTGTCCTGCCGCTCTCGCTAGCGGACTCGCACGCCCATTTCGCCAGGATCCATATGACCGAACGCGGCGTGGTGCATTGACACCATGACCGACACCACGCTCGAAGCCCTGTTGCGCCGCGACCGGGCGATCGTCGCGGCGGCGATCGCCGCTCTGGCAGCGATCGCCTGGATCTACATCCTGTGGCTGGCCGCCGGGATGGACGGCATGCCGATGCCGGCGGCGGGTGGCGACGGAGCCATGCCCATGGAACCCGGCATGGACATGGATATGGACATGGACATGGGAGGCGGGACGAGCGCCGGTCCGCTCGACTGGGTGCTGGGGATGTCGCCACGTCCCTGGGGCACCGTCGAGGCCGGCATCACCTTGACCATGTGGGTGGTGATGATGGTCGGCATGATGCTTCCTTCGGCGTCGCCGATGATCCTTCTCTATGCCCGTGTCGGACGGCAGAGCCTACGCGACGGCAAGCCTTTTGCTTCGGCTGGCTACTTCACCGGCGGCTATCTCGCCGTCTGGGCCGGCTTTGCCCTGGTCGCTACGCTCGGGCAATGGCTGATCGAAGGCATCCTGCTGACCCCGGCGCTCGCAAGCGCCAGTCGTCTCTTCAGCGGCATTGTGCTGGTCGTCGCGGGCCTTTACCAATGGACGCCGCTCAAGGACGCCTGCCTGACCCAATGCCAGGCGCCGATCGTTTTCCTGCAGCGGCACGGCGGCTTCCGAAGCGATCCGGGCGGCGCCGCGAAGCTGGGCTTCCGCCACGGTCTCTATTGCGTCGGCTGCTGCTGGGCGCTGATGGGCCTCCTGTTCGTCGGCGGCGTCATGAATGTCTTATGGATCGCCGCGATCGCTGTCTTCGTGCTGGCCGAAAAGCTGCTGCCGGCCGGGCGCATCCTGTCGCGGATTGCCGGTTCGGCGCTTGTGATCTCTGGTATCTGGCAATTGGCTGCGGTGCTGGGCTGGCCTGCCGCTGCCATGTGAGAGTGGGTGTGTGTTGTGTGTGGCGCCCCTCATCCCGCTGCCGCGACCTTCTCCCATTTTGATGGGGAGAAGGGGTAAACCGCGCCCTCCAGTCCCCTCTCCCCGTCATGACGGGAGAGGGCTAGTCCCCGGGTTAAACCCGAGGAGAGGGGCAAATGTGAGAGGCGAACTAATCGCTCAGCGTATCGAAGAAATCCTTCATGCGAGAGAAGAAGCCCGCCGATTGCGGATTATTTTCCTTCGACGAGATCTGCTCGAACTCCTGCAGCAATTCGCGCTGGCGCTTGGTGAGCTTCTGCGGCGTCTCGATCTGGATCTGGATATAAAGGTCGCCCGTCTGGTTGGAGCGCAGCACCGGCATGCCCTTGCCCTTCAGGCGGAACTGCTTGCCGGCCTGGGTTCCCTCCGGCACGGTGACGCGCGATTTCGTGCCGTCGAGAGTGGTGACGTCGAACTTGCCGCCGAGGGCGGCCGTCGTCATCGAGATCGGCACGCTGCAGTAGAGATCCGCCCCGTCCCGTTGGTAGAACTCATGCGGCTTGACCGACAGGAAAATATAGAGGTCGCCGGACGGGCCGCCGCGCAGGCCGGCTTCGCCCTCGCCGGAAAGGCGGATGCGGGTGCCGTCCTCGATGCCGGTCGGAATGTTGACCGACAGCGTGCGCTCCTCGGTGACCCGGCCCTGGCCATGGCATTTCGTGCAGGGATCGGTGATCGTCTGGCCGCGGCCGCCGCAGGTCGGGCAGGTGCGTTCGATCGAGAAGAAGCCCTGGGCGGCGCGGATGCGGCCTGAGCCCTGACAAGTGGCGCAGGTCTTCGGGCTGGTGCCCGGCTTCGCACCGGAACCGGTGCAGACGTCGCAGGTGACCGAAGTCGGCACGCGGATCTGCGCCGTCTTGCCGGAAAACGCCTCCTCGAGGGTGATCTCCATATTGTAGCGGAGATCGGCACCGCGTTCGCGGCCGCCTGAAGAGCGACGCTGCCGGCCACCCATCATCTCGCCGAAGATGTCTTCGAAAATGTCCGAGAAGCCGCCGGCGCCGCCGCCGGCAAAGCCATTGCCGAATCCGGCTCCCATGCCCCCCTGCTCGAAGGCGGCGTGGCCGTATCGGTCGTAGGCGGCCCGCTTCTGCGGGTCCTTCAGCGTCTCATAGGCCTCGTTGATTTCCTTGAAGGATTTTTCCGCTTCCTGGTCCCCGGGATTGCGGTCCGGGTGATATTTCATCGCCAGTTTACGGAAAGCGCTTTTCAGCTCCTTCTCGTCCGCGTTTTTTTGAACGCCAAGCGTTTCGTAAAGATCACGTTTCATGCTTCAACGGTTGTCCAGTTGACAAGGCTTGCCAGCGCGAAGGGTCCGACCCTGATTATCTTGCCACAGGATTTAGTAAACCTTGAAGCGCGATACCATAGCCCAAACGTCGTCCGCGTGGTTTTTTGACGGGAATAATGGTGTTCCCGCACCATTTCCCGTCCTTATCGCCTCGTGATGCCTTCGCCTACCCGCCTCATCGGCCGGCTTTTCATGTCACGGCGAGGTCTCGGTATGCAGAAAAGCCCGGGATCGCTCCCGGGCCCTGTTCGTCCGAGGACGCGAACCTTATGCCGACCGCTTGCGGTCGTCCTCGTCCTTGACTTCCTCGTAATCGGCATCGACGACATCGTCGCCGTCGCGCTTGGCGTCGGCGGCCGCATCCGCGTGCGCCGCTTCGGCCTGCTGGGCTTCATAGATCGCCTGGCCGAGCTTCATGGAGACTTCCATGAGCGTGTTGGTCTTCGCCTTGATGTCCTCGGCGTCCGGCTCGGACGCTTCGACGGCGGTCTTCAGCGCCGCGATCGCGTCGCTGATCGCCTTGCGATCCGTCTCCGAAACATTGTCGCCATATTCCTTCAGCGACTTCTCGGAAGAATGGATCAGGCTTTCGGCCTGGTTCTTGGCTTCGACCGCTTCGCGGCGCTTCTTGTCGGCCTCGGCATTGGCCTCGGCGTCCTTGACCATCTTCTCAATGTCGGCGTCGGAAAGGCCGCCCGAGGCCTGGATGCGGATCTGGTGCTCCTTGCCGGTGCCCTTGTCCTTGGCCGAAACCTGGACGATGCCGTTGGCGTCGATGTCGAAGGTCACTTCGATCTGCGGCATGCCGCGCGGTGCCGGCGGAATGCCGACGAGGTCGAACTGGCCGAGCAGCTTGTTGTCGGCCGCCATCTCACGCTCGCCCTGCGAGACGCGGATCGTCACGGCGGACTGGTTGTCGTCGGCGGTCGAGAAGACCTGGCTCTTCTTGGTCGGGATCGTCGTGTTGCGCTCGATCAGGCGGGTGAAGACGCCGCCGAGCGTTTCGATGCCGAGCGACAGCGGCGTCACGTCGAGGAGCAGCACGTCCTTGACGTCGCCCTGCAGCACGCCGGCCTGGATGGCAGCGCCCATGGCGACCACCTCATCCGGGTTGACGCCCTTGTGCGGCTCCTTGCCGAAGAGCTGCTTCACGGTTTCCTGGACCTTCGGCATGCGGGTCATGCCGCCGACGAGAACGACTTCGTCGATCTCGGCAGCCGACACACCGGCATCCTTGAGGGCCGCCTTGCACGGCGCGATGGTCTTCTGGATCAGGTCCTCGACCAGGCTCTCGAACTTGGAGCGCGACAGCTTCATCGTCAGGTGCTTCGGACCGGACGCATCGGCGGTGATGAACGGCAGGTTGATCTCGGTCTGCTGCGAGGACGACAGCTCGATCTTCGCCTTTTCGGCAGCTTCCTTGAGGCGCTGCAGTGCGAGCTTGTCGTTCTTGAGGTCGATGCCCTGTTCCTTCTTGAACTCGGCAGCCAGGTACTCGACGAGACGCATGTCGAAGTCTTCACCGCCGAGGAAGGTGTCGCCGTTGGTGGACTTCACCTCGAAGACGCCGTCGCCGATTTCAAGCACGGAAATATCGAAGGTGCCGCCGCCGAGGTCGTAGACGGCGATCGTCTTGCCTTCCTTCTTGTCGAGGCCGTAGGCGAGTGCTGCCGCGGTCGGCTCGTTGATGATGCGCAGCACGTCGAGGCCGGCGATCTTGCCGGCGTCCTTGGTGGCCTGGCGCTGGGCGTCGTTGAAATAGGCCGGGACGGTGATGACGGCCTTCTCGACCTTCTCGCCAAGATAGGATTCGGCGGTTTCCTTCATCTTCTGAAGGATCATCGCGGAGATCTGCGACGGGGAATAGCTCTTGCCGTGCGCCTCGACCCAGGCGTCGCCATTGTCGGCCTTGACGATCTTGTAGGGGACCATCCCCTTGTCCTTCTGGGTGGTCGGATCCTCGAAGGTGCGGCCGATCAGGCGCTTGATCGCAAAAAGGGTGTTTTCGGGGTTGGTGACCGCCTGGCGCTTGGCCGGCTGGCCGACGAGACGTTCGCCGTCGTCGGAAAAAGCCACCATAGACGGGGTTGTGCGTGCGCCTTCGGCGTTTTCGATTACCTTCGCGTCCTTGCCGTCCATCACGGCGACGCAGGAGTTGGTCGTTCCGAGGTCGATACCAATAACTTTAGCCATGTCGTTCTCTCCTTGCAGCGGACTGTCGGAACCCGGTCAGGCATTCATGGGACAGCCCCTAACGGGATGGTCGTTTGCATTTCATCGCAGCCGCGGCTGCGCCGATGCGGCGTATATAAGGACCGGCGTTTCGGACTGCAAGGCATTCTGCGGGCGGATCAGGGGCAAAAGCAAGCCGCCTCTCCGCGGTCCTGAACAGGGCACCGGCGCGCGCGATAGGTGCGCCAGCGATCCGTCAGGCTGGCCTTGCGGTGTGCGCCGCGCTCAACCCCCGGTCAGGAGCTCGAAAAGCGTGGTACGCCGGGTCGCGCCGGTCGTCTCTCCGACGCCTGCCGGCGGGATGGGGCCGCCCGCCGGCTCTTCCATCGGGCGGGACTGATCGGCGGCGACTGCACCGTCCATTGTCGCTGGCCGTTCCGGGAAGGCTGCGGGATCACCAAAGCGGTCAGGCAGGGCCTCGCCGCCGGCGACGGGGCCGGTCTCGTCGAAGACCGGCTGGACACCGGTCGTGCCGAACAGCGGCGAAGGCGAAAGTCCCTGATGGGCGGCGACCATGAAATCGTGCCAGGCCTTGGCCGGCAGCCCGCCGCCGGTCACCTTCTTCATCGACTTGCCGTCGTCATTGCCGAACCAGACGCCGGTGGTCAAATTCGACGTATAGCCGACGAAGAGCGCGTCGCGGAAGGATTGCGTCGTGCCGGTCTTGCCGGCCGCCTCCCAGTCGGGCAGCCGCGCCTTCTTGCCGGTGCCGTCGGTCAGCACCCGCACCATCATCCGGTTCATCTCGCTGACGATCGCCGGGTCGAGCACGCGCGGCGGGTTGTCATAGGTGTTTTCGTAGAGCACCGTGCCGTCGGCGGTGGAGATGCGGCGGATGACATGCGGGGTCGCCTTGAAGCCGCCATTCATGAAGGGTGCGTAGGAGGAAGTGAGCTCGACGAGCGTGACCTCGGACGTGCCAAGCGCGATCGATGCATTGGCCTGCATTTCGGAATCGATCCCGAGGCGATGCGCGAGCTTGACGACGTTCGGCGGTCCCACCTCCATGACGAGCTGGGCGGCGATGGTGTTCAGCGAATTGGCCAGCGCATCGGCAAGGGTCACCTCGCCGCGATATTTCTGGTCGTAGTTCTCCGGCGTCCAATTGCCGATCCTGACCGGCGCGTCGTTCCTGACCGACATGGGGCTGCGGCCGATTTCGAGCGCCGCCGCATAGACGAAGGGCTTGAACGCCGAGCCCGGCTGGCGCTTGGCCTTGGAAGCCCGGTCGAACTGGCTCTCCGCATAGTCCCGGCCACCGACCAGCGCCCGGATCGCGCCGGTGCCGTCGATCGACACGAGTGCCGCCTGCGAGGCGTTGAGCTTGCCGCCCTCCCCGTCGAGGGTGGCGGCGATCACCTCCTCGGCCTTCTTCTCGAGCGTCAGATCGATGGTGGTATCGACGATCAGGTCCTGCTTGATCTCGCCGATCATGCCGGGAAGCTGGTCCATCACCATGTCGGCGACATAATGCTCGGCGCCCGACCAGAAGCTCTTCGCCCGGGTCGGCGTCTGCGACATCGCCGTCTTGATCTCGGCATCGCTGATGAAGCCTTCCTCGCGCATGGCGCCGAGCACCACCTGGGCGCGCGCTTCGGCGGCTTGAGGGTCGCGCGCCGGCGAAAGCCGCGACGGCGCCTTCAAGAGGCCGGCCAGCACCGCCGCCTCGCCGAGATTGACGTCGCGCGCCGACTTGTTGAAGTAGCGCCGCGACGCTGCCTCGACGCCATAGGCGTTGGAGCCGAAGAAGACGCGGTTGAGATACATCGCCAGGATCTGGTCCTTGGTGTATTTCTGCTCCAGCCAGAAGGCGAGCAGCACCTCCTGCACCTTTCGCTCGAGCGTCCGCTCCGGCGAGAGGAACAGGTTCTTGGCAAGCTGCTGCGTCAGCGTCGAGCCGCCTTGAACCATGCGGCCGCTCGTCAGATTGGTCAGCATGGCGCGCGCCAGCCCGAGCGGGTCGACGCCGAAATGCGAATAGAAGCGGCGGTCCTCGATGGCGATCACCGCCTGCGGGATGTAAGGCGACATGTCCTCGAGCGCCAGCGCCTCGCCGCCGGTGGCGCCGCGATTGGCGACGATGTCGCCGTTGACGGCGAGAATCTTGACGTTCGGCGGCCGTTCCGGGATCGACCAGCTCGTCGCGCTCGGCATGCGCGCGCCGTAATAGAGCACCAGCCCGCCGACGCCGATCGCCCCCCAGATGCCGAGCACGACGCACCAATAGGCAAGCCGCCGCAGCGGGGCGAAAAAGCCGCCGCCGGACCCGCCGCCGCGGCTGTGCCGGCTGCGCGTTTCGCGGCCGCCCTTGCCGCTCGGCCGTGCACGCGTGGCCTTGCGTCCGCTGCCGCTGACGCGATCGCTCGCATCGACCCGCAGATCGTCGTCGTCATCGTAGTCGCCGCCGAAGGAAGGCTCGATCCGCTGCCCTGAGTTTCTGCTCGCCATGCCGGAAGGATTGTCCCCTGAAGCCGAACCGGTTGATCGTCGCTCCAGGCGACACCGGCGGCGCGATTGTCGTGCGGCGCCGGTCCTGCCGCTCCGCTCCATGCCGATCCCTCGACTGTAAATGCGGCAATTTAAGGGGGAGTTAAGAATTGACGCTCGGGAAAAACCCAACGCCTTCAAAACCTTGGCGGCGCCGGCCGCGCTTCCTGCCATTGGAAGGGCCGCTGCGGCGGCCTTGTGCCCGACAGGCATAACACTAGATATGGAATGCGAGGACCGGCAGCGGCCCGGCGTTCCAGGAAAACGGATCGGCGCCAGTGACCAGAATAAACTGCATTCCACCTTCGGAACTGAGTGGCCCGCATCTGCTCGCCGAATATCGCGAACTGCCGCGCGTCTTTGCGCTCGTGCGGGCGGCCATCGCGCGCGGCGAGACCCCGGGCGATCCACGAAATCCGCCCGCCTATACGCTCGGCAAGGGCCATGTCCGGTTCTTCTACAGCCGGCTTTCCTACCTCGCCAAGCGGCAGGTGAGCCTGATCGCGGAAATGCAGCGGCGTGGCTATCGGCCGACCTATCGCGAGGCCGAAGACCTGCTCAGCGGTTTCCCCTCGGAATGGTGCAATGACTGGAATCCGACCTCCGAGGCCATGACAGTCAATCGCGAGCGTATCCGGGAGCGGCTGGCTGGAACAGCGCGCCGAGACGCCGGTCACGCGGCCGATGATTCGCCCGCCTTGCATTCACTGCAATGCTGCGATGCAACATTGTCGCTATTAAATCAGCCGGAATGACTTATGATCATCCTCATCGAAGCGCTGCACCTCCTCCCGCGGCGCCCGATGCGGGTCGGTTTCACTCCTCCTCCCAGGAACCGGCCAAGTTTGAAAGACCCCGACGCCACCTCCTCCCGGCTCGGGGTCTTTTTCTGTCAACGCACCCGCTTCTCGCAGCGACTGTGGCGCGCGCCCCGAGAAAGTCGTGGTTTAAGCTGCTGGACGCGTGTATCGACGAGCCCATGGGATCCAAGGCTAACGGCTACGTCTTCGCGCTGCTGGCGATCGTCATCTTCTCGATCCAGGACGGGCTTTCCAAACATCTCGGCTCCAACTATCCGCCGGTCTTCGTGGCGATGATCCGCTACTGGGCCTTTGCCGCCTTTGCCGTCACGCTGGCGTGGCGGTCGCCGGCAGGGCTCCGCGCCACCGCGGTGACGAAGAGGCCGCTGCTGCAAATATCGCGCGGCGTGCTGCTGCCGGCGCAGATCGTCGTGGTGATCACCGCCTTCACGGTCGTGGGCCTTGCCCATTCGCAGGCAATCCTGGCGGCCACGCCGATCTTCGTCGCCTTGCTGTCGATGCCGCTTCTCGGCGAGCGCGTCGGCTGGCGCCGCTGGTCGGCGATCACGGCCGGCCTCGTCGGCGTACTCTTGATCCTGAAGCCGGGAGAGGGAACGTTCGACGTCGATTTCCTCTTGCCGCTCGCCGGGGCGCTGATGTTCGCGGTCTATGCGATCACGACGCGGCTCGTCAGCCGCGAGGATTCGGCGATGACCAGCTTCTTCTACACCGGCGTCGTCGGCGCCGCGGCGATCAGCCTCGTCGGCCCGTTCTTCTGGGCGACGCTGTCCGGTCCGGACTGGGTGTGGATGATCCTCCTCTGCGTCACCGGCAGCCTGAGCCACTATTTCCTCATCCGCGCCTACGACCTGCTCGATGCGGTGGCGGTGCAGCCGCTCACCTATCTTCAGCTCGTCTTCGCCTCGATCATGGGTGTGACGATCTTCGGAGAGACCCTGACGGCGAACATGATCCTCGGATCGCTGCTGGTAGTGGCGGCCGGCATCTTCACCGTCTGGCGCGAGCGGGTGGTCGCAAGGCGCAAGGCGGGACTGCCGCCGGCATAGGACGGTTCGGTCGCCTCAACTCAAAATCGTCGTGATCATGACCAATCCTACGGGCCTTTGGTCGGCGATTCGGCCGGCCATGTTCATCCTTGCGAAAGGAAGACGATGAGGCTTCGTTCGATCATGCTGCCATTATTGGCAGCAGCCCTGGCGGCGTTGAGCGCCGAGGTCAGGGCGCAAGAATCCATCCCTTATGTCGACGACCGTTCCGACGGGGCGGCGCTCGTTCGCTCGCTCTATAACGCCATCAACCGCAAGGAATATGCCAGGGCCTATGCCTATTTCGGCGATTCGAAGCCGTTCGGCGAGTTCAAGGCCTTCGCCGATGGTTACGCCAAGACCGAATCGGTTGACATCCGGATCGGAAAGGTGACGACCGAGGGTGCCGCCGGCAGCATCTACTCGGCCGTGCCGGTGGCGATCAAGTCGGTCGAGCAGCAAGGCAAGATCCGCTTCTTCTCCGGCTGCTATGTCGCACGGATCATCAATCCCTCGCCGCAGGTCCCGCCGTTCACACCCTACCAGATCGAGACGGCGCGCCTCGAGGCGGCAGAGGGACCGATCGACGAGGCGATTCCGGGAGAGTGCAACGCGCCTTGAGGGCGCTTGCATTTGCCGCTCACCCGTAATGACGGGAGAGGGAACGGAAGCCGGCGCGGCATACCCCTTCGACCCGCATGCAGGGAGAAGATCGCGGCAGCGGGATGAGGGGCAAGGCTCCCGATCCGGCGATCTCAGCTACGACCCTTCGCGTCCCGCTGCTCCAGAAAGCGCGAATGCTCGAAGACGAAGATGATGACAAGCGCCAAGACGAACGGGATCAAAAGATAAAGCAGCCGAAAGATTGCCAGCGCCGCCAGCACGTCGGCCGGATCCATCTCGGGCAGTGCGGCGATGAAGACGAGTTCGAGCACGCCGAGCCCCCCCGGCGCGTGGGAGAGCAGCGCCGCCGAGAAGGAGGCGAGGAAGATGCCGAGAACGACGACATAGCCGGGATTGCCGGCTTCCGGCAGCGCGAAGTAAATGATGCCGGCGGCGCCCAGCAGTTCGACCGGGGCGATCACCAGTTGCCGGAGCACGATCGCCGGCCGCGGGTAGTGAAGCTGGAACCATCGGGTGCGCAGCGGCCGAAGCCCGACCAGGCTCCCGAGGATGTAAAGACCGATAAACGTCAGGAGCAGGCCGCCCGTCGTCAGCGACATCTCGATCGGCAGCACCTCGGCAAAGCGTTCGATGATGTCCGGCTTGGCGAGCAGCACGATTGCCGACAGCATCAGCGTGCCGAGGGTGAACGTGAAGGAGCAGAAGGCGACGAGAATGCCGATCTCGCCGGGCGTCAGCCCCTTGGAACGGTAGGCGCGATAGCGCACCACGGCGCCGGAGAACACCGAGGCGCCGAGATTGTGCGACAGCGCATAGGTCGTGAACGAGCAGAGCGTGATGAACCAGATCGAGATGCGGTGGCCGAGATGGTCGAGCGCCAGCTTGTCATAGGCGGCAAGGGCCGCATAGGCGACGAGGGTCGAGCCTATGGCCAGCGACCAGCTTCCGATCGAGATCGCTTGGAAACTGACAATGAACTCGTTCAGTGAAAGTCCACGCAGTTCATGGACCAGCGCACGCACCGAAAAAACGATTGCCGCCAGCCCCACGGCGGGCCAGAAATATGCCTTTAGCCGTGTCATGCTGGCGCCAGGGCGATGGATCGACCGCGGCTTGTGCAGGCATGAAGGGCGTTGCCAGAACGGGCATATCCGCCGTCGCAGAAAGAATCGCGCTGGAGACGCGATGCCTCGATACTCACCCTTGCCAACAGCCCATTCCCATTCTGTGCTTTTCAAAAGGGAAGCATTCCGGCGCGGTGAGGTCAAGCAGCGCTGGCCGGATATCTGATTGGATGTCCTTTCATTGAGGGTCAGCCGCCGCGAACGCCTTCGCAGCGGCTAACGAGAGTCATGCCGCAAGCGCATCAAGGATGCGGATCCAGGAGCGAATGCCTTTGTGGAAGGATGTCAGCTCGTACTTCTCGTTGGGCGAGTGGATGCGGTCGTCGGCGAGGCCGAAGCCGACGAGCAGCGATTCCATGCCGAGCATCTTCTGGAAGTCGCCGACGATCGGGATGGAGCCGCCCATGCCGACGACGATCGCCGGCTTCGGCCATTCGGCGGAGAGCGCCGTCTTGGCGGTGGTGAGAAGCGCCGAGTCGTAGGGAAGATGGATAGCCGGCGAAGCACCATGGCCGTGGAACTCGACCGAGCAGTCCGCAGGAATCTTCGAGCGGACATAGGCGCGGAAGCTCTCGCGAATCTTTGCCGGATCCTGGTCGCCGACGAGGCGGAAGGAGACCTTGGCGGAGGCTTGCGCGGCGATCACCGTCTTGAAGCCTTCGCCGGTATATCCGCCGGTGATGCCGTTGACCTCCGCAGTCGGGCGCGCCCAGGTCAGTTCCAGCACCGAGCGCCCGTTCTCGCCGGAGGGAATGGAAAGACCGACATCGCCAAGAAATTTCTCCGCCGTGCGGCCGAGCATTTCCCAGCTCGCCTTGATCTCGGCCGGCGTCTCCTCGACGCCGTCATAGAAATTGTCGAGTGTCACGCGGCCGGTTTTGTCGTGCAATCCGGCCAAGATGTCGGTGAGAATGTGGATCGGGTTGGCCGCGGCCCCGCCGAAAAGGCCCGAGTGCAGGTCGCGGTCCGCCGCCTTGACGATGATCTCTTCGCCCACGAGACCGCGCAGGCCCGCCGAGATCGCCGGCGTCTCGCGGTCCCACATGCCGGTGTCGCAGATCAGCGCATAGTCGGCCTTGAGCTCGGCGGCATTCGCCTCGAGGAAGGGTTTCAGCGAGGGCGAGCCGGATTCCTCTTCGCCTTCGAAGAGAATGGTGATGCGGCAGGGAAGCGCCCCCTGCGTCTCCTTGTAGGCTCGCACTGCCTCGACGAAGGTCATAAGCTGCCCCTTGTCGTCGGAGGTGCCGCGACCGGTGATCACTTTCCGGCCGGGCTCGAGCTCCTTGATCCCCGGCTCGAAGGGAGGAGCCTCCCAGAGGTTGAGCGGATCGACCGGCTGGACGTCGTAGTGGCCGTAGAAGAGCAGATGCGGGGCGCTGGCCTTCGTGGCGGCATGATGGGCGACCACCATCGGATGGCCGGGCGTGTCGCGCACCGCGGCTTCGAAGCCGAGAGCTTGGAGTTCGGCCACCAGCCATTCGGCCGCCCTGCGGCACTCGGCCTTGAAGGCGGGGTCGGTCGAGATGGACTGGATGCGGACGAGATCGAATAGCCGCTCAAGGCTCTCAGGAAGGTTTGCGTCGGCGCGCTCGAGCACGGGGGTGATGTCTGCCATCATGCGAATCCTTTGTGGGTTTCGCGGGCGAACCTAGAATCGAATGGAGGCGGCTTTAAGCGAAATCTTTTGATGCAACGACAAATTGTCCGGATGGCAGTCAGTAGGCGTCGCCGCTGCGCGCCGCATTGGCGAGCGCCATGCGCATATATTCGAGCATGAGCTCCTTCTCGAAGCGCCGGAAACCGGAGAGCAGGGATTGCTCCGCCGCCAGTGCCGCCTCCTTCGCCGCCGCCTCCATGCCCCGGGCCTGCTCCGTCAGGAAGATCTGCTGCGAGCGCCGGTCGTTCGGATGCTTGCGGCGGATGACGAGTCCGTCGCGCTCCATCCGGGCGAGCGTATTGGCCATGGTCGCCTGTTCGATGTCGAGGCGGTCGAGAAGCTGCTTCTGAGTCAGCCCGTCTACGGCCCACAGTTCCAGCAGAATGGGAAACTGCCCCGGGGCGAAACCGAGCTTCTGTGCCCGCTGCTGCAGCGCGCGCGAGAAGCTCCTTGCCAGCAGGCTGGCCAGATATGTCGCGGAGTCCATACGATCGAAGGCCATGCCCATGCGTAGGCCCGAATCGGCATGAAGACAAGTTACAAAGCAGGCGATGGAGTGGGATCTACAGCGGCGCGCGTCTTATCAGCCGCGCAAAGGTCGCTGTAGCACTTTGGATTGCTGCATGTCTTTCTCCTCGGTCGATCCAAGGAGACATGCAGTAGCCCCAAACAAAAACCGCCACGGCGCGGAGGCGGCGCCGTAGCGGCTTCGTGAAAGCGGGACAAAGGCCCGGAGAGGGGGATGAGGCCTTTGTCCACATCTGGTGCGGGCGGGGGACAGGCCAATCACCAGACGACGGCATCGTTTCAGTGCCGCTCACCCTGATTTGAGGATTCAAATGTGGCTTTTCAAGGATTGTCCGGCCCGCCCGCACATTACAAATGCGTAACGTTTCCGTGAGGCTTCGGGCGAAAACCGCAATGGACCTTTGCCTCCCCCCGCGCTATCCATGGCCGCATGAAAAACGGTGATCATCTCTTCCTCGTCGACGGCTCGGGCTTCATCTTCCGGGCGTTCCACGCCATCCCGCCGCTCAACCGCAAGTCGGACGGGCTTCCGGTCAATGCGGTGGCAGGCTTCTGCAACATGCTCTGGAAGTTGCTGACCGATGCGCGCGACACGTCGGTCGGCGTGACGCCGACCCATTTCGCGGTGATCTTCGATTATTCCTCCAAGACCTTCCGAAACACGCTTTACGACCAGTACAAAGCGAACCGCACGGCGCCGCCGGAGGACCTGATCCCGCAATTCGGGCTGATCCGCCACGCCACCCGCGCCTTCAACCTGCCCTGCATCGAGAAGGAAGGCTACGAGGCCGACGACCTGATCGCCACCTATGCGCGGCTCGCCGAGGAAGCGGGCGCCGGCGTCACCATCGTTTCCTCCGACAAGGACCTCATGCAATTGGTGACCGCCAATGTGTCGATGTACGACAGCATGAAGGACAAGCAGATCACCATTCCCGACGTCATCGAGAAATGGGGCGTGCCGCCCGAGAAGATGATCGACCTCCAGGCGATGACCGGCGATTCCACCGACAATGTTCCGGGCATTCCCGGCATCGGCCCGAAGACGGCGGCCCAGCTCCTCGAAGAATATGGCGACCTCGACACGCTGCTTTCGCGGGCCGGCGAGATCAAGCAGCAGAAGCGGCGCGAGGCGATCATCGCCAATGCCGAGAAGGCGCGCCTGTCGCGCGAGCTCGTCACCCTGAAGAAGGACACGCCGCTCGACGTGCCGCTCGAGGATCTGCGGCTCGATTCGCAGGACGGACCGAGGCTGATCGCCTTCCTGAAGACGATGGAATTCAACACTTTGACGCGCCGCGTCGCCGCGGCGACCGAGACGGATGCGGAGGCGATCGAACCGGCGCATGTGCCGGTCGAATGGGGCGCCGAGGCGCACGGGCCCGATCTCGACGTCGGCGAGGCGGCCGGTCCGCCGCCGACGCCGGCATCGTCGAGCGCTTCGCCGCCGCGCGGCACTGCCGCCAAGGCTGCGGTTTCCTTCCTCACGGGCAAGGGTGACGCCTATGTCACCGGAGCGACGCCCCAGGAGCTGGCGCAGGCGCGCGCCGACTATTTCGCCAAGGCGCCTTTCGACCATTCGGCCTATGTGACGATCCGCGATCTCGCAACCCTCGACCGCTGGATCGCCGATGCCCGTGAGGCGGGCGTCCTCGGTTTCGATGCGGAAACCAACTCGCTCGACCCGATGCGGGCGGAGCTCGTCGGCCTTTCGATGGCGTTTGCCGATTACGGCAACAATCCCCTGGGCGGTACCATCCGCGCCGCCTATGTGCCGCTGATCCACAGGAACGGCGTCAGCGATCTTCTGGGCGGTGGCATGGTGGAAAACCAGGTGCCGGCGCGCGAGGCGTTGAGCCGGCTAAAGGTCCTGCTGGAAGACCCGTCGGTGCTCAAGGTCGCCCAGAACCTGAAATACGCCTATCTGGTCATGAAGCGGCACGGCATCGTCCTGCAGAGCTTCGACGACACCATGCTGATGTCCTATGTGGTCGATGCCGGCAATGGCGGGCACGGCATGGATTCGCTTTCCGAGCGTTGGCTCGGCCACGTGCCTATTCCCTACAAGGACGTCACCGGCACCGGCAAGGCGTCGGTGAGCTTCGATTTCGTCGACATCGACAAGGCGACCGCCTATGCCGCCGAGGACGCGGAGGTGACGCTTCGTCTCTGGCATGTATTGAAGCCGCGGCTGGCCGCCAAGGGCCTGACGCGCGTCTATGAACGCCTCGAAAGGCCGCTGGTCGCTGTCTTGGCTCAGATGGAGGAGCGCGGCATCACCGTCGACCGCCAGATCCTCTCGCGCCTTTCGGGCGAACTGGCGCAGGGCGCCGCAGCGCTCGAAGACGAGATCTACCGGCTGGCCGGCGAAACCTTCACCATCGGCTCGCCGAAGCAGCTCGGCGACATCCTGTTCGGCAAGATGGGCTTGCCGGGCGGCTCGAAGACGAAGACCGGTCAATGGTCGACCTCCGCTTCGGTGCTCGAAGAGCTTGCCGCCGTCGGACACGAACTGCCGCGCAAGATCGTCGACTGGCGCCAGCTCACCAAGCTGAAATCGACCTACACCGACGCCTTGCCCGGCTTCGTGCATCCGGAGACGAAGCGCGTCCACACCTGCTACGCGCTCGCCGCCACCACGACGGGGCGGCTTTCCTCCTCCGAGCCGAACCTGCAGAATATTCCGGTGAGGACTACCGAGGGCCGCAAGATCCGGACTGCCTTCATCGCGACCCCGGACCACAGGCTGGTGTCGGCCGATTACAGCCAGATCGAGCTGCGGGTCTTGGCGCATGTGGCCGAGATTCCGCAGCTTCGCCAAGCCTTTGCCGATGGCGTCGACATCCATGCGATGACCGCATCGGAGATGTTCGGCGTGCCGGTGGAGGGGATGCCGAGCGAGATCCGCCGCCGCGCCAAGGCGATCAATTTCGGCATCATCTACGGCATCTCGGCCTTTGGGCTCGCCAACCAGCTTTCGATCGAGCGCTCGGAAGCGGGCGAGTACATCAAGAGATATTTCGCGCGCTTCCCCGGCATTCGCGACTATATGGAGAACACCAAGGCTTTTGCCCGCGAGCACGGCTATGTCGAAACGATCTTCGGCCGCCGCGCCCACTACCCGGATATCCGCTCCTCCAATCCCTCGCACCGCGCTTTCAACGAGCGCGCGGCGATCAACGCGCCGATCCAGGGCTCGGCCGCCGACATCATCCGCCGGGCGATGGTGAAGATGGAACCGGCGCTGGAAGCGGCGAAGCTTTCCGCCCGCATGCTGCTCCAGGTCCACGACGAATTGATCTTCGAGGTCGAGGAGAGCGAAATCGAGCGCACTCTTCCGGTGATCGTCTCGGTGATGGAGAATGCCGCAATGCCGGCGCTCAACATGAAGGTGCCGCTGAAGGTCGACGCGCGCGCCGCGCAGAATTGGGACGAGGCGCATTAGGCGACCACGGAGTTAAGTTAACCCCTCCCCAACCCTCCCCACAAGGGGGAGGGGCTTAGCGGGCCGCGTTGCCTTCACCACAGACATTCGTCTCGGACCGCCGCCTGCAAAGTATTGCAGCAACCTTGTGCATCCCCGGCGGTTGGACATGGAAGTCGCTCGCGATGGCCTCGCCCCTCCCACTTGCGGGGAGGGTTGGGGAGGGGTCTTGCAAGCGGCACTATTCGACTTCCTCGACCTCGTCGGCCGCGCCGGCGGTCTTGCCGAGAATGGCACGGCGCAAGGTTTCCTCATGCTCGCGGCCCTCGTCGGCCCGCCGGGTGTTGGCGGCGGCTGCGGCGTCTCGACCGCTGCGCCGCGCATCGTCGGCCATCTTTTCGCAGAGTGTCACCCTTTCCTCGATGATCCGCAGCGCCACCCGCATCGCCTCGTCGACGGAACCCTCCGACTCGGCCGCCAGCGTATCTGACGTATAGGCATGACCGACCTGACAACGGAAGCGGAGCGGCGGCCAGCTCTTCATCTGTGAAAGAACGCCTCCGCAAGCGGGGCAGGACAGGGGAACGGCGTCGGCAATGGTGGCGATCGCTTCAGGGTCGATCTGCCGGCCCAGCGCAATATCGACCTCGAGTCTGAGGTCATCCGGTATAGAAACCGGCGGTCCGGCCGCCTCGCTCGTGAGCTGGACGAGCAGCTGAGGCAGATCCGCAAGCGAAGCGCGATAGTCGACGTCGCTCGCCTTCAGGGCTCCGAGCGGCATGTCGGGTGCAGCCGCATCCTGCGGGTTCTGCACCACGGTTACGCCGCCGCAGCGCTTGAGATCGGCAAGACCCGCCGCGCCGTCGTTCAACATCCCCGTCAGGACCACTCCGACGGCTCGGGTGCCGTAAGTCATGCCAACCGATCTGAAGAGCGGGTCGACCGCCGGTCGAGCCAGATTCTCGCGCGGTCCTCGGCCGAGCCTGACGATACCGTCTACGGCGAGAAGATGATGGTCAGCGGGCGCGACATAGACATGACCGGCTTCGATCCGCTCGCCGTCGCTCGCCGTCGTCACTGGAACGGCGATGTGTTCCTTGAAGATCTCTGAGAGCAGGTTCTTTCCGCGCGCGCCGACATGAATGACGATGAATAGGGTGGCGGCGAATTCGGGAGGAAGCGCGCGAAGCAGCTGCTTGACGGCGCCAATTGCCCCCGTCGACCCTCCAATAGCAATTACGTCGCGGCTGCCCATGGCATGCTCCATTCTTCCCACAACGTTCCACGTGCGGATAGGTTCGACGGTCGGATTGTGCCGTGCCCCATGGCAAGAGTAAGGGGGAAGATTTTCCCAACACCTCTGTTGGGCCGCTTGATCCGCTGTCATAACAAATTACACTGGAGTCGCCTTTCGAAGTAGAATGGCCGCAAAATCCGAATCCGGAGTGGAAGACACGTCGAGCCAAGAGCGTGGCTGATCGGGCAACGTTGTCGGGGAGATTGAGCATGGATCAGAAATTCGATCCGCCGATAGTTGGCATCGGAGCCTCGGCAGGGGGCGTGCAGGCACTTCAGACCTTCTTCGAACACATGTCGACCGATACCGGTGCGGCCTTCGTTGTCATCATCCACCTTGATCCGCGCTCCCGGAGCGAACTGGCCAGCATCCTGGCGTCTCGCACGCAGATGCCTGTGACGCAGATCGAGGACCAGGCGGAACTGGAAAGCAACCACGTCTATGTCATCCCGCCAAATCGGCGGCTGAAGATCGCCGACGGCTCCATCTCCGCGCTTCCATTCGAGCAGCCCCGTGCAGCCCGCGCTCCGATCGACGTTTTCTTTCGGTCGCTTGCCGAGCAGCACGGAACCGGTTTCGCCGTCGTTCTCACGGCGCAGGGGCGGATAGTTCGATCGGCGTCAAGGCCATCAAGGAGGCCGGCGGCATCGTGCTCGTGCAGGATCCGCGCGAGGCGGAATATGCTTCGATGCCTCGCAATGCCATCGCCACGGAAGTCGCCGACTTCGTCCTTCCCATCCGCGAACTTCCCGAGAGGCTCAGCGAACTGCTGGCCAGCCGCGACCACCTTCCTCCCGGCCATGTGCTATCCGGCGATGAAGATCTCCTCGGGCGGATCCTGGCGCATGTGCGCGTGCGGACCGGACATGATTTCTCGCAGTACAAGCGCGCCACCATTCTTCGGCGCATCGGACGGCGGGCGCAGGTGACCAGGAAGGAGACGCTCGCCGATTACTACGCCTGTATGCGCGAGAAGGTGGAGGAAGCGCAGGCGCTGTTCAGCGACTTTCTAATATCGGTTACGACATTTTTTCGCGATCCGGAGGCCTTCAAATCGCTTGCGAATAAAGTCATTCCGCAATTGTTTGACGGAAAGGAGGCCGGTGACAGCATCCGGGTCTGGGTTCCCGAAACGCCGGTCGCTTTCTACGGCCATCGGGCGGGCCGGTCAGTACCGATGCGACGGACCTCGTGCGCGAGGAGTTCCGATTCGACCTTCGGGCAGCGCTCCACCGCGCCTTCGAGCGGAACGAAGCGACCCTGAGCATGCCGATCCTCGCCCAACTCGACGGGCAGCCGCATCGTGTCTACGTTCAGGTGAAGCCGGTCCTCCACGGAAGCGACCCGACCCGGCATGCCCTGGTGCTGTTCATCGAAGGCGATGTGATCGACCCATCCGCAGGTCCCGCCGAGAGGGTGGACGGCCATCCTCCGTCCACGCAGGCCGTGCGGCAACTGCAGGAAGAACTGCAACTTGCGCAAAGTCGGCTTCGCGCGACGAGGGAAGAATCGGAGGCGGCCACGGAGGAACTGCGTGCCGCCAACGAAGAACTTCAGTCGATGAATGAGGAGTATCGGTCGACGGCGGAAGAGCTCGAGACGAGCAAGGAGGAACTGCAGTCGATCAACGAAGAGCTGCAGACCGTCAACAACGAGCTCAAGCTGAAGCTCGAAAGCGTTTCGCGAGCCCATAGCGACCTGCAGAACCTGATGTCGGCAACAGACGTCGCGACGCTCTTCCTCAACCCGTCGCTCCGTATCAAGCGTTTCACGCCGCGCCTGATGGAGATTTTCAACGTCACCCAGAATGACGAAGGACGGCCGATCACCGACTTTACCCATCATCTGAAATATGACGGCCTGGCCGAGGATGCGCGCTCGGTCTTAGAGAACCTTGCGCCGATCGAACGCGAGATCAAGAGCAACGACAACGGCTGGTATCTTGTGCGAATGCGTCCCTATCGCACGATCGACGACAAGATTGATGGCGTCGTCGCGACCTTTGTCGACATTTCCGAGCGCCGTCATGCCGAAGCGGCAGTGAGGGAAAGCGAACAGCGCCTCGACCAGGAAATGCGCCTGGTCGAGCTGTCTCGCTCGCCAATATTCGTCTGGGACTTCGACGACGGCATCAAGCAGTGGAACCGCGGCAGCGAAGAGCTCGACGGCTATTCGCGCGAGGAAGCCCTCGGCAAGCAGAAAGAACAGCTCCTCAAGACTGCCGTTCCGGGCTCATCCTTCGACAAGCTGAGGAAAACCCTGCTCGAAACCGGCCGCTGGAGCGGCGAATTGCATCACACGACGAAAGACGGCCAGGTGCTGACGGTGGAAAGCCAGATCGAGCTCGTTCCCCTCGGCGACCGTCGGCTTGTCCTGGAAAGCACCCGCGACATCACCGATCGCAAGCGCTGGGAACGGCGCCGGCAGCTGTTGCTGAACGAATTGAGCCATCGCGTGAAGAACACGCTCGCCGTCGTGCAATCCTTGGCGCGCCAGACCTTGCGCACCACTCATTCGAGCGAGGACTTCGTCCAGCGTTTTGAAGGGCGCCTCGACGCCTTGGCGGGCGCTCACAAGCTTCTCGTCGATTCGGAATGGAGCGGGGCCGAGCTCGGCGCCCTGGCGCTCAGCCAGCTCGAGGCCCACACGGGCACCGACGGGCGCAGGCTGCAGATAGAGGGAGAGCCGGTCATGCTGACGCCGGATATCGCCACGCCCTTCGGTCTCGTCCTTCACGAGCTTGCCACCAACGCTGCCAAATACGGCGCTTTCGCCACGGCAGACGGGCAGGTCAGCCTCCGCTGGAAGGTGGGGAACAAGGACCGGCGGCTGGCGGTTACTTGGGAGGAACGCGGTGGTCCGCCGGTCGAATCGCCGGCCGAACAGGGTTTCGGCGGCGTGTTGATCGAAAAGAGCTTGCCAGGAGCGACGGTGCACCGTGATTTCCGGCCAGACGGCGTCGTCTGCACAATCGAGATCAAGCTCCCGGAGAGCCCGCAAAATGGAGCGGAAAGCTGATCATAACCTGCCTCTTGCCGGCGCCAGAATTCTGGTCGCCGAGGACGAGCTTCTGATCGCGCTCGACATGGAGGCCGCATTCCGCGACGCCGGCGCCGACATTGTCGGGCCATGCATGACGCTGGAAGCCGCCTTGGATGCGGCCAGAAACGAGCCGCTTTCTCTCGCCGTGCTCGATATACGCCTCGGGAATGCGACGACTGAGAATGTCAGCGATCTGCTGGCCGAACGCGGCATCCCCTTCCTGTTCTACAGCGGACAAGCTCTGCCCGACGCGATGCAACGGAAATGCGACGGCGCGGTGGTGGTCGACAAGCCGGCTACCCAGCAGGACCTCGTTGGCGCCGCCGCAAGCATGCTGACGGCCTGAGGTTTCTGTTCGCTTCAGGCGGCGGACTGGGCGGGAAGAGTCTGCCGGAAGCTGGCGAAGAGGCGCTTGAGGGCGTCGCGCCCCTCGGCTGCGAGATCGAAACGGCGGCCGAAGAGCAGCCATTCGGTACAGAGGCCCGTCATCATCCAGTGCAACGTGCGGACGGCGGAAGTCGGCGTCCAGTTGTCGCGCAATTGCCCGCGCTCGAGCGCGCGGGCAAAGGCGAGTTCGAGCATGGCGGTGTGGCGCTCCTTCATCTCCTTCTGGCGGTCGAGCACGGCGGACATTTCATTGTCGTAGTCGCACCGGAGCATGATTGCGAGCACGCGCTGGCGCTGCTCGTCTACCGCAAGCATTTCGAGCCAGTCGCCGGTCGCTGCCTCGACGATCGCCAGCGTGTCGGAGGCCTCGGTCTCGATCTCGCGGGCGATCATGTCTTCCTGCGGCAAAGGCACCGCATCGTAGAGCGCCAGGAAAAGATCGGTCTTGTTGGCGAAATGCCAGTAGATGGCGCCGCGGGTCACGCCCGCTTCGCTGGCAACCTTGTCGAGGGTCGTGCCCGAAACACCCTTCTTGTAAAAGACGCGCTCGGCGGCGCTCAGGATCTTCTTTCGGGTTTCCTCGGCATCGGCCTTGGTTCGGCGCATGTCATTCTCCTTGCTGGACGGCCCGCCGGTGAGGGGCGGGCCGTTGATACGCTTACTCGGCGGGTGTGGCACTCTCGGATGCGGCCACAGGTGCCGCGCCCCTTGCTTTTCTCCACCCGAAGATCTTCATGACGAACACGAAGAACACCGGCACGAAGAAGATCGCCAGCACCGTTGCCGAGATCATCCCGCCCATGACGCCGGTGCCGATGGCGCGTTGGCTGCCGGAACTCGCGCCCGTCGCGATCGCGAGCGGCAAGACGCCGAGGGTGAAGGCGAGCGAGGTCATCAGGATCGGGCGGAAGCGCAGATGCACGGCTTCGAGCGTCGCCTCGATCAGCGGCTTGCCCTGCTCGCGCAGCTCCTTGGCGAACTCGATGATCAGGATGGCGTTCTTCGCCGAAAGCCCGATGATCGCGATCAGGCCGACCTTGAAGTAGACGTCATTCGGCATGTCGCGCATCATCACCGCCAGCACCGCGCCGATGACGCCGAGCGGCACGACCATGATGACCGAGACGGGGATCGACCAGCTCTCGTAGAGCGCCGCAAGGCACAGGAAGACGAGCAGGCAGGAGAGCGCGATCAACAGCGGTGCCTGTGAGCCTGACTGGATCTCCTGCAGCGATTGTCCGGTCCATTCATAGCCGAAGCCTGGCGGAAGCTCAGCCACCAGCCGCTCCATCTCGGTGATCGCATCGCCGGAGGAGTAGCCCGGAGCCGCCTCGCCGCTGATGCGGACCGCCGGATAGCCATTGTAGCCGACCGTCTGCGTCGGTGCCTTGACCCATTCGATATTGGCAAAGGCCGACAGCGGCACCATGCCGCCGTTCGAGTTGCGGACATTGAGGTTCAGGAGATCGGCCGTCTGCATGCGCTCGTTCTCGTCCGCCTGCACCGTCACGCGCTGCATGCGGCCGGCATTCGGGAAGTCGTTGACATAGGACGAGCCGAGATTGGTCGATATCGTCGAGTTGATGTCGGCAAAGGTCACGCCGAAGGTGTTGGCCTTCTCGCGGTCGATGTTGACGCTGACCTGGGCCGCGTCCGGCATGCCCTCGAAGCGAACGCCCGTCACCACCTTGCTCTGGGCGGCAAGACCGAGAAGCTGGTCGCGTGCCTCAGCCAGCGCCGCTTCGCCGAGCCCGGCGCGGTCCTGCAGCCGAAAGGAGAAGCCGCCGGTCGTGCCGAGGCCCTGGATTGCCGGCGGCGACAGCGCGAAGCTGATCGCGTCCTTGATCTGGCTCATCGCCATCGTCGCACGGCCGGCGATCGACTGCGCCGCGTTGTCCGCATCGCGCTCGCTCCAGTCCTTGAGCGTCACGAAGGCAAGCCCCGCATTCTGGCCGGTGCCGAAGAAGGAGAAGCCGTTGATGGCGACGATCGTGTCGACCGCCTTCTCCTGGCCGAAGATATGCTCCGCCTGTTGGATGACCTCGGTCGTCCGGTTTCCGGTCGCTTCCGACGGCAGCTGCATCATGACGATGACGAAGCCCTGGTCCTCGTCCGGCAGGAAGGACGAGGGGAGCTGCATGAAGGCCCAGGCGAGGCCGCCGAGCAGTGCGAGGTAGATGATCATGAAGCGGCCGGTGCGCGTCACCAGGTGTCCGACCATGCCGGTATAGCCGCGCGAGGTCCGGTCGAAGCTGCGGTTGAACCAGCCGAAGAAGCCGCGCTTGGCGTGATGATGGCCCTTAGGGACCTGCTTCAGGAAGCTCGCGCAGAGCGCCGGCGTCAGCGACAGGGCGAGGAAGGCCGAGAACAGGATCGAAACGACCATGGTCAGCGAGAACTGGCGATAGATCACACCGACGGCACCCGGGAAGAAGGCCATCGGAATGAACACCGAGGCGAGCACCAGGGTGATGCCGATCACCGCGCCGGTGATCTGCTTCATCGCCTTGCGGGTCGCCTCCTTCGGCGTCAGCCCTTCCTCCGACATGATGCGCTCGACGTTCTCGACGACGATGATCGCATCGTCGACGAGAATGCCGATCGCCAGCACCATGCCGAACATGGTCAAGACGTTGATCGAGAACCCCATCGCCAGCATGACCGCGCAGGTGCCGAGCAGGGCGACCGGCACGACCAGCGTCGGGATGATCGTGTAGCGGATGTTCTGCAGGAACAGGAACATCACCAGGAAGACGAGCACCATGGCTTCGACGAGCGTCTCCACCACCTTCTGGATCGAGACGGCGACGAAGGGCGAGGTGTCGTAGGGGATTGAATATTCGAGCCCCGGCGGGAAGAACTCGGCGAGCTCGTCCATGCGCGCCTTGATCGCCTGCGAGGTCGAGATCGCATTGCCGCTCGGCGAGAGCTGCACGGCGATGGCGGCCGAGGGCTTGCCGTTGAGGCGGGTCGAGAAGGAATAGCTCTCGCCGCCGATTTCGATGCGGGCGACGTCGCGCAGCCGGACGGCGGAGCCGTCGGCATTGGCGCGAAGCACGATGGCGCCGAATTCCTCCGGCGAGGAAAGCTGGCCCTTGATCACCACGGGGGCGCTGATCTGCTGGGTGATCGGGTTCGGCTGGGCGCCGATCGAGCCCGAAGCGATCTGGGCGTTCTGCGCCTGGATGGCCGCGGTCACGTCGGCGGCGGTCAGGTTGAGGCCGAGCATCTTGTCCGGATCGAGCCAGACGCGCATCGAGCGCTCGGTCGCGAACATCTGGGCGCGGCCGACGCCCTGGACACGCTGGATTTCGCTCAAGACGTTGCGGCTCAGATAGTCGCCGAGACCGATCGCGTCCATCGACCCATCGGTCGAGGTCAGCGAGATGATCAGAAGGAAGCCGGAGCCGGCCTCGTCCACCTGGACGCCCTGCTGCTTCACCGAATCGGGCAGCCGCGGCTCGACGCGTTGCACCCGGTTCTGGATGTCGACCGAGGCCTGGCTGGGGTCGGTGCCCGGCTCGAAGGTCGCATTGATCTCGACGGAGCCCGAGGCGCTCGAGGTCGATTCGAAGTACAGCAGGCCCTCGACGCCGTTCAGCTCATCCTCGATCAGCCGCGTGACGCTCTGATAGGTGTCCTGCGACGAGGCGCCGGGATAGGTGGTGTTGATCGAGATCTGCGGCGGCGCGACGTCCGGATATTGCGACACGGGCAGGAGCGGGATCGCAATGATGCCGGCGACCATGATGAAGATCGCCACCACCCAGGCAAAGATCGGCCTGTCGATGAAAAAGCTGGGCATGGGTAGGCTCTCACTTCACTGCGGTGGCGGACTTGTCGCCGGCGGCCGCGGCACTCTGCTGTTCGGTTCCCGGCTTGGCGCCCGGCTTCCAATCGGTGGGTTCGACGGGAGCGCCGGGGCCGATCTTCTGGAAGCCTTCGACGATGACCTTCTCACCGGCCTTGAGGCCCGCGGTAACCTGCCAGCGCTCGCCGACGGTTCGCCCGAGCGTGACGTTGCGGAACTCGACCTTCTTGTCGGCGGTCACGACATAGACCTGGGACTGGCCGGCATTGTTGCGCTGCACCGCCTGCTGCGGGACGGTAATCGCGTCCTTTTCCAGCCCCTGCTGGATCTGCACGCGCACATACATGCCCGGCAGCAGATCGTTGTTGGGGTTGGGAAATTCGCCGCGCAGCGTCACCTGGCCGGTGGTCGCGTCGACCGCCGCCTCGGAGAAGAGCAGCCGGCCCTTCAACCCATAGGGCGTGCCGTCGTCGAGGATGAGCTGCACCTCCGCCTCGTTCTTGCCGCTGATCAGCTGGCCGTCCTGAAGCGCCTTGCGCAGACGGATGAGGTCGGTCGCCGACTGGGTGAAGTCGGCATAGACGGGATCGAGCTGCTGAATGGTTGCGAGGTTCTGTGTGTCGCTCGCGCTGACCAGCGCACCTTCGGTGATCAACGCCCGGCCGATGCGGCCGCTGATCGGCGCAGTCACATTGGCGTATTGGAGGTTGAGCTTCGCCTCCGCGAGGCCCGCCTCGGCAATGCCGATGTCGGCCTCGGCCTGGGCGAGCGTCGCGATCGCGTCGTCATATTGCTGGACGGCCGCGACCTGCGCCTCCTTCAGCCGCGACTGCCGGTCGGCGGTCTGCTTGGCCTGGTCGCGCACGGCAATTGCCCGCTGCAGCGTCGCCTCGGCGCTGTCGACCTTGACCTGGAACGGCGCCGAGTCGATCCGGTAGAGCACGTCGCCTTCCTTGACCATCGTGCCCTGCTCGAACACCCGTTCGACGACGATGCCGGTAACGCGCGGCCGAACCTCGGCGATCCGCGTCGGCGTGATGCGGCCGGGCAGCTCGTTGGTGATCGGCAAAGGCTCCGCCGCGGTCGTGAAAACGGCGACCGCCGCCGGAGGAAAAGCCGGGGCCGCGGCCTGCTCGTCGTTCTTCTGGCAGCCGGCGAGAAGCAGCACGGCTGTCAGCGAGGCGGCCAGTATCGGTCGGGTCATATGCATCGCAATGTCCAATATGCAAAGGGACCGTCTCGCGGCGCCTGCCGCGCGGTCCGTCAGGGAGATGAAGCGGAGCCGGAATCGAAGGAAGATACCGGAAAGCTAATATACAAACAGGAATGTATGTTAATTTCGGGCGCAGTGCAACCGCCTGGGGCGACAGGCGGGGAACCGCAGAAAAGCCAATTGCCCCAGGCTCTTCGTCGCTTCGGCCCTTGGTTGATCACGCATGTGTGATTGCTTCAGAGCGACCCTCCCCAGGAGGGGCACGCATCTGCTGCCACGCCAATGTCGTCTTAGGCCCCCGAGAATGCGGACCCGCATGAACGGGGCGAGCGCGGTATCGCATGCCCCTCCCTCTTGAACTCCGAGCCGCTTTGGAGCGTAACTTGGATTGCGCCTACTGCCCGGAATTGATCACCCGCCCCTCGCTGTCGAAGCGGTGCATGCCGCCGATCACCGGGGTGGCATGGACGATGTCGTCGGCCGCGTAGCGGTGTTCGCCGAAGAGCCGCACCGTCAGCGGCCCGACCTCGTCGGATTCGAGATAGACGATGGTGTCGGCGCCGAGATGCTCGACATGGATCACCTTCGCCTTCCATTTGCCGCTCTCGCGCGACAGGCCGATATGTTCGGGGCGAATGCCGACGGTCTTGGCCTCGCCGTCGCCGAACCGCTCGCCGTCGATGAAGTTCATCTGCGGCGAGCCGATGAAGCCGGCGACGAAGAGATTGGCGGGCCGGTTATAGAGCTCCATCGGCGAGCCGACCTGCTCGATGCGTCCGCCGTTCAGCACCACTATCTTGTCGGCGAGCGTCATCGCCTCGACCTGGTCGTGGGTGACATAGATCATCGTCGCCTTAAGGCTGCGGTGCAGCCGGGCGATTTCGAGGCGCGTGTTGACGCGCAGCGCCGCATCGAGGTTCGACAGCGGCTCGTCGAAGAGGAACAGCTTCGGCTCGCGCACGATGGCCCGGCCGATCGCGACGCGCTGGCGCTGGCCGCCTGAAAGCTCCGCCGGACGGCGGGCGAGATAGGGCTCTAGCGACAGCATGCCGGCCGCCTTGCCGACCTTCTCCTCGATCTCGGGTTTCGGCACGCCTGCCTGCTTTAAGCCCAGGCCCATATTGTCCTTCACCGTCAGGTGCGGGTAAAGCGCGTAGGACTGGAAGACCATGGCGATGCCGCGTTTGGCCGGCGCCACATGGCCGACCTCGACGCCGTCGATCTGCACGCTGCCGGAGGTCGCATCCTCGAGACCGGCGATGGTGCGGAGCAGGGTCGACTTTCCGCAGCCCGACGGGCCGACGAAGATGACGAATTCGCCGTCCTTCACCTCGAGGTCGATGCCCTTCAGCACCTCATGGCCGCCATAGGCCTTGCGGATGGATTGGAGTTGCAGTGATCCCACGTGTCGCCCTCTTCAAATTAAAGCTTGACCGGCCTGCCGCTGCGAACGCTTTCGTCCGCCGCCAGGCAGATCTTCAGCGATTGCACCGCATCGTCCATGTGCCGGTCGAGATTGATGTTTTCGCGAATGGCCTTGAGCACGAAGGCCTGCTCGCTGTCGCAGAGCTCCTGATGGCCCGGTTCGCCCTCCATAACGAGGTCCTCGTCGGCCTTGACAAAACGTCCGTCCGGCCCGGTCGCCGCACTGTGCAGGCGGATGACCGCGGTCTTGGTGTGGACGTCGATGTCGTCCGACTTGGCGGCCTGATCCATGACAATCGACACCGACCCGTTCGGCGAGATCACGTCCTTCACGAAAAAAGCAGTCTCCGAGATCATCGGTCCCCAGCCGGCCTCGTACCAGCCGACCGAACCGTCCTCGAAGATCACCTGCAGGTGGCCGTAATTGTACATGTCGGCGGCGATCTCATTGGAGAGCCGCAGGCCCATGCCGCGTACCTCGACGGGTTTCGCGTCGGTGATCTGGCACATGACGTCGACATAGTGAACGCCGCAATCGACGATCGGCGCCGTCGTCTGCATCAGCGACTTGTGCGTCGCCCAGGTCGCCCCGCTCGACTGCTGGTTCAGGTTCATGCGGAAAACATAGGGAGGCCCGAGCTTGCGCGCCTCGGCGATCAGCCGCATCCAGGAGGGATGGTGGCGCAGGATGTAGCCGACGATGAGCTTGCGGCCGTTCGCCCGGGCGCAGGCGACGACCCGCTCCGCATCGGCGACCGTCGTCGCCAGCGGCTTCTCCAGGAAGACGTGGCAGCCGGCCTCCATGGCGGTGACCGCATAGGCCGCGTGGCTGTCCGAATAGGTGTTGATCGAGCAGAGCTCCGGCCGGAGTTCGAGCAGCGCCTCGTTGAACGAGGGCAGGATCTCGTAACCGGCAAGCGCTTCCGGCAATTCCACCTTCGAGCGGTTGACCAGGCCGGCGATCTCGAAGCCGGGATTCTCGTGATACGCCAGCGCATGGCTGCGGCCCATATTACCGAGGCCCGCGACGAGCACGCGGATCGGATTTGCGGAAGAACTCATTTGACCGCTCCTGCCGTGATGCCGCGGATCAACTGCCGCGAGAAGATGACGTAGAGGACGAGGACAGGGAAGATCGCCAGCGACAGCGCCGAGAGGACCGCGTTCCAGTTGGTGACGAACTGGCCGATGAAGATCTGCGAGCCGAGCGTGACGGTTTTGGTGGTTTCGGCCGGTGCCAGGATCAGCGGGAACCACAGGTCGTTCCAGATCGGGATCATGGTGAAGACGGCGACCGTTGCCATGGCCGGCCGCACCAGCGGCAGCACCAGCCGGAAGAAGATCGCATACTCCGATAGCCCGTCGACCCGGCCGGCATTCTTCAGATCGTCCGAGACGGTGCGCATGAATTCCGACAGGATGAAGACGGCGAGCGGCAGGCCCTGCGCCGTATAGACGAGGATCAGCGCCGTCAGCGTGTTGACGAGGTTCGTCGCCACCATGCCCTGCAGGATCGCCACCGTGCCGAGGCGGATCGGGATCATGATGCCGAGCGCCAGATAGAGGCCCATCAGCGTATTGCCGCGGAAGCGATATTCAGACAGCGCGAAGGCGGCCATGGCACCGAAGAGCAGCACCAGGGCGATCGACACGACGGTGACGATGACGCTGTTCTGGAAATAGCCGATGAAGTCGCCTTGCTTCAGCACCGTTTCGTAGCCGATCAGACTGAAGCTCTCGGGCGTCGGGATCGCCAGCGGCTCGCGGAAGATCGCATTGCGGCTCTTGAACGAATTGGCGATCGTCAGGAACACCGGAAACAGCGCCACCAGCGTATAGGCGATCAGCGCGAAATGGACGGCGCCGGTGCGGGCGAAGGAGGTTCTTGCTTTCGACATCCCGGTCTCCTCAGAACTGGTAGCGGCGCATGCGGCGCTGGATGACGAAGAGATAGAGCGAGACGCCGGCGAGAATGATCAGGAACATGATCGCCGCGATCGTCGCGCCCATCGAGCGGTCGCCGAGCTGAAGCTGGAAACCGAAGAAGGTGCGGTAGAGCAGCGTGCCGAGGATGTCCGTCGAGCCGTCCGGGCCGGCAAGCGCGCCCTGCACCGTGTAGATCAGGTCGAAGGCGTTGAAGTTGCCGACGAAGGTCAGGATCGAGACGATGCCGATCGCCGGCAGGATCAAGGGCAGCTTGATCTTCCAGAATTGGCTCCAGCCGGTAACGCCGTCGAGTTCCGCCGCCTCTATCACCTCGTCGGGAATGTTGAGCAGAGCCGCATAGATGAGCATCATCGGGATGCCGACATATTGCCAGACCGAAATCAGCGAGACGGCGATCAGCGCCGAATCGGGCCGGCCGAGCCAGGGAGCGAACAGCCATTTGAGGCCGACCAGATCCATGAGAAAGGGCGCCACGCCCCAGATCGGCGAGAGGATCAGCTTCCAGATGAAGCCGACGATGACGAAGGACAAGAGCGTCGGCAGGAAGATCGCCGTGCGGTAGAAGGCGCTGAAGCGCAGCTTCGGGATCGACAGCATGGCGGCAAGCGCAATGCCGATCGGGTTCTGCACCGCCATGTGGATCAGGAAGAAGACGAAGTTGTTGCGGAGCGCGTTCCAGAAATCCGCCGCCCAGCGCGGGTCGCCGAACAGCACCTTGAAATTGCCCAAGCCGACGAAGGTATATTGGCCGTCGACCGTGTTGTAGAAGGACTGCCGCAGTGTCTCGATCAGCGGCAGGATCATCACCGCCGTGTAGACGATGAGCGCCGGCAGCAGAAAGACGAGGATGTGCCAGCGCCGCGGGCGCTTGAGCTCGCCGACTTCCATTGTGGTTTCGCGTGGTTTCATCGGCCTCTGGCCCGTCCTTAATGGCTGACTCTATGAGCGCAGCCCCATTTCGCTCGAAATGCCGCATTCCATGCCGCCACGTGCTTCATCAAAAGCTCTCGTGGTCTCCGGCAAAAGCCGGCTGTCGGTCTGCGCCTGTCCCGGCCTGGCTCCGGTATCTGCGGCGTCGTGTGCCGCGCGGTTCGCGCGGGCGTCGGAAAGCGCGCGGCCGGCCCGGCCACGCGCCCCATTTTCGATCTTACTTGGCCGGCTTGTACCAGCTGTCGAGGCCTTCCTGCAGCTTCTTGGCGGCATCTTCCGGCGTGCTGGTGCCGTTGATGACGTTGGCCGATGCCACCCAGGTCTCGTTTTCGAGGTTCGGCGTGCCGCGCGACAGGATCTGATAGGTCGAGCGGATCGTCGACTTGCACTTCTCGCGCCAGGCGACGAATTCCTGCGCCAACGGGTCGGTCATCTTCACCGCCGTCGAGTTCAGGCTGAAGAAGCCGGGAAGCGCATTGGCGTAAATTTCCGCGAATTCCGGCGAGGCGACCCAGGTCAGGAAGGTCTTGGCGGCATCCGCATTCGGGCTCTTGGCATTGAGGCCGATGCCGATGTCGTTGTGGTCGGAGATATAGCAGCTGTCCCCGGCCTTCTTCACCGGGGGCGGGAAGGCGCCCATCTTGAACTGCGCCTGAGTGTTGAAGCCGGCGATTTCCCAGGAGCCGGCCGGATAGATCGCGGCGCGGCCGAGCGTGAAGAGATTCTGGCTGTCCGGATAGGTCTGGGCCTCGAAGCCGTCACCGAGATAGTCTTTCCACTTGGCGAGCACGCGGTAGGGTTCGACCCAAGCGTCATCGGTCAGCTTCTGCTCTCCCTTGATCAGCGCCAGGCGGCCTTCCTCACCCTTCCAATAGTTGGGGCCGATGTTCTGGTAGCCCATGGTCGCAGCTTCCCAGAGGTCCTTAGTCCCCATCGCCATCGGGATGTAGTTGCCGTCCGCCTTGATCTTGTCGAGGGCAGCGAAAAACTCCTCTTCGGTCGTCGGAACGGCAAGCTTGAGCTGGTCGAAGGCATCCTTGTTGTAGATGAAGCCGTGGATAACCGAGGCCATCGGCACGCAGAAGCTCGTCTTGCCGTCATCGGTCGTCCAGGCCGACTTGGCGACGTCGGAGAAGTTCTCCATGCCCGCCAGGCCGGTGAGGTCGGCGAGGTGCTTCTTGTTGTAGAGTTCGAGCGATGCGTCGAACGGGCGGCAGGTGATGAGGTCGCCGGCCGAGCCTGCGTCGAGCTTGGCGTTGAGAGCGGCGTTGTATTCCGTCGGCGCGGACGGCGAGAACACCACCTTGATGCCGGGGTTCTTGGCCTCGAAGGCGGGGATCAGCTTTTCCTGCCAGATCGCCAGGTCGTCATTGCGCCAGCTCTCGATCGTCAGCGTCACGTCCTGCGCCTGCGCAAGTCCGGCCGAGCCGAGAATGCTCGATGCGAGCAGCAAGCCTTTGATTGTCGTGCGGGTCATTCAGGTTCTCCCTCTTATAGGCGCCGCCACGGCGCGGTTTGGATCCCAGTTTATCGTTCAGGCCGAGACGATGGCGATCGCCCGGCGCAAATTCTGATTGGCACTGGCAAGCGCCGCTTCGGCTGCCGGCAGGTCCTGCGCGCCCGAAGCGAGCAGGATCGCCAGCTTGACCGATCCGGCGGCGGCACCAATCAGCCTTTCGGCTTCGCCGGCAGAAACGCCGGTGATGTCGGAGACGATCCGTGTGGCCCGACCGTGCAGCTTGATATTGTCTGCCCTGAGATTGACCATGTGGCCGTCGAGCACATGGCCGAGATGGATGCCGATCAGCGTCGAGAACATGTTGAAGGCGATCTTCTGGGCCGTGCCGGCGCCCATGCGCGTCGAGCCGGAGATGACCTCCGGCGGCGTCTTGAGCAGGATGGCGACATCGGCGCGCTCGAAAAGCGGCGCGTCGGGATTGTTGGCCATCCCGATGACCTTGGCGCCAAACTTCCTGGCTTCCTCGGCGGCGGCGAGTGCATAGGGCGTCGAGCCGCTGGCGGAAACCGAGACCAGGCAGTCGCCGGCTGTAATCCCGGCCTCGCGAACGTCGGCACGCGCGAGTTCCGTGTCGTCCTCGTAGCCGCCGGCAAGATCGCCGAGGCTCGCGGCACCGCCGGCAAGAAGAATGACGATCTGCTGCTGCGAGATTCCATAGGTGCCCGGCAGTTCGAGTGCGTCCGCCATGGCCATCAGGCCGGAACTGCCGGCGCCCGCATAGGCAAGCTTGCCACCGGCCGAAAGGATGCTTGCGGCAAGTGCCGCCGCGCATGCGATCGGTTCGATCGCCGCATCGACGGCCTTGGCTGCGGCCTGCTGACCGGAGGCGAGCACGCGCAGCGCGAGTGCCGGATCCATCAGGTCCAGGCCTTTGGCTCCGTCGTGGCGCTCCTCGGTCTTCATTGCCGGCATCGCGTCGTTCTCCTCTTTTCCAAATTAATGCCAAAAAAATACCAATTGTCTAGAAGAAATTTAACATCTGCCTAAATAAAAAAGCCTCGCCAAAAATATCTCCATAAAATCAAACATATAACATAAATGGCGGCGTGCTCATGGAATCGCGCTTGGTTAATGGTATTTTTTTGGTATGTTAGACGGCGGAGGTGCCAATGACATCCTATCTGATCGGAATCGATGGCGGCGGGACGAGCTGCCGGGCGGCCGTCGCCGGTTCGGACGGTCGTATCCTGGGCCGCGGCAAATCCGGTGCCGCCAATATTCTGAGCGATCCGGAAACGGCGCTGCAGAATATTGCCGATGCCGCCCGCGCGGCATTCGAGGATGCGCGCCTGGACCCCGGCGGCATTATCTCGGCGCGTGCGATTGTCGGCGTCGCGGGGCATAATGTCGGCGATGCCGTCCACTATGTGAAGCGGCGCTTGCCCTTCGCCGCGGCCGATATCGAATCGGATGGACTGATCGCGCTTCAGGGCGCGCTCGGCGACAAGGACGGGGCCGTCGCCATTCTCGGAACCGGGACGATCTATATCGCCCGCCAGGGTGAAGTGGTCAGCTATATCGGCGGCTGGGGCTTTACCATCGGCGATCACGGCAGTGGTGCACGCATCGGCCATGCCCTGCTGCAGGAGAGCCTGCTTGCCTATGACCGGATCCACGAAGCCTCACCGGTGACCGATTCCGTCCTCTCCGAATTCAACAACGATCCGCGCGACGTCGTCGATTTTGCGCGGCTGGCGAAGCCCGGCGAGTTCGGCCGCTTCGCCCCGCGTGTCTTCGACCATGCCGGGCGCGGCGATCCCGTGGCGACACGCCTGTTGATGGCGGCCGCGACGACCGTGGACGAGGCGCTCGACGCCGTTGTCTCCAGGGGCAGCCGGACGATCTGCCTGCTCGGCGGATTGGCGCCGCTTTACCGGCCATGGCTGGCCGAACGGCATCAGCCGCTCTTCGTCGAGGCGGAAGCCGACGCGCTGACCGGAGCTGTTGCCCTTGCCGCCGCCCGCTTTGGAACTGGGCCGGAGGCGGTTCTATGAACCAGCAGCTTGCCGCCATCCTGCCGCTCGAAAGCCTCCAGTCGGGCGGTGCCGGCCCGCTTTACCTCAAGCTCCGGCAATCGCTGGAAGAGGCGATCCTGTCGGGCAAGCTCAATCATGGCGATGCGCTGCCCGCCGAGCGCGACCTTGCCGACTACGCCAATGTCAGCCGCGTGACCGTCCGCAAGGCCGTCGACGACCTGGTGCGCGACGGGCTGCTCGTGCGTCGCCACGGCTCCGGCACCTTCGTCGTCCGGCCGGTCTCCCGCGTCGAGCAGTCGCTGTCGCGGCTCACCTCCTTTACCGAGGACATGGCTCGGCGTGGCCTCAACACCCGCGCGGAATGGCTGGAGCGGGGGCTTTTCCATCCGTCACCCGACGAGATGATGACGCTCGGCCTTCCCGCCGATGCGCTGGTTGCCCGCCTCGGGCGGTTGCGCCTTGCCGACGATATGCCGCTTGCCATCGAGCGCGCCTGCGTTTCGGCCGAGTTCGTCCCCGATCCGCTGGCGGTGACCTCGTCGCTGTACGCCGCGCTAGAAAAATCGCATGCCCGGCCGGTGCGGGCGGTGCAGCGCATCTCGGCCTGCAACATCAAGAACCCCGATGCGACTATGCTCGGCGTCGCCGTCGGCGCGGCCGGCTTGTCGATCGAGCGCGTCTCCTATCTTGCTTCGGGACGCGTCGTGGAATTCACCCGCTCGCTCTACCGGGGCGACACCTATGACTTTGTCGCGGAGCTGACGATCCCTGAAAGCTGAGCCGACTTATCGGCGAAAGTGTAAGCGGCTCGCTCTTCGCTCTGAACCTATTCAGGAAAGGACCTGATGATGCAGACCAACATGCGGCGAGAAATCGACGAGATTCCTGAGGCCGTCGCACGATTGCTCGACCGCTCGGCCGCCGCCGTCGCCGCCGCCGGTACCGCACTGCGCGCCAAGGATCCGGCCTTTCTGGTGACGATCGCCCGCGGCTCATCCGATCACGCGGCCCTGTTCCTGAAATATGCGATCGAGCTCACGGCCGGACGCCCGGTTGCCTCGCTCGGGCCCTCGCTTGCCTCGATCTACGGCGCCGAACTGAAGCTCGGCGGTGCGGCGGCAATCGCCATCTCGCAGTCCGGCAAAAGTCCGGATATCGTCGCAATGGCCGAGGCCGCAACGCAGGCCGGTGCCGTCTCGATCGCGCTGACGAACACGCTGCCTTCGCCGATCGCCGACGCCTGCAGCCATCCGCTCGATATTCTCGCCGGCCCCGAGATCGCCGTGGCAGCGACCAAATCCTATGTTAACTCTATTGTCGCGGGCCTCGCCGTTCTCGGCGAATGGAGCGGGGATGCAGGCCTGAAACGCGCCGTCGCCGACCTGCCGAACCAGTTCGCCAAGGCGGTGAAGCTCGACTGGCAGGATTTTGCCGCCGATCTCGGCGAGGCCGAATCGCTCTATGTGCTCGGCCGCGGCCCGGCATTGGCGATCGCCAGCGAAGCGGCGCTGAAGTTCAAGGAGACGTCCGGCATGCATGCCGAAGCCTATTCCGCGGCGGAAGTGCTGCACGGTCCGGTGGCGCTCGTAGGCGCCCGCTTCCCGGTTCTGGTGCTTGCGGCCCGCGACGCCGCCGAGGGCTCGGTCGCCGAGATCGCCGACAGCATGAGCGCCAAGGGAGCGGTGGTGCATGTCACCTCGGCCCGGGCCAAAAAGGCAAAGCGCCTGCCCTTCGCCGAGACCGGCCACCCGCTCACCGACGCACTGGCGCTGATCCTGCCGTTCTACGGCTTCGTCGAAACCTGGTCGCGCTCGCGCGGCTTGAACCCGGATGCACCGGCGAGCCTGAAGAAGGTAACAGAGACACGATGACTGGCAAAAGGAAGATCACCGGAGCGCGGATTTTCGACGGCATCGACTGGCACGACGGATGCGCGCTTCTCATCGAGGCCGGGCACGTCAAGGGTATCGTCGCGAGCGGCGCCGCTCCCGGCGATGCCGAGACGATCGACGCCCGCGGCCTGCTGCTGGTGCCGGGCTTCATCGACCTGCAGGTGAACGGCGGCGGCGGCGCGCTGCTCAACGAAGTGCCGACCCTCGACGGCATCCGGCAGATCTGTGCGGCGCATGCGAAATTCGGCACGACGGCGCTGCTGCCGACGCTGATCACCGACACGCGCGAGATGCGCACCAAGGCGATCGAGGCCGGCGTCGCGGCCAGGGCCGCGGCGATGCCCGGCTTCCTCGGCCTGCATCTGGAGGGCCCGCATCTCTCTGTTGCCCGCAAGGGCGCGCACGATCCGGCGCTGATCCGCCCGATGGAGGATGCCGATCTCGCCGAGATGCTTGCCTGCGTCAACGCGCTCGGCTCATTGATGGTCACCGTAGCCCCGGAGAACACCACGAAGGAACAGGTGCGCGCCCTTGCCGGAGCCGGCATCGTCGTCAGCCTCGGCCACACGGATGTCGGCTTCGAAACGGCCTGCGCCTATGCGAAGGCGGGCGCCCGAACCGTCACGCATCTCTTCAACGCCATGAGCGGTCTCGGCCACCGCGAGCCCGGCGTCGTCGGCGCCGCGCTTGCGACCGGCACGCTGCATGCCGGGATGATCGCCGACGGCTTCCATGTCGACCCGGCATCGATGGGCATCGCGCTCCGCGGCAAACGGGGACCGGGGCAGATCTTCCTGGTGACCGACGCCATGTCGCCGATCGGCACCGCCATGACGAGCTTCTTCCTGAACGGCCGCGAGATCCTGCGCAAGGACGGGCGCCTGACGCTAGCCGACGGCACTCTCGCCGGAGCCGATATCGACATGCTCTCCTCCGTCCGCTTCGTGCACGAGAAGCTCGGCCTGCCGATCGAGGAAGCTATCCGCATGGCCTCTGCCTACCCCGCCGACGTCATGGGCATCGCTTCGCACAAGGGCCGTCTCCTGCCCGGCACCGACGCCGACTTCGTGTTGCTGACGCCGGAGCTCGGCGTGAAGTCGACCTGGATTGGGGGAGAGCTAGTCTTTACCGCTTAACGCGTGTCGTCGGGATGCAGCGGGTTGTGTCAATCCACCAGTGGCAGAGTGCCCCTCACCCTAGCCCTCTCCCCGCGCGGGGAGAGGGGACCGGAGGGCGCGGCATGTCCCTCCTCCCCGTTAGAACGGGGAGAAGGTGCCGGCAGGCGGATGAGGGGCGGACGCTAGAGAACGGCCTCTCTTGACCCTTACATTCAATGCGTTTCAGCGTCTCGCCAGGATGGCGTCCAGCCGCGCCTTCATCGCGCTGACTGTCGTCGCATCCGTGTGGCGACGTTCCGGCGGCGCGAAGCCCAGCTCCACTAACCCCTTGTCAGTAGCTGGCTCACGAATAGAGCAGGACGAGTGAACCTCGGCGACGCCAAGCCTCGGCAGGAGCCGATCGATCGTATCGATGGTGACGCCGGATCCTGGCATGATCGAGAGCCGGCCGTCTGACAGTTCCACGAGCTCTGCCAGCGTGTCGACCGCCTCCGGCGCGGTCCTGGCGCCACCCGAGGTCAGGATGCGCTCGAAGCCGAGCGCGACGGCGATCGAGATCGCCTCGGCGAAATCCGGCACCAGATCGAAGGCCCGGTGCAGCGTCAGCCCGAGGCCGGAGGCATGGCGCGTCAGGTCGGCGAGTGTTGGCACGTCGAGCCGCCCGCCCGGCAGCGATGCACCGAGCACGACGCCGGCGAGGCCCGCATTGCGCGCCGCATCGACGTCGCGCCGCATGATGTCGAGTTCGGCGGCGTCGAAGACGAAGTCGCCGGGACGCGGCCGGATCATCGCGTAGGCCGGCAACGGTGTGCGGGCCGCGAGCGCCATCAGTCCGGCGCTCGGGGTCAGCCCGCCCACGGCGAGTGCCGAGCAGAGTTCGATGCGGTCGGCGCCGCCCTCGACCGCTGCCGACAAGCCCCTGGCATCGTCGACGCAAACCTCGAGCAGGATGCCGCTCATCGGCCCAGCCCTCCGAAGCCGAGCAGCGCGGCGCCGATCAGGCCCGGCTCCACCCGGCATTCGCCGCGCACCACCAGCGGCCGGTCGAAGCGACGGAGGATGCGTTGACGTACCGCCTGGTCGATCTCGGCAAGAAGCGCCTCGGAATTGGAGAGGCCGCCGCCGACGGGCACGACCGTCGCGCCGGTGATGTTGACAACGAGCGCCAGAGGCGAACTGACGAGGTCGACGAAAATGGTGATCGTCCGCGCCGCCTCGGCCTCTCCGCTCTGCCAGGCGCCAATGATTTCGTGGCTGGAAAGCGTCCTGCCATGGATCGTCGCGTGCAGGCGCTCGAGCCCGCGCGCGCCCCCGATCGTGTCGACGCAGCCGCGTTGGCCGCAGCCGCAGTCGAAGGTGGGAATGGCCATGGGCGGGTGCCCCGCATGGGTCGCGGCGACCGGTCCATGGCCCCATTCACCGGCAAAGCCGCCATCGGCATTGATCAGCCTGCCGTCGACCACCAGGCCGCCGCCGACGCCGGTGCCGAGGATCGCGCCGAAGACGATGCGGTGGCCACGGCCGGCGCCGATCCCCGCTTCCGCGAGCGCGAAGCAGTCGGCGTCATTGGCGATCACCACGGGCAGATGCAGCGCTGCCTCGAGCTCGGCCGCCAGTTCGCGGCCGTCGATGCAGGGTATGTTGGCGCATTTGATCCGCCGCGTTTCAGGGTCGATGACGCCGGTGATCGAGATCGCGACCCGATCGGGAAGGCCGCCCGCCTCGTCGAGCACCGATTCCATCGTTTCGACGAAGCGGCGGAAATCGTTGAGCGGCGTCGTTCGGCGGGGCAGCGGGAAGATGCGCTCCGGCGAGTGGGTGATCGCGCCCTTGATCGCAGACCCGCCGATATCGAAAGAGACGATCATGCCTCGCTCCGGATCAGCGCCTCGAGCGCCAGCGCGGCGGCAAGCAGCCGGTCGTCCTGGTGGTGCGGTGCAGAGATGAGGAAGCCGACCGGCATGCCGGCGGCGCCGGTGCCGCAGGGAATGGAGATGCCACAGAAGTCGAGGAAATTGCCTATCGACGTGTTGCGCAGCGTCTTCGCGTTCACCTTGAAGAACAGATCGTCGTCGGCAAGCAGCGGGTCGATCGGCGGTGCCACATGCGGCAGCGTCGGATGGGCGATCAGTTCGCCTGGCTTAAGGCTCTCGAGGGTCGCGTGGATCAACCGGTCGCGGGCGTTGAGGAGGGCGATATAGTCGCTGACGGCGATTTTTTCGCCGAGGCGCGTACGGACGACGACGCGCGGGTCCATGCGGGCGGCATCCGGCCCGGCAAGCCGCTCGCGGTGCAGCGCATAGGCTTCGGCGTTCACCAGGGCGCCGTGGCGGGCAGTCAGCTCGAAGATCGCGGCAAAGCTCGGGAAGGCCTGGCGCCGCACCCGGACGCCGGCTGCCTCGAGTCTCTTGATCGCCGCCTCGAAGGCAGCGACCACCTCGGCCTCCGCCTCGTCGAAGACGATCGTCTCCGGGATGACGAGCGAAAGATCGGCAAGCTCGGCGCGGCGGATAACCGGCGCCGTCAGGCCGTGCATGGCCGCATCCGCCCAGACGGCGTCCTGCACGCTGTGGCAGAGGGGTCCCAGCGAATCGAGACTCTGGGCGAGCGGAAAGACGCCCTTCATCACATAGCGTCCGCGCGTCGCCTTGTAGCCGACAATGCCGGTCATTGCCGCCGGAATGCGCACCGAACCGCCGGTGTCGGTGCCGATCGCCAGCGGCACGAGCCCGGCGGCGACCGCCGCGGCCGCGCCGGACGAGGAGCCCCCGGGAATGCGGTGCACGTCCGTCGAGGCTGGATTGCGGGGCGTGCCGTAATGCGGATTGATGCCGAGCCCTGAAAAGGCGAACTCGCTCATATTGGTGCGGCCGACGCTCACCATGCCGGCGCTGCCGACCGCGGCGACGACCGCCGCGTCTGAAGAAGCCGGTGCCTTGTCCCTGAGCACCACGGAGCCTGCGGCCGTGATGCTGCCGGCAACATCGAAGAGATCCTTCCAGGCGACCGGCAAGCCGTCCAAGAGGCCGCGGGAACGGCCGGCCTTGATCCGCTCGGAGGCCGCGTTCGCCTCGCGCGCCGCGCGGTCTCGCGTCAGCCCGACGAAGATCGACTGGTCCGCATGTCCTTCGATCCGCGTCAGCGTATCCTCTGTGAGCGCGAGGGAATCCAATTGTCCCGACTGTACGAGAACAGCGAGGCTGGCGAGCGTCTTGTGCTGGGTCATGGCTTCCCCCTGGTCGGTTCACAGTCCGCCGCAACGGACCTGACTTGCTTCCGCTTTAGAATATCGCCGTCCATGGTGTTTGCCAGCGCCGGCCTGTTGAATCGTAGTGCACCGCGAAGGAGTGCGGCGCAAGTGCCTTGCCCCGGGCGACGCGGCTGCCTACATCGAACTCACTTGTCCTTTATGGAGATCGATCATGATCGTCGACTCGGCGCGGCTCGCCTCCGCCAATCTCTTTGCCGCCGAGACGCGCGCGGTTTTCTGGAAGGTCATCGCGCTCACGCTGCTGGCGCTCGTCGCCCTCTGGTTTGCTATGCGCGAGCTGTTCGTCTGGCTGGCGCTGCCCTGGATCGACGTGCTGATGCCCGGCACGCCCGAATGGGCGGGCTGGATCACGTTCGTCGTCGGCATTTTCGCCAGCCTCGGCCTCGCTCTCGCCTTGGCGCTGCTGCTTGCTCCGGTGACAGCGCTGATCGCCGGCTTCTTTCTCGACGATGTCGCCGAGGTTGTCGAGAAGCGCGATTATCCGGCCGAGCCGCCGGGCACCCCGCTGCCGCTTGCCGAGGCGATGATAAGCTCGGTGAAGTTCCTCGGAGTCGTCATTCTCGGCAACATCGTCGCGCTCTTCCTGCTGCTGGTGCCGGGCATCAATCTCATCGCCTTCTTCCTGGTTAACGGCTATCTGCTCGGCCGCGAATTCTTCGAATTTGCCGCCATGCGCCACCGCTCGCCGGCCGAGGCGCGGCTCTTCCGCGCCAAGCACAGGGCGACGGTGTTCCTTGCCGGCCTCGTGATCGCGGCCTTCCTGGCCGTGCCGTTCATCAACCTGCTGACGCCGCTGTTTGCCGCGGGCATGATGGTGCACCTGCACAAGAGGCTGTCGGCACGCGATCCCGGCTTTTCCGCGGTGAACGCCGTCGCAGCCGGGGCACGGGGCTGACTGCCATGCTTGACGGCGCAGCCAGGTTGGTCAATTTGCCCGTCGATAATAAAGAGATGGAGAAGCGCATGAGCGACATGGAGAGCCGGATCGTTCATTTGGAAGAAACGGTGGCGCATCAGGCAAAAACCATCGAGGAGCTTTCCGACCAGCTTGCCGAGCAATGGAAGGTGGCCGAGCAGATGCGTGCCAAGCTCGACCGGCTGACTGAGCGTTTCCTGACCCTCGAGGAACAGGCGCGCGAGGCGATCCCGGTGACACGGCCGCCGCACTATTGAGACGGGCAGCAAAAAGCCGCCGGCTCTTGCGAACCGGCGGCCTTGCGAATGTCTTGCCGATCAGTACGGGCAGGTCTCGTCCGTCATGTAGTCGTGCACCTGTACCTTGCCGGAGATGATATCGGCCTTCACCTTTTCCACCGCATCGAGCATTTCCGGCGTGATCAGCGGCTTGTTGTGCTCGTCGAGCGCGTAGCCGACGCCGTCCTCCTTGAGGCCGAGATTGGAGATGCCGAACTCGAACTTGTCGTCCTTAGCCGCCGTGAAGGCGTCATAGACGGCGACGTCGACTCGCTTCAGCATCGAGGTCAGCACCTTGCCCGGCTGCAGCATGTTCTGGTTGGAGTCGACGCCGATGCCGAGCTTGCCCGCATCCGCCGCCGCCTGAAGCACGCCGACGCCGGTGCCGCCGGCGGCGTGATAGACGACGTCCGCGCCCTGGTCGATCTGCGACTTGGCGATTTCACCGCCCTTGACCGGATCGTTCCAGGCGTCCGGCGTCGTGCCCGTATAGGCTTCGAGCACCTTGACGTCTCCGCCGACAGACTTGGCGCCGCCGACATAGCCGCAGGCGAATTTGTGGATCAGCGGGATATCCATGCCGCCGACGAATCCGACAGTCTTCGACTTGGAGGCGAGCCCGGCGAGCACGCCGACGAGATAGGAGCCTTCCTGTTCCTTGAAGACGATCGATTTGACGTTCGGCTTCTCGACCACCATGTCGATGATGGCGAACTTCGTATCCGGATATTCCGCAGCGATCTTTTCGAGCGATGCGGCCCAGTTGAAGCCGGCCATGACGATCGGGCTATTGCCGTCGCTGGCGAAGCGGCGCAGCGCCTGTTCGCGCTGGGCATCATTGGCGATCTCGAATTCGCGGTATTCGATGCCCGATTCGGCCTTGAACTTTTCTGCGCCGTTGAAGGCCGCTTCGTTGAAGGATTTGTCGAACTTGCCGCCGAGATCGTAGATGAGCGCCGGCTTGACGTCGGCGGCCAGTGCCGTCGCAGACATCATCGAGAAAGCAAAGAGACCGAGAATGGTTTTTTTCATCTTGCAGCCCTGTTGTCGCAATTGGATCTTTTCGGGTTTCCGCGGGCGGCGTGAGCCTTGCCTGCGGAGCCCGCCCCTCTTCTGTTTAAGGCTTGGGTGGCCGCATCCTTGCACGGCTTCTTCAAAAAAACATCCAAAATTTTTCAGATGGTAAAAAAGCCGCCGGCCCGCTTTGGAGCGCTGGCGGCTGGCGCAAGCGGACGGACTTCGCTTCAGCCGATCGGACAGCTGACGCCGGTGCCGCGCAGGCCGCAATAGCCGTCCGGATTCTTGGCGAGATATTGCTGGTGGTAGCCCTCGGCGAAATAGAACGGGCCGGCAATTGCGATTTCCGTGGTGATCTCGCGGTCGTGATTGAAGGCCCTGAGCGCCCGCTTGAATGTATTGCGCGCTGCATTCGCTTCGGCAAGCTGTTCCTCGTCGAAGACATAGATGGCCGAGCGGTAGGTGGTGCCGATGTCGTTGCCCTGCCGCATCCCCTGTGTCGGGTCGTGCTCCTCGAAAAAGGTCTTGAGCAGGCGGCCGAGCGACAGTTTTTGCGGATCGTAGACGACCAGCACGACTTCGGCATGGCCGGTCAGCCCCGTCGTCGTCTCCTGATAGGTCGGGTTCGGCGTCAGTCCGCCGGAATAGCCGACGGCCGTCACGTGGACTCCGTGGATCTGCCAGAAGAGCCGCTCGGCGCCCCAGAAGCAACCCATGCCGAAAAGCACCTTCTTCATGCCCTCCGGGTAGGGGCCCTTCAGCGACCGGCCGGAGACGAAGTGCGTCGCAGCCGTCGGAATTTCCTCGGCGCGGCCGGCAAGCGCGGTCTCGGCGTCGGGCAGGATGTTCTTCTTGTTGAACATGTCGATCAGAAACATCTGCGGCTCCTTCCGATGACCGAAAGCGTTGAGCGGCGCGGATTCAGGCCGCAAAGCGCCCGGCGGCCGGCTTCTTCTTGTATCCCGCCATCCACAGGACCAGCGCGACGACGAGCATGACGGCGAAGGCCGGCTGCATGAAGATCCAGTGCAGGGCGGTCAGCCAGATGGCCGGCCCCGCATCGGTCCGCTGCAGCGATTGCACCCAGTTGAGCGCATCCGGCCCGAGCAGCCCGATCCCTTCCGCAAGCGGCGTCAGCACTGGCTCGGAGGCGGCCACCGACTGGATCGAATCGATGGTGCCCGCAAGCACCGCGGCCATCAGCGCGACGAAGCTTGCAAAGCGCAGCAAGAGCCGCATTCACCCTCCTTGGCCGGGTTCGCCCCTTAAAGCCTGTCGATCGTTTCCAGCCGCCCCATTCCCGCTCGGCGTGTCTTATGGAAAGAGATAGGCTCGCCGCCGGACGAGCGCAATGGCGGAGCGCGCCACAACATCTCACGCAATGTCAACAATCTGTCAGAAACCAGTTGATCCGCCGCCAATCATCAGTATATATCGCGCCCGTCCGCCGGTTTTGCCGGCAGCACGGTGGAGTTCACTCCCCCATCCGGCCGGAGTGACCAACGGCTGCAGACGGATGGACAGGTGGCCGAGTGGTTGAAGGCGCACGCCTGGAACGCGTGTATACGTGAAAGCGTATCGAGGGTTCGAATCCCTCTCTGTCCGCCATATTTTCCTTTGTGATCCTCGGCGCCCGCCCGCCGGATGTTCGCGTGACAGCGGCACCGACCCGTGGCATAGGGGTGCCCGCAACCCCACCGAGCCGTCCCCCACATGATCCGTATCGAGAATATCAGCAAGTCCAACAGTCACCGCATTCTTTATATCGAAGCCTCCGCCGCCTTGAACCGCGGCGAAAGGATCGGCCTTGTGGGTCCGAACGGGGCGGGGAAGACGACGCTTTTCCGGATGATTACCGGCGAGGAACAGCCCGACGAGGGGCAGGTCTCGGTCGAGAAGGGTGTAACGATCGGCTATTTCGACCAGGATGTCGGCGAGATGGCCGGGCGGTCCGCGGTTGCCGAGGTGATGGAAGGGGCAGGGCCTGTCAGCGCCGTCGCGGCGGAACTCCGCGCGCTCGAGGCGGCCATGTCGGATCCGGAGCGGATGGACGAAATGGACGCGATCATCGAGCGCTACGGGGAAGTGCAGGCGCGCTACGAGGAGCTCGACGGCTATGCGTTGGAGGGGCGTGCCCGCGAGGTCCTTGCCGGCTTGAGCTTCAGCCAGGAGATGATGGACGGCGACGTTTCCGAGCTGTCGGGCGGCTGGAAGATGCGCGTGGCACTCGCCCGCATCCTCTTGATGCGCCCGGACGTCATGCTGCTCGACGAGCCGAGCAACCACCTCGATCTCGAAAGCCTGATCTGGCTGGAAGATTTTCTGAAAAGCTATGACGGCGCCCTGCTGATGACCTCGCACGACCGCGAGTTCATGAACCGGATCGTCACCAGGATCATCGAGATCGACGGCGGCGCTTTGACGAGCTATTCCGGCGACTATGGCTTCTACGAGGAGCAGCGGGCGCTGAACGAGAAGCAGCAGCAGGCCCAGTTCGAGCGCCAGCAGGCCATGCTCGCAAAGGAAATCAAGTTCATCGAACGCTTCAAGGCCCGCGCCTCGCATGCCGCGCAGGTGCAGAGCCGGGTCAAGAAGCTCGAGAAGATCGATCGCGTCGAGCCGCCGCGGCGTCGCCAGACGGTCGCCTTCGATTTCCTGCCGGCGCCGCGTTCCGGCGAAGACGTCGTCAATCTCAGGAACGTCCACAAGGCCTATGGGAGCCGGACGATCTATGGCGGACTCGACTTCATGGTGCGCCGGCGCGAACGCTGGTGCATCATGGGCATCAACGGCGCCGGAAAATCGACGCTGCTGAAGCTCGTCACCGGCTCCGCCCAGCCGGACCAGGGCAGTGTGTCGCTCGGCGCCAGTGTCAAGCTCGGCTATTTCGCCCAGCATGCGATGGATGTGCTCGACGGCGACAGCACCATCCTCCAATGGCTGGAGGAACGCTTTCCCAAGGCCGGTCAGGCGCCGCTCCGGGCGCTGGCCGGCTGTTTCGGCTTTTCCGGCGACGACGTGGAGAAACGCTGCCGGGTGCTCTCCGGCGGCGAGAAGGCGCGGCTGGTGATGGCGGCAATGCTGTTCGACCCGCCGAACTTCCTCGTCCTCGACGAGCCGACCAACCACCTCGACCTCGATACCAAGGAGATGCTGATCAAGGCGCTCTCGGCCTATGAGGGCACCATGCTGTTCGTCTCGCACGACCGCCGCTTCCTGTCGGCACTGTCCAACCGCGTCCTGGAACTGACACCGGACGGCATTCATCAATATGGCGGCGGCTATCGGGAATATGTCGAGCGCACCGGCCAGGAGGCGCCGGGCCTGCGCGGGTGAGGTTCGGCTGGCGTCGGGGGGATCGCTGCAGGGCAGCTCACTCCTCTTGCGGCGGCTCGACGGGATCCAGAATGTCCGCCGCATCATATTTCGGCGAGCCGACCTTGCGGTCGATCGGCCACATGGTCATCAGCTCCGCCGGATCCGCTTCCGGCGAAAGCCAGCGTTCATAGTCTTGTCCGTGCAGGATCACCGGCATGCGGTCGTGGATCTTGGCGATCATCTCGTTTGCCGGACAGGTGATGACGCAGAAGGTGCGGATGTCCTCGTCGGTTTCCGGGTCGCGCCAGGTATCCCAGAGGCCGGCAAGCGCGAAGGGCTCGCCGGATTTCATGGCGATCGCGTAGGGCTGCTTGTTCTTGCCGGTGCCGAAGATGTCCTTCCACTCGAAGAAGCCGTCGACCGGGATCAGGCAGCGGCGCCGGCGATAGGCGTCTTTGAACAGGCCGACGGTCGAAATACCTTCCGAGCGCGCATTGATCGGCGGCGGCCGGCCCGGCTGCGTTTTCGCAAAGCGCGGGATCAGCCCCCAGCGGGCGCTCGCGAAGCTCGGGCCGAACACGTCGGGGTCGCGTATCACCTCGGTGACGATGATCGGATAGTAAAGCGACGGCGCACCGTTATAACGCGGGAACTGGTTGGCCATCCCCTCGACCGCTTCCCGCTCGGCAAAGGAGAATTCGCGCAACAGACCGTCGAGATTGCTCTTGATATAGACCCGCCCGCACATCGCCTCGCCCTCTCTCAAAGCAAAGGTATCGCGCCGGTCTGCGAGGTCAACGACGATGGCGGCACGCCGTTCAGGGTTCGACGAAGGCCTTGATGTTCTGGGCCTGGATTTCCCATCCCTTCTCGTTGCTGCAGATCACTTCCTCGCGCCGCTCCTGCGGCAGGGAGCCGAAGCCCGATTCGGTGATCGTCAGATGCGTACCCTTTGTCGTCGGTTTGAGGTGGAATTCGACGCGCGTCGAAGGTGCATTCGAAACGTCGGCATTCGGATCCTCTGAATGCGGCCAGCGAAAGGCGAAGAGCTGCGACGGCTCCATTCGCTCTGTCACCGAGGTCCATTTGATGCCCTCGTGGCCGGGATAGGTGATTTCGCCGGTGGTGACCTGACCGACCACGAAGGGCCCGTCGAGCTTGACGCGAAACCATTCGCCGAAGGCCTCGTGATCGGTGAGCGCACGCCACACCCTCTCGACCGGAGCCGCCAGTTCGATGCGCTTTTCGATGCTGTCCTTCATGCTCTGCCCTCCGCGCCCCTTGTGCTGCTCAGCCCGCCGCTTCGCCGGGTCGCGCCGTCAGCCGGTTCTCGACGCTCTGGACGCCGATCACCGAGGCCGCCGCCTCGCCGGCGCAGGCAATGTCCGCTTCGCGCGCCACCGTTCCGGACAGGACAACCATGTTGCCGAGGGCGATCACGTCCATGTCGCTCGTGTCTATGAAAGTCGCGTAGCGGAGGAAGCGCAAGACCTTCTGCGCCAGATCGTCATCGGTCAGATGCGGGTCGTCGTCCTTGTGCGAATAGATCGGATGCTCGCTCGACATTCTTTTGACCCCGTCCTCAAGCGCAACGCTTTGTGACGGCTGAATGTTCCGGGTGTAAATGGTCGCAGCCGGCGGCCTTTTCTTGACGGTGTCGCGCGCCCTAATCCGGTACGGTTGAAGGGAGCATGCACTACAGCGCCGCGCGTCTTATCAGACGCGCAAAGGTCGCTGTAGCACTTTGAATTGCTGCATGTCTCCTTAAATCGAGGTCGATTTAAGGAGACATGCAGTAGGCCGCTGCCTTGCCTCCACCGTCAAAACGGGTCTATGCGTCGGTCTGTCTGCATGAATCACAAATGCGCGGCTCCGGGCGCGCTCCCCTCCGACCCGCTCTCGGGAACCGATCGCAATCAATCGGTTCAAGCCGAACTGTCGTGATAAGGCTCGCGCATGTCCGAAGTCTTTTTGAATGTGCTCCCGATCTTCGTGCTGATCCTCACCGGCTGGCTGATCGTGAAATTCGGCTATCTGAAGCCGGCCGTTGGCGAGGCGCTGGGCGACTTCGTCTTCCGGGTTGCCGTGCCGGTCCTTCTGTTCCGCACCATCGCCGAGGCGGATTTCAAGGAGGGGTCGCCCTGGCCGCTCTGGGTCGCCTATTTCTCCGGCGTCGCCGTCACCTGGACCATCGGCCATCTGGCCGCGACGCTCGGCTTCGGCCGCGACCAGCGCATGGGCGTGCTGGCCGGCGTCTCCTCGGCCTTTGCCAACACGGTCTTCATCGGCCTGCCCTTGGTGTCCCGGGTGGTGGGGGAGGAGGGGATCGTCGCACTTTCCATCCTGCTTTCGGTGCATCTGCCGGTGATGATGATCGCCGGGACCGTGATGATGGACCGCGCCGACCAGAAGGTGAGCGGCCGGCCGCGGCAGAGCCTATTCAAGCTTTTAGCCGGGGTGGGCCGCAATCTCGCCCGCAATCCTCTGGTGATCGGGCTTGCCTTAGGAGCGCTCTTCCATCTTCTCGGCCAGCCGCTCGGCGGTCCGGCCAAGATCGTGGTCGATCAGCTTGCAGGCGTCGCCGCCCCAGCAGCACTCGTCTCGATCGGCATGGCGCTCGACAAATACGGGCTCGCCGGCAATACCGGCCTCGCCGCCGTCACCAGCACGCTGAAGCTCGTCGTGCTGCCGGGCGCCGTCTTCGCCGCCTGCCATCTCCTGGGCCTGAGCGACAGTTGGACCGCCGCCCTGGTCCTGACGTCTTCCGTGCCGACCGGCGTCAATGCCTGGCTGATCGCCAACCACTTCAATGTCGGCCACGGCCTCGCCTCCTCGACCATCACGCTGACCACCGGCCTCGGCGTCGTGAGCGTTTCGGCCTGGGCCTATCTGTTGATGTAATGTAGGTTTTCGCGCTCGCGCTTGCCGCTCATCCCGCTGCCGCGACCTTCTCCCCGCAGGCTGGGAGAAGGGGTATGCCGCACCGGACGAGCCTACTCCTGCATGCGGCGAGAGGGTTCAAGCCGGCGCGGCATCGTCCCTTCTCCCCGTACAAACGAGAGAAGGTCGCGGCAGCGGGGTGAGGGCTCGGAGCCCCCGTTTCGCTAGAACAGCCGGTCGAGCCAGCCGTGGCGGTCCGGGGCGCGGCCGTTCTGGATGTCGAGCAGCGCGGCCTTCAGCTGGCCGGCCACCGGACCGGCGCCGCCGTCGCCGATCGTGAAGTTGCGGGTGCGGCCCTTCACCTTGCCGATCGGCGTCACCACAGCGGCGGTACCGCAGGCGAAGGCCTCGGCCAGCCGGCCGCTCTCGGCATCCGCCTGCCACTGATCGATCGAATAGGGCTCTTCGCGCACCGTGAGGCCGAGGTCGCGGGCGAGCGTGATCAGCGAATCGCGGGTGATGCCCGGCAGGATCGTGCCGGTGAGCGGCGGCGTCTGCAGCGAGCCGTCCTCGAAGACGAAGAAGACGTTCATGCCGCCGAGCTCCTCGATCCAGCGCTTTTCGACGGCGTCGAGGAAGACGACCTGGTCGCAGCCCTCGCGGGTCGCTTCTGCCTGCGCGGCGAGGCTTGCCGCATAGTTGCCGCCGCATTTCGCCTCACCGGTGCCGCCGGGGGCCGCCCGCGTGTAGTTTTCGGAGGCCCAGAGCGTCACCGCCGGAGCGCCTCCCTTGAAGTAGGAGCCCACCGGCGAGGCGATGACGCAATAGAGGTAGTCGGACGAGGGCTTCACGCCGAGGATCGCCTCCGTGGCGATCATGAACGGCCGGAGATAGAGCGAGGCGCCTTCAGCCGCCGGAATCCAGTCGCGATCCGCCCGCACCAGGGCGCGCACGGATTCGACGAACAGCTCTTCCGGCAAGGGCGCCATGGCCAGGCGATTGGCGGAGTTGGTGAAACGGCGCGCATTGGCGCCCGGGCGGAACAATGTGGCGCCGCCGTCCGGCAGGCGGTAGGCCTTCATGCCTTCGAAGATCTCCTGGGCATAGTGCAGCACCACCGTCGACGGGCTGAGATCGAAAGCCTTCCGCGGCTCGATCCGGGCGTCATGCCAGCCGCGTCCCTCGGAATAGCGGATCGTCGCCATGTGATCGGACAGCACGCGGCCGAAGCCCGGGTTCTTGAGCAGGGCCTCACGCTCGCCCGCTGCCATGGGGTTCGGATGTGTCTCGATGAGGAAAGTTCCGCCGCTGGTCATCTATCGTCCGCTCCTTCGCTCCGAATGCAACCGTCCCGCTCACACGCAGAGGGACCAGGCTCCGATCGGATTGCATTTGGTTACATTGTCAGTTGCACAGATATTAGCATCGCCAAAGAAAAATCCGATAGGCGCGGCATCGGCGCGAAGCTTTCCGGCGCTCACCCGGCGGCGACTGATCGGATAGAAAAAGCCCGGTCGATGACCGGGCTCTTCGAAAAGAAATATCGATCGCTTAATGTGCCGGGGCCGGTGCCGGAGCCGCCGCCTGACCGGCTTCCGCCGGAGCCGGGGCAGGAGCCGCCGTCTGACCACCTTCGGGAGGGGCGGCAGCCGGTGCCGCGTCCGTCGCGCCGGTCGCGTCCGCCGCCGGCAGCGGTGCCGGGCTGTCGGCCTTCTCGCGCAGCCAGGCGATCAGATTCGCCCGCTCGTCCGGCTTCTTCAGGCCGGCAAAGCCCATGGCCGTGCCCGGCACGTGTTTCTTCGGCGCCTCGAGGAAGTAGCTCAGGTGGTCGTAGTCCCAGACGACCTTGCCGCCTTCGGCAAAGGTCTTCATGCCGGCGGAGTAGGCGAAGCCCTCATGCGAGGCGACCGGACGGTTGACGAGGCCCCAGAGATTCGGGCCGACCTTGTTCGGTCCGCCCTTCTCGATGGTATGACAGCTTGCGCATTTCTTGAACACGGCTTCACCGGCGGAAGCGTCGGCCTTGGCGAGCAACGGGCCGATCGGCTCCGACTTTGCTTCTTCGCCGCCGCCCGCACCGGCCTCGGCGGTCGGCTCCTCCGCGACGATCGCGAAACCTTCCTTCTCGGGAGCTTCGGAATGGAAAATGCCTTCAGAAGCAATGGACACGGTCATCAGCACGAAGACCGTACCCAGCAAGGCACCCACACCCATGTTCACATATGGATTCATCTGCAAACGCTCCCTTTGCCACCGGCGCAAACAAAAACCCGGCCCATCTTGAAATCGCGCGGAACCTATGTCTTTTGGCTCTGCGTTGCAACAGAGATTATCGCCCCCGAAGTGAGACCTTTTGACACTTTCTCAGGGGTTTTTGAAGGCATGACGATGAATCGTGAAAATTCGGGCAAAGCCCTCGTGCTCATCCCCGCGCGCATGGCCTCGACGCGCCTGCCGGGCAAGCCGCTCGCCGACATCTGCGGCCTGCCGATGATCGTCCAGGTCGCCAGGCGCGCGGCGGAAGCAGACGTCGGCCGGATCGTCGTCGCCGTCGATCATGACGAGGTCTACGAGGCGGTGCGCGACGCCGGCTTCGAAGCGGTCATGACGCGCATCGATCACCAGTCCGGCTCCGACCGGATCTACGAGGCGCTGCAGAAGGCCGACCCTAACGGAGAGGCGGAAATCGTCATCAATGTCCAGGGCGACCTGCCGACAATCGAGCCCGGCCCGATCCGCGCGGCCTTGAAGCCGCTCGAAAACGCTGCGACCGATATCGCCACGCTGACGGTGGAAATCACCGACGAGCACGAGAAAACCAATCCGAACGTCGTCAAGGTGGTCGGGTCGCCGCTGTCGGAGAGCCGGCTGCGCGCGCTCTATTTCACCCGCGCGACCGCACCCCATGGCGCCGGGCCGCTCTATCACCATATCGGCCTTTACGCCTACCGGCGGAGCGCACTTAAGACGTTCGTGTCGCTGAAGCCTTCGACGCTCGAGAAGCGCGAATCGCTCGAGCAGCTGCGGGCCCTCGAGGCGGGCATGCGCATCGACGTCGAGATCGTCAATTCCGTGCCGCTCGGCGTCGACACGCCGGCCGACCTCGAAAAAGCCCGCCGCATGCTCTCGGCTTGAAAGGACAGCCAAAGTGACCGTCAAGACCAACAGGATTGCCTTCCAGGGCGACTTCGGCGCCAATTCCGACATGGCTTGCCGAGACATGTTCCCGTCGATGGACCCGTTGCCCTGCCAGACCTTCGAGGATGCCTTTCTGGCGGTCGAGAACGGCGAGGCGGATCTCGGCATGATCCCGATCGAGAACACGATCGCCGGCCGCGTCGCTGACATCCATCACCTGCTGCCCGAATCGCGCCTGCATATCGTCGGCGAATATTTCATGCCGATCCGCTTCCAGCTGATGGTGCTTCCGGGCGTCAAGCACGACGAAATCCGCACCGTGCACAGCCATATCCATGCGCTCGGCCAATGCCGCAAGATCGTCCGCGCCAATCGCTGGAAACCGATCGTCGCCGGCGATACGGCCGGTGCCGCCAAGCTCGTCGCCGAGACCGGTGACCGCTCGATGGCAGCGCTCGCCCCGCGGCTTGCCGCCGACCTCTACGGGCTGGAGATCATCGCCGAAAACGTCGAAGACACCGACAGCAACGTCACCCGCTTCGTTGTGCTGTCGCGCGAGGAGCAGCGGACGACGCGCAAGTCGGACGACGAGTTGATCATCACCACCTTCGTCTTCAACGTGCGTAACATTCCGGCCGCTCTCTACAAGGCAATGGGGGGCTTTGCCACCAACGGCATCAACATGACGAAGCTCGAAAGCTACCAGCTCGGCGGCAAGTTCGTGGCGACGCAGTTCTATGCCGATATCGAGGGCCATCCGGACGACGAGGGCGTGCGCCACGCCATGGACGAGCTGCGCTTCTTCTCGGAAAACGTGCGGATACTCGGGACGTACAAGGCGCATCCGATGCGTGGGGTGCTCTGAGGGCCAGTCGGGAACGATGCGTGGGCGGACTTTCGACCGCTTGCCAGAGGCGTGCATTTGAGAAATATGCAGCGTCCCAGGCAGGTCGCCTGAGTTCGCCGAATGCGGTGTGCTTCAGGAGCGCTTTTGCCCGGGCCTCCATCCCCGTCGTCATCCTCGGGCTTGACCCGAGGATCCATGTTACGCTGGCCAAATCACCGCCAGAACCGGTGCTTGCGATTGGATCCTCGGGTCAAGCCCGAGGATCACGCTTTGAGGGGATGTCACGACCCATTGCGGCGTCGACAGTCCGGTCAGGCGGTTGCCGCAGCACCTTGTACGGCGGTCTCCGATGCCCGCAATTCTGCTGGCAGCGTGTGCCGGATGGACGTCCCGGACCTTCGAAAAACGGCGAATTATCGTTAACCGGCTACGCGTCCAGCGCATGCCTAATTTGCAATCATGGAACTACTGAAATCTTAGGCAAATGCCTATTTGACCTTCGTCAAGAAAAAGAAAATGGAGTGTCAAAAATGAAGATCCGTCAGAAGATCATGGAATATGCAAAATTGCGCCGTGCGGTACGCGAGCTGAACGCTCTGGACGACCACGCACTGAGCGACATCGGTCTTTCCCGATCCCAGATCCAGGCTGCCGTCTACGGCCGCTAATATACAATTGCCCGCGCGTGCATTCTACCCGCGGCGCGAAAGTCTTCCACACCCCGCCGGCGTTCCCGCGGGGTGTGAGCGAAGCCTGCACTTGCCTTTGCATCATTCGTCGTAGAGGCAGACACGCAGGCGATGCCCGTCCGGATCGAGGGCGACGAAGGTCGGTCCGAAATCCATCCTCGTCAGTTCCTGCGCAATCAACAGCCCCATCGCCTGCCATTCCTCATAGTGAGCGCGGACGGCCTCTTCTCCCTCCACCATGAATGCGACTTCGGCCCGGCTGCCTTCGCCGACAGGCTGGGGCTGCACCTTCAGCGTGAACCGAGCACCAGCGCCTCGATCTCCTCCTCGGAGAACATCATCGGCGGCAGCAAAAAGCCCGGCCTGAGGACATAGCCGACGCCCGCCTCGCCTTCGATCCCGGCGCCCTGGGCCTGCAGGCTGGCAATATCGCGATAAAGGGTGCGGAGGCTGACGCCGGTCTCCTCGGCGAGTGTCCGGCCACTCACCGGCCGGCGGTGGCGTCTCAGCACCTGAATGAGATCGATGAGCCGTTCCGAGCGCGACACCGATTCCTGTCCCTACCCGCTCAGCTGCGCTCCGGCCAGGACAGCCAGTCGCGCATCAACTGGTGGGCGATCGCTCCCTTCGGCGGCGGGATGTGCTCGTCCGGCGTCGTCGCGACCCCCGTCGAACGCTCCAGCATCGCTTCGGTCTCCGCACGGGTGAACCAGCGCACGTCCTCGAGTTCCTGCTCGTCGCGCTTGATGGCGGTCGATCGCGCCTCGGCATAGCAGCCGATGATCAGCGAGTGCGGCAGCGGCCAGGGCTGCGAGGCGTGATAGCGCACCCGGCCGATGCGGATGCCCGATTCTTCGTGCGTTTCCCGGCGCACGGCGTTTTCGATGGTCTCACCCGGCTCGACGAAACCGGCAAGGCAGGAATACATGCCCGGCGCGAAATGCGGGCTGCGGCCGAGCAGGCAGAGGTCGCGCTCGATGTCGACCGTCAGCATGATGACGACCGGGTCGGTGCGCGGAAAGACCATGTGGCCGCAGGCGGTGCAGATTCGCCGGTAGCCGCCGGCGGCACCGTCCATCGGCCCGCCGCATCGGCCGCAGAAGCGGTTGTTGGCGTTCCAGGTGATCAGGCTCGACCCTTGGGCGAACTGCCCGAGCAGCTCCTCCGGCAGCATCTGCTGCCGGTAAAGCATGCGCGCATCGGCGATCTTGAAAGGTCCTGGCACGGTCTCCTCGGTCAGGCCGGAAGGAACGGCGAGCCGCGGCTCGCCGTTCGGCAGGAAGCCGAGCAGGACCGCCTCGTCGATCGTCGGTTCGAGACCGGCGAGCTCATAGGGAGCGAAAAGCGGATCGATGATCTTCTCGTCGTGCTTGACGATCAGCTTCGCCCCGGAAAAGGCGAGGAAATGCGCGCCCGGATGTTTGAGCGCCTTCTCGACGCAATCGTCGGCGCGATGCTCGGATTGCCGGTCGAGGTGATTTTCCGCGAAGGCGACGAAGGTGCTCGGCTCCGGATGGGGGCTGTGAAGATCGAAGATCGTTTTCGTCATTTCAAAGATTTTCCAATATACGCGCTGCGAATACCTGATGCTCGCCTTCGGGCCACGGCTCGGCCTTGCCGAAGCCCCAGACCGGACCGGGCCAGTTCGGATCGCCCTTGCGGCGGGCGATGACATGCACATGAAGCTGCCGGACGATGTTGCCGAGCGCGCCGATGTTGATCTTCTCTGCTCCGGTGACTTTCTTGAGCGCCGTTGCCGCCATATTCGTCTCGAAGGTTAGCATCGCCTGGTCGAGCGGCGTGAGCTCGAAGACCTCCGAGACGTCGGCGCGCTGGGGGATGAGGATCAGCCACGGCCAGCGGCGGTCGTTCATCAAGCGAAGCTGGCAGAGGCCGAACGGGGCGATCGGTATGCCGTCGCGCTCGAGGCGCTCGTCGAGCGTGAATTCGGTCAAGAAAAACTCCCTCGGGATCAAGCGGATTCGCCTTGTATTCTATATCGATAGCAGTTTTTTGGCGGCTTGGCTTGCATTTGCTTCAGATATTGCCGATATGGAAGCCGGGAGGTTGGTGGTGGACGAGCCACTCGCCAACCGGGTCAGGTCCGGAAGGAAGCAGCCCTAACGAGCCCCGGCACGGGTCATCGTGCCAGCCTCCCACCTTCTCCGTCCTGTCGGGACAAGAGTTCGAACAGCGGCAGGGTCGATGAGCGACGAAGCGCCCATTTCATCCCCAGTTTCATCCGTCGAAAAACCGGCCGCCTACCGCGTTCTGGCGCGCAAATACCGCCCCAAGGATTTCTCCGACCTGATGGTCGGCCAGGAGCCGATGGTGCGCACGCTCACCAACGCCTTCGAGACCGGCCGCATCGCCCAGGCCTATATGCTGACGGGCGTGCGCGGCGTCGGCAAGACGACGACGGCGCGCATTCTGGCGCGGGCGCTGAACTACAAGACCGCCGAGATCGACAAGCCGACGATCGACCTGCGCGTTCCGGGCGAGCACTGCCAGGCGATCATGGACGGCCGCCATGTCGACGTCATCGAGATGGACGCCGCCTCCCATACAGGCATCGACGACATCCGCGAGATCATCGAGCAGGTGCGCTACAGGCCTGTCTCGGCGCGCTACAAGGTCTACATCATCGACGAAGTGCACATGCTCTCGACCCAGGCCTTCAACGGCCTGCTGAAGACGCTCGAGGAGCCGCCGGAGCATGTGAAGTTCATCTTCGCGACGACCGAGATCCGCAAGGTTCCGATCACCGTCCTGTCGCGCTGCCAGCGCTTCGACCTGAGGCGCATCAGCGCCTCGGACCTGGTCGGGCTCTTCTCCACCATCCTCGGCAAGGAGGCCGTGCCCTTCGAGCCGGAGGCGCTCGCCATGGTAGCGCGTGCGGCGGAAGGTTCGGCGCGCGACGGCCTGTCGCTGCTCGACCAGGCGATCGCCCATGGCGGCGGCTCGGTCGAGATGGAAACGGTGCGCTCGATGCTCGGTCTCGCCGACCGGGCACGGATCGTCGATCTCTTCGAGCACATCATCAAGGGCGACGCCGCGGCGGCACTCGCCGAATTCGCGGCGCAATACGAGGCCGGCGCCAATCCGACGATCGTGCTTACCGATCTTGCCGACTTCACCCATCTCGTGACGCGCATGAAATATGTGCCCGAGGCGGCGAACGATCAGTCCTTGAGCGAGGTCGAGCGCCGACGCGGTGCCGAATTCGCCGCCAGCGTCGCGGTCACCACCCTGTCGCGCATCTGGCAGATGCTCCTGAAGGGCATTCCCGAGGCGGAAAGCTCGGCGCGTCCCGCCGGCGCCGCCGAGATGGTGCTGATCCGGCTCGCCCATGCAGCTCACCTTCCCTCGCCGGAAGAGGCTGCGCGGCGTTTGCTCGAGCCTTCGGGCGGCGAGGCAGGCGAGGGGCGCCCTGCGCCGGCCCGCAATGGCAGCGGTACCCAAGCTCAGGCCGCCCAGCCCCCCGTTCAGGCCCGTTCCGTCGAGGCGGCGCCCGTGCAGCGGCCGTCCGGCAACGGCGCGACCATGCTGCGCGCCGTGCCGGATGCCGCTCCCCAGCCGATCGCCGTCGGCCGCATCGAGGAGAAACCGGCGCCGGCAGCCGCCGCCAGGCCGGAGCCGAAGGTCCCGGTCAATTCGGTAAGCGACATCGCCGACCTCTGCGCGAAGAACCGCGACATCAAGCTGAAGACGCTGGTGCGCGGCTTCCTGCGGCTCGTCCATATCGAGCCCGGCCGGCTCGACGTCAACCTCCCCGACGATGCGCCGAAGACGCTGCTCAATGAGCTGGCCGTCAAGCTCAAGGAGTGGACCGGCATCCACTGGGTCGTCAGCTACAGCCGCGAGCCGGGCGAGCCGACGCTGGTCGAGGCCGAGCAGCGTGCCCAGGAACAGCGCGTCAACGACGCCCGCCAGGATCCGGACGTCGCCGCGATCTTGGCGCGCTTTCCGGGCGCGCGGATTACCGACGTACGCATCCGCGCCGCGGAGGAAGAGGCCGAAATGCTCGCCCCGGCGGCCGCCGAATCCGCGGACGGCGATATCGTACCCGGCGACGACATCGAGTAGGCGCCGAGACACGGGGCGCCTTCGAATTCAGGCAGACATAGCAACCGACAGGAGACGACGATGCGCGACATCATCGGCATGATGGGCAAGGTCAAGGAAATGCAGGCCAAGATGGAGAAGCTGCAGGCGGAGATCGCCGCGCTCGAAGTCGACGGCACCGCCGGCGGCGGCCTCGTCACTGTCCGGCTCGACGGCAAGGGCCATATGAAGAGCCTGAAGATCGACCCTTCGCTCTTCAAGGAGGACGATGTCGAAGTCCTCGAGGACCTGATCGTCGCCGCCCACAAGGACGCCAAGGAAAAGGCGGACGCGGTGCAGGCGGAAAAGACCCGCGAACTCACTGCCGGCCTGCCGATCCCGCCCGGCATGAAGCTGCCCTTCTGATTGGCGGAGATCGCCGTCAAAGCGATTCCGTTTATCGGGGAGATGCGCTAAAAGCCGGCCATGGCAAAGCGAGTCACCGGTCCCGAAATCGAAAAGCTCATTCAGCTCCTGGCAAAGGTGCCGGGGCTCGGCCCCCGTTCTGCGCGCCGCGCCGCGCTGCATCTCGTCAAGAAGAAGGAGCAATTGCTCGGTCCGCTGGCCGAGGCGATGGGCGAGGCGCATCGCAAGGTGAAGATCTGCTCCTGCTGCGGCAATGTCGATACAATCGATCCCTGCACCGTCTGCACCGACGAGCGGCGCGACCAGGCGGTGATCATCGTCGTCGAGGACGTTGCCGATCTCTGGGCGCTGGAGCGCGCCGGGGCGCTGAACGCCGCCTATCATGTGCTCGGCGGCACGCTGTCGCCGCTCGACGGCATCGGCCCGGATGATTTGAACATCAAGGGGCTCGTCGATCGCGTCGCCAAGGGCGGCGTGCGCGAGCTGGTCATCGCCGTCAATGCGACCGTCGAAGGCCAGACGACGGCTCACTACATCACCGACCAGCTCGAGGGCATGGAGGTGAAGATCACCCGCCTCGCCCATGGCGTCCCCGTCGGCGGCGAGCTCGACTATCTCGACGAAGGCACGCTGACCGCCGCGCTTCGGGCGCGCACGACGATCTGAAGGAATGCCGATGCGTTTGAAGTCTCGTATTCGCTCGTGGTTTGCCGGTCCTGCAGGGTCCACCCCCCTCTGCCCTGCCGGGCATCTCCCCCACAAGGGGGGAGATCAGTTTGGAACGAGCGCACAAATTCACAACACCGCCGCCGCACACGCGTCTCTTTCCGCAGGGGGAAGCCCTTGCCGCCCGCCAATCTCCACCCTTGTGGGGGAGATGCCCGGCAGGGCAGAGGGGGGTAAGCCTCGCGCACGCCTAATCCTTGCGACCATCGCCGCACTCCTCGCCCTCAACCTTCCCGCCCACGCCGCCACCAAGGCCGATGTCGAAGCAAAGTTCCGTCAGTGGCTTGCGAAGGATCTCTGGCCGGAGGCGAGACAGGCCGGGATTTCCGCTTCTGCTTTCAAGGCCGCCTTCGCCGATGTGAAGCTCAATTGGGACCTGCCCGATCTGGCGCCGCCGGGCTTTCCGAAGGCGAAGGAGCGCAAGCAGAGCCAGGCGGAGTTCTCGTCGCCCGGTTCCTATTTTTCCGAGAAGAGGCTGCAGGGCCTCGCGGCGACCGGCCGCAGCCTCGCCTCAGCGCATGCCTCGACCTTGAAGCGGATCGAGCGGAGCTACGGCGTTCCCGGACAGGTCGTGCTGGCCATCTGGGGGCGGGAATCCGGCTTCGGCCGGGCGAAGATCCCGCATCCGATCATGGACGTGCTGGCCACCAAAGCCTTCATGTCGACGCGGCCGGAGCTTTTTCGGCGCGAATTGATCGCGGCGCTCACCATCCTTGAGAGCGGCGACGTCAAGGAAAGTGAAATGCGCGGTTCCTGGGCTGGCGCCATGGGCCAACCGCAGTTCCTGCCGTCGAGCTTCCTGAAATATGCGGTGGACTTCGATGGTGACGGCCGCCGCGACATCTGGAATTCCGTGCCGGACAGCCTCGCCTCGATCGCCAATTATCTGTCTGAAAAGGGTTGGCAGAGCGGCCGCGACTGGGGCTTCGAAGTATCGATCCCTAACGGCGTCTCCTGCGCCCAGGAAGGCCCCGACCTGGCGCGGCCGATTGCCGATTGGGCCGGCATGGGGATCGCCCGCGTTTCCGGCAAGGCCTTTCCGTCCGCTGAGCGGTCGGCTTCCGGCATGATGCTGGTGCCGGCCGGCACCCACGGGCCGGGCTTTGTCGTCACGCCGAATTTCTACGTCATCAAGGAATACAACAATTCCGACCTCTACGCCCTCTTCATCGGCAACCTTGCCGACCGCATCGCCTCGGGCGGCGGCGCCTTCCGAGGCGAATGGGGCGATGTCGGCAAGATGCTGCGCTCCGACGTGCTCGGCATGCAGAAGGCGCTGGTCGCAATCGGCTACGATGTCGGCAAGGTCGACGGCTTGCCGGGCTACAAGACCCGCCGCTCGCTCGGCGACTGGCAGGCGAAGAACGGCCTGGCGCCGACTTGCTTTCCCGATCCGTCGCTGAAGGCGAAGCTGCGCTGACTTTGGGTCTGGCCGCAAAAGGCTGAATTCCTCGGGAAAGGCCAAAGAGCCGTTCCGCCAGGAAGCGCAGCTCATCGCGCACAGGGTCTGGTGTTTGATACGGTCCTTGAAACGTCCGCGAACCCCGACGTCGTGGCCGCCGGCCACGGCGCTAGCGATCATCGGTCTGGCCTCTATCCTGAATGGACTACAGTGGACGTGTCGCCGTTCCGTGCCGCTTTTTAGCCAGATCTGATACACTACAGCGCCGCGCGTCTTATCGGATGCGCAAAGGTCGCTGTAGCATTTTGAATTGCTGCATGTCTTGGGTCCTTAAATCGAGGTCGATTTAAGGAGACATGCATTAGCAATTGCAGGAGCATGCCAACAATCAAAGGAGGAATGTCATGTTACGCTATGATTGTATCGCCATGCTTGTAGCATACTTCATCTCCATGGCGCCAATGGAAGCTCGGGCCGGTCCTATGGAAGATGTGAAGGCCGCATATACAGCTTGGGACGAGGCCTTTGGAAAGCGGGATGCCAAGGCGGTTGCCACCTTCTATGCGGAGGACGCGCTTCTTCTTCCTCCTAGCCATGATTTGATCGAGGGACCTGCTGGCGTTGAAAAGTTCTTCAGCGGCATATTCGGCATGGGCGCCACCGATCACAGACTTGAGGTGATCAGGGTGGATGGCGACGGAAAGTTGATTTACGGCGCAGCTAAATGGTCTGCCAAGGGCAAGGATGCCCGGGCAAAGACCAGCCTTGGGGTGGGATTGCCACGCATGTCTTTGAGCGCCAAGCCGATGGCAGTTTGAAAATCAAGCTCCATACGTTCAATTGACTTCAGTTCTGCCGATGAGTGTTCGCAGAATTGAGCATGATCGCACCTGGGCCGTATTGACCACCTGCCTACTCTCGACGGCGATCGTGATCGGCCCGGCGACCTTTCCAGTCGCCAAGCGTGCTCATCGCCAACGGACTCACGGAGCCAATTTTTGCCGTTTCGGCTCCGGTGCTCGGCGTCAGATTTTCGCATCTGCCCCCTCAATGCATCTCCGCCGGCTGCTTGTAGCGCTCGTAATGCCCGGGAACGATCGTCTGGCGCTCGATCAGCCGGTGGACGCGCGGCGGCTGGTCGCCGCGGTGGAGCGCCGTCAGCTTGTCGCCGACGGCCGCGTCCGCCTGCGTGCGCCGCTGGTTGTGGCGGACATATTCGACCCAGGTCGGCACGTGATAGGTCTCGGTCCAGATGATCGGGTTTTCGAGGTCGCGCATCAGCGCCCAATGGCCAGCGCCGTCGCGGATGCGGATGCGCCGCCGCTCCGCCATGGTCGTCAGGAATTCGGGGATGTCCGGCTCGTCGATCTCATAGTCGATCATCACGACGATCGGTCCGCTGCGGGGTTTCAGGTCGAGAGCGAGCAGCGGTTCGTTGAAGCGGTTGAGCGGGTCGAGGTTCAGCGACGTGAACTCCGGCAGCGCGAAGCGCAGGCCGATGGCGATGCCGGTAAGCATCAGAAGACAGGAGCCGATCAGCGCATTCGCGGCGCCGTATTCTTCGGCGGCGACGCCCCAGAGCCAGCTGCCGGCGGCAATACCGCCGAAGGTCGTCGTCTGGTAGAGCGAGAGAGCCCGTCCCACCACCCAGCGCGGCGTCGAGAGCTGCACCGTGGTGTTGAACAGCGACAGCGCCAGCACCCAGCAGGCGCCTGAGACGGTGAGGGCGAGCGAGGTCAGCCATGCCTGCGGGCTGAGCGCAGTGACGATCGCGCTTGCGGCGAAGCCTGCGAAGGCCAGCCGCACGATCGCTTCGCTCGACAGGCGCTCCCGGAGGCGCGCGCTGAGCAACGCGCCGCCGATCGCCCCGAGGCCGAAGGCGCCAAGCATGATGCCGTAGGTGAGCGGTCCACCCTTGACGAGGTCGCGGGCGACAAGCGGCAGCAGCGCCAGGATCGCGCTTGCCGAAAGGCCGAAGGCGAAGCCGCGCAGGAGCACCTTGCCGATATTGGGCGACATCGCCACATAGCGCAGCCCGGCCGAAACCGCTCGGCCCAGCCGCTCGCGCGGCAACGCGCTTTGTGGGATGCTCGGCCGCCAGCGGGAAATCGCGAACAGGATGGCGAAATAGCTGAGCGCGTTGACGGCGAAGGCCGCGGCCGCTCCGGCGGCGGCGACGACGGCGCCGCCGATCGCCGGGCCGACGCTGCGGGTGATGTTGAAGCCCATGCTGTTCAGCGCGACGGCCGCCGGCAGGTCGTCGCGCGGCACCATGTCGCCGACCGAAGCCTGCCAGGACGGGTTGTTGAGCGCCGTGCCGCAGCCGATCAGAAAGGTGAAGAGCAAGAGCAGCCACGGGGTGATCAGCCCGTAATAGGCAAAGACGGTCAAGAGCGCCGAAACGGCAAGCATGAAGGCCTGGGCGACCAACATGATCCGCCGCCGGTCGAAATTGTCGGCGAGCGCGCCGGAGACCAGCGAGAAGAGCATGATCGGCAGCGAGGTCGAGGCCTGCACCAGCGCCACCATGTTGACCGATTGGGAGATGGACGTCATCAGCCAGGCGGCACCTACCGCCTGAATGAGGCCGCCGAAATTGGAAGCGAGGCTGGCGATCCAGATGATCCTGAACGTGTCGTGCCGGAAGGGCGCCAGCGGCGATATGCGGTTCGTCACCTCGTGTCTCTCTCATTTGGCGATGATGCGGGGTGTGGTCTCGTTATAAACCTCGAAATGCGGCACGCCAGCCGCTTAAACTTGCCATTAGACGGGATTTGCCTCCTCTGCCGGCCGGGTCTGCCGCAAGCCTTGCAATTTCCGGCGATGCAGCGTATATGAGCGTCAAATTCTTGATCGGTAGATGAAGAGTGGGCCCGTCAGGACCCGCTCTTTTTTATTAGCCGGTCCGACGAGGAGATGATCGTTTGTCCGAACCGACAACGGCTGGAACTGAAAATGAACCGCGGCTGATCACCGAGACCGGCCTCGACCGGCGCATTGCCGACATCATCGAGCCCGTGCTGGTGCAGATGGGTTTCCGCCTTGTGCGCGTGCGCATGTCCGGTCAGAACGGCCTGACGCTGCAGATCATGACCGAGCGCAACGATGGCACCATGACCGTCGAGGATTGCGAGGACGTCTCCAAGGCCATTTCGCCGGTCCTCGATGTGGAAGATCCGATCGACAAGGCGTATCATCTCGAAGTGTCGTCGCCGGGCATCGATCGCCCGATGGTTCGCAAGTCCGATTTCTTCCGCTGGCAGGGCCATCTGATGAAGTGCGAGACTTCGATCATGGTCGACGGGCGCAAGCGCTTCCGCGGCAAGATCGTGTCGGTGGACGACGACGGTTTCCGCCTCGAGCGCGACCAGCCCGCCTATGGCGAAGAGGCCGTCGTCGCCATCCCGTTCACCGCCCTTTCGGAAGCACGGCTGATCCTGACCGACGATCTGATCCGCGACGCGCTGGCGGCCGACAAGAAGGCGAAGGCGGCGCGTGCCGCCAATGAGAATTTTGAAGACGAAGACAGAGATATCGAATGAGGCAGGGCGCGCTTGTGAGGCCCCTGTAACCAGACGGAGACAAGACATGGCAGTCAGTGCTAACCGGCTCGAGCTTCTGCAGATCGCGGACGCTGTGGCACGCGAAAAGGTGATCGACCGCGAGATCGTTCTGGCCGCGATGGCAGACGCGATCCAGAAGGCGGCCCGCTCGCGCTATGGTTCGGAAACGAACATCCGGGCGGACATCAATTCGAAGACCGGTGAAATCCGTCTCCAGCGTCTTCTCGAAGTCGTCGAGAAGGCCGAGGACTACTCGACGCAGATCCCGCTCGAGCTCGCCCGAGACCGCAACCCGGACGCCAAGCTCGGCGACTTCATCGCCGATCCGCTGCCGCCGATGGATTTCGGCCGCATCGCCGCGCAGTCCGCCAAGCAGGTGATCGTGCAGAAGGTTCGCGAGGCCGAGCGCGACCGCCAGTTCGAGGAGTTCAAGGACCGTGTCGGCGAGATCGTCAACGGCACCGTCAAGCGCGTCGAATACGGCAACGTCATCGTCGACCTCGGCCGCGGCGAGGGCATCATTCGCCGCGACGAGATGATCCCGCGCGAGAACATGCGCTACGGCGATCGCGTCCGTTCCTTCGTCTACGACGTGCGCCGCGAGCAGCGCGGTCCGCAGATCTTCCTGTCGCGCACCCATCCGCAGTTCATGGTCAAGCTCTTCACCATGGAAGTGCCGGAAATCTACGACGGCATCATCCAGATCAAGTCCGTCGCCCGCGACCCGGGCTCGCGCGCCAAGATCGCCGTCGTCTCCAACGATTCGTCGATCGACCCGGTCGGCGCCTGTGTCGGTATGCGCGGCTCGCGCGTCCAGGCGGTCGTCGGCGAACTCCAGGGCGAGAAGATCGACATCATCCCGTGGTCGCCCGATCCCGCCTCCTTCATCGTCAACGCCCTGCAGCCGGCCGAAGTGACCAAGGTCGTGCTCGACGAGGACGCGGAGCGCATCGAGGTCGTCGTGCCGGACGAGCAGCTGTCGCTGGCGATCGGCCGCCGCGGCCAGAACGTTCGCCTTGCCTCGCAGCTGACCGGCTGGGATATCGACATCCTCACCGAACAGGAGGAGAGCGAGCGCCGCCAGAAGGAATTCAACGAGCGCACCCAGCTGTTCATGGAAGCGCTGGACGTCGACGAGATGGTCGGCCAGGTGCTTGCCTCCGAGGGCTTCGCCCAGGTCGAGGAGCTTGCCTATGTCGAGCTCGACGAGATTTCCTCGATCGATGGTTTCGACGACGAAACCGCGACGGAAATCCAGACGCGCGCCCGCGAATATCTGGACAAGATCGAGGCCGAAATGGACGCCCGGCGCAAGGAGCTCGGCGTCTCGGACGACCTGCGTCAGATCGAGGGCCTGACCAGCCAGATGCTGGTCGCGCTCGGCGAGGAAGGCATCAAGACGATCGAGGACTTCGCCGGCTGCGCCGCCGACGACCTCGTCGGCTGGACGGAGCGCAAGGACGGCGAGACCAAGCGCTTCGAGGGCACCTTCTCCAAGCTCGACGTCAGCCGCGAAGAGGCCGAGGCGATGATCGTCCAGGCGCGTCTGGCGGCTGGCTGGATCACCGAGGAAGACCTCGCGAGCGATCAGGACGAGCCGATCGAAGTTGCCGAGGGTTCGGAGCAGGACGCCTGATCCAGGATGACAGCCGCCACCGAAATCCTGCCCTCGGAGATTCTGCCTTCAGACAAGGGCCCGAAGGACCGGAGCGGCAGCAGCCGGACCTGCATCGTCACGCGCGAGAGCGGATTGCCGGATGAGCTGATCCGCTTCGTGGCCGGGCCGGACGGCCGCGTCGTGCCCGACCTGAAGCGGCAGCTTCCGGGGCGCGGTTGCTGGGTAAGGGCGGAGCGGCGCCTCGTCGAGAAGGCGGTGGCGAAGAAGCTCTTCGCCCGCGCTCTGCGTGCCGAGGTGAAGGCCGAGCCGGCATTGGCCGACGAGGTCGACAGGCTGCTCGCCGAGCAGCTTGCCGGAATGATGAACATGGCGCGCAAGGCCGGCCAGTTCGTCTCCGGCGCCACCAAGACCGAGCAGGCGGTGCGCGGACTCGCGGCGCTTGCAGTGTTCCATGCGACCGAAGCGGCCGCCGACGGTGTCCGCAAGATCGATCAGGCCCGCAAGGCGATGAGCTTCGTCGCCGAGGATGAAACGGAAATACCTGCGTTCCGCCCCTTTGCGGCGGCGGAAATGGAGGAGCTTTTGGGAAGTAATGCTTTTATCCATGCCGCAGCGCTTGCAGGGCAGGCGGGTGAGGGTGTAGTGAAGCGCGCAATCATGCTCGAAAAGTACCGAGGATCCGTCCCGGTCCGGGCCGAAGGCGGCGCTGATAAGCCACAGCAATGACACGCGTCACCGGCAGAGGCCGGCATCGCGAACGCTGCTTGAGACAAATTGGAAGACGGGGTCAGGTGTTACGCATCCGGCCCTGATCGCTAGGAACGGAACGGAATGACCGACAACAAAGACGACAAGACACTCAGCGTAGCGGGCAAGAAGACGCTGACCCTGAAGCCCGCCGGGGTGACGCAGGGGACTGTGCGCCAGGACATGGGCCGCGGTCGCTCGAAGGCGGTCGTGGTCGAAACCAAGAAGAAGTTCGGCCTGACGCGCCACAAGGACGAGCGTCCGATCACGCCGGTGAGCGCGACGCCCGTTGCGCGGCCGGCCGAGCCGCGCCCCGTTCAGCCGCACCCGGCTGGCCGCCCGGCCCCGCAGCCGCAGCCCCATCAGCCGCGCGCGGAGCAGAACCGTCCCCGGGTCGGCGTCGTGTTGAACGACCTCTCGGCCGGCGAGATGGAAGCCCGTCGTCGTGCGCTGGCTGAAGCCCAGGTGCGTGATGCCGAGGAAGCCAAGCGTCGCGCCGAAGAGGAAGTGCGTCGTCGCGCAGAAGAAGAAGCGCGCCTCGCCCGCGAAAAGGAAGAGGCCGCCCGACGCGCCGCCGAGGAAGCTGCTCGCCCGGCGGTCGTCGCCGAAAAGACCGATGAGGTCGCGGAGGAGCGCCCGGTCGCCGAGCGTCGCGCGGAGGCACCTCCTCAGCCCGTCCGCCCGGCGCCTGCCGCGCCTCAGGCGCCCGGTGCCCCCGGGGCAGCTCTTCGCGGTCGCCGGCCAAGCAGTGACGACGAGGATGAACGCCCGCGCAGCGGTGCCGGACCGGCCCGCGGCAAGGTCGTACGTCCCGAGCCGGCAAAGCCCGCTCCGCGCGCCAAGGGCGACGAGGGCCGTCGCCAGGGCAAGCTGACGCTGACCGCTGCCGTCGACGAGGACGGCGGCCAGCGCGGCCGTTCGCTTTCGGCGATGCGCCGCCGCCAGGAAAAGTTCCGGCGCAGCCAGATGCAGGAAACCCGCGAGAAGATTTCGCGCGAGGTCGTCCTGCCGGAGACCATCACGATTCAGGAGCTGTCGCAGCGCATGTCGGAGCGCGCCGTCGATGTCATCAAGTTCCTGATGAAGGAAGGCCAGATGATGAAGCCTGGCGACCTGATCGATGCGGATCTCGCCGAACTCATCGCCGGCGAATTCGGCCACACGGTGAAGCGGGTTTCCGAGTCGGACGTCGAGGAAGGCATCTTCAACGTTGCCGACCTGGATGAGACCATGATCTCCCGCCCGCCGATCGTGACGATCATGGGCCACGTCGACCACGGCAAGACGTCGCTGCTCGACGCGATCCGGCACGCCAATGTGGTCGCCGGTGAAGCGGGCGGCATCACCCAGCATATCGGCGCCTACCAGGTCGAACAGAACGGTCAGAAGATCACGTTCATCGACACCCCCGGCCACGCTGCCTTCACGGCGATGCGTGCCCGCGGCGCCCAGGCGACGGACATTGCCGTCCTCGTCGTCGCGGCCGATGACAGCGTGATGCCGCAGACGATCGAATCGATCAACCACGCCAAGGCGGCGGGCGTGCCGATCATCGTTGCGATCAACAAGATCGACAAGCCGACGGCGAACCCGCAGAAGGTTCGCACCGAGCTCCTGCAGCACGAGGTCTTCGTTGAATCGATGGGCGGTGAGGTGCTCGATGTCGAGGTCTCGGCGAAGAACCAGACCAATCTCGACAAGCTGCTCGAAGCGATCCTGCTGCAGGCGGAAATCCTCGACCTCAAGGCCAATCCGAACCGGACGGCTGAGGGTACGGTGGTGGAAGCCGAGCTCGACCGCGGCCGCGGTGCGGTTGCCACCGTCCTCGTGCAGAAGGGCACGCTGACGCCTGGCCAGATCATCGTCGCCGGCGATCAGTGGGGCCGTGTGCGTGCGCTCGTCAACGACAAGGGCGAACACGTCAAGGAAGCAGGTCCTTCGATGCCGGTCGAGGTCCTCGGCCTTTCCGGCACGCCGGCGGCCGGGGATAAGTTTGCCGTCGTCGAGAACGAGAGCCGTGCGCGCGAGATCTCCGAATATCGCCAGCGGCTTGCCCGCGAGAAGATGGTTGCCCGCCAGTCCGGCTCGCGCGGCTCGCTCGAGCAGATGATGAGCCAGCTCCAGGCTTCCGGCCTGAAGGAGTTCCCGCTGGTCATCAAGGGCGACGTGCAGGGCTCGATCGAGGCGATCGCCGGTGCTCTCGACAAGCTCGGAACCGACGAAGTACGGGCGCGCATCGTGCATTCCGGCGCCGGCGGCATCACCGAGTCGGATATCTCGCTCGCCGAGGCATCGAATGCCGCGATCATCGGCTTCAACGTCCGCGCCAACAAGCAAGCGCGCGATGCGGCCGAGCGGTCCGGTATCGAGATCCGCTACTACAACATCATCTACGATCTGGTGGATGACGTGAAGGCGGCGATGTCCGGCCTGCTCTCGCCCGAGCGGCGCGAGACCTTCCTCGGCAATGCGGAGATCCTGGAGGTGTTCAACATCACCAAGGTCGGCAAGGTCGCGGGCTGCCGCGTCACCGAGGGCAAGGTCGAGCGTGGCGTCGGTGTCCGTCTGGTGCGCGACAACGTCGTCATCCACGAAGGCAAGCTCAAGACGCTCAAGCGCTTCAAGGACGAGGTCTCCGAGGTCCAGTCCGGCCAGGAATGCGGCATGGCCTTCGAGAACTACGAAGACATCCGCGCCGGCGACACGATCGAGTGCTTCCGCGTCGAGCACATCACGCGGACGCTCTAAGTCGATCCGGCAACAGATTGTAGGGGCGCCGGATCATCTCCGGCGCTCCTGTTTTTTGCGGAACGAGACGAGATGCTGGCGAGATGCCGATCATGGCCGTCTCGTCTCTATTGAACCGATCGCGGCTCGAGTCCGGTCGATGTGACCGCAATCGCCGTGATCCAGGATAAGCACAATGACCAGATCCACATCCTCCGCTCCGTCCCAGCGCATGCTGCGCGTCGGCGAACAGGTGCGCGCCGCGATCACCCAGGTCCTGCAGCGCGGCGAAGTCCGCGACCCGCTGATCGAGAAGACGGTGATTTCGATTTCCGAAGTGCGTATGTCGCCCGACCTCAAGATAGCGACGGCCTATGTTACGCCGCTCGGTGTCGCCGATCATGCGGCGGTCATCGAGGCGCTCAACAAGCATGCGAAATTCATCCGAGGCCGGCTCGGGCCGCAGCTCAGGCAGATGAAATACATGCCGGACGTCCGCTTCAGGGACGACACCAGCTTCGACAACTACCAGAAGATCGACGCGCTGCTGCGCTCGCCGGAAGTCAGCCGCGACCTCGATCCCGACACCGACGACGAAGAATAGAAGATCCATGTCCAAGCCGCGCAAACCCAAGGGCCGCCCGATTTCGGGCTGGCTGATCCTCGACAAGCCGCTCGATTTCGGCTCCACCGAGGCTGTGTCCAAGATCAAGTGGCTGTTCAAGGCGCAGAAGGCCGGCCATGCCGGCACGCTCGATCCGCTGGCCTCCGGCATGCTGCCGATCGCGCTCGGCGATGCCACGAAGACCGTTCCCTATGTCATGGACGGCCGCAAGATCTACGAGTTCACCGTCGCCTGGGGCGAGGAACGCTCGACCGACGACCTCGAAGGGGATGTCGTCAGCTCGTCTTCCGAGCGTCCGAGCGAAGAGTCAATCCGTGCCCTGCTGCCGAAATATACCGGCGTGATCAGCCAGGTACCGCCGCAGTTTTCGGCGATCAAGATCGACGGCGAGCGCGCCTACGACCTTGCGCGGGACGGCGAAACCGTAGAAATCCCACCCCGCGAGGTGGAGGTTTTCCGCCTCTCGCTGATCGGCTCGACGCCGCATCTCGCCCATTTCGAGATCGAGTGCGGCAAGGGCACCTATGTCCGCTCGCTCGCCCGCGACATGGGCCGCGATCTCGGCTGCTTCGGCCACATCGCCTCCTTGCGCCGCACCTTCGTCGCGCCCTTCGGCGAGGAGGACATGGTCTCGCTCGCCGATCTCGTGGCGCTGGAAAAGATCGAGGACGATGCGGAACGACTTGCCGCGCTCGACGATTATCTGATCGACACCGGCGAGGCGCTTTCCGATCTGCCGCATGTGGCGGTAAGCGAGGATCAGGCGCACCGGTTGAGAATGGGCAACCCGATCATCCTGCGTGGTCGGGACGCGCCGTTGCCGGCTCCGGAGGCCTACGCAACCGCACGCGGCAAGCTCGTTGCGATCGGTGAAGTCGCCGAAGGTGAATTTCGACCGAAGCGTGTGTTCGCCAGCCATTGACCGGCAGCCGGTGCCCGGCCAACAATTGCGCCGCTTTGCGTGCGGCGTATAGGCGCGCAACGGGGTTGAGAAGCCCGGGCGAAAGGCGGTACGGATGCTCAAGGCGCCAGAGAAAAGCGAGAGCGAGGTCTCATCCGGCGGACTGCAAGCGGTCGCGGCCTTTGTTCGCACCTATCTTCGCAGGCCCTTCAGCTTCTATCTGCTTTCGCTGCTGCTGATCGCCATCATCCCTTCCTTCATCTTCTCCTTCGTGATCGTGAAGCGCAGCGTCGATGCGCAGGAGCAGGTCGTCACCTCGCTGCTGAGGGCCTCGACCGGCTCCGTTACCCGGATCGTCGAGCGCGAGGTCGAGGGCATGATGACCACGCTCCGGGTCCTGTCGACCTCTGGGGCGGTCGATCTTCGCGATCTGCGCGGTTTCTACCACCGCGCTTCGAGTGCTTTGGCGGGCACCCATTCCAATCTGATCGTCGTCGATAGCGATCACAATTTGCGGATGAGCACCGGCGTTCCGTTCGGGACGCTGTTGGGGCGGGGATCCGATCCGGACCTCGACCTGGCCCTGAAAAGCAGCGGACCGCTCGTTTCCGGCGCCTTCTTCGCGAACACCTCCAGGAGCTGGGTCTTCAACGTCTATCTGCCGATAAACGGGCCGGACGGCGAACGGTATCTGTTGGGCCTGACCCAGGATGCGGCTCGGATGGCCAAGGCGGTCAATCGGGACACGCTTTCACCGGGGTGGAATGCCGCGCTCGTCGACGGCAAAGGCAAGGTGATCGCCTCCTCCGATCCCGCGGCCCGTCCCGGGGAAGCGTTCTTTCTGGACAAGCTCCCTCAGATCAGCATCGGCGTCAGCGACATCAACGAGCATGGGGTGGATTACCGCGTCGTCTCGGAATTCTCGGTCATCACCGGCTGGCGCATCGTCGCCTGGGCTCCGCGGGAGGTAGTCGATGCGCCGATCCTGTGGTCGTTTCTCTGGCTGTCGCTCGGCGGCATCATTTTCGCCAGCATCGCCGTTGCCGGATCCCTGACCATCGCGCGGCTGTTGACGCAGGGGGTCAAGCTCTTGGCGCTCGACGCACGGCGTCTCGGCGCCGGCGAAGTGATCGAGCCGCGCCGCTACGTCATTACCGAAGTCGAGGCCGTCTCGACAGCGCTTGCCCGCGCGGCGGCGGCCCGTACCAAGGCCGAGGCGGAAATCCGCCTCCTCATGCGCGAGGTCGCGCATCGCTCGAAGAACCAGCTGACTGTCATCCAGTCGATGCTTGCCCAATCCGCGGCGTCGAGCGAGGACACCGCGGAGTTCGTCGACGCGTTCCGCAAGCGGCTTGCTGGGCTTGCCCGCTCGACCGACCTGATGATCGCCAATGCGGCAATGGGTGTCGATTTCCGCGAGCTTGCCGAGGACCAGCTTCAGCCCTTTGCGCCGGACGATCCGGACCGCATCGTGCTTGCCGGGCCAAGTTTGCGGCTGGACACCCAAATGGCGCAGACGCTCGGCATGGTCCTTCACGAACTGGCGACCAATGCGATCAAGCATGGGGCGCTTGCCAATGCGACGGGCGCGGTCAAGCTCGAGTGGTCGGTGTCGCCCGGAACGATCACCATTCGCTGGCGCGAGAGCGGCGCGGATCTTGCCGAGCCGGGCCAGGCGCCCCGCCGGGGGTTCGGCTCGGTGGTGATCGAGCGCATGCTCGGCATCGCACTGCGCGCCGAACTCGACAGAAAGATGCATGCCGACGGCATCGAATGGCACATCCGCATCCCCCGCGGCGGCGAGCCCCGAGGCGGGGCGGACAGTTGATGCCGGTGCCTGCCGGCGTCAATGCTCGCGGCAGCTTGATGCGGAAGAAAAATGTGGCGCAGCGGGGTACCCGCAGCCGGCTCGATCACCCTTTCCTTTTGTGTCCGTTTCGGTTATAGCCACGCCAGCGAAAAGGCGCCGCCTCTTCGTGTGAACGGCCGCGGCTGGACGACATCCCGGCTGCCGGCGACCTCAAATCCTCGAAACGAAAGGATCAGCCGATGTCGATCACTGCAGAGCGCAAGGCTCAGCTCATCAAGGAATTCGCAACCGCCGAAGGCGATACCGGTTCTCCGGAAGTCCAGGTTGCGCTCCTGACGGAACGGATCAACAAACTGACCGAACACTTCAAGGACCACAAGAAGGACAACCATTCCCGCCGTGGTCTCCTCGCGATGGTTTCCAGCCGTCGTTCGCTCCTCGACTATCTGAAGAAGAAAGACGAAGCGCGCTACAGCAAGCTGATCGGTGCCCTGGGCATCCGTCGCTAATCGACTGTCCGGCGGGTCGCTCGGCGATCCGCCGGATTTTTTCGGGCGCTGAACCGCCCACTGCGGCCTTTGTGCGTCGAAAGGGATGCACGGCGCTGTAGAATTCTCTCTCCACGGGCGCCGTAGGCGCAGTCTGGAGATGTCCAGCGAGCCGGATGGGCCGGTATCGCGGATCAACCGATGGCCCGTCATGGGGCAGGATTGCAGGATGCTTCGGCGCCTGCTTGCCGAAGCGCTTCCATACGGGTGAGCGCGGCAAAGCGGTGAGCGGCCGGTACTGTTTGAAGCCTCCCGTTGTCTTGCCCGTGATGCGCCACACCAAGCGGCAACAAGATCGTCTGCGCTGCAACAGCCGCGGACGGTCTCCCGCACACGAAGGACAGAACATGTTCGAGACCCACAAGGTAGAAATCGAATGGGCTGGGCGTCCGCTCAAGCTCGAAACCGGCAAGATCGCCCGCCAGGCGGACGGCGCCGTTCTCGCCATCTACGGCGAAACCGTCGTCTTGGCCACGGTTGTTTCCGCCAAGGCGCCGAAGCCCGGTCAGGACTTCTTCCCGCTGACCGTCAACTACCAGGAAAAGACCTATGCCGCCGGCAAAATCCCCGGCGGTTACTTTAAGCGTGAAGGCCGTCCGAGCGAAAACGAGACGCTCGTCTCGCGCCTGATCGACCGTCCGATCCGCCCGCTCTTCCCGGAAGGCTACAAGAACGACACCCAGGTGATCGTCACGGTCATGCAGCATGACCTTGAAAACAACCCGGACGTTGTCTCGATGGTGGCCGCCTCTGCGGCGCTGACACTCTCCGGCATTCCCTTCATGGGCCCGATCGGCGGCGCCCGCGTCGGCTACATCAACGGCCAGTACGTGCTCAATCCCCACCTCGACGAGATGGAGGAATCGACGCTCGATCTCGTCGTCGCCGGCACCCAGGAAGCCGTGCTGATGGTCGAGTCCGAAGCCAAGGAGCTGCCGGAAGACGTCATGCTCGGCGCCGTGGTTTTCGGCCAGAAGGGCTTCCAGCCGGTCATCGACGCGATCATCAAGCTCGCCGAAGTAGCCGCCAAGGAGCCGCGCGAGTTCGAGCCGGAAGACCATTCCGCGCTTGAAAACGCCATGCTTTCAATCGCCGAGGACGAGCTGCGCAACGCCTACAAGATCACCGAGAAGGCCGCACGCTATGCCGCCGTCGACGCCGTCAAGGCCAAGGTGAAGGAGCACTTCCTGCCGGAAGGCATCGAGAACCCGGCCCACTCGGCCGAGGAAATCGCCTCTGTCTTCAAGCACCTGCAGGCCAAGATCGTCCGCTGGAACATCCTCGACACCCAGAGCCGCATCGATGGCCGCGACCTCGTCACGGTTCGCCCGATCGTCGCCGAAGTCGGCCTTTTGCCGCGTACCCACGGCTCGGCGATCTTCACCCGCGGTGAAACGCAGGCGATCGTCGTCGCCACGCTCGGCACCGGCGAAGACGAGCAGTATGTCGATTCCTTGACCGGCATGTACAAGGAAAATTTCATGCTGCACTACAACTTCCCGCCCTTCTCGGTCGGCGAGACGGGCCGCATGGGTTCTCCGGGCCGCCGCGAAATCGGCCACGGCAAGCTCGCCTGGCGCGCCATCCACCCGATGCTGCCGACGGCGGAGCAGTTCCCCTATACGCTGCGCGTCGTTTCCGAAATCACCGAGTCGAACGGCTCCTCCTCGATGGCAACCGTCTGCGGCACCTCGCTGGCACTGATGGATGCGGGCGTGCCGCTCGCCAAGCCGGTCGCCGGCATCGCCATGGGCCTGATCAAGGAAGATGACCGCTTCGCCGTTCTCTCCGACATTCTCGGTGACGAGGACCATCTCGGCGACATGGACTTCAAGGTGGCCGGTACCGAAGCCGGTATCACCTCGCTGCAGATGGACATCAAGATCGAGGGCATCACCGAAGAGATCATGGGCGTTGCGCTCAACCAGGCCAAGGGTGGCCGCCTGCACATTCTCGGCGAAATGGCCAAGGCCATTTCCGAGAGCCGCGGCCAGCTCGGGGAATTCGCGCCGCGCATCGAGGTGATGAACATTCCGGTCGACAAGATCCGCGAAGTCATCGGCTCGGGCGGCAAGGTCATCCGCGAAATCGTCGAGAAAACCGGCGCCAAGATCAACATCGAGGACGACGGCACCGTCAAGATCGCTTCGTCGTCGGGCAAGGAGATCGAGGCGGCGCGGAAGTGGATCCACTCGATCGTCGCCGAGCCGGAGGTCGGCCAGATCTATGAGGGCACGGTCGTCAAGACCGCCGATTTCGGCGCCTTCGTCAACTTCTTCGGCGCCCGTGACGGCCTCGTCCACATTTCGCAGCTCGCCTCCGAGCGCGTCGCCAAGACGACCGATGTCGTCAAGGAAGGCGACAAGGTCTGGGTCAAGCTGATGGGCTTTGACGAGCGCGGCAAGGTCCGCCTCTCCATGAAGGTCGTCGACCAGGCGACCGGCAAGGAGATCGTCGCCGAAAAGGGCGACAAGTCCGACAAGAAGGACGGCGGCGAAGCGGCCGAATAAGCCGGCTTCAGTTCAATCCAACTCGGGGCGCGGAGCAGATCGCTTCGCGCCCTTTCTCGTAAGCGCGGGACAAGACTCTCCCTGTGAGGCGGCCCGCACTCGACCGACAGATTTGCTAACGGAAACATCCATGAGCCGCGACGCGCTGAAAACCCTGTTCTATCCCTTCGAGACCGGCGTCATCGATCCGCCGGGGGAGGGCGAGCGCGTCCTGTTTCTCGGTGCGGAAGCGGGCTACAGGCTGCCGGAAGGCTTTGCCGCATCGATGCTGGCCGTCCAGCCGCTCAAATCCCTGTATCGCGCTCTGGAAGCTGCACGGGCCGAAGCGGCGCCGGTCGCCTCGGGCGAGGACTACGACGCAGCACTGGTGCTCTGCGGCAAGCACAAGGGCGAGAACGAGGACCGCATTGCCGAGGCGCTGAAACGCACCCGGCACGGCGCCCTCATCGTCGTCGCCGGCGGCAAGGAGGACGGTATCCAGCCGCTGCGCAAGAAGATCGACAAGTTCGGCTGGGAAGGCGATTCGATGCCGAAATATCACGGCGTCGCCTTCTGGTTCACGCGGCCGGAGGACGCCTCCGAGGCCGTGTCGAAGCTCGCCAAGGTCCCCGTGCGCGTCGACGGCCTGTTCGAGGCGGCGCCGGGCATGTTCTCGCACGACCGCGTCGATGCCGGCTCGGAACTGCTCGCCTCCCGCCTGCCGCGCGAGTTCAGCGGCCATGCTGCGGATTTCGGCGCCGGCTGGGGTTATCTCTCGGTAAAGCTTGCCGAGGCCTCGCCGGGCCTCAAGGGCATCGACCTGTTCGAGGCGGATCACAATTCCCTGGAGGCGGCGCGGGCCAACATGGCGGCGAACGCTTCGTCGACGCCGGCGCGCTTCTACTGGCACGATCTGACGAGCGAAGAAACACGCGACAAATACGACCTGATCGTCATGAACCCGCCCTTCCACGAGGGCCACGCGGCGGAGCCCGCTCTCGGCGCGGCGATGATCAAGGCAGCCGCCAAGGCCCTGAAGCAGGGTGGCCGGCTGATGCTGGTCGCCAATCGCGGCCTGCCTTATGAACAGGTCCTGGCGGAAGCCTTCAAGGAAAGCGGCGAAACCTGCCGGAATGCGCGCTTCAAGGTGCTTTGGGCGAAGCGCTGACGGCGCATTTGCCCGCGTCACCGCATCGGCAGGCGGGCTTCAAATCGACAGCTCGAGCGCCTTTTCCTTTTCGATATAGGCGCGCTGCTGGTCGGTGATGTAATCGCGCACGATCGGCGCCGCGTCGCGCGAGCGCGACAGCTGCATGTGGAAGACGAGCTGGCTGCCGGTGCGGAACATCATCTCTGCGCTGATCAGGTAGAACTCCCACATCCTTGCGAAGCGCTCGTCATACATGGCGATCACCTTGTCGCGATTTTCTTCGAAGCGCGCGCCCCAATGGGCAAGCGTCGTCGCGTAGTGAACGCGCAGGAATTCGAGGTCGCTCACCCACAGGCTGTTGCGCTCGACCACCTCGAAGACTTCCGACAAAGCGGGCGAATAGGCGCCCGGGAAGATGTACTTCCTGAGCCACGGGCTCGCCATGCCGGGCGGGCTCATATGGCCGATCGAATGCAGCACCGCGAGACCGTCGTCTCGCATCAGCGCGTTCAGCTTCTTGAAGAATTCGTCGTAGTGATGAACGCCGACATGCTCGAACATGCCGACCGAAACGATGCGGTCGAAGGGACCTTCGACATCGCGATAGTCCTTCAGCTCGAAACGCACCCGGTCGGCAAGGCCGGCGGCGCGAGCCCGCTCGGAGGCGAGCGCCTGCTGCTCCTTTGACAGTGTGACGCCGAGGACCTCGACATTCTCGAGCGCAGCGAGATAGAGCGCTAGGTCGCCCCAGCCGCAGCCGATGTCGAGCACTTTCATGCCGGGCTTCAGGCAGAGTTTCGCGGCGAGCAGCCTGAGCTTGTTGCGCTGTGCCGCCTCCAGCGTCTCGTCCGGCGCGCGGAAATAGGCGCAGGAATAGAGCATGTTCTCGTCGAGGAAGAGCTTGTAGAACGCGTTGCCGAGATCGTAGTGATGGGCGACGTTCTGCTGCGCCTTGCCCTTTGGGTTTGCCTGCTGGCGCTTGCGAAACCGCATCTTGATCGCCCGCAGCAGCTTCTGGATCGGGTAGGAGCCGAGCGACAGCCGGTTTATCGAGAAGAGGGTGAGGAAGTCTCGAAGCGTCGATCCCTCCTCGAAGCGCATCGTCCCGTCCATATAGGCCTCGCCGGCGGCGAGTTCGGCATTGAGGACGAGGCTGCGGTAGAGCCGCTTGTCGGTGAGTCGCATCGTGACGCTCGGCCCCGGCTCGCCCGAAAAGACGTGCCTTTTGCCGTCGGCATCGATCACGGTCAGCGTGCCCTTGCGGATGAAGGCTTTCATCATATGCGACAGTGGAAACATGCAATCCCTCGATCTCGTTCCGCCTACAGCGCCGCGCGTCCTTTCAGACGCGCAAAAGGACGCTGTACCGCTTTGAACCTATGCGTCGTGCTTTCCGAAAATCGATCCCGATTTTCGCGCCGATGCACTACAGCGCCGCGCGTCTTATCAGACGCGCAAAGGTCGCTGTAGCACTTTGAATTGCTGCATGTCTTTGTCCTTAAATCGAGGTCGATTTAAGGACACATGCAGTAGGCGGGCGGCAGTTGACCCTAAACAGCGCGCCTCCAAAATGCACGCTCAATTTTGCAGGTCTTGCTCACTCGCATCCTGAGTTGTTGTGAGTCGCGACAAAAAAGGCGGCAGGTAACCCGCCGCCCCTGTTACACAGCGCTCTCAGGACGTGCCTCAGTCCTTGGCGCGCTCGACGTAGGAGCCGTCTTCCGTCGCGATGACGACGCGGGTGCCGGCCTGGATATGCGGCGGCACCGAGGTGCGGACGCCGTTAGAAAGCAGGGCCGGCTTATAGGAGGAAGAGGCCGTCTGGCCCTTGACCACCGGTTCGGTCTCGGTGATCTCGAGGATGACGTGGCGCGGCAGGTCGATGGCGATCGCAATGCCCTCGTGGATCGACAGCATTACCGCCATGCCTTCCTGGAGGTAAGCCTTCAGGTCGCCGATGTCCTCGGCCGACATGACGAGCTGGTCGTAGCTCTCCGGATTCATGAAATGGAAGCCTTCGGCATCTTCATAGAGGAAGGTGTGCTCGCGGTCCTCAACGAAAGCGCGCTCGACCTGTTCGGTGGTGCGGTAGCGCTCCGAGACCTTCACACCGTCGGAGATGCGGCGCATGTCGACCTGGGTGACCGGCGTGCCCTTGCCCGGATGGAAGTTCTGGGCGGTGAGCACCACATAGAGCTTGCCGTCGACGTCGAGAACGTTGCCCTTGCGGACCGAAGAAGCGATGACCTTGACCATTAGTCTTCCTTGTAACAGAGGTATCAGCGACACGCGCGGGCCGAAATCGGCCCGGAAGGAGCGAAAATTTTAGATTTCGCGCCGCCACTACCCTAATTCCACGCAAATAGCCAGCCTGAGCGGCATTCGCGCGGAAGAAAGCTTGGACCGAACCGATCATGCCGCATGCTTCTCCCTGGTGGACACCGGATGTCCACGCCGACCGGCGTCCCTTTCTGATCGGCCGCAACCGCATCCAGTCGGCACTCCGCCGCTTCTTTGGCGAGCGTGACTTCATGGACGTCGATACGGCAACGCTGCAGCTGTCGCCGGGCAACGAGGCGCATCTCCACGCCTTCGCAACTGAGGCGCTCGGGCCGGATGGATCGGTGCAGCCGCTCTATCTGCACACCTCGCCGGAGTTCGCCTGCAAGAAGCTGCTGGCCGCGGGCGAACGCCGCATCGCCTGCTTCGCCCATGTCTATCGCAACCGCGAGCGCGGCCCGTTGCACCATCCGGAATTCACCATGCTCGAATGGTACCGCGCCGAGGAGAGCTACGAGACGCTGATGCGCGATTGCGCCGAAGTCCTCGCGCTTGCCGCCGAGACGACGGGCACGCGGTCCTTCGCCTATCAGGGCCGCATTTGTGACCCGTTTCTCGAACCGGAGCGGCTTTCGGTCGCCGAGGCCTTCGCGCGTTTCGCCGGAATCAAGCTTCTCGCCTCGATCGCCGAGGACGGGACGACCGATCGCGAGGGGCTGGCGGCGGCCATGCGGAAGGCCGGCCTGCGGGTCGCCGATGACGACACCTGGGCCGACCTCTTCAGCCGTGTGCTCGTCGAAAAGATCGAGCCGAACCTCGGCTTCGGGCGGGCCACGATCCTGGACGAATACCCCGTCGCCGAGGCCGCGCTCGCCCGTCCGACGCTACGCGACCCTCGCGTTGCCGAGCGCTTCGAGCTCTATGCCTGCGGCGTCGAGCTGGCGAACGCTTTCGGCGAACTGACGGACGCCAAGGAACAGCGCCGCCGCTTCCGGCTCGAAATGTCGGAAAAGGCGCGGGTCTATGGCGAAACCTATCCGCTCGACGAGGACTTCCTGGCGGCGCTTGCCATTATGCCCGAGGCGAGCGGCATCGCGCTCGGCTTCGACCGTCTGGTGATGCTGGCGACCGGCGCCGCGCGCATCGATCAGGTGCTCTGGGCGCCGGTGGCGGAGGCCGGGGCATGACAGTACATCGTTCCCTCAGGACGGCGGGCCATCTCGTCGAAGCCGGCCTTGTCGACGCCTCGGCCGAGGAGGCGATTTCCCGCGTCGCCTCCCGCTACGCGATCGCCATCAGCCCCGCCGTTGCAGACCTTATCGACCGCGCCGATCCGCATGACCCGATCGCCAGGCAGTTCGTACCCGACACGGCGGAGCTGACTTCGACGCGGGAGGAACGCACCGACCCGATAGGCGACGGCGCCCACAGCCCCGTCGCGGGCATCGTCCACCGCTATCCGGACCGGGTGCTGCTCAAGGCCGTCCACGTCTGCCCGGTCTATTGCCGCTTCTGCTTCCGCCGCGAAATGGTCGGCCCGCAGGGGCTCGGCACGCTGACGCCCGCCGAACTCGACGCGGCGATCGCCTATATCGCCGAGCATCCGGAGATCTGGGAGGTGATCCTGACCGGTGGCGACCCGCTGGTGCTGTCGCCGCGGCGGCTTCAGGAAATCCTCGAGCGTCTCGGCGCGATCGAGCACGTCAAGGTCGTCCGCTTCCACACGCGCGTACCGGTCGTCGAGCCGCACCGCGTCGATGCGGATCTCATCGCGGCCCTCAAGTGCAGCGGCAAGGCGACCTATGTGGCGCTTCATGCCAATCATCCGCGCGAACTGACGGGCGAAGCGCGCGGCGCCGCGGCCCGGCTGATCGATGCTGGGATCGTCATGCTCAGCCAATCGGTGCTGCTGAAGGGCGTCAACGACGATCCGGACGTGCTTGCCGAACTGATGCGCGCCTTCGTCGAGACGCGGATCAAGCCCTATTACCTGCACCATCCGGACCTCGCGCCCGGCACCGGCCATTTCCGACTGACGATCGAAGAGGGCCAGGCGCTCCTCGCCTCGCTGCGCGGCCGCGTCTCGGGCCTCTGCCAGCCGACCTATATCCTTGATATCCCCGGCGGTTACGGCAAGGCCGTCATCAGCGCCAGCGCGATAGAGGCGGAAGGCGGCGGCTGCTACACCGTCACCGATTTCCGCGGGAATGAGCACATCTATCCGCCGCAAGGCTAGGAGCCGCGGGCGGCGCTGCACTTTCGATAACCGGGACCGCGCCTCCCTCAAGCCGTCATCCTCGGGCTTGACCCGAGGATCCACACGCAAGGCGTTCCGAAAATCTCAGCTTGAGTGATTGGCAAATGGATCCTCGGGTCAAGCCCGAGGATGACGACCGTAGGGGAGGTGTGCGTCGCCGGAGAACCCGCGCGGCCCTCGCGAAATATCGAAAAGCTCTCAGCCCTGCTTGATCGGCGCGATCGAGATTTCGACGCGGCGGTTCTGGGCGCGGCCTGCCTCGCTGGCGTTCGACGCGATCGGCCGTTCCATGCCGTAGCCCATCGTCGAAATGCGACGCTGGTCGATGCCGCGGCTGCCGAGATAATTGGCGACCGAGGCGGCGCGGCGTTCGGAAAGGCCCTGGTTGTGGGAGGCGCTGCCGGTCGAATCGGTGTGGCCGTCGACGTCGATCAGCGTCTTGTTGAACTTGCGCAAGACGACCGCGACCGAATCGAGCGTCGGGTAGAAGGGCGGGATCACCTGGTCGCGGTCGGTCGCAAAGGTTATGTTCGACGGCATGTTGAGGATGATCCGGTCGCCCTGGCGCGTGACGGAGACGCCGGTGCCCTGCAACTGGGCGCGCAACTCCGATTCCTGCTGATCCATGTAGTTGCCGATCAGGCCGCCGCCGAGCGCACCGATGCCGGCGCCGACGAGTGCGGCGTCACGCCGTCCCGCCGCACTGCCGCCGACCAGGAGGCCGGTTGCGGCGCCGAGACCCGCACCGAGCAATGCGCCGCCGGCCGTGTTCGACATCTTCTGTTCTCCCGTATAGGGATCGGTGGTCGTGCATCCGGAAAGATAGATGGCCGCGACAGCCAGGATGGCGCATTTCTTGATCATCGAATCAATTGTCCCCATTGGTGCTAAAGCTGCTTCATACTATCGATTGCGGCAGGAAGATGAAGGGGCGCGGCGCTTTCCACACAGACCGGCAGCTGTAATGTTTCGGCACTGCAGCATTTCACCTTGCTTCGCCACATTGCCGTCCAGAGGGGACGATAACCGAAGCTTTACAGGCTCGCGCTACGGTGCCAATGCCGGGCCGAGACGCAGACGAGAGGGATATGAATGGCGATCGAGTTCGATGATACAGAGCGCAGCCTCAGCGATACGCTGACCGGGATGATCGCTTCGATCCGAGGCAATACGGTCACGCTGCGCGAACTGATGATCGAGATCGGCGAGCACGGTTTCCTGCTTCTCTGCGCACTGTTGACGCTGCCTTTCCTGATTCCGGTTTCTATCCCCGGGGTCAGCACCGTCTTCGGCGCGGCGATCATTCTCATTTCGCTGGCGATCACCCTCAATCGTCTGCCCTGGCTGCCGCGGCGCATTCTCGACCGGCAGATCGAGACCGAAAAACTCGTACCGACCCTGCAGAAGGGCGCGGCGCTGGTTTCGAAACTCGACCGCTATGTGCGCCCGAGGCTGCACTTCCTCACCCATGGCGCCGTCATGAACCGCTTCAACGGCCTGATGATAATGGCGGGCGGCGTGTTGCTGATGTTCCCGCTCGGGCTGATCCCGCTGTCGAACACGCTGCCGGGCATTGCCATCCTGCTTCTGTCGCTCGGCATCATCCAGCGCGACGGGCTGATGGTGGCCGGCGGCTACCTCTTCCTCGTCGCCACTACCATCTATTTCGCCGTGCTCGCCTATCTCGCCTTCGCCGCCGGCCAAGGGCTGTCGCAGTTCTTCGTGTCCTAGACGGCTGAGGCCGATCAGCCGGCGATGCCCTTCAGGACATTGGCGACGTTGAGGCCGATCTCCGGCACGCCGTAGCCGCCCTCCATGCAGACGACGACCGGCAGGCCGGCCTTCCGCAAGCGCGCGCCCATGCTCAGAAAATCTTCCGATTTCAGCTTGAAGAAGCTGATCGGGTCGCGCTCGAACGAATCGACGCCGAGCGAGAGCACGAGCGCCTCGGTCCCGAAACCGGCAATGCGCGCGAGCGCGTCATCCATCGCCGCTACCCAGGTCTCGAAGGTGGTGCCGCGCGGCATGGGATAGTTCCTTGTCGTGCCGAGTCCCGCTCCGGCCCCTTCCTCGTCGGCGAAGCCGAGGAAATGCGGGAAGGCATCGACCGGATCGCCGTGCAGCGAGGCGAAGAAGACGTCGCCGCGCTCGTAGAAGATATCCTGGGTACCGTTGCCGTGGTGGAAATCGACATCCAGGACGGCAACTTTTGCCGCGCCGCGGTCGCGCAGGCGCTGGGCGGCGCAGGCGGCATTGTTGATGAAGGAGTAGCCGCCGAAAAGATCGATCGCCGCGTGATGGCCGGGCGGACGGCAGAGCGCAAAGGCGGCGGTATTGCCGACAGCGAGATGGTCGGCGGCCGAAATCGCGCAGTCCATTGCGGCGCGCGCGGCGGCAAAGGTGCCTTCGGTAATCGCCGTCTCGGCGGCGAAGGAATAGTAGCCGAGCGCGCCGTCGATATCCTTCGGCGGATGCTGGCGCATGCGCCGCGCCGGAAAGCAGGCGGGGATAGCCTCGCCGCGGTAGCCGTCCGCGACCCAGCGCTGCCAAGCGGTTTCGAGAAAGTCGAGGTAGTCCGCCGAATGCAGCTTCAGCGCTGTTTCCATGCCGTGCCGTTCGGGCGCGACCACGTCGGCGAAGCCTGCTTCCCTGACGGCGGCGAGAATCCATTCGGCCCGAAATGGCGCCTCGAAGGGCGGTACGAGCTCGCCGCCATGCAGCTCTGTCTTCGCGTCTCGGAGCTTGTGATCTTCGGAGAAGTAAACGCGCATTCTGGGTGTCCTGATTGGGGTGCTGTCGGCAATTCGCGACGCAAGCTACTCTACGATCGAGCGAAGCGAAATCGGTCTCCTCCTGCTCGCAATCGGCCCCTCATCCCGCTGCCGCGACCTTCTCCCCGCAGGCGGGGAGAAGGGGGGGTGCGGCGCGCCTTCAATCCCCCTGTCCCGAGCGGCACCGGCTGCGAGGAGGGAACGCAGCGCAACGAGTCCCTTCTCCTCGCGAGCGGGGAGAAGGTCGCGGCAGCGGGATGAGGGGCACGCCACGATCGCCTAAGTCGACAAATGCTTGTAGAAAAACGTCGTCGCGCAATAGCGCCCGTCCGGCATCAGCGCATAGTCGGGAACGACGCCGGCCCGCAGCCAGCCGAAGCGCTCGTAGATCGCCTCCGCCGGCTCGCCGGTCGCGGTATCGAGCACCAGCACGCGCCGGCCACGCTTTTGCGCCTCGGCCTCGGCTTTGTCCATCAGCCGCCGAGCAAGACCCAGGCCGCGCGCGTCCTGATGCACCAGCAGTTTCTTGATGTCGGCGCGGTGCGGCTGGTTCGGCATCGTCGCGACCCCAAGCTGCACGGTGCCGACAGCGCGTCCGTCGAGCTCGGCAACAAGGAGCACCGTCTCTTGCCGGCCGACGGCGGCGGCGACCCCCTGCCAATAGGGCACCGCGTCTTCCGGTCCAAAGGGCTGCATGAAGCCCACCGAGGCGCCGCCCTCGACGCAGTCGGAGAGGATTTCGGCGAGCGTCGGCAGCGCGGCGCGGGTTTCTGCTTCGGTAAGCACGCGGATCGTTACGTCGGGCATGATTACACCTTGGTGCGGCAGAGGATCACGGCGTAGTGCGCCGGCTCGTCGTAGGGATTGTGGAAGATGTGCGCCTCTTCGAGGCCCATGAAAAGGCAGTCGCCGGCCTCCAGCACCTGCGGTCCGCTCTCCATCGTCAGTTCCAGTCGCCCGGAGAAAAGCCAGAGGTGCTGGGTGATGCCGCGGTCGGCCGGCTGGCGTTCGAAGACGACGCGGGCTCCGGGCGGGAACTCGACCTCGACGATATCGACCGGCGAGCCGAGGCCCTCCGGCGACACCGAGCGGCGCAGATAGCCGCTTTCCGGATCGCGCCAGAGCCGCTGCTCCGCCCGCCGCGCGATCGGCGAGGGGTTGTCCGCGGCAGAGGCGAAAAGCGCCGAGAGCGTCGTGCCGAGGGCGCTGCACAGTTTTGCCAGTAGCTGTGCCGTCGGGCTCGCCTCGCCGCGTTCGACCCGGGAGATCATCGCCCGGCTGACGCCGGAGCGGATCGCCAATTCGTCGAGCGTCAGGGTCTGGAGCGTCCGCATCTCACGCACGCGCTCGCCGATCGTCCGTTCGAGGGAGTTGATTGCCTGTTCCATTATTTGAGATTGCATTTCTCATATAGTGGAGTCAAGCGGCCCCCGTTGGCCCAAAATAAATTTCTTCCATGCCGCTCCGGCGACAATGCGACAGGCCGCGCCGCGTTAGTTTGCGTCGGAGAAGCGGCTGCGAGAGGACAAGCACATGGGCAGCGATCGTTCGTCTCTCCTGTCGATTGCCAGCATCGTCACCTCGATGACCGCCGTCGCCATCGGCAATGGCATGATGCTTGCCTATGTTCCCTTCGTGCTGACGCGCTCCGCAGCACCGGAGTGGGTACCGGGCGCGGCGGTCACCGCAATCGCCTTCGGCGGCCTGATCGGCTGCGTGATGGCTGGTCCGCTGATCCACCGCGTCGGCCATGCGCGGGCCTTTTCCTGTTCGATGGCGCTCGTCATCCTAGCGGCCGTGCTGATCAGCCTCGGCGTCCATCCCCTTCTCTGGATCTTCGCTCGCGCGCTCTACGGCGCAGCCGCCAACACCAACTTCATCATCACCCAGAGCTGGCTGAACCACGCGAGCGACAACCACTGGCGCGGCAAGGCCATGGCGCTTTTCTACATGGCCTATGTGATCGGGCTTGGGGCCGGCGCCTGGCTTTTCGGCCGCATCCCGGTCGACGGCAACATCGCACCGATCGTCACGATCTTCTTCACGGCGCTCGCCATATTGCCGATCGGCCTCACACGCCTGCCGACGCCGCCCGCGCCCGCCAAGGTCAGCATCGACATCGCCATGGCTTGGCGCAGCTCCCCCGTCGCCCTCATCGGCGTGCTCGCCTCCGGCGGCCTCTCGATGCTGGTGCAGGGCTTCACGCCGATCTATGCCGCCGCCAATGCGATGAGCCAAGAGGACGTGGCGACGCTGATGTTCGTCATGCAGTTCGGCCTGCTCCTCATCCAGTATCCGATGGGCTCGCTTTCCGACCGGATCGACCGCCGCATCGTTCTCATCGCCACCTGCGGCCTGATCGTGGCGGCGGGGCTCGCAGCGCTCGTCGTCTCCTTTGAAAGCCTTCCGCTGCTGATGCTCGTCTTCGCGCTCTTCGCCGGCGCCGTCGAGACGGTCTATTCGATCGCCAATGCCCATGCCAACGACCGCACCGATCCCGCCGATTACGTGCCGCTCGCCAGCACCATGCTGGTCGCCTGGTCGGCGGCGGCGACGCTGGTGCCGATGCTCGTGACGCTGCTGACGCCGGTCTTCGGCGCACAGCTGTTCATCCATGCGACGATCGCCGTCGCCGTCCTCTATGCGGCCTTCGTGCTCATCCGCCTGCGGCTGCGCGAGCGCGTGCCGCCGCAGCTCTGCGAGAGCTTCGAACTGAAGAGCGCGCAGGTGCCGAATGCGGGCGCGCTTGCCGAGGCGGAGGCGAGGGCGAAATAGCCGCGCCACGCCCGGATTTATAGTGAACGAAGCCTTCATTTCCCGCTTTGCGCCGCCTGATCGCGCTGCTATATGCGCCCCATGAGCACACCATCTTCCAAGACGCCCCTGTCGCATATCCGCAACTTCTCGATCGTGGCCCATATCGACCACGGCAAATCGACGCTGGCCGACCGGCTGATCCAGCTGACCGGCGGGCTTGCCGAGCGCGAGATGTCCGAGCAGGTGCTGGACAGCATGGATATCGAGCGCGAGCGCGGCATCACCATCAAGGCCCAGACGGTGCGCCTGCACTACAAGGCGAATGACGGCGACACCTATGTGCTGAACCTGATCGACACGCCCGGCCATGTCGACTTTGCCTACGAAGTCTCACGCTCGCTTTCGGCCTGCGAGGGCTCGCTGCTCGTCGTCGACGCCAGCCAGGGCGTCGAGGCCCAGACGCTCGCCAATGTCTACCAGGCGATCGACAACAATCACGAGCTCGTCACCGTGCTCAACAAGATCGACCTGCCGGCCGCCGAGCCCGACCGCATCAAGGAGCAGATCGAGGAGGTGATCGGCATCGACGCTTCCGACGCGGTGCTGATCTCGGCCAAGACCGGTCTCGGCATTCCGGATGTGCTCGAAGCGATCGTCCACAAGCTGCCGGCGCCGAAGAGCACGGGCGGGGAGAAGGCGCCGCTCAAGGCCTTGCTCGTCGACAGCTGGTACGACACCTATCTCGGCGTCATGGTTCTGGTGCGCATCATCGACGGCGTGCTGGTGAAGGGCCAGACGATCCGGATGATGGGCACCGGCGCCAAATACACGATCGAGCGCGTCGGCGTGCTGACGCCGAAGATGGTGGCGATGGATTCGCTCGGCCCCGGCGAGATCGGCTTCATCACCGCCTCGATCAAGGAAGTGGCTGACACCCGCGTCGGCGATACGATCACCGACGACAGGCGCCCGACGGAGACGGCGCTGCCCGGCTTCAAGCCGGCGCAGCCGGTGGTCTTCTGCGGCCTCTTCCCAGTCGACGCGGCCGACTTCGAGGAATTGCGCAGCGCCATGGGCAAGCTCCGCCTCAACGACGCGTCGTTCTCCTTCGAGATGGAATCCTCCGCGGCTCTGGGATTCGGCTTCCGCTGCGGCTTCCTCGGGCTGCTGCATCTAGAAATCATCCAGGAGCGCCTGTCGCGCGAGTTCGACCTCGACCTGATCGCCACTGCCCCGTCGGTCGTCTATCAGCTCACCATGACCGACGGCACCGAGAAGGAACTGCACAACCCGGCCGACATGCCGGACGTCGTCAAGATCACCGAATTCCGCGAGCCGTGGATCCGCGCGACGATCATGACGCCCGACGAATATCTCGGCGGCATCCTAAAACTCTGCCAGGATCGGCGCGGCATCCAGATCGAACTCACCTATGTCGGCAGCCGGGCGATGCTGACCTACGACCTGCCGCTCAACGAAGTCGTCTTCGACTTCTACGACCGGCTGAAATCGATCTCCAAGGGCTATGCCTCCTTCGACTATCACCTCTCGGACTACCGCGAGAGCGACCTCGTCAAGATGTCGATCCTCGTCAACGCCGAGCCGGTCGACGCGCTGTCGATGCTGGTCCACCGCTCGGCGGCGGAAAAGCGCGGCCGCGTCATGTGCGAGAAGTTAAAGGACCTGATCCCGCAGCACATGTTCCAGATCCCGATCCAGGCGGCGATCGGCGGCCGCATCATCGCCCGCGAGACGGTCAGGGCGCTGCGCAAGGACGTGACCGCCAAGTGCTACGGCGGCGACGCCACCCGCAAGCGCAAGCTTCTGGAAAAGCAGAAGGAAGGCAAGAAGCGCATGCGCCAGTTCGGCAAGGTGGAGATCCCGCAGGAGGCGTTCATCGCGGCGTTGAAGATGGGCGATGAGTGATTGTTCCATGAGTTTGCTGCGATTTTCGTTCACCGAACTCGGCGACTTGGCGAGCGATCCTTCAAACCACCGCGGGAAGATTGTTGCCGCCACGGATTTCGCGTTTCGGGGGTTCGGAAGTCGAGGGCTCGCGCATGGATACTCGGGTCAAGCCCGAGGATGACCGAGAGGAAAAGGAGCGACTTCCGACTCTCAGCACGGCCGGGTGAATTTCGCCTATAGTCGATCGAGTGAATTTGCGACCAAAGAGCATTGACGGCTACCGCGTCCAGACGTAGCGGAATTGTCGACCACACCCACTCCCGCGTCATCCTCGGGCTTGACCCGAGGATCCATGCACAAGCACCATCGTCGGCATGGCCGGATACGTCTACATCGTTACGAATCAAAAGCGCGGAACGCTCTGTATCGGCGTCACGTCAGATCTTGAGCGCCGCATCTTCGAGCATCGAGAAGGGCTAACACCGGGCTTCGCATGGAAATACGGCTGCAACCGACTCGTCTGGTACGAAGAACATCTGCAGATCGGCACCGCTATCCAGCGCGAGAAATCTCTCAAGGCTGGTACCGACAATGGAAGGTCGAATTGATCGAGAAGATGAATCCGGGCTGGCGCGACCTCTATTTTGAGCTTTGGTGAGAGCTTGTGCGTGGATCCTCGGGTCAAGCCCGAGGATGACGGGTGGGGAGGTCGGCGCACTGAAGCTGCGTAGCGACGCCCAAGCCGCCGACCGCCTGAGTTGGTGCCAACCAAAAAGCAGCCTCGGCATGACTAAGCGTGGCGGGGTCAATTGCGGTCCCTCGTCCTTCGTCATCCGCGGGCTTGATCCGAGGATCCATGCACACGCCTCAAAACAAATATCGCTTCGAAATCCGATCGACCGCCCGTCCGTCCTTCAGCGGCACCGCCTTGTCGATCTTGTAGTCGACGAAGCCCATCTTGCTGTAGTAGGCGAGGCCGCCGACATTGTCGGCGCGGATCGTGGCATTGATTGCGGTAAGCCCGGAATCGCGGGCATGCGCTTTCGTCGCGGCGAATAGCGCCGTGCCGGCGCCGGGAAGCTTCGCGTGCGGCCGGGCGAAGGTGCCGATGTCTGCCCAGCCTTCGGGGAGGCTGTCAAAACGCTCTAGGGCCTGAAAGGCGCAGGGCTGGCCTGAACCATCCTCGGCGACGAAGCAACTGACGAAGCCCGGGCCTGCCAGAAAATGGTCGACGAAGCTCTCATGCGTGAATGGCGCTTTATGCGCCGTGGTGCCGCCGATCCTGATGATCTCGTTCAGGAAGGCGCAAAGCGCCGGCACATCCGCGAAGCGCGCCGGGCGAACTTTGATCGCTATTTCGGCCATTGTGACTCGTCCTTCCTTTGTCAGCGCAAAACCCGCGCCGGATTCCCCACAACCCTCGCGCCCGCCGCCACGTCCCGCGTCACCACCGCGCCCGCCCCGACGATCGCGCCGTCGCCGATCGTCACGCCGGCCAGGACAATCGCACCGCCGCCGATCCAGACGTCCTTGCCGATCGTCACCGGCTGGGCGATTTCCAGGCCGGCGCGGCGCAGCGCCACGTCCTTGTGATGCTCGGCGCAGTAGATATGGACGCCGGGACCCAGCATCGAGCCGTCGCCGATCGCGACCGGGGCGCTGTCGAGAATGGTGCAGCCGGCATTGAGGTAGGCGCCGGCGCCAAGCGTGATGTTGATGCCGTAGGAGCAATGGAACGGCGCCTCGATGAAAACGTCCGCCGCGACGGCTGCGAAGATCGCCTCGAGCGCCGACGCCATGCGGCCGCGCTCGTCCGGTGCCATCGTGTTGTGCTCGTGAACCGCTCGGCGGGCGGAGGCGCGCAGTGCGTCGAGTTCCGGGTCGAGGCAGGTGTACCACTCGCCCGCCGCCATCTTCTCGCGCTCGCTTTTCGTCATGGCCTCGCCTGCCCTTTTGCCTTGGTGCGTGCCTCATTGAGGCGATCGAGGCTCTCTTGCGGCCATTCCGCCTGCGTATCGTAATAGGCTTCGAAGACCCTGGCGCCCGCCGGCAGCGGCACCCAATCGAGTTTCGAGCGCGTGTAGATGTGCACGTCCGGCGGAAATTCGGACGGCCGGTCGAGCGTCGCGAGACGCAGGAAGCGAAGCCACTTGCGCCGGCCGTAGTCGCTCCAGAGCGCCGACTGGCAATCGGTGCAGCGATAGACGTCATGCGGCCGGCCGCTGTCGGTCGATAGCGAAACCATGACCGGCTCGCCTTGAAGAAGCTCGAGGTTTTCCGCCTCGACGAGGCCGTTGATGACGAAGGCGCTGCCGAGCTGGCGCTGGCAATCGCGGCAATGGCAGCAATGGACGAACATCGGCCGACGTTTCAGACGGTAGCGGATGCGGCCGCAAAAGCAGCCGCCTTCGATCGCTTCACTCATGCTTCGCTCCTCCCGCCGTCAGATGACCACGGGCGAAGCTGCCGTTCAAGTAGGCTGAGATGCGGCCGGAACACTTCGGCCGCGTCTCGGTACAAGGTTCAGAATTGCTTGCCGAGCTTGGCGTCGACCGACTGGCCGTTGGCGCCGCGGATGGCGAAGAAGAAGGTGATCGCGGCCCAAAGGATCGACTTCTCGGCGCCGCCGAGGCCCTCACCCTGGACGATGCCGTGGAAATAGACGGTGACGAGCAGCACGATGGTGGCCGCAAAGGCGGCGGGCCGGGTTAGGAAGCCGATGGCGAGGAAGATGCCGCCGAAGAATTCGGTGGCCGAAAGCAGCGGCGACCAGAAGACGCCCGGATAGAAGCCGAGCCCTTCGACCATGCCGGCGGCGCCGAACGGATCGAGGATCTTGCCGTAGCCATGGGTGACGAGCAGCGCGCCGGCGAGAACGCGCAGCAGCGTCTCGGCGAAAGTATCGAGCGGCAGGTAGATCTTTTCGAGCGCCGGCAGGATCGTCCGCGGGCGGCTTTTGGTTACAGTGGTCATGCTATCCCTCTCGCAAAGTGTTGCAATGCGAAGTCTCTTGCCGCACATGTCTTCAAAAACAAGGACCGCGCGATAAAAACATGATTGCTTGAGTTGACAATTGTGTGAAGAGCCAGTGAGGCGCCGGTTGTTCCGCGCCAACCACAAAGCTATGGTGGCCGAAACAGGATATTGTCAGATGAGTGAGAAGCCGCGCGTCACGATCCTTTATTGCACCCAGTGCAACTGGCTACTGCGCGCCGGCTGGATGGCGCAGGAGCTGCTGTCGACCTTTGCCGACACGCTCGGCGAGGTGGCGCTGATCCCCGGCACCGGCGGCAATTTCGAGATCCGCGTCGATGGCGAGCTCGTCTGGGAGCGCAAGCGCGACGGCGGCTTTCCGGGGCCAAAGGAATTGAAGCAGCGAATCCGCTACGTCATCGAGCCGGAGCGCGATCTCGGCCACGTCGACAGGAGCTGAACTCCTGGATCTCGCCACGCTTGCCGGCGTCTTCGGCGCAGCCTTTCTCTCCGCGACCTTGCTGTTCGGCCTGTCGGAAGCGGCGGTGGTTGCTGCGGCTCTTTCAGCCGAGACGACCCGGGCCGCGCTGTTTCTCGCAGCGACGGCGGGCAATGTGCTCGGCGCGCTGGTGAATTACGCCCTCGGCCGCTTCGCGATCCGCTTCGAGGGCCGGCGCTGGTTTCCGGTCTCGCCGCGGGCGCGGCAAAAGGCCGAAACGCTCTTCGCGCGATACGGCCAGCCGGTGCTGCTTTTCTCCTGGCTACCGATCGTCGGCGATCCGCTGACGCTCGCGGCGGGCTTGCTCCGGACGCCGCTCGCCGCCTTCCTCGCTTATGTGACGATCGGCAAGGCGGCCCGCTATGCCGCGCTGCTGTGGATGATGCCTTGAAGAGGTGACTGGGATCGGCCCCCGCGTCGCCGCCCCGAATTGTGCGCGGGCTGTATGCCTCGTCTCACTGGCGCACCCCACCAATGGGTCATCCTCGGGCTTGACCCGAGGATCTAAACACAAACACCGGTGCACGCGCTTTTCAGAACTGGCGTAACCAAGTTTCGACTGTTTGAGGCATGGGCATGGATCCTCCGGTCAAGCCCGAGGATGACGCTGGAGTGGAGAAAATCGGGATTTGGCACAAGGACCGCAGTGCCCGAGACTCACCCCGAGAACCGACAAGCCTGCCCTTAGCTATGGGCGAAAATATCCGTCTCTTCCCAGCCGAGCAGGTCGAGCTTGGCGCGGGTCGGCAGGAAGGCGAAGCAGGCTTCGGCGTGGTCGATGCGGCCGTCGCGCATGAGGCGCGCCGTCAGCTTGTCCTTGAGCGCATGCAGGTGGAGCACATCCGAGGCGGCGTATTCGAGCTGCGCCGGCGAGAGGATTTCGGCGGCCCAGTCGGAGGACTGCTGCTGCTTGGAGATATCGATGTCGAGCAGTTCCTTGAGATTGTCCTTGAGGCCGTGCCGGTCCGTATAGGTGCGGGTCAGACGCGAGGCGATCTTGGTGCAGAAGACCGGAGTGGCGGTAACGCCGAAAGTGTGGAACAGCACGGCGATGTCGAAGCGGCCGAAGTGGAAAATCTTCTGGCGGGTCGGATCGGCAAGCATGGCAACGAGGTTCGGCGCCTCTTTCTGTCCGGCGGCGATGCGGATCACGTCGGCGGTACCGTCGCCCGGCGAAAGCTGCACGACGCAGAGACGGTCGCGGCGGGGAACGAGGCCGAGCGTTTCCGTGTCGATGGCGATCGCGCCGGTGTAGCGGCCCGCGTCGGTTGCGGAAATATCACCTTCGTGGAACCGTATTGTATTCGCCATCGAGAATCCCCAGATCGTGAGCTGCATGGTTCCTTAAAGCGGATTCGATTTAAGGAACCATGCAGTGATTCAAAGTAGCAGCCCTTCGCCGCGTCTGATGCGGCGGGCGGCGCTGTAGAGTGTAGCTGGCCTATAGCGCAAGTTTGTCGGCCGCGATACCGTGTCCCTGCGTCGGCGTTCCGCCGCCGTGCTCCGAGAGTCCGCCGGCATGAGTTCCTTCCGTTCCGCACTATCGCTTTTCCTGGCCGCCCTGGTGCTGAGCCTCTTCACCAGTGCCGCCCTGGCGGACGGGACGCGTCTCAATTTCGCCCAGAGCTTTCATGACCTTCCCGGCGTGCGGCCAGTGAACCCGTTGCAGGACGGCGAGAGCACCGTCTGCGAGCAGGTCTTCATCGACCGCTACGGGCCGTTCGAACCCTCTCATGGCCGCCCTCGTTTCGATACGATCTACCGATGCCGCAAGGGCGACGGGCCGGTCTTTCAAAGCGGCCGACTGCCGCCGTCGCTCGAACGGCAGAAGCGCGGCCTGAACTATTGAATGCGGCGGCTTTCTCGGCTGGAGAGGGAGGAAAGACAATGCCCGAGACGAAGCGACCGCTTGTCATCAGCGCGCCGGCGCCGCGCACGCTTGAGCTGATCTTCAGCCGGCAAGCGCGAGGTGAACTCGATCGACGCTATCGCATCGTCGAGGCCGATCCGGAAAACATTGCCGGGCTCGATGACGCCACGCTTGGCGAGGTTCGCTACATCATCGGCCAGCCGCCGCTGGACGAGCGGACGCTCGAACGCATGCCGCAGCTGCGCGCCATCCTCAATGTCGAAAGCAACCTCCTCAACAACATGCCCTATGAGGTGCTTTTCCAGCGCGGCATTCACGTGGTGACGAGCGGGCAGGTGTTCGCCGAGCCGGTGGCGGAACTGGGGCTCGCCATGGCGCTCAATCTCGCCCGGGGCATCGTCGATGCCGATCTCGCCTTCCGCGAGGGACGCGAGCTCTGGGGCGGCGAAGGCAACGCTTCGGCGCGGCTCCTCTCCGGCTCCGAGATCGGCATCGTCGGCTTCGGCGATCTCGGAAGGGCGTTGAACCGGGTGCTTTCCGGTTTTCGCGCCAGGATCCGCGTCCATGATCCCTGGCTGCCCGCCTCCATTCTCACCGACGCCGGGGTTGAGCCGGCCTCGCTCGAGACGGTGCTCTCGATCAGCGATTTCGTCTTCGTTGTCGCCGCCGTCACCAGCGAGAATGAAGGTTTTCTCGCTGCCGAAGCCTTCGCCAAGATGCGGCCCGGAGCGGCCTTCATTCTGCTCAGCCGCGCCGGCGTCGTCGACTTCGATGCGCTGATCGCCGCGGTCGCAAGCGGCCGGATCGTCGCGGCGAGCGACGTCTTCCCGGAAGAACCGCTTCCGCTCGACCATCCGGTCCGCCGGCTTCCCGGCTTCCTGCGCTCGGCGCATCGCGCCGGCGCGCTCGACCAGGCGTTCAAGAAGATGGGCGAGATGGTGCTCGAGGACATGGACTTGATGGACCGCAACCTGCCGCCGATGCGCTGCAAGCGGGCGGAACGGGAGACGGTGGCGCGGATGCGGTCCCGGCCGGTCAGCGTCAATTGACGCCGCCCTGCTGACAACGGCAACAAACGGCCCTATGCAAGCCCGCGCGATAGCGCCAAGATCAATTTTAGGTTCAGGACCTAGCCAATCCGCATAGGGGCACGGACATGCGCGGCTCTAAGGAGAACAAGCGTCTCGATACCTGGACGCTCCGGTCGCTGCTGAGCCTCGTCATGGTCGCCGTGCTCGTCGTCGTGTCCGCCACCCTCGTAGGGCTCGACTACCGCCGCGCCCGCAACGCCGCAATCGAGGATGCCGAGGCCAACATGGGCGCCTTCGTCGATCGCCTCGTGGATCGGCTCGGTATGCTTTCCGGGGACACGTCGGCGCTGGTCAGCCTCGTGGCATCTGTCGCCAACGCCTTTCTGGTACCGCCGCCGCAGCGCATGAACGACAAGGTGGCGCTGCTGCGCGAAGGCATCATCCGCTCGCCGCATATCGACGGCGTCTATGTCGGCTATCCGAGCGGCGCCTTCTTCCACGTGGTCGATCTTCGCTCGTCTGCCTGGCGGATGGCACTCGATGCGCCGCGCGGCGCGACGCTCGCGGTGCGTTCGATGGAGCGCGACGACCAGGGAAGGGGGCTTTATCGGATCCTCTTCCTCGACGAAAGCGGCCTGCAGTTTGCCGAACGCAGCGTGCCCTCGACCGCCTACGATCCGCGGACGCGCCCCTGGTACCGCGCGGCCGTCAATGGCAAGGCGCCGATGTCGGTCGGCCCCTACGAGATGGCAACGACGGGCAAGCTCGGCATGACCATTTCGCAGGCTCATCGCGGCAATCCGCAGATCGTCATCGGCGCCGACGTCGTCGTGGACACGATCACCGATTTCCTGTCTCGCGAACGGCTGACGGCCGACTCCGTGTCGCTGGTTCTCGATGCTGTCGGAAGGCCGATCATCCATTCGGATCCGATGGCGATGAAGCGCATTCTGGCTACGAAGGACAGCACCGCGCCGGTCGCGGTGCCTGAGGCCGATCCGCTCGTCGAAAGCATCCGGCGCAATCCGCCGGCCCCGGGCAAGGCGGTCCTGGTCGATGTCGGCGATCGCACCTATCTCGTCGCGGTGACGCCGATCCAATCGGCGCAGCTTCTAGCGGGCCACCGGATCGTGGTCGCGGCGCCGCTCGACGAGTTGATGGCCGCCGCCAACGAGACTCTCGTCCAGGGCCTCGCCATCTCCGGTTCGGTGGTGGTGCTTGCCGTCCTGTTCTCGCTAGTCCTCGCGCATCTGATCACCAAGTCGCTCAACCAGCTCACCGCCAGTGCCAATCGGCTGCAGGATCTCGATTTCGCAACGCCGATCAAGGTCTCCTCGCACGTGGCGGAAATCTCGACCCTCAACAGCGCGATGAACAGGGCCCGCGATGCGATCTCCACCTTTGCGCTTTACGTGCCGCGCGAACTGGTGCGCAAGGGCATCGAATCCGGGCAGTTCGCCGGTCGCGCCGGCTGGCGCCAGGAGGTGACGGCGCTGTTCACCGACATCTACGATTTCACGACGATCAGCGAACACCACTCGCCGGAGGCGGTGGTGGCGATGCTGTCGGAATATTTCGACATCTTCAGCGAGGTGGTCGCCGCCCATGAAGGCACAATCATCCAGTTTCTCGGCGATTCGGTCTTTGCCATGTGGAACGCGCCGGTCGCCGATCCGCACCATGCCGAACACGCCTGCCGCTGCGCGTTGGCGGTCGAAGAGCGGCTCGCCGCCTTCAACGCCAGCCAGCGGGAGAGGGGGCTGCCGGAGTTCCGTACCCGCTTCGGCCTCCATACCGGTCCGGCCGTCGTCGGCAGCGTCGGCGCCAAGGAGCGCCTGCAATATACCGCCATGGGCGACACGGTGAACGTCGCCTCGCGGCTCGAGGGCATGAACAAGGACTACGGCACCACGATTCTCGCGAGCGGCGCCGTGGTGGCGCAGTGCAGCGAGGTGATCGCCTTCCGCCCGCTCGGCCTTGCCCAGGCGAAGGGGCGAGCCACTGCTCTGGAAATCTACGAGGTGCTGCCGACCGCCGCGAACGCCGGACAGCCACCCGGCGAAGAGGCGGGCACGGCGGCGTAGGGCGTCAGCATGCCCGCTTTTGCCTTGATCGCAAAAATGCAAAAAGCCCGGGAATCCGGGCTTTTTCTGCATTTCTAAAGGGAAATGGTGCCCAGAAGAGGACTCGAACCTCCACGCCTCGCGGCACAGGTACCTGAAACCTGCGCGTCTACCAATTCCGCCATCTGGGCGACGGACCGGCATGTAAAAGGCCGGGGGCGAAGTGTCAACAGGCATTTTGAAGTTTTCACCTCAGGACGCGAAAAAGCTCCGGCAAGCGGCGCCGCTTCGACGTAACCCGCTTTCCGCCGATCCCGACGAGCGTTCCAACGCGCCACGACAGGCAAGAATTCCAGTGACATGAGCGCCGGAGAGGCGCATGCTTCTGCGGACGACTGGACCGCGCGGAGATCCGGGCCTGAGTACGCGTGTGCGCGCCGAGAGTCATGAAATAGAACCAACCAAACAAATGTCTTCGGAGAAGGGGCAGGAACCAGAAAGCACGTCTTACGGAAAGTGAGGAGAAAATGACGGGATTTCGGAATTTCGTTATGAGCTGCGCTTTGGCGGCCGCCTCCATGATCCCCCCCGCAGCGCCCGTCCAGGCCATGCCGCGTCCGGCGCTCGACATAGAGATCAAGGCGCCCGCAGGCGTCCAAACTGTCACCCACCGCGGATACTATGGTCGGGGCTATTACCCGCGCTGGCGCGGCGGCTATTACGGCGGCTGGCCGGGCTACCATCACGGCTATCGGCGAGCCGGAATCACCTTCTATTTCGGGACGGGCGGATACTATCCGCGTCACCATTACTATGGGAACCGCTATTATTACGGCACCCGCTATTACGGCCCAGGCTACTACCCCGGCTATTATCCATACCGGTATTACGGCGCTCCGTACCGCTATTATCGTCCCGGTTACTACGGCCATCGGTACTACAGATACGGCTGGTAACGGCTCGTTCAAATGAGGCTCGGCGGCGGCTTTCGCCGGGCCTGCCTGATGCCTGAAGCTGCGACGCGAGCAGACTGCCGCGTCCCGCCCCTGGGACGTGCGGCCTATCTTTTCCTGACGATCCCGAGCCGCGCCATGACTTCCCCCGGAATGCCGTAGCGGCGCACCGCGTCGCGGCTGTCGCGCAATCCGCAGATTTCCCGCTGGATCAGGAAGGCCCAGACGGCGTCAGCCGCCTCGTCGAGCAGCCGCTGGCGTTCCTCCGGCCGGCCCCGATCCCGGTCGAAGCCGGTAAGGGCGGCGAGCGCTTTCTCGACCTTGAGGCCATGGCGCCCCAGGGCGTCGGCGCGCTCGGCCATCAATTCGTATTCGAGGACGTTCACGCCGCTTCCGGCATCGAAACGGCTGAGCGCTTGCGGCGGACGGAATGTCATCGGCAGCTCCATCGGGACTGGCCCTCATAGGATGGACCGGCGGGAGCCCTCCGGCAAGAGCGAAGCCTTGGACGCATGATCCGGTTGGCGAGGCCATCGGAAAAAGCGCCCCCTGCCGCAGCCATGGTTAACACTTCCTAAACTTCTTTGCTCTATATTCGGTCATCATGCCAAGTCCCATGCCAGCGGCTAGCCCGCCGCGGAGCCGGCCCATCGGCCGATATGCGCATGAGGCGCCCTCTAGCAGCAAGGACGTTCGATGGCGAGCGCGGCTCCGCGATGGCGCCGACGCACGCAATTGGAGATGAGGATGCCGATACCTATTGGCACGATCAGGAACGCAACCACGCTCGGCGACGATCTCGTCCAGGCCGTCCGGCGGGTCCTGCCACCTGCCGGCCAGCGCGCCGAGGCGATCCAGAAGTTGCTCGACATCCTTGGACGTCACCTCTCGGGCAAGGAGATTCTTCCCCGCGAGGCGCTGGTGCGACTCGTTGAGGACCTCGCCCGTGTTCTGAAGTTTCCGCCGCTGCCGCAGGAAGGCGGCCGCGGCTTTGTCCGGCGTCTCGTCGAGGTAGTGGAATCCTTGCCGCTGCCGGAGCGTCAGGCGATAGAGAGGCAGCTTGGCGGCGGCAGCCTTGCGCGACGCCTAGCTGCCCTGACGCAAAGCGGGCCATCGACAGGATTTGCGAACCCCACGACGCCCTTGCCCGCTGGCCACACGGGAATCAGGAATCTGCCGCTGCCGCTGTCGGCAGCCCCGCACCTTGCCGCCGCCTCGACTCCCTCGCCCAACGACCTGGCGCTGCTGCAGGCGATGCTGCGGAAAACCTATGGTGCCGATGACGGTGCATCCGCCGAGCCGGTTCTGGAAGAAATGCCGCGAGAGCCCGGTGCACCGGCCCGGGCAGAGGAACCGCCGGCCCCGGCCCCAACGCCGCGATCGACGAGCAATGGCGATAGTGCTGCGCCTGCGCCTTCTGCCGTGGCCACGGAGGACGGCCTCGAGCCGGCCGAGGCGATAGAGCCGGCTTTGGCTGAGGCTTCGGAAAATGCCGCGGCTTCGACGGATGACGTCTTGCCGGCTCGTTCTGAAGGCGATGACGTGGCCGCCCAGCATCGGGCCGCCGAGTTGCCGGACGGCGGGGCGGAGCAGATTTTTGGCGAAGCGGAACCGACCGGCGCGCAAGCGCCGACCAGGGGGTCGGAAGGATTCGAGGCGGACGGAACCTATGGGCCGACGCGCGCCAAAGGAAGCGACGCACGGGCACCGGTCCAGGCCGCGGCGCCTCCGGAAATCGTGCCGGAGTCCGCACTCGCCGATGCCGTCGATGCGCTCCTGCAAGTGAGTCTCGATCTGCCGGAAGGCGTGGCGGAGGACCGGCGGGCGCCGGCATCGGGGGAAGGCGAACGAGAAGCTGTGCGGACGCGGCCGGCGCCTGATTTGCCCGAGCGGCTGCCGGAGGCTCCGCCCCCCGACAGTGCCGCCGAGGACGGGCAGCCCATCTCCGAACCGGTCGCTGCGGAAAAGCCGGACGCCGCCCTGCGAGGTTCGGCTGCCGTTCAAGGGCAAGCGCCGGCGGGCGAAGACGTCGCCATGCAACAGGCCGTCGCTCTCCTCGTCGAGAGCGGTCTGCCGGAGATCATCCCCTTCGCAATGGTGCCCTATCTGCCGGCAAAGGAGGAGGCGGAAGACGAAGCCGACCGGACCGACCGCCATCCAGCCGATGAGGGCGAGGACGACGGCACCGGCAAAGACGACCGGGAAGAGGCGAGGCGAGGGCAAGATCCCGAAGGCGACGGCGACGATGCGGTCGATGCCAAGGCAAGCGACGCCTATGACCTCTACAGGAAACTCGGCGATCTCGGTTGAACGCCGAACCAAGAGCAATCGCAGCCCCAAAAAAGCCCGCGGAGATCGCTCTCCGCGGGCTTATCATTTCCAGCCTTACAACGATTACTCGTTGCTCTGACGGTTCTTCAGAGCAGCACCCAGGATGTCGCCGAGCGAGGCGCCCGAGTCGGATGAACCGAACTGAGCGACGGCTTCCTTCTCTTCCGCGATTTCCAGAGCCTTGATCGACAGCTGGATCTTGCGGTCCTTCTTGGAGAAGTTGGTGACGCGGGCGTCGACAACCTGACCGACCGAGAAGCGCTCCGGACGCTGTTCGTCGCGGTCACGCGACAGATCGGCGCGGCGGATGAACGAGGTGATGTCTTCGTGGTTGACGAGCTTCACTTCGATGCCGCCATCGTTGACGCCGATGACTTCGGCCGAAACGACGGCGTTCTTGCGCAGTTCGCCGGAAGCAGCCGCTTCACCGACGGCGTCCTTGCCGAGCTGCTTGATGCCGAGCGAGATCCGCTCCTTCTCGACGTCGACATCGAGAACGACAGCACGGACGACATCGCCCTTGTTGTATTCCTCGATGACCTGCTCGCCCGGACGGTTCCAGTCGAGGTCTGAAAGGTGGACCATGCCGTCGACGTCGCCGTCGAGGCCGATGAACAGGCCGAATTCGGTCTTGTTCTTGACTTCGCCTTCGACTTCGGTACCAGCCGGATGGCTATGCGCGAAGGCCTGCCACGGGTTCTCGAGCGTCTGCTTGAGGCCGAGCGAGATACGGCGCTTGGTCGGATCGACTTCGAGAACGACCACGTCGACTTCCTGGCTGGTGGACAGGATCTTGCCGGGGTGAACGTTCTTCTTGGTCCAGGACATTTCGGAGATGTGGATCAGGCCTTCGATGCCCGGCTCCAGCTCGACGAACGCACCGTAGTCGGTGATGTTCGTGACCGTACCGGTGATCTTCTTGCCGACCGGGTACTTCGCACCGATACCATCCCACGGATCGGACTCGAGCTGTTTCATGCCGAGCGAGATGCGGTGGGTTTCCTGGTTGATGCGGATGATCTGAACCTTGACCTGCTGGCCGATGCTCAGGATCTCCGACGGATGGTTGACGCGGCGCCATGCCATGTCGGTGACGTGCAGCAGGCCGTCGATGCCGCCGAGGTCGACGAACGCACCGTAATCGGTGATGTTCTTGACGACGCCCTCGACAACCTGGCCTTCCTCGAGGTTCTGAACGATTTCAGAACGCTGCTCGGCGCGCGACTCTTCGAGAACCGTGCGGCGCGAAACGACGATGTTGCCGCGGCGCTTGTCCATCTTGAGGATTTCGAAGGGCTGCGGATTGTGCATCAGCGGCGTGACGTCGCGGATCGGACGGATGTCGACCTGCGAACGCGGCAGGAAGGCTACGGCGCCGTCGAGATCGACGGTGAAGCCGCCCTTGACCTGGTTGAAGATGATGCCTTCGACGCGTTCGCCGGCTTCGAACTTCACTTCCAGGCGCTGCCAGCTCTCTTCGCGGCGAGCCTTCTCGCGCGACAGAACGGCTTCGCCGAGCGCGTTTTCGATACGCTCGACATAGACCTCGACTTCGTCACCGACCTTGAGCGAGCCGTCCTTGGCCTTGGCGCCGAATTCCTTCAACGGAACGCGGCCTTCGACCTTCAGACCGACATCGACGATGGCGACGTCCTTTTCGATGGCCGTGATGACGCCCTTGGCGACATAGCCTTCGGCGAGGTCCGTCTTGGCGAAGGACTCTTCGAGAAGTGCGGCGAAATCATCACGGGTGGGGGTGGTTGCAGACATGTAATCTCCTGCTGCATCTCCTGGCGGAGACGCATGTGCGCCGGGGGCTAGCGTTAAAAGGGCCTGAACCCAGTCCGCCCTTCTTAAAGGGCAATCCGGCGCATGGACGGAATTTCAGGCTTTTCGAGAAAGACGGTTTCGGCCGGAACCGGAAACAGGGCTTTCTTCAAATCTTCTCTTTCAGGGCAGCGTCGATCAGCGTCTTCGCCGCCTGGAATGCGGCCTCTATACCCATTTCGGACGTGTCGAGCAAGTGCGCATCCTCGGCGGGCTTCAGCGGGCTGTCGGCCCGGCCCATGTCGCGCTCGTCGCGCTTTTTGACGTCCTCGAAGATCGCCCCGTAATCGGCCGTGCCGCCGCCGGCAATGATCTCGTCATAGCGCCGCTTGGCCCGCACTTCCGGCGAGGCGGTGACATAGAGCTTTACCGCCGCATCCGGGCAGACGACGGTGCCGATGTCGCGCCCGTCGAGCACGGTCCCGGGCTCCCTCAGCGAAAAGCCACGCTGCGCCTCGACCAGCGCTCGCCGCACCGCCGGCATGACGGCGATCTTCGAGGCCGCCTCGCCGATCTGATGCGCGGACAGTACCGAACGATCGAGTCCGGCAAGCTCGACCTCGCGCGCCATCCTCTCGGCCACCGCCTCATCATCGAGCGACAGCCCAGCATCGAGGAGCGCCTTGGCCGTGGCACGATAGGTGAGCCCCGTGTCGAGATGGTGGAAGCCGTATTCCTCGGCGATGCGGCGCGAAAGCGTGCCCTTGCCGGAGGCAGCGGGTCCGTCGATGGCGATGGTGATCATATTTGGTCCTGCGGTCGTTTCTGCGGGGCCTGTTAGATCAAAATCGACGGAGAATCCACGATCATTCGATAATTTACGGTTCGCCGGCCTGTTGCGTATGGGCCGGGTAGGGCGCTGGTCAGCGGTGGTACTATTCAGAGCGACATCCAACTGCATGCCGGGCAAACAATAGGGGAATTCTTTCGTCCGACTGAAGAAAACCACGATTGTTTCGCGTCAAACTATTTAAACGTGATTTCAAACCCGTCCACGGGCTCATATCGCACCGCTTTGCCGTCCTTGTTCTTGGTGGAACCTAAATCACTCCTGTGAGTTTTGCCACAGCGTGAAGAATAAGGAGAAGTTAAATGGCTGATAGAGGTCCAACAGTTGTGAATACTGGTAGTGGCGGCGGCTGGGCCGTGGCTATAGTGTTGGTTCTGCTTGTCGTCGGCGCCTTGTTCCTCTTTGGCGGCGACCTGTTCGATGGTGCCGGCGGCGGAGGTGACCCGGATGTCAATGTCAACGCCCCGACCATCGAAACACCGGCTGGTGGGCAGGGAACGCAACAGGCGCCTGAAGGCGGGCAAACCACGCAACCCGCTCCCACAGGAGGACAGGGTACTCAGCAAGCCCCATCGGGTGGCACGCAGTAACGTATGAGCCGTCGCTTTCGGGCCACGGCTCATAAGCGAGGCTGCGGGGAAGGTCGGCTACAGGGGTGCTCATGACACCACACGGGTGCTCAGGACACCACGTCAGCCGTCCGGTCGCTGCCGATTTCGCTTTGCAGAGATTTGGCTCCACGCGAGCCCGACCGATGTCCTGTTATATCGATCACTCGATCTTCGCACCCAACCCCGTCATCAAATCCATGAATTCCGGGAAGCTGGTGGCAATCATCGTTGCGTCATCGATGGTCACCGGATGCTCGGAGGCCAATCCCATGACAAGGAAGCTCATGGCGATGCGGTGGTCGAGATGGGTTTTCACCTGAGCGCCGGCGGCACTACCGAGACTCTTGCCGTCCGGGCGGCCGCGCACGACGAGCGAGGCTTCGCCCTCGTCGCAGTCGACGCCGTTGAGCTTCAGGCCGTCGGCGACGGCCGAAAGGCGGTCGGATTCCTTGACGCGCAGTTCGTCGAGGCCGTTCATCACGGTGGCGCCGTCGGCAAAGGCGGCGGCGACGGCGAGCACCGGATATTCGTCGATCATCGACGGGGCGCGCTCTTCCGGCACCGTGACGCCCGTGAGCTCCGAATGGCGGACGCGCAGATCGGCGACGTCCTCTCCGCCGGCAAGGCGCCGGTTCATGACCTCGATATTGGCGCCCATTTCCTGGAGCGTCAGGATCAGGCCGGTGCGGGTCGGGTTCATCAGCACGTTGAGGATGGTGACGTCCGAGCCCGGGACGAGCAGCGCCGCCACCAGCGGGAAGGCGGTGGAGGAGGGATCGCCCGGCACGTCGATGACCTGGCCGGTGAGCTTGCCGCGGCCCTCGAGGCGGATGGTGCGCACGCCGTCTGAACCGGTCTCGACCGTCAGGTTGGCGCCGAAGCCCTGCAGCATCTTTTCCGTATGATCGCGGGTCATCACCGGTTCGATGACGGTGGTGATGCCCGGCGTGTTGAGGCCGGCGAGCAGAACGGCGGATTTCACCTGGGCGGAGGCCATCGGCACGCGATAGGTGATCGGGTTCGGCGTCTGCGGCCCGCGCAGCGTCACCGGCAGCCGGTCGCCCTCGGCCGACTTCACCTGCACGCCCATCTGACGCAGCGGGTCGAGCACGCGGCCCATTGGCCGCTTGGTCAGCGAAGCGTCGCCGACGAAGGTGGAATCGAAATCATAGACGCCGACAAGACCCATGGTTAGTCGGCAGCCGGTGCCGGCGTTGCCAAAATCGAGCGGCGCTTCCGGCGCCAGCAGGGCGCCGTTGCCGACGCCGTTGATGATCCAGGTGTCGCCATCCTTGCGGATCTTCGCACCCATCGCCTGCATGGCCTTGCCGGTATTGATCACGTCCTCGCCCTCGAGCAGTCCGGTAATGCGCGTCTCGCCCGAGGCAAGGCCGCCGAACATGAAGGAGCGGTGCGAGATCGACTTGTCGCCGGGAATGCGCACGGTGCCCTTGAGATCGGCAGACTTCTTGGCGGTGGCGGGCCGCGGGCTCAGGCCATGGGACATGATATTTACCTCTGACAATCCGGCTCGTCGGCGGTCCAGGACAAGCGCTGCTTGGGGTTGAACGAGGAACCGCCGGTGTTGCGCGCTCCCTAACATAAAGAGCAATAGGGGTCATCCTCCCCCAAGAAGAAAATCCGGCGCAGCCGGCCCCGGAAGTTTGCCTTTGACAGACGACACCAAGACGATTATGGGGACCGGCTAATCATCATCAGCTTGATACCTTTCTAACCGCCGGCTTTACCGGCAAGAGCCGGCTCGCCGGCCATTCAAGAGGCTTTGACTGTGGCAAAACCGGAACTTGGAACAAAGCGCATCGACCCGGAAACGGGGCGCAAATTCTACGATCTGAACCGTGACCCGATCGTCTCCCCCTATACCGGCAAGTCCTATCCGCTGTCGTTCTTCGAGGAAACCTCCGTCGCCAAGGTGCTCGAGAAGGAGGAAGAGGAAGACGTCACGGAAGTCGATGCAGAGAACACCGAAGTCGAACTCGTTTCGCTCGAGGATGCCGACGACGAGGCATCGGGCGGCGACGACCTGCCGGATCTCGGCGATGACGACGTCGAGATCGACGGCGACGACGACGACACCTTCCTCGAGGCCGACGACGAAGACGATGACGACGACATGAGCGACCTTATCGGCGTCTCCGACGAGGACGAGGACGTCTAAGGCGTTCAAAAGTCGGATAAAAGCTGCTCCGGCCGCGCGATCATGCAGCGGCCGGGCGGCCGGCCGGAAAGGAAGATAAAATTTCTCCGGCCTTTAATTTTCGGCTTGCCATCTGCCAAAAGCAGAAGTAATAAGCCGCCACTCGCCGGGCACGACGCCCGACGAACTTCCCGGAACCGGCACTGCCGGACCCTTGATGGGGCTATAGCTCAGCTGGGAGAGCGCTTGCATGGCATGCAAGAGGTCAGCGGTTCGATCCCGCTTAGCTCCACCAAAATTTCCCAAGCAGCCCTCAGTCCGCACGAACCCCGGCTACTGACGTAAGATTTGTCTTCGTGGGGTTGCGCGCCTCGAACATCAGGCACATTCCGTTTCGATAGAACGAAAAGCCTTGGCAAGATGGAGTGAGGACGCACTGATCTTGACAGGCGGCCAGAGTGAAGTTCTTGATCCTGGCGAACGGTTTGCCCACGATTTCGACGTTTCTGCTCGTCCTAAATGCGACCGAAGGGCCAAAATCGTGGCCGACCCTGCTGATGTCGCTCGTCTGACCATAGTAGCCGGAAACGGCGCCCGAAAACTGCAGCGCTTCGGTGGCCATTCCTTTCAGGAAGCAAGCGCGGTGAATTTGATTGAAGGTGAAGGCAGAGCAGCGGTCGGTGGCTTGGCAGGCCGACTGGCAACGCGCGGCGGTCTCGAGCTTCAGCGGCATGCCGGGCAGGTCGTAGCCCGGAAGATCGGTGTAGTCGAAATAGAGCCAGCTTCGCTGCGGGACAGTGGATTTCGGCACGGAGAGATTGGCTTGTTCTTCTGCGGCTCCGCCAAAGGGCACTGGTGCACCTGCGGCGGTGTCACCTAGATGCAAGACCTCCACATCCAGGCCGATCCGCTCCGCATCATCCGCCGTCAGCCACTGCATGGAGGAGGGGCCGGTCGCGGTGACATAGACGATGATATTCGGATTAAGGTTGAGCTGCTGGAGGTATGAGCCGACCAGGGCATTGCCCGCACTGCTTACATCTTGCCGACCCGCCTCGTTGACGAAGGCTGCATGAAATCCGATCTTGGATGTTGGAGAGAGCAGCCGTTTGTGGCCAGCCAGCCAAGCCAACCCACACGACGATGCACACACATGTTGATCCGCAACGGCCGTATAGAAGCCTTTGATCGCAATCGTTCGGCCGATCTCAATACCGACTTGTACAAGGCCACCGGGGCTGTTGAACGCAACGACGGCTCGTTCGGCCGTGATCGCCATATTCTTGAAACGGGTGTCGTCGCCTTCGATAAATTCGCCGTCGACAAGGATCAGATGAATGCTCTCCGAGAGCTTCTCCATTTGAAGCTGTGCGGCGCCGGCATTGAGCGGCATCATCCACAGGAAGCCAAGTACTAAAGCCAAGCGTTTGAACACGACACGCCCCTCAACGCTATCCCAAGGTTGAGTGAAGTCCGCTTTGCATCCGGAGTCAAAACGGACAAATTGATGAGAGACTTAGTCGAGAGTGGCATGTCTGGACGGTGAAGCCGCCTAAGGACTTTGCGAAATCTTAACCGACCGGAACAAGAACGATCATCATGTTCCTCGCCTCCAAAATCTTCTGGCTCATTGCCCAGCCGCTCTCCGTTGCTTTCTTCAGCATCCTCTTCGGCGTGCTGCTGATCTTCTCCCGCTTCCGCCGGAGCGGCGGCATCTTCGCTTCGCTCGGTCTCTTGGTGCTGTTCCTCAGCCTGTTCACCACCGCCGGCCCCTATTTCCTGCAGATCCTCGAAGACCGGTTTCCCCGGCCCTTGGCCCCGCGGGCGGAGATCTCCTGCATCATCGTGCTCGGCGGCGCCTTTGAGAATGTGGTGATCGCAAGCCGCGGCGGTATCGAGTTCAACCAGGCGGCCGATCGCTTCATCGAGGCGGTCCGGCTCGCCAAGGCCTATCCGGCGGCGCGCGTTCTGGTTTCGGGCGGCGACGGCTCGATCACAGGCGCCTATGAAGGCGATGCGCGGGCCTCGCAAGGCTTTTTCGGCGCCTTCGGGATCGCGGCCGATCGGGTGATCCGCGAGGAAGCCTCGCGCACGACTTTCGAGAACGCCCGCTATACGAGGGATCTCCTCGCGACGAACGGGCTCGAACGCTGTGCTTTGGTCACTTCGGCCTATCATATGCCACGCTCGATCGGCCTCTTCCGCGCCAACGGCATCGAGGTCGTTCCCTGGCCGGCGGACTACCGGACGAGCGGCAAGGTGCGGCTCGGCTTTGATTTCACTCAGCCCTCGCTCAATGCGCAGCTGGCGACGACGGCCGCCAAGGAATGGACGGGGCTTCTCGCCTATTATCTGCTCGGCCGCACGCAGACGCTGCTGCCAGAGTGATACAGGCGTGGACGGCAATACGGCAGCGAGAGCGCGCGTGCCTCCTGACTTGTCGGCGACGCCGCGTTAATGATCTTGAATTGCCAATTCGGGCGTCGTCCAAGCGGAGCATCCATGCCGATCCTCGAAATTCTCGACTATGCCGGCATCGCCGTGTTCGCCGCGACCGGCGCGCTTTCTGCCTCGCGCAAGCAACTCGACATCGTCGGTTACCTGTTCCTCGCCTCCGTCACCGGCATCGGCGGCGGCACGATGCGTGACGTGATCCTCGGCGCGACGCCGGTTTTCTGGGTGATGAACCCCGCCTATGTCTTGGTCTGCGTCGCGGTCGGGTTCCTGGTGTTCCTGACATCGCACCGTTTCGAGTCGCGTTACCGGCTGCTCGTCTGGCTCGATGCGGTCGGGCTTTCCGCCTATTGCGTCATGGGCGCGGCGAAGGGATTGGCGGCGACCGGCTCGCCGACGGTTGCGATTGTCACCGGCATGCTGACGGCGACCTTCGGCGGCATCCTGCGTGATCTCTTGGCCGGTGAGCCGTCAGTGCTGTTGAGGCCGGAAATCTATGTCACCGCCGCACTCGTCGGCGCCGGCGCCTTCGTGGTGGCGACGCTGATCGGCCTGCCACTTGCCGCGAGTTCAGCGCTCGGCGTTGCGGCTGCCTTTGCGGTCCGCGGGGGGGCACTTCGCTATGGCTGGACGCTGCCGGCCGGCAAGGCCGGGCCAGGCCGTGATCCAGACGAGGTCATGTAGACTCAGCGGTGGGTCTTGCGGCGCAGACGGACGACCACGTCGACATGGGAGATCTCCATGCCTTCCGGCGGCTCCGGGAGGTTGCCGATCTGGATGTTGCTCACCGGAATGTCGAGGACCTCGTTCTGGCCCTCGATAAAGAAATGGTGGTGATCCGAAACATTCGTGTCGAAATAGGTCTTGGCGCTCTCGACGGCGAGAACACGGATCATGCCGGCTTCGGTGAACTGGTGCAGGGTGTTGTAGACGGTTGCGAGCGATACGGGCACGCCCGCCTCGACCGCCTCCTCATGCAGTTCCTCGACGGTCAGGTGACGGTCGCCCTTGGCGAAAATCAGATCCGCGAGCGCGATGCGCTGGCGCGTCGGGCGCAGGCCCGAATTGCGCAGCCTCTCCTGCGAAGAGATTTCCGTTGCTTTCGTCATGCGCAGCCGTTCCGATATTCCTGCCAAGATTATGGAGTATCAGCTTGCGATATAACTTCTGCCGCCGAGGCTTTCAATAGATTCCGCCCCTGGAAGGACCTGCAAAGGCCTGAAAAACGGCCTAAAGGGGGGGAAGGCTGGCATTTAACTCTGGCAGAGGCCACATACATACTGTAAGCGACGGCGGAACGCCATCGCCTAGGGAGCGGCGCTTAGGACAATGCGAGACGGGTTTTTCCACCCGCATGTCGCTCTGCTTGGACGACGGTGACAGACTGCAACCGGCAGCGACCATAACGGGCCGCGCTTCAATTCAGGCCGAACTTGCTCTAAAGCAGGTCGGAGAACTTTTGAGAACTCGGGGAAGCAACCATTCATGACCACCAGGCAATCCAGCTTCAGCTATGAGGAAATCCTTGCCTGCGGCCGAGGCGAACTGTTTGGCCCCGGCAATGCGCAGCTGCCGCTGCCGCCGATGCTGATGGTCCATCGCATCACGGAGATTTCCGAAACGGGCGGCGACTTCGACAAGGGATTTATCCGCGCCGAATACGACGTCAGTCCGGACGACTGGTATTTCCCATGCCATTTCCGGGGCAACCCGATCATGCCCGGCTGCTTGGGCCTCGACGGCATGTGGCAATTGACCGGCTTCTTCCTGGGCTGGCTCGGCGAACCGGGCCGCGGCATGGCGCTGTCGACCGGCGAAGTGAAGTTCAAGGGCATGGTTCGTCCCCATACCAAGCTGCTTCAATACGGAATCGACTTCAAGCGGGTCATGCGCGGGCGCCTCGTCCTCGGCACCGCCGACGGTTGGCTGAAGGCCGATGGCGAGACTATCTATCAGGCGACCGATCTGCGTGTCGGTCTGTCCAAGGACAAGGCCGACTAAGCCGCGGGACGTCTCCCGCATCCAGCGAGATAAAGAAAAGGTCATCTACCATGAGACGGGTTGTTGTAACGGGCCTCGGCATCGTTTCCTCGATCGGTAACAATGCCGACGAAGTCACCGCGTCGCTGCGCGAAGCGAAGTCGGGCATCACCTTTTCCCCGGATTTCGCCGAGCACGGCTTCAAGTGCCAGGTCTGGGGCCAGCCGACGCTCGACCCGGCCGAACTCGTCGACCGGCGTGCCATGCGATTCCTGTCGCAGGCGGGTGCCTGGAACCATGTGGCGATGAAGCAGGCGATTGCCGATGCGGGCCTCGATGCCGCCGACATCACCAATGAGCGCACCGGCATCATCATGGGTTCCGGCGGCGCCTCGACGCGCACCATCGTCGAGGCCGCAGAGATCACCCGCAAGAATGTCAGCCCCAAGCGCATCGGCCCCTTCGCGGTGCCGAAGGCGATGTCCTCGACCGCTTCCGCGACGCTTGCCACCTGGTTCCAGATCCACGGCGTCAACTACTCGATCTCGTCGGCCTGCTCGACCTCGGCGCATTGCATCGGCAACGCCGCGGAAATGATCCAGTGGGGCAAGCAGGACGTGATGTTCGCCGGCGGCCACGAAGATCTCGACTGGACCATGTCGAACCTCTTCGACGCCATGGGCGCCATGTCCTCCAAGTACAACGACACGCCGGCCTCGGCCTCGCGCGCCTATGACGTCGACCGCGACGGTTTCGTGATCGCCGGCGGCGCCGGCGTCCTCGTGCTCGAGGAGCTGGAGCGCGCCAAGGCCCGCGGCGCCAAGATCTATGCCGAGATCGTCGGCTATGGCGCGACCTCGGACGGCTACGACATGGTGGCCCCCTCCGGCGAGGGCGCGGTGCGCTGCATGCGCCAGGCGCTCGCGACCGTGAAGGGCGAGGTCGACTATATCAACACGCACGGAACCTCGACGCCGGTCGGCGACCAGAAGGAGATCGGCGCCATCCGCGAGGTGTTCGGCGAGAAGATGCCGCACATCCAGTCGACAAAATCGTTGACCGGCCATTCGCTCGGGGCTGCCGGCGTGCAGGAATCGATCTACGGCCTGTTGATGATGCAGGCCGGCTTCATCGGCGAAAGCGCCCATATCGACACGCTCGATCCCGAATTCGAGGGCGTGCCGATCGTCCGCAAGCGCATCGACAACGCCAAGATCGACACGGTTCTCTCGAACTCCTTCGGTTTCGGCGGCACCAATGCCACGCTCGTCTTCCAGCGCTATAACGGATAACCAGATGAACGGACTGATGAACGGAAAGCGCGGCCTCATCATGGGGGTGGCCAACAACCATTCTATTGCCTGGGGAATTGCCAAGGCCCTCGCAAGCCAGGGCGCCGAACTCGCCTTCACCTATCAGGGCGAGGCGCTCGGCAAGCGCGTCAAGCCGCTTGCCGCGGAGCTGAATTCCGACTTCCTTCTCCCCTGCGACGTCGAGGACATCGCCTCGGTCGACGCCGTCATAGACGCGATCAAGGAGCGCTGGGGCAAGCTCGACTTCGTCGTCCATGCCATCGGCTTCTCCGACAAGAGCGAGTTGAAAGGTCTCTACGCGGATACGTCGCGGGAGAATTTCAGCCGCACCATGGTGATCTCCTGCTTCTCCTTCACCGAGATCGCCAGGCGCGCCGCCGACCTCATGAGCGATGGCGGCACGATGCTGACGCTGACCTATGGCGGCTCGGTGCGGGTGATGCCGAACTACAATGTCATGGGGGTCGCCAAGGCGGCGCTCGAAGCCTCGGTGCGCTACCTTGCGGCCGACTACGGAACCCGCAGCATCCGCGTCAACGCCATCTCCGCCGGCCCGATCCGCACGCTCGCCGGCGCCGGCATTTCCGACGCCCGCGCCATGCTCTCCTGGCAGCAGAAGAATTCGCCGCTGCGCCGCACGGTCACCATCGAGGACGTCGGCAGCTCGGCGCTCTACTTGCTTTCCGATCTTTCCCGGGGCGTCACCGGTGAAATCCATTACGTGGATTCCGGCTATAACATCACCTCGATGCCGACGCTCGAGACGCTCCGCGTCGCCGACGCGGAATGAAGCGAGGCTCACCGCGCCAAGCCTGAATTGGGAGAAACCTTGCCGGCGGGTCGGAGAATGGCGGCGGCGCTGCGTCGGCTGCCTACCGGCCCACGGCCTTGACGCCTGAGGATACGCCGCCTATTTCTTTAGAATAATTCTAAAGAAGGCTGCTATCGATGTTTTCCCGTCTCTTCTCCCGCTCGAAGCGTCCGTTTCTGTCGCTGGGCGAACAGGATATTCTGGCACTCGCCATTTCTTCCGAAGAAGACGACGGACGCATTTACCTCGCCTATGCGGATGCGCTGCGCGAAAAATACCCGCATTCCGCCCGCGTGTTCGAAGGCATGGCCGAGGAAGAGAGCCACCACCGACAGGCGCTGATCGACCTGCACGTGGCACGCTTCGGCAGCCGGATTCCGCTCATCCGGCGCGAGCATGTGCGCGATTTCCCGGAGCGGAAGCCCGATTGGCTCATTGCCGAGATGCCGATCGAGAAAGCGCGCGCAGAGGCGGAAGCCATGGAGGAGGCTGCCCACCGCTTCTATCTCGAGGCGGCAGCACGCACGCGGGACGCGGCGACGCGCAAGCTGTTGGGGGATCTGGCGATTGCCGAGAAGGCACATGAGTCTCTCGCCCGCCGGCTCGGCGAAAGTCATGCGCCGGCGCAAGTGCGGGCCGAGGAAGACCGAACGTCGCACCGACAGTTCATCCTTACCTATGTGCAGCCGGGTCTCGCAGGTTTGATGGACGGTTCGGTCTCGACCCTGGCGCCGATCTTCGCTGCCGCTTTTGCAACCCAGGATACCTGGCAGACCTTCTTGGTCGGGCTGTCGGCCTCGGTCGGTGCCGGCATCTCCATGGGTTTTACCGAAGCCGCCCACGACGACGGCAAGCTTTCCGGCCGCGGCTCACCGATCAAGCGCGGTCTCGCCTCCGGCGTGATGACCGCGCTCGGCGGCCTTGGCCATGCGCTTCCCTATCTGATCCCGCATTTCTGGACGGCGACGGTGACCGCGGTGGCGATCGTCTTCTTCGAGCTCTGGGCCATTGCCTTCATCCAGAACCGGTTTATGGAAACGCCGTTCCTCAGGGCGGCCTTTCAGGTCGTGCTCGGCGGCGGCCTGGTGCTCGCGGCGGGCATCGTCATCGGCAATGCGTGATGCGACGACGGCGCAGCGGAATTGGGAAGAGACGCCATGAAAAAAGGGCCGCTGACCGGCCCTTTCTTGATCGAATTGTCCGGCGGTTCAGTTGCCGACCGAACCGACCAGCACCTCGGCGCTGTTGTCGATCGTCACCCAGCGGCCGCTATTGCTCGAAGCCTGGCGCTTCAGGAAGCGGTAGTGCGTGTTGGTCCAGAGCTTCACGCCGTTGTCGAGATTGTCGAGGATAAAATCGCCCTGGGCGGTGCGCACCGTCAGAACGGCATGACCCTCGCCGTCGGGCTTGCGCACTACCGTCAACAGCAGATTGCCGGCCGCGAAGCCGCGCTGCATCAGGCGCCGGCGCTTTTCAAGCGCGAAATCCTCGCAGTCGCCCCGGCCCTTCGGATAGGACCAGACCTCGTCGCGGCCGAGAAGCTCCTGGTCGGTGACCGGCGAGATCTCGCGGTTGACGGCTGCGTTCACCTGCCGGATGACCGCCCAGCCGCTCGCCGTGACGCGCGGCGGCGCGCCCGCCCGAGACCGGACGCCGCATTCGCTTCTGTTCTTCTGACAGAATTCGAAATGCCCGATTGGCTGCGAGGTTGCAGAGCCGGTCTGCATCCAGGGAGTGGATCCCGACTGAGCGGGAACCGCCATGCTTGCCGAAATGAAAAATGCGCAGAATCCCGCGACGCCTGCCTTTACCCCGGTCCAAAATGCCATACAAATCCCCTGCACCGCGTGCGTGCACGCGCAATCTCAAGTTGATGACAGCTTTTGTAGGCTTCCCCTAGCGCTGCTCTAATCGTTAATAAAGTGTTAATATGGCGGGGCGGTTTGAGTCAATCTACCGATTCGTCTGATTGACCTATATGGTTAAGATCATCCACTATAAGTCAGCGGAAGCCTTGCATCCCGGGCTGTCCGGGATGGTTCCGAAAACGGGGCGGTTTGTTGACGAGTGCCGGCCCGGAAGTTAGGCCTTGGCGAGCATGGCGCTGATCGCCTGTTTCAGTTTGAAGACGTCTTCCTCGCGCGACAACCGGTGGTCGCCGTCGCGAATGAGGGTCATGACGACATCGTCCGCCGGCATGTGCTCCATGAGCTTCAGCGCATGCGTATAGGGCACATCGGGATCGCGCATCCCCTGGAGAATATGCACCGGGCAGCCGGTCGCGATCGGCCCTTTAAGGACTCGATTTTCCCGCCCGTCCTCGATCAGGGCGCGGGTGAAGACATTCGGCTCCGGGCTATATTCCGACGGCTCCTCGAAATAGCCGCGTTCGGCGAGTGAAGCCCGTTCGGCCGGCGACAGGTTGGGCTCGATCAGCTCGGCGGTGAAGTCGGGGGCAGGGGCGATCAGCACCAGGCCGGCGATGCGCTTCCCCTCACCGCGTGCTCTCAGCTCTTCGATGAGGCGCAGTGCCACCCATGCGCCCATGGAGGAGCCGATCAGGATCATGCGCCCGGCGACCGCGTGATCGACGACGGCAAGGCTTTCCTCGAGCCAGCGCGAGATCGTGCCTTCCTTGAAGTCGCCGCCGGAAGCGCCGTGGCCGGAATAGTCGAAGCGGACGCAGTCCGTTCCGATCGCTTGCGCATGGCGTTCGACTTCGAGCGCCTTCGTGCCGGTCATGTCGGACCGGTAGCCGCCGAGCCAGACGAGCGCCGGGCGGTTTGAGGGGAGTTCGGCGCGGAAAATCCGCACGGCGATGTTGCGCGCCGAGGCTTCCGCGCCCACCTTTACATGCGTGACTTCGGTTTCGGCCGGCATGGCTGGCATCGCTTAATTCCTCGCAAGCACCCGTTTCGTTCAGATATCCCGCTAAAAACAGATTCGCCAGAGCCTGGAAGAGGTGATTTTCCTTGCGACCCATGCTATTGACTCTGGAGCCGCAATTCACACATTGCCGTCAGTGACTGTTTCAAGCGCTAGTTTGAGATGACGCTGATCGTTTGATCGACCACTATTACCGAAAACAGCTCGAGGAGAGTACGACCATTCGCAGACCGTTCAAAGCGGACGCCCCAGTCAAGGAAGGCCCGCGCGCAAACAAGGAAATCCGGGTTCCCCGGGTTCAGCTCATCGACGCCGAAGGCCAGAACATGGGCAACGTGCCGATCGACCAGGCGCTCCGCATGGCGGAAGAGGCCGGTCTTGATCTGGTGGAGATCGCACCGAACTCCGAACCGCCGGTGTGCAAGATTCTCGATCTTGGCAAGTTGAAATACGCCAACCAGAAGAAGGCGGCCGAGGCGCGCAAGAAGCAGAAGATCGTCGAGATCAAGGAAATCAAGATGCGCCCGAACATCGACACCCATGATTACGAGGTGAAGATGAAGGCGATGAACCGCTTCTTCGAAGAGGGCGACAAGGTCAAGGTGACGCTGAAGTTCCGCGGCCGCGAAATGGCCCACCAGGAGCTCGGCATGAAGCTTCTGCTGCAGGTCAAGGACGATACGCAGGCGATCGCCAAGGTCGAAGCCGAGCCGAAGCTCGAGGGCCGCCAGATGATGATGGTGCTCGCGCCGAAGTAAGCACGAAGGCGTGGGCCGCACGCGAAATCCCAAGTAAAAGCCGCCGTGAGGCGGCTTTTTGCGTTCTACAGCGCCGCGCGTCTTATCAGACGCGCAAAGGTCGCTGTAGCACTTTGAATTGCTGCATGTCTCCTTAAATCGAGGTCGATTTAAGGAGACATGCAGTGGCGCATCGTTGGCGGGCCTGACAGAATGCTGACAACCGCGCTCAGCCGCCTGTCAGTTGCCGGATGCCAGTCTCTGCCCGTTCCAAAACAAGGAAGGGTATAGATATGCACAGCGCATTCAAAAAAGTGCTGCTCGTTTCCACAGTGAGCTTGATCGGCGTCGTTGGAGGACCCGTGACGATGGCTCTTGCGGATACCGGCGCGGCCAGCAGCTTCGAAGCCGGACCTAATGGCGGCTTCGACACGAGCAGCCCCACTACAGGTGGCGAAGGTGGATCCGGCGGCGGACAGGACACCGGCACAGGCGGTGGACAGGATACCGGTACCGGCGGTGGACAAGACACTGGCGGCGGCACTGGCGGTGAAGGCGGCGGCACCGGCGGCGAAGGCGGCGGCACTGGCGGCGAAGGCGGCGGCACCGGCGGTGAAGGCGGCGGCACCGGCGGCGAAGGCGGCGGCACCGGCGGCGAAGGCGGCGGCACCGGCGGCGAAGGCGGCGGCACCGGCGGCGAAGGCGGCGGCACCGGCGGCGAAGGTGGCGGCAGCGGCGGCGAAGGCGGCGGCAGCGGCGGCGAAGGCGGCGGCAGCGGCGGCGAAGGCGGCGGCACCGGCGGCGAAGGCGGCGGCAGCGGCGGCGAAGGCGGCGGCAGCGGCGGCGAAGGCGGCGGCAGCGGCGGCGAAGGCGGCGGCAGCGGCGGCGAAGGCGGCGGCACCGGCGGCGAAGGCGGCGGCACCGGCGGCGAAGGCGGCGGCAGCGGCGGCGAAGGTGGCGGCACCGGCGGCGAAGGTGGTTCCGGTGGCGGACAGGATACTGGTACCGGCGGTGGACAAGACGGTGGCGGAACGCCGACGGCGAACTGATCCGATTCCGGGCTGAGCCCTGAACTGCGGCGGTGGCTGTCGCCATCGCCGCAGACTTATCATATTCGTGCCTCTTGCATCATCCTGCTGCGAGGGGCACGCCCGTTTCAGCAAGAAAATCGAAGTTCCACCCCTGTTTCCGTCACTTTTCTGGCGGATGCTGCGGCGACCTGTGTTGAGGGGATAATGAGAGACCATATCTGCCTGGAGCGCGCTGCGCCGCCCCGTCCCGCTTCGCTCATGCGCCGGAGTCTGGCCGCATTCGTTTGCTGGTCGGTCGCCTCCTGTGTCCTGCCGTTGTCCGCGAGCGGTGCCGCTTTGGCCGAGGACGGAAAGGACAGCCGCGACACCTCGGATACCGGCGGCAGCGGCGATACCGGCACCCGAGGCGACCGCAGCACGGCGGCCCCGGAGAACGACAGGACCGGGGAAACCAGAAGCCAGGAGGATGCGCGGGACGCGGTCGCCAGGGGAGAGATCCTGCCGCTCAGCAAGCTGCTCGCCCTGGTCGATCGCGATCTCTACGGCATGGTCATCGCAGTCGAGCTGGTACGATACATGGGCAGCGACGTCTACCGGCTGAGGACGCGCGATGGCACAGGCGTCATCCGCGATCTCGGGATCGATGCGCGCACCGGCAGATTCGTGAATTTCTGAGGCAGACATGCGCATACTTCTGGCAGAAGACGATCCCAATATCGCGGGCCATGTCCGCGGCAAGCTCGAGGCCGAAGGCTACGCGGTCGATACGCTGGCGCACGGTCCCGACATCTGGGAGCGCGGTGAAGACGGCGGCTATGCCGCCATCATCCTCGACCTCGGTCTGCCCGGTCTCGACGGATTGTCGATCCTCAAGCGGTGGCGCCACGACGGTGTGGAAACGCCCGTCGTGGTCCTGACCGCCCGCGGATCCTGGATGGAGCGCGTCGACGGCTTCGAGGCCGGCGCCGACGACTATATTCCCAAGCCGTTTCGGGCCGAGGAATTGCTGGCGCGGCTGAGGGCGCTTCTGCGGCGCGCCGGCCCGCGATTCCAGATCACCAAATCGGCGGGCCGTTTTACGCTCGACGAGGCGACCCGCCGGGTGACGTTCGACGGAGAGGCGCTCGAACTCAGCCCGCTCGAATTCCGCATGGTCGCCTACTTCATCGAGCGCAAGGGCGAAGTGCTGACCTCGCTCGAACTGGCAAGCCATGTCCAGGGACGCGACGACGATTCGGCCAAGAACGCGGTCGAGGCGATGATCGCCCGCCTGCGCCGCAAGACCGAAAGCGGCGCCATCGAGACGCGTCGCGGCTTCGGCTATCTGCTGCGTGACGATCCCTCATGATGCGCTCGCTGCGGCTGCGACTGGCGGTCGGAGCGGTGATCGCGATCGGCCTCGTGCTGCTCGTTGCATGGCTTTCCCTGACGCGGCTGTTCACCGACCACGTGGTCGGGCGCTACCGCAGCGAGATGATGACGACCGTCGACACGCTCGCCGCCGAACTCGCCGTGCGGGACGGCAAGCTGATGCTCACCGGAGAGCCGGCCGATCCGCGTTTCGACCTGCCGAACGGCGGCCGCTATTGGCAGATCTCGCCCATCGACGGCAGCGACATCTTGCGGTCGCGCTCGCTTTGGGACGTATCGATCGATGCCGACGCGCCGCCCAGCCCGCACTATGAGGGGTTTACCACCAGCGAGGGTCCCGACGGTCGTCTGATGCTGGTGCACAGCCAAACGCTGTCGCTCGGCGAGGATGCCCGGCCGGTCCGCTTCGTCGCGTCGGCGGCGTTTCCGCAGCGGGAACTGGACGAGGCGCTGGGGGATTTCCAGGCGCCGCTGCGGCTGATGCTGCTTGCCACCGCCGGGGTGCTTGCCGCCGCCGCCTTTTTCCAGAATGCCATAGGGCTCGTACCGCTCCGCCGCCTCAGCGAGCGGGCGGCCGCAGTGCGCGCCGGCCGCGAACGGGATTTCGGGACCTCCGGCCCGAGCGAAGTGCAGCCGCTGGTCAGCGAGATCAATCTCCTCCTCAAGGAACGCGAAGTGGCGGTCGAGCGCGCGCGTGCCCGGGCCAGCGATCTCGCCCATGGCCTTAAGACGCCGCTGACGGTGCTCGCGCAGCTTGCCGACCGGCTTCCGCCCGAGGATCGCGCCCTCGCGCTCAGACAGGTGGAACTCGCCCGTCAGCGGGCCGACCGGCAGCTGCAGGCCGCGCGCATGGGCGTCGAGCGGATGGCGACGACGTCGGTCATGGGCCTTGGCGGCAAGCTCGTCAGCGTCCTTCGTCCGGTCACCGCCGAGCGGAATGTCGCCTGGGAGGTCTCGATCGACAGCTCGCTTTCTCTCGACGTCGATCCGGCCGACCTCGCCGAGTGCCTCGGCAATCTCCTCGATAACGCCGCCAAATGGGCCCGTTCCTTCATCCGCTTCTCGGCACGCCGGGCGAACGACGCGATTACCATCGTGATTGAGGACGACGGGCCCGGCATTGCCGAGCAGGACCGCGAGGCGATCCTCAAACGCGGCGCGCGAATCGACAGCAGCGACGAACGAGAGCCGGAAGGCACCGGGCTGGGTCTGGCGATCAGTGCGGATATCGCCGACGCCTACGGCGCCTCCTTGACCATCGATCAATCTGATCTAGGAGGGCTGAGAGCGCGGCTGACCTTTCCTGTCAGGGTCGTGCGGCGTCCGTGGCGCGATCCCGTCTGACGTCGTGGGCGCAGGATCGACGCGCGGCTTGCGCTTTTGCAGGACTTCGGCTACAAGCCCCCGGTCCGAACGGTCCGGCAGGGCATGCCGTGGCCGTTCTTAACGCTGGAAACCAGCCTCGTCAGCCGGTTTCAGATACCAAGAACAATGGAGTAGCAAAATGCCCAAGATGAAGACGAAGTCGTCTGCCAAGAAGCGGTTCAAGGTAACCGCGACCGGCAAGGTGCGCGCTGCCGCTGCCGGCAAGCGCCACGGCATGATCAAGCGTACCAACAAGTTCATTCGCGACGCGCGCGGGACCATGGTTCTCGCCGAGCCTGATGGCAAGAAGGTCGTCAAGAACTACCTGCCGAACGGTCTCTGAGACTTCAGGCATATTGGACACGTTAAGGAGATCATGACATGGCACGTGTAAAACGCGGCGTTACCGCCCACGCCAAGCACAAGAAGACGCTGAAGGCCGCCAAGGGTTTCTACGGCCGCCGTAAGAACACGATCCGCGCCGCCAAGGCAGCGGTCGACCGTTCCAAGCAGTACGCCTATCGCGACCGCAAGGTTAACAAGCGCAACTTCCGCGCCCTCTGGATCCAGCGCATCAACGCTGCTGTCCGTGAATTCGGTTTGACCTACGGCCGCTTCATCGACGGCCTGAACAAGGCTGGCATCGAAGTAGACCGCAAGGTTCTGTCCGACATGGCGATTCATGAGCCGGCAGCATTCGGCGCGCTCGTCGAGGCTTCCAAGAAGGCGCTCGCCTATCTCAAGGAAGCCGGCACGGCAAACGAGTTTGAGAGCGCTGTCCGTTAAGCCAGCGTTTTCCCAAGACCGTTTCTGAAATTGTTGGGAAACCCGCGCTGGCAGGGCTGGCGCGGGTTTTTCTTGTTCGGCTCGATCGCCGGCGATCACATCGCTGCAGTGTTGAACCGATAAAACAAACCATTTCCGCATCGAGGCAGACAGAATGAGCGAACTGGAAACATTGGAACGGACATTGCTGGCGGAAATCGATGCCGCCGCCGACGAGGGGGCGATCGAGGCGTTGCGCGTCGGTGCCCTCGGCAAGAAGGGTTCGATCTCGGAGCTTCTGAAGACGCTCGGCACGATGAGCCCGGAGGAGCGGCAGACCCGCGGCGCCCGCATCAACGCGCTGAAAAACATCGTCACAGAGGCGATTTCGGCCCGTAAGTCAGCGCTGAAGGATGCGGCGATCGCCGAGCGGCTGGCGCGCGAGACGGTCGATATCAGCCTGCCGGTTCGCTCCTCGCCGGCCGAGCGCGGCCGCATCCATCCGATCAGCCAGATCGTCGACGAGATCACCGCGATTTTCGGCGACATGGGCTTCTCGATCGCCGAGGGGCCCGACATCGAGACGGACTATTACAATTTCACCGCGCTCAATTTCCCCGAGGGCCATCCGGCCCGCGAGATGCACGACACGTTCTTCTTCCAGCCGGACGAGAAGGGAGAACGCAAGGTGCTGCGGACGCACACATCGCCGGTGCAAATTCGCACGATGGAGGCTCAGAAGCCGCCGATCCGCATCATCATTCCGGGCAAGACCTATCGCCAGGATTCCGACGCCACCCATTCGCCGATGTTCCATCAGGTCGAAGGCCTGGTGATCGACAAGGCGGCGAACGTCGCAAACATGCGCTGGGTGCTGGAGGAATTCTGCAAGGCGTTCTTCGAGGTCGATCAGGTGACGATGCGCTTCCGGCCGTCCTTCTTCCCCTTCACCGAGCCGTCCTTCGAGGTCGATATCCAGTGCGATCGCTCCGGCCCGATCGTCAAGTTCGGCGAAGGCAAGGACTGGATGGAGATCCTCGGCTGCGGCATGGTGCACCCGAACGTGCTGCGCGCCGGCGGCCTCGATCCGGACGAGTACCAGGGTTTTGCCTGGGGTATGGGCCTCGATCGTATCGCCATGCTGAAATACGGCATGCCGGACCTGCGCGACTTCTTCAACGCCGATGTCCGCTGGATGACCCATTACGGCTTCCGGCCGCTCGACATGCCGACGCTGTTCGGCGGTCTCTCTGCTTAATTTGGCGTGAAAACTTAGGACACAGGTGAAATCATGAAGTTCACGCTTTCCTGGCTGAAGGACCATCTCGAAACCGACGCCTCGCTCGAGGACATCTGCGCCCGCCTGACGATGATCGGGCTGGAGGTCGAGGACGTCGACGACAAGGCGGCCTTCAAGCCCTTCGTCATCGCCAAGGTCGTCTCCGCCGAGCAGCACCCGAATGCCGACAAGCTTAAGGTATTGAAGGTCGATACCGGCTCCGGCGAGCCGGTGCAGGTCGTCTGCGGCGCGCCGAACGCGCGCACCGGCCTCGTCGGCGCCTTTGCCGCCCCCGGCACCTACGTGCCCGGCATCGACACGACGCTTTCCGTCGGCAATATCCGCGGCGTCGAAAGCCGCGGCATGATGTGCTCGGAAAAGGAGCTGGAGATTTCCGACGACCACACCGGCATCATCGACCTGCCCGAGGATGCGCCGGTCGGCACGAGCTACGCGGCCTATGCGGGCCTCGACGATCCGGTCATCGAGATCAATCTGACGCCGAACCGGCCGGATTGCACCAGCGTTCACGGCATTGCCCGCGATCTCGCCGCCTCCGGCCTTGGAACTCTCAAGACGCGGCCGGCGCCGTCCTTCCCGGTCGAAGGCTCAACGCCGGTCAAGGTAACACTCGATCTTGGCGAAGACAGGCATCTCTGCCCCGGTTTCGCGCTGCGCCTTGTGCGCGGCGTCAAGAACGGCCCGAGCCCGGCCTGGATGCGCCAGCGGCTGGCGGCGATCGGGCTTCGGCCGATCAACGCGCTCGTCGACATCACCAATTACTTGACCTTCGATCAGGGCCGGCCGCTGCACGTTTTCGACGCGGCCAAGGTCACCGGCAGCCTGACGGTCCGCCGCGCCACGGAAGGCGAGAAGGTGCTGGCCCTCGATACGCGCGAATACACGCTGTCGCCGGCCAACGTGGTGATCGCCGACGAGGACGGGATCGAATCGATCGGCGGCATCATGGGCGGCGAGCATTCCGGCTGCGATGAGGCGACCACCGAAGTGCTGATCGAATCGGCGCTCTGGGATCCGATGAACATCGCCAAGAGCGGCCGCACCCTCGGCATCATCACCGATGCGCGCTACCGCTTCGAGCGCGGCGTCGATCCGGAATACATGGTGCCGGGCATCGAACGGGCGACCGAACTGGTGCTGGAGCTCTGCGGCGGCACGGCCGCCAGGCTGGATGTCGTCGGCTATGAGGGCCACGCGCCTAAGGTCGTCGAATTCCCGGTCTCGGAAGTGAAGCGGCTCACCGGCCTCGAGGTCTCTCCCGAGGAGAGCGTGTCGATCCTGCAAAAACTCGGCTTCGGCGTCGAGGGCTCCGGCGAGCGCTTCCGCGTCACCGTGCCCTCCTGGCGGCCGGACGTCGACGGCAAGGCGGACCTCGTCGAGGAAGTGATGCGCATCCATGGCGTCGACAACATCGTCGCCGCGGCCTTGCCGAGCCACAACGCCGTCAACGGCAAGATCCTCACGACGCTGCAGATCCGCACCCGCCAGGCGAGACGTGCGCTTGCAAGCCGCGGCATGCTCGAAGCCGTCACCTGGTCGTTCATCTCGGAAGAGCAGGCGAAGCTCTTCGGCGGCGGCCGGCCGGCGCTGAAGCTCGCCAATCCGATCGCCGCCGATATGTCCGACATGCGGCCGTCGCTGCTGCCGGGTCTTCTGACCGCGGCGCAGCGCAATGCCGACAAGGGCTATGGCGACGTGGCAATCTTCGAGGTCTCGGGCATCTATGAGGGCGACACGCCCGAGGCGCAGCGCCGCGTCGCCGGCGGCGTCCGCCGTGGCACCGCGTCGCTCAACGGCGCCGGCCGGCTATGGTCGAATGCCGCCAAGGGCGGCGGCAAGCCGGTCGACGTCTTCGACGCCAAGGCCGATGCGATCGCCGTGCTCGAAGCCTGCGGCGTGCCGATGGCCAATGTCCAACTCGAGGCCGGCGGCCCGGCCTGGTATCATCCGGGCCGTTCCGGCACGATCAAGCTTGGGCCGAAGATCGTGCTCGGCGCCTTCGGCGAGTTCCACCCGAAGACGCTCGACACGCTCGACGTTTCCGGTCCGATCGCCGGCTTCGAGATCTATGTCGACGCCATGCCGGAGCCGAAGAAGAAGGCGACGCGCACCAAGCCGGCGCTCGAGCTCTCGCCCTTCCAGGCGGTCAAGCGCGACTTCGCCTTCGTCGTCGACAAGGCGGTGGAGGCCGCTGCAATCGCGCGGGCGGCATCCGGCGCCGACCGAAAGCTGGTGACAGCGGTCAACGTCTTCGACGTCTTCGAGGGGGCCTCGCTCGACGAGGGCAAGAAGTCGGTCGCCATCGAGGTGACGATCCAGCCGGTCGAGCGGACGCTCACCGACGAGGATTTCGAGGCGCTGACCTCGCGCATCGTCGCCAACGTCGCCAAGAGCACGGGCGGCGTGCTGCGTGCCTGACGCTCTGAGTTAGCCCCCTCATCCGGCCTGCCGGCCACATTCTCCCGCAGGCGGGGCGAAGGAGACTCCCGGCGCTCCACAGTCCCTCTCCCCGCATCGGCGCCCCTTGTGGGGAGGGTGATCTCGCCACCTACCGTTCCGCGAGCATTAACCGATCGGCTGCATCAGCTCGATCCTATTGCCGAAGGGATCGCTGACATAGCGGCGGACGAAACCAGCGAGCGGCTCGTCTTCTACGACGTCAAAGCCGGCCGCCTGCAGCCGCGCGATCAGCACGAAAAGCTCGTCGACGATGAAGGCGGGATGCGCCTTGCGTGCGGGCAGGAAATCCTTCTCGATGCCGATATGAATCCTGAGGCCGGCCTCCTCGAACCAGCAGCCGCCGCGCGCCGCGAGGTTGGGCGGTTTGGCCACCTCGGGAATTGCGAGCAGGCCGGCATAGAAGCGGCGCGCCTCGGCTTCGCCGCCTTCCGGCATGGCGAGTTGCACATGGTGGATGGCGACGACCTTGCCCGATGTCCGTTGCGGCATGATACCTGTTCCGAAGGGATTGCCGGGTTAAGCGTGGCGATGCCAGACTTTGTTGACGATCAGCCAGCGGCCGTCGACCTTCAGCAGCGACAGGTAGTCCGTATAGCGCGAGCCGCCGAATTCATCGATGACCTTCACGCTCGCCGCATCGCCGGTGATATGGATCAGCTCCACCTCCATCACGGGCTGCGTTTCCGGCGGGGCAGAGCCTTCCTTGGAGACGGCGGCGATGAAGGCATCGCGTGTGAGCCATTCGACCGAGTCTTCGTAGTTGCCGACGATCGAGGCGCTCGGGTGAAAGGCTTTGCGCAGCGCCGCCTCATTGGCGAAAGCCATGCCGTCGACATAGAGATGGATGACCGCGCTGATGGCCTGCTCATCGGACATGCCTGATTCCTCCATTCCCGAAGCGGCCAAGACACGACGCATTCTGCGTGAGCGATACTCCCGCCTCCGATGCCGCTCCAGCCATCATCGAGGCGGACATATCATAGTTAGTGTGCCGCAACGGAATTGCGATAGCCCGTCTCCTAGAGACCGTGTGTCAGCGGTTGGGTGGCAGAGGGGAAATGCGGCAAGGGAGCGGGGATTCCCGGCCCTCAAAGCGTTCATTGACTTCATTGCCCGGCGACCGGCTTCTTCGCCGGTCGCCGGACGAAAGTCAGGCGGCCTTCCTGTTCGCTTTCGCCGTCGCAAGCTTCGTCAGATCCTGGTCGGTGACGACTTCTTCCTTCAGCGTTGCGTCGAGAAGCGGGACCGCATCCTTGAGGCCGATGGTCTGTGCCCATGTCTTCAGGGTGCCGTAGCGAGCGATCTCGTAGTGCTCGACGGATTGCGCGGCGGAGATCAGGCCGGCATCAAGTGCCTGCGTGCCCTTGAACTCGTCCATGATTTCCTCGCCCTCTGCAATGATACCTTCGATCGCTTCGCAGGTTTTGCCTGTCGCGCGCTTGCCGATCAACTCAAAGACCTGCTGCAGCCGCTCGACATGGGTTTCCGTCTGTTCGCGGTGCTTTTCGAAGGCTGCCTTGAGCTCCTGTGCTTGCGCGGCACGCGCCATCTTCGGCAGAGCCTTCAGGATCTTGCGCTCGGCATAGTAGATGTCCTTGAGCGCGTCGTAGAACAGATCGTCCATTGTCTTTTCCTTGGGCATTGTCGAATTCCTTCCTTGTCCGGTGGGGAGCTTGGCTGTGACGCCCAATCAACATCAGACAGAGGCATTTGTTCCTTTCTTCGGGGAAAATGCGTGGACGCCCTTGTCTCCCGTCGATCTCCAATGAGCGCGTCCGCTTCCTCTGCGCTGAAATCGGGTGGCCGCGACCGCCGCCAGCTGGAATCTTCCATGCGTCGATAACAATGGTGAGGAAGATCAAATGCTGAGACTTGCAGGAAAGGTGGCGATCGTGACGGGTGCGAGTTCGGGAATAGGCCGTGCGGCCGCCTCTCTCTTTGCGCGGGAAGGCGCAAAGGTCGTGATCGCCGCAAGGCGCGCCGAGGCCCTCGAGCAGCTCCTTTGCGAGATCGCGCAAGCGGGCGGTGAAGCGGCAATGCTTTCCGGCGACCTGCGCGACGAAGGTTTGAACGAGGCGGTTGTCGATCTGGCGCTGACCCGCTTCGGCGGGTTGGACGTCGCCTTCAACAATGCCGGCGCACTTGGCACTGTCGGTGAGGCCGTGTCGCTCTCGATCGAGGGATGGCGCGAAACGCTCGACACCAACCTGACCAGCGCCTTTCTCGCCGCCAAGCACCAGGCTCCGGCCATGATTGCGCGTGGCGGCGGTTCGCTCGTCTTCACCTCGAGCTTCGTCGGTCACACGGCAGGTTTCCCGGGGATGGCCGCCTACGCGGCCAGCAAGGCGGGGCTGATCGGCCTGGTGCAGTCCTTGGCGGTCGAGTTTGGAGCGCGTGGGGTGCGGGTCAATGCGCTGCTGCCGGGCGGCACCGACACGCCGTCCAATGCCGCGAACCTGCCGGGTGCTCCGCCCGAGACGCGCGGCTTCGTTGAAGGTCTGCATGCGCTGAAGCGCATGGCGCAGCCGGCGGAAATTGCCGAGGCCGCGCTTTACCTCGCCTCCGACGGTGCTAGCTTCGTAACCGGTACCGCGTTGCTGGTGGATGGCGGCGTTTCGATCAGCAGGACATGAACGGGCGGAAGGAAGGAAGAATGAGGAAGCCTGGGTCGATGAAGTCGCTGGAGGATCTCGGCCGGGTGCGCCTGTCCAAAAACTTCTTCCTGCGCGATTTCCTGCATTCTGAGATCGCCGAATTCTATCGCCTCCCGAACATCCCGGACGACCCGGAGCTCGCCATCGCAGCGGGTCGCAGGCTCTGCGAGGAACTTCTCGAGCCTCTGCAGGCGACGTTCGGGCGGCTTCACATTCGCTCCGCCTATCGCAACCGCGTTGTCAACGACTTCGGCAACAGGAACAAGCTCAACTGCTCGACCAATGCGGCGACGGCGGCCGACCATATCTGGGATATGCGCGACGCAGACGGTTGCATGGGGGCGACCGCCTGCATCGTCATTCCCTGGGTATGGGACCGGGAGCGCGGCGAGGGCGGTTGGCAGAGTCTGGCCTGGTGGATCCATGACCACCTGCCCTATGCCTCGCTCTGCTTCTTCCCGAAGCTTTGGGCCTTCAACATCCAATGGCATGAGCGGCCGCAGCGGCGAATCCGGAGCTTCGCCGAGCCGCGCGGCCTCTTGACGAAGCCGGGCATGGCCAACCACGAGGGCAGCCACCAGCATTTCTACGCCGGGTTTCCTACGCTCGTGAGGGCGTCGTAACGATGTCTCCTCCCCAAACCGTGCCACCTTGGATGGGTTGGGGAGGGGCGTTGTTGGACATTACTGGCTCACATCGTTCAGCCGCTGGATCGCCTCCTCCGAGAGCTTGAGATGCGCCGATCTCACGAGGCTTACCAGCTGATCGGGATTCGTGGCGCTGGCGATCGGCGCGGTGACGCCGTCGCGGGCGATGATCCAGGCAAGGGCGATCTCCGCCTGTTTCGCGCCGGTCTCCTCGGCGATCTCGTCGAGCACGCCGAGAATGCGCATGCCGCGCCCGTCCAGATATTTTTCGACCCCGCCACCGCGCGCAGTCCCTTCAAGATCCTTGTGCGAGCGGTACTTGCCGGAAAGAAAGCCCCGGGCGAGGCTGAAATAGGTGATTACGCCGATCTCCTCGGCGATGCAGAGGTCGCGCAGCGGTCCGTCATAGGCGGCCCGATCGTAGAGATTGTATTCCGGCTGCAGAACGTCATAGCGCGGCAGGTCCTTCGCCTTCGCGACCGCGAGAGCGTCGCCGAGTTGCCCTGCATCGAGGTTCGAGGCGCCGATCGCCCGCACCTTGCCCTGGGTGAGGAGCGCGTCATAGGCGGCGAGCGTCTCCTCATTGGGCACTTCCGGATCGGGCCAGTGCGACAAGTAACGGTCGATATGGTCGGTCTGCAGGCGCTTCAGCGACTCTTCGACCGCCTGCAGGATCCAGCGGCGCGAGAGTCCCTTGCGTCCGGGTCCGAGGTCGGAGCCGACCTTGGTGACGATGACGGCCCGGTCGCGCGGGCGTCTGGATTGCTTCAGCCACTTGCCGATGATCGTCTCGGACTCGCCGCCCCGGTTTCCGGGCACCCAGGAGGAATAGACATCCGCCGTATCGACGGCATTGAAGCCCGAATCGAAAAAGGTATCGAGGAGGGCGAAGGAGGTTTTCTCGTCCGCCGTCCAGCCGAACACATTGCCGCCGAAGACCAGCGGGGCAATGGCTTGCTAGGCACGTACCTCGGCGATAGTGTCGGTTCGCTTGATCGCGCGATTTGGAATCGTACCGCGATCGGTCCTCGCCAGGTGCGAGCCGTTTTCCGCCCGCGTCCCGCTCCGACCTGCAGCAATCGAACAGGATGCGGGCTCGTCAACAGCCTTACTCATGTTCCGCTCGAAAAAGGAGACTGCCCCATGTTGCGCTTCGGAATTCTGTCGACGGCCAGGATCGGCCGCGAACTCGTCGTGCCCGCCATTCAGGATGCCGAGAATTGCGTGGTCACGGCAATCGCCAGCCGCGACCAGGCGAAAGCACGGGCGATGGCCGACCGCTTTTCGGTGCCGCATGCCTTCGGCTCCTATGAGGAGATGCTTGCCTGCGACGTGATCGACGCGGTCTACATTCCGCTCCCGACCTCGCAGCACGTCGAGTGGGCGATTAAGGCGGCCGACGCCGGCAAGCATGTGCTTTGCGAAAAGCCGCTGGCGCTCAAGGCCGAGGAGATTGACGCGGTGATCGCGGCGCGTGACCGCAACAAGGTGCTGGTTTCGGAAGCCTATATGGTCACCTACAGCCCCGTCTGGCGGAAGGTGCGCTCGCTCATCGCCGAGGGAGCGATCGGCAAGCTCCGGCACGTTCAGGGTGCTTTCACCTATTACAACCGCGATCCCGGCAACATGCGCAATGTCCCGGCGCTCGGCGGCGGCGGCCTGCCGGATATCGGCGTCTATCCGGCGATCACCACGCGCTTCACGACCGGCAAGGAGCCGCTGCGCGTCCAGGCCAATACCGACCGCGATCCTGAATTCGGCACCGACATCTATTCGAGCGTGCGTGCCGATTTCGGCGATTTCGAGCTGAGCTTCTACATCTCCACCCAGCTCGCCGCCCGCCAGGTCATGGTGTTCCACGGCGACCAGGGGTTCGTCGAGGTGAAATCCCCCTTCAATGCGGATCGCTACGGCCGCGAGGAAGTGGAACTCACCAACCAGAACCACGCCCAATCGCAGCTTTTCCGCTTCCAGGATGCGCGCCAGTACAAGCTCGAGGCGGAAGCCTTCGCGCGTGCGGCGAAGGGCGAGGCGGAAGAGGTGGTGACGCTCGAGAGCTCGCGCCTCAATCAAAAGTTCATCGACGCGATCTACCGCGCCAGCGAGAAAGACGGTTGGGAAACGGTCTGAGGTAAATTGAAAGACGGTCCGCCAAATGGCGGGCCGTCGCATTCGTTGCCTGGACGCTAAGTGGCCGGTCGTATGCCCACCTGGGCGGCACCTTTGAGTTTCAGGAAGAGAAAGTCGGCGACGCCGACCATCGCCGCCACGATCAATCCAACGCCGATTGCCGTCAGCGACGCATAGGCAAGCGCGAGAATGGCGAGACTGGCAACCTGCCAGAGGATGTCGCCGGCGATGCTGATGCGGGCCGCCGGCGCGCTCGGGCCCCCTTTTCTTGCCGAGACAAGATGGAAGGCGCCCCAGAGCAACAGCCCGGTACCGAGAAGCCCGATGACCCCCGGGGCAATGACGGGGCTGACGAGCGATGCCAACGGTGCGGCGTCGACGATCAAAACCGTGCCGGCGACGAGCGAGACGATGCCGTCGGCAAGGAATGCCTTGTTGAGAAGCGAGCGGTGGGAAAGGGCGAGCATGTCGGTCTCCTTCGGTTGTCGATGGAGCAATGCTGGCCTGATGCGGTCATCAAACCAATTACCTCTGAGGTAATGGATTTCCCGCTGTGTTCGGCCCATTCTTGCCGCGCAGCGAGGAGGGCGCCATGGGATTCGGCAGTCAGTTAAAGGAATGGCGTGGTCACCGCCGCATGAGCCAGCTGGATCTCGCGACCGCGGCGGGTATTTCCACCCGGCATCTTTCCTTTCTCGAAACCGGGCGTTCGCGGCCGACCGAGGGCATGATCCTCCGGCTTGCGTCGGTGCTCGATATTCCGGCGCGCGACCAAGGCTCGCTCTTTTCCGCGGCCGGCTATCGGCCGCGCATGGCGACGCGTCCGGCCTCCGGTCTCGATGCCATGCCGGCCGCAATCGCCGGCGCGATCCGTTTGATGCTGGACCGGCACGACCCTTATCCGGGCCTCGTCCTCGATCATCAGTACAGCGTGCTAATGGCCAATCCGGCCTTTGCAGCGCTTGCCGCGGTCGCCGATGCGCCGTTCGGGCCGGGGGAGAATTTCCTCGACGCCTTCCTGGGCGCCGAGAGCGTCCGTACCCTCGTCGTGAATTGGGAGGCGGCAGCCGCGGACCTTGTCCAGCGGGTTCGGACGGAGGCCTGGCTGCAGGGGCCGCGCAGTCCGCTGCAGCGCCGGCTCGACCGGCTCACTGCCGATCCGGCGGTCGTCAAGGCGCTCGACAGCTATCCCGCGACGGATCGTTTGCCCGTGCTGCCGATCGAACTGAGAGTCGGCGATACGGAACTGCGCTTCATCACGACGCTGTCGACCTTCGGTTCGACCCAGGATGCGCTGGTGGAGGGCGTGCTGATCGAATCCTTCTTTCCGGCGGACGACGCGACGCGACGCTTTTTCGAGAAGGTCACCTCGCCCGAAAAACAGTAGAAAGGCGCCACGGAGTGCTGATCTTCGTCGCCCGGTCGGCTACAAAGGGCTCATGACGTCGTTCTTCGAATCCGATTCTCCGTCCAATGTCGCCGAATATTCGGTGTCGGAGCTGTCCGGCTCGATCAAGCGCACGCTCGAGCAGGCCTTCGAGCATGTGCGGGTGCGCGGGGAGATTTCCGGCTATCGCGGGCCGCATTCCTCCGGCCACGCCTATTTCGCGCTGAAGGACGATCGTGCCCGGATGGAGGCGGTGATCTGGAAGGGCACCTTCGCGCGGCTGAAATTCCGGCCGGAGGAGGGGATGGAAGTGATCGCGACCGGCCGGGTCACGACCTTCCCCGGCTCGTCGAAATACCAGATCGTCATCGACTCGCTCGAACCCGCCGGTGCCGGCGCGCTCATGGCGATGATCGAGGAGCGCAAGCGCAAGCTCGCGGCAGAGGGACTGTTCGATGCGGCACGGAAGCGGCCGCTGCCCTTCATGCCAAAGGTGATCGGCGTCGTCACCTCGCCGACAGGCGCCGTCATCCGCGACATCCTGCACCGGATTGCCGATCGCTTCCCGGTCCATGTCGTCGTCTGGCCGGTGCGTGTCCAGGGTGACGGGGCGTGCGACGAGATCGAGGCGGCGATCCGCGGCTTCAACGCGCTCGAGATTGGCGGCGCCATTCCGCGACCGGACGTGCTGATCGTCGCGCGCGGCGGCGGCAGCCTCGAGGATCTCTGGTGCTTCAACGACGAGGCGGTGGTGCGCGCGGCGGCGGCCTCCGCCATTCCGCTGATCTCAGCCGTCGGTCACGAAACCGATTGGACGCTGATCGACTACGCGGCCGACCAGCGGGCGCCGACTCCGACCGGTGCGGCCGAGATGGCGGTTCCGGTGAAGGCAGATCTCGAGGCGCAGACCGCCAATCTTTCGGCTCGCCTGCAGGCGGCCGCCACACGGCAGATGGATCACCGCCGCCACGCGCTGCGGGCGCTCGCCCGGGCGCTGCCGTCGCTCGATCAGTTGCTCGCCCTGCCAAGGAGACGCTTCGACGAGGCGGCCGCCGGGCTTGGCCGCGGTCTGCAGATGAACACCGCCAACAAGCGCCGCAGCTTCGAGCGCATCGCGGCCCATTTGCGACCCGAACTCCTGACGACGAAGATCCGCGAGCAACGCCGGCATCTTCTGGAGGCAATGAACAAGGCCGAGCGCTGCGTGGAGCGCCAGCTCGACCGTCGGCAGGCGCGCGTTTCCGCCGCCGATGCGTCGCTTCGCGCGCTGCCGTCGCGGATCGTCAGCCAGCTCCACCGCGCGTCGGACCGTGTCTCGGGCTTGAGCGCGCGCGCCGATGGAGCCATGGCCGCGGAAATGCGCCGGCTGAAGGGCGCGCTCGCGGCGCAGGACCGGGTGCTGCAATCGTTGTCCTATCGCAACGTCCTGCAGCGCGGTTTTGCATTGGTGCGTGATGCGGCGGGCGAACCGGTGAAGCAGGCGGCGGCAGTGACGGAGGGCATGGCGCTGTCGCTCGAATTCGCCGACGGCCGGGTCTCGGCCGTAGCGGGCGAGGGCGGCTCGCCGGCGGCGCCGGCGCCGAAGAAACGATCGGCCCGGACGGCCGAGCCGACAAAGCAGGGCAGCCTGTTCTGAGAGGGTGGCGATGCGAATTCTGATGGTGCTCGCCCACCCGCTCGAGGACAGCTTTGCGGCGAGCGTCGCGCGCGCCGCCAAGGAGACCCTGGAAAGCCGCGGCAACACCGTCGATCTGCTCGATCTCTATCGCGAAGGTTTCGAGCCGTGCCTGAGCGCTGCCGAGCGCGTCAGCTATTTCTCCCAGCGTTATGATGCCTCCGAAGTTGCCGGCTGGATCGGGCGGCTGCAGGCGGCCGACGGGCTGATGCTCGTCTTTCCACAATGGTGGTTCAATTTTCCGGCGATCCTGAAAGGCTTCTTCGACCGGGTCTTCGCTCCAGGTGTCGCCTTCGATCATGATCTAGCGGGCGGACGCATCATCCCGCGGCTCACCAACATTAAGCTCTTTTGCGCTCTGACGACCACCGGCTCGCCCTGGTGGGTCGTCCATCTCTATATGGGCAACCCGGTTCGCCGCCTGCTGAAGCGCGGCATCGCCGCCTTCTGCAGCAAGGATGTCAGGTTCCGCATGGTCAGCCTTCACGATATGGATCGGGCGACTGAGGCGAAGCGCAAGCGCCATATCGAGCGCGTCCGCGCCCTGATGAGCCGGATCTGATCAGCTCATTCGAAGGTCGCGAGGAATTTCCGGAGCAGCGCGTCGAGCGCCTCCCGTTCCTTGGGCTCAAGGCCCGCGATCAGGCGCTGCTGGTTGGCGACGTGCGCCGCCGCCGCTGCATCGATGCGCTTCAAGCCGTTCGGCGTCAACGCGATGATCACGCCGCGTCGGTCTTCGGGATTGTCCAGGCGCGCGACGAGGCCTGCTCTTTCGAGTTGGTCGATGCGGTTGGTCATGGTGCCGGAGGTCACCATTGTTGCCGCAAGCAGTTCGCCGGGCGAAAGTTGAAACGGCGGACCGGAACGGCGGAGCGTCGCCAGCACGTCGAAGCTTGCCGAGGTGAGATCGTATTCGGCAAAGACTGCCTCCTGCTCCCGGGCGATATGGGCCCTGAGCCTCCCCAAGCGTCCGAGGAGACCCATGGCGGCGACGTCCAGTTCCGGCCGCTCCCGGCGCCACTGCGCCAGGATCCGATCCACGTGGTCCTTGTCGCTGTGTTTCATATGCACCCACGGCATGACAGGCGGAGCCGCTCCGCGCCTTCACCATGGCACTACTAAGTGGGTGTCTTGACGTCAAGATAAATTCCGCTACGGTTATCTTGATATCAAGTTACTTGAGGCAAAGATAATGAAGCAGAACCTCGACCTTGCCTTTACCGCCATAGCCCCGGCGATCTGGGGAAGCACCTATCTGGTTACCACCGAATTTCTGCCGGCCGGCTACCCGCTGACGGTGGCTATGCTGAGAGCGCTGCCGGCCGGCCTGCTGTTGCTGCTCGTCGTTCGGCAGATACCGAAGGGCATCTGGTGGCCGCGCAGCTTTCTGCTCGGCGCGCTGAACTTCTCGTTCTTCTGGGCGATGCTGTTCGTCTCGGCCTACCGCCTTCCGGGCGGCGTCGCCGCGACCGTCGGCGCCATCCAGCCGCTGATCGTCGTCATGCTGTCGCGTGTCGTGCTTGGTTCGCCGGTCAAGGCGCTGAGCGTCATTGCCGGCATCGCCGGCATTGCCGGGGTGGCGCTGCTGGTGCTGACGCCCGGGGCTGCACTCGATCCGCTGGGCGTCGCGGCCGGTCTTGCCGGCGCGGTCTCCATGGCCTTCGGGACGGTGCTGAGCCGGCATTGGGCGCCGCCGGTCTCGCCGCTGACCTTCACCGCCTGGCAATTGGCGGCCGGCGGGCTTCTCCTCGTGCCCGTGGCATTATTCTTCGAACCCTCGCTGCCACCGCTCACCGCCTCCCATTTGATGGGATTCGCCTATCTCGGCCTGATCGGCGCCGCCTTCACCTATCTTCTATGGTTCCGCGGATTGTCACGACTGGAGCCGTCCCAGGTCTCGCCGCTCGGCTTCCTGAGCCCCGTGGTGGCGATCCTGCTTGGCTGGGGCGTGCTTGGGCAGCAGGTGACGGCGGTGCAAGCGATCGGGATCGCCGTCGTGTTCGCCAGTGTATGGATGAGTCAGCAGGCGCAGATGGTGCGGCGTGCCGGGTCCCTTAGGACATAGCAATCGAATTATGCAGGGGCATCGCTGCGCTCAAATCCATCCTTCGATGGCTGGACATGTGAGCCGAGGCACCCGGCTACACCCCCCTCTGCACGGCAGGGCAGAGGGGGGTGTAGCCGGGTGCCAGCGCAAGACTTACATAGACTCAAGCCCACTCGCCCTGGCGCATGACGGGCACGCGGCCGCCATCGGCGCGCACGCCTTCGATGTCGACCTTGCCGGAGCCGATCATCCAGTCGATATGGATCAGGCTCGAATTGCCGCCTTGGGCGCGGATCTGTTCCTCGCTGAGGCTGGCGCCGTCGAGGAAGCACTTCGAGTAGCACTGGCCGAGCGCGATGTGGCAGGAGGCGTTCTCGTCGAAGAGCGTGTTGTAGAAGAGGATGCCGGAGGCCGAGATCGGCGAGGAATGCGGCACCAGCGCCACTTCGCCGAGCCGGCGGGCGCCGTCATCGGTGTCGAGCACCTTCTTCAGCACTTCCTCGCCCCGGGATGCCTTGGCCTCGACGATGCGGCCGCCCTCGAAGCGGACCTGGATGTTGTCGATCAGCGTGCCCTGATGCGACAGAGGCTTTGTGCTCGACACATGCCCCTCGACGCGCAAGGCATGCGGCGTCGTGAAGACCTCCTCGGTCGGAATGTTCGGGTTGCAGGTGATGCCGTTCTTCGCGCTGGAAGCGCCGCCGTGCCATTCGTGGCCGTCGGCGAGGCCGACCGTCAGGTCGGTGCCTGGGCCGGTGAAATGCAGCGCGGAGAAGCGCTCCTCGTTCAGCCAGGCCGAACGCCGGCGGAGATTGGCGTTGTGCTCCGCCCAGGCGGCGATCGGGTCGTCGGCGTCGACGCGGGAGGCGGCGAAGATGGCGCTTGCCAGCTTCTCGACGGCGATCGCCTCCGGATCGTCCGGAAACACCTGCTTCGCCCAGGAGGGATTCGGATAGGAGACGATGTTCCAGTTGATGTCGAAATTGGAGATCTTTTCGAGCGCCGGCTTGTAGGCGATCGAGTTCGCCTTGTTGGCGCGGGCGACCTTTTGCGGGTCCTCGGACGCAAGCAGCATCGGATTGTCGCCGGCGATCGCCAGACGCGCCGCGCCGCCGGCAAAGGCCTTCGCCATGCCCTCGTAGAGCCAGTCGCTGGCCCGGTCGAAGCTCTCGTCCGGCGCATGGGCGTAGCGGGCAAGCGTCGCCTCCTCGTCGGCATAGAAGGTCGTTACCAGCCCGGCGCCGGCCATATAGGCATGCCTGGTGATGAGACGCACCAGCGGCAGCGCGGCGATCGGCGCGGTCATCACCAGGTCCTGGCCGCGCTGCAATTGCAGGCCGACCTTGATGGCGACCTCGGCAAGCTTGTCGAGCTTGGCAGGGTCGACGGGATTTCTGGCCGACTGGAGGGGGGCGTTCATGGCAGCTCCTTCTCGGATGTTATGCGGATACGCCCGTTTTAGACCGCTTCCCGCAAAAACAGAAGGCTCCGTGTTCCACCAATCAGGCGGCGATCCTTGCCGTTTTCAGCAATGCCGCGTCGTGCTTCTCGAGGAACGCCATCAGCCGCTCGGCGTAATCGGCGGTCACTGCCGCCCTGACGCTCGGCCGCTCGGCCAGTGCCTTGCGCCAGGCGCCGACGCGCGGCAGACCATCGAAGATGCCGTGCTCCGCAATTAAGTCGAACAGGTCGAAATAGCGGAAAATCGGCGCGAAGACGGCATCGACAAGGCTGAAATCGGCGCCCGCGAAATAGGGGCCGTCGCCGAGCTCCGCTTCGACCGTCGCGAACTTGGCCTTGAGGGCATTGCCCTTTGCGCCGAGCGTGTCGGCGTCCTGCGTGGTCTCGTAGACCCAGAGATCGGAAAGGATGGAGGAGCCGAACTCCATCCAGCCGCGGTGCCGTGCCCTCGCCAGCGGATCTGCCAGGTGGAGTTTCGCGCCCGGCTGAGTTTCTTCGAGATATTCGCAGATGACCGTGCTTTCGAAGAGGACCGCCCCGCCCCTGTCTTGCGGAATGCGCAGCAGAGGCACTTTGCCGAGCGGCGAGATCTTCAGGAACCAATCTGGCTTGTTCGCGAGGTCGATATAGACGCGCTCGAACGGCACGCCTTTTTCGGCAAGCGCAATCGCGGCGCGCTGCACATAGGGGCAGAGATGATGGCTGATCAGGGTCAGTGACGCGGTCATGGGAGCCTCCGCTGGTGAGAGAAGTATATGCAGTTGCATATATCTCGACTTGCCAACTGCGTCAAGATAGATGTAATTGCATGTATGAAAGGGATAGCCGGGCCGACATCAGCGACCACCGACGCATGGATAGGGCTCATGCGGGCGCAGCAGCGCGTTCTTGCGGCCATCGAAAAGGAGTTTAAGGCGGCAGGGCTCCCTCCGCTTTCCTGGTACGATGTGCTCTGGGAACTGGTGAAGGTCGAAGCAGGCAGACTACGCCCATTCGAGATCGAGGCCCGGACGCTGCTTGCCCAATACAATCTTTCCCGTCTGATCGATCGGCTGGAAAAGGAAGGATTGGTGCGCCGCGAATCCTATGACGAGGATGCGCGCGGTTGCTGGGTCACCGTCACCGAAGCGGGGAGGACGATGCGGGCTCGCATGTGGGAGACCTATTCGCAGTCGATCGAGACGCATGTCGGCACGAAGCTTAGTGAGCAAGAGGCCCAGGCGCTTGCCGCGCTGCTTTCAAGACTCTCCTGACCTCGTCAGGCGACTAACGGCGCGCCGATCGCCTTGAGCACCGCCTGCGCGTCCTTGGGCGCAAGCCGCACCTGCAGCCCGCGCTGGCCGCCGTTGATATAGACCAGCGCCTCGCCGAATGCCGCTTCCTCGATTGCCGTCGGCACGAGCTTCTTCTGGCCGAAGGGGCTGATGCCGCCGACATGGTAGCCGGTGAACCGCTCGGCGTCGGCCGGTTTCATCATGTTCGCCGACTTGCCGCCGAAGGCGGCGGCGAGCTTTTTCATGCTGACTTCCCGGTCGGAGGGCACGATGCAGCAGACCGGCTTGCCGTCCACCTCCGCCATCAGCGTCTTCAACACGCGCGACGGCTCCTCGCCGAGCGCCTCCGCCGCCTGCAGCCCGACGCGCTCGGCGCCCGGATCGTACTCGTAGCTGTGCACCGTGAAGGAGACGCCGGCCATAGTGAGCGTCTGAGTGGCGCGGGTCGTTTTGGACATCGCTCTTATGCGCCGAATTCCGCTTCGTAGAGCTCGGCCTTGAAGCCGACGACGAGCTTGCCGTCGGCTTCCAGCACCGGCCGCTTGATCATCGACGGCTGCTTGAGCATTAGCGCGATCGCCTTTTCGGCGGTGAGATCCTGCCTCTCCGCCTCCGGCAAATTGCGAAAGGTCATGCCCTGGCGATTGAGAACCGTTTCCCAGCCGAGCTCCGCGCACCAGCGCTCGAGGTGAGCGCGGTCGATGCCCTCGGCCTTGTAGTCGTGGAACCGGTAGGTCGTGCCGCGGCCGTCGAGCCAGCCGCGCGCCTTCTTCATCGTGTCGCAGTTCTTGATGCCGTAGATCGTGACCGTCATTGCTCAAACCTCTTCCGCCGCATTCGGGATCACACATAGCCGCGCGCGGCGGCGGAGAAAAGTCCGGAAGCGGCGATCTCAGGTCACGCCGACATAGCGCCCGGGCCTGTGATTGATCGCCAGCATCATATTGACGACGGTTGCACCGAGGACCGACAGCATCAGATTGGCGGGCGGCAGCACGAAATAAGCGGCGGCCAGGATCGCGAGGTCGACCGCCAGTTGGAAGTAGCCGGCCCGGATGCCGCTCTTTTCCTGCAGGTAGATCGCCAGGATGTTGATGCCGCCGAGGCCGGTTCGATGGCGGAAGAGCACCAGCAGCCCCATCCCCATCAGCCCGCCGCCGACGACCGCCGCATAGATAGGGTCGAGCCGGGCGAACTCGACCCATTGCGTCGTAAGCCTGGAGAAGAGCGAGACGAGGCTGACCGCGAGGAAAGTCCGCAGCATGAAAAGCCAGCCGAGACGTTTCACCGCCAGGATGTAGAAGGGCAGGTTGACGAGCGAGAACACCAGCCAAAAGCTGGTGCCGGTCGCATATTGCAGGAGCAGCGCCAGCCCGGCAGTGCTGCCGGTCAAGAGCACCGCCTTGCTGTAGATCACCACCCCAAGGGAGACGATGAGCGTGCCGGTCAGAATGGCGAGCACGTCCTCGTATAGTTTGTGGCGTTCGACCGGGGCGTCGACCGCTTCGCTGTCGGCTGTCATTCCGGCGATCCGATCAGAGGCTGGTGAATTTCTGGATGACACCGGCGACCTCCGCCGTCTTCAGCCCGGCAATATTGATGCGCCCCGAGCCCGGCATGTAGATGCCGTGCTCGGTCCTGAGCCGCATCACCTCCGCTTCGGTGAGCGGCAGCATCGAGAACATCCCTTCCTGGCCGGCGATCGCGCCCAAGCTCTGCCAGCGGCTCCTGAGGCCTTCGGCGAGCATTCTGCGGATGCCGGTCATGCGCAGCCGCATGCCTTCCAATTCCTCGGCCCAGTCGCGGGCAAGTTCGGGATCGGCAAGGATCGTGCGGACGACCGCCGCGCCATGGTCCGGCGGCATGGAATAGCTGGTGCGGGCAAGGCCGGCGAGATTGGAACGCACCGTATCGGCGGCCGAGGCCGAGGGGGTGACGCCGAAGATCGCGCCGGTGCGCTCGCGATAGAGCCCGAAGGACTTCGAGCAGGAAACCGCGACGAGCGCTTCCGGAACGACGGTCAAGAGGTGCCTGAGCCCGGCCACGTCCTGTTCAAGGCCGCGCCCAAAACCCTGATAGGCGAGGTCGACGAGCGGCAGCAGGCCGCGCTCGGCAACGAGCGCCGCGATCTCCAGCCATTGGGGTTCGGTCACGACGCCGCCTGTCGGGTTGTGGCAGCTCGCATGCAAGAGCACCGCGTCGCCGGCGGCAGCACCTTCGAGCGCGCTGACGAGATTGTCGAAGGTCACGGACTGCGACGGAATGTCGAAAAAATCATAGGTGGCGATCTCAAGTCCCGCCGCCTTGAAGATCGGCGCATGGTTCGGCCAGCTCGGCAGGCCGAGCCAGATCTTCCGGCCGCCCATGCGATGGATCAGGTCGGCGGCAAGCCGCAATGCGCCGGAGCCGCCGGGCGTCTGCACGCCCGCCACATGGCTGAGCTCGACCGTCTCGCCGCCGACGAGGGCCCAGAGGTGGTCGAGGAACACCAGATCTCCCTCGGGGCCGACATAGGCTTTCGTCTCCTGCGTCTCGAGCAGCCGCCTTTCCGCCGCCTTGACGGCGCGGAAGATCGGCGTGCGGCCGGTCTCGTCGCGATAGACGCCGACGCCAAGATCCACCTTGCCGGGGCGTTCGTCCTTGCGGAACAGGCCGATCAGGGCCAGCAACGGATCGTCGGGTTGGCGGGCGAGGGCGTCGAACATGCTGGAGATCCTTGGAGCTGTGACCGGTCGATAGTCGTCTTGAGTTTGTTCAAAGGCAAGCCGCATCAGGGCTTTGACGGATCCTCTGTAAGATAAGCATGGCGCAAAATCGACGACATATTTGTCTGATTTCGCTAATGCTGGCGCGTGCTTTTGCGGTATACTGGGCATCAACTGCATCCCATTTGCGAAAAACTCGGGAATGATGGAAATCGAACGAACGGAGCTGGATGCGACCGACCGGCGGATCATCAGGCTGCTGATCGAAGATGCGTCGCAGAGCAACAACGAACTCGCCGCCAAGGTGGGGCTGTCGCCGGCGCCGCTGTCGCGGCGGCTGGCGCGTCTCTACGCGACCGGCGTCATCCGCCAGACGGTCGTCGTCGACCCGAAGGCACTCGGCATCGGCTTCCACGCCTTTGTCGAGGTGACGCTGGAACGCACCGCCAGCAAGGTCGGGCAGCGCTTCATCGAACTGGTGTCGCGCATCCCGGAAGTGGTCGAGTGCCATACGGTCGCCGGCGATTTCGACTTCCTGCTGAAGATCGCGGTGCGCGACGTAGCGGATTACAAACGCCTGCTCTGGAGCGAGTTCGAGCAGATCGCCGAAATCAAGACGCTGCGCTCGACGATCCTGCTCGACAGCCCGAAGCTGCAGGGTGGTTCGACGCCTTAGGAGCGGCCGGATCGTCCGGCTGAGGAAATGCCTGCGTGTGGGTCACGCCTCCAGCGTCCCCGGCCTGCGCCGAGCCCGCGACGGCCCGGGGCAGGCAATCTTCATCAGGTCAGATCGGCAGCGGGCGAAGCGGGTGGAGACGCGGGTGACGATCAAGCCGTCCTGCGGCGCCCGAACCTCGATCGCTCCATCCAGCATGCCGGGCCTGGCGAGGATCGTCGCGAGCAGGTCCCCGGCTTTGACCTGTTCGCCGGCGTCCCGGTGAAAGAGGATCGCCCCGGCTGCTGGCGCGCGAATCATCTCGATATTGTCGAGCGGCGCCACCACGCCGCCAAAGCTCGGGAGAGGATCGTTGTCCGCCGCGACGCCGCCGCGTGCGGCGAGAAACCGATAGACGCCGTCGGCATCCTTGCCGGCCAGGTCAGGATAGACATCGCGCGTGCCGCGCAGTTCCACGGTCACCGAAAGCCGGCGGGGCAGCGAGGTCTTCCTTTCGCCGGCGCTCCCGTATTTCCAGGCATAGGCAACGGCCTCCTCGAAGGCGGAGCTTTCCCCGTCGGAGATGAGCACCGCCCGCATGTCGAGTGCGGCGGCGAGGTCCGCGGCCTCCGGCCAGAAGGCCTCGTCGATATAGGCGTATTGCAGTCCTTCGTCGTCGCAATGGAGGTCGAGCACTAGGTCGCAGCCGAGTGCCATGTGCAGCAGATGTCGCTTCAGCCGGTCGACCGCCGAATACCGTTCGAGATTCTCGGTGAGGCCGGCGCGATCGCCAAGCCGGATCAGCGGAAAGTCGCGGTTGAAATTGCTGCGGGTGCCGAGATCGAAGCGGCCCTGCAGCTCGCCGAAATGCGCTTGCGCAGCGCCGATCGGGTTCGCCTGGGGAAGGACGGTGATGTCGCCGAGGATCATGCCTTCCCTCTCGGCCTGGCGCAGTCGGTCCAGGAGAAAATGAAGCAGTGCCGTGCCCGGCAGTTCGTTGGCGTGGAGGGCGGCCTGAATATAGCTCCGCGGTGCCCCGGCTCTGGTTCCAGTGAACCGGAACACCGGCAGACGCCACTCGACGCCCGGCGTATCACCGGCGATGATGATCTCGGAAACTTCCACTTTGCCGTCCTCAATGGTTCGGGCCATACCCGCGCAAGTCGTTATTTGCATGAGCCTCGCCATGCAAGCCGATTGACTGGCCGGATCAATCCTGATCGACCGTGGGCAGGTCGAGCGCGGAGCGCAGCACTCCCTTTCCCCGCTCATAGAGCATCGCATAGCGTGCCGGCTTCAACAGGTCGGCACGGCGGCGTAAATCCCGCGACGACCTTGTTGAAGGGGATTGCGCCGCAGCCTGGCGCAAGGCATCGAATTTGCCTTTGGGACACTGGCTGAACTTGCGGAGGCGCCCGAGATAACGGTTGCTTCCCGGTTCGAACAGGAAGCCATCGACTTTCCATGTCCATCCTTGCCTTGGCATGGTGCTCCCATCGCTGAAGTTTGATGGTGCAAGTAGCCTATATCGGAGTTGCTCTGAAGCAACCGCCGCACCGCCTTATCCTCAGCGAACATTCCTGGTGTTGTCGATTTGAGGACGTGAACATCAGCGCCATGCATCTGAAGAGACGGATGGCGCTGCAGACCCCACAAAACCTTTGCTGGGCGAAGCTGGAGGACTGAGCCTCACTCCCACTCGATCGTGCCCGGCGGCTTCGAGGTCACATCGTAGACGACGCGGTTGATGCCGCGCACCTCGTTGATGATGCGGGTCGCGGCGCGGCCCAAGAATTCCATGTCGTAGTGGTAGAAGTCGGCGGTCATGCCGTCGACCGAGGTGACGGCGCGCAGCGCGCAGACGAATTCGTAGGTGCGCCCGTCGCCCATGACGCCGACCGTCTGCACCGGCAGCAGCACGGCGAAGGCCTGCCAGATGGCATCGTAAAGGCCCGCCTTGCGGATCTCGTCGAGATAGATTGCGTCCGCCTCGCGCAGGATTTCGAGCTTTTCGCGGGTGATGCCGCCCGGGCAGCGGATGGCAAGGCCGGGGCCGGGGAAGGGATGGCGGCCGATGAAGCTGTCCGGCAGTCCGAGTTCGCGGCCGAGCACGCGCACCTCGTCCTTGAAGAGTTCGCGCAGCGGCTCGACGAGCTGCATGTTCATGCGCTCCGGCAGGCCGCCGACATTGTGGTGCGACTTGATCGTCACCGATGGGCCGCCGGTGAAGGAAACGCTTTCGATCACGTCAGGATAAAGCGTGCCCTGGGCGAGGAAATCGGCGCCGCCGAGCTTCTTCGCCTCTTCCTCGAAGACCTCGATGAACAGCCGCCCGATGATCTTGCGCTTGGTTTCCGGATCGCTGACGCCCGTAAGTTCGCCGATGAAGCGGTCGGAGGCATCGATATGGAGGAGGTGCAGGTTGTAATGCTCTTGGAACATGGCGACGACGTTGGCCGCCTCGTCCTTGCGCATCAGGCCGTGGTCGACGAGGATGCAGGTGAGCTGGTCGCCGACCGCCTCATGGATGAGGAGGGCCGCAACGGAGGAATCGACGCCGCCCGAAAGCGCGCAGATCACCTTCTTGTCGCCGACCTGCTCACGGATCGCCTCGACCGCCTTGGCGCGATAGGCCGACATCGTCCAGTCGCCCTTGATGCCGGCGATCTTGTGGACGAAGTTGGAGATGAGCTTGGCGCCGTCGGGCGTATGCACCACTTCCGGATGGAATTGCACGGCGTAATATTTGCGCTTCTCGTCGGCGATGAAGGCGAAGGGGGCGTTGGACGAGGTCGCCACCACCTCGAAGCCCTCGGGCAGTGCTGTCACCCGGTCGCCATGCGACATCCATACCTGGTGGCGCGAGCCGAGCGACCAGAGTCCGTCAAAGAGGGCGCAATCCTTCTCGACTTCGAGGAAGGCGCGGCCGAATTCGCGGTGATGGCCGCTTTCCACCTTGCCGCCGAGCTGGGCGCACATGGTCTGCTGGCCGTAGCAGATGCCGAAGACCGGCAGGCCGCTTTCGAAGATCACCGACGGCGCGCGCGGCGAGCCGATCTCGAGCGTCGAGGCCGGGCTGCCGGACAGGATCACCGCCTTCGGGTTCAGGCGCCTGAAGCCCTCTTCGGCCGACTGGAACGGCACGATTTCGCAATAGACGCCGGCCTCGCGTACGCGCCGGGCGATGAGCTGCGTCACCTGGCTGCCGAAATCGACGATCAGGACGGTGTCGGGATGGGCTGTCTGGGTCATGGCGGGCCTTCAGGCAAGCTTGAACATGGCGAGCCTTTAATGAAAGGCCGCCCTTGGCGCAACGATTTCATTGCACCCCGACAATTTAGGACCTGCTGCAGAACCGTCAGAGCCGGATTTGGCCCGTGTCGAGCGCCTTTTCCAGCCGGTCCACCGCGTCTGCCAGCTTCTCGTCGATGACGTGCAGATATTCCGTCCAGTCGTCGACATGCTTCAGCTCCGCCTTGCCGTCCGATATGCCGCGCAGCCCGATCAGCGGCACGTCGAAGGCCTGGCAGGCGCGCAGGACGGCATAGGTCTCCATCTCGACCATGTCGGCGTCGATCTCGTCATAGGCCTTGCCGGAGACGATACCGGCGCCGGTCGAAAGCCGCGCCTCCTTCACGCCCGGGACCCGATGCGGCAGCTTGACGACGGCGGGCAGATCGAGAAAGGGCGTCGCGCCCTTCTCGAAGCCGAGCGGCGAGGCGTCCATGTCGCGATAGCCGACCGAGGCCGCCTGGTAGATTTCCGTCTGTTCGAGCGTGGCGGAACCGGCGGAGCCGAGCGAGACGACGAGATCCGGCAGCCTGCCTGCGGCCTTGAGCTCGCAAAGCGCCTTGGTCAGGCCGACGGCCGCTTCGACCGGGCCGACGCCGGTCATCAGCGGCCTGATCCGGTGCTTGAGGCAGGGGCCGTATTCCAGGTCGACGGCCATCACGTAGAGGATGTTCTTGCCGGCGACCGGCTTCAACTCGAAACTCATCCCTCGATCCCCTCGCGGCCGCGCACCACCATCATCGTTCCGGTCATCGAGGCGATTAGCTTTGCCGGTCCGTCGGATCGGACGGCATAGGCCTTGCCGTCCGAGACAATGATCGTCGTGCCGGGCTTCGTCACCTCGCCGCGGAAGAGAAAACGCTCGCCGCGGCCGGGCGAAAGGAGATTGACCTTGAACTCGATGGTCAGCAGCGATGCGTCGGGATCGATGAGCGAATAGCCCGCATAGGTGCCGGCGGCATCGAGCGCTGCCGAGATCACCCCGGCATGCAGCAGCCCGTGCTGCTGCGTCAGCTTGAGATCGAACGGCAATTCGATCTCCACCGTGCCCTGCTCGACGCGGGTAAGTTCCGCGCCGATCGTGCGCATGGCGGCCTGGCGGTCGAAACTCTCCCGGATGCGGGCGCGGAAATCGTGCGGCTCGCTGTCGTGCCTCAATTCAAAAAGCCCCTTGCTGAAACGGACTGGGATGCCCGATCGCGCCGACAGTTGCATGCGTCGCGACCGAGGACAAGCGCAATCGTCCGCACGGCGCGAACGCGGTGCCGACGGACTTTCGGGACGCAGGCCGCATCCATATATCATCCTGATGAGGAACTTCAGGCGCATAGAGATCCGCCCTGCCGTACCGGACGACGTGATGATGATCGCGTCGGTGCTGGTGAGCACCTGGCGCGCGACCTTCCGCGGGATCATTTCCGATGCCTATCTCGACGCCATGAAGGTCGAGGACCAGGCGATCGGCCATGCGCGGCGAATGCGAATACCGGGCGCCTTCCTCCTGGTCGCCGTCGATCTCTCGGAAGATCGAGTGGTCGGTTTTGCGAATTACGGTCGGGCGCGGTCCATGCCGCCGGCCTTCGACCGGGAACTCTACGAGCTTTATCTTCTGCCGGAGTTCCATGGCGCGGGCATTGGTGCGGCGCTGGTGCGCACGGTCGCGGCCCACTGCCGGGAGCTGCAGGCCTCGTCGCTCTTCGCCTGGGTGCTGAAGGGCAATCCGAACCGGGCCTTCTACGAGCGGCTCGGCGCGCGGGCGGTGGGAGAGGGCCGGGTCAGCGTCGGCCGCGAGAGCCTCGAGCAGATCGCCTATCGCTGGGATGACCTGGTCAAGCTTTCCGGTGCGGGAAATGTCGCGACCTGATTTAGAAGCGTCCTAATCCTTGTCGAGCCCGACGATGTGCTGGTCCCAGGCGACGGCACTCTTCTGACCCTTGAACCGGCCATCATAAGACGAGACGGCGAAGCCGGGTCTCGCGGCGGCAACGCCCGCCGCATCCACGACCCGTTCCTCCTTCAAGACCGCGCCCGTTTTCCCATCGAGCGTCACGGCGACATTGCCCTTCGGCGACGTGAGCGCGACAAGGTCCTCGCGGCGGTTGATGGCAATGGCGCCGACATAATTGGCGAGGGCGGCGGTCGTGCGCTCGGGGAGGGGGATAAAACTCAGCTCCTCCCCCTTTTTGAAATGCCCGACCAGCGGCGGCAGGTCGTCGCGCGCGCCCTCGTACTGGCAGGCAAACCAGATCCTGCCGTCGGCGCCGATGTCGACGTGGCGGGTGGAAAGCTGCTTGAGCTCCGGCGGCAGGCCGTGTTTCTCGATGAGCGCGCCGGTCGCCGTATCGACCAGTGCGAGGCTCGGTTCCATGTGATCGAGATTGAGCTTGGTGCGGCCGAAATCCGGATGGGTCTCGATCCCGCCATTGGCGATTGCGAGCGTCCGGCCGTCGGCGGTCAGCATCATGTCGTGCGGACCGATGCCATAGGTGGGGAATTCGCCTGTGCGGATGAAGCCGCGCGTCCCGTCGTAAACGCCGATCATGCCGCGATTGGCGGAGAAATGGTTCTCTGTGGCGTAGAGCAGCCGCCCGTCGGCGGAGAAGCAGCCGTGGCCAAAGAAGTGGCGGCCTTCGGCGGCGGAGATGACGACCGGCTCGGCGGTGCCGTCGGTCGCGAGGATCATGGCATAGGTTCCGGGCCGGCGCGCAAAGGCGACGGCGCGGCGGGTCGCCGGCGAGAAGGCCATGCCATGCGCCCGCGCCGGCAGTAGCGTCCGTTCGACGATCTCTCCCTCCTCCGTCAGCGTCGCCACGCCATAGCTGCCGTCCGGCGCCATGAAGGCCGAGGCGAAGACGGCATCCGCCCGCTCGAGCGCGAAGGCCCCGCTTGGGGCGAGCGTGGCCATCCAGGCGGCGCCGGCCATTTTGACGAAGCTGCGTCGATCGATAAGGGTTTTGGTGCTCATGCGTTTTTCCGCGTGGCCGACGACAGTGAACGTCTCTCGGCGGAGAGGCGATCCTGCAGCGCAACCCCTCCCCAACCCCTCCCCACAAGGGGGAGGGATTTACAATGCCGCGACCGATTCGGCCGCTTAGAGCGGATCCGCGAGTTCGGATGTCGCAGATGGCGCTCGGCGGGCCGCGGCGGGCAAGCCCCTCCCCCTTGTGGGGAGGGGTTGGGGAGGGGTCTCGACTGCGTCATCTACAACCAGCCCCTGCGCTTGAAATAGAGATACGGCAACAGGGCGGACATGACCATCAGCACCAGTGCATAGGGATAACCCAAGTGCCAGTGCAGTTCCGGTATCGCGTCGAAGTTCATGCCATAGACCGAGGCGACCAGTGTCGGCGGCAGGAACACGACGGAGGCGACCGAGAAGATCTTGATGATCTGGTTCTGCTCGAGATTGATCAGCCCCAGCGTCGCGTCGAGCAGGAAGTTGATCTTGTTCGACAGGAACAGCGCGTGGTCGCCGAGCGAGGCGGCGTCGCGCTGGATCAGCTTGATCCGCTGCCGACTCTCCTTGGCGGCCTTGCGTGCCGCGCTCCCTTCCACCGCGACGTGATAGGCGACGAGCCTGCCGATGCTGACAAGGCTTTCGCGGATGGTCGTCAGCAGGTCGCCCTTCTGGCCGATCTGCTCGATCAGCGACTGCAGGTCGCGCGTCTTCTTGGTGGCGCTGGCATGCGACTTGCGGAAGACCTCGCGAGAAATCGCGTCGACCTCGTTGCCGGCCCGCTCCAGCGCGTCGGCAATCCGGTCGATCATCGCCTCGAGCAGACCCAGCATGACCAGTTCGCCCGTCTCGCAGACGGCACCATTCGGCTTCTGGATGCGCGTTGCATAGAGCTGGAACGGCTTCGGGTCGGCGTGGCGCACCGAGACGAGCGTCGCGCCCTTCAGCACGAAGGTCACCGGCACCTTGGCGGGGTAGTCGCTGTCGAGCTTGGCGGTCGCGGTCATGGTCATGAATTCCGCGCCGTCCTCCTGGTAGAGCCGGTCGGACAGCTCGATTTCCTGCATCTCGTCGCGGGTCGGAATGGCGATGCCGAGATGCTCCTCGACGAAACGCGTCTCATCTGCGGAGGGGTTGAAGAGGTCGAACCAGGTCACCGGCTCCTGGAAGGCAGGACCGGCGGCACGATCGACGAGCACGAGATGGCCGTTCTGGCTTGTGTAGATGCGCAGCATTCTGGGCTCCATGGGCGAGGTCATCGGACCGCCCGGAGCCCTGATCAATCAGGTCCGCACGGCCGCAAGGAAGACTCGACTTCGACTGTCGGGGTTCATCTTGGGTTAGTCCTTCGTGGGTGAAGCATGCCCGCGAGACGGGCATGAAATGCGCTTTGCTCCCATATTCGCGGCTTGTCAACCGGAGGCTTTTTCACGCTACTGCATGTTTCCTTGAATCGTAGCCCATTCAAGGACAAAAACATGCAGTAATTCAAAGTGCTACAGCGTCCTTTGTGCGTCTGAAAGGACGCACGGCGCTGTAGTGTCAATCGCCGTCCGCGAAGGAAAACCCGGCCCCAAGCCCCATCGCGCCGCCGAAGTCGCGGTTCAGCCGGTCGAGGAGGTCGGCCGTGTTGAGAGTGATGAAGTCGAGCCGGGAACGCTGTTTCTGATCGGCAAGCACCGCGTCGAGCGGGCCGTCGACGCGTTCGGTCATGCCGATCAATGCTTTGAAAAGGAAATTTACCGACCCGGCGATAGAGCGGCTGTCGGCGGGAAGCAGGCTCTCCATTCCCGCAGCGTTGAACAGCGTCTGCAGGCCGCTGAGGTTGCCGGCGATCGACCTCATCGTATTGCCCGATCGCCAGTAGATGGCGAGCTTGGGGCGGCCCTCGTCAGCCTTGCCGTCGATCGCGCCGGCATAGAAGGGGCGCAGCCGCTGGTCCTTGATCATTTCGACGCTGTGCACGAGAACGCCGAGCAGTTCGGTTGCCGCTTCCCTGTTGTCGCGGAAGAGGGGATTGTCAGCGCTCGGCGACTTCCAGGCGGACTGGAGGCCCTCGGGCTTCTCCCAGGCGGCGAGCAACTCGCCGGCAATCGTCGTCAGGTTCTGCGCGATCGTCGTTCCGTAAAGGCAGCGAAAGTCACCTTCCGCGCCGGTCAGCGTCTCGGCTCCCGTGCCGTAGAGAACATATTCAAGTGCGCCGAGGCCCTGCACGGCGACGCTTTTCGTTTTCAGGCTTTCCGCCTGCGTCGCGCTCTCGTCGCGCTTGGCGAGAATAGCCTGTACCTGTTTCAGGCCGGTGCTCTTGCGATCCGGATAGAACAGGAAGCGCTCGAACCTGTTCTGTTCGAGGGCCGGTCCGAGGCGGATGATCTCGATCGTCGACCATCTTTGCACGACATCCGAAAAGGCCGCTCGCGTTTCCTCAAGTGCAGCGTCAGACGGCGTCGCACAAAGCGCGGCGCTTTTCTCGCCAAGTTCGCCCGTCGCCCGCCTCAGGTCGCGATAGCCGGGAATGATGAAGCCATCGACCGCCTTCGCCATCACGCCCGGCAGGGCGGCTTCGTCGAGAACGCGCGGCAAAAGCGCGTTGCCCTCCTGGGCCGCCGCGGGCGCGATCGCTGCAAGAAGCAGCAAGCCGAGGATCAGGGGAAGGCGCAGGCGCATCAGAGCGACTCCAGAAAGGAAAGCAGGGCGTTTCGGTCGTCCTTCGACATGGCGGCGAAGGCATCGCGGGCCTTTTCCGCCTCGCCGCCGTGCCAGAGGATGGCCTCGGTGAAATTCCGGGCACGCCCGTCATGCAGCAGGAACGTGTGGCCGCTGACGGTCTTCGTCAAGCCCAGCCCCCAAAGCGGCGGCGTGCGCCATTCGCGTCCGCTGGCAATTCCGACCTGCTGGCCGTCGGCGAGCCCGTCGCCCATGTCGTGCAGCAGGAAGTCGGAATAGGGCCAGATCAGCTGGAAGGCCAGCTCCTTGTGAGGCGCATCGCGCCGGGTCACGTATTTCGGCGTGTGGCAGACCGGACAGCCCGCTTCATAGAAAAGCCGTTTGCCCTCTAGCGTTTGCGGAAAGCTCGCCTTGCGCCGGGCCGGCACCGCGAGATTGGCGGAATAGAAGGTGACGAGGCCGAGCACCGGGTCGGGAGCCTCGACCGGACCGAGCCGCGCCTGGACACCGATCGGAAGCGTCAGGCAAGCGCCCTGCGCCTTGGTGCAGTCGCCATGGCCGCTGTCGAAGGCCGGCGTGGAAATGCCGATATCGACCGCAAAGGCGTCTGCTGCCTGTTGGCGAATGGTCGGATTCTGAGCCTTCCAGCCGAAGCGGCCGAGCGCGATCGTGCCACTGTCCCGATCCCGGGCGATTGCCGCCCGTCCGCTGACGCCGTCACCGTCCCGGTCGTCCGGGTCGGCTTTCGCAAGAATGTCTGCCTCATGGATCATCTCGATGAGGCCGAGCCCGATCATTGCCGGGGCGACGCGCGGCGACGGGGTCGTCATCGGGTCCATCGGGCCATAGCCGAGATCGGTGACTGCGTAATTGGGCTTTCGGAGATGGACGATCTCGCCATCCGCAAGCGGCACCGCTTCTTCCCGGTAGCTGACCTTGAGACGGCCTTCGGCGGCAAGCCCGGGCACGGCGCTGTCCTGCAACTGGGCGCCATAGACGGGGTCCGGGAAATTCAGTGCCTGGTGGTCAGCGATGAAGCGCCGTTCGGCTTCGTCGCGGGGCGGACGGGCGAGACGGTAGACCGTCGATGTCGAATCCACCCCCTCCGGCGGGCGGCCCCGCCCATCGCGCGGATGGCAGCTTTCGCAAGCGCGGGCGTTATAGAGAGGGCCGAGTCCATCGGAGGCTTGGGTCGAGGAGGGGGCGGAGACCCAGAGCTTTTCGAACAACGCCTTGCCGAGCTTGAAATTCTCTTCGTCTTCGAAGGGTAGGTTGGCCGAGAACTGCTGGAAGACCCTCTGGTCGATTGGCGCGATCGTCGTTGTGGCGCCCGCCGACATCGCCTCGAACTGTTCGGCCTTGGAAAAGTCCTGGGTGGGCCGGGTGACGGTTTCGACGCGTTCGAGATCCTGTCCGGAAAGGTCGTCGCGGGCCGGGAGGCACCCCCCTCTGCCCTGCCGGGCATCTCCCCCACAAGGGGGGAGATCGGTAAGCGCCGATGTTCCGCTCAACGAATTAGGCTGCGCGTGTTCGGTTGAATTCGACAGGTTCGGTATTTGCGCGTTGATGGGGCAGGGCTTTGCTTCCGGCCAATCTCCCCCCTTGTGGGGGAGATGCCCGGCAGGGCAGAGGGGGGTATCACCCTTCACCCCGGCGGCAGCGCCGAGGCCATCGCCTGTAGCCCAAGCCGCGGCGGCAACGCCGATAAGCGCGGCGAGCGGCAGCGCGAGGAAGCGGGCGGTCAGGACTTTCATCGGGCAAGAGCCGGGCCGCGCCCTGTCGGAACGGCCCGCCTTTTCAGCTTATTGGAAAACCGCGTTAGGATTATCCAGGCTATCCGAACCTTCAAGCTCGATCTTGCCGAGGTCGAGCGCCGCGATGACCCGTTCGACGGTCTTGGCCTGGGCAATCAGCCCGTCGATCGCGGCCTGGACGGTAGCGTTACCTTCCGCATTGTTTTCGCCGATCATCTGGTCGTAGGCCTCGACGGTCTCGGCCCGCTTTGCCATCGCCTGCATCTTCTCGACCGTCGTCGCGAGATTGGCCGTCATCTCCTTGTCGAGCGCGGCGTCCTTGGCGGCGACGAGCTTGGAAAGCGACGGGCCGGTGAGCTTCGTGCCGTCGATCCGGGTGTATTCGCCCGTATAGGCGGACTGGATGCCGATCGCGTCATGCAGGTGCGAATTGTGGGTGTTGTCCGAGAAGCAATCATGTTCCTCTTCCGGATCGTGCAGCAGCAGGCCGAGCTTCATGCGCTCGCCCGCAAGTTCGCCATAGGAGAGCGAGCCCATGCCGGTGAGGATCGCCGCGAGGCCGGCCTCGGGTTCGGCTTCCACCGCCTTGGCCGCGGCACCTTCCGGTGCCCAGTTGGCGACCATTTCCTTGAGATCGGAGACGAGCAGGTCGGTCGCCGCCTTCAGGTAGGCAGCGCGGCGGTCGCAATTGCCGTTGGTGCAGGCCTTGGTGTCGAAATCGGTATAGGCGCGCTTGCCAGCGCCCGGGCCGGTGCCGTTCAGGTCCTGGCCCCAGAGCAGGAATTCGATGGCGTGGTAGCCGGTCGCGACATTCGCCTCGATGCCGCCGGCTTCCTGCAGGGTGCCGGCCAGGAATTCCGGCGTGATGTTCGTCGCGTCGACGTCCTTGCCGTCGATCTTGATCGTCTTGTTGGCGATGACATTGGCGGTGAACAGCGCGTTCTCGTCGCTCTCAGTGCCGTAGCTCGGGTCGACATAGTCGATCAGGCCCTCGTCGAGCGGCCAGGCGTTCACCTTGCCTTCCCATTCATCGACAATCGCATTGCCGAAGCGGTAGACCTCTGTCTCCTGGTAGGGGTTGCGCGCCCTGAGCCAGGCCTCGCGCGCCGCCTTCAGCGTCTCCTCGTTGGGGCTGACGATCAGCGCATCGACGGCCTTGTCGAGGGCTTCGGCGGTCGTCAGCGCGTCCTCGTATTTGGCATGCGCGATCGCCGCATAATGCTTTACGACGGCGGCTGCGTCGGTCGCGGCGCTGGCCGGCTGCAGGGCCAGCACGGACGTGGCCGTCATGAGTGCCAGCGCGGCGGCGCGGGTGAAATTCTTGGTCATGACCCTCTCCTTCGCTTCTTGCAGACCGGCCGAGCAAAGCGGCTCGAGGCCGGTAAAGCGCTCATGTCATGAACCAAAAGCAAACTGGTGTCAAAGCGTATAGTTTAGAAGATTTTCAAATTTGCGACTTCCCCTTGCAGCGTTCGTCTCGGTACCTGTCGTTGCCCCATAACCGCTGCACGCTTGTGGGCGACATGCACTGGGCCGCTAGCTTTTCCTGCCCATCAGGCAAAAGAAAAACCCATCGGTTCCGGTTGAAGCGGGCGTCAGCGTGACGGTCTTCATATCGGCCGACCAGGGCTGTGGCTTGTCGGTACCGAACAGCGTCGCCCATGTTGCGGCGGCCGAGAGGATCTCGAACTCCGGATTGTCCTCGCAGAAGCCGTAGACCTGCGCTTCGTTTTCTTCCGGAAGCACGGAGCAGGTCACATAGATCAGGTGCCCGCCGGGGCGCACGAACTGGGCGGCGCCGGCAAGCGCCTCCTCCTGCTGGGCCAGTCGCTCCTCAAGGTTCTTCTGGGTCAGGCGCCACTTCGTGTCGGGCCGGCGCCGCCAGGTTCCGGTCCCCGTGCAGGGCGCGTCGACGAGCACCCGGTCGCAGCGGCCTGCAAGCGGGGTGAGCGCCTCCGCCGACTCGTGCACCTGGACATTGCGGGTGCCGGCGCGCTTCAGTCGCTCGATGATCGGCGCGAGACGCTTGCGGTCGGCGTCATAGGCATGCACCTGACCCTTGTTGTTCATCGCGGCGGAGATGGCGAGCGTCTTGCCGCCGCCGCCGGCGCAATAGTCGAGCACCTGCTCACCCTCGCGCGCAAAGACCAGGTCGGCGACGATCTGCGAGCCCTCGTCCTGAACCTCGAACCAGCCCTTCTGAAACGAGATTTCGGCGGTGACGTGCGGCAGGCGCGCGGCGCCCTCGCCGGCGGGGATGCGTATGCCGTGGCGGGCGATCGCCGACGGTTCGGCACCGCTGCGCTCCAATGCCTTCAAGACCTTGTCGCGGCTTGCCTTCAGCGTGTTGACGCGAAGGTCGAGGGTTGGCCGGCCGGCGAGCGCCCTGGCTTCGTCGAGCCAGTCGTCCGAGAAGTTTTCTTCGAAAGAGGCTTGCGTCCACTCAGGGACATCGCCCTGCACATGGAGCGGCGCGTCTTCGATACGGCGCTCGCGGAACGCCCTCATCATCTCTGCCGAGGGTGCCTGCGGGGCGAACTTGTCGTCGGAGAGTTCCGCCGCCAGCCTATCGGGCGTGAAGCCCCATTGGCGGTACATGACCGCGTGGCCGAGGGCGGCGGGGCCTTCGCTATCCATCAGATAGGCGTGGGAGAGCTTCATCCGGAGCGCGTCATAGACGATGTTGCCGATGGCGGCACGGTCGCCCGAGCCGGCAAAACGATGCGACAGGCCCCAGTCCTTGAGCGCGTCGGCAACCGGGCGCTTGCGCTTCTCGATATCGTCAAGAACGTCTATGGCTCCGGCGAGCCGTCCGCCCAATCGCATCTTCGATCAACTCCTTTTTCGCCGTGGTAGCGGCGATGGCACCGAAGAGCAAGTGAGCGGTCGCATTATGTGCGGGAGCGATCGCCCCGCGGAAGAGAACCGTCCAGCCTCAAGCCGGCGGCCTACGAACGATCAGGAATTGACGACCTGGTAGCAGATGCTGGCGGTGCCCGAGCGGACCATGCCGATCTGCGAGGCGGCCGCCTTGGAAAGATCGATGACCCGGCCGCGAATGAAGGGACCGCGGTCATTGATGCGCACGACGACGGACTTGCCGTTTCGCTTGTTGGTGACCTGGACCTTGGTGCCGAATTTCAAGCTTCGGTGCGCGGCCGTCAGGCGCGCGGCGTTCATGCGCTCGCCGGAGGCGGTTTTCGAGGTGAGGGCATACCAGGAGGCGCCACCGCAACCCGTTCCCTTTGCCTGGCTGTCGGATGCCGAGACGAGACCCATCCCGACGGCGAATAGCGCTGCGGCGGCAGCAGTCTTGATTTTCGCGGGCTTCAAGCGGTGACCCCTTCGGATTGAATGTTCGACTAGTTCCCTTTGCAGTTCGAGCTAATTAGGGCAAAACATGGCAAAAACGTGCTTCAACCGTTAACCATTCATTAGGATTTATTGAAAAATGCTGTTAATTTAAAACGAGATGCCGTTTTAATTGCTTTAGAAGACCCAAGAAGTTCTTTTGAATCAGCGCCTAAACGTTTCCTGCGGGTTTTGGTTCCTCCCAACTCCCAGGCTGACGTAAAAAATCATTTAAAATTTCGATGCGCGTGAATTTCTACGAATTTCCCTCATCAAAATCCCCATCTATCGCCCAGGTTGTATCGAATGGCGAAGTATAGGTCGAAATAGGGCAGTATGAGGCAGTCAAGGTGAGTCGTCCGAATCTATTACTTTCGGATGATCTCGCAACATGCTTTCGGCGGTGGGGGATATTCTGATAAAAGTATCGGAGAGGTGGTTTTACTATCCACGCCAGGTCCCGCTTGCCCATAGCTGTGCAAGCGAAACGCGATAATTCGGATAGGCTAAGTCGAATCCGGTCTCGCGCAGACGCGCATTGGAAACGCGCTTGTTCTCACCATAGAAGGAGCGCGCCATCGGCGACATCTCCGCGCTCTCGAAGGGAATTTCCGGGGGCGGTTCGACGCCCATCAGCCGGGCGGCCTCGGCCACTACGTCCTGCGGCGGTCCCGGCTCGTCGTCGGTCGCGTTGAAGATCCCGCCCATGCCGCGGTCGGCAAGGAACGCGGCCGCCGCGCCGATATCCTCGACGCGGATGCGGTTGAAGACCTGGTTCGCCTTGACGACCCGTCGGGCCGTGCCTTCGGAAAGATTGCGGAAAGCGTTGCGGCCCGGGCCGTAGATGCCGGCAAGTCGAAGCACGGCGACGGGAACGCCCCGCCTGGCGCCATAGTCCGACCAGGCGTTTTCCGCCTCGACCCGTTCCTTCGAGCGCTGCGAAACCGGCTTCATCGGCGTTTCCTCGCTGACCCAGCCGCCGCCATGGTCGCCATAGACGCCGACGGTCGAGAGATAGCCGACCCAACGGAGTCGCGGCATGAGGTCGTCGAGTGGCGGCGTCGCCGAGCGGAACATCGGGTCACCTTCGCGTCCCGGCGCGATCGATTGGATGAGGTGCGTCGTCTTGCCCATCGCCTCGGCGAGTCCCGGGGAAATGTCGTCGCCGTCGAACAGCAGCGGCTCGATGCCGGCCGCCTGGAGCGCCGTCAGCTTGTCCGGCGAGCGGGTCGTTCCCGCGACCGACTGTGCGGCTGGCGCCAGCGCCTTCGCGATCGCCGTGCCGGAATAGCCGGTACCAAGTATCAGGACATGCATCGGCTCACTCCCGCCATTTGCCATTCCGAAAGCACCTCGTCATCCGTTTCCTGCCCGCACTCCATAGCGAAGGCGGAGAGCTCGTCAGCTGCCATCAGCCGCGAAAGCGCCCAGACGGCCATCGCCCGGACCGTTGGGGAGGCATCACGCGCCAATGCCTTGCAGGCGGGTAGCAACTTCTCTTCACCGGAATTGCCGGCGGCGATCAAGACATTTCTGACGAAACGGTCGCGGCCGATGCGTTTCACCGGAGAGCCGGAAAACAGGCTGCGGAAGGCGGCGTCGTCGAGCGTCAGCAGGGCGGCGAGCTCCGGTTCCCTGAGGTCCTCCCTGGCTTTGAGCTTCATCTCCGCGGCCGAGTGCGCGAATTTGTTCCAGGGACAGACGGCCAGGCAATCGTCGCAGCCATAGATGCGATTGCCGATCAGCGGTCTGAGTTCGGGGTCGATCGGCCCCTTGTGCTCGATCGTTAGATAGGAGATGCAGCGCCGCGCATCGATCCGATAGGGCGCCGGGAAAGCGCCGGTCGGACAGGCGTCGAGGCAGGCCCGGCAGGAGCCGCAATGGTCCCGCTCGGGATCATCGATGTCGAGATCGGCGGTCGTGAACAGGCTGCCGAGAAACAGCCAGGAGCCGAATTCGCGGCTGACGAGATTGGTGTGCTTGCCCTGCCAGCCGAGTCCGGCCTTTTCCGCCAGTGGCTTCTCCATGACCGGCGCGGTGTCGACGAAGACCTTCACATCCTCTCCGGCGCGCGCCGCAAAGCGCGTGGCGATCTCCTTGAGCCGTCCCTTGACGACGTCGTGATAGTCGCGGTTCCGGGCATAGACGGAGATCGCGCCGCGATCTTGCTTGGCGAGGATCTCAAGCGGATCGGTGTCGGGCCCGTAGTTCATGCCGAAGAGGACGATCGAGCGGACATCGCTCCACAGCACACGCGGATCGGCGCGCCGCTCCGCCGTCTCGGACAGCCACTCCATCGTGCCGTGACAGCCGGCGGTCAGGAATTGCCGGAGCCGCTCCGGCGCCTGCGGTATGGCATCCGGCCGGGTGATCCGACAGAGCTCGAAGCCCTTGGCCGCGGCTTCCTCCTTCAGAAAGGCGGTGAGCGTCCGGCGTTTCCTGCCCTGGTTCTCCGCCTTTGCAGCGTCGCCGGGCATTGTCGTGTCCTTAGAAATCGAGGTCCGCATAATGTGAAACGGGGGTAACGCCGCGCACCCGCTCGGCGAGCAGCGGGCGGAAGGACGGCCGCGATTTGAGCCGCTGGTACCATTCCTTGGCGGTCGGGGCGTCGGACCAGTCGATTTCGCCGAGATAGTCGAGGACGGAGACCGCCGCGGCCGCCGCGAGATCGGCGTAGGAAATCCGATCGCCTGCAAGCCAGGGACGCGAGCCGGCGAGCCAGGAGAGATACTTCATATGCTGGCGGATATTGTTGCGCGAGGTCCGGAGGATCTTCGAATCCGGCGCGCCGCCGCCCTGGTCCGGCGTCATCTGCAGCTTGTAGATGCGCTCGCGCACCAGCGGCCGGGTGACGTCGGCCTCCATCTTCTGCAGGAACCATTCGCTGAGCCGGCGGATTTCGGCGCGCTGAAAGGGATCCTCCGCCAAGAGCCGGCGATCACGCTTCATGATGCCGCTGGTCTCGTCGAGATACTCGGAGATGATCGTCGCGCCGCAAAGCGCCCGCATGCTGTCGTCGACATAGACCGGCAGGGTGCCGGCCGGGTTGAGCGCCAGGAAGTCGCGCCGATTCTCCCAGGGCTGCTCTTCGCTCAATTCCGTCTGATAGCCATATTCTGAGAGAATAAGGCGTACGAACCGCGAGGCGGAGGACATGGGGTGATGATACAGTGTCGGCATCGATATCAGGGTGCAGCTGTTTTCGGGGATCTACAGCGCCGTGCGTCTTTTCAGACGCACAAAGGACGCTGCAGCACTTTGAATCGCTGCATGTTTTGATCCTTAAATCGGCTCGATTTAAGGAAACATGCAGTAGGCATCGCGGCATATGCAACTGGCCACGGCTTCATACAACGAGCTATAGGTAGTTGCGGTGGCAAACACAAGAGAATCGACTTTTTCCTCCCAAATCCAAGAATATCAGGAACCGTTCATATATGGCCGATCAATCGATCATCAGCGCGCTCGTGCTCGGGCTCATCGAAGGCCTGACGGAGTTCATCCCCGTCTCGTCGACGGCGCATGTGCTCCTTGCCGGACACTTCCTCGGCTTCAAGTCGCCGGGAAATACCTTCGCCGTGCTCATCCAACTCGGCGCCATCCTTGCGATCCTGCTCGTCTATTTCAAGAAGCTGCTGTCGATCGCGCTGGCGCTCCCGACAAGCGTCAAGGCGCGGCGCTTCGTCTTCTCGGTGCTCGTCGCCTTCCTGCCGGCGGCCCTGATCGGCGCCGCGGCGCATGACTTCATCAAGACGGTGCTGTTCGAGACGCCGATGCTGATCTGCGTCGTGCTGATCGTCGGCGGCGTCATCCTCTATGTGATCGATCAGCTGCCCTTGAAGCCGCGCTACACTGACGTCTTCGATTACCCGCCTTCGCTGGCGCTGAAGATCGGCCTCTTCCAGTGCCTGGCGATGATCCCGGGGACGTCACGCTCCGGCGCCACGATCGCCGGCGCTTTGCTGATGGGAACCGACAAGCGTTCGGCCGCCGAGTTCTCCTTCTTCCTCGCTATGCCCACCATGGTCGGCGCCTTCACCATCGATCTCTACAAGAACCGCAACGCGCTCTCCTTCGACGACATCAGCCTGATCGCTATTGGTTTCATCGCCGCCTTCGTCGCGGGCATCTTCGTGGTGCGCTCGCTGCTCGATTTCGTCTCGCAGCGCGGCTTCACGCCTTTCGCGATCTGGCGCATTGTTGTCGGCACCGCAGGCCTGATCGGCCTCTGGCTACTGGGGTAGGCGCAGCCCGAAAAACTAAAGCCGCATGCGTCTCTTGCGAAACGCATGCGGCCCCTGGCCCCCGCCAATAAACTCAAAATGTCTGCCTCACGGCCGAGGCAGTTGCCCGGCTTACCAGCCGGATGCGCCGATCGACGCGGTCGTGCACGGATCGACGCCATAGGCAGGCGTGCAGCCCTTGCTGCTGCTCGCCACAGTGCCCGGTGCGATGAATGAGCCAGCCAGAATGATCAGTGCCGCAGACGCAAAAAAGATTGCGATCGACTTGCCCATGGGACGTTGTGCCTTTCGAGTATGAAGTTGTCACCGCCTGCGCTCGCCGCGCCGTGGGTGCGAGCGGTGTTTATTCGCCGGGCGTGTCATGATCAATATCAGGACATGCTGAATCTGCGGTAAACACCATTCCGGTTTTCGACTGCGGCAGAACTGCAACGCTGTTGCGCCAGCGCCACAAGCAAAAGCCGCCGGCGGGACCGGCGGCTGGGATCAGACGACAACGCCCGCGGGGATGATCAGGCGGCGCGACCGCCGCGCGTGTACTGCCCCTGCGGGCGAAAACGCACCAGATAGGTCGGCAGGATCGAGTCCAACAACGTCGGCTCGATGCCGATGCCGGGGAGCGTCCGGCCTTCCGCTTTGGCGGCCGGGGAAACGACATTGTCGGATTTCAGCAACACGACCTGGTCGGCGGTGATCGGCGGCGCGATGAAGGGCACGAGCGATGCGACACTGCCGAGAAGCGACGCGATGCCGAAGGGGATCGAGACGAAGGAACGCTTGCGATCGATCGTTTCGAGCATGATCTCGAGACATTCGCGGAACGAAAGGACCTGGGCGCCGCCGAGTTCATAGATCGTCCCGCCCTTGAGCTTGCCGTCGACGGAGCGGGCGACGGCTTCGGCGACATCCGTCACATAGACCGGCTGGAACTTCGTGTGGCCGCCGCCGATCAGCGGCAGGGCCGGCGCGAAACGCGCCATGCTGGCGAATTTGTTGAAGAAATCGTCCTCGGGTCCGAAGATGATCGACGGCCGCAGGATGACCGCCTCTGGCACCGTTTCGAGGATGGCGATCTCGGCCCGGCCCTTGGTGCGGGCATATTGGGATTCGGAATTCGTGTTGGCGCCGATCGCCGAAATGTGCGTCAGCTGTGCACCGGCCGCGCGGGCGGCTTCGGCGACGGCCCGGGCGCCGAAGTCCTGGACCGCGTCGAAGGTGTTGCGGCCGCGCTCGAAGAGCACGCCGACGCAATTGATCACGTGATCGGCCCCCTCGACGGCGCGGTCGACGGACCGGCGATAGCGCAGGTTGGCCTGGACGAAGGAAATCTGGCCCATGGTGCCGAGCGGCTGGAGATGGCCCGCGAGGTCCGGCCGCCGCACCGCGACGCGGATGCGATAGCCTCGCTTTGCAAGCGCGCGAACCACATGACGGCCGACAAATCCGGATCCGCCGAAAATCGTCACCAGCGGCGGAAGGTTGGACAAGGTCATGGGAAGCGCACTCCTGAGGTCGTTGGCAAGAATGGATTGCTACATAGCCGAAGCAGCGGGCAAGGTGAAGGCCATTCCACGGCACGGCTTGTTAGCCTTCCGTCCGCTGCCCGCGGCAGGGCTCCCAGCTAATCCTCAGACGCCCTCAACCACCACCATCTCGGCGTCGGCGACCTCCTGGCGGATCGCCGCGGCGATCTGATATTCGGGGGAATTGTAGCAGTCGATCGCGGCCTGCACCGAGGGGAATTCGATCACCACGTTGCGGGCGCGCACGGCCCCCTCCAGCCGGTGGAACTCGCCGCCGCGCGCCAGGAAGGTGGCACCATATTTCACGAAGGCGGGTTTTGCGGCCGCCACATAGTCCTTGTAGCGTTCGGGGTCTCTGATATCGACCCGAGCAATCCAGTATCCCTTGGCCATGATGAGCTCCTCGTCTTTCCGAAAAGTGCAGACGGGATCGTTACTTCCGGCAATTCCTGGTCGAGGTCAAGCGTGCCGGCAGACGAGAAGTCGAAAAGCCGAGTCTGGTTGCTTCCTGGCGACGGAATCAACCGGGGAGGGCGCTTTTCATCTCCGCGAGGATGGCGCGGCTCGCAGCCAGCGGATCGGTCGCCTTGACGATCGGCCGGCCGACGACGAGATGGCTCGAGCCGGCGCGGATCGCCTCGGCCGGCGTCATCACCCGCTTCTGGTCGCCTTTCTCCGCACCGGCGGGACGGATTCCCGGCGTCACCACCGCCATCTCCGCCCCGATGACACGGCGGACGGCTGCGGCTTCTTCCGCCGAGCAGACGATGCCGCCCATGCCGGCGGCGCGCGCCTGTTCGGCACGGCGCAGCACCAGTGTATGCGGATCGGTTCCATAGCCGGCATCGGCGACATCCTGGGCGTCCATTGAGGTCAGCACCGTGACGCCGAGCAGGCAGAGGTCGGATCCCTTCGCGGCGTCGACGGCCGCCTTCATCGCATTCGGATAGGCGTGCAGCGTCAGCATCGACATGCCCATCCTGGCGATGTTCTCGACGCCCTTCGCCACCGTGTTGTCGATGTCGAGCAGCTTCATGTCGAGAAAGACTTTCTTGCCGCCCGCGGCGAGATCACGGGCGAAATCCAAGCCGCCGGCGAAGACGAGCTGATAACCGATCTTGTAGAAGAGGACCTCGTCGCCAAGCGTCGAAACGATTTTCTCCGCCTCGGCGGTCGTCGGAATATCGAGGCCGACGATCAGCCGGTCACGCGCGCTTGTGCTCATGTCGATCACCCCTGCCAGATTTCCATCGGCGTCCAGTCGCATGTGACGCCGCGATCCGCAAGACGGAAGGCAAAGAGATTGCCGCCGCCCGGCAACTGGTCGGCGCTGCGGGCGATCGCCGTCCCGGTCATCCGGCATTTGAGCAGCGTGCCGACGCCGCCATGGCCGACAAAGGCGATCGGGACGGCCGGATCGTGGCGGTCGAGGATGTAGAATACCGCCTTCACAATCCGCGCCTGCGCGTCGATGGCGCGCTCCCAGCCCCTGAAACTTTTCACCGGATGGGCGAAGAATCGGTCCGCGGCCTTCTCGAAATCCTCTGGCGGCAGAAATCCGGTCGCGGAGCGGTCGTTCTCGCCGGTTTCCTCATCCGTTTCGACCGGAACGCCCGCGGCCTCGGCAAGGATCGCTGCGGTTTCCAGCGCCTTCCGTTCTCCGCTTGAGATGACGCGGCCAAGCAGCCGGACCCACGGCTGATTGGAGGTCAGGCGCGCCCGTTCCCGCCCGAGATCGGACAGGCCCCACTCCGGCACCGGGACAGCAGGATCGATCTGGATCTGCGGGTGCGTGATATAGACGCCGAACACGGGCGAGCCGTCCGTCTAATGGGCTTTGCTGTAAATCCAGAGCTGTGCCGGCGGGATGTTGCGCACGACGAAATCATAATGCTGGATGCGATAGCGATCCGGCATGGCGACGACCGGCGACATCGGCCCATAGGAGATCTGAACGACCGGGCGGCCGAAGGGGATGCGCGAGAGCAGATCGTCGATCAGCTCGACACGACGGTGCATCGGAAAATTAAGGAGCGGTACGGCGGAGACGACGCTGTCGAACTGCTGACAGTTCAGCGCGCCGAGCGTGCGCGAAAGGTCGAAGGCGTCGCCGTTGATGAAGTTCACACCGGCGAAATCCTGCTTCAACTGGTTGAAGAATTCGGTGGAGTATTCGATCGATACCAGCTTTTCAGGGGAGATGCCGCGCTCGAGGATCGCCTTGGTGATCACGCCCGTCCCCGGTCCGAGCTCAAGCACCGGCAAGCCGGAACGCGGATTGACGACGCTCGCCATCCGCCGCGCCGTCACCGCGGAGGTCGGCAGGATCGCGCCGACCGCGCGGGTGTTGCTCATCCAGCCCTTAAAGAAGCGAATCTCTTCGTCGAACTTCTGACCGAACTTTTCCTTCACCTTCAGGCGCAGACTCATCGAATCCCCTCGGCTTCATTGTTCCCATGGCTTTGCGCGCGGTACCCCGATTCGGCGGCCGCGCGTAAGCGTCTGCTCATAATGTGCTCCCATCTGCGGCGAAAACAAGTCGGCCTGCGTCTGAAAGCGACACTTTATCAACAACCAGCGACAGTCCCGCCAATGAAAAACCCGCCAGGCGGCAGCATGGCGGGTTCTATCCGATTTCGCGCCGCTGCCCGCCTCTTTAAATCGCAGTCGATTTCGGACCGGAAACGTGCTGCAGCGACCTCTGTGCGTTGATCGAGACGTATTGTCCTCAGACGCGCATCGGCATCAGCACGTAGAGCGCGTCGTCCGCGGCAAGATCGCGCACCAAGGTCGGCGAGCCGGGATCCGCCAGCATGAAGACCGCCTCATTGCCGGTAAGCTGGGCAGTGATGTCGAGAAGATATTTGGCGTTGAAGCCGATTTCGAGCGGATCGCTCTCATAACCGACCGGCAATTCTTCCGTTGCGCTGCCGGAATCCGGATTGTTGACGGTCAGCGTCATCTGGCCGTCGGAGAGCGCCAGTTTGACGGCCCGGCCGCGTTCGGAGGAGATCGTCGAAACGCGGTCGACGGCCTGTGCGAAGGACTGGCAGTCGACGCGCAGTTCCTTGTCATTGCCGGCCGGAATCACCCGCTGATAGTCCGGGAACGTCCCGTCGATCAGCTTCGACGTCATGACGATCGAGCCGATGGTCAGGCGGATCTTCGCGTCCGAGACCTCGACCGTGACCACCACGTCAGGAGTGTCGAGCAGTTTTTGCAATTCGCTGACGGTCTTGCGCGGAATGATGATGCCGGGCATGCCCTCGGAGCCGGCCGGCGCCTCGATGTCGGCGCGGGCGAGGCGATGGCCGTCGGTAGCCACCGCCCGCAGCTTGAGCTCGCCCTTGTTCTCAACCGTGTGGAAGAAGATGCCGTTGAGGTAGTAGCGCGTTTCCTCCGTCGAGATCGCGAACTGCGTCCTGTCGATCAGCATCTTCAGATCCGTCGCCTTGGCGCGGAAGGAATGCGAGAAGCTGCCGGCCGTGAGGTCCGGGAAGTCCGATTGCGGCAGGCATTGCAACGAGAACTTGGAGCGGCCCGAGGCGACGGTCATCGCCGTGCCCTCGGCATTGGTGGCGAGCAGCACCTCGGAACCGTCCGGCAGCTTGCGAACGATGTCATAGAGCAGATGCGCCGGAACGGTGGTTGCGCCCGCCTGTTCCACCTGCGCCGGTGTTGCCTCGGTGATCTCCAGGTCGAGGTCGGTCGCCTTCATTTCGAGGCTGGCGCCGTCGGAGCGCAGCAGCACGTTCGAGAGGATCGGGATCGTGTTGCGCCGTTCGACCACGCGGTGGACATGGTTCAGCGATTTCAAAAGATTGGACCGCTCGAGAGTAATGCGCATGGGATGCTACCGCTTTCAACCATTGCCGGACGGGCGGGGCGCGCCTGCCGCGGCGTCAAACTGCGTGTGTCCCGGCCGGCCGGCCGGAGCGATGTGGACGGGCAAAATGGCAGAAAAATCGCCGCGAAAGCAAGCGGTTTCGCGGGCTTTTCCCAAATGCAGCAGCCTGCCGTCCCGGCCGGCCTTGCCCTGCGCTGGCCGCTCACTCATAAAGGGCGCGAATCGGCAAGCCGGGCATCAGCGGGAACAGGGCGTTGGAAAAGCAGCAATCGGCCGAGGCGGCGGAGAAGGAAAGACAGCGCAGCTTTCGGCTGCACAATGCAAGCGTACCGGCGCGCCCCCTGGAACCGGCGCTCTATCTGGTGGCGACGCCCATCGGCAACCTCGCCGATATCACCTTGAGGGCGCTGGAGACGATTGCCGGCGCCGATCTGCTCGCCTGCGAGGATACGCGCGTGACGCGGGTGCTGCTCGATCGCTACGGCATCGTCAATCGGCCGGTCGCCTACCACGAACACAATGCCGCCGAGGCCGGGCCGCGGCTGATTGCGGGGCTCGCCGAGGGGAAATCGGTGGCGCTCGTTTCCGATGCCGGTACGCCGCTCGTCTCCGATCCCGGCTATCGCCTGGCGCAGCTCGCGATCGACGCCGGCCACAAGGTCGTTCCCGTCCCCGGCCCGTCGGCGCCGCTTGCCGCCCTCGTCGCGTCGGGACTTCCGAGCGACGCCTTCCTGTTTGGCGGGTTTCTGCCGACCAAGGACAAGGCGAAGCGTGACCGGCTCAGGGAATTCGCCGCTGTGCCAGCGACGCTCCTCTTCTTCGAGTCGCCGCACCGCATCGCCGCCACCGTCGCCGCCGCCGCCGCGGTTTTCGGCGAGGAGAGGAGAGCCGCTGTCTGCCGCGAGCTGACCAAGGCCTTCGAGGAGTTCCGCCGCGGCACGCTCGGCGAGCTCAAAGCCTTTTATGACCAAGGCGCGAGCGTCAAGGGCGAGATCGTGCTGGTGATCGGTCCGCCGGACGCAAAGCCCGTCGCGGAGGCCGCGGACGTGGACGCGCTGCTGAAGGAGCTCGTCCGCGACATGCCGATGGGCAAGGCGGCGACTGAGGCGGCGCGCCGGACCGGACTGCCGCGCAAGGAGCTTTACGATCGACTCCTCAGCCTGAAGGACAGTCATGAAGACTGAGCGCCCGGCTGCCCGCAAGCTCAAGGCGCTGAAGCGCGGCCATCTCGCCGAATACCGGGCCGCGCTCTGCCTGATGCTCAAGGGCTACCGGATCGTCGCGATGCGCTATCGCACCAAGCTCGGCGAGATCGACATCATTGCCCGCCGCGGCGACCTGATCGCCTGCGTCGAAGTCAAGGCCCGGGCGAGTTTCTACGGGGCCGTCTTCGCCGTCTCCGATACGGCGCAGCGGCGGATCAGGGCGGCGAGCGATATCTGGCTGTCGCGCCAGACGGATTTTCACCGCCTCTCGGTCCGCTACGACATCGTCGCCGTCATGCCCTGGCGCTGGCCGCGGCACCTGCCGGACGCGTTTTGATCAAACGATCAAAAATGTAATCGATCCGACACAAAAGCATTACCGGCCTGTCATCGAATGTCACTAGTCCACTGCCCACCGCAACCACGGTGGAGAGGGACCAGCCATGTTGAAAACCATTTCGCTCGCAGCCATTGCTCTTGCATTTTCCACGACGACGTCGCTCGCCGCGACCAACATCACCTGGTGGCACGGCATGGCCGGTCGCAACGGCGAGGTGATCAACGAGGTCGCCCAGAAATTCAACGTCTCCCAGAGCGCCTGCGCCCTGACGCCGGTCAGCAAGGGCACCTATGAGGAAGCGCTTGCCTCCGGCATCGCCGCTTTCCGCTCCGGCGAACAGCCGAACATCCTGCAGGTCTTCGACGCCGGTGCCGCAACCATCATCAACGCCAAGGGCGCCGTCATTCCGGCCGAGGACCTGATCACCAAGGCGGGCTACAGTTTCGACCGTGGCGCTTTCATCGACGGCGTGCGCTATTTCTACGCCGATAGCGAAGGCAAGTTCGTCGGCATGCCGTTCAATTCCTCGGCGCCGATCATGTATATCAACGACGAGGCCCTGAAGAAGGCCGGCGTCGAGGCCCCGAAGACCTGGGAAGAGTTCGAGGCTATCGCACCGAAGCTGAAGGAGGCTGGCTTCATTCCGCTCGTCCAGTCGCAGCTCACCTGGCAGTTCACCGAGAACTTCTTCTCACGCAACAACATCCAGTTCGCCACCAACAACAACGGCTACGACAGCGTCGTCGATACCAAGCTCAAGGTCACCGACCCGAACCTGGAGGTGATGTTCGAGAAGCTGAAGGCCTGGAAGGACCAGGGCTACTTCGCTTTCTACGGTGCCGGCTGGAACGACAACCAGAAAGTCTTTGAAGAAGGCAAGGCAGCCCTTTGGATCGGCTCCTCCGGCTCCTTCGGCGGTCTGCAAAAGACTGCGACCATGCCCTTCTCGGCGACCTTCCTGCCCTATTGGAACGCGATCAAGGGCGCCGGCACCAACTCCTTCATCGGCGGCGCCGCACTCTTTGCCATGTCCGGAAAGTCGGACGAGGAAAACAAGTGCGTGGCCGATTTCTTCCAGTTCCTGACCTCGCCGGAAGTCCAGTACTTCTATCACAAGGCCACCGGCTATGTTGCGATCACCAAGGCGGCCTATGAGCTCGCCCAGAAGGACGGCTACTACAAGGAAAAGCCGGTCGCCGAAGTCGGCATCAAGCAGCTCCTGCTGCCGGCCGGCGATTGGTCCAGGGGCTACCGCCTTGGCTTCTATCCGCAGATCCGCGAGATCATGGAGCGCGAATACGGCCGCATCTTCTCCGGCGAAGCGACCGTGAAGGATGCCCTTGAAGCGATCGAGAAGGAAGGCAACGAACTGCTCGCCCGTTTCGCCAAGACCGCCGGCTGATCGCGATGAGCGAGGCGAGCCCCTCACCATTCCCCTTTCCCCGCGCGCGGGGAAAGGGGAATGCCGCCGACAATGGAGCGTCCCTTCTCCCCGCCAGTGCGGGGAGAAGGTGGCCGGCAGGCCGGATGAGGGGCCGCTCCAAAGATCAAGGACAGCAGGCAGCCGCCAAGCGCGTGCAATTCGCCTCGCCTTTCCTGCCCTATCTCTTTCTCGCGCCGCAGCTCGCGATCATCTTCGTGTTCTTTTACTGGCCGTCTGCCCAGGCGATCCAGTCCTCCTTCTATCTCGAGGATCCGTTCGGTTTCGGCTCCACCTTCGTCGGCCTCACGAACTATGCCGACGTCCTGAAGTCGACCGAGTATTTCGGCATAGCGCGGTTCACGGCCATCTTCACCGCCCTCGTCACCTTCTTCGCGCTGGCGATCGGGCTCCTGCTCGCCGTCAAGGCGGACGGCGTCATTCGCGGCAACGCGACCTACAAGACGCTGCTCATCTGGGTCTATGCGATCGCCCCGCCTGTCGCCGGCCTGATCGGCATGATGTTCTTCAACCAGCATATCGGCCCGCTCGTCGAATTCGCCCGCTGGTTCGGTTGGGACATCAAAGTCGGGCTCGATTATTTCGACACGGCCTTCGCGATGATCGTCGTCGCGGTCTGGAAGCAAATCCCCTACAACTTCATCTTCTTCCTTTCGGGACTTCAGGGCATTCCGGTGTCGGTGCGCGAGGCGGCGGCGATCGATTGCCGCTCGGAAATGCGCCGCTTCTGGACGGTCATCCTGCCGCTGCTGGCGCCGACTGCCTTCTTCCTGCTGATCATCAACGTCACCTATGCGCTTTTCGATACGTTCGGCATCATCGACGTGATGGTGAAGGACAAGGCCGCCAACAACCCGATCACGCTCGTCTACAAAGTCTACATGGACGGCTTCCGCGGCAACGATCTCGGCGGCTCCTCGGCGCAATCGGTGATCCTCATGCTGATCGTCCTGGTGCTCACCGTCTTCCAGTTCCGCTTCATCGAGCGGCGCGTGCACTATAATTGAGGTGATGCCGATGCATCGCACCCGTTTGCTCGACCACGTCATTCTTCTGATCGGCGTCTTCATCATGGTGATGCCCGTCGTCGTCGCCTTCATGACCTCGACCCACGAGGCGGCAGACATCCACCGCAATGGCCTCAGTCTCACCTGGGGCGGCCATTTCGCCGAGACTTATGAGACGGTTCTGGCCCGCGAGGGCGGTTTCACCGGCAAGGTCACCGGCTTCAACATGATGCTGAACTCCATGATCCTCGGCCTCGGCTTTGCCGTCGGCAAGATCGTGCTCTCGATGCTGGCGGCCTATGCGATCGTCTATTTCCGCTTTCCGCTGGCGAGCTTGTTCTTCTGGGTGATCTTCACGACGCTGCTCCTGCCGCTCGAGGTCCGCATCCTGCCCTCCTACGAGGTGATGAATGCCCTGAGGCTGACGAACACCTATACCGGGCTGATCGTGCCGCTTCTCGCCTCTGCGACCGGCACCTTCTATTTCCGCCAATTCTTCAAGTCGGTACCGGACGAACTCCTAGAGGCGGCGCGGATCGACGGCGCGGGGCCGTTCAAGTTCTTCATCGACGTGCTGGTGCCGCTGTCGCGCACCATGATGGCGGCGATCTTCATCATCATGTTCGTCTACGGCTGGAACCAGTATCTCTGGCCGACACTGATGACGACGGACGAGGGCTTCTTCACGCTGGTGCGCGGCATCAAGCAGATCCTGCTCGTCTGGGTCGGCTCCAACATTCCCGATTACAACGAGGCCTTTGCGCTGGCCATCCTCGCCATGCTGCCGCCGGTGATAATCGTCGTCATGTTCCAGCGCTGGTTCATCAAGGGACTTACTGAGAGCGACAAATAGAGCATTTCCCGGCGAAGTGTGCAGCGGTTCGCCGTCGGAAATGCGCAGACACAAAGTGGAACGACCGGAGGCGCGGCGGGTTTTAGATCCGTTCCCGCTCCGCATTCCTCATTGACCAACGGAGCTAGCCATGGCGGCGATCGATATCGCAGAGGTCTCTAAAATCTACTCGGGCAATGTCGAGGCCGTAAAGTCGGTCTCGATCGACATTGCCGACGGCGAGTTCATCGTGCTCGTAGGCCCCTCCGGCTGCGGCAAGTCCACGCTTCTGCGCATGGTCGCCGGGCTGGAGACGATCTCGAAAGGCAGCGTGACGATCGGCACGCGCCTCGTCAACGATGTCGATCCGGCCGAACGCGACATCGCCATGGTCTTCCAGAATTATGCGCTCTATCCGCACATGACGGTTTACCAGAACCTGGCCTATGGCCTCAGGAACCGGAAGACGCCGAAGGCGGAGATCGACGCGCGCGTCGCGGAAGCCGCGCGGATGCTGGAGATCGAGCCCTATCTCGACCGCAAACCGCGGGCGCTTTCGGGCGGCCAGCGCCAGCGCGTCGCCATGGGTCGGGCGATCGTCCGCAAGCCGGCCGCTTTTCTCTTCGACGAGCCGCTTTCGAACCTCGATGCGAAGCTGCGGGTCTCGATGCGCGGCGAGATCAAGCGGTTGCAGAAGCGGCTCGGTACCACCTCGCTCTACGTGACCCACGACCAGCTTGAGGCGATGACGCTCGCCGATCGGCTGGTGGTGCTGAACGGCGGCCGCATCGAGCAGATCGGCCGGCCGCTCGAGGTCTATCACGCACCGGCCTCGACTTTCGTCGCGAGCTTCATCGGCTCGCCGGCGATGAACCTCCTCAAGGGCATGCTCGAAGGCGGCCGCCTGCATATCGGCACGCATGCGATCGACCTCGACTATCCGGCGCCGACCCGGGGGCCGGTGACCGTCGGGCTCAGGGCGGAAGACTTGCGCCCGGCATCTGCCGGCGAGCAGGCCTTGCTCTTCCGCGTCGACTATGTCGAGGAACTCGGAGCACAACGCCTGGTGCACGGCGCGGTCGAGGATCAGCCGCTGACCGTCGCGTTGCCGCCGGAAACGCCGCTTTCCAGCGAGCTTGCCATCGCCATCCCGATGGATCGCCTGCATTTCTTCTCGGCGGAGAACGGCAAGCGGCTTCATCGTCAAGAGCGGACGGATGGCATGGCCGGTGCCGCGCCGGCCCGTCCGCACGCCGTGAATTTGGAGCCTGTGTCGTGATTGAGAAAGCCGTATCGACCCTTGCTGTTCCTTCGCGAGAGCACCGCGAGGGCATTGCCCGGACGGAACGCAGCATCCCTACCCATGACGCGATCATGGCCGGGATCGAGGCGATGAACACGATCGAGGTCGGCGGCGCCGCCACGACGCCAGCGCCGCTTGCCTTTCCCTTCACTGTTGCTGCCTGGAACCTCGAGCGCTGCCTGTTTCCCGAAGAAAGCGCCGAGCATCTCCGCGCGACCGGGGCGCGGCTCGTGCTGCTTTCGGAGATGGACAACGGCATGGCCCGCACCGGCCAGCGCCACACGACGGCCGAGATTGCGAGCGCGTTGGAAATGCAATACGCCTACGGCGTCGAGTTCATCGAGCTCGGCCTCGGCTCCGATACCGAGCGCGAATTCTGCAAGGACGACTTCAACGACAAGGGCTTCCACGGCAATGCCTTGCTGACCGCCGTGCCCCTCCGGCGTCCCTTCCTGTTGCGGCTTTGCGGGGAGCGCCTGTGGTTCAGGGACGACACCGATCAGCCGCGTCTCGGCGAGCGCTGCGCCGTCGGTGCCGTGATCGAGACCGAAGCGGGTCCCTTCGTCGCCGTTTCCACGCATTTGGAAAGTGCCACGACCGCCGCCTATCGCGAGCGGCAGATGAAGGAACTGATCGATCAGCTGGACACCACCTTTCCCGAACTTCCGATCCTGACCGGCGGCGATCTCAATACGGGAAACCATATCGGCGGCGATTTCGAGGCGGAGGGCCTCTTTGCGGCGAGCGCTGCACGCGGCTTCACCCGCCACGGCGGACCGCTCGATCAGATGACCACCCGTCCGAGCCTGATCACCCGTTGGCCGAAACGGGCGATGAAGCTCGACTGGTTCTTAGCGCGGGGGCTGAAGATCGGCGAGAGCCGCATCGTTCCCTCGCTCGACACCTCAGGGCGGCCGCTCTCCGATCACGACCTCATCACCTGCCTCGTCGAGGGTTTCCAATAGGCGCCGGTCTCCTTGCCTAAGCGCCTTGCGCATTCTACATGTGGCGGGCCTCCTGTGGCGGTGTCCGCCGTTGCGGGTGCATGATCGTCGCGGTAGCGCTTTGAATTGCTGTATGATTTCGCCGAAGCGATTTCCGCCTTGGGCGAATGCGGCAGGGGAACCAACGGGAACGGGAAAATGGCAGGAATCGTCAATGTCGGGGTCCAAATGGACCATGTCTCGGGCATCACCATTGCGGGCGATTCCACCTTTGCCATGAGCCTCGAGGCACAGGCGCGCGGGTACCGGCTGTTCCACTACACGCCCGACAAGCTGTCGCTGCGTGACGGCAAGGTCTATGCGACCGCGCAGCAGATGACGCTGCGCGACGTCAAGGGCGACCATTTCACGCTGGACGAGCCCGAGCGGATCGATCTTTCGACCATGGACGTCATCCTGCTTCGCCAGGATCCGCCCTTCGACATGGCCTATATCACCTCGACGCATCTTCTGGAGCGGCTTCACCCGAAGACGCTCGTCGTCAACGACCCGGCCTGGGTGCGCAATTCGCCGGAGAAAATCTTCGTCACCGAATTTCCCGACCTGATGCCGCGGACGCTGATCACGCGGGATGCGAGCGAGATCGCCCGCTTCCGCGAGGAGATGGGCGACATCATCCTGAAGCCGCTCTACGGCAATGGCGGCGCCGGAGTCTTCCATTCGGCGCGCGACGATCGCAATCTCTCGTCGCTGCTTGAAATGTTCGGCCAGATGTTTCGCGAGCCCTTCATTGCTCAGGAATATCTGCCGGCGGTCCGAAAGGGCGACAAACGCATCCTGCTCGTCGATGGCGAGCCGGTTGGCGCCATCAACCGCGTCCCGGCCGAACACGACGCCCGCTCCAACATGCATGTCGGCGGCCGCGCCGAGGCGACCGAGCTCACCGCTCGCGAGAAGGAAATCTGCGCCCGCATCGGACCGGCGCTGAAAGAACGCGGCTTCCTCTTCGTCGGCATTGATGTCATCGGGGATTACATGACCGAAATCAACGTCACTTCGCCGACTGGCATCCGCGAGGTCAAGAAGTTCGGCGGCGCCGATGTCGCCGGCATGCTCTGGGATGCAATCGAAAAGAAACGCGGCTGACCTCCGCAATCGTTTAGGAACGTTCGACCTGCCCGATCGGCATGCCGCCGGCACGCCGATTTCACCTCACGCGCGTTTGTTCTATTATTGTTCTTGTTTTTAAGCGCGTACCGTGCAAGATTTGGCTTGCTACCGGCGGCGGTTGTGCGGTGCAGGCTGGAGCAATGGGGGCATCATGGTCGCGCGCGTCAGCACGGTTGCGTTTCAGGGTATCGAGGGCGTTCCGGTCGACGTCCAGGTAATGGTGGCTCCTGGCAAGGTCGGCATGCAGATCGTCGGGCTGCCGGACAAGGCCGTTGCCGAAAGCCGCGAACGCGTCCAGGCGGCGCTGCACGCCTCGGGCCTGGCGCTGCCGGCCAAGCGGGTCACCGTCAATCTGGCGCCGGCCGACCTGCCCAAGGAAGGCAGCCATTTCGACCTCGCCATCGCGCTCGGCCTGATGGCGGCGCTCGGCGCCATCCCAGCGGATGCACTTTCCGGCTATGTGGTCATTGGCGAGCTCAATCTCGACGGCACGATCGCTCCAGTTGCCGGCGCGCTGCCGGCGGCGATCGGGGCCAATGGACTCGGCAAGGGGCTGATCTGCCCCGCCCAAAGCGGCGCTGAAGCGGCCTGGGCCGGCGCCGAGATCGATATCCTGGCGCCGCGCAGCCTGATTGCCATCGCCAATCATTTCCGCGGCACGCAGGTGCTCTCCCGCCCCGAACCGGCAGTCCGGGCGGCCGCCGCCGATCTTCCCGATCTCGCCGACATCAAGGGCCAGGAAAGCGCCAAACGGGCGCTGGAGGTCGCGGCCGCCGGCAATCACAATCTCCTGATGGTAGGCCCTCCCGGTTCCGGCAAGTCGATGCTGGCGTCGCGTCTGCCGTCCATCCTGCCGCCGCTCTCCCCAGCCGAACTGCTCGAAGTGTCGATGATCCATTCGATCGCCGGGCAATTGGCGGGCGGCAAGCTCTCCGACCGCCGGCCGTTCCGTGCGCCGCACCATTCCGCCACCATGGCGGCGCTGATCGGCGGCGGTTTGCGGGCAAAACCCGGGGAGGCGTCGCTCGCCCATCATGGCGTCCTGTTTCTCGACGAGTTTCCGGAGTTTCCCCCGCAGGTGCTCGATGCGCTGCGCCAGCCGCTCGAAACCGCCGAATGCGTCATTGCGCGCGCCAATCACCGTGTGAGCTACCCGGCGGCGATCCAGCTCGTCGCCGCGATGAACCCCTGCCGCTGCGGCATGGCCGGCGAGCCGGGCCGCAGCTGCGCCCGCGGCCCGCGCTGCATGGCCGATTACCAGGCGCGGATTTCCGGTCCGCTGATGGACCGCATCGATATCCGCATCGACGTGCCCGCCGTCAGTGCCGCCGACCTCATCCGCCCCGGCACGGCGGAGGCAAGCGCCGTCGTCGCGCGCCGCGTCGCCCGCGCCCGCGAGTTGCAGCGGGGTCGCTTCGCCGCCCTCGGCCATCCGGAATTGACGAGCAATGCCCGGGCATCGACGGCGATGATCGAGAGAATCGCCGAACCCGACTCGGCGGGGCTGCAGCTCCTCAGGGACGCCGCGGAAAAGATGAAGTTCTCGGCGCGCGGCTATCACCGTGTGCTGAAGGTGGCCCGCACGCTCGCCGATCTCGACGAAGCACCGACCGTCGGACGGATCCATCTCGCCGAAGCGATCTCCTATCGCGTCGCCGGCGAGCGCCTGCCGGTAGCGGCGTAGCGCTCGCCTGGCCCAGTTGCACAAATCCAAGTCCATCTCTCAAGGCCCGCTATCGTGTTCCCCTTCAACGGCACCTTCCAACCAAACGGTTTCGTTATGCCGCTCGCCCTTGTGGCAGGCATTCTCCTTGGACCGGCCGTGGGGTCGGCAGTGTCCGAGAACCCAAGCAAGCTCTCCTATGGGGCGAGAATCGGCATGACGATGACGATCGTTTCGAAGGAGGGAATTGGAACGGCAAACGCTGTGATCCGCCTGAAGCACACGCCGCAGGACGCGAAAGTCTTCTGCGTCGAATATCTCCGCGATGACTCGTTGCGCTGCATTGGAGACGTGATCGCGACGACGAAGCTCGCTGACCGCGTCACCGGCAATTGCGTCGAGCGCACCTGGACGGACATGCATGGCTCCAGCTATTCCTTTCACGGCTCCGCCAGGCAGTCTCCTGAAATGATCAAGAAAGGGCTGCTGTCGGAGACGGACTATCTCATCCGCCGCGACGGTGACGAGGCTTTTCTCCCAAACCTTTCGCTTGCCTCCTACGCCGAGAGGCTCGAAATTTTTCAAAGCCTTTGCCCCGGAATTGCGAAATAGCGCCCCGAAACGCCGAAGCGTGCTGCACTACAGCGTCCGCGCCCTTTCAGGCGATCGCGATCAGCGACGGCGGGATGAACCTTTCATCGCCGAGTTCGCCTCGAAGATGAGATCGATGAGGGAGGTGCGGAGAATGCGAAAGCGGCTTCGACCAAGGCCGACCTCATGAACAAGCCCGGCGATTGGCACGAGATCGTCGTGTCGCTGAACAGCGAAGGGATCGAGCGCGGTATGGGCGGAAAACCGAGCACCTCCTCTCATCCCGCTCCGCAGTGCCCGCGCCTCTACCCGCCCAGCCCCTCGAAAAGCACCGTCGAAAGATAACGCTCCGCAAAGGACGGAATGATCACCACGATCATCTTGCCGGCATTCTCCTCGCGCCGGCCGACTTCGATCGCCGCCTGGAGCGCGGCGCCGGAGGAGATACCGACCGGCACGCCTTCGAGCGTGGCGACGAGCCGTGCCACTTCGACCGCTTCGCCCGCATTCACGGTGACGACCTCGTCATAGATCGAGGTGTCGAGGATCGGCGGCGCGAAGCCAGCGCCGATGCCCTGGATCTTGTGCGGTCCCGGCGTGCCGCCCGAGAGAACCGGCGACTCCTCGGGCTCGACGGCAATCACCTTGACCGACGGCTTGCGCGCCTTCAGCACTTGACCGGCGCCGGTGATCGTGCCGCCGGTGCCGATGCCGGAAACAAGGATATCGACGCTGCCTTCGGTGTCGTTCCAGATTTCCTCGGCGGTCGTCCTGCGATGGATTTCCGGATTGGCCGGGTTTTCGAACTGTTGCGGGATGATGGCGTCGGGCAGCGTCTCGGTGAGTTCCTGCGCCTTGGCGATGGCGCCCTTCATGCCCTTTGCCCCTTCGGTCAGCACCAATTCGGCGCCGAGCAGCGACAGCATCTTGCGCCGCTCGACCGACATCGTTTCGGGCATGGTGAGGATCAGCCTGTAGCCTTTAGCGGCGGCCACGAAGGCAAGCGCTATGCCGGTATTGCCCGATGTCGGCTCGATCAGCGTCGTCCGGCCGGGCTCGATCTTGCCTTCCGCCTCAAGCGCTTCGATCATCGCGACGCCGATGCGGTCCTTGACCGAGGCGATCGGATTGAAGAACTCGAGCTTGGCAAGCAGGTTCGCCTTCACGCCCTTTTCGCTGGCGAGCCTGTCCAGCCGCACGATGGGAGTGTCGCCGATCGTTTCGGTGATTGATGAAAAGACGCGGCCGCGGCCGGGCTTGCGCGCTTCTGGCATTGTGCTTCTCCCGTTGCTCAAGATGGTTGTCATGAGAATAGGAACAATCAACGGTCCATTCCAGAGCGGGAAAGCGCCGGATGCGGGCAGGCGGAGGAAAAAGCGATAGCAAACCCGCCGGTTGGAGCATGTTTTTCCGGTCGGTGGATAGCACGGCGTGGAAAGTTCCGCTTGAGAACGCCGCACCATCGCTCGCAAAAATTGACCCGGTGACAAGAACGGCGTTGCTAGCGACTCGTTGAGCCGTGCACGTTCCGGAAAAACTGCGGAAGGGGAACGGCCTTGCCCGAAACTCACAATCTCATCGGCTTCGCGCTGATTGCGCTCGGCATGGTACTGACGCCGGGACCGAACATGATCTACCTGATCTCCCGTTCGATCTGCCAAGGCCCGGGCGCCGGCCTTGTCTCGCTCGGCGGCGTGGCACTCGGCTTCGTCTTCTACATGGTCTTCGCCGCGCTCGGCATCACCGCCCTGTTGCTCGCGGTTCCCTTCGCCCACAACGTGCTGTGCTTCGCCGGCGCACTCTATCTCCTCTTCCTCGCCTGGCAGGCCGTGAAGCCCGGCGGTCGCTCGCCGTTCCAGGTCCGCGACCTGCCGCAGGACGGACCGCGCAAGCTCTTCGTCATGGGCCTCGTCACCAGCCTGCTCAATCCGAAGGTGGCGGCGCTCTACCTTTCGCTGCTGCCGCAGTTCATCCGACCGGAATCCGGAAGCGTGCTCCTGCAGTCGCTCGTTTTCGGCAGCCTGCAGATCGCAATCAGCGTCAGCGTCAATGCGCTGATCGCGGCGACCGCCGGGTCGATCGCCGCCTTCCTCGCAGGCCGGCCCCTCTTCATGCTGGTGCAGCGCTGGATGATGAGCACCGTGCTCGCCGGCCTCGCCGTCAGCATGGCTGCCGAGGCGCGCCGGTAGGCGAGGTCACCCGTGAAAGGCCAGCTTGCACCCGGGGGACCGTTGCGCGATCCTCTTCGGCGGAGATTTTGACCATGTCCGGCAGATCAACATCCTTCAGCTTGACCGCGGCCCATGTTGCGCAGGTCCACAGAGCGATTGCGGACGGCGGTCCGGGATCCGGAGCGCAACTGCACACAGATGCGGACTATGACCACTGGGTGGCGCGGATAATGAAGTGCCATCCGGCTCCGGGCTTGCCAACCTTGCTCTTCGCCTATGGATCACTGATCTGGAGGCCGGAGATCGAGCATGTCAGGGAAGAGATCGGCATCGCCCGGGGCTGGCATCGTTCGTTCTGCTTGCGGATGCTTCGCTTTCGGGGAACACCCGATGAGCCGGGTCTGATGATGGCCCTCGACCGCGGCGGGCAGTGCCGCGGCGTTCTCTACGAACTGCCGAACGACGACCTCGAAGGCCAGCTCGGAAGGCTGTTCCGGCGTGAGTTCACCTATAAGCCGCCCAACAGCATGCCCCGCTGGATCAAGGTCGAGACGGGGCAGGGATCCGTTCCCGCTCTGGGTTTCGTCATGAACCGCGCTTCGTCATTCTATGCCGGAAGCCTTCCTCTCGAGGCCGTCGCCGAAGTCCTGGCGCGCGCCTGCGGTCATGTCGGCTCGGGCGCGGAGTATCTCCTCAACACGGTAACGCATCTTGAAGCCAGGGGCATTCGAGATCGCAATTTGTGGCGCCTACAAGCGCTCGTAGCGGAGTGCATCGAGCGCGATCGAGCCGCGGCGTCAAGCGAGCTCATTCAAACACTGGACGCATGAAGCTGCGCTCGTAGCTAAGAATGCAGCGCGTCTCCTCGGCATAGGCGAAGGCCGCTTGGCATTCAGGATCGGCGTCCATCTGCTCGCGATAGGTCTCGTAGGCTGCGAGCGAGGGAAAGCTGAAGAGCGCGAGCGCAATATTGTTGGCGCCCTCATGCGGCATGAAATAGCCGTGATGGCTGCCGCCGAGCCGGTTCACCAGCGGAATCCAGAGCTTGGCGTAATGCTCGAATTCCTTGAGCTTGTAAGGATCGATGACGTATTTCAAATAGCAGGTGATCATCAGGCACTCCGTTCGGCGTGCTGCTTGATACGTGGGGCCGAACGAAGCGTCCAGCCGAGATTGGTGCCGGCCGCTGCCAGCAGGATCGCGGCCGATCCCAGGATCTGCACGGGCTGCAATTGGTGCCCGAAGGCAATGCGGTCGACCAGGATTGCGGCGATAGGGTAGATGAAAGAAAGCGCGCCCGTCACATGGGTCGGCAGCCGCTGGATCGCGCCATAGAGCAGGATGTACATGATGCCGGTGTGGACGACGCCGATGGTGATCAGCAAGGTCCACTGGATTGCGCTCTGCGGCAGCGGCGCCGTCATGGCAAAGGGGGCGAGCATCGCCGCGCCGGTCAAGACCTGGATCAGCGCGATAAGCTGCGGCGGCGTGCCCTTGAGCAGCTTGGTGACGATCGCCGCAATGGCGTAGAAGAAGGCGGCGCCGAGCGAGAGGGCGATCCCTGCGAGATAATGACCGGTTCCGGCTCCGCCCGCCGGCTTTGCGGAGACGATCGCCAGCATGCCGATGAAGGCGACCGAGAGCCAGAACAGCTTGGTTGGGGTGATCTTCTCGCCGAGGAAAAGCGCCCCGAGCCCGAGCAGCATGAAGGGCTGCGTGTTGTAGACCATCGTCGCAATCGAGATCGAGGCGTGCGAATAGGCTTCGAAAAGCAGCAGCCAGTTGATGACGATCGCCACACCGCCGAGCACGGAAAGCCCGACGACCTTCGGACGCAAGTGCCTGAGATCGATGAGGCCGAGGGCTGCGGCAAGGATTGCGAGCGTCACGGCCCCGAAGACGCAGCGCCAGAAGACGACGCCGGCGACCGGCTGTCCCGACATCAGTACGAACCAGCCGATCGTTCCCGATATCAGCATTGCCGCCGTCATTTCCGCGCTTCCGCGCCGCAAATCCTTGTTCATCGCTCTCGCTCCACTGATGACTTGACCGCCAGAGTAATGAGTCTGCTGATGCGAATATATGGATTGGCGAAGGAGATTGTGAGAGAATGCCTAATTGTGTAAGGGGAACTTCCCAAGTTGACTTACGGAGTTGCCGATGCTGGACGAACTTGACCGTCGTATCCTGGAAATTCTCGCCGCGAACGCCCGCGTGTCGCTGAAGGAACTCGCGCTGGAAGCGGGGCTCTCCTCGCCGAGCGCTGCCGAGAGGCTGCGCAAGCTAGAGGAGCGTGGCGTGATCAACGGCTTTACCGTCTCCGTCAACCCGGCGCGGCTCGGCTATCCGCTGCAGGCGGTGGTCCGCGTCCGGCCGATGCCGGGCATGCTGCACATCGTCGAAAAGCTGATCCAGGAGACACCGGAAATCGTCGAATGCGACAAGATCACCGGTGACGATTGCTTCATCGCCAAGATGCTCGTCCGTGACATGGGCGAGCTCGACACGATCCTCGATCGCATCGCCGAAAAGGCGCAGACCAACACCTCGATCGTTAAGTCGACGCCGGTCAAGCGGCGCCTGCCGCCGCTATAGATTCTTGTTTATGCATGTCGTTATCCCAAAACCGCTGCACACTTTTGGCGGACATGCATCAGTTAGCTCCCGTCGAGCCGAAACCGCCGGCGCCGCGCTCGGTCGGCGCGGCGCCGTCTGCCTCGCGGATCGCCACCTGGATCACCGGGGCGATCACCATCTGGGCGATGCGGATGCCGCGCTCGACGATGAAATCCGTCTCGCCGAGATTGATGAGCAGCACCTTCACTTCGCCGCGATAGTCGCTGTCGATCGTGCCCGGCGTGTTGAGGCAAGTGATGCCGTGCTTGAAGGCAAGTCCGGAGCGCGGTCGCACCTGGCCCTCGTGGCCGGCGGGGATCTCGAAGATGAAGCCCGTGGGCACCAGCGCGCGAGCGCCGGGCGCAATCGTCATCGGCTGATCAGCGGGCACGGCGGCTCGCAGGTCCATGCCCGCGGCCCCGGCCGTCTCATAGGCAGGCAGGTCGAGGTCTCGCGCGTGCGGCAGACGGACGAGAGCGAGAGCAGGGTGGTCTATGGAATCGTGCATGGCCATTCCGCCATAAGCAGGATCGGTCTCCCGGCAGTCAATTGCATATTGCCGTCCGAGCCTGTAAAGGACGCGGCAACTCACAGGATACTCAGATCATGGCCGAAAGCATTGCCGAGGCGGTTTCCCGCCGCCGCACATTTGCGATCATTTCGCACCCGGACGCCGGTAAGACGACCCTCACCGAAAAGCTGCTGCTCTTCGGCGGCGCGATCCAGCTCGCCGGCGAGGTGAAGGCCAAGAAGGACCGCATCCAGACCCGTTCCGACTGGATGAAGATCGAGCGCGAGCGCGGCATCTCGGTCGTCACCTCGGTGATGACCTTCGAATACGACGACACGGTCTTCAACCTGCTCGACACGCCCGGTCACGAGGACTTTGCCGACGATACCTATCGCACGCTGACGGCGGTCGACGCGGCCGTCATGGTGATCGACGCCGCCAAGGGCATCGAGCCGCGCACGCTCAAGCTCTTCGAGGTGTGCCGCCTGCGCGACATTCCGATCATTACCTTCGTCAACAAGATGGACCGCGAGAGCCGCGACCCCTTCGAGATCCTCGACGAGGTCGAGCAAAAGCTGGCACTCGACTGTGCGCCGGTCACTTGGCCGATCGGCCGTTCGAAAACCTTCTGCGGCACGTATCATCTTGCCACCAACGAGGTGCGCGGCGCCGACACGCAGGAGCGGCTGACCAAGGTCAACGATCCGGAAATGGCCTCGCATCGCCTGCCGGAGAACGAGCGCGACGCCTTCATCGAGGAGACGATGCTGGCGATCGAGGCCTGCAAGCCCTTCGACCGCAAAGCCTTCCTCGAGGGCCATCTGACGCCGGTCTTCTTCGGCTCGGCGCTCCGCAATTTCGGCGTTCGCGACCTGATCAATGCGCTCAGCGACTTCGCGCCGCCGCCGCGCGCCCAGGTCGCCGACATCCGCACCGTCGAGGCGACCGACGACCGGATGACCGCCTTCGTCTTCAAAATCCAGGCGAACATGGACCCGAACCACCGCGATCGCATCGCCTTCGTCCGTGTCTGCTCGGGCAAGCTCGAGCGCGGCATGAAGGCGCGCCTGTCGCGCACCGGCAAGCAGATGGGGCTTACCGCCCCGCAGTTCTTCTTTGCCTCGCAGCGCCAGCTCGCCGATATGGCCTTTGCCGGCGACGTGGTGGGCATCCCGAACCACGGCACGCTTCGGATCGGCGATACGCTGACGGAAGGCGAGCCGCTCGTTTTCCAAGGCGTGCCGAACTTCGCGCCGGAAATCCTCCGCCGCGTGCGGCTCGAGGACGCGATGAAGGCGAAGAAGCTGAAGGAGGCGCTGCAGCAGATGGCGGAGGAGGGCGTCGTGCAGCTCTTCTCCCCCGATGACGGTGCGCCTGCCATCGTCGGCGTTGTCGGCGCGCTGCAGCTCGACGTGCTGAAGGAGCGCCTGCAGGCGGAATACGGCCTGCCCGTCTCCTTCGAAATGTCGCGTTTCTCCGTCTGCCGCTGGGTCTCCGCCGACAATCCCGCCGAACTCGAAAAGTTTATCGCGGCGCGGCGCGGCGACATCGCCCGCGACCTCGATGGCGACCCGGTGTTCATGGCCCAGGACGGCTTCTCGCTGCGCTACGAGTCGGAACGCTACCCGGCGATCAAAATGGTGGCGATCAAGGAATATCACGTCGCCAAGGCGGCGTGATCGACCCCCACGAGAATGACATTCGCAGCGCGAGAATCAGTTGGGCGCAGCAAGTGATGGAACGCCTCCATCAAGCATGGATTTGATCCTCGCTGTCGCGGTTGGAACGCGCCTTAGCCGTTCAAAGCTTTTTGGCAGCAGTGAGGCGATGACCAAGCGAATGGTGGCCGTTCAGCAATCAAGACGCGGCGCCGTTCGGCCCAATATCGCGCATCGAGGCTCGACGGACCAGACGGTGCGGATGGCGGCGCCGAGTTCGTCGGTCAGCCGTTTCACGTCGGCCGCCGCGCCGGCATGCAGCGCCTCGGCGACGACCAGCACGCGCTTTGTCTCGTCGCGCACGGCCGAATAACCGCTCTGGCGGTTGGTCCAGCGTCGCGCATGGGCACGTTTCTCGGCGTCGGTGAAGATGACCTCCCGCGGCTCAGGATGTTCGATGTCGCCGGCAAATGTCATGTAGACCTCGTCGCCGTCAGCGTGCCGCACCTCGAGATGGGCCGCCACCTTGTCGAGATCGAAGACTGCGATCGGAATGGCAAAGGCGAGCGAAGCCGCATTGCAAAGATCGATCAGCGGATGGATTTTGGGTAGTGTTCCCTCCTTCCTGAACCGCCTGAGCAGCGCCTCGGAGGCTGTCGGCTTCATCCCCATGCGCGAAAAGGCGCGGCGCCAGGCCTGTATTTCGGGAAGATCACCCTCTGCGGCTTCTGCAAGTCGGGCTTTCGCGACGGCCTCGAACTCAGTGGCATGGGCCGCGACGGGCACGTCCCGATGGATGCCCTCGACATGGAGGACGCCCGCCGCAAGTTCGGGGAACTCTGTCCAGATATCGGTCGAGTGACGGAAATGCATGAGACTGCTCCTGTTCAATGAGGTTCGGGTCGTATCCGTAGGCTGCCCGGAGTCGTCGGTCTGGAAAGGCCGATGCAGAGCACCGCGGCAAGGACGCAGCCGATGCCGAGCAGCTGATGACGAGTCAGCGGCTCGCCGAGCACCGCAAAGGCGAAAAGCACGGCGGATACGGGCGCAAGCGCTGTGAAGACCGACGCTTCGGTACCGCTCACCTTGGCCAGCCCCGCATACCAGAGCAGGAAGCCGCCGACGGTCGGCACCAGTGCATAATACGCGACGGCGGCAATGGCGGCCGTGGTTATCGATCCGGCCCAGGGAACCTCCGCAAGCGCAATCGGCGCGGCGATCACGCCGCCGAGGCCGGCCATCAGACTGGATAGGGTCAGCGGTGGGATTGCGCGCTTCAAACGCTTGTTGAGGAGGATGAACAGCCCTTCGCAGATGACGGCGCAGAAGATCAGCACGCTACCGGTGAGCGAATGCATGCCGCCGGTCTCCGATCGAAAAACGATCGTCAGCACGCCTGCGGCGGCAAGAGCGATCGCGAGAAGCGTCGAAGGATGCGGTCTTTCACCAAGAATGACGATGGCGATCGCCGCCGAGACGACGGGAAGCGTACCGATGATCACGCCGGCATCTGCCGCGGGGGTGAGCTTCAAGCCGGAAATGAGCAGGGTCGTATAGCCGACGCTGCCGGCGCCGGCCTGCAGAAAAAGGATGAGCCAGTCGCCCCTTGGGAGCCGCGGCCACGGCGTTCGGGTTCGCCGCATCAGCAGCAGCAAGAGCGGGAAGGCGATGGCGAAACGCAGCGCCGTTGCGGTGAAAGGCGGCAGGCCGGCCGCGATGATCTTGCTCGCAGCAACCGTGCTCCCCACAAGAACCATCGCGAGAGAAAGATAGAAGTATCCCTGAGCTTGCTTCGACATGCTGCCCGCCATCCGTGATTGCTGACGGCAGAAAATCGGATCGGGGGGCGGAGGTCTTGAACGGAATTGCAGGTCCTAAAGCGCGTCGCATTCAACCATATTCATGCCACGCGCTTTGGGTCTTTGTTTTTGTGCATGTCGATGTCCCAAAACCGCTGCGCACTTTTGGGCGGCATGCCGACAGCCCGCGCATAGGCGCCTGGCGAAAACCCATATTTGCGGACGAATAGCCGCGTCATATGGCTCTGGTCGGCAAAACCGCCGGCAATCGCCGCCTCCGCAAGCGGCGTGCTCTCGCCGATCAGCCGACGGACGATATCGATGCGCCGTTGCATGAGATAGGCATGCGGCGTCAGGCCGGTCGCCTTGGCAAAGCCGCGCACGACCTGGAAGCGGCTCAAGCCGCTTTCGCGGGCGAGGTCCGCCAAGGTGAGCGGCGTCAGCGGATCCTCGTCGATCAGACTGATCGCCGCTGCGATCGAAGCGGGCACTTTTTGCCCGGTGGCGGATCGGGGGACAAGATGCATCGCCTCGGCAAGCAACGTCACCGCCAGTTCTTCCCAGCGAAGCGTCGCCTCGGCGCCGTCTGCGGTCGCTGCAGCCGCGAAGAGGGCGCGAAAGCGGGCCGCGAGGACAACGTTGCGGATGACCGGAACGGCGAACTCGCAGGTCCGCATTCGTCCTTCGCTGATGTCGCTGACGACAGCCTCGATCAGCGACGGCGCGAGATAGAGCATCCGCCAGGAGCGACCGGCGTCGCCGACCGGCGCGCCGTCGTGGACCTCGCCCGGATTGACGGTGATCACGTCGCCGGCTTCCGCCTCGACGGTGCCGCGCCCACTCAGCGAACTCTGCGCGCCTTGGTGAATGAGGCCGATGCCGAATTGCTCATGGGTGTGGCGCGCGAAGCGATGGCGTGTCGCGGCTTCGACCACGTCGACCCCGTCAATGCGGCGCGGCATCACCCTGAATTGGCCTTTCATCACGATCCGATCGCCGTCTGTGTTCTTCGTTGGGCCCGATGCTGGTATAGCCTTTCCGTTGTCCTGCGGCAAAGCGGCACGCGGTTCGGCTTCGAGGAGGTGGCAATGCTTTACACAGGACGCGCGTTGAAGCGCTTGCGCCTCATGCGCGGCATCAAGCAGAGCCACGTGGCGGAGCTCCTGGGCGTCACGCAGGCGACGGTATCGCGCTGGGAGACCGGCGTCCTGATGCCCGCCGAGGATCAGCGAGCCGCTCTCGAACGCCTCTTCGCACCTCAGGCATCCGCCGCCGATGCGGCCATCAGGCGGCTCGTCGAAACCTCGACAGCGCGCGTCCATCTGATTTGCGACCACTCGCATCGGCTGCTGGCGGCGTCGCCGGCCCGGCGGAAGGAATGGCGACGAGATATGCTCGGAACGCCGATGTTCCGTTATGCGTCGGAGGGCATTCAGCAGGCTGAGGCGACGCTTCAAGACCTTGGCTGGTATCACGGCCAGACGTCGTCGCTTGTCGTCGCGACGGGGCCGAACGGCCGCGACGACGTGCCGATCCTCGCGGGCAGCGTGCTGTGGGAACGCATTCCACTTTCGGACGGAGCGATCGGCCGCCTGGTGACGACGCTGACGTGATCGCGGGGGTATAATTTATGCCTTGTCGCTCCTCGCCGGCCGCGTTTAGCCTTCCAGGAAACGAGGAGCGAACGGATGACAATTCTGGTGACGGGAAGCGCTGGCCATCTCGGCGAGGCGCTGATGCGAGTATTGCGCCGGGCGGGGCGCCCTGTGCGCGGTGTCGACATCAAGCCCTCGGAATTCAGCGACCATCTCGGCTCGATCGCCGATCCCGCCTTCGTCCGGCACGCCGTCAAGGGCGTGCGAGCCGTCATCCATGCGGCGACACTGCACAAACCGCATGTGGCGACGCACGGCTATTCGGAATTCGTCGATACCAATATCACCGGGACGCTCAACCTGCTCGAGGCCGCAGCCGATGCGGGCGTCGGCGCCTTCGTCTTTACCAGCACCACCAGCGCTTTCGGTTCCGCGCTGACGCCGGCGCCTGGCGCGCCGGCCGCCTGGATCACCGAGGATGTCACGCCGATTCCACGCAATATCTACGGCACAAGCAAGCTTGCGGCGGAAGGACTCTGCGAACTCTTCGCCCGGCGGCACCGGCTGCCCACCATCATTCTGCGCACCTCCCGATTTTTTCCCGAGGCCGACGACGATGCGGAAATCCGGGGCCGCTATGAAACGGAGAATGCTCAGGCGAACGAACTCCTCTACCGCCGGGCCGATATCGAAGACGTGGTGAGCGCGCATCTGGCGGCGGTGGAGCGGGCAGAGGAGATTGGCTTCGGGCGCTATATCGTCTCGGCGCCGACGCCCTTTTCGCCTAACGACCTGGCCGAGCTCAGGACGGACGCCGCGCGCGTCGTCCTGCGCCGATTCCCGGAATGCGAAGCGTTCTATGCAGAGCGGGGCTGGAAGCTCTTTCCGTCGATCGACCGGGTTTATGTGAGTGCCCGGGCAATCTCGTCTCTCGGCTGGCGGCCCAAATATGATTTCCGGCACGCGCTTTCTTGCCTTCGCCGGGATGAGGATTTCCGAAGTCCCTTGGCGCGTGAGATCGGCTCGAAGGGCTACCATGATACGGTGTTCGCCGAGGGGCCCTATCCGGTGGCGTAGTGGTACGCGGAGATTGCGCGGCGTCGGATCTGCGGAGTACCCCTGGGTCGCACCCCCCTCTGCCCTGCCGGGCATCTACCCCGCATGGGGGGAGATCGGCAAGCGGCGATGTCCTGCTCAATCAACTACACTGAGACATGCCGTTGCCTCGGCGACCTCGGCATTGTCGAATTTAAGGTCGGCCAAGGCATTGCTTCTGGCCAATCTCCACCCTTGTGAGGGAGATGCCCGGCAGGGCAGAGGGGGTATCAACACCCTCTCTTATTCCCGCGGCCGCCCCGGCAGCGCGCTTATGTCGCCGACCCAAGGCAGGGCGGAGGAGCACCAGATCTGCGAACGCGGCGTGAGTTCGGCCCGCTGGTTGATCGTGCCGACACGGATGCCGATCTCCTCCGCGTCCTCATCCGTGCCCGTGGTATAGACCGGCGAGCCGCATTGCGGGCAGAAGAATTGCAGCCTTTTGCGCCCGTTCTCGGCGATCTTGACGTAGAGCTTCGGTTCGCCGCCGGTGAGCCGGAAGGAGGCGCGCGGCGCGCTCGCGGTCACGCGATAGGCGGAACCGGTGAGTTTCTGGCAATCGGTGCAGTGACAGATCGAGACGTCCTCGGGATCGATTTCCGCCTCATAGGTGACGAAGCCGCAATGGCACTGGCCGTCGATGTGCATGGGAGGGCTCCTCGTCGCTTTGCCTCAGCAAGATACGATAGGGCGCCCGCCCGTTTCGTCGAGTGTATTGCCGCCCCGGCTCAGATGCCGGTGAACAGCCACTCGTGTTCCTTGGCATTGTGGAACTTCCAGATCCGCTTCGGCCCGGCCATGACGTTGAGATAATACGAGTCGTAGCCGTGAACGGCGGCGACCGGATGGTAGCCCTTCGGGACGAGCGCCACGTCGCCGTCTTCCACCGCCATGGTCTCGTCGAGCGATCGGTCGTCCGTGTAGACGCGCTGCATGGCAAAGCCCTGCGGCGGGTTGAGGCGGTGGTAATAGGTTTCCTCGAGATAGCTTTCGGCCGGCAGGTTGTCCTGGTCGTGCTTGTGCGGCGGGTAGGAGGAGGTGTGGCCGCCCGGCGTGATCACCTCGACGACCAGCAGCGACTGAGCCGAGCCGTCGTCCTCCGGCATGATATTGGTGACGTAGCGGGTATTGGTGCCCTTGCCGCGCGTCATCTGCGGATGCGTGCCGGGGTGGATCACCTTCGCCTCGAAGCCTTCGCCACCGGGTGCGGAGCAGACGGCGAGCTCGAGGTCGGTCGTGGCTTCGGCCTGCCATGCGCTGCCCTTCGGCACATAGACGGCATAGGGCTGACCCTCGAAGGGCGTCATGCGCTCGCCGAGTTCGCCGAAATCCTCGCCGTCGACGGAGATCTTCGCCCTGCCGCTGACGAGCACCAGGCAGAATTCCTTCTCGCCCGCTTCGCCGCCGGTCTTTTCCCCTGGCTTCAGCCGGTTAAGCGCGAAACCGACATAGGTCCAGCCGGCGCTCTCCGGCGTGATGTCCTGGACCAGACCGGTTTGCGCCTTCGGTTTGACGAGCAGTTTGGACATGTGACGGTCTCCTTATTTTCTTCCTTGTAGCCGCGTCTCGGCCCGCCCCTTTCCTCGGGTTTAACCCGAAGACTAACCCTCTCCCTGCAGGGGGAGAGGGGACTTTAAGTGGCGCTGCATATCCCTTCTCCCCGCGAGCGGGGAGAAGGTGGCGGCAGCCGGATGAGGGGGCGCTGCCAACGAATAAGAGCTTACTTGTCCAGCCCCGCTTCCTTCGCAAACGCCTTCAACGATTTCAGGCCCAAGGACTGGTATTCGAACGGATTGCGCACCGCCGAATCCTGCTCGGCCTCGATCACCAGCCAGCCATCATAGCCGTGTTCGGCGGCGATTTTCAGCACCGGCAGGAAGTCGACACCGCCTTCGGCATCGCCGGGTACCGTGAAGACGCCGCGGCGCACGCCTTCGAGGAATGAGAGTCCTTCGCCTTCAACCACTTTGCGGACCGCCGGACGGACGTTCTTGCAATGAATGTGACGGACGCGGTCCATGTATTTCTTCGCCACTTCCACCGGATCGGAGCCGCCGAACCAGGCGTGCCCGGTGTCGAGCAGCAGCTTCGTCGCCGGCCCTGTGTTTTCCATCAACAGGTCGATCTCCTCGCCGCTCTGGACGATCGTGCCCATGTGGTGGTGATAGACGAGGTCGATGCCCTGGTCGGCGCAATACTCAGCGATCACCTCGAGATCCGCGCCGAAATTCTTCCACTGATCGGCCGGCAGCACCGGCTTGTCCCTGACGAGCGACCTGGAATCGTCGCCATGGATGGCGTTCGAGGTCTCGCAGACGATCGCCACCTTGCAGCCATTGTGCTTCAAAAGATCGAGATGCGGCTGGATCGCCTTTTTCTCGGCCTCGACGTCATGGGTCAAGAGATTGGTCGAGTGCCAGCCGGAGACGAAGACGAGGTCGTAGGATCCGAGCTTCTGCTTCAGCGCCTCCGGATCGGACGGCATCTTGTGGCCCTTCTCGATGCCGTCGAAGCCGATCTTCTGGCAATCGGAAAGGCAGTCCTCGAGCGTCAGATGCGCGCCGATCGAGTGGTCGTCGTCATTGCTCCAGGCGATCGGGTTGGTTCCGTAGCGGATCATGGGTCTCACTTTCTGGTTTGTCTGCTCGAAGCGGCTGCTTCGTTATCTTTTGGCACAATGCCCCTCAACCGGCTGCCGCCACCTTCTCCCCGCTTGCGGGGAGAAGGGATGTGACCGCGCTGTCCGAAGTCCCCTCTCCCCGCCTGCGGGGAGAGGGCTAGTCCTCGGGTTAAACCCGAGGAGAGGGGCATCTTGCGCCCTGTCCTTTGTGGCCGAACATGAAAGGGCGCCCGCGCGAAAACGTGGGGCGCCCTTTCATTGAATTTAACCGAAGCGCTGCGACTGCAGTGCCTTCTCGTAACCTTCGCGGGCCGCCTTCACCTGCTCGCGCTCCGAAACTTCCGGAACTGCGACGTCCCACCAATGGCCGCCGGCCTCGGTCGTGATCAGCGGATGGGTGTCGATGACGATCACCGTGGTGCGGGCCTCGTTGGCGGTTTCGGCAAGCGCCGCTTCGAGTTCCGGGATCGAGCCGACCTTGCGGGTGACCGCCCCCATGGCGGCGGCATGCGCGGCGAAGTCGATCTGCGGCAGTTCGACGTGATGCGTGTCCTGAAGCAGGTTGTTGAAGTTCGCCCCGCCGGTCTCCATCTGCAGCCGGTTGATGCAGCCATAGCCGGCATTGTCCAGCAGCACGATGGTGAACTTTGCGCCGAGCATGATCGAGGAGGCGATCTCCGAGTTCAGCATCATGTAGCTGCCGTCGCCGACCATGACGATGACGTCGCGCTCAGGCCTGGCGAGCTTGACGCCGAGGCCGCCGGCGACCTCGTAGCCCATGGTCGAGAAGCCGTATTCCATGTGGTAGCCGCCGGGCTCTTCCGCCTGCCAGAGCTTGTGCAGCTCGCCGGGCAGACCGCCAGCCGCGCAGACGAGCGTCGTATTGTTGCCGCCGCGGGCGCGCTGGACGGCGCCGATCACCTGGGCATCGGAGGGCAGCGCCGCATTGGTCGTCGCCGTCGCCTTGTCGGCCGCGGCCATCCATTCGGCCTTGCCGGCCTTCGCCTTCTCCGTCCAGCTCCGGTCGACCTTGTAGCCGCCCAGTCCGCCGGACAGGCGGTTGAGGCCGACCCGCGCGTCGCAGATCAGCGGCAGGCCGTTGTGCTTGCCGGCGTCGAAGGGCTGGACATTGAGGCCGATGATTTTCAGCTCGTCGTTCTTGAAGAGCGCCCAGGAACCGGTGGTGAAGTCCTGCAGCCGCGATCCGACGGCGAGCACCAGGTCGGTCTCCTCGGCAAGTGCATTGGAAGCGGAGGTTCCGGTGACGCCGACCGATCCCATGTTCAGCGGATGCGAATGCGGCAGGGCCGACTTGCCGGCCTGCGTCTCGACCACCGGAATTCCGTACTTTTCGGCGAAAGCCGCGAGGTCGCTCGTCGCTTCCGAATAGAGCACGCCGCCGCCGGCGATGATGATCGGCTTTTTCGCGGCCCTCAGCAATTCAATCGCCGAAGCCAGCTCGTCGAGATCGGGCTCGATGCGCCGCGGCACCCAGACCTTCTCGTCGAAAAAGGATTCCGGATAGTCATAGGCTTCCGCCTGAACGTCCTGGCAGAGCGACAGCGTCACCGGGCCGCAATCGGCTGGATCGGTCAGCACCTGCATGGCGCGGCGAAGCGCCGGAATGATCTGTTCCGGGCGGGTAATGCGGTCGAAATAGCGCGACACCGGACGGAAGCAGTCATTGGCCGAAATCGTCGCATCGCCGAAGCTTTCCACCTGCTGCAGCACCGGATCGGGCCGGCGGTTGGCGAAAACGTCGCCGGGCAGGAACAGGACAGGCAGGCGGTTGACGTGGGCAAGGGCCGCCGAAGTGACCATGTTGAGGGCGCCGGGGCCGATCGAGCTCGTGCAAGCCATGAAGCGGCGGCGGAAGCTCGCCTTGGCAAAGGCGATCGCAGCGTTCGCCATGCCCTGCTCGTTCTGGGAGCGGTAGGTCGGCAGGGTTTCGCGGATGGCATAGAGTGCCTCGCCGACGCCTGCGACGTTGCCATGGCCGAAGATCGCGAAGACGCCGCCGAAGATCGGCACGCGCTTGCCGTCGATGATGGTCATCTGCCGGGTCATGAACCGCGCCACGGCCTGTGCCATGGTCAGGCGCACGGTTTTCTGGCTCATCTTGAATTTCCTCCAGGTGGCGAAGTCCGCTCCGCCCATTGTCATTTTTGATGCCGCAGGTCGGCTATAGGTAGAGCAGGCTTCGGGTGCTTCCCACGTCCTTGTCCTGCTTAGGCAGCCTTGGTTTCACCCAAGCGCAGCCAGAGATCCACCAGCGCCTTGAACTTCGCCGCCATGTCGGCCACGGCCTCGTCGTCGCTCATCGACCCGGTGAGCCAGCTCTTGGCGGCGTCGGCAAAGATCGTCCGGCCGACGGCAAATCCTTTCACCGACGTCGACGTCCTCGCCGCCGCGAACCCGTCCTTCAGCACGTCGTAAGGGGCCTCGAGGCCGAGCAGGACGACGCCCCGGCAGAGCGGGTCACGGTTTTCGATGACGGCGTCGATGGCCGCCCAGGCGCCGCGGCTCGCCTGCGGCTCGAGCTTCCACCAATCGGGTTTCAGGCCGGCATCATAGAGCTCGTTCAGCGCCCGCGGTATCGTGTCGTCCTCAAGCGGTCCGTGCTTGCCGGCGATGATTTCGATCAGGATCTCGCGGCCGACCTTGCGGGCCGCCTCGAAGGCCGAACGAAGCTTGGCGATCTGCGCGGCCTTCATTTCGGCCGGATCGTCCGGATGGTAGAAGGAGAGCACCTTGATGCAGTGATCGACGGGCCAGTCGATAAGCCGGCTGCCGAGATCCTGGCTGAATTCGAACTGCAGCGGCCGCGAGCCCGGTAGCTCGATCGGCTTGCCGATCCAGAAATCGCGGTAGGCACCGGCGGCATAAAGCGCGTCTCGGCCGTATTTGTCGTCGATCAGCATGCCGAAGCCGGGCCGGCCGGCGGCCACTTCAGCAGCGGCCTTGACGGCGAGCGCCTTGAAAGCCGGGATGCGCGCCAGCAGTTCCGGCTTGCCCTCGGCGATATCCTCCAGCTGGCTGCGGTGGTCGATGGCGAGCGCCATCAGCAGCGGAATGTCGCGGCGGCGCGTCGTCGCCCAGTGCACGTGGTTAATCGCCTCGTCCTTGCGCAGCGCCTTTTCCTTGCTGCCGTGCTCCAGGAAATACTGCAATTCAGTCCAGGTCGGGATCTCCGGCGCGCAGAGCAGCCGCGATACCGCGAACGCGCCGCAGGCATTGGCCCAGGTGGCCGAGGTCGCATGCGGCTCGCCCTTCAACCAGCCGCGCAGGAAGCCGGACATGAAGGCGTCGCCGGCGCCGAGCACGTTATAGACTTCGATCGGGAAGCCCTTGCCGACAATGCCGTCCTCGAGATCGTCCGAGATCGGCCCGTCATAGACAATGCAGCCCATCGGTCCGCGCTTCAAGACGATCGTCGCGTTCGACAGCGACCGGATGGTCTTCAAGGCTTGCAGCAGGTCGCTCTCCCCAGACGCGATGAGCACCTCTTCCTCGGTGCCGACGATCAGGTCGCAATCGCCGAGCACGGTCTTCAGATGTGCCGAGACGCGGTCGGACGCGATGTAGCGGCTTTCGCCGGCATCGTGGCCCGCGAGACCCCAGAGGTTCGGGCGATAGTCGATGTCGAAGACGATCTGCGCGCCGCTTTCCCTGGCGATCCGGATCGCCTTGCGCTGCGCGGCATCGGTGTTGGGCTTCGAGAAATGCGTGCCGGTGACGAGGACCGCGCGGGCGGAGCGGATGAAGTCCTCCGCGATGTCATCTTCATTGAGCGCGTTGTCGGCGCAATTGTCGCGATAGAAGAGCAGCGGAAACGACTTTTCGTTCTCGACGGAGAGGATCGCGAGTGCGGTCAGCCGTTCCGGATCGATGACGATGCCGCGCGTCTCCACGCCCTCGCGTTGCAACTGTTCGCGGATGAAGCGGCCCATCTGCTCGTTGCCGACGCGCGTCAGCAGCGCCGATTTGAGCCCGAGGCGCGCGGTGCCAACCGAAATATTGCAGGGGCAGCCGCCGACCGATTTGGCGAAGCTCGCCACGTCCTCAAGCCGCGTGCCGATCTGCTGACCGTAAAGGTCGACCGAGGCTCTGCCGATGGTGATGATGTCGAGGGGCTTGGCGCCCTTTGCCGATGCCGATGGAATCTGGCTCACTGCTTCCTCCCCGCGGACGCCGCGCCGGCGCCGACAGATTTCTTTAGGTGCTGGGCGATGAGTGTATGAAACATAAATTCCGTCCTCTCGTCAATATGGAATTTTCGTTCTATATTGACGCGGCATCTTCGGCGCGACGGCGTTTTTCGGCGATCGCCACGGTCAGCGCCATGGCGAAGGCCATGCTGGCCGAAAGCGAACGGAAGCCGGCATGATCGGCTTCGACGAGCTCGAACCAGACCTTCGACGACTCGGCCAGCGGCGAGAAGGCGGAGTCTGTCAGCGACACGACCGGAACCCTTCGATTCGCTAAAAGCCGAGCCTGGGCCGCACTCTCGGACGCATAGGGCGAGAAGCTGACGGCGAAGGCGGCATCCTCTTTCGTCGCCATCGCCAGCATGTCGTCGTCGATGCCGGCGGCCGTGCCGACATGCTGGTATTTCACTTTCAGCTTGCCGAAGGCATAGGCCATGTAGCTGGAAATCGGATAGGAGCGGCGCTTGGCGATGAGATAAATCGTCTCCGCCTTGGCGAGGATGTCGACGGCCTGCTCGAAGGCTTCCGGATCGACCGATGTTGCGATGTTGTCGAGCGAGCGATGCGCGGCCGCCACGAAGCCGTTGAAGATCGAGCCGCTCTCGAGCTTGCTGTGCTCGTTGCCGCGCAGCGCCTTCAACCGGTCCTCGTAGCCCGGTGTTCGCTCACGCAGGCGCGCCCGAAAAATCTGCTGCAGACTCGAAAAGCCTTCGAAGCCGAAATGCTGGGCGAAGCGCACCAGAGTGGACGGCTGGACATCGGCCGAGGTGGCGATGCTCGCCGCCGTGCCGAAGGCGATTTCGTCCGGATTGTCGAGCGAATAGGCGGCGACCTGTTTCAGCCGCTTCGGCAATTGCGCCTTGCGTTCGAGGATGACGGCCTTCAGCGCCTCGAAATCCTGCGGGGCATCCGTGGTCGTCTCCGATGTCGACATCGTTCAGCGTCTCCAGGCTCGCTTGTTCTATTTGCCTCACTTTAATCGATTAGGCGATACGGGCATAGAACGGACGTTCTATTTTTGTGGATTCTCCGCGGCGGTGAAAAGCCGTTTGGCCCCTCATCCCGCTGCCGCGACCTTCTCCCCGCGCGCTGGGAGAAGGGATATGCCCTCCCCGCGCGCGGGGAGAAGGGATATGCCACGCCGTCCAAGTCCCTCTCCCCGCTTGCGGGGAGAGGGTTAGGGTGAGGGCGATTCCCGGGCGTCGTTTCCTCTCGAGAAGGAAACGCCGTCAGCTGATCTCTACCCATTCGTTGCTCCTGGCCGACCGGTAGGTGGCCGAAAGCACCTTCTGGACCTCGTAGCCCTCGCGGAAATCCGTCGAAGGCCTGCCGCCCTTGGCGATCGCCTCCAGGAACTCGTGCACCTCGATCGCCTTCAGGTCGTTGAAGCCGATCTGGTGTCCCGGTGCCACGCAGAAGGCGCCGTAGGGCGGGTGTTCCGGTCCTGCCCAGATGGTGCGGAAGCCGCGGCTCTTGATGTCGCCGTCGGTCGAATAGACCTTGATTTCGTTCAGCCGCTCCTGGGTGAAGACGATGCTGCCCTTGGAGCCGTAGATTTCGAAGTCCTGCTGCATCTTGCGGCCGGTGGCGATCCAGTTCGCCTCGAAGCTGCCGCTGGCGCCGCTTTCGAAGCGAACGAAGGCCCGGGCGATGTCGTCGACCTCGACGGGGCGGGTCTCGGCCGCGCCGCGGGAGACCGGGCGCTCCGGTATATGGATGACCGTTTCCGCCAGGACTGATTTGATCGGTCCGACCAGGTGGCGCATGCAGGCGATGATATGGCTGCCGATATCGGCAAGCGCGCCGCCGCCGCTCCTCGGATCGAGCCGCCAGGCCCAAGGAATGGTGGCGTCGGCCATGAAGTCTTCCGCGTGAATGCCGCGGAACGAGCGGATCTCTCCGATCTCGCCGCTGTCGATGATCTCCTTGGCGAAGAAGATTAGCGGGTTCTTCAGGTAGTTGAAGCCGACCTGGGTGACGAGACCGGCCTTTTCGGCGGCCCCGACCATCTCGGCGCAGTCGGCAACGGTCGGTGCCAGCGGCTTTTCGCAATAGACGTGCTTGCCATGGGCGATGGCTGCAAGCGCCATTTCCTTGTGCAGGAGGTTCGGCGTGGTGATGTCGATGATGTCGATGTCCGGATCGGTCAAGAGCTCGCGCCAGTCGGCGGTCGCCTTGCGGAAACCGAGACGTGCGCGGGCGGCCTCGGCAGTCTCCACGGTGACGTCGGCAACCGAAACCAGATCCAGTTCGAAGGGCAGGTCGAAGACCCGCGAAGCGATCGTGAAGCCGAGTGCATGGGCCTTGCCCATGAAGCCCGTACCTATCAGGCCGACACCCAATCTGCGTTTGCCGCTCATGTCGTTCCTCCCGGCCGAGCCTTTGCATCTGGATCGAAATGAAATGAAATGTGCGAAGCTTGTCAATATGGAATGTTTGTTCGAAATGGCTTTCCGATGTGCCAAGCGAAACAGCGCATGTGGCGGCATGCTCTCGGCTGTTGAAAAGCACGCCATGCGAAAAGTGTTAACGCATTTTTACCATGTTCCGTTGGAACATCGCCGTGACGATCGTCGGCGAATCGCCTTTTATCAAAGAACCCGAACCGGAGTGATCGACGCATGTGCCGCTGGGCAGCCTATCGTGGAGAGCCGCTTTATCTCGAGGAACTGGTGACGTCGCCGGCGCATTCGCTGATTGAGCAATCCCATTGCGCGACACGGGCGAAGACCGCCACCAATGGCGACGGCTTCGGCATCGCCTGGTATGGCGACCGCCCCGAGCCTGGCCGCTATCGCGACATCCTGCCCGCCTGGTCCGACTGCAACCTGAAGAGCATTGCGCGGCAGATACGCTCCCGCCTGTTTCTGGCGCATGTCCGTGCTGCGACCGGCGGCGGCACCCGGCGCGACAATTGTCACCCCTTCGTGCATGGCCGCTGGGCCTTCATGCACAACGGCCAGATCGGCCATTTCGAGCATCTGCGGCGGCCGATGGAAAACATGCTCGCCGACGATCTCTATGCGGCCCGCACCGGAACGACGGATTCGGAGCTGCTTTTCCTGCTCGCCCTGCAGTTCGGCCTCGACCGCGATCCGCTTGGCGCGGTCGCCGAGGCGCTCGGCTTCGTGGAGCGCCTCGCAGAACAACTCAGCCTTAAGGTGCTCGTCCGCTTCACCGCGGCATTTTCCGACGGTGAGGATCTCTATGCGGTGCGCTACGCCTCCGACCGCAAGGCGCCGACGCTCTATGCCGCCCCGATGGGAGCGCAGGGCGGTTACTGCCTCGTATCGGAACCCCTCAATGACGACGACAACGCATGGGCCGAGATACCGGATGGCTCGGCCGTCATCGTCGGTGAAAACGGCGTCGACGTTCGCCTTTTCAGCGCCGCCGACCTTCCGGCACGGGAGTCCGTTGCCTCCGCCTCCTCTTCCGCGAAGGTCGCAAGCCCTGTTGCCTGATCGAAGCGGCGCTTCTTACGACAACAGTTTCGCGGAGATCAGGGCCGCGAGCTTGTCGGCCACTTCGTCCTTGCCCATTTCCGGCCACTCCTCGATGCCGTCGCGGGCGATGAGCTTCACCCGGTTCCTGTCGCCGCCCATGATCCCAGTTGCCGGCGAGACGTCGTTTGCGACGATGTAATCGGCGCCTTTCCTTTCAAGCTTTGCCCGGCCGTTCTCCGCGACGTTTTCCGTCTCCGCGGCAAAGCCGATCACCAATTTCGGGCGCGATGCATGATGGCCGATGGTCTTCAGGATGTCGGGATTTTCGGCAAGTTGCAGCGGCGGCGGTGCCTCGCCCGGCCGCTTCTTGATCTTGTTGCCGGCGGCGGAAGCGACGCGCCAGTCGGCGACCGCCGCCACCATCACCGCTACATCGGCCGGCAGCGCGGCGACGACCGCGTCGCGCATCTCATCGGCGCGCACGACCCGAACGACCCGCACGCCCGCGGGGTCGGGGATCGTTACAGGACCGGAGACGAGAGTGACGTCGGCCCCGAGCCGCGCCAGCGCCGCGGCGATGGCATGACCCTGCTTGCCGGATGAGCGGTTGGCGATATAGCGGACCGGGTCGATCGGCTCGTGCGTCGGCCCGGAGGAGACGATTGCCTTGCGCCCGGCAAGCGGCTTTGCGCCGGCGAGTAAGTCCTCGATCGCCGCGACGATCTCCAAGGGTTCGGCCATCCGGCCTTCGCCGGCCTCGCGGCTTTCCGCCATCTCGCCAGAGGCCGGCCCGACGAAGCGGATGCCGTCGGCGGCAAGCGTCGCGCGGTTGCGGCGGGTCGCTGGATGCGCCCACATCTTCGGGTTCATCGCCGGGGCGACGAGCACGGTGCGATCGGTTGCGAGCAGGATCGTCGAGGCAAGGTCGTCGGCATGGCCGCTCGCCATCTTGGCCATCAGGTCGGCGGTCGCCGGCGCCACCACGACGAGGTCGCACTCGCGCGCCAGGCGGATATGCCCCACATCCTGCTCGTCCTCGCGTGAAAAGAGCTCCGTATAGACGTGTGAGGCCGAAAGCGCACCGACCGCGAGCGGCGTCACGAACTGCTGAGCCCCGGCAGTCATTACCGGCCGGACCGTGGCGCCGCGTTCGCGCAGCCTGCGGATGAGGTCCAGGCTCTTATAGGCCGCGATGCCGCCGGAAATGATGAGGAGAATACGCTTGCCCGACAGTGTCATTCCGCTTCGGCTTTTCGCCGCTCCTTGCTGTATGACGCGAGCCTATCCGAGGCGACTGACCCGCGCAATCGGAGGCTCAAGGCTGCGCCCGCCGGAATGACGCTGCACCCTGCGGCTGAAATCCGCCGCAGGGAACGAAGCGCTGTGCTGCCGCTGATGCCGGATCAGCGCTCGTAGGTGACCTCGATCGTCGCCTGGTCCAGCGCGTTCGCTCGGGTAAAGAAACCGACCATGGCGGCGGGGGCGTCCTTGTCGAGAGGAAGCTTGTCCACGGACAGCGCGTAGACCGTGAACTGGTAGCGGTGTGGTCCATGACCTTCCGGCGGGCATGCACCGCCATAGCCGGACGAACCGAAATCGGTGCGGCCCTCGATCGCGCCGATCGGAAGCTTTCCGCCTCCGCTCGCCCCATTCGCGAGCTCCGTCGCATCTGCCGGAAGGTTGAATACCGTCCAATGCCACCAGCCGGAGCCGGTCGGGGCGTCAGGATCATAGGCCATGATCGCGAAGCTCTTGGTGCCCGCCGGCGCGCCCGACCATTGCAATTGCGGCGAGATGTTCTTGCCGCTGCAGCCGAAGCCGTTGAAGACCTGGGCGTCGGCCATGGTCCTTCCGGCCGCCAAGTCGTTCGAGGTCAGTTTCATTTCGGCGTGCGCGGCGGTAGCGCCGAGGAAGCTCAGGGCCAGAAGTGTGGTGATGAAGCGCATGGATCTTTCCTGCAGTTGCTGGAGCAATTCCAGGAAAAGTGTGCAACGGTCTTTCCGTACGGAATTGCGTAGTTTCAGAGGGTTAGGTCAGTTCAGTGTTTCAGGGAAACAATGAGGTGATCTGACAAAGAAACCCTATCCCCAGACGGACACAGCGTCTCTCCTGATCTGCTCAACTTCTGTCCCGATCCGCTCAAAAATTCCGAGATCGCCGCGTACCTCGCGCGGATTGATGCCGAATCTCTCCTTGAACCTTGCCGAGAACTGCGATGGCGAGTCGTAGCCGACCTCCTGGGCGACATGGGCGATCGGCAGGGTGGTCGTTTGCAGCAGCGCCAGCGCCGCGTCATGCGCGTATCGCTCAATGTTTCGGTGAAACTGGTGTTTTCCGCCGCCAGCTTACGCCGAAGCGTGGCCTCGCTCATGTTGAAGCTGCGTGCGGCCTGGCCGAGGGTCCAGTTGCGGGCAGGCTCGGCTTCGATCATCTGGCGCAGGCGATGCTGCAAAAGGGGATTTCCCTGGACGCCCAATACGGCGCCGCTCAGAGCAAACCAGGTGATGAGTTCCATCAAGCGGACCGTCGCCACGGGGGCGGGGAGCCTCGAGAAATTTTCCGGGGAGCAGCAGAAGTCAAACAGAGCCACGGCCTCGGCGGGCAGGTGCAAAGCCTTCACGGGAAGGGCGGTTCGAGGTGGCGTGATGAAAGCCAGGCGGGCATATGTTTCCTCGAACAACGGACGCGATACGGGTAGGATGCGCGCTTCGTAGTTCTGCGGTGCCTTGGGAATGTTCTCCATCGTCATGGGTTGGTGGTCGGGCAACAGGCCAAACTCGCCGGCTGTGAGCAGCAAAGGCGTGTCGCGGATGACCACGACCTTGTTTCCCGAACGCACATGGATAAGCACCGGGGTGGTGTTCGTCAGGCGATGAAGGCAGGTTCTTCCGCCCTGGCGGATGACGGCGCCGGCCACAACAGGAGGAGTTTCGTGCTTCATGTGCTGGTCTCCCGATTTGGCGAACGGCAATGACAGTTCCGACGGTCGATCGCAAGACGCGGGACCCGTGAATCGGTCAGAGCTACTCCGTGCCGGTGGGGGCCGCAGGCACGCTTCCTCCTATCACGGCCGCAGACGCGCCATCGCGAAGACGTCGGCATATGCTCCGTCGCGCAGCGCATAGGATTTCAACACGCCTTCGGTGACGAAACCGGCATTGCGGTAGAGGCCGATCGCCGCCTCGTTGTCGGTGAAGACCGTCAGTTCGATGCGTAAAATGCCGAGCCAGCGGTCCGCGGCCTCGGTCAACGCCTCGAGCAGTGCCTTGCCGATGCCGCGCCGGCGGTAATCGTCGTGGACCGACATGCCGATGTCGGCCGCATGCCGCCGCCTTCCTTTTTGCCGGTGCAAACCGGCAAGCCCGACAATCTGCCCCTCGAGTTCGGCGACGATAACCATGTCGTTTTCCGTAAGGCTTTCGAGCCAGCGTCGCGTCTGCTCCGGCGGCGCGAAGGGCAGGCGTAGCGTTCCGGAGCGAATGCCGGGCAGATCGCGCAAAGCGGCGAGCACTTCCCAGTCGGAGATGGACGCGGCGCGGATATGAAGTGCGGGTGAACCAGCGGTCATTGTTTCCTCTCTCTTCTCGCCGAGGAAACAGAGCCGAACCCTGCTTGCCTCGGCAGGGTTGGCATGAAGACGGCTCGCTTAGTGCAACAGGTCTCCCGCACACCCTGAGGTCTGCGTGGTCACCGGCATCACGAGCGAAAAACGACTGTCCATGGACGGATACTATTCCAGGATGCGGGATGTAGGAAGGGTGTTCGTCAGCACTTTGCCCCTCACCCTAACCCTCTCCCCGCAAGCGGGGCGAGGGGAATGAAGCGGCGCGGCTTTGTCCCTTCTCCCCGCGAGCGGGGAGAAGGTCGCGGCAGCGGGATGAGGGGCTCAAATGCAAAGCAGCCTGCTTCACTCCACCGGTCAAACAAGCTGCCATGCAATGAAAATGAGCGTTGCCGCGATCACCCAGAGCGCCAGCCGACCCGACCGGGTGTGCCTTGCCTCCGCCCGGCCGATCGCTTCTGCCGTCTCCGGATCGAAGCGCAGGCCATTCTCGGTCATCGCCATGATTTCGGCCGAGAAACGTTCGGTGCGCGCGGCGATTTCCGGAACGGCTTCGGCGACCCGGAGTGCCGCGTGCAGCCCGTCGCGCAGATCCGTGACGATCCTTTTCGGGCCGAGATTGTCGCGGATCCATTTCCCGACGACCGGTTCCGACGCCTTCCACATGTTGAACCGCGGGTTGAGCGTGCGGGCGACGCCCTCGACGACGACCATGGTCTTCTGCAGCATCACGAGCTCGGGGCGCGTCTGCATGTCGAAGAGCTCGGTCACCTCGAAGAGCAGTGTCAAAAGCTTGGCCATCGAGATCGTTTCGGCCGGCTGGCCGTGGATCGGTTCGCCGATGGCACGGATCGCCTGGGCAAAGCTCGCCGCGTCATGGTGCGAGGGCACGTAGCCCGCCTCGAAATGCACGTCGGCGACGCGCTGGTAGTCGCGGGTGATGAAGCCGAAGAGGATCTCGGCGAGGAAGCGGCGCTCCTTCTTACCGAGCCGGCCGACGATGCCCATGTCGACCGCAACGATATGGCCTGCCTCGTCGACGAACAGATTTCCCTGATGCATGTCGGCGTGGAAGAAGCCGTCGCGCAGCGTGTGGCGCAGGAAGGACTGGATCAGCGTTTCGGCGAGCGTATTGAGGTCGTGGCCGGCGGCCTTCAGGCCCTCGATATCCGACATCTTCACGCCGTCGATCCATTCCATCGTCACGACGTCGCGGCCGGTGCGCTCCCAGTCGACCTTGGGGACGCGAAAACCGGAATCCTCCTTGGTGTTCTCGCCGAGTTCGGAAAGGGCGGCGGCCTCGAGCCTGAGGTCCATTTCGACCTTGGTTGTCTGTTCGAGCGTCTTCGTCACCTCGACCGGCCTCAGCCGGCGCGTATAGGGCAGGAACCGTTCCTGCATGCGCGAAACGAGATACATCGCCTCGATATCGGCGGCGAAACGCTGGCGCACGCCCGGGCGGATGACCTTGACGGCCACCCTTTCGCGCCTGCCGTCGCGCAGGACGACTGCCGGATGGACCTGGGCGATTGACGCGGCCGCCATCGCTTCGGAAAACTCGACGAAAAGCGTATCGACGGAGCGGCCGAGCGAGCCTTCAATGGCGGCCCGCGCCTCGCTCTCGGGAAATGTCGCCATCCGGTCCTGCAGGAGGGAGAGGTCGGCGGCAAGCTCGGCGCCCACGACGTCGGGACGCGTGGCGAGAAACTGGCCGATCTTGACATAGGAGGGGCCAAGCCGTTCGACGGCCCGGGCGAGCCGGCCGCTGCGCACCTCAAAGCGGGCCCTGCGGCGGGCAAGCAGCCCGGCGAGCCGCTGTACGAAACGCGCCAGCGGCGGAAGGTGTTCGGACGGGACCGCTGCAAATGCGTCCTCGCGCGCGAGCACCCAGCCTATCCGCACGAGACGGAAATATGCTCCAGGCGTGCTCATGCGGTCAGATCTTCCAGCCGGAATGCAGGGCTGCGATGCCGCCGGTGTAGTTGGTGAAGGAGACGCGGCCAAAGCCGGCAGTGCGGATCATCGCGGCGAAATCGCGCTGGTCCGGGAACTTGCGGATCGATTCGACCAGATACTGGTAGGGCGCGTCGTCGCCGGTGATGAGCTTGCCGAATTTCGGGATCGCGTTGAACGACCAGGCGTCATAGAAGCGGTCAAGCAGCGGCATCTCGACCTCGGAGAATTCGAGCACCAGCAGCCGGCCGCCGCGCTTCAGCACGCGATAGGCCTCCTTGAGCGCCACGTCGATGCGCGGCACGTTGCGAATGCCGAAGGCGATCGTATAGGCATCGAACGAATTTGCCGCAAAGGGCAGGTCCTCGGCATTCGCCTCGACGAATTCGAGATTGCCGAGAAGCCCCTTTTTCCTGGCGCGCTCGGCGCCGACGGCAAGCATCGAGCCGTTGATGTCGAGCACCGTCGCATGCGCCTTGCGGCCGGAGGCCTCGACGATGCGGAATGCGATGTCGCCCGTGCCGCCGGCAACGTCGAGGACGCGATAGTCCTCACGGCGCGGCGGGTTGAGCGCGGCGATCATCGCATCCTTCCAGACGCGGTGGAGACCGGCCGACATGACGTCGTTCATGATGTCGTAGCGCTTGGCGACCTTGTGGAAGACGTCGTTGACCAGCGGCTGCTTTTCGCCCGTGCCGACCTCGCGGAAACCGAAGGAGGTCTCCATTCCGCCATCCGTCGATACGCGCTCATCCGTCATACGAAACTCCACTTCACGAATTTTGCCGGCACCATAGCGAAATCGCCCCGCACGCGCTATCTCAGCGCGCGGGACATGGCTGCGACATAGCGCATCCGTATAGGCCATCGATGCTGCCATGGGAATGGTGCGCTCGCCCTGCGGGCGGATGGAATGAACAAAGAGTGAAGGAAGACGGCCGATGCCGGAATTGCCTGAGGTCGAGACGGTCAAACGCGGGTTGGCGCCGACGATGGAGGGGGCGCTGCTGGTGCGCGCCGAATTGCGCCGGCCGGACTTGCGCTTTCCCTTTCCTGACAATTTCGCCGCCGCCGTGTCGGGCCGGCGCATCGTTGCGCTCTCGCGCCGCGCCAAATATCTGATGATCGATCTCGAGGGCGGCGATGTCATCGTCGCGCATCTCGGCATGTCCGGATCGTTCCGGATCGAAACCGGGGCGGCACCAGCCACGCCCGGCGCGTTCCATCATCCGCGTGGCAAGGACCAGAAGCACGACCATGTGGTCTTCCATCTCGACGGACACTCCGGCCGGGCGCGGGTGATCTACAATGATCCGCGCCGCTTCGGCTTCATGGATCTGGCACGCCGCGACACGATCGCCGAGCATGCCTTCTTCCGCGGCCTCGGGGAGGAGCCGACGGGAAATGCCCTCGACGCCACCTATCTGGCCCAGCGCTTCGTCGGCAGGGCGCAGCCACTGAAAGCGGCGCTCCTCGATCAGAAGACCATTGCCGGGCTTGGCAATATCTATGTGTGCGAGGCGCTGTGGCGCTCGGGCCTGTCGCCGAAACGCGCGGCGGGCACGCTCGTCGACAAGCGCGGTCGTCCGAGAAAGACCTTGTCCGCACTTGTCGAGGCGATCCGGGCGGTGATCGCCGATGCGATCGCGGCCGGCGGTTCTTCGCTCAAGGATCATATCCAGGCGGATGGCAGCCTCGGCTATTTCCAGCACGCCTTCTCCGTCTATGACCGGGAGGGCGAGGCTTGCCGCAAGCCGGGCTGTGGCGGTACGGTCGCTCGCATCGTTCAGGCGGGGCGTTCGACCTTCCATTGCCCGCGCTGCCAGAAATAAGCGGGGAGGGCCTCAGCGCCTACCCAATCGAGTTCGAAATTGGAGGAGACGACAATGAGTTACGAGACGCTGCTGGTCGAAACGCGCGGGCGCGTCGGCCTGATCACTCTCAATCGGCCGCAGGCGCTGAACGCACTGAACTCGACCCTGATGCGCGAGCTTGACGCGGCGTTGAGGGCCTTCGACGCGGACAAGGGGGTCGGCGCGATCGTCATCACCGGCTCGGAAAAGGCCTTCGCGGCCGGCGCCGATATCAAGGAAATGCAGTCGCTCGATTTCGTCGACAGCTATCTCGGCGACTTTCTCGGCGGATGGGAACACGTCGCCGGCGCCCGCAAGCCGATGATTGCCGCCGTGTCGGGCTTTGCGCTTGGCGGCGGCTGCGAGCTTGCGATGATGTGCGACTTCATCATCGCCTCGGAGACGGCGAAATTCGGCCAGCCGGAGATCACCCTCGGCGTCATTCCCGGCATGGGCGGATCGCAGCGCCTGACGCGCGCGGTCGGCAAGGCGAAGGCGATGGACCTGATTCTGACCGGCCGCATGATGGACGCGGCAGAGGCGGAGCGGGCCGGCCTCGTTGCGCGCATCGTTGCGCCCGACAAAATGATGGAAGAGGCGCTCGGCGCCGCCGAGAAGATCGCCTCCTTCGCGCTTCCGGCGGTGATGATGGCCAAGGAAGCGGTCAACCGCTCGCTGGAAGTAACGCTTGCCGAGGGCCTGCGTTTCGAGCGGCGGCTGTTCCAGGCGCTTTTCGCCACCGAGGATCAGAAGGAGGGGATGGCCGCCTTCGTGGCGAAGCGCAAGGCGGAATTCAAGCACAGGTGAATCGGCAAGGTGCGGGATTTCGCAAAATGCGCGTTGACGCGCGGGCGCTTTCCCGCTATACGCCGCCCTCAGTTTGAAACGCCATCTCGCATGGCTTTCCGATACTGCTCCCGAATTGCTTCGATGACAGGTCGCAGTGACCCGGCACGGCGAAGGCGGAGTTCATGTCAGTTTTCGAAGAGAGGCATCAATGGCCAATACAACTTCGGCGAAAAAGGCGACCCGCAAGATCGCACGCCGTACCGCAGTGAACAAGGCTCGTCGTTCGCGCGTCCGCACCTTCGTCCGCCAGGTTGAAGAGGCGATCGCTTCCGGCGATCAGGCAGCCGCCGCCGCTGCCCTGAAGGCAGCTCAGCCGGAACTGATGCGCGCCGCCACCAAGGGCGTGCTGCACGCCAACACGGCGTCGCGCAAAGTGTCCCGTCTGGCCCAGCGCGTGAAGTCGCTTTCGGCCTAACCCGGCTAAATAATAAGCAGTTGATGAAAAGCCCGGCGCGTGCGCCGGGCTTTTCGGATTCATAATTCTGCCATGGTCGTGACTAGCCTGCCAGAAGGATGGTTGTGTCAGTGGCGTGACAAAATTATTGAAACAATTTCAAGCGGTTGCGCGAGGTTGTCACAAGGAATAGGTGTCGGCGGCTTGCCCTCTTCGGGGCGAAGTGAGTCAAGCAGATTTTTATTTTTTTTCTTTTTCGCCAGCTAAACACGGCAGCAAAAATTAAAACCCTTGATTCAACAGGGATTCTTTCGGGACTCGCAAACCCGCATGCAAAACGCGGCACGAGAGTCAACTGCCAGCGCTTAAGAAGCGGTAAAAATCGCCATTGATCTTACCCATCGATCCTGCCTAAATGGCTTCCACAGGGGACACGGATCACATCTGTATCAAGGAGGTTTGGAGTCATTTCAACGAGATGGCTTTGGGCTTTCTGTTCCCTGTGGCGGGGGAAATCCACGTCGCTCAATCAGACAAGTCGAGATGGTGAACCGGGCGATCCGTCGCCGCGGAACGAGGACATTTCGTCTTAAGGTTGTGTCGTGCGCGGCCCCGATCGGTACTGTGTCGGTGTTCGTTCAAGAGGAAGGAGGCCCGGGCTACCCGCTTCGTACGAGGGTGCGGCGTAGTCGCTATGAATAGGACCGGATGGCTTGAAAACGGCCACGCGGAATCGATAGGACTACAGCGCCACGCACCTCGTCTCGGTGCGCAAAGGTCGCTGTAGAGTTTTGAGTGCTGCATGGTTCCGTCCTTGAATCGAAGCCGGTTCAGGGAAGCATGCAGGAGGCGCGAGGGGACATTCGCTTGTTCGAGGCGAGCGGGTGCGCGCAGCGCGCAGCGGGGCGGGATTATGAGGAGCCCGATTCACTGCGACAGGGCGTCCGTCGGACGCGGCATGGCTTCGGAAGGCGGCCGTGTCCGATGGATAAAAGAATGACGCCGGCAGCAATGACGGCATCGGACA